>NZ_CAMFLB010000188.1:0-106 GCF_945957435.1 Serratia sp. PL7 | reverse complement strand
TCCCTATAATGCGCCTCCATCGACACGGAACATGTGAACAACTTCACAGAGTATCCGGGGGTCGCAGAGAAAAAATCCTGAAAATTAGGGTTGACTCTGAAAGAGG
>NZ_CAMFLB010000187.1:0-107 GCF_945957435.1 Serratia sp. PL7 | reverse complement strand
GAAAACGGAATCTATGGTCACTCCCGTTTTTGCAACACCGATTTTGACGACAAGTTGGCTTGCTTGAATCTATCCGGCGTCTGAATGGGATTTTATTCCCGCGCCTT
>NZ_CAMFLB010000186.1:0-107 GCF_945957435.1 Serratia sp. PL7 | reverse complement strand
GTGAATAACAGTCTTTCCTGTTGGAAATCCTGTTAATTCGTGCTTAGGCAAGGCATGCGGAAGGGAAGTTTACTTTTGGGTAAACGACCGCGCGCATAACGCAGCAT
>NZ_CAMFLB010000185.1:0-115 GCF_945957435.1 Serratia sp. PL7 | reverse complement strand
TGGTGAGGTGGCCGAGAGGCTGAAGGCGCTCCCCTGCTAAGGGAGTATGCGGTCAAAAGCTGCATCCGGGGTTCGAATCCCCGCCTCACCGCCATTTGCATCCATAGCTCAGCTG
>NZ_CAMFLB010000184.1:0-118 GCF_945957435.1 Serratia sp. PL7 | reverse complement strand
CTGGATTCAACGAGCAAATGCTTGGTTGATGTGGTGATACCACCGATTTATCCGTGTCTTAGAGGGACAATCGATGTCTAAAGAAAAGTTTGAACGTACAAAACCGCACGTTAACGTC
>NZ_CAMFLB010000183.1:0-120 GCF_945957435.1 Serratia sp. PL7 | reverse complement strand
GAGGCGCGGGAATAAAATCCCATTCAGACGCCGGATAGATTCAAGCAAGCCAACTTATCGTCAAAATCGGTGTTGCAAAAACGGGAGTGACCATAGATTCCGTTTTCCAAGCGGACCCCA
>NZ_CAMFLB010000182.1:0-122 GCF_945957435.1 Serratia sp. PL7 | reverse complement strand
TGGCGTATATTACGCTTTCCTCTTTCAGAGTCAACCTTAATTTCAGGTTTTTTCTCTGCGACCCCCGGAGACTCTGTGAAGTTGTTCACATGTTCCGTGTCGATGGAGGCGCATTATAGGGA
>NZ_CAMFLB010000181.1:0-136 GCF_945957435.1 Serratia sp. PL7 | reverse complement strand
TTAAACGTTATCAGTATGACACCTGATAATGCGCGAAATCACCAAGGTGGTTTTGCCAGCATCGAAAGATGCGACGTAAAAGAATCGGTGGAGCGGTAGTTCAGTTGGTTAGAATACCTGCCTGTCACGCAGGGGG
>NZ_CAMFLB010000180.1:0-139 GCF_945957435.1 Serratia sp. PL7 | reverse complement strand
AGGATGACCGCGCAAGCGCGTTGTCCACTGCGTGGACTCGAACCTTGGTCGAAGCTTCTCATCCTTCCCAATTCGGTGATACATGGGAGTGACATGATGATTTCAAATGTGGGAGGTACATAAAGAGATGGTGGTGGGG
>NZ_CAMFLB010000179.1:0-140 GCF_945957435.1 Serratia sp. PL7 | reverse complement strand
TGGCACGTTCGGTCCCCTCCCACAGGGAGAGGGAGCTGTTCCGGAGCAGCGTTCAGGTGCGGGAGTCGAATGTGGCACGTTTCATACCTCAGCCAATACAAGGTTGAATTCAGATATAGAAGTCAATGGGTGGCATGTCA
>NZ_CAMFLB010000178.1:0-142 GCF_945957435.1 Serratia sp. PL7 | reverse complement strand
TAACCCTTATGTCTTGATCTTCTCCGCCTTAGCGGAGAAGATCCCCGACAGATCATCGGGAGATAGCCGGTGAGCTCCCCCTAGCCCTTGTGCCTCTGAGCCCGCGGGAGAGATTGTGCCCCGGCTGTCTATTTCCCTGTCG
>NZ_CAMFLB010000177.1:0-142 GCF_945957435.1 Serratia sp. PL7 | reverse complement strand
CCGAAATTTGCTTATCGAATCACTGATTCGATAATTTCGGGTAAAGGTGAGATTTTTCGTGAAAAATCGAGCGCCATTGTCGTTTGTCACTGTACTTGACAGTCACAAACTTTCCGGCACTTACCTATACCACAAGGTTTTG
>NZ_CAMFLB010000176.1:0-143 GCF_945957435.1 Serratia sp. PL7 | reverse complement strand
TCACCCGGAGAGTCAAGCGTTTATTTCGCTTTTCTCTCGCTGACCCGGCGGCTTGTCAGTCGTTGTTCCCGGTCAGTGGAGGCGCATTATAGGGAGTTCTCGGCGGGCCGCAACCCCTAAATGCAAAAAACTTTTCAAGCGCG
>NZ_CAMFLB010000175.1:0-144 GCF_945957435.1 Serratia sp. PL7 | reverse complement strand
GCCGAGAACTCCCTATAATGCGCCTCCACTGACCGGGAACAACGACTGACAAGCCGCCGGGTCAGCGAGAAGAAAGCGAAATAAACGCTTGACTCTCAGGGCGAAAAGCGTAATATACGCAGCCCGCGCCGATGAGTTTCTCGG
>NZ_CAMFLB010000174.1:0-149 GCF_945957435.1 Serratia sp. PL7 | reverse complement strand
GATTACCACCAGCACCTGAACTCGGCTCCGGACTGGCTCCCTCTTCCCGACCCCGTGTTCAAGAAGCCTCGGTCTTTACATCGGAAGGGGACCGAAAGTGCCACCACAGTTTGATTATGGTTTTCGTCCTCGGCATCAATCCTGCTACA
>NZ_CAMFLB010000173.1:0-153 GCF_945957435.1 Serratia sp. PL7 | reverse complement strand
AAGTGCGAATTTGGTAGGCCTGAGTGGACTTGAACCACCGACCTCACCCTTATCAGGGGTGCGCTCTAACCACCTGAGCTACAAGCCTATAAAGGTATTTCTGCTCGTTACTTTTTCATCAGACAATCTGTGTGGACACTGCACTCAACTGCA
>NZ_CAMFLB010000172.1:0-155 GCF_945957435.1 Serratia sp. PL7 | reverse complement strand
GTGCAGCGATGCTCGAAAATTAACTTTCGTAATAATTCATTCGCATGAATTACTGCTTGGTCACTCTTCAAGACTTGATATTTTTTTGCTACCGAAGTAGCTGGATATCGTCTTGTGAGTGCCCACACAGATTGTCTGATAAATTGTTAAAGAGC
>NZ_CAMFLB010000171.1:0-158 GCF_945957435.1 Serratia sp. PL7 | reverse complement strand
GTGGTTCAAGGTTTTCCGTTCAATATGAATGGAAAGACCGCCAACCGCTCCTTTTGTAAATTTTTGTACGTGAGCCATCGTCAGCCCTCCTAAACTTGATACGTTCATCATATCATGGTGCGAGAGCCAAAACAAATTTGGTATAGCGTGTTATACCA
>NZ_CAMFLB010000170.1:0-158 GCF_945957435.1 Serratia sp. PL7 | reverse complement strand
GATACGGAAGCTAATTGGTGGCACGTTCGGTTCCCTCCCACAGGGAGAGGGAGCTGTTCCGGAGCAGCGTTCAGGTGCGAGAGTCGAATGTGGCGCGTTTCATACCTCAGCCAATACAAGGTTGAATTCAGATATAGAAGTCAATGGGTGGCATGTCA
>NZ_CAMFLB010000169.1:0-168 GCF_945957435.1 Serratia sp. PL7 | reverse complement strand
CTGGGTGACGAGCGGCGGACGGGTGAGTAATGTCTGGGAAACTGCCTGATGGAGGGGGATAACTACTGGAAACGGTAGCTAATACCGCATAACGTCGCAAGACCAAAGAGGGGGACCTTCGGGCCTCTTGCCATCAGATGTGCCCAGATGGGATTAGCTAGTAGGTGG
>NZ_CAMFLB010000168.1:0-177 GCF_945957435.1 Serratia sp. PL7 | reverse complement strand
CTGCAAGAACAGCTGGCTGCCCAGACCAAAGACAGCGAGCAGAAAGCCGAACAGGTGAAGCAACTGCAACAGGCGAGCGCCAAGTTGCAGGAGCAGTTGACGGTACAAGCCAAAGTTAACGATGAAAAAGCCCAGTTGGCTGCACAGCTACAGCAAAACCAGCAGGCGTTGGCGAAG
>NZ_CAMFLB010000167.1:0-180 GCF_945957435.1 Serratia sp. PL7 | reverse complement strand
TTCGAACAATACTCCCGATATGGGGGTTATATGTTGACGATTACACTCCCCCATCAATCGAAATGGGTGTGAGGAGTAATTATTTACGTTTATAAATAATTGGAGCTCTGGTCTCATGCAGAACCAAAGAATCCGTATCCGCCTGAAAGCGTTTGATCATCGTCTGATCGATCAATCAAC
>NZ_CAMFLB010000166.1:0-180 GCF_945957435.1 Serratia sp. PL7 | reverse complement strand
TTGACCCACAGGACAGAGAAAACCATGACCGAAATGGAAAAACAGCTTCTGAGCGCCTTAGAGAGCTTACAGGCCAGCTACGAGCAACAGCATCAGGCGTGGCAGGAAAGCTACAGCAGTTTGCAGCACATGTTCGAGACTACCTCACAGGCACTGAACCGCAGCGACAGGGCGTGTCAG
>NZ_CAMFLB010000165.1:0-187 GCF_945957435.1 Serratia sp. PL7 | reverse complement strand
CTGAGTTCGGCATGGGGTCAGGTGGGACCACCGCGCTATTGCCGCCAAGCAAATTCTTTTGATTCTTTTCTTTCTGCCGAACTTCTAAACCACTTAAATAAAGTGGTGCTGATACCCAGAGTCGAACTGGGGACCTCACCCTTACCAAGGGTGCGCTCTACCAACTGAGCCATATCAGCACACTAAT
>NZ_CAMFLB010000164.1:0-194 GCF_945957435.1 Serratia sp. PL7 | reverse complement strand
GTTTTTTGAATTTAGGGGTTGCGCCCTTCTGAGAACTCCCTATAATGCGCCTCCACTGACCGGGAACAACGACGAACAAGTCGCCCAGCCAGGAAGAAGCAACCCGGTGAAAACACCGCGTCTCGTAAGAGAAAAAGGTTGACTCTTCAGCGGGAAAGCGTAATATGCACCTCCCGCGTTACCGAGAAACATTC
>NZ_CAMFLB010000163.1:0-202 GCF_945957435.1 Serratia sp. PL7 | reverse complement strand
AATATGGTGCATCCAGGAGGATTACTCAGCGTAACCGCTTCGCCCGCAGGGCCGTTGCTAAAGCAACGTTATCCCCCTTTGTGCTACCTTTCAGCTCGCATTCATCTGTGAGCTAAACACTCTCAGACAAACACTTAGTAATATGGTGCATCCAGGAGGATTCGAACCTCCGACCGCTCGGTTCGTAGCCGAGTACTCTATC
>NZ_CAMFLB010000162.1:0-204 GCF_945957435.1 Serratia sp. PL7 | reverse complement strand
CAGCTGAGCTATGGATGCAGTTTTATTTTTTTAGCGATGGGTTTCGTTCCGTGAAACTTCACTTGAAGAATGGTGCATCCAGGAGGATTCGAACCTCCGACCGCTCGGTTCGTAGCCGAGTACTCTATCCAGCTGAGCTATGGATGCACAGGAATTCTTTTTTGATACCGTATGGTATGTCGTTACTACCCCACCATACTGCAA
>NZ_CAMFLB010000161.1:0-215 GCF_945957435.1 Serratia sp. PL7 | reverse complement strand
AACAGAAAGAAAATCAGGGGGCGAGAAATTAAGAAGTGGTGCTGATAGGCAGATTCGAACTGCCGACCTCACCCTTACCAAGGGTGCGCTCTACCAACTGAGCTATATCAGCACATCTTGGAGCGGGCAGTGGGAATCGAACCCACATCATCAGCTTGGAAGGCTGAGGTAATAGCCATTATACGATGCCCGCATCCTGGAACTCGGCTACCTGA
>NZ_CAMFLB010000160.1:0-222 GCF_945957435.1 Serratia sp. PL7 | reverse complement strand
GGTCTTTACATCGGAAGGGGACCGAAAGTGCCACAGTTTGATTATGGTTTTCGTCCTCGGCATCAATCCTGCTACAGATTACCACCAGTACCTGAACTCGGCTCCGGACTGGCTCCCTCTCCCCGACCCCGTGTTCAAGAAGCCTCGGTCTTTACATCGGAAGGGGACCGAAAGTGCCACAGTTTGATTATGGTTTTCGTCCTCGGCATCAATCCTGCTACA
>NZ_CAMFLB010000159.1:0-223 GCF_945957435.1 Serratia sp. PL7 | reverse complement strand
GTCCCCATCGTCTAGAGGCCTAGGACACTGCCCTTTCACGGCTGTAACAGGGGTTCGAATCCCCTTGGGGACGCCATCCGATAATGAGTGAAAGACATTATCACCGGTCATTCGTGACTGATTATCTTAAAGATGACTCTTGCGAGTCGTGTTTAAGATATTGCTCTTTAACAATCTGGAACAAGCTGAAAATTGAAACATGACAGCTGAAACTTATCCCTCC
>NZ_CAMFLB010000158.1:0-223 GCF_945957435.1 Serratia sp. PL7 | reverse complement strand
TGAAGTCGGAATCGCTAGTAATCGTAGATCAGAATGCTACGGTGAATACGTTCCCGGGCCTTGTACACACCGCCCGTCACACCATGGGAGTGGGTTGCAAAAGAAGTAGGTAGCTTAACCTTCGGGAGGGCGCTTACCACTTTGTGATTCATGACTGGGGTGAAGTCGTAACAAGGTAACCGTAGGGGAACCTGCGGTTGGATCACCTCCTTACCTAAAGATA
>NZ_CAMFLB010000157.1:0-237 GCF_945957435.1 Serratia sp. PL7 | reverse complement strand
GGAGGGATAAGTTTCAGCTGTCATGTTTCAATTTTCAGCTTGTTCCAGATTGTTAAAGAGCAAAATACTTCGCAGCATACTGTTGCCAGTACACTCTGAAGTATTATCAAGGACCGCATGGATATGGTGGAGCTAAGCGGGATCGAACCGCTGACCTCCTGCGTGCAAGGCAGGCGCTCTCCCAGCTGAGCTATAGCCCCATACAGTCACTTGCAGAAACCTTTATTTACCACTCGC
>NZ_CAMFLB010000156.1:0-246 GCF_945957435.1 Serratia sp. PL7 | reverse complement strand
CTTCTCTTCTGGCGCGTTGTCGATCTGGTCGAAAGCACGTGCAGAACCACCGTAGGTTTTAGCCAGAACGGTAGTGATTGCAGCAGTCAGGGTAGTTTTGCCGTGGTCAACGTGGCCGATAGTACCGACGTTAACGTGCGGTTTTGAACGTTCAAATTTTTCTTTAGACATCGATTGTCCCTCTAAGACACGGATAAATCGGTGGTATCACCACATCAACCAAGCATTTGCTTGTTGAATTCAGGA
>NZ_CAMFLB010000155.1:0-249 GCF_945957435.1 Serratia sp. PL7 | reverse complement strand
AGCCTGGACGTAGTACGTGTTGACGCTGAGCGCAACCTGCTGCTGGTTAAGGGTGCTGTACCGGGCGCAACCGGTGGCAACCTGATCGTTAAACCAGCTGTGAAGGCGTAAGGGGATAGCAATGGAATTAGTATTGAAAGACGCGCAAAGCGCGCTGACTGTTTCCGAAACTACCTTCGGTCGTGATTTCAACGAAGCGCTGGTACACCAGGTTGTTGTTGCTTATGCAGCAGGTGCCCGTCAAGGTAC
>NZ_CAMFLB010000154.1:0-254 GCF_945957435.1 Serratia sp. PL7 | reverse complement strand
TTGCCCGGTAGCTAAGTGCGGAAAAGATAAGCGCTGAAAGCATCTAAGCGCGAAACTTGCCTCAAGATGAGTCTTCCCTGGGCCTTTAAGGCCCCTGAAGGAACGTTTAAGACTAAGACGTTGATAGGCTGGGTGTGTAAGTGCAGCGATGCATTGAGCTAACCAGTACTAATGATCCGTGAGGCTTAACCTTACAACACCGAAGGTGTTTTTAGAGAGATTTTCAGCGAAGTTCCGAGATTGGTTCTGATGGC
>NZ_CAMFLB010000153.1:0-257 GCF_945957435.1 Serratia sp. PL7 | reverse complement strand
TTTAATGAGATGGTCACTCCCTCCTTCCCGGTACTATGCTGAGGACAGGCTTTCATTCGGAGAACTATCATGGAAAACATTGCGCTCATTGGTATCGATCTGGGTAAAAACTCTTTCCATATTCATTGCCAGGATCGTCGCGGGAAGGCTGTTTACCGTAAAAAATTTACCCGGCCAAAGTTGATCGAATTTTTGGCGACATGCCCCGCTACAACCATCGCAATGGAAGCCTGTGGCGGTTCTCACTTTATGGCACG
>NZ_CAMFLB010000152.1:0-259 GCF_945957435.1 Serratia sp. PL7 | reverse complement strand
CACTGCTCTTTAACAATTTATCAGACAATCTGTGTGGGCACTCCACAAGACGATATCCAGCATCTTCGGATGCAAAAAAATATCAAGTCTTGAAGAGTGACTAACTGAAGTAAAATTCATGCAGTAAATCTTTGAGCATCGCTTCTCGAGTGGAAGCAAATCAAGCTTTTAATTGAAGAGTTTGATCATGGCTCAGATTGAACGCTGGCGGCAGGCTTAACACATGCAAGTCGAGCGGTAGCACAGGGGAGCTTGCTCC
>NZ_CAMFLB010000151.1:0-272 GCF_945957435.1 Serratia sp. PL7 | reverse complement strand
CAGCAAATCAAGCTTTTAATTGAAGAGTTTGATCATGGCTCAGATTGAACGCTGGCGGCAGGCCTAACACATGCAAGTCGAGCGGTAGCACAAGGAGCTTGCTCCTGGGTGACGAGCGGCGGACGGGTGAGTAATGTCTGGGAAACTGCCCGATGGAGGGGGATAACTACTGGAAACGGTAGCTAATACCGCATAACGTCTTCGGACCAAAGTGGGGGACCTTCGGGCCTCACACCATCGGATGTGCCCAGATGGGATTAGCTAGTAGGTGA
>NZ_CAMFLB010000150.1:0-284 GCF_945957435.1 Serratia sp. PL7 | reverse complement strand
TTCGCCATCGCCTGTTGGGTCTTCTGCTCGTTCTCTTTGCTGCGCGCAGCCAGTTGATCTTGCAGCTGTGTTACCTGCAGGGCCTTTTGCTCACGCTCTTTGGTCTGGGCAGACAACTGTTCTTGCAGCTTCGCCAACGCCTGCTGGTTTTGCTGTAGCTGTGCAGCCAACTGGGCTTTTTCATCGGTAGTTTTGGTTTGAGCCGCGATCTGTTGCTCTTGCAGCTTGGCGCTGGCCTGCTGCAACTGCTTAATTTGTTCGGCTTTCTGCTCGCTGTCTTTGGT
>NZ_CAMFLB010000149.1:0-286 GCF_945957435.1 Serratia sp. PL7 | reverse complement strand
GTCAGTGCGGTAAAGCTGAAAATACGGCCACCTTTTACGGTTTTAGATACGCGGTTTACCGCGATCAGCTTTTCCTGCAGTTCGCCAGCTTGTTTTTCGATGTGAGCCATCTTAAACCTCTTCCTTAGAACTGAAGGCCAGCTTCACGGGCAGCATCTGCCAGTGCCTGGACTCGACCATGATATTGGAAACCGGAACGGTCAAAGGATACTTTCGCAATCCCTTTTTCCAACGCGCGCTCAGCCAGAGCTTTACCTACGGCTGCTGCTGCGTCTTTGTTACCGGA
>NZ_CAMFLB010000148.1:0-290 GCF_945957435.1 Serratia sp. PL7 | reverse complement strand
CTGCCCGGTAGCTAAGTGCGGAAAAGATAAGCGCTGAAAGCATCTAAGCGCGAAACTTGCCTCGAGATGAGTCTTCCCTGGGCCTTTAAGGTCCCTGAAGGAACGTTTAAGACTAAGACGTTGATAGGCTGGGTGTGTAAGTGCAGCGATGCATTGAGCTAACCAGTACTAATGATCCGTGAGGCTTAACCTTACAACACCAAAGGTGTTTTAGAGTAGACGACAATTTTCAGCGAAGTTCCGAGATTGGTTCTGATGGCGACACGAGAGTGACGCGGTTGGAATGAAAC
>NZ_CAMFLB010000147.1:0-290 GCF_945957435.1 Serratia sp. PL7 | reverse complement strand
TTAGTTCGAGTGGCGTGCTCACACAGATTGTCTGATGAAAAGTAACGAGCAAAGCGCTACCTGTTGATGCCATGAGTCATTCATGCTGATACGAACCGATTAAGTTATTCAGTTTAATCGGATTTTCGTGTCCCCATCGTCTAGAGGCCTAGGACACTGCCCTTTCACGGCTGTAACAGGGGTTCGAATCCCCTTGGGGACGCCATTCCGATAATGAGTGAAAGACATTATCACCGGTTAGCGATAACCGAAAAAATCTTAAAGATGACTTGCGAGTCATGTTTAAGATA
>NZ_CAMFLB010000146.1:0-293 GCF_945957435.1 Serratia sp. PL7 | reverse complement strand
CCCCTCACCCTAACCCTCTCCCACAGGAGAGGGAACCGATCGAGCCCGCTGTTTTCTCTGCGTCATACCCCATCCTTAGGCTGACTCATCACTGCCGAAGTGGTATGGCTAATCAAAGGTTCCCTCTTTCCGAAGCCGCACGGGCTTATCCACGACACCGGACTGCCCCCTCTCCCCTACACAAGTATTCAGGGTGTTCCCGGTCGTTGCATTGGGAGAGGGCTGGGGTGAGGGGCTTTCACTGACATTTTCTGTTTTTGACCCATAGCAAAAAGCCCCATGCTTTCGCATGG
>NZ_CAMFLB010000145.1:0-301 GCF_945957435.1 Serratia sp. PL7 | reverse complement strand
CCCTGCGCAGCGCGCAGGGTCAGCCTGAATACGCGTTTAATGACCAGCACAGTCGTGATGGCAAGGTCAGAATAGCGCTGAGGTCTGCCTCGTGAAGAAGGTGTTGCTGACTCATACCAGGCCTGAATAGCTTCATCATCCAGCCAGAAAGTTATGGAGCCACGGTTGATGAGGGCTTTATTGTAGGTGGGCCAGTTGGTGATTTTGAACTTTTGCTTTGCCACGGAACGGTCTGCGTTGTCGGGAAGATGCGTGATCTGATCCTTCAACTCAGCAAAAGTTCGATTTATTCAACAAAGCC
>NZ_CAMFLB010000144.1:0-312 GCF_945957435.1 Serratia sp. PL7 | reverse complement strand
AATACTTCGCAGCATACTGTCGCCAATATACTCTGAAGTATTAAATACCGGACTATATGGTGGAGCTAAGCGGGATCGAACCGCTGACCTCCTGCGTGCAAGGCAGGCGCTCTCCCAGCTGAGCTATAGCCCCATACAGTCACGTGCAGTACCTTTTCCACTTCGAAGAAGTGGTAGGCCTGAGTGGACTTGAACCACCGACCTCACCCTTATCAGGGGTGCGCTCTAACCACCTGAGCTACAAGCCTATAAAGGTATTTCTGCTCGTTACTTTCTATCAGACAATCTGTGTGAGCACGCCACTCGAATCAA
>NZ_CAMFLB010000143.1:0-321 GCF_945957435.1 Serratia sp. PL7 | reverse complement strand
ATAGCCCCACTGTTCGTCCATTTCCGCGCAGACGATGACGTCACTGCCCGGCTGTATGCGCGAGGTTACCGACTGCGGCCTGAGTTTTTTAAGTGACGTAAAATCGTGTTGAGGCCAACGCCCATAATGCGGGCGGTTGCCCGGCATCCAACACCATTCATGGCCATATCAATGATTTTCTGGTGCGTACCGGGTTGAGAAGCGGTGTAAGTGAACAGCAGTTGCCATGTTTTACGGCAGTGAGAGCAGAGATAGCGTTGATGTCCGGCAGTGCTTTTGCCGTTACGCACCACCCCGTCAGTAGCTGAACAGGAGGGACAG
>NZ_CAMFLB010000142.1:0-321 GCF_945957435.1 Serratia sp. PL7 | reverse complement strand
CTGTCCCTCCTGTTCAGCTACTGACGGGGTGGTGCGTAACGGCAAAAGCACTGCCGGACATCAGCGCTATCTCTGCTCTCACTGCCGTAAAACATGGCAACTGCAGTTCACTTACACCGCTTCTCAACCCGGTACGCACCAGAAAATCATTGATATGGCCATGAATGGCGTTGGATGCCGGGCAACCGCCCGCATTATGGGCGTTGGCCTCAACACGATTTTCCGCCATTTAAAAAACTCAGGCCGCAGTCGGTAACCTCGCGCATACAGCCGGGCAGTGACGTCATCGTCTGCGCGGAAATGGACGAACAGTGGGGATAC
>NZ_CAMFLB010000141.1:0-322 GCF_945957435.1 Serratia sp. PL7 | reverse complement strand
AGCTTAACTTGGGAACTGCATTTGAAACTGGCAAGCTAGAGTCTTGTAGAGGGGGGTAGAATTCCAGGTGTAGCGGTGAAATGCGTAGAGATCTGGAGGAATACCGGTGGCGAAGGCGGCCCCCTGGACAAAGACTGACGCTCAGGTGCGAAAGCGTGGGGAGCAAACAGGATTAGATACCCTGGTAGTCCACGCTGTAAACGATGTCGACTTGGAGGTTGTGCCCTTGAGGCGTGGCTTCCGGAGCTAACGCGTTAAGTCGACCGCCTGGGGAGTACGGCCGCAAGGTTAAAACTCAAATGAATTGACGGGGGCCCGCACA
>NZ_CAMFLB010000140.1:0-322 GCF_945957435.1 Serratia sp. PL7 | reverse complement strand
TGTGCGGGCCCCCGTCAATTCATTTGAGTTTTAACCTTGCGGCCGTACTCCCCAGGCGGTCGATTTAACGCGTTAGCTCCGGAAGCCACGCCTCAAGGGCACAACCTCCAAATCGACATCGTTTACAGCGTGGACTACCAGGGTATCTAATCCTGTTTGCTCCCCACGCTTTCGCACCTGAGCGTCAGTCTTCGTCCAGGGGGCCGCCTTCGCCACCGGTATTCCTCCAGATCTCTACGCATTTCACCGCTACACCTGGAATTCTACCCCCCTCTACGAGACTCTAGCTTGCCAGTTTCAAATGCAGTTCCCAGGTTGAGCC
>NZ_CAMFLB010000139.1:0-332 GCF_945957435.1 Serratia sp. PL7 | reverse complement strand
TACAACACATCTGAAGCGCACACCACTTATGGTGTAATCGGCGTTAAGGTATGGATCTTCAAAGGTGAGATCCTGGGTGGTATGGCTGCAGTTGAACAACCGGAACCGGCTGCTCAACCTAAAAAGCAGCAGCGTAAAGGCCGCAAGTAAGGAGAGTCGCTGATGTTACAACCAAAGCGTACAAAATTCCGTAAGGTGCACAAGGGCCGCAACCGTGGTCTGGCGCAAGGTACGGATGTTAGCTTCGGCACTTTCGGTCTGAAAGCTGTTGGCCGTGGCCGTCTGACTGCTCGTCAAATCGAAGCAGCTCGTCGTGCAATGACTCGTGCAGT
>NZ_CAMFLB010000138.1:0-356 GCF_945957435.1 Serratia sp. PL7 | reverse complement strand
GATGAGTTCCGCGCCTGATGAACCTCCAGAAAATATACGGCTTCAATGAGCCTTTCCGTTTTACAGGTTCCTCAACAGGCCGGTGGGCCGTTAGTATCATCAATATCAGTATTCGCAAAACCAGATCAGTGATTCTTTAAACCGGTGTATTTCTGCCGTTATGCTACATAAGTTTGCTGTCGTGCCGTTAGGGCCCAGGCTATTCTGGCCAGCTTGTTTGCCAGAGCACAAGTGACGACAAAGTTGCTTTTCCGGCACAGTAAATCCCTGACCCAATCGGCCAATTTGCCAGACTGGTGTTCCAGTTTTTGTATGAATACCCTGGCACATTGAACCAACAAAGTTCGGATCTTTTT
>NZ_CAMFLB010000137.1:0-357 GCF_945957435.1 Serratia sp. PL7 | reverse complement strand
GATGCTGAGTTCCAGCCTGCTGGCCTTCGCAGGGAACCTGCGGCGGTTCACCAGCAGCAAGGCCCTGGTCGCCTATGCAGGACTGAATCCACAGCGATGTGAGTCGGGGATGTTTAAAGGGAAAAGCCGGTTATCGAAAGTGGGACACGGTGAGCTGCGAAGCGCGTTATACATGCCCGCGGTGGTGGCAGGCCAATACAATGTAGTGGTTAAGGACTTGATAGAAAGGCTGAAGTTACGCGGAAAAACGGGCAAAGAGAGAGTCTGTGCAGCGATGCGCAAACTACTGCAACTGGCTTATGGCGTGGTGAAATCAGGAAAGACATTTAATGCGGAAATACCGCTTGCCGGATAACC
>NZ_CAMFLB010000136.1:0-357 GCF_945957435.1 Serratia sp. PL7 | reverse complement strand
GGTAATGGCTCACCTAGGCGACGATCCCTAGCTGGTCTGAGAGGATGACCAGCCACACTGGAACTGAGACACGGTCCAGACTCCTACGGGAGGCAGCAGTGGGGAATATTGCACAATGGGCGCAAGCCTGATGCAGCCATGCCGCGTGTGTGAAGAAGGCCTTCGGGTTGTAAAGCACTTTCAGCGAGGAGGAAGGGTTCGGTGTTAATAGCACCGTTCATTGACGTTACTCGCAGAAGAAGCACCGGCTAACTCCGTGCCAGCAGCCGCGGTAATACGGAGGGTGCAAGCGTTAATCGGAATTACTGGGCGTAAAGCGCACGCAGGCGGTTTGTTAAGTCAGATGTGAAATCCCCG
>NZ_CAMFLB010000135.1:0-362 GCF_945957435.1 Serratia sp. PL7 | reverse complement strand
CTGCTGGGCAAAGATCGCCAGCGGGATGATGCCCGTGTGCTGCGGGGAGACGCCGAACGCACCCGCGAACTGATTGACGGCTGTGACTTTGCCCGCGCCTACACCTCCGGCGTGCTGTCCTTTCAGGAGGCCGACATTGCAGAACCTGAAAAGGCGCGGCTTATGGACGAATGGGAACAGACACTGATGACCGGTCTCGACAAAGACCAGTACGCCTGTCTGTGGGTTGAACATCAGGACAAAGGCCGCCTCGAGCTGAACTTCGTGATCCCGAACATCGAATTACAGAGCGGGAAACGGCTGCAACCCTACTTTGACCGCGCCGACCGTCCCAGGGTAAACGCCTGGCAGACGCTGACCAA
>NZ_CAMFLB010000134.1:0-370 GCF_945957435.1 Serratia sp. PL7 | reverse complement strand
ATCCGGACTACGACATACTTTATGAGGTCCGCTTGCTCTCGCGAGGTCGCTTCTCTTTGTATATGCCATTGTAGCACGTGTGTAGCCCTACTCGTAAGGGCCATGATGACTTGACGTCATCCCCACCTTCCTCCAGTTTATCACTGGCAGTCTCCTTTGAGTTCCCGGCCGAACCGCTGGCAACAAAGGATAAGGGTTGCGCTCGTTGCGGGACTTAACCCAACATTTCACAACACGAGCTGACGACAGCCATGCAGCACCTGTCTCAGAGTTCCCGAAGGCACCAAAGCATCTCTGCTAAGTTCTCTGGATGTCAAGAGTAGGTAAGGTTCTTCGCGTTGCATCGAATTAAACCACATGCTCCACCGCT
>NZ_CAMFLB010000133.1:0-371 GCF_945957435.1 Serratia sp. PL7 | reverse complement strand
ATCCGGACTACGACATACTTTATGAGGTCCGCTTGCTCTCGCGAGTTCGCTTCTCTTTGTATATGCCATTGTAGCACGTGTGTAGCCCTACTCGTAAGGGCCATGATGACTTGACGTCATCCCCACCTTCCTCCGGTTTATCACCGGCAGTCTCCTTTGAGTTCCCACCATGACGTGCTGGCAACAAAGGATAAGGGTTGCGCTCGTTGCGGGACTTAACCCAACATTTCACAACACGAGCTGACGACAGCCATGCAGCACCTGTCTCACAGTTCCCGAAGGCACCAATCCATCTCTGGAAAGTTCTGTGGATGTCAAGAGTAGGTAAGGTTCTTCGCGTTGCATCGAATTAAACCACATGCTCCACCGCT
>NZ_CAMFLB010000132.1:0-372 GCF_945957435.1 Serratia sp. PL7 | reverse complement strand
GGTAATGACTCCAACTTATTGATAGTGTTTTATGTTCAGATAATGCCCGATGACTTTGTCATGCAGCTCCACCGATTTTGAGAACGACAGCGACTTCCGTCCCAGCCGTGCCAGGTGCTGCCTCAGATTCAGGTTATGCCGCTCAATTCGCTGCGTATATCGCTTGCTGATTACGTGCAGCTTTCCCTTCAGGCGGGATTCATACAGCGGCCAGCCATCCGTCATCCATATCACCACGTCAAAGGGTGACAGCAGGCTCATAAGACGCCCCAGCGTCGCCATAGTGCGTTCACCGAATACGTGCGCAACAACCGTCTTCCGGAGCCTGTCATACGCGTAAAACAGCCAGCGCTGGCGCGATTTAGCCCCGAC
>NZ_CAMFLB010000131.1:0-388 GCF_945957435.1 Serratia sp. PL7 | reverse complement strand
AATTAATGCATTTTAGTGTACGGGGCTATCACCCTTTGCTGCGCGACTTTCCAGACGCTTCCACTAACACAAGAACTGATTCAGGTTCTGGGCTGTTCCCCGTTCGCTCGCCGCTACTAGGGGAATCTCGGTTGATTTCTTTTCCTCGGGGTACTTAGATGTTTCAGTTCCCCCGGTTCGCCTCGTATGGCTATGTATTCACCATACGATAGTGTGTCGAAACACACTGGGTTTCCCCATTCGGGTATTGCCGGTTATAACGGTTCATATCACCTTACCGACACTTTTCGCAGATTAGCACGCCCTTCATCGCCTCTGACTGCCTAGGCATCCACCGTGTACGCTTAGTCACTTAACCTCACAACCCGAAGGTGTTTCTGTAAACAGA
>NZ_CAMFLB010000130.1:0-403 GCF_945957435.1 Serratia sp. PL7 | reverse complement strand
CGGATCGATACCTGCTACATCGCGCACGTCAACCTTGTACAGGTTGCGAGCTGCCAGGAACAGATTCTCATCCAGTTCACCGGTCACGATCAGCACGTCTTCCAGAGCCATATCTTTCAGTTTCTGTGCCAGCAGCTTAGTTTTAGGCGCTTCTACAGAGAACTTCTCGACAACGATCAGACGATCTTGACGTACCAGCTCGGACAGGATGCTTTTCAGCGCGCCGCGGTACATCTTTTTGTTTACTTTCTGACTGTGGTCCTGTGGCTTAGCAGCAAAGGTCACGCCGCCTGAACGCCAGATCGGGCTCTTTACAGAACCTGAACGCGCACGGCCGGTGCCTTTCTGACGCCATGGCTTTTTGCCGGAACCAGTTACTTCAGCACGGGTCTTCTGAGCACGG
>NZ_CAMFLB010000129.1:0-403 GCF_945957435.1 Serratia sp. PL7 | reverse complement strand
TCGTGCTCAGAAGACCCGTGCTGAAGTGACTGGTTCCGGTAAAAAACCGTGGCGCCAGAAAGGTACAGGCCGTGCGCGTTCAGGCACTGTAAAGAGCCCGATCTGGCGTTCTGGTGGTGTAACCTTCGCTGCGAAGCCACAAGACCACAGTCAGAAAGTAAACAAAAAGATGTACCGCGGCGCGCTGAAAAGCATCCTGTCCGAACTGGTACGTCAAGATCGTCTGATCGTTGTCGAGAAGTTCTCTGTAGAAGCGCCTAAAACTAAGCTGCTGGCACAGAAACTGAAAGATATGGCCCTGGAAGATGTGCTGATCGTGACCGGTGAACTGGATGAGAATCTGTTCCTGGCAGCTCGTAACCTGTACAAGGTTGACGTGCGCGATGTAGCAGGTATCGACCCA
>NZ_CAMFLB010000128.1:0-412 GCF_945957435.1 Serratia sp. PL7 | reverse complement strand
CATTTTTGTGCATTACGTCGCATGTATATTCCTCGTTAAAATACAGTCGGGGCTGAATAAAGGTGAGGCTCGCAATGCCCTTGCGCGAGCGGTCTTTATGCATCGGCTGGGTGAAATCAGAGATCGGGGGCTGGAGAATCAGAGCTATCGAGCCAGCGGTCTGACGTTGCTGACTGCGGCGATCTCACTGTGGAATACGGTATATATAGAAAGAGCGATAGATTCTTTGAGACGAAAAGGGATCCCGATTAATGAGCAACTGATTACCATCTGTCACCACTGGGATGGGAACATATCAACCTGAGCGGGGATTACGTCTGGAGAACGAACCTCAAACTGGGACAGGGTAAATACCGCGCATTACGCTCAGTGAATAGTAATATGTACAAAAAACAGGCTTAGCGTAGGATAA
>NZ_CAMFLB010000127.1:0-430 GCF_945957435.1 Serratia sp. PL7 | reverse complement strand
CCAATTCTTGACTAAAGAACTGGCGAAAGCTTCCGTTTCTCGCATCGTTATCGAGCGTCCAGCGAAGAGCATCCGTGTGACTATTCACACCGCTCGTCCTGGCATCGTTATCGGCAAGAAAGGTGAAGATGTCGAAAAACTGCGTAAGGTCGTAGCGGATATCGCTGGCGTTCCTGCGCAAATTAACATCGCCGAAGTCCGTAAACCGGAACTGGACGCAAAATTGGTTGCTGACAGCATCACTTCACAGCTGGAACGTCGTGTTATGTTCCGTCGTGCTATGAAGCGTGCTGTACAGAACGCAATGCGTCTTGGCGCTAAAGGTATCAAAGTTGAAGTAAGCGGCCGTCTTGGCGGTGCTGAAATCGCGCGTACCGAATGGTACCGTGAAGGTCGTGTTCCGTTGCATACACTGCGTGCGGATATCGAT
>NZ_CAMFLB010000126.1:0-430 GCF_945957435.1 Serratia sp. PL7 | reverse complement strand
GTCGATGTCCGCACGCAGAGTGTGCAATGGAACACGACCTTCGCGGTACCATTCGGTACGTGCGATTTCAGCGCCGCCAAGACGGCCGCTTACTTCAACTTTGATACCTTTAGCGCCAAGACGCATTGCGTTCTGTACTGCACGCTTCATAGCACGACGGAACATAACGCGACGTTCCAGCTGAGAAGTGATGCTGTCAGCAACCAATTTAGCGTCGAGTTCCGGTTTACGGACTTCGGCGATGTTGATCTGTGCAGGAACGCCAGCGATGTCCGCTACGACCTTGCGCAGTTTTTCGACGTCTTCACCTTTCTTGCCGATAACGATGCCTGGGCGAGCAGTGTGAATGGTCACACGGATGCTCTTCGCAGGACGCTCGATAACGATGCGAGAAACGGAAGCTTTCGACAGTTCCTTAGTCAGGAATTGA
>NZ_CAMFLB010000125.1:0-477 GCF_945957435.1 Serratia sp. PL7 | reverse complement strand
ACCGGGCGGCGGTATTGCCTCCCGATGAATTAAGTATCGCTCTTTTTGCCCTCAAAGTCAATATTAGTAAATACATTTATTACTTATATTTCATGAAGCTACGCAGTTAAAAAGATGCGCGGAGCGCATGGGAGGCGCAACACGCCGGAAGCCCCGCAGCGCAAAGCGCGAGGACTTAAAAAGCGTTACGGCTTTAGCCGTAATAATCCCCCTTCCTGCAAAGCCATCCTTTCCACCGCTCCCGCCGCCACGCCACGGCCACACATAAGCCCTGTCCCGGTGAGCGGCCTGTGCGGCGCTCTGCGACGCGCTGGGCGTGATTTCCGGGTCCGTGGTGGGTCAGCACAGCTGACGCGCCCGGATGGGCTGTAAACGGGCTTACAGCGCCGCTGGTGACGCTGGCCGATACGATCAAATTTGCTGTACGACACACGCAGCCGACAGCAGCTGAGAAGCAGCTGCAGCTGGCGGGCGCCC
>NZ_CAMFLB010000124.1:0-493 GCF_945957435.1 Serratia sp. PL7 | reverse complement strand
GTTAGCCTGATCGCCTTCGACAAAGTGGTTATGACTGCTGATGCTGTGAAGCAAGTTGAGGAGATGCTGGCATGATCCGTGAAGAACGTTTGCTGAAAGTGCTGCGTGCACCGCACGTATCTGAAAAAGCATCCGCTGCGATGGAAAAAAGCAACACCATCGTACTCAAAGTTGCCAAAGACGCGACCAAAGCAGAAATTAAAGCTGCAGTGCAGAAACTGTTTGAAGTCGAAGTCGAAGACGTTAACACCCTGGTAGTAAAAGGGAAAGTGAAGCGTCAAGGTCAGCGTGTTGGTCGTCGTAGCGACTGGAAAAAAGCTTACGTCACCCTGAAGGAAGGCCAGAACTTGGACTTCATCGGCGGCGCAGAGTAAGTCGGAGGAGTAAGAACAATGGCAATTGTTAAATGTAAACCTACATCTCCGGGTCGTCGCCACGTTGTTAAAGTGGTTAACCCTGAGCTGCACAAGGGTAAACCTTATGCCCCGCTGCT
>NZ_CAMFLB010000123.1:0-507 GCF_945957435.1 Serratia sp. PL7 | reverse complement strand
GACCTGTGCATTTTAGTGTACGGGGCTATCACCCTTTGCTGCGCGACTTTCCAGACGCTTCCACTAACACACAAGCCGATTCAGGTTCTGGGCTCCTCCCCGTTCGCTCGCCGCTACTGGGGGAATCTCGGTTGATTTCTTTTCCTCGGGGTACTTAGATGTTTCAGTTCCCCCGGTTCGCCTCATGCCACTATGTATTCATGACATGATAGTGTGTCGAAACACACTGGGTTTCCCCATTCGGGTATCGCCGGTTATAACGGTTCATATCACCTTACCGACGCTTTTCGCAGATTAGCACGCCCTTCATCGCCTCTGACTGCCTAGGCATCCACCGTGTACGCTTAGTCACTTAACCTCACAACCCGAAGATGTTTCCATCGTTCGCGCTGCAAACATTTGAGAGACTCTATGACAGGTTACTCTTCATCCCAATACGTCTACGGAGGGATAAATTTCAGCCGTCATGTTTCAATTTTCAGCTTGTTCCAGATTGTTAAAGAGCAA
>NZ_CAMFLB010000122.1:0-509 GCF_945957435.1 Serratia sp. PL7 | reverse complement strand
CTTCACCTACGCGCCAGCGTGCCTTCTCCCGAAGTTACGGCACCATTTTGCCTAGTTCCTTCACCCGAGTTCTCTCAAGCGCCTTGGTATTCTCTACCTGACCACCTGTGTCGGTTTGGGGTACGATTTGATGTTACCTGATGCTTAGAGGCTTTTCCTGGAAGCAGGGCATCAACTACTTCTGCACCGTAGTGCATCGTCATCACGCCTCAGGGTTGATAGCGTTCCGGATTTACCAGGAACACCCCCCTACACGCTTAAACCGGGACAACCGTCGCCCGGCTAGCCTAGCCTTCTCCGTCCCCCCTTCGCAGTAACACCGAGTACAGGAATATTAACCTGTTTCCCATCGACTACGCCTTTCGGCCTCGCCTTAGGGGTCGACTCACCCTGCCCCGATTAACGTTGGACAGGAACCCTTGGTCTTCCGGCGAGCGGGTTTTTCACCCGCTTTATCGTTACTTATGTCAGCATTCGCACTTCTGATACCTCCAGCAAACCTCACAGTT
>NZ_CAMFLB010000121.1:0-514 GCF_945957435.1 Serratia sp. PL7 | reverse complement strand
AGGGACTTCACCTACATGCCAGCGTGCCTTCTCCCGAAGTTACGGCACCATTTTGCCTAGTTCCTTCACCCGAGTTCTCTCAAGCGCCTTGGTATTCTCTACCTGACCACCTGTGTCGGTTTGGGGTACGATTTAATGTTACCTGATGCTTAGAGGATTTTCCTGGAAGCAGGGCATCAACTACTTCTGCACCGTAGTGCATCGTCATCACGCCTCAGGGTTAATATGCAACCGGATTTACCAGGTCACACCCCCTACACGCTTAAACCGGGACAACCGTCGCCCGGCTAGCCTAGCCTTCTCCGTCCCCCCTTCGCAGTAACACCAAGTACAGGAATATTAACCTGTTTCCCATCGACTACGCTTTTCAGCCTCGCCTTAGGGGTCGACTCACCCTGCCCCGATTAACGTTGGACAGGAACCCTTGGTCTTCCGGCGAGCGGGCTTTTCACCCGCTTTATCGTTACTTATGTCAGCATTCGCACTTCTGATACCTCCAGCAACCCTCACAGGC
>NZ_CAMFLB010000120.1:0-566 GCF_945957435.1 Serratia sp. PL7 | reverse complement strand
CGTGAAGCCGCTATGCGCGGTGAAGTACCAGGCTTGAAAAAGGCTAGCTGGTAATTACCAATTGAATCACGGGAGTAAAGACAGATGAGCATGCAAGATCCGATCGCGGATATGCTGACCCGTATCCGTAACGGTCAAGCCGCGAACAAAGTTGCGGTCACCATGCCTTCCTCCAAGCTGAAAGTGGCAATTGCCAACGTGCTGAAGGAAGAAGGTTTTATTGAAGATTTCAAAATTGAAGGCGACACCAAGCCTGTTCTGGAACTGGTACTGAAGTACTTCCAGGGTAAGGCAGTGGTAGAAAGCATTCAGCGTATCAGTCGTCCAGGTCTGCGCATCTACAAGAAAAAAGATGCACTGCCAAAAGTTATGGCCGGTCTGGGTATCGCTGTTATTTCTACCTCTAAAGGTGTTATGACCGATCGTGCAGCTCGCCAAGCTGGTCTTGGTGGCGAGATTATCTGCTACGTAGCTTAATTCGGGAGGAAAGAATGTCTCGTGTTGCAAAAGCACCCGTCGTCATTCCTGCCGGCGTAGAGGTAAAACTCAACGGTCAGGTTATTTCG
>NZ_CAMFLB010000119.1:0-590 GCF_945957435.1 Serratia sp. PL7 | reverse complement strand
AATTTACGATTGCTCGGGCCTTTAACTTCGAATTTGACTTTACCGTCTTTCAAAGCAAACAGAGTGTGGTCTTTGCCGCAACCCACGTTGGTACCAGCGTGGAATTTGGTGCCGCGCTGACGAACGATGATGCTGCCTGCCAGTACTGCTTCGCCGCCAAAGCGTTTTACGCCCAGACGTTTAGCTTCTGAATCGCGACCGTTACGAGTCGAGCCGCCAGCCTTTTTGTGTGCCATTAATCCGCTCTCCTAACTTAAGCGCTGATGCCGGTGATTTTAACATCAGTGAACCACTGACGGTGACCTTGCTGCTTACGATAGTGCTTACGACGACGAAACTTAACAATCTTGATCTTTTCGCCACGACCGTGAGCAACCACTTCAGCTTTGATCTTACCGCCATCGACGAAAGGAACGCCGATTTTGATATCTTCGCCATTAGCGATCATCAGAATCTGGTCAAACTCAACCGCTTCACCAGTTGCGATGTCCAGCTTTTCCAAGCGAACGGTCTGACCTTCGCTTACTCGGTGTTGTTTACCACCACTTTGGAAAACCGCGTACATATAAAACTCCGCTTTCCGCGTGCCC
>NZ_CAMFLB010000118.1:0-602 GCF_945957435.1 Serratia sp. PL7 | reverse complement strand
GTTTCCCGTTCCGGGCTTTATAATTTTAAAGCCTTTGGCTTATTCTGGGGTGTGTAGTTATTATTTTGCTGTTTCTGTGAATATTCGGCATCTGCTGCTGCAATAGCAGCATTGAAGAGTTGTTTAAATTCTGCCGGTTTATGCTCTTGTATTAGATCTAAAACATCACTGTTGATTTTATATTTTTCATATCTCTGAGAGATTGAAGCATTTTCCTTTAACTGCCTTTTGTATTCTATTATTTCCAACTCCATATCTTTTATTTTTCTGTTTTTATTTTGAATGATTTGTTCTTGCTCAGCCGTGGCTTTGGCCACTGCTAACTTTTGCTCTTGTTGTACCCGTTCCTGGACTCTTCTGTTGAAGTTCTGACGGAGATCAGACAACTCAGCCTCTGAATGCTCTAACCGGCTCTTAAACCCGTTTAGACGAGCTATAAGGGGCTTTCGTTCGTTCTTGTAAGGTTTTAGAGCCTTTCGTATGTAACGATTAACCTCAGCTCCTGTGTAGTGCTTAGGCACTACCTCCGGATCTCTAAATAATTTTTTCTTTTCTTCTGTTTCAACAACTCTAATTTTTTCAATTTTATTATTTTCTATTTC
>NZ_CAMFLB010000117.1:0-619 GCF_945957435.1 Serratia sp. PL7 | reverse complement strand
CAAGTTGGAAGAGTTGGGGCATTCCCCAAAGCTGATATCACCACAATTTGTCCGCCCGTTCGTTAAAAGCAATAAAAACGACTTTGTCGACGCCGAAGCTATTTGTGAAGCTGCATCGCGTCCGTCTATGCGTTTTGTGCAGCCCAGAACGGAATCTCAGCAGGCAATGCGGGCTCTGCATCGTGTCCGTGAATCCCTGGTTCAGGATAAGGTAAAAACAACCAATCAAATGCATGCTTTTCTGCTGGAATTTGGCATTAGCGTTCCCCGAGGAGCTGCCGTTATTAGCCGACTGAGTACCATTCTTGAGGATAATAGTTTGCCTCTTTACCTCAGCCAGTTATTGCTGAAATTACAACAGCATTATCACTATCTTGTTGAGCAGATTAAAGATTTGGAATCCCAGTTGAAACGAAAGTTGGACGAAGATGAGGTTGGACAGCGCTTGCTGAGCATTCCCTGCGTCGGAACACTGACAGCGAGTACTATTTCAACTGAGATTGGCGACGGGAAGCAGTACGCCAGCAGCCGTGACTTTGCGGCGGCAACAGGGCTTGTACCTCGGCAGTACAGCACGGGAGGTAGGACGACATTGCTGGGAATTAGTAAGCGAGGTAAT
>NZ_CAMFLB010000116.1:0-625 GCF_945957435.1 Serratia sp. PL7 | reverse complement strand
CTTTATTGATTCCATTTTTTCTCTGATGAACGTTCCGCTACGCTGCCCGGATTACAGCTGTGTCAGCAGGCGGGCAAAGTCGGTTAATGTCAGTTTCAAAACGCCCACCCGGGGTGAAATCGCACACCTGGTAATTGATTCCACCGGGCTGAAGGTCTTCGGTGAAGGCGAGTGGAAAGTCAAAAAGCATGGCCAGGAACGCCGCCGTATCTGGCGTAAGCTGCATCTCGCCGTTGACAGTAAAACACATGAAATCATCTGCGCTGACCTGTCGCTGAACAACGTTACGGACTCAGAGGCCTTCCCCGGGTTAATCCGGCAAACCCACCGGAAAATCAGGTCAGCCGCCGCCGATGGCGCTTACGATACCCGGCTATGTCACGATGAACTGCGGCGTAAGAAAATCAGCGCGCTTATCCCTCCCCGAAAAGGTGCGGGTTACTGGCCCGGTGAATATGCAGACCGTAACCGTGCAGTGGCTAATCAGCGAATGACCGGGAGTAATGCGCGGTGGAAATGGACAACAGATTACAATCGTCGCTCGATAGCGGAAACGGCGATGTACCGGGTAAAACAGCTGTTCGGGGGTTCACTGACGCTGCGTGACTACGATGGTCAGGTTGCG
>NZ_CAMFLB010000115.1:0-625 GCF_945957435.1 Serratia sp. PL7 | reverse complement strand
TGCAACCTGACCATCGTAGTCACGCAGTGTCAGTGAACCTCCGAACAGCTGTTTTACCCGGTACATCGCCGTTTCCGCTATCGAGCGACGGTTATAATCTGTTGTCCATTTCCACCGCGCATTACTCCCGGTCAGCCGCTGATTCGCAACAGCACGGTTACGGTCTGCATATTCACCGGGCCAGTAACCCGCGCCTTTTCGGGGCGGGATAAGCGCGCTGATTTTCTTACGCCGCAGTTCATCGTGACAGAGCCGGGTGTCGTAAGCGCCGTCTGCCGATGCTGCCCTGATTTTTCTGTGAGTCTGCCGAATAAGACCCGGGAAGGCTTCTGAGTCCGTCACATTGTTCAGCGACAGGTCTGCACAGATGATTTCATGTGTGTTGCTGTCAACTGCCAGATGCAACTTTCGCCATATACGACGGCGTTCTTTGCCGTGTTTTTTGACTTTCCATTCGCCTTCACCAAAGACCTTCAGCCCGGTGGAATCAATCACCAGATGCGCGATTTCACCCCGGGTGGACGTTTTGAAACTGACATTAACCGACTTTGCGCGCTTGCTGACACTGGTGTAATCCGGGCAGCGCAACGGAACATTCATCAGTGTAAAAATGGAATCAATAAAA
>NZ_CAMFLB010000114.1:0-633 GCF_945957435.1 Serratia sp. PL7 | reverse complement strand
ATTACAGACATGTTTATGGAGTGCCATCATGCGCAGAACCCCTGTCGGCGTTGATATCGCCAAACTCAAGTTTGATGTCGCCGTACTGCTGGACAATCAGAAGTATAAAACCAAAAAGTTTGCCAATACCCCTTCTGGGTGCCGCGAGTTCGCGGCCTGGTTGAGCCGCTTTGGCGACTGTCATGTCTGCATGGAGGCCACCGGGAGCTACAGCACGGAGCTGGCCACTTATCTGGCAGACAACAACTACCACGTCAGTCTGATGAACCCGGCGTGTATCCATTCCTTCAGCAATACAGAACTCACCCGGAACAAGACGGACAAAAGCGATGCAGCGATGATAGCCCGCTACTGCGCACTGCATCAGCCCGACCCGTGGTTCCCAGCCCCGTTGAGTGAACGCCAGTTGACCGCGCTGGTGAGGCATCTTAAGAACCTCGAAGAGATGCGTCAGATGGAAGAAAATCGTCTGGAGGTAGCAGAGGCGGTCATCGTCCCTTCACTCAATGAGCACATCGCCACGTTGGATGACCTGATACGAGAAACGAAGAAGAAAATCAGCCAACACATTGATGATAACCCAGACCTGAAGCGGGACAGCGACCTGTTGAAAAGCATCCCTGGGGTAGGAGA
>NZ_CAMFLB010000113.1:0-651 GCF_945957435.1 Serratia sp. PL7 | reverse complement strand
TGGTCAGCGCCGCCGTGTTGGCACCACTTTTATCTATAGTCACGGCCTCTGGTTCGCCGTGGTGGCGAATAGCCTTGCGCTGAGCTGCAACAGCATCCCGTTTAGCGGTCAGTAGAAAGTCGATGGTCTGGCCTGCGGTATCGACTGCCCGGTACAGATATTTCCACTGGCCTTTGATTTTGATATAGGTTTCATCCATTCGCCATCGACGCCCCACGGGACGTTTATGTCGGCGAAAGGCCTTAACCAGCAGCGGTACCAGACGGATGACCCAACGGTGCAATGTCGAGTGGTCAACGATAACGCCACGCTCTGCCATCATTTCCTCTAGGTTGCGCAAACTCAGTGAGTAAGCCAGGTACCAGCGGACACACAGGGCTATCACATCAATGGGATAATGCAGACGACTGAAGGCTTTTCGGATCAGAGACATAGTCAGGTAACATCGCAAAAAAAACAGTATCTTACCTAACGACGCCTTAATGCGACACAACCCTTTTTTTACGTCAGAGTTAAGTAATATGCCCCATGATCGCACAAATTAACCGGTAATCAGTGACGTTGAAGATCTCCGGGCTATCGCTGCAGGATCAGGAGTGTGGTGATCTGATCCTGACTACGGCCAAAAGTTCGATTTATTCAACAAAGCCG
>NZ_CAMFLB010000112.1:0-660 GCF_945957435.1 Serratia sp. PL7 | reverse complement strand
ATTAAGGGTAAAAACGGCGAGTTGACTCGTACTATCCACGACGCCGTTGAAGTGAAGCAAGAAGCTAACGCACTGACTTTCGCTCCGCGCGAAGGTTTTGCTAACGCATGGGCTCAAGCGGGTACCACGCGCGCTCTGCTGAACGCAATGGTTGTTGGTGTTACCGAAGGCTTCACCAAAAAGCTTCAACTGGTAGGTGTTGGTTATCGTGCTGCCGTTAAAGGCAACGTGGTGAATTTGGCCCTGGGCTTCTCTCACCCTATCGATCACCAGCTGCCGGCAGGTATCACTGCTGAATGCCCAAGCCAAACTGAAATCGTGCTGAAAGGCGCTGATAAGCAGGTTATTGGCCAGGTAGCAGCAGATCTGCGCGCTTACCGTCGTCCTGAGCCTTACAAAGGCAAAGGTGTTCGTTACGCCGACGAAGTCGTGCGTACCAAAGAGGCTAAGAAGAAGTAAGGTAACACTATGGATAAGAAATCTGCTCGTATCCGTCGTGCGACCCGCGCACGCCGCAAGCTCCAAGAGCTGGGTGCAACCCGCCTGGTGGTACATCGTACCCCGCGTCATATTTACGCACAGGTGATTGCTCCAAACGGTTCTGAAGTACTGGTAGCCGCTTCTACTTTAGAAAAAGCTATCGCGGAGCAACTGAAGTAT
>NZ_CAMFLB010000111.1:0-660 GCF_945957435.1 Serratia sp. PL7 | reverse complement strand
GTACTTCAATTGCTCAGTGATAGCTTTTTCTAAAGTAGAAGCGGCTACCAGAACTTCAGAACCATTTGGAGCAATGACCTGTGCGTAAATGTGACGCGGGGTACGATGTACCACCAGGCGGGTTGCACCCAGTTCTTTGAGCTTACGGCGTGCGCGGGTCGCACGACGGATACGAGCAGATTTCTTATCCATAGTGTTACCTTACTTCTTCTTAGCCTCTTTGGTACGCACGACTTCGTCGGCGTAACGGACACCCTTGCCTTTATAAGGCTCAGGACGGCGGTAGGCACGCAGATCTGCAGCAACCTGGCCAATAACCTGCTTATCAGCGCCTTTCAGCACGATTTCAGTTTGGCTTGGGCATTCAGCAGTAATACCTGCTGGCAGCTGGTGATCGATTGGGTGAGAGAAGCCCAGGGCTAAATTCACCACGTTGCCTTTAACAGCAGCACGATAACCAACACCTACCAGTTGAAGCTTCTTGGTGAAACCTTCGGTAACACCGACAACCATTGCGTTCAGCAGAGCGCGCGTGGTACCCGCTTGGGCCCATGCATTAGCAAAACCTTCGCGTGGTGCGAAAGTCAGTGCGTTAGCTTCTTGCTTCACTTCAACGGCGTCATGGACTGTACGAGTCAGCTCGCCGTTCTTACCCTTAAC
>NZ_CAMFLB010000110.1:0-715 GCF_945957435.1 Serratia sp. PL7 | reverse complement strand
TGAGAAACTGAGCAAAAGCGGTGGTCGTAACAACAATGGCCGTATCACCACCCGTCATATCGGTGGTGGCCACAAGCAACATTATCGTCTGGTTGACTTCAAACGCAACAAAGATGGTATCCCTGCTGTGGTTGAGCGTCTGGAGTACGATCCGAACCGTTCCGCGAACATCGCGCTGGTTCTGTACAAAGACGGCGAACGCCGTTATATCCTGGCGCCGAAAGGCCTGAAAGCTGGTGACCAGATCCAATCTGGTGTTGATGCTGCAATCAAAGCGGGTAACACCCTGCCTATGCGCAACATCCCAGTAGGTTCAACGGTTCATAACGTAGAAATGAAACCAGGTAAAGGCGGCCAGCTGGCTCGTTCTGCTGGTGCCTACGTTCAGATCGTCGCACGTGATGGTTCCTACGTAACTCTGCGTCTGCGCTCTGGCGAAATGCGTAAAGTTCCAGTTGATTGCCGCGCCACCCTGGGTGAAGTCGGTAACGCTGAACATATGCTTCGCGTTCTGGGTAAAGCAGGTGCTGCACGTTGGCGTGGTATTCGTCCTACCGTTCGCGGTACGGCGATGAACCCAGTCGATCACCCGCACGGTGGTGGTGAAGGTCGTAACTTTGGTAAGCACCCGGTAACTCCGTGGGGCGTTCAGACCAAAGGTAAGAAGACCCGTAGCAACAAGCGTACTGACAAGTTCATCGTACGTCGCCGTAGT
>NZ_CAMFLB010000109.1:0-715 GCF_945957435.1 Serratia sp. PL7 | reverse complement strand
GCTACGGCGACGTACGATGAACTTATCAGTACGCTTGTTGCTACGGGTCTTCTTACCTTTGGTCTGAACGCCCCACGGAGTTACCGGGTGCTTACCAAAGTTACGACCTTCACCACCACCGTGCGGGTGATCTACCGGGTTCATCGCCGTACCGCGAACGGTAGGACGAACACCACGCCAACGTGCAGCACCTGCTTTACCCAGAACGCGAAGCATGTGTTCAGCGTTACCGACTTCACCCAGGGTGGCGCGGCAATCAGCTGGAACTTTACGCATTTCGCCAGAGCGCAGACGCAGAGTTACGTAGGAACCATCACGAGCAACGATCTGAACGTAGGCACCAGCGGAGCGAGCCATCTGGCCGCCTTTACCTGGTTTCATTTCTACGTTGTGAACCGTTGAACCAACTGGAATGTTGCGCATCGGCAGGGTGTTGCCCGCTTTGATTGCAGCATCAACGCCAGATTGAATCTGGTCACCAGCTTTCAGGCCTTTCGGCGCCAGGATGTAACGGCGTTCGCCGTCTTTGTACAGAACCAGCGCGATGTTCGCGGAACGGTTCGGATCGTACTCCAGACGCTCAACCACAGCAGGGATACCGTCTTTGTTGCGCTTGAAGTCAACCAGACGATAATGTTGCTTGTGGCCACCACCGATATGACGGGTGGTGATACGGCCATTGTTGTTACGACCACCGCTTTTGCTCAGTTTTTCC
>NZ_CAMFLB010000108.1:0-785 GCF_945957435.1 Serratia sp. PL7 | reverse complement strand
AAAAAATAATTAGAGGATAAGCCATGCCACGTTCTCTCAAGAAAGGTCCTTTTATTGACCTGCACTTGCTGAAGAAGGTAGAGAAAGCGGTGGAAAGCGGTGACAAGAAGCCTTTGCGCACTTGGTCCCGTCGTTCAACGATCTTTCCTAACATGATCGGTTTGACCATCGCTGTCCATAATGGTCGTCAGCACGTACCAGTATTTGTTTCCGATGAAATGGTCGGTCACAAACTGGGTGAATTCGCGCCGACTCGTACTTATCGCGGCCATGCGGCTGATAAAAAAGCTAAAAAGCGCTAAGGTAGGAGGAAGAGATGGAAACTATCGCTAAACATCGCCACGCTCGTTCTTCTGCTCAGAAGGTTCGCCTTGTTGCAGACCTGATCCGCGGTAAGAAAGTGTCGCAAGCTCTGGAAACTCTGGCCTACACCAACAAGAAAGCTGCTGGTCTGGTCAAGAAAGTGCTGGAGTCTGCCATTGCTAACGCAGAACACAACGATGGCGCTGACATCGATGATCTGAAAGTCACGAAAATCTTCGTAGACGAAGGCCCAAGCATGAAGCGCATTATGCCTCGTGCAAAAGGTCGTGCAGATCGCATCCTGAAGCGCACCAGCCACATTACTGTGGTTGTGTCCGATCGCTGAGACTCTGGAGACTAGCAATGGGTCAGAAAGTACATCCTAATGGTATTCGCCTGGGTATTGTCAAACCTTGGAACTCTACTTGGTATGCGAATACCAAAGAATTCGCTGACAACCTGGACAGCGACTTTAAAGTTCG
>NZ_CAMFLB010000107.1:0-791 GCF_945957435.1 Serratia sp. PL7 | reverse complement strand
CATCGTTCAGGGACGTTTCTGTGCGTTCTGACGTGGTTATTTCGCGGTGTACTTCACCACCGTGTTGCCTGCCGTTGAGGTGTAGCTCTCCACGCCGTGCGCTTTCACCGGCAGCACCACCAGATAGCCGTTCTTCTGGCTGTCGTCGCTGTAGATCGTCACCCCCGCGCCGCTTTTCGCTTTCAGGCTCGCCAACTGCTGGCTGTAGCCATCGATGTCGCTCAGGCGTGAGCTGATGATCTGCCCCTGAAGCCAGATTATCCCGCTCAGGATGCCAATCAGCAGCGCGGAGCAGACCACTATCCAGATCAGCGCGGTGGTCGCCGTGGCTCTGATCATGCCCGTCAGCCTGCCGTTCTGTTCGTGGATAGCGTTGCTGATGCTCTGCGAGCTTGATTTCAAATCCTCGCTGATAGACGTTTCCAGCCTCTCGAACTCGCGCTTCACGCTCTGCTCGGTATCCTGCGCTTGCTGCTTCGATTTCTCCTCGAAGCCCTTCGCCAAATTTAAAATCTCGCTCATAAATCATTCCTTTCAGCCGGATGTTTCTGCCGCCTGACGGGTCGGCAATACTGATGCTGCTTTTGGTTTCCCGCGCCACGGTGAGACCAATGCTCTCGATCTGAGTCACCACGTCCTGCCGGCTGCGTATTGCGCCCTGTGCCATCAGGTTCATCAGGCCGGCAGTCAGCTTTTCCGCTGCCTGCTGTTTGTCTCGCGGCAGGTCGCTGGCCTGCGTCAGCGGGCGGCGATAGGCGGGGTCATTGGGGTCGCGCAGTCCGAGTCGGTCG
>NZ_CAMFLB010000106.1:0-791 GCF_945957435.1 Serratia sp. PL7 | reverse complement strand
TGACCGGCTCGGACTGCGCGACCCCAATGACCCCGCCTATCGTCGCCCGCTGACGCAGGCCAGCGACCTGCCGCGAGACAAACAGCAGGCAGCGGAAAAGCTGACCGCCGGCCTGATGAACCTGATGGCACAGGGCGCAATACGCAGCCGGCAGGACGTGGTGACGCAGATCGAGAGCATTGGTCTCACCGTGGCGCGGGAAACCAAAAGCAGCATCAGTATTGCCGACCCGTCCGGCGGCAGAAACATCCGGCTGAAAGGAATGATTTATGAGCGAGATTTTAAATTTGGCGAAGGGCTTCGAGGAGAAATCGAAGCAGCAAGCACAGGATACCGAGCAGAGCGTGAAGCGCGAGTTCGAGAGGCTGGAAACGTCTATCAGCGAGGACTTGAAATCAAGCTCGCAGAGCATCAGCAACGCTATCCGCGAACAGAACGGCAGGCTGACGGGCATGATCAGAGCCATGGCGACCACCGCGCTGATCTGGATAGTGGTCTGCGCCGCGCTGCTGATTGGTATCCTGAGCGGGATAATCTGGTTTCAGGGGCAGATCATCAGCTCACGCCTGAGCGACATCGATGGCTACAGCCAGCAGCTCGCGAGCCTGAAAGCGAAAAGCGGCGCGGGGGTGACGATCTACAACGACGACAGCCAGAAGAACGGTTATCTGGTGGTGCTGCCGGTGAAAGCGCACGGCGTGGAGAGCTACACCTCAACGGCGGGCAACACGGTGGTGAAGTACACCGCGAAGTAACCCCGCCAGAACGCACAGAAACCCCCCTAAACGATT
>NZ_CAMFLB010000105.1:0-797 GCF_945957435.1 Serratia sp. PL7 | reverse complement strand
TGCGGAAATCGTCGAGACTGCCAAGCGCACTGGTGCGCAAGTCCGTGGTCCGATCCCGCTGCCAACTCGCAAAGAGCGCTTTACCGTTCTGATCTCCCCGCACGTCAACAAAGACGCGCGTGATCAGTACGAGATCCGCACTCACAAGCGTCTGGTTGACATCGTTGAGCCAACTGAGAAAACCGTTGATGCTCTGATGCGTCTGGATCTGGCTGCCGGTGTAGACGTGCAGATCAGCCTGGGTTAATCAGGTCATTGACGATTGAGAGGTTGAAACAATGATTGGTTTAGTCGGTAAAAAAGTGGGCATGACTCGTATCTTCACTGAAGATGGCGTTTCTATCCCAGTAACCGTGATTGAAATTGAAGCGAACCGCGTGACTCAGGTTAAAGACCTGGACAACGACGGATACCGTGCCATTCAGGTCACTACCGGTAGCAAAAAAGCTAACCGTGTGACCAAACCGGAAGCGGGTCATTTCGCTAAAGCTGGCGTCGAAGCTGGCCGTGGTCTGTGGGAATTCCGCCTTGAAGAAGGTCAAGAGTTCGCTGCAGGTCAAGAAATCAGCGTAGAAATCTTCGCTGACGTTAAAAAAGTCGATGTTACCGGTACTTCCAAAGGTAAAGGTTTTGCTGGCACTGTAAAGCGCTGGAACTTCCGTACTCAGGATGCAACCCACGGTAACTCCTTGTCTCACCGCGTTCCGGGTTCTATCGGTCAGAACCAGACTCCGGGCAAAGTGTTCAAAGGCAAGAAAATGGCTGGCCACCTGGGTGACGAGCGTGTAACCGTTCAA
>NZ_CAMFLB010000104.1:0-798 GCF_945957435.1 Serratia sp. PL7 | reverse complement strand
CGCGGAAATCGTCGAGACTGCAAAGCGCACTGGTGCGCAAGTCCGTGGTCCGATCCCGCTGCCAACTCGCAAAGAGCGCTTTACCGTTCTGATCTCTCCGCACGTCAACAAAGACGCGCGCGATCAGTACGAGATTCGCACTCACAAGCGTCTGGTTGACATCGTTGAGCCAACCGAGAAAACCGTTGATGCTCTGATGCGTCTGGATCTGGCTGCCGGTGTAGACGTGCAGATCAGCCTGGGTTAATCAGGTCATTGAGCGATTGAGAGGTTGAAACAATGATTGGTTTAGTCGGTAAAAAAGTGGGTATGACCCGTATCTTCACTGAAGATGGCGTTTCTATCCCAGTAACCGTAATTGAAATTGAAGCGAACCGCGTGACTCAGGTTAAAAGCCTGGACACCGACGGTTACCGTGCCGTTCAGGTTACCACTGGTAGCAAAAAAGCTAACCGTGTAACCAAGCCGGAAGCGGGCCATTTCGCTAAAGCTGGCGTTGAAGCTGGCCGTGGTCTGTGGGAATTCCGCCTTGAAGAAGGTCAAGAGTTCGCTGCAGGTCAGGAAATTAGCGTAGAAATCTTCGCTGACGTTAAAAAAGTCGATGTTACCGGTACTTCTAAAGGTAAAGGTTTTGCTGGCACTGTTAAGCGCTGGAACTTCCGTACCCAAGACGCTACCCACGGTAACTCCTTGTCTCACCGCGTTCCGGGTTCTATCGGTCAGAACCAGACTCCGGGCAAAGTGTTCAAAGGCAAGAAAATGGCTGGCCACCTGGGTGATGAGCGCGTAACCGTTCAG
>NZ_CAMFLB010000103.1:0-822 GCF_945957435.1 Serratia sp. PL7 | reverse complement strand
AACATATGCATTTTCAAGTACGGGGCTATCACCCTGTATCGCCGGACTTTCCAGACCGTTCCTCTGATGCATATGCTGATTAAGGTTCTGGGCTGCTCCCCGTTCGCTCGCCGCTACTAGGGGAATCTCGGTTGATTTCTTTTCCTCAGGGTACTTAGATGTTTCAGTTCCCCTGGTTCGCTTCGTTAAGCTATGTATTCACTTAACGATAGTGTGACGAATCACACTGGGTTTCCCCATTCGGAAATCGTCGGTTATAACGCTTCATATCAGCTTACCGACGCTTATCGCAGATTAGCACGTCCTTCATCGCCTCTGACTGCCTAGGCATCCACCGTGTACGCTTAGTCACTTAACCTCACAACCCGAAGGTGTCTCTTAGTGAACGCGGTTACGAACCGGTTCAAGACAGCATTCAAGATTGCAAAAAATTGAGAGACTGCTTAATGCAAACTGTGTCAGTGTTTGAGTCTGAATAAACAGACGTCATTCTCACAGTTGCTTAAGCTTTCAAATTTCAGCTTGTTCCAGATTGTTAAAGAGCAATATCTTAAACACGACTTAATAAAGTCATCTTTAAGATATTCAGGTGATAATGTCTTTCACTCATTATCGGAATGGCGTCCCCAAGGGGATTCGAACCCCTGTTACAGCCGTGAAAGGGCAGTGTCCTAGGCCTCTAGACGATGGGGACACGAAAATACCGACAAAGCTTTCACTTTCTCGTTTCGTATCAGCATGAGTCTTAAAACTCACAACATCAACAGGTGCTCTTGCTCATTAATTTCATCAGACAATCTGTGTGGACACTGCACTTAACGC
>NZ_CAMFLB010000102.1:0-824 GCF_945957435.1 Serratia sp. PL7 | reverse complement strand
GGGCACTGTTGCAAATAGTCGGTGGTGATAAACTTATCATCCCCTTTTGCTGATGGAGCTGCACATGAACCCATTCAAAGGCCGGCATTTTCAGCGTGACATCATTCTGTGGGCCGTACGCTGGTACTGCAAATACGGCATCAGTTACCGTGAGCTGCAGGAGATGCTGGCTGAACGCGGAGTGAATGTCGATCACTCCACGATTTACCGCTGGGTTCAGCGTTATGCGCCTGAAATGGAAAAACGGCTGCGCTGGTACTGGCGTAACCCTTCCGATCTTTGCCCGTGGCACATGGATGAAACCTACGTGAAGGTCAATGGCCGCTGGGCGTATCTGTACCGGGCCGTCGACAGCCGGGGCCGCACTGTCGATTTTTATCTCTCCTCCCGTCGTAACAGCAAAGCTGCATACCGGTTTCTGGGTAAAATCCTCAACAACGTGAAGAAGTGGCAGATCCCGCGATTCATCAACACGGATAAAGCGCCCGCCTATGGTCGCGCGCTTGCTCTGCTCAAACGCGAAGGCCGGTGCCCGTCTGACGTTGAACACCGACAGATTAAGTACCGGAACAACGTGATTGAATGCGATCATGGCAAACTGAAACGGATAATCGGCGCCACGCTGGGATTTAAATCCATGAAGACGGCTTACGCCACCATCAAAGGTATTGAGGTGATGCGTGCACTACGCAAAGGCCAGGCCTCAGCATTTTATTATGGTGATCCCCTGGGCGAAAAGCGCCTGGTAAGCAGAGTTTTTGAAATGTAAGGCCTTTGAATAAGACAAAAGGCTGCCTCATCGCTAACTTTGCAACAGTGCCGTT
>NZ_CAMFLB010000101.1:0-859 GCF_945957435.1 Serratia sp. PL7 | reverse complement strand
CACCTTCAACGGCTTACAGAACGCTCCCCTACCCAACAACGCCTAAGCGTCGCTGCCGCAGCTTCGGTGCATGGTTTAGCCCCGTTACATCTTCCGCGCAGGCCGACTCGACCAGTGAGCTATTACGCTTTCTTTAAATGATGGCTGCTTCTAAGCCAACATCCTGGCTGTCTATGCCTTCCCACATCGTTTCCCACTTAACCATGACTTTGGGACCTTAGCTGGCGGTCTGGGTTGTTTCCCTCTTCACGACGGACGTTAGCACCCGCCGTGTGTCTCCCGTGATAACATTCTTCGGTATTCGGAGTTTGCATCGGTTTGGTAAGCCGGGATGGCCCCCTAGCCGAAACAGTGCTCTACCCCCGAAGATGAGTTCACGAGGCGCTACCTAAATAGCTTTCGGGGAGAACCAGCTATCTCCCGGTTTGATTGGCCTTTCACCCCCAGCCACAAGTCATCCGCTAATTTTTCAACATTAGTCGGTTCGGTCCTCCAGTTAGTGTTACCCAACCTTCAACCTGCCCATGGCTAGATCACCGGGTTTCGGGTCTATACCTTGCAACTATTCGCCCAGTTAAGACTCGGTTTCCCTACGGCTCCCCTATACGGTTAACCTTGCTACAAAATATAAGTCGCTGACCCATTATACAAAAGGTACGCAGTCACACCACGAAGGTGCTCCCACTGCTTGTACGTACACGGTTTCAGGTTCTATTTCACTCCCCTCGCCGGGGTTCTTTTCGCCTTTCCCTCACGGTACTGGTTCACTATCGGTCAGTCAGGAGTATTTAGCCTTGGAGGATGGTCCCCCCATATTCAGACAGGATGTCACGTGTCCCGCCCTACTCATCGAACTCAC
>NZ_CAMFLB010000100.1:0-875 GCF_945957435.1 Serratia sp. PL7 | reverse complement strand
GTTACCTCGCTTACTAATTCCCAGCAATGTCGTCCGACCTCCCGTGCTGTACTGTCGAGGCACTAGCCCTGTTGCCGCCGCAAAGTCACGACTGCTGGCGTACTGCTTCCCGTCGCCAATCTCAGTTGAAATAGTACTCGCTGTCAGTGTTCCGACGCAGGGAATGCTCAGCAAGCGCTGTCCAATCTCATCTTCGTCCAACTTTCGTTTCAACTGGGATTCCAAATCTTTAATCTGCTCAACAAGATAGTGATAATGCTGTTGTAATTTCAGCAATAACTGGCTGAGGTAAAGAGGCAAACTATTGTCCTCAAGAATGGTACTCAGTCGGCTAATAACGGCAGCTCCTCGGGGAACACTAATGCCAAATTCCAGCAGAAAAGCATGCATTTGATTGGTTGTTTTTACCTTATCCTGAACCAGGGATTCACGGACACGGTGCAGAGCCCGCATTGCCTGCTGAGATTCCGTTCTAGGTTGCACAAAACGCATAGACGGACGCGATGCAGCGTCACAAATAGCTTCGGCGTCGACAAAGTCGTTTTTGTTACTTTTAACGAATGGACGGACAAATTGTGGTGATATCAGCTTTGGAAAATGCCCCAACTCTTCCAACTTGCGTGCCATAAAGTGAGAGCCTCCGCAGGCTTCCATTGCGATGGTCGTTGCCGGGCATGTCGCCAAAAATTCGATTAACTTTGGCCGGGTAAATTTTTTACGGTAAACAGCCTTGCCGCGACGATCCTGGCAATGAATATGGAAAGAGTTTTTACCCAGATCGATACCAATGAGCGCAATGTTTTCCATGATAGTTCTCCGAATGAAAGCCTATCCTCAGCATAGTACCGGGAAGGAGGGAGTGACCATCTCATTAA
>NZ_CAMFLB010000099.1:0-893 GCF_945957435.1 Serratia sp. PL7 | reverse complement strand
AGATACCAGCTGGCTGCAACTGTTTAATAAAAACACAGCACTGTGCAAACACGAAAGTGGACGTATACGGTGTGACGCCTGCCCGGTGCTGGAAGGTTAATTGATGGGGTCAGCCGCAAGGCGAAGCTCTTGATCGAAGCCCCAGTAAACGGCGGCCGTAACTATAACGGTCCTAAGGTAGCGAAATTCCTTGTCGGGTAAGTTCCGACCTGCACGAATGGCGTAATGATGGCCAGGCTGTCTCCACCCGAGACTCAGTGAAATTGAACTCGCTGTGAAGATGCAGTGTACCCGCGGCAAGACGGAAAGACCCCGTGAACCTTTACTATAGCTTGACACTGAACATTGAGCCTTGATGTGTAGGATAGGTGGGAGGCTTTGAAGTGTGGACGCCAGTCTGCATGGAGCCAACCTTGAAATACCACCCTTTAATGTTTGATGTTCTAACTCGGCCCCATAATCTGGGGTGAGGACAGTGTCTGGTGGGTAGTTTGACTGGGGCGGTCTCCTCCCAAAGAGTAACGGAGGAGCACGAAGGTTAGCTAATCACGGTCGGACATCGTGAGGTTAGTGCAAAGGCATAAGCTAGCTTGACTGCGAGAGTGACGGCTCGAGCAGGTACGAAAGTAGGTCTTAGTGATCCGGTGGTTCTGAATGGAAGGGCCATCGCTCAACGGATAAAAGGTACTCCGGGGATAACAGGCTGATACCGCCCAAGAGTTCATATCGACGGCGGTGTTTGGCACCTCGATGTCGGCTCATCACATCCTGGGGCTGAAGTAGGTCCCAAGGGTATGGCTGTTCGCCATTTAAAGTGGTACGCGAGCTGGGTTTAGAACGTCGTGAGACAGTTCGGTCCCTATCTGCCGTGGGCGTTGGAAGATTGAGAGGGG
>NZ_CAMFLB010000098.1:0-977 GCF_945957435.1 Serratia sp. PL7 | reverse complement strand
GTACGGCCGCCTTCACGGATTGCGAAACGCAAGCCTTGGTCCATAGCGATTGGGTGGATCAGGGTAACAACCATGTTCACGTTATCGCCTGGCATTACCATCTCTACGCCTTCTGGCAGTTCGATGGTACCGGTCACGTCAGTTGTACGGAAGTAGAACTGTGGACGGTAGCCTTTGAAGAATGGAGTATGACGACCACCTTCTTCTTTGCTCAGGATATACACTTCTGAATCGAACTGAGTGTGTGGCTTGATGGAACCTGGTTTAGCCAGTACCTGACCACGTTCGATGTCTTCACGCTTGATACCACGCAGCAGAACACCAACGTTCTCACCAGCACGGCCTTCGTCCAGCAGTTTGCGGAACATTTCAACGCCGGTACAGGTAGACTTAACGGTGTCTTTGATACCAACGATTTCAACTTCTTCGCCAACTTTAACGATACCGCGCTCAACACGACCGGTAACTACGGTACCACGACCGGAGATGGAGAATACGTCTTCGATTGGCAGCAGGAACGGCAGGTCGATAGCACGCTCTGGTTCTGGGATGTAAGAATCCAGGTGACCGGCCAGCTCGATGATTTTAGCTTCCCACTCAGCTTCGCCTTCCAGTGCTTTCAGCGCTGAACCACGAACAACCGGCAGGTCATCACCAGGGAAGTCATAAGCAGACAGAAGTTCACGAACTTCCATTTCTACCAGTTCCAGCAGCTCTTCATCATCAACCATGTCGCATTTGTTCATGAATACGATGATGTAAGGAACGCCAACCTGACGACCCAGCAGGATGTGCTCACGAGTCTGAGGCATAGGGCCGTCAGTCGCAGCTACAACCAGGATAGCGCCGTCCATCTGAGCAGCACCGGTGATCATGTTTTTCACGTAGTCGGCGTGCCCTGGGCAGTCAACGTGCGCGTAGTGACGAGTCGGGGTGTCATATTCAACGTGAGAAGTGTTGATGGTGATACCACGAGC
>NZ_CAMFLB010000097.1:0-1103 GCF_945957435.1 Serratia sp. PL7 | reverse complement strand
GGTACTATCGGCCACGTTGACCACGGTAAAACTACCCTGACTGCAGCGATCACCACCGTTCTGGCTAAAACCTACGGCGGTTCTGCACGTGCTTTCGACCAGATCGATAACGCGCCAGAAGAAAAAGCTCGTGGTATCACCATCAACACCTCTCACGTTGAGTATGACACCCCGACTCGTCACTACGCGCACGTTGACTGCCCAGGGCACGCCGACTACGTGAAAAACATGATCACCGGTGCTGCTCAGATGGACGGCGCGATCCTGGTAGTAGCTGCGACTGACGGCCCAATGCCTCAGACTCGTGAGCACATCCTGCTGGGTCGTCAGGTTGGCGTTCCTTTCATCATCGTATTCATGAACAAATGCGACATGGTTGATGATGAAGAGCTGCTGGAACTGGTAGAAATGGAAGTTCGCGAACTGCTGTCCGCTTACGACTTCCCAGGCGACGACCTGCCAGTGATCCGCGGTTCCGCGCTGAAAGCGCTGGAAGGCGAAGCTGAGTGGGAAGCGAAAATCATCGAACTGGCCGAAGCCCTGGACAGCTACATCCCAGAGCCAGAGCGTGCTATCGACAAGCCGTTCCTGCTGCCAATCGAAGACGTATTCTCCATCTCCGGTCGTGGTACCGTTGTTACCGGTCGTGTTGAGCGCGGTATCATCAAAGTTGGCGAAGAAGTTGAAATCGTTGGTATCAAAGACACCGTTAAGTCTACCTGTACTGGCGTTGAAATGTTCCGCAAACTGCTGGACGAAGGCCGTGCTGGTGAGAACGTAGGTGTTCTGCTGCGTGGTATCAAACGTGAAGAAATCGAACGTGGTCAGGTACTGGCTAAACCAGGCTCCATCAAGCCACACACCCAGTTCGAATCTGAAGTGTACATCCTGAGCAAAGATGAAGGTGGTCGTCACACGCCATTCTTCAAAGGTTACCGTCCACAGTTCTACTTCCGTACTACTGACGTGACCGGTACCATCGAACTGCCAGAAGGCGTAGAGATGGTAATGCCAGGCGACAACGTGAACATGGTTGTAACCCTGATTCACCCAATCGCGATGGACGACGGTCTGCGTTTCGCAATCCGTGAAGGCGGCCGTAC
>NZ_CAMFLB010000096.1:0-1179 GCF_945957435.1 Serratia sp. PL7 | reverse complement strand
GGGAGAGCAGCTGTGTTTAAAGTCAACGGGTGATGATTAATTTGTCACCCATTTTTTATTATCCCGCAGCATCGCATTCAGGATAGTTAGCAGCTTTCTCACACAAGCCGTCACCGCCACCTTGAACGCTTTCCCACGCCCTATCAGGCGTTCGTAGAACGCCCGGATTGTCGGGTTGTACCGCACTGCTGACAAGGTCGCCATGTACAACGCTGAACGCACTGCGCTTCGCCCTCCCCAGATACTTCGCTTCCCTTTCATTTTTCCACTGTCGTGGGCGTAAGGACACACACCAACCAGCGCACTTATCTTGTGCCGATTCAGTGTCCCCAGCTCCGGCAGCATCGCCAGAAGCACCGCCATCGTTGTCGGCCCGATACCTTTGACTTCCTCCAACAGCGTCGCCTTTTCCCGCCACAGCGGCATCACTTTTATTTGCCTGTCGATGTCGTCATCTGCATCCCGGATTTCAGCTGTCAACCAGTCGATATGTCGCTTGATGCCCACTGAGACCACCACATCATCGCAGCTTTTGTAGCGGTTTATCTCCATGGTCCTGTTATCGACCAGTTGGCGACGGCGGGTCACCATCCCGGCCAGACGCTGCGTCTGTTCGTCCGGTGTGGGACGGGCTTCGGGCTCCATTCTCCGGCCAAACTCGCAGATGACACGGGCATCATTCGGGTCGGTTTTGTACAGAGTCCCTAACGCACGAGCGAAGTTTTTCACCTGGCGTGGATTGACCACGGCCACGGGTAACCCAGCCAACTCAAGCGTGGCGGCCAGCAATGAGTGATATCGGCCAGTCGCCTCCATCACGACAAGCTTGACGGTGATGGCAGAGAGCGCACTCAGCAACTGCTGATGGCCTTCCGGTGTGTTATCCAGATGCAGAAGCTGACGAGTTGAGTCGATGTATACGTCAAAAGTGTCTTTGGCAATGTCGATACCGACGGTTGCATGTTCAGTCATTTCAAGTCTCCCGGCCTTGTAAGATACGGGCTGGCTGATGCCGCCCTGGCAGCTGTTCGGGTTAACAGGAAAACTGACGCCACGCCATAAGCTCTCCCGCGGGTTTGTTGTCCCAGAGGGGAAACGGGCTGTGGCGTCAGGTACAACTCGGTTAAAGTCTACCCGCCTTTGGGCGGGTAATTAAAGTGTCTTTAAACATACAAGGGG
>NZ_CAMFLB010000095.1:0-1187 GCF_945957435.1 Serratia sp. PL7 | reverse complement strand
TGTAGGCGCTGGTGTTGTTGCTAAAGTTATCGCTTAATCGCGAATAATTTTTCGACACAAAAAAGGGGCACTTCGGTGCCCTTTTTTTATGCAATTTGCTCAAATCTTAATTGAAATAAAAACCATTCCTATTTAGACTCAATGCATTGGTTAAGAAGTGAGTCTCTCTATGTATGTATGTCTGTGTAATGCGGTGACTGACAAAGCGATCCGTAATGCGGTGCGTCAGCACAATCCCCATACCATGAAGCAGCTGCGTGAACTTGTGCCGATTGGTACCGATTGTGGAAAGTGCATTCGTCAGGCAAGACAGATTATGGTGGAGGAACGCGGAACTATCATCCCAATGCATGAAGTTGCCTAACAAAGGGTAAGGTTATTTTTGACTCTTGGCTTACAGGTTCTACACTTTTAGAACTGGCCAGGAGGAGTTACCTATGAAAGGCGATAAAAAGATCATTGCTCACCTCAACAAGCTGCTCGGCAACGAGCTGGTTGCCATCAATCAATATTTCCTGCACGCCCGCATGTTCAAGAATTGGGGCTTAATGCGCCTCAACGACAAGGAATACCACGAGTCGATCGACGAAATGAAACATGCCGATCGCTACATCGAGCGTATCCTGTTCCTGGAAGGGCTTCCTAACCTGCAAGATCTCGGCAAGCTGAACATCGGCGAAGATATTGAAGAGATGCTGCGTTCCGATCTGGCTCTGGAGCTGGCTGGTGCCAAGAACCTGCGTGAAGGTATCGCCTATGCCGATTCTATTCACGATTATGTCAGCCGCGATTTGATGATCGATATCCTGGCCGATGAAGAAGAGCATATCGACTGGCTGGAAACCGAGCTGGACCTCATCGCTCGCCTCGGTATTCAAAACTATGCCCAGGCCCAGATTTTGGAGCGCAAAGAGTAAAGCCTTCAGCCTATTCGCCATTGCCTCTCCTGCCGGCGGCCGTTTTCACGGCGGGGCAGGGGAGAGCTCAACCCACCCTAAGCATAATTCATTCCCTGCTCACCGTGCTAACCCGCAAACTGACACTGAACGCGCAAAAATGACGATTTCCTGAGCATATTTCCAACTGCGGCTTGCTTCCTGGGCCATTTTGCGTATAATGCGCGGGCTTACCTAATCTTGGTAAGCCTGATTTTAGCGAATCAGTCGATTGGCAGGCCTTTTTTGCCT
>NZ_CAMFLB010000094.1:0-1221 GCF_945957435.1 Serratia sp. PL7 | reverse complement strand
TGACCTGCCCCCACGATTAGATACAACACTCAGTTAGTAACGTCGGAATCTTCATTCTCAGAATGACCCTTTCTCCAGCCCGCTGCAAATTCAGACGGTGTCTGATAATTCAGCGTGGAGTGCGGGCGGCATTCGTTATAATCCTGCCGCCAGTCATTAATAATTTTCCTGGCATGAACGATATCGCTGAACCAGTGCTCATTCAAACATTCATCGCGAAATCGTCCGTTAAAGCTCTCAATAAATCCGTTCTGCGTTGGCTTGCCCGGCTGGATTAAGCGCAACTCAACACCATGCTCAAAGGCCCATTGATCCAGTGCACGGCAAGTGAACTCCGGCCCCTGGTCAGTTCTTATCGTCGCCGGATAGCCTCGAAACAGTGCAATGCTGTCCAGAATACGCGTGACCTGAACGCCTGAAATCCCAAAGGCAACAGTGACCGTCAGGCATTCCTTTGTGAAATCATCGACGCAGGTAAGACACTTGATCCTGCGACCGGTGGAAAGTGCGTCCATGACGAAATCCATCGACCAGGTCAGATTGGGCGCCGCCGGACGGAGCAGCGGCAGACGTTCTGTTGCCAGCCCTTTACGACGTCTTCTGCGTTTTACGCCCAGGCCACTGAGGTGATAAAGCCGGTACACGCGCTTATGATTAACATGAAGCCCTTCACGGCGCAGCAACTGCCAAATACGACGGTAGCCAAAACGCCTGCGCTCCAGTGCCAGCTCAGTGATGCGCCCTGATAAATGCGCATCAGCAGCCGGACGGTGAGCCTCATAGCGGCAGGTCGACAGGGATAAACCTGTAAGCCTGCAGGCACGACGTTGCGACAGACCGGTCGCATCACACATCAACATCACGGCTTCCCGCTTCTGGTCTGTCGTCAGTACTTTCGCCCAAGAGCCACCTGAAGCGCCTCTTTATCCAGCATGGCTTCGGCAAGCAGCTTCTTGAGTCTGGCGTTCTCTTCCTCAAGCGACTTCAGGCGCTTAACTTCAGGCACCTCCATACCGCCATACTTCTTACGCCAGGTGTAAAACGTGGCATCGGAAATGGCATGCTTGCGGCAGAGTTCACGGGCGGGTACCCCAGCTTCGGCTTCGCGGAGAATACTGATGATCTGTTCGTCGGAAAAACGCTTCTTCATGGGGATGTCCTCATGTGGCTTATGAAGACATTACTAACATCGGGGTGTACTAATCAACGGGGAGCAGGTCA
>NZ_CAMFLB010000093.1:0-1265 GCF_945957435.1 Serratia sp. PL7 | reverse complement strand
TGTAGGTGCGGGCGTTGTTGCTAAAGTTATCGCTTAATCGCGAATAATTTATAAGCACTAAAAGAGGGCACTTCGGTGCCCTTTTTTTATACAATTTTTTACCAATCTTAATTGAAATAAAAACGATTCTTATTTAGACTTACTGCATCGGTTAAGAAGTGAGTCTCTCTATGTACGTATGTCTGTGTAATGCTGTGTCTGACAAAGCGATCCGTAAGGCGGTGCGTCAGCACAATCCCCATACCATGAAGCAACTGCGTGAGCTGGTGCCGATTGGAACTGACTGCGGTAAATGCATTCGTCAGGCAAGGCAAATTATGGTGGAGGAACGCGCAACCCTGATTCATATGCATGAAGTCGCCTAATAAATAGTAGGGTTATTTTTTGACTCTTGGCCCGCAGCTTCTACACTTTTAGAACTGCCCAGGAGGATTTATCTATGAAAGGCGATAAAAAGATCATTGCTCACCTCAACAAGCTGCTCGGTAACGAGCTGGTTGCCATCAATCAATACTTCCTGCACGCGCGTATGTTCAAAAATTGGGGCCTGATGCGTCTCAATGAGAAGGAATATCACGAGTCGATCGATGAGATGAAACATGCCGATCGCTACATCGAGCGTATCCTGTTCCTTGAAGGGTTACCGAACCTGCAAGATCTCGGCAAGCTGAATATCGGCGAAGATGTCGAAGAGATGCTGAGGTCCGATTTGGCCCTGGAGCTGGACGGTGCCAAGAACCTGCGGGAAGGTATCGCCTATGCCGACTCTATCCATGATTATGTCAGCCGCGATCTGATGAAAGAAGTCTTGGCCGATGAGGAAGGGCATATCGACTGGTTGGAGACTGAACTGAGCTTGATTGAGCGGCTTGGCATCCAAAACTATTGCCAGGCGCAAGTGCTGGAACGCAAAGACTGAATACCCCCGAACCCTCTCCCACAGGGAGAGGGACAGTCCATGCTCTAACTTAACTGAGGCATTCTTCCTTTATATTCCACTATTACAGATCAGCTTTAACGCCATAACAGCCCTCACATTCTCCCGTTACAGATTATCTCCTGCACTTGCCAATAGTGCCGATCGGCTCCCTATCACTAAAGGAGAGGGGCGGGGGAGGGGCAAAACTCATTAAATACCGCTCATTCTGAGCATATTTCCATCCGTGGCTTGCAACCTGGCCTGGTTTGCGTATAATGCGCGGGCTTACCTAATCTTGGTAAGCCTGATTTTAGCGAATCAGTCGATTGGCAAGAACGTTTTGCCC
>NZ_CAMFLB010000092.1:0-1315 GCF_945957435.1 Serratia sp. PL7 | reverse complement strand
CCCTCTCCCTGTACAGACCGGGGACATGGTAGACAGGTGTTCAAGGACATGGTGAACACTTTTTAACATCCTTTACCCATGATGATCGACCTATTTCTCAGGTCGATCATCCCCACTTTCGTGCTGTACCACCATACCTCGTAGTATCCCTCTCTCTCACTTTCCTTCAGCCCGACATATTCACCGATAAAGGCCTTGCCCACTTTCAGACCCACGCCTTTCAGGCTCAGTTTCCCACTGATATCCACTTTCCTGACCAAGACCCCCTCGTCATACTCGGCTGCCGCCGGATTGCCATTGTACTGTCGCGATGAAGGCTGATAACGGGAGGCTGGTACCGCCATTGACAGCGCTTCATGTGGCCGTTCCAGGTTGTAGCTGTCTCGCCAGGCGTCGAACACCTGCTGCAACTGTGACGCATCGGTGAACCACCGTCCCTGCAGGAGCTCTGCCTTCAAGCTGCGGTGGAAGCGCTCCAGCTTACCCTGAGTCTGAGGATGGTAAGGCCGAGAGTGACCCACCCGGATACCCTGACGCATCAGCCACAGTTCCAGAGCGGTCCAACTGCCCGTCGTGTCCCCCCAGGGGGCCCCATTATCCATGGTCATTCTCTCCGGCAAGCCATAACGTTCGAACACCGCTATCAACTGGGACTGCACGGTGACGCGTCGTTCGTCCGGGCAGTGCGCCAGACAGAGCGAGAAGCGTGAATGGTCATCCAGCAAGGTCAGCGGATGGCAGCGTCCACCGGCAAAGGGGAAGTGGCCTTTAAAGTCCATCTGCCAGAGCCGGTTCGGTGCGTCATGTTCAAAGCGCCCAACGGTAGGAGCAGCCGGTGATGGACCGTCTGGCAGCAAGTCATGACGGCGCATCAGATTATGCACGGTGCTGGCGGCAGGTAGCGTATGCCCCTGCATCTCTAGCCATCGCTTGAGCTTGCGGGCCCCCCACATCGGATGGGCCAGATGAGCAGTGCGGAGGTGTTGGACAACGGAGTCAGGGGTTCTGCTGGGGGAATGGTGTGGCACTCGAGAACGTTCGTTCAGACCGACCCGCCCATCAGAGAGCCAGCGATGTAACCACTTGTATGCGGTGGCAGGCGCTATGCTGAACTGGCGGCATAGCGCACGGATATTAGCGCCTTCTTGCGAGGCGAAAAGCACAAACTCGGTACGTAATGACATGACAGATCTCTCATCCCACGGCATAAGCAGCTCCACTCAGAAGTACTCATACCTATGTTGTAAGTGTCTACCATGTCCCCGAACAAGTGTTCATGATGTCCCCGGTCTGTACACTCCCACAGGGAGAGGGA
>NZ_CAMFLB010000091.1:0-1394 GCF_945957435.1 Serratia sp. PL7 | reverse complement strand
GTGCCGAACGCGCCGACATTCAGCCCATTGATAACATCTGAAAGCTGTCCCTCTGAGGTATACCCGTTCCATTTACCGAAACGTGGCCCTTTAAAGACAAACGAGCACGGCTGCTGCTGATTATACAGAAGCGGAACACTGTCCACCGTCGCGCCAGTCTCATCAACCAGCGTCAGGGCATTTGACCCCAGACCGACATTAGAACCTACTGTTGATACGTCTTCAATTACCCCGTACGTCTGGCCCTTTGGCTGATATTTGTAAACAAAGTTTTTAGACTTTGAGAAACCATCTATCCGGTTATCCCTGATAATAGTCGAGTAACGACCGGCTGATACGTTTCCCGCGTAAGCAGGTGCATCAACGGCTGTCGCATCAATAAACCCTATGAGCGCCTGCCCGTCGGTCCCTGTCGCCTGTTCAAGATAGTTGTCATAAATACGGGCGTGCCGGGCCGCGGTCTTAACCATAATGCAGTTTGGCGACCCGGCATGGAGTATATCGTTGTGATGTATTTCATTCTGAGATCCGAAGGTACTGGCGCTCAACTCCAGAATCATATAACGCCAGCCATTTCTGATTCGATTGAGTGTAACTGTGTTCAAATCGCATCCATTGAGCAATAAATCTGTTTCAAAGTTTGCAATCTCTGTCAGCGTGATGATGCCATTAAACATTTTTGACCAGGAAATGCCGATACCAACACCATTAACTCTTGGGTTGATACTGCATACCTTGACTACAGGAGCCATGCCGAATGGAACATTAGAAAGCGACACATCATCCTTGATAATCGCAGTTCGTTCATCATTGAACCTGACAGGATAATCCCCTACCAGCCCCATATGACTAATCTGCGGCATCCGTACCTGACCCGTGGATACATCCTCCGTATACCAGAAACAACCGCCCCCTTCAGAAGGGCAAATTACGCGTGTATAACAGTTAGGAGAAAAATTCGGTGCTCCCTGTCCCCTGACTATTTGACCTTTTCTCAACTGCACCGGTCTTGAAATATAGAAATCGCCGAGGCGTAGATCGAGGTGTAAATTGGTGCTTGCTGCCTCCTGTAGGATTTGATAGTTATACTCCGAATTTTCAACACCAGGTTTAGTTAGGGGCGTAACAAACTTAATAGCATCCTGTGCTGTTTCACCATGCTTCAACCTGAGCATCACACCGCCGCCTACAGAATCAAGTTCTCTTCTAAGACCATCGCCACCTATCCCCCTGACAGCACTGGCTATCTGGTCGAAAGATGATTTATCCGGTGAAAGTCCAGCCTCTACGACAAGGTTAATCAGCTCAGCTTGAATAATGTTGAACCAGTCTGCGCCAGGCCAGCTTATCCCGCCTTGCTCCTGACTTTCCCCAAACCAGCGTGGCGAAATAGA
>NZ_CAMFLB010000090.1:0-1455 GCF_945957435.1 Serratia sp. PL7 | reverse complement strand
CTATGATGGGGCGAAAAGGTGGGTAGTGCAGCAATAAATTCGTTGTTCTGAGGGGGCTATGCCCCCTTCTCTTCACTTACACTTTAGTTACATCATTCATGTATATTAAACTACCACACCTTAACCCTCTTTAATGGCATCACGTCACAGAGCTTAACAGCTAAAAGAGCCAGCACTTGACTTCTAACCGGCACTTCTCACTCAGGTGAATGGGGAAATCTCGCCAATATACTATCGATAATATATTTGATATATTAGTATTGACATATATCCGATAAATGCTAACCTGCATATATCGGACATATTACTAACACGCGAGGTCATCATGATTGTACTGATTGGTAGTCATAAAGGCGGGGTAGGTAAATCCACGAAAGCGGCCAACATCGCCGTTGCCGCACGTTACATGTCAAAGAAAACCATCGCTATGGTGGGTTCTGACAAGCTTGGCTGTCTCAAGAGCTGGTATGCACGTCGCCAGGAAGCCGGTTTACCGTCATTCACGTTCGTTGAAGCTTACGGGGATCTACGTAAGGAACTCACAGAACTGAATAAGCACTACGATATTGTCCTGGTTGACACTGCCGGTCACGATAGCCAGGAATTCCGCTCAGCGCTAACTGTGAGCGATATTTTACTGTCGCCGGTAAAACCGTCTTCTCAATCCGAAATCGATTCCATCGCAGCCCTCACGGAAACCGTCAGAACGGCACAGGAAAAGCACAACCCTTCACTGAAAGCGCACCTGGTCTTTAACCGCTGTTCAACCCGCAGCGGGAATACCGATGCCACCGATTTAGCTAATATGCTTAAAAGCGATGAGTATTGGTTACAGCCGACAAAACAACGTATCGGCGAACGCACTGTATACGTAAAAACGTTTAACGCAGGGCAGGGCGTACACGAAGCAAAAGACGGCCAAGCTAAAGGTGAGATTGAATTGTTGTGCCATGAAGTTGGCATTTTCTAATTTATTATAAAGAGGTGACAGTAATGTCTACAAAACCAAAAGTACAATTGCCAACCCGCAAAATTGTCTCAGAAAATGAGGAGGTGGATAAAAATGAACAGGTAACTTCATTTATCAGGGAAGGGGATAAGCGCCCTGAGACGCGTAAAAAAGTTAAACCTACGCTGTTTACATTGACCGAAGAAGAAAAGGATTTTGTAGAGAACACAGCTAAAAGAACCGGTGCGACAAAAACAAACGTTATCCGTGCCGCATTAAAAACCTTGGCAAAGTTAGATGATAACGACCTGCTAATGTTGTTAGGAGAAATAAGCCTGAGAAGCCCAGGGCGTTGGAATTGAAAGTGTTAAGGGGGTGGTATGTCCAGCAGGAAACCAAGAACCAGATACATCGTCGGAATCCCTAGCAACTCGATTCTTTACGAGGGAAATTCGCGATTTGTTGCTTGGTGTCATTGGTTGTTCAACCGCCGCGTTGCTATTGCG
>NZ_CAMFLB010000089.1:0-1532 GCF_945957435.1 Serratia sp. PL7 | reverse complement strand
CCTTCGCCAAGTGTGGGGGTCGCTCCAGCCCGTCAAGGGTAAATAAACTCGCTACGCTCGCCCTTGACCGGCTTCCGCTCTTAAACGGCTTTCTGCTGAGTTCTACCGCCAGTAATCACACTAAGGCCATTTTTAAGAGCCTGTTTGTGCTTTGAAACAGATCCTTTCCATCCAAATTGTTCGTTCAGTCTGTAGGTTTTTGATTTGCCAACTCTTGGGCCCTCGACAACAACACCCAAATTAATTAGGGCTTTGACTGATCGGCTAACATGGGTTTTTTGCATTGAGAGTTTTTCGGCTATTTCAGACTGTGGTACTTGGATGTAATTTTCGTAATCCAGATCGGCAAGCAGTGTCAGGAGCACTTTCAATTGCTCACCTGTTAGGTTCTGAGCCAGTGTTAATAATCCTGCTTGGTTCATAGTAAAATGCCTCTCAAATGGTGATACTCGCTTCTTAGGCATCCATACCAAGACGCCCTCAATAACTTCACCCGTTTCGGGGTTTATTTGGGTTATTTTGCTATCCATACTTCCCGCCATAAATTTGAGTTACCATTATTGGTAACTAAGTTACCATTATTGGTAACTGTACTCAACGCAAGTATGCTGTTTTTTATAGCTTTTTTTTGTTCCCCTTCTGTATCTTGTAAAAGGGCACTTTCAGCGCCCATCACAAGCAAAGGAAAACACCTTAAAAACAATGAGTTAGCTCCCTCACTGTCGTTCGGGCAATTTTGGGGGTCAAGATTCGCCATCGGCGACCGCGCAGCGGCTTGATCTTGACGCTCAAAATTGCCTAAAAAACTTGTTCGAGGTGGTTGTGATCACGCAGTGAGCGCAACCACCTGTTAAGCGGGTTTGGGGTTTGTTTTTCAGGTTCGTAGAACCGCATCCGGGTTTCAAAGGGGAACCCTTTGGCACGTCGATTGTGTAACGGGGAGTTTCCCCGTGTATACATCGCCCTCGTGCCTGTAGTTCAGCGCGTATGTTTACATAAAATCAGCCCATTTACATCGCGATCTCAGGTGCTATAAGGCGTATACGGTAAATATTACAGCGTATACAGTCCATGCCAGAGAAGAGCGTCATTCTGAGCTTCCGGATACCCCGCGAGCTGAAAACGAAATTAGAAACCCGTGCATCACTGGAACGAAAAACACTAACTGAGTTTGTCAGGGATTTACTCTCCAGCAGCGAGGGTGAGCAGCTTCTTGAATCAGCCAGGAAGGAATTTACGGAGCTGGAATCCGATGCACGCGATATGAACACCCGCATAACGTCCCTGAAGGCTCGCTACGGCGAAATGATGGAAACGGTAGCTGAAAGCCAGAAAGGGCTTCTGGATGAGGTTGAGAGCCGCAGAAAGAGACTGAAACGGGACAGGACGCTGGATAGCTTGCTGATGGGGCTGTTTTGCTTTGGCGGTGCGCTTCTAGCTTCGTTGGCCTTGTGGGCTATTCAAACGTTTGTAGGATCGTAAGGTCAAGGGCGGCTTAACAGGTGGTTGGCCTCACTTCGTGAAACCAACCA
>NZ_CAMFLB010000088.1:0-1633 GCF_945957435.1 Serratia sp. PL7 | reverse complement strand
CTAGCGATGCGTGTATTCGAATAGCCGAAATTCTAAGCGATTTTCCTACGTTCGTCGAAGGGAGTGCAGATACTCAGGGACAAGCTCATATTGCAACACAGCTCGTCGAGCTTGACGCATTGGGGCGAGATAGTAAAGCAACTGAGTGGACGCCTGAAGGCAATACAAACCCCGTTCGGTTAAGGTGGTTGATTAATACAGCTATACGGACACGGTCAAATAGAGCACTTGCTATAACTGATCTTAAACATCCTAAATTTGATGTTAGAGTTCAGATACATAGTTCTGCCGCAAGGTATGCAGATAAGTTAGCTGCTGAAATAGTTTCAGCATATTATGATAACTCTGAGCTGGCATATGAAAGCGATTCTCCGTTTCAATTTGGTGTTATTCGAGTTCCTCGTAACGCTACTCACTTTGAGCATTCATTATATGAAAAGTACTCAGGACTTAATAAGTTCGAGGCTCCTTTTGCTGAGGCTTTAGATAGGTCTGGTTACCCTTGGCACAGAAACCTGAGCAGTGGCGGTTTTCATATCCCACTATTGACAGAGGGTGATACAAGCTCATTTTATCCAGACTTTTTAGTATGGAAGTCAGACCTTGTCTATTGCCTTGATACCAAGGGGGGCCATCTATTGACTGATGCCGTAGCGCGCAAGCTTTTTAATATTCATGAAGATGGTCGGAGTAAGATTCTAGTGAGATTTATCACAGAAGGAAAGCAGACAGAGCTGCGCGGCAAAGCAACAAAGGGAGGATATACTGTATGGAAAATGAAATCTGGGCATCCTACCCCAATTTATGTGGCGGATTTAGACAAAGCTGTTAGGGAATGTCTAAAATAGCGAAGCCATAGCATAGAATTTTTAATGGCATTATGATCAGGACATAAAGGACTTCATGCAGGGAAAAAATATCCCAAAAGAAACTGGTCATGTCAGCACACCAAAGGATCCTCGCCGGATCCTTTGGTTTTTCTCAGCCACAATTGCTTAACGTGAGTTTTCGTTCCACTGAGCGTCAGACCCCTGTTAGCTCTGAGCTTAGGCTATGCACTTCCTGTTATGGGCATCAGCCTGTTGGCTTTTTTGCTTATTGATATTTTGCGCTGGAAACGTCATGGCAGAGATGCCCGCTTAGCTACTGAAGGAACAGACGTTTCCCTGCGAACAAGAAAAACCCAAAAATTCATAACGGCTGTCGCCGTCGTGCTACTGGTTATTCTGGCGATCATGACTAAGGCGATGATTGGGGGAGCAATTGATGAATACCATATACCCCTGACGCACTGGTCAGCTGAAATGCTTGTAACTCAGATTTTTATGATTATGGTTTATTCATCCGTATTTACCGGGCTGCTCTCTATTCCGCTGTGGTACTGGTTTTTGGGCGAGGAGGAAAAAAGTACAGTTTGATAAAACATTCTCTCTGACTTTGTCCGAAGAAGGGGTCTGAGACAGAGAGTATGACTGCAGAGGGTATGGAGACCCAACGTTGTGAAAAACACATCTGGCAGCCTGCAAGATATCAATATTTCAGGCTGTAATTCACTTGCTGAGATTTTTCCCACGATTGCCCTTGAACCTTACTGATACCAAACTGCCGCGAAAGCTGCCTAAGCGTTGGATAT
>NZ_CAMFLB010000087.1:0-1886 GCF_945957435.1 Serratia sp. PL7 | reverse complement strand
GCCACCACGTTGTCCACGGTGAAGCCGAACTCGGCGAACAGCTGCTCCGCCGGCGCCGACTCACCGAAGGTGGTCATGCCCACGATGGCGCCGTTCAGGCCCACGTACTTGTACCAGTAGTCCGCGATACCCGCTTCCACCGCCACACGCGCCCTTACCGCCGCCGGCAGCACCGACTCGCGGTACGCCGCATCCTGCTTGTCGAACGCGTCGGTCGACGGCATCGACACCAGGCGCACCTTGCGGCCCGCCGCGGTCAGCGTGTCCGCCGCTTCCACCGTGATGCCCACTTCAGAGCCGGTGGCAATCAGGATGACGTCCGGCGTGCCCGCGCAGTCTTTCAGCACGTAGCCGCCGCGGTACACGTTCGCCAGCTGCTCTGCGGTGCGCGGCTGCTGGGTCAGGTTCTGGCGCGAGAACACCAGGGTGGTCGGGCCGTCGTTGCGCTCGATGCCGTACTGCCACGCCACCGCCGATTCCACCTGGTCACACGGGCGCCAGGTGCTCATGTTCGGGGTCACGCGCAGGCTCGCCAGCTGCTCCACCGGCTGGTGGGTCGGGCCGTCTTCGCCCAGACCGATGGAGTCGTGGGTGTAGACGAACACGTTGCGCAGCTTCATCAGTGCCGCCATGCGCACCGCGTTGCGGGCGTATTCCACGAACATCAGGAAGGTCGCCGAGTACGGCAGGAAGCCGCCGTGCAGCGCGATGCCGTTGGTGATGGCGGTCATGCCGAACTCGCGCACGCCGTAATGAATGTAGTTGCCCGCCGGGTCAACGTTCAGCGCTTTCGAGCCGGACCACATGGTCAGGTTGCTCGGCGCCAGGTCGGCAGAGCCGCCCAGGAACTCCGGCAGCACCTTGCCGAACGCTTCCAGCGCGTTCTGCGACGCCTTGCGGCTGGCGATGTTGGCCGGGTTGGCCTGCAGTTTTTCCACGAACGCTTTGGCGTCGGCTTTCCAGTCGGCCGGCAGCTCGCCGTTCATGCGGCGCTTGAACTCGGCAGCCAGTTCCGGGAAGGCCTTGGCGTAGGCGGCGAACTTGTCGTTCCAGGCCGCTTCTTTGGCCTGACCGGCTTCTTTGGCGTCCCACTGGGCGTAGATGTCCTGCGGGATTTCAAAGGCGGCGTATTTCCAGCCCAGCGCTTCGCGGGTGGCGGCCACTTCGGCGGCGCCCAGCGCGGCACCGTGCACGTCATGGGTGCCGGCCTTGTTCGGCGAACCGAAGCCGATAACGGTCTTGCACATCAGCAGCGACGGCTTGTCGGTCACCTTGCGGGCTGCTTCAATCGCGGCCTTGATGGCGTCCGGGTTGTGGCCGTCAACGTTGCGCACCACGTGCCAGCCGTAGGCTTCGAAACGCAGGGCGGTGTCGTCGGTGAACCAGCCGTCGACGTGGCCGTCGATGGAGATGCCGTTGTCATCGTAGAAGGCGGTCAGCTTGCCGAGCTTGAGGGTGCCGGCCAGGGAGCAGACTTCGTGCGAGATACCTTCCATCATGCAGCCGTCGCCCATGAAGGCGTAGGTGTGGTGGTCAACGATGTCGTGGCCAGGGCGGTTGAACTGCGCCGCCAGGGTGCGTTCGGCGATGGCGAAGCCGACGGCGTTGGCGATACCCTGGCCCAGCGGGCCGGTGGTGGTCTCAACGCCTGGGGTGTAGCCGTACTCCGGGTGCCCCGGGGTTTTGGAATGCAGCTGACGGAAGTTCTCCAGCTCGCGCATCGGCAGGTCGTAGCCGGTGAGGTGCAGGAGGCTGTAAATCAACATGGAGCCGTGGCCGTTGGAGAGCACGAAACGGTCGCGGTCAGCCCAGTGCGGGTTAGTCGGGTTGTGGTTGAGGTAGTCACGCCACAGGACTTCGGCGATGTCCGCCATGCCCATAGGGGC
>NZ_CAMFLB010000086.1:0-1917 GCF_945957435.1 Serratia sp. PL7 | reverse complement strand
TGTGAAAAATTTCCCGTTGGGTTTTAAAATGAGTTTTTAAAATTATCGTCTTCGACTTGTGCGGATTTCAAATTTTTTCTTTTTTCTTCGTCCAAACGATGAGCTAATCCTTTAGAAAAAATATTACTATTCATAAAGACGTGTCCGTCTTTTTCTACTAATATATTTTTCTTTTTAAGGTTTTTAAAATAATAACTTACATTTGATTTTGCAAGATTTAAATTTTTCGCAATTGTAGATTGTGAAAGGTTAATTAAATTTCCGTATTCCATAACCTTTACAATCTCGACGATAATTCTAAACTCATTAGGTTTTAAATTTAATTTTGCTAAAGCCTCAAGATTATCTACAAATGTAATAACAAAATCTTTTTTTAATGAAGTCTTTTTTTCTTTTTCTACATAAACTTTTGCATTTAAATTAACACCATTGCTTTTATCGCTTCGGTCATTAGGATCGTTAACTTCTTTTATTATAAGTTCTTCTACAGTTTCGTTTGCAATTCTATTAAATAAATCGAATTGATTTAAATCAATTTCTAAAGTCGATTTATTTTCAAATAATGGATCTTCCGGCAAAGTCTCTAATATTGAGTAATTTTCTTTATTTACTAATTTATTTTTTTTCATATTAAAACCCCATTAATAATTAAGTTATAAGTATTTATAACTCAGTTATAAACAAAATATACAACTAGTCAATACATGATTACAACTTTTTATAACTTAGTTATAAGAAGTTGGTCGAATGACCAACTTAGGGGGGTTATAGAAATCTATAACTGGGGTTATAGAAATCTATAACTTTTAGGTTATAGGAATCTATAACTTTTTTTTGATTTAAGTCAGTAATAGCAAGGGCTGGAGGGGTATGTAAGATTTAAAACAATAAGAAAGTAAGAGAGTAAACGGTGCAAACCTTCAGATCGAGCAGAACTTACCAGGCTACGCAAAAGAAAACCCCCTTCCGGGAGATGTGTTTTCGCTACCGCTACAACAGACGTTTCCCGTTCCGGGCAATACATAAGCAATCTGTGCAGATTTCCCTACCGCGCTTCGCTTGGTCAACCCTTCACAAGCCAAAATTAAAATTTTGACTTGCTCAGCGTTCTGTCTTTTTTCTTTTATTGGAAATCGTGAGTAAGGGGAAATTTTAATTTTCCCTTGCGAGGGATTGATCCGTTGACTTTTGTTTTTTTTATTGTAGATGTATTTATAGATTTTCAATTTTGCAGAAAGGTATACTCACTATACCGAGATTTCTCGGTGTGAGCCTGGCAGGGGCCAAAAAGAAAAAAACCTTACTGCTTTTAACGGGAGGTTTTCGAATATGGCTTATGCAATTTTAAGAGTGGAAAAAACAAAAAATACTTCAATCGCCGGGAAAAATTCTCACAATATGCGATTGAGGAAAACACATAATGCAGATCCTAACCTTAAATCCCAAAACCGAATTTTAATCGGTTCTGGTGATTTAAGGACTGATATTAATGCAAGGTTTCAAGCAACCAATGTTAAAGCTCGTAATTCTACTTCTGTTATTTGTAATGAATTAGTTTTAACAGCTTCCCCAGAATTTTTTGCAAATAACAAAAAATTGGAGGATTGGATTAAAGTTCAAATGGAATATTTGCAAAGTGAATATGGGGAAAATGCAATTAATGCAGTTTTACACTTGGACGAGCAAACTCCACATATTCACGCCTTTATAACACCAATCGAAAATAAAAACGGAATATATAAACTAAACAATAAATCGTATATGAAAAAATACGAAACAATGCAGGATATATATTTTAAATACAATAAGCCATTAGGTTTAATCCGTGGGATTAAAAAAGAGGTTTCGAATGCAGAATATAAGGAAGTTAAAGAATTTTACAGCGATATTAAAAACATTAAGAATGAAACCGAATTA
>NZ_CAMFLB010000085.1:0-1943 GCF_945957435.1 Serratia sp. PL7 | reverse complement strand
CAAGTTAGTTTCATTTTTAATGTTTTTAATATCGCTGTAAAATTCTTTAACCTCCTTATATTCTGCATTCGAAACCTCTTTTTTAATCCCACGGATTAAACCCAATGGCTTATTGTATTTAAAATATATATCCTGCATTGTTTCGTATTTTTTCATATACGATTTATTGTTTAGTTTATATATTCCGTTTTTATTTTCGATTGGTGTTATAAAGGCGTGAATGTGTGGAGTTTGCTCGTCCAAGTGTAAAACTGCATTAATTGCATTTTCCCCATATTCACTTTGCAAATATTCCATTTGAACTTTAATCCAATCCTCCAATTTTTTGTTATTTTCAAAAAATTCTGGGGAAGCTGTTAATACTAATTCATTACAAATAACAGAAGTAGAATTTCGAGCTTTAACATTGGTTGCTTGAAACCTTGCATTAATATCAGTCCTTAAATCACCAGAACCGATTAAAATTCGGTTTTGGGATTTAAGGTTAGGATCTGCATTATGTGTTTTCCTCAATCGCATATTGTGAGAATTTTTCCCGGCGATTGAAGTATTTTTTGTTTTTTCCACTCTTAAAATTGCATAAGCCATATTCGAAAACCTCCCGTTAAAAGCAGTAAGGTTTTTTTCTTTTTGGCCCCTGCCAGGCTCACACCGAGAAATCTCGGTATAGTGAGTATACCTTTCTGCAAAATTGAAAATCTATAAATACATCTACAATAAAAAAAACAAAAGTCAACGGATCAATCCCTCGCAAGGGAAAATTAAAATTTCCCCTTACTCACGATTTCCAATAAAAGAAAAAAGACAGAACGCTGAGCAAGTCAAAATTTTAATTTTGGCTTGTGAAGGGTTGACCAAGCGAAGCGCGGTAGGGAAATCTGCGCAGATTGCTTATGTATTGCCCGGAACGGGAAACGTCTGTTGTAGCGGTAGCGAAAACACATCTCCCGGAAGGGGGTTTTCTTTTGCGTAGCCTGGCAAGTTCTGCAGATAGGGCTGGGACTAGGTTGAATCCTCTTAGATCTTATATTTCTTATATTCTTAAGGGGTCTGTAACCCCCGTAAAACCTAACGGTCTAGTCTCTCACATGTAAAAAAATTCTCTCCTGAGAGAATTTATTCTCTCCTGAGTTACTAATAGTCTCTCCTGAGTTACTATTTGTATCGTTTTTTTTTGAAAAAACGAGAAAATATTTAGTTTAGCTCTCTTGACTAGTTTCAAAAATCTGTTAAAAAATGAGAAAACGAGTCTCATCGAGTGAGAAAAAACCCGTTTAAAAAATATACAAATTAAACTAAAAGAGAGGTGTTTATGAAAAAGAAAAATAATATAGAGTATTTACAGTTAAACAATGCTGAAAATAGTGAGGATTTTGATATTGAACACAAGAAAAATCCTTTCGTGTTCAATATGGAAATTGATACTAAAAAGAAAAAGCTAACTGTTGATCGAGGTTCTGAATTAGAAACCGAAGAAGGAGTTTTTACTACAACAATTTCACAAATCCAAGAAGTAGATAAAGAGGAATTTTTAAAGCTGTTTACTGGTCAAATTAAATTCTATTTCGATTTGACTCAAACAGGGTTTAAATTATTTTTCTTGATTATGGGTATTTACCAAAAGCAAATCGGCGGTGACGAAATTTACTTAAATTTCGAAACAGCAAAGGAAGAAGCTGAAAAATATGATTATACTATTTCAAAAGCTGTTTATTATCGCGGATTAAAAGAACTATTAGAAAAGAAAATGATCGCAAAGTCTGTTAAGAAATACATATTTTATATAAATCCTGCAATTGTATTTAATGGCGATCGTGCAAGGTTTGTTAAAGAGATCCGAATTAAGGAAGAAGAAAAACAAAGAGAAGCAGATTTAAAAAGCATTAATGAAAGATTGGATCGATATGCTTAAAAAACCAAAACCCAACGGGAAATTTTTCACT
>NZ_CAMFLB010000084.1:0-2277 GCF_945957435.1 Serratia sp. PL7 | reverse complement strand
GTAATGGCTCAATAGTAATGTCCGCCTGTGGCTCAATTCAGATGTCCGCGCTATGGTAAGCTTCACTGGTCCGTTTAAACTACCGGGAGGCATATCATGAGCGCAGAAAGCTCAGGAGTGTTTACTTTGAAAGAGATCAACCGGATCAAGATTATACAGGACGTCATTGAACGTCGCATCACAACGCGCCGTGCGGCCGAGCACCTCGGTATCAGCGACAGGCAATGCCGCAGACTTCTTGCCCGTTACCGTGAAGGCGGACCGCTTGGTATGGCCAGCAGACGATGTGGCATGCGTGGTAACCGCCAGTTGCCACCCGGGCTCGCAGATCAGGCTCTGGAACTGATCAAGACGCGTTATGCTGATTTCGGTCCGACTCTGGCGCGTGAAAAGCTCGAAGAACTCCACGGACTGTTTCTTGGCAAAGAAACTGTCCGGCGCATCATGGTGCGGGCTGGCTTATGGGTTCCCCGTAAACAACGTGCCGCAAGGATCCCTCAACCACGGTACCGGCGTCCGTGTACTGGTGAGCTGATACAAATAGATGGCTGTGATCACGACTGGTTTGAAGGCCGTGGCCCGGCCTGCACCGCGCTGGTCTATGTTGATGATGCAACCAGCAAACTGATGGAACTGTTGTTTGTTAAATCGGAGTCCACGTTTTCTTACTTCGAAGCCACGCGGCGCTATATCGATAAGCATGGTAAACCGCTGGCACTGTACAGCGATAAAGCCGGTGTTTTTCGTGTTAACAATAAACACGCCACAGGCGGAGACGGGCATACTCAGTTTGGGCGAGCCATGCATGAACTGAACATCCAGACTATCTGTGCAGAAACCAGTCCCGCCAAAGGGCGTGTAGAACGAGCTCACCTCACTTTACAGGATCGTCTGGTCAAAGAGCTGCGGTTACAGGGCATTTGTTCAATGGAGGCTGCAAATGACTTCGCTGAGGCCTATATGGCTGACTATAACCGCCGTTTTGGCAAAGTACCGCGACATGATTTTGACGTACACCGTGCTGTAGAACATGATGAGGACCTGGGGCTTATTTTCACTGTTCGTGAAAAACGTAAAGTCTCAAAATCGTTGACGATACAATATGATAAAATGTTGTACCTGATTGAAGACAGCGAACTGAGTCGCCGTGCAATAGGTAAATATATCGATGTGTATCACTATCCTGATGGCAGAAAAGAGCTGCGCCTGAACGGTACGCTACTTCCCTACTCTACCTACGACCGACTGTCAGAAATCGACCAGGGCGCGATTGTCGATAACAAGCGTCTTGGCCGAACCCTGGAGTTTATCAGTCTGGTGCAGAGCAAGCGGGATAACACGCGCTCTCAGTCAATTCCCGCTGGAGATGGCCCTTCCCGACGACGGCCAAAGCAGGAAGGGAAGAAATCCCAGCGCTCACTGGATAATGATGACATGCTCGAAGCACTCAAACAGCTTCAGTCACGTTCAGAGGACATTTTTGGTAAAAGAGCCCGCTGATGGTACTCACTGGCCGGACAGTGGTTGCTCACCAGTTGATATTGTCCGGCCAGACCCATGATGTATTATTCATTTCGTTCAGCATCTTTATGTCCTGCTTTTCACGGGCATACTTACCCCATAATGAATGAAAAGAACGAACAATACTGATTAACTGCTTTTTTCTTTGCTCCGGAGATAGGCTGATAAAATAGCAGCACCTGCTGTCAATATTATCCTCAATGAAATTAAAATCAGAGTCTGATGCATATTTTACTGTTAGCATAATATCATTCGACGTTGTTCTCTCAGACTCTGTTAATGCTGATTCTATCAGGTATTCAAAGGCATACATGACAGACAGCTGGTTTTTGTCTGTCTGAATATAACCCATTGAGTTTCTGAGTATTGAGGACTGTACCAGGACCAGAGGCCATAAAAGCTCAACACCATAAAGCTTATATGTATCATGTTGATCATACTGATGTTGCTCAACACGACGATTACCTTCCCGTGCTTTACGAATATCATAGGCAAGGGATAACATAAATCCGTCTTTAACTTTAATCAGTGGGCTTTCATCCACGATGTAATGAATGAGTTCATGTAATTCATTCAGGGCTTCTGAATCTCCCCACAGTATAAAACCTGCATTGTTCGGCGTTAACTCGTATCGAAGCATGGGCTCAATCATCCTGTTGTTTCAGTCGGAGGAAAGTCTATCAGTAAAGAGAATGAGAGATCAAAGTGGTCATTTTAATTGAGCTGGATAACGGACATTTCAATTGAGCCTTGACA
>NZ_CAMFLB010000083.1:0-2328 GCF_945957435.1 Serratia sp. PL7 | reverse complement strand
ATTTTGGGTTTTGCGTTATTTCAGTGAGTTAGCGACAGCAGGCAGGAAAAACAGGCATTCAGTATTTTTGATGCCTTATAGCCCCGTTGCGGGGCGGTTGGCGCGGCGCGGCCTTTGGCCGCTGCAAGCGCCGGGCTTGACGAACTGATACCCGTTGAGCTGCACAATCCATGTTTATCACAAGCGTCAGCGATGGAAGCCCGAAGGGGCGAGACAGCAAGGCTGGCTCGATGCGCAGCACGACGTAGCGGCCCGCAGGGAGACGCCCTATTTAGCGCTCGCCACCCATTTGTACAGACACCCAACCGACAGATTCAGATCGGCAGCAATATCCTTAACTTTCTCACCAGTCACCTTTCTGGCCGTCATTCTCTGCACGGCTTCATCCCTGAGCGTATCAGGAACGACCTTCACCACCGGAGAATGCTTCCATATCTGATGTACCCGCGCGACGTTCGCCGCCGCCACTTTATGCAACCTGGTGCTGGTCGCACGTTCAGGAGCATTCTTCCGGCCTTCGGCCATGAGCGCGAGCTGGTCAGCGGGGCGAATTTCGCCCCGCCGGATACGGCGCAAAACATTTTCCCGACACTGGCGGGAATGCTCGGCACTGGCAAGCGGCCTGTGTAGTGGTATGCCCCAGCGTTCCCGGTACTGTCTGGCGTTCATCTGGTGGGCTTTACTCAAATGAGGGGCCAGGAAAGAAAACTCCTTCCCGCACTCCAGGCACTTAATTTTTTCCGGTGCGTCGTCATGGTCAGCCATCGTCCGGCCTCCTTTTCGTTATGCAGGGCGGCGATTAGCCGCCCTGCAATTTAATTAACAATCCTCTCGCTGTGTCCAGCGGTTATCCGTCAAAGCCTGCTGCGCGGTGCTGCTATCCGGGAAGTATTCAGCTGATTCCCTTGATACCGGGTAGCCCTCACTGGTCGCCGTGCCAATGTAATAGCCCCTCTGGCTTTTCAGGATCTGCAACTCCAGGTCAAAACCCTGTTGCTGGGCGAGTTTTCCTTTTTCCATTTGTTTCTCCAGGCTGGCGGGGGTTTCCCCCCGCCTGTGGGTTAGTGAGATTTACGTGACAGGTAAAGCGGCAGGAAGCAATCAAGCGCATACAGGAATGAAACGACCGACGCAGAGCCGTACAGCAGCGCCAGCGGCATATTATCGGCATAGCTAAACACGCCTGTTGATGCGGCCAGCCCCAGCACGGTAGTACACGCACCGCCCAGCTGGACTTGTTCGCGGTAGCCCTGGCGAACCATAAACCACGGAAGGGCCAGCGCGGCGGCGGCGAGAATCAACGCGATTGGGATGATGATCAGATAGTTCATAGATAACTCCTTAGATGCCACTTTGGGCTGTGTTATCGGGCGGCGGTATTGCCTCCCGATGAAATAAGTATCGCCTTTTTTGCCCTCGAAGTCAATATTAGTAAATACATTTATTACATATATTTCATTCACTTCTACCAACAAAAAGCGCCCCGAAGGGCGCTAATTTCAGCGGCTGGATTTATCCACCTTTCCCGCATTGATGCGGATTTGCGCTGCAAGCCCCCAGGTAAAGCAGTCATGCCCGCGCCCCGCCAGCGCCCCGGATTTGTACGCCTCAAGCGTTACATCAGCCGGGATGGTGGTTTCGCCGTATTCTTTGCGCAGCAGTTCGATAGATTCAGCGATCAGCGCGTCGGTCAGGTCGCGTGAGCAAAACAGGTATTTCACGCCACCATAAACACGGTGGAAGCCCGTAATGTTGTATTCGTAAATGTCCTCCATTGAGTTAACGCTACCTTCCTCAAACTTGTCTGTAATCGCTTCTACAGCCTCTTTGGTTGGGCCATCCGTCCACGAAACATAGAGCGCGTTATAGTCACGCATACGGACAGAAAACTTCACTCCGGGGAAATGCTTTTTCAGCAGAATACGGATGTTTTTAGCGGCTAGCTTGGTGGTGTTGCTTTCGGTGGCCGTGGTCAGCAATCCGGCGTTTTCCGGGTCAGCGCTGGCGCGTTCGTTCGCCAGCTGGCGGGCATCTTCTTTCGCCTGGTGTCTCGCTTCGCGCTGGTCGGTCACACTCTGCACAACCTGACGGCGGGCGCGGAGTTCATCGAGTGGAAGGGTCTTATCGATCACCTGGTAAAAGCGCAGGGAAGTTTCCAGCAGCGGGGCGCAGGTTGGGGCATTCAGGCCGAGGATGGTATAGCTGATTTTGCCGTCAGCCAGATTAACCGCGCTTACTACATACTCGTTTTTAAAAGAGGTGAGGCACTGGCCGACAGTTAAAGTAGTCATGATGTTACTCCTGATAATCGCCGCTTTGGGCTGTGTC
>NZ_CAMFLB010000082.1:0-2338 GCF_945957435.1 Serratia sp. PL7 | reverse complement strand
AATTTCATTTGGACACGCTCTGCCGAGGGCTGTCGTCCGCCTGAAGGCGACCGATTGCCTGCGTTCAAACTGTCATTTCTGCCTTCGCAGAAACTCCACTTTTCACTCCGTCAAAAACCCAAACCCTATTTTTTGTCGGCTCACGCAACAAAAAAAAGCAGTAGTCTTTTGACTACTGCAAAAACCTATTGTTCAGCAATTTATCCATTGCTAACCAATATTGCTCAACTTGTTCCAGCTCGTCATACGACAACGCAAACAAATTGAGATTCAGCATTTCTTTGAATTGCTGGAACAAAACCACATGCACATTATTCGGCGCATCAATTGCGATATTTTGCTTTGTCAAATACCCAATCAATCGAGCAACCGTTCCTTTGGAGAACTCATTCAATAATTCGATTTTTACCGTTTTTTCATATTCAATCATTTTTGACACCTCTTTTACGCCGTTGATAATTCCCATCAAAGTATAAACGCAAAAGCCCAGCCTTAGCTGAAACAACATCATTAATTTGATTCATACTAGGAAGCCCATAGTCATCACCACGTGCTTCTACAAACTCATACAAATCAATAATATTTTCAAGCTGATATTTACGAATAAGCGCAAAAATCAAATTTGCCAATTCACGTTTTTCACTTTCATCAAGAGTCACATATCGATCAATATCGAAATCATTGATATAGACAATATTTTTCTTATCGTATCTATGCTTATTCTTCTTAATAGCATCAGAACTTTCATGTGTCAGATATTGAAAGTAATATTCAACACTATCCACGATTTCAATATGAGAAATAGAATTATTACCTAACGCACGTTTTACCTTTATCCTTACACTTTCAGCAGTCACAGGATTTCGTGCAATATACAATACATGATAATGTGGTTTTTTAAAAACTTTCCCACCATTTCTAACAATAGCCTTTTCATTTTCAGACATATCTTCAAATTTACGTTCTGTTTCATCCAAATCATGCAACGGACTAACAGCCATAGGAACACCTAACTTGGATAAACTGTCTTCCCAATCTTCAGGAATACTTTCAGGATAGATAATAAATGCGAAATTTCTAGCTTTAACCTTTGTTTTATCAGTAGCCATATAGTATAATACCCTTAGAAAATGAAGCATTTTTTGCACAGAGCGGTCTTTTGCCAGGACGCTCTTTTTTTATGCTCATTTTTCCCCTTTCTTGTTTTTTTCAACTACACTTTGCATATAATTTCGGACATCATAAGTTACGATTTTGCCTTCTTTTTGAAGAATTTCTTTGTATTCAGAGTGCATATTTTTCGGTACACGAATAGTAACAACTTGAAATTCCGTATCTTTATTTTCCCTAGCCATAGATTTCACTCCTCGCTCTATTTATCATAATTCTACATCATTATACAACTATATTAAAATATGCGCAACTATATATAAAAAACAAAGTGTTGGTACTTTGTTGGGATTTTGTTGGGACACCCAAACACGCCTTTATCCCTTGTGGCAGTAAGGGTGGAAAGGTCTAAACTTAAAATTTGGCACTCGGCACTATAAGGGGGGGTCGTAGTACGGAAGCAAAATTCGCTTCCTCGCCCCCCAATTGTCCCAAATTCCAAATTTTTTTCAAAAATTTTCCAGCGCTTCCGCTCGGCAAAATCGCAAGCGATTTTAACACTGCATTTTTAGAGAGTTGCACATAGTTTGTGCATTTAACCGCCTGTTAGATAGGGCTGTTAAATTTTCCCACTCATTTACAATCGTGCCATTTTTACTCAAATTCCGTTCCTCCTCAAAGAAAAAAGAGATTCTTGGAAAGAATTTTAAAAGTTCACGTAACCCTTAAAATTCATTAACAAGAATCTCTAGTCTTGAAGAAACCTAAAAATATTCGTATAATGATTAAGAAGTTACGGAGCTAGTACAAGTAGTTTCCGTAAATGGCTGAGGGTGCGTCAACACCGCTCGGCTTTTTTTTGCTCTTTTTTCAGTTTTTTTAATTATAACACCAGAAAACAAAAAACTGACAAATACTCCCGAGTATAAAAGACAGAAGACCTTGGGGAATGTCATTCCCCAAACCCCTTGAGCCTCCTCCTGCCGAAATGGAAGGGTGCTGACGCTGTTTATTTCATTCAGCTATCGGCTTTTACAATCTAACACGACCGTTCCGCTACCAGTCGCCTTACAGGCTCCATTCTCGCTCCTCTAACGTGTTTTAACGATTGTGCCGATAACTAAACGAAATAAACGCTAAAACCGCTCAGAACGCAAAATAGAGCTTTTCATGACATATTGACACCAACGCATCAAATTATCTAGCCAATCCTTTTATTTTGCTTAGG
>NZ_CAMFLB010000081.1:0-2349 GCF_945957435.1 Serratia sp. PL7 | reverse complement strand
TTTAGTTATGTAACCTGAAAACGCTTTTGCACTTTCAATTTTGATTTTATGATCATATGACATTGGGTTTTCAATAAATTTATCAACAATGCTTTTAAAAAACCTGGCATTTTCATTATTGATTTTTACTTTTATTTTTCTAACCCCAATGCCTCTTCTCATTCTTCTATTGAGTTTTGATCCAATTATTCTAAATTCAATTTCATTTTTTTTGCTGTCATAATTTACAGTAACCCCAGTTTGGAGTTCGTCCGGACGGCAACCCGTTGCGTATAAAATAGCAAGTGCGTTAGCACATTTTAGATTGTGCGCGATCGCATAATCTAAAATATCCTCTCTAAAATTATCATTTAGTTTTTTTATATTTCTTTTTGAATTACCCATATTGATTTTTCCTCATTGCAAATTAAAAGAAACGGAAATTTCAAAAATTCGCTTTGCTCAAATTTGAAATACCGTAAAACCCAAACCCTCCCCCCTTATGTTCTATTTTTTCGCTGTCGCTCAAAATCGAACAACGACCCCCGGTTGGGGGTGGCAGTTTTACGGGTTCGCTTCGCTCTACCCCTAAAATGCCTTGTTGTTCCACCCCAAAATCGGGGTAGAAACAACAACTTATATTACTGTTATATCCGGGTGGAAGTTAATGTCAATATTGCAAATGTGGAGAAACAATGAATAAAAAAATCCCTTAGTGGAATAGAATTTATTCTATTTCAGTAAGGGATTGGCCTGCCCGGCGAGGGCGGTTTTATATTTCCGATTCAAAACCAAATTCGAAATTTTCCTCTTCGTCTTTAAACTTTTCTTTCCATTCTTTCGAGATTTCTTTTTCAAAATTATCTAATGCTTTTGATATTTTCTTTTCTTTTATTTGTTGCTTTTTCTTTTTAATCTCTTTGAGATTTTTTTCGTATGCTTTAATAAAATTATCGTCGAAGACTTTTTCAAATTCTTCTTCATCATCTAATTTATATGAGATAGAATTTAAAAAATGATCTCTAAATTGCATAAACAATTTATGAGGTAACCCTTTCATAAATATCACAGAATTTAAATAAATATGTCCGTTTTTCTCAATTAAACACTGCTTTTGTTTGAGGGTTTTAAATGTTTTACACATTGTAGATTTATTAATTCCTGTTAATTCGCAAAGTGCCTTTTGCGAAAAATTAATTAATAAATTTCCGTGTGAAAGCATTGACTCCATTATTTCCGTTAAAACCAATAATTCGTTTGTATTTAAACCATATTTTTTAATTAAAATTTTTAAATTTTTTGGGAATAAATGCACGTATTCAACACCTTCGGAAATAGATTTAAATTTATTTTCTTTTGTTTCAGAAATAACTAAAGTTTTATTTTTTTTATAAGCTTTTGCGTGAAATTCATAAACTGCAACTTTTTGTTCTGGTGTTAAATCATATTTTTCCAAAAACAAATCTAATTTTTCGTAATCAATACTTAAACTCTCATTTAATATATTTCCTAAATCCATAGAAACCTCCTTTTTTTATTTATTTCTATATATATGTTTTAACATTTATATAAAACTAGTCAATAGATTAAGTTGCAAAAAGTAGAAAAAGTTGCAGTTTTGAAACTGTAGTTTCTACTTGGAAACTGGCTAGAGTTGTCGGATTTGACAACCTCAGTTGACGAATTTGACAACTAGAGTTGACGAATTTGACAACTACGGTTGAAGTTTTTGACAACTGCCTTTTTTAAAAAGTCAGTAATATCAATGGTTAGAGAGTGTTTTTTTAACTCCTAAGAACATATAAGAATTTTAAGAACACTAAGGGGGTGAAATTTTCAACTTTTGAGATGGTTTTTAAGATCATTGGTTTTCAAGTAACAGATCAATCCCCCACGGGGGAAAACCCATCCAGTTACCCGGTTCCGGGCTTCTGCTTCGCTATGGAGGATTTTGCTGTAAAACCGTCCTGCCGGACGGGCCAACCCTTCACAGTCCAGGAGGGGACCTCCTGAACTGCTCAGGGTTCACATTTTGAAGCGACGAACGGGAGCCGGTGGAGGACTGCTGGGGGTGGAAGTATCGGCAATTTTTGCCGCTGCTTTGTTTTTATTTGCGATCTTAAATCTCAATAATCTATCTCCACCACGGGGCTTAACATTGGTTTCGACATCTGCGATGTCATCAAATCCACCTTTGCTTTTTTTGCTCTTTCTTCCGTAACTCTGCTGAGATCTGACTGAGGCATGGCCCATAATTTGGGCTATTTCGATTTTGTCATAATCGGAATTTTTCAATTCCGTTGCTTTTGCATGTCTGAAAGAATATGCAGAAGCATGATAGGTTTTTCTGGGCCATAGTTTTTTCGATAT
>NZ_CAMFLB010000080.1:0-2370 GCF_945957435.1 Serratia sp. PL7 | reverse complement strand
GAAGCGTCAAGGTAAGATTTGGATCCGTGTATTCCCGGACAAACCAATCACCGAGAAGCCTCTTGAAGTGCGTATGGGTAAAGGTAAGGGTAACGTGGAATATTGGGTTGCCCTGATCCAACCTGGCAAAGTCCTGTACGAAATGGACGGCGTTCCAGAAGAAGTCGCCCGTGAAGCGTTCAAGCTGGCAGCAGCTAAACTGCCGATCAAAACCACCTTTGTAACTAAGACGGTGATGTAATGAAAGCACAAGAGCTGCGTGAAAAAAGTGTTGAAGAGCTGAACACTGAGCTGCTCAACCTGCTGCGTGAGCAATTCAACTTACGCATGCAGGCGGCGAGTGGCCAACTGCAACAAACTCACCTGTTGAAACAAGTGCGTCGTAATGTCGCACGCGTTAAGACTTTACTGACTGAAAAGGCGGGTGCGTAAAATGACTGATATTATCCGTACTCTGCAAGGTCGTGTTGTTAGTGACAAAATGGAGAAATCCATGGTTGTTGCTATCGAACGTACGGTGAAGCACCCGATCTACGGGAAATTCATCAAGCGTACGACTAAGCTGCATGTACATGATGAGAACAACGAATGTGGTATCGGCGACGTGGTAGAAATCCGCGAATGCCGTCCACTGTCCAAGACTAAGTCATGGACGTTGGTTCGCATTGTAGATAAAGCGATTCTGTAATAGAGTAGCTGACTCTAACTTAATAAACGGCTCAGAAAGTGAGCCGTTTATTTTTTCTACCCATACTCTGGAAGCGGTGTTATAATGCTGCGCCCTCGGTTATGGGGCTTTTCAACGACCTAGTAATGGGTCCTAAAGTTGTAGTTGACATTAGCGGAGCACTAACATGATCCAAGAACAGACTATGCTGAACGTGGCCGACAACTCCGGTGCACGTCGCGTAATGTGTATCAAGGTTCTAGGTGGCTCGCACCGTCGCTACGCAGGCATCGGCGACGTCATCAAAATTACCATCAAGGAAGCAATTCCTCGCGGTAAGGTGAAGAAAGGCGATGTGCTGAAGGCGGTAGTGGTGCGCACCAAGAAGGGTGTACGTCGCCCGGACGGTTCTGTCATTCGCTTCGATGGTAATGCATGCGTTATTTTAAACAATAACAGCGAGCAACCTATCGGTACGCGTATTTTTGGGCCGGTAACTCGTGAACTGCGTAATGAGAAGTTCATGAAAATTATCTCTCTGGCACCAGAAGTACTCTAAGGAGCGAACCATGGCAGCGAAAATCCGTCGTGATGACGAAGTTATCGTGCTTACCGGGAAAGACAAAGGTAAACGCGGTAAAGTAAAAAATGTCCTGTCTGCTGGTAAGGTCATTGTTGAAGGTATCAACCTGGTTAAGAAACATCAGAAGCCGGTCCCGGCCCTGAACCAACCAGGTGGCATTGTTGAAAAAGAAGCTGCTATTCAGGTTTCCAACATTGCGCTGTTCAACTCGGCTACCGGTAAGGCTGACCGTGTAGGCTTTAGATTCGAAGACGGCAAAAAAGTCCGTTTCTTCAAATCAAATAGCGAAACTATCAAGTAATTTGGAGTATGACGATGGCGAAACTGCATGATTACTACAAAGACGAGGTAGTCAAACAACTGATGTCTCAGTTTGATTACAACTCTGTCATGCAAGTCCCTCGGGTCGAGAAGATCACCCTGAATATGGGTGTTGGTGAAGCGATCGCTGACAAGAAACTGCTGGATAATGCAGCAGCTGACTTGGCAGCTATCTCCGGTCAAAAGCCGTTCATCACCAAAGCACGCAAATCTGTTGCAGGCTTCAAAATCCGCCAGGGCTATCCGATCGGCTGTAAAGTAACTCTGCGTGGCGAACGCATGTGGGAGTTCTTTGAGCGTCTGATTTCCATTGCTGTTCCACGTATCCGTGACTTCCGTGGCTTGTCCGCCAAGTCATTCGATGGCCGTGGTAACTACAGCATGGGTGTGCGTGAGCAAATCATCTTCCCAGAAATCGACTACGACAAAGTCGATCGCGTTCGTGGTTTGGATATTACCATTACCACTTCTGCGAAATCTGATGATGAAGGCCGCGCGCTGTTGGCTGCTTTTAACTTCCCGTTCCGCAAGTAAGGCAGGGTTACTGATGGCTAAGCAATCAATGAAAGCACGCGAAGTCGTTCGCGTGAAACTGGCTGACAAGTACCGCGCTAAACGCGAGGAATTGAAAGCTATCATTTCTGGTGTGAACTCTTCTGACGAAGATCGTTGGGATGCTGTTCTCAAGCTCCAGTCTCTGCCGCGTGATTCCAGCCCGTCTCGTCAGCGTAAACGCTGCCGTCAAACTGGCCGTCCACATGGTTATGTGGGCAAATTCGGGTTGAGCCGTATCAAGCTA
>NZ_CAMFLB010000079.1:0-2374 GCF_945957435.1 Serratia sp. PL7 | reverse complement strand
TAAGCGTCAAGGCAAGATCTGGATCCGTGTATTCCCGGACAAACCGATCACCGAGAAGCCGCTGGAAGTGCGTATGGGTAAAGGTAAGGGTAACGTGGAGTATTGGGTTGCCCTGATCCAGCCTGGTAAGGTCCTGTACGAAATGGACGGCGTGCCAGAAGAGGTTGCCCGCGAGGCATTCAAACTGGCAGCAGCGAAACTGCCGATCAAAACCACCTTTGTAACTAAGACGGTGATGTAATGAAAGCACAAGAGCTGCGTGAAAAAAGCGTTGAAGAGCTGAATGCCGAGCTGCTCAACCTGCTGCGTGAGCAATTCAACTTGCGCATGCAGGCGGCCAGTGGCCAGCTGCAACAAACTCACCTGTTGAAACAAGTGCGTCGTGACGTCGCACGCGTTAAGACTTTACTGACTCAAAAGGCGGGTGTGTAAATGACTGAAGTTATCCGTACCCTGCAGGGTCGTGTTGTTAGCGATAAAATGGAGAAATCCATCGTTGTTGCTATCGAGCGTACTGTGAAGCACCCGATCTACGGGAAATTCATCAAACGTACGACCAAGCTGCACGTACATGACGAGAACAACGAATGTGGTACCGGCGACGTGGTGGAAATCCGCGAATGCCGCCCACTGTCCAAGACTAAGTCCTGGACGTTGGTTCGCGTTGTAGAGAAAGCGATTCTGTAATAGAGTAGCTGGCTCTCACTTAATAAACGGCTCAGAAAATGAGCCGTTTATTTTTTCTACCCATACCAAGTAAGCGGTGTTATAATGCTGCGCCCTCGGTTATGGGGCTTTTCAACGGCCTAATTTTTACTTGGGTCTTTAAAGTAGTAGTTGACATTAGCGGAGCACTAAAATGATCCAAGAACAGACTATGCTGAACGTCGCCGACAACTCCGGTGCACGTCGCGTAATGTGTATCAAGGTTCTAGGTGGCTCGCACCGTCGCTACGCAGGCGTCGGCGACATCATCAAAATTACCATCAAGGAAGCAATTCCTCGCGGTAAGGTGAAGAAAGGCGATGTTCTGAAGGCGGTAGTGGTGCGCACCAAGAAGGGTGTACGTCGCCCGGACGGTTCTGTCATTCGCTTCGATGGTAATGCATGCGTTATTTTGAACAATAACAGCGAGCAGCCTATCGGTACGCGTATTTTTGGGCCGGTAACTCGTGAACTGCGTAATGAGAAGTTCATGAAAATTATCTCTCTGGCACCAGAAGTACTCTAAGGAGCGAACATGGCAGCGAAGATCCGTCGTGATGACGAAGTTATCGTGATTACCGGGAAAGACAAAGGTAAGCGCGGTAAAGTAAAAAATGTCCTGTCTGCTGGCAAGGTCATTGTTGAAGGCATCAACCTGGTTAAGAAACACCAGAAGCCGGTTCCGGCTCTGAACCAACCAGGCGGCATTGTTGAAAAAGAAGCTGCAATTCAGGTTTCTAACATTGCTATCTTCAACGCGGCTACCGGCAAGGCTGACCGTGTAGGCTTTAGATTCGAAGACGGCAAAAAAGTCCGTTTCTTCAAGTCTAACAGCGAAACTATCAAGTAATTTGGAGTAATACGATGGCGAAACTGCATGATTACTACAAAGACGAGGTAGTCAAACAACTGATGTCTCAGTTTGATTACAACTCTGTCATGCAAGTCCCTCGGGTCGAGAAGATCACCCTGAACATGGGTGTTGGTGAAGCGATTGCTGACAAGAAACTGCTGGATAACGCCGCAGCGGACCTGGCAGCTATCTCCGGTCAAAAACCGTTGATCACCAAAGCCCGCAAATCTGTTGCAGGCTTCAAAATCCGTCAGGGCTATCCGATCGGCTGTAAAGTAACTCTGCGTGGCGAACGCATGTGGGAGTTCTTTGAGCGTCTGATCTCCATTGCTGTTCCACGTATCCGTGACTTCCGTGGCCTGTCCGCCAAGTCATTCGATGGCCGTGGCAACTACAGCATGGGCGTGCGTGAGCAAATCATCTTCCCAGAAATCGACTACGACAAAGTCGATCGCGTTCGTGGTTTGGATATTACCATTACCACTACTGCGAAATCTGATGATGAAGGCCGCGCGCTGCTGGCTGCTTTTAACTTCCCGTTCCGCAAGTAAGGCAGGGTTACTGATGGCTAAGCAATCAATGAAAGCACGCGAAGTCAAGCGCGTGAAATTAGCTGACAAGTTCTTTGCAAAACGCGCTGAACTGAAAGCTATTATCTCTGATGTGAACGCATCCGATGAAGATCGTTGGAATGCCGTTCTCAAGCTGCAAACTCTGCCGCGTGATTCCAGCCCGTCTCGTCAGCGTAAACGCTGCCGCCAAACTGGCCGTCCACATGGTTATGTGGGCAAATTCGGGTTGAGCCGTATTAAGCTT
>NZ_CAMFLB010000078.1:0-2493 GCF_945957435.1 Serratia sp. PL7 | reverse complement strand
GAGGGACAGCTGATAGAAACAGAAGCCACTGGAGCACCTCAAAAACACCATCATACACTAAATCAGTAAGTTGGCAGCATCACCGAACTCACCCTCATTAACCTTCAACTTGAGCCACACCTCAAGTACCCAAACGATAATCTAACATTTTTTTAAGAAGTACCGTAATCTTGCTTTCTCTATAAAAATTCATTCAAAAATATTTATGTACAACTAACCTAGCCGTACGACTTATCCACCGTTTCTGTGGATAACGCTACATCTTGTGTGTTGAACAGCAACTGTTGATACTAGATGTAGTGCCGAACGGGGCAGGTTCCGATAAACCGTGGGGGTGCGTTATGCCCTGCCCCGATTCGGCCAACGGATTTTGGTGCCGTATAAGTATACCTTCCTCGTACCACTGCAAGCTGGTACTGTTTAAACACACACGACACACTTAAACAGAACCGGTTCTCAAAAATGACCCAAACAGTACCGACCTGCTTTGTTCGCGCTTATCTTCGTGCCTCCACGTCCGAACAGGATGCATCACGAGCACGTAGCTCTATCGATACTTTCGCCACTGAGCACGGGCTGGCCATCTGTAACTATTATATTGAAAATGAGTCAGGTTCACGCCTGGAACGTCCTGAGCTTTTCCGGCTGCTGAAAGACTGTCGGCAGCGCGACATCTTACTTATTGAAGATGTTGACCGCCTTTCACGACTGGCCGGGAATGACTGGATCACGCTCAAGAAAATGATTGCCAGGAAAGATATAAGAGTCGTGGCCGTTAATGTTCCCACTACCTGGCTGCATTTATCTCCGGGGCTGACCGATTTTGATAACCGGATGTTTTCGGCCATCAATGACATGCTGCTCGATATGCTGGCCGCAGTGGCCAGACGCGACTATGAGCAGCGGCGGGAACGCCAGAAACAGGGGATCGCCAAAGCAAAAGCTGAGGGCAAATACCAGGGCAGAAAGGTTAACCAACATCGCTATGATGCCATTAACCGGCTGCTGGCCAGCGGCAGCTCCTGGAGCCAGGTTCAGAAGACCATCAATTGCAGTCGTGGCACCATTAGCCGGGCGATTAAACAGTGTCCCCCAGTTACAGCCCTCCCCTCTCTTTCCGGGCAGTCTGAGAGTGCTACCGCATTTTCCGTGACAGCCACACTGTGGGTGCCGGTGCAGAACGGCAGCAAATTTACCCGTGGGAAGAAAAAGGTCAGAGAAGATATTGCCTGGCTGGTTGAGTGCGACTATGACGGAAAGGTGTTGGACAACAATGAGTACAGCCTGATTTTTACGTATAGCGATGAGGCCGATTTGAAAGAGCAGATTGACGAACTTTTCGACGAGATATACCGCACAGCTGAGATACGTAACTGCGTGGTCGATGATATGACGCTAACCAATGATGCAACTAATCAGGGCTGGAATGAATACGATGGAGGTTGGCAATAATCTATTGAGAGAAGCCTAAACCAAAATTCCCGCCAGTTCCAACACTCAAAAAAAACACTCATATACTCATTTACACATAAAAAACACATTTACTCATTTGTGTTTTTGTGTATAATTAAACTCAAATGAGTAAACACACAAATGAGGTTTAGACATGAAAATTATCGCGTTCCTCAACCCTAAAGGTGGCTCCGGTAAAACGACTGCAACAATCAACGTCAGTAGCTGCCTTGCCAGTTCGGGTAAAAAAATTGCAGTTGTAGATACAGACCCACAGATGAGCCTGACTAACTGGAATAAAGCAGAGAAAGCAGCATTCGATGTTTACACCGCAGCATCAGAGAAAGACGTTTACCAGGTAAGAAAAGATCTGGCTGAATATGACTTTGTGATTATTGATGGAGCCGGTTCTCTGTCAGTTATTACTTCCGCAGCGGTGATGGTCAGCGACCTGATTATCATCCCGGTAACACCCAGCCCTTTGGATTTTTCCGCTGCCGGTTCTGTCGTCACGGTACTGGAAGCCCAGGCTTATAATCGTCCGGTAGAAGCTCGATTCCTCATCACACGGAAAATCGAACAAGCCACCATGCTTAACGTTCTGAAAGATAGCATTGCTCAGACGGGTATTAAGCCGTTTAAAACTGCGATCACACAACGCCAAAGTTACGTTAAATCCGTCATGGAGGGTGAGAGCGTTTTCGATACCAACGATGGAGCAGCAAAGGGCGAGATAGCCATTCTGACGCGAGAAATACTCGAATCATTTGAGTAAAAACTCATATACTCATTTCAGCATATTAGAGGTTATGTATGGCACTAACTAAGCAACATACATCAAAAACAATGAGTTTCGGTGAGCATCGAGATCTTGAAAAAGTCGTCAATAGCACACCCACGGGAAAGCAAAAGAGAGTCAACGTTAACTTTGATGAAGAGATACATACCCGCTTCAAAGCTGCGTGTGCAAAACAAGGTACATCTATTACTGATGTGATAAAGGATTTGGTCGATAATTGGCTGAAAGAAAATGACAAGTAA
>NZ_CAMFLB010000077.1:0-2834 GCF_945957435.1 Serratia sp. PL7 | reverse complement strand
CATGGGGTGGCCTTTTTCATTTCTTGCGCCCGGCGTTTGCTGAGCGAGCAGCAAACATTAAGGAGCAAATATGAGTGAGCCGATTACCGGAACCGGGGCGGCGGCAGCGGCAGTAACTGGCGTAACGATTGTTGGCGTATTTTCCAACCTTGATCCTGCTGTAGTAGTTGGTGCATTTGCAGGGGCAGCGGTTTTCGTCCTGTCTTCGAGTGACCTATCGAACTTCAAGAAAGTGTGGATGTTTGCTTCCTCGTTCCTTACTGGGATGTTTTCTGCAGAGTTCTTTGCAGACGTGATCGAGGCTTTCCTATCCGTTCTGCCAGGTAAACACATCGAAGTAGGGGACACAATCGGGGCGCTGGTGGGCGGTGCTGTAGCTGTGCGCTTGCTTATGTACCTCATTGCAAAATCTTCAGACCCAACAGCGCTGGACGATATTACCCGGCGAGGGGGAGACAGATGAATGAATACCTGCTGACAGTCAATGCTATCGCATGTGGTGCAACGGCCTTCCGCCTTATGGCATACCGCAGGAACGGGGCTACTCATCGACCCGTGGTTACATTCTTTGCATGGCTACTGATTGTAGCTTGCGCCTCGGTAACTATACGCATACTGACCGGCGATTATCAAAGCGCTAACTGGTCGGAAACTTTAATTAACATTGGGTTCTGTGTAGCCGTCTGGTCTTCAGGTGGCAACGTCATGCGCCTAGCTAAACCCCTTCAGAGAAAACAGTTATGACACAAAATCAATTTCAGCGGGCGGCAGGTATCAGCGCCGAGTTAGCTGCGCGTTGGTATCCTCACCTGGTGGCTACATTCAAAGAGTTCAATATCACCAAGCCGGTAGACCAGGCAATGTTTATTGCTCAGGTAGGGCATGAGTCCAGCGGTTTTAAAGTGCTGGTGGAGTCATTCAACTATACCGTTGATGGGTTAATGAGAACGTTTGGCCCGCTTACCAAAGCTAAACGGTTGAGTGAGTATCAGTGCAAAATGTTAGGCCGCACAATTCAGCAAAGCGCTAAACAGGAAGCAATCGCAAACCTGGTCTATGGTGGCCGGATGGGGAACAGTGCGCCAAGTGATGGTTGGAAATATCGCGGGCGTGGTTTAAAGCAGCTTACCGGCTTAAATAATCATCTCGCATGCGGCACGGCTCTTAAGCTCGACTTAGTGAGCCACCCTGAGCTATTGGAGCAAGACGTTAATGCGATGCGTTCTGCCGGTTGGTTCTGGTCAAGCAATAAGTGCGGGCAATATGGCTCTGATGTTGTTGCTGTAACTAAAGCAATCAATGGTGGCCTGAATGGTATAGATGACCGTAAGGTTCGGTTTGAGAAGGCCTGCAAGGTGCTGCTATGACAAGACTGACGAAATACGGATTAATCGCCGCGATTCTGGGTGCCATCTTGTTCTCTTGGACTAACTCGGTGCTGACCAGCAAACTCGATAAGGCCAACAAAGCTAACGAGCAGTTGGTAAAAGACGCGGAAAGCAAGGATGAAACGATCACCGTACTGAAAGGGTCCATCGACGCAGATCGGCGAGCGACACAGGAACAACTGAAAATAGAGCAACAGAAGAGGGAAAAGGCCGATGCTGAAAACAGAACGTTACGCGAAGCGCTGGAGCATAGCGACTGTAGCAATCAGCGCCTGCCTGATTCTGCTATCGACATCTTGCACGGAAAAACCTAAACCTGTACCGGCCCCACGGTTGATTTACGTCCTGCCACCTACAGCACTACTGCAACGATGTGAAAACTCTCCCTTTGAGGGTGTAACATTTGGTGATGCGGTAATAGCCTTACAGGTTAAGCAAAGTGAAATGAGCATATGCTCATCACGCATTGATGCTGTGATTAAGTGGATTAAGGATATCCAAAATAAGGAAGAAGACTTCGTTAAGTTGAGGTAATTTAGAGCGGTGCTATGTGGCACAACTCAAAAAACTGAGGCTTTAATGAAAAACGGAATTTATTACGTAGTTTTCCAAAGCAATAATCAGGACTTTGGTACTGGAACCGTTGTTGTCAAAGATAACAAAGTTAACGGTGGCGATTATGGCTTCACGTACAAAGGTATGGCTGATGGTAACAAGGTAACACTGCATGTATCACAGCATGACCGGAATGTGACCTCGGTATTTGGTGGGGTTTCTGCATTCAATCTTGATCTTGTGGTTAATGAGTCTGGTAATAATTATGTTCTCAAAGGAACGGTTGCAGGAATGCCATCGAGCCTCATACAAATTCAGGCTAAGTTTATTGGGGATATTATTTAATCTCCAATAATAAACTAAGGTCACTAATTAGTTTGGTGGCCTTTTATTGGAGTGTCATATGAAAATTTTATTTATAAAAGCGTGTTGTAAATTATCAGGTAAGTCAGTTGATAAATTGTCACAGGATTTTAGCATTAACTACTTCCTGACTCGTTCCAAAGTTCGCGCTTACTGGGCCACCATCTTTTCTTAATGTTATGTTTAAAATCCGAAAGGTAAGCGTTGAAAAAAAAGTATTAGCCCCCATTTTATTTTGATGCTTACCAATGCGGTAAGTATAAATAAATGGAGATCAGAATGCTTGAACGTTATTTTGCGCACGATACATCCGATCAAGAGCGTCGATTGCTTGCTGTCCAGGCTGCTTTGGAGATTGCTAAGGCATCTGTAGGGAATTGGCATGGGTCAGAGTACTCAAGGGTTGATGATGATTTGCAAACAGTAAAAAAAGAGTTAGTTGGATTAGCAGATGAAATCCAAGCCGCATTAGAGTTTGATGAAGAATAAAAACTGAATACTATTACTTAGATTTATCTGAAACCCAAA
>NZ_CAMFLB010000076.1:0-3092 GCF_945957435.1 Serratia sp. PL7 | reverse complement strand
GTTTAAAAAGAGATTATAAAAGAGGGGGGCAAAAATTCCCGCCTAAAAAAGCTCATTTTTTTAGATAAACAGGTTCGCGAATTCTGCAAAACTGCAAATAAAAACCAAAAAACAAAAAAGGAGTGATAGCGTAGCTATCACATTTTACTTGCAGCGGTCGCTGTGCTCCCTCGCTAAAATCAACCCCAGTTATTAAGGAACCCTGTGTGAGAGCCTCACAGGCTGTCTAAGCCTCTCTAAGACGTTTTTAGTGGTTACAGCTAATCTTGTTCCTCAAGCGCCTTTCAGGCGGTCAGGGCAAGCCCTAACAACCCAAAACCCAAGCGTGGGACACATAGCCCACTTTAAGGTAATTATAGTATCGGGCAAGTATGCTATAATCGAATACGGCAACTTGCCCCTGAAAGGGGGTGCTATTCATGTACGAACTTATGTCTTTGGTTATCGCTCCACTCTTTGTGGGTCTAGTAATCACGCTAGTTAATCATTGGTTAGACGATTAGCAGATAACTTCGCAAGTTGTCCTAACCCACACGCCTATCCGCAAGGCGAATAAAAAAAGCCCAGACCTGTGACGAGGTCTGGGCTTTTGTGCTATTCATTACGAATTTATGTCTTCCGCAATTTGATTATAGCAAGTATTACCTGAAAAATCAAAATCTGAAAATATCCCTAAGTAAAAACAGTTTTTTGTAGGATAATCTTTTAATAATGTGACTGACCAGCCAATTTTGGCTGGTCAGTCACATTATTAAAAGATTATGATGCTATAATTATATAAAAACATTTATGGGGAGGAGATTGAATGGCCGATACTGTGTGGCTACAACGTGCTAAAAGTAATTTGTTACCTTTGAGTGAAGATAAAAATAACTTTTTTAAAGCAAAAAAAGAATGGGTTTATGTCGGTTTATTTGATAATGAAGAGGCTGATTTTGATTGTCAATTATGTGGTCATAAAGAAATCAGATATGAATATACAATCAAAAATAAGTTGAATCAAAATGAAATGATTGTTGGAAGTTCTTGTATAACAAAGTTCATAGACCATATGGCAGAGTCACATGAACATTTATACGATACTTCAGGGGATACAGTTACTGTTCAAAGAGTAGAACAAGATAAAGTTGATTACTGGGAGAAAATTCTATTCGACGCTTTGAATAGCAGATTTGTTAGAACCGAATTTCAACAAAGTATTACTAAACAAATCATGGAGGACGGAAAACTAACGATTAATCAAGCAAAATGTTTAAGATCATTTTATAATACTTTAAATCAAAATGAAAAAACTGCATTTAGAAATATTGTAAGTATAAAATTACGGAGAGATAAACATAAAGACCAATACGAAGACTTAACAGAGTTAGAAAAAAACTTTATTTTGAAATTATTAAGTTCCCAACAAAAGCAAAGAATGCGTGAGATATATGGAGATTAACCTGAGGGGCAAGCATCGGGTGTGTGCGCACACACCACCATTCCAAGTAGGATTTTTGCTTGCCTTTTGAAAAAGGCAAGCATCGGATATGGACGTCCATATCCTAAAATTCCAAATGGAATGCTTGTTAGGTTTCACCTAATACCGATAAAAAGCCTGAAGCAAAAAACGTTTTTTGCTTCAGGCTTTTTTGTCGCTTCGCTCGACTTTATTTTGAAAGAGTTGAAACAAGGTCATTCATTTTTTGCCAGTATTGTTCTACTCGTTTTAGTTCAGTATCTGACAGGGAAAATAAGTTGAGATTCAGCATTTCTTTGAATTGCTGATACAACAAAGCAAAAAATTTATTCCGGTTATCAATTTCGATATTTTCGTTCGTCAAATAACCAATCAATCGAGCGGTCGTACCTTTTGATAATTCATTCAATTGTTCGATTTTGAGTGTTTGGTTGTAATCGTAGGGCTTCAAAATCAATCCTCCTTCGAAAAAATATTGTGTAATTCACCGAGTAAATCATCTTTTTCAGAAGATGAAATTGAAGAATTAGTTTCGGAAATAGGCTCTTTTTCCTTTGAGTGTTTTTCTTTTTTCTCTAAGGCTTTGAGCTGTTCAAGCAACTCAACTTTTCTCTTTGCTTCTAAAATTTTATCGTCAATCGTTGTTGGTTGTTGTTCGTATTCTTTTTGTTTATCTGCTTGAGCTAAAGCCCTGTTTTGTTCTTCTTTGGTTGGTGCATGTTTGTTAAAGTCATCTGCTTTTTTTATTTCAGGCTTAAAGGAAAATTGATAGCCAATTACAGGCTTTCCACGACCTTTTCCGTATTTCTTTTTGATTGCTAGCCCTTTAAAGATTGCGGTTAATTCTTGTCGGATAGGCTTTATCACATTTTTATCAACGTCACTTTGCTGATAACTTTTAGGAATATCTAGCAACTCATGAAAATCTTCTTTGGAAAAATAGGCAAAACCTTTCGTTCTAAATTGTTTTAATAACCTAAACATGGTCTTAGAGTAGCTGCTTTGTAACTCATTGAATTGTTGTAAAGAGTAGCGTACCCACTCGTCTAAATTATTTAACAAAGGCAGAGCTTTTTCGTAAATTCGTATATCTACATAAGGCTCTTCAACGTCACCATTGATTCTAAATTCCGTAAACATCACAAACATATCGTAAGAAAGCCCAGACTCACTTCTACGACCAAAGCGTAACGATAAGATTTTCTCGTACGTTGCCTTTAAATCATCTACAAACCGCACGTTAGCAGTCGCTTTATAGTTACTCAGATCTTTCAGTTGGTCAAACGTAAAGCGGACGGTTTTATCGCCTTTTTCCCGCATTCTAGAAACAATAGAGAAGAACAGATTCATTTCAACTGGTGTGAATTTCCGTAAAGGAATCGTATTTAATTCATGATGGTATTTTACTATTTCATTCGCCATATAATCACCTCAGACCTTTTTAAGGTTATTATATCAAAGTACCACCCTTGAATCAACACGTCAAAACAGACAAAACCACCTTTAAAAACAGACAAAACCACCTTTAAAAACAGACAAAACCACCTTTAAAAACAGACAAAACCACCTTTAAAAGATTATGTATCCCTTGGGAGAGTAAGAACACAGCCGACGGTAAAGAGGTTTAAAAGAG
>NZ_CAMFLB010000075.1:0-3157 GCF_945957435.1 Serratia sp. PL7 | reverse complement strand
CTTTCCCCGCCAGTGATGGCTACTTTAACTGTGGGTTTTTCTCCCGCCACCACAGATCAGCAAAGCGCCTTAGAAGTGGTGTTAAGCACTATCAATGGCGCAAAGCGTAGCGTGGATGTTGCGGCTTACAGCTTCACCAGTAAGCCAATTGCGGCGGCGCTCGTCGCCGCAAAAAATCGTGGTGTATCAGTCCGGGTTGTAGCCGATGAGAAGGCCAACAATGACAGATACACTGCTGTTACGTTTCTGGCTAATCAGAGTGTGCCGGTTCGCCTTAATGCGCGTTACGCCATCATGCACAATAAGTTTATGGTGGTGGATGGTGACACGGTGCAAACCGGCTCATTCAATTACACCGCCAGCGCTAACAGTCGTAATGCTGAAAATGCGCTACTGGTGCAGAACGCCCCGGCACTGGCGGGAACGTATCAGGCTGAGTTCAACCGGCTTTGGAGTGAATCAATAGCTCAAACCAGCCATTACTAAAAAATGCAGATATCATTGAAGCCCTTCGCCATCGATGGGCTTCATCAGAAATAATCACTAAGCAATTGTTCTTTCCAATCATCTTTATCACTTGAGAGATAATGAGGTTTCCATTCCAAGATCTCCCAACCACAAACCAAAAACTTAATGGAGAAACGTTCATCGTAATTACCAATTGAGTTTGAACCTACACTTACTTTTTCAACCAATCCTACCGAATTAAGAAACGCAATAGCAACCATAATCTCTTGATATGAAAGGCGTAACTTATCTTTAATCGTTTTTAAGGTTACAGCTGAGTACACCTTACCGCCTGACCTGATCATTAGTAGATAAATAAAAATTTTCAGAGAGTTTAACTCAAGAATATTTCTATTACTCATTGATTCAAAAGCAGTTATCCTACCATTTTCATCCACAAGGCCTTTATAAGGGAGTTTGCACCAATGGCCGTAAGATGTATGGAAAGGTGCTGGTACACGTTTCTTATCCTCTAGCTTACAGTTGAGTAAGATGTAGCGTTTTTTCCTCTCTCCGAGAGTCTCAATCACCCCGGTTGATTCGAGATAACGCAATCCTTCGCTGATCAACCTCCGACTCAATGAGCAAAGTTGAGTGAACTGGTCATAAGTTATTGAAGCGCTATACCCTCCCTGGTCATCCACTTCGGATTTCAAACAAAGAAGAATAAAAATTTTCAAGGATGCCACCCCAGTGGAAACCTTGTTTTTCTTTATATTTTTCAGAACATTACAATCCCTCATTACATAATAAGGCATTGGTTTCCATAAGGGAGTCATATCAACGACCTGAGACTAAGAAGTAAACAAGCATAAGGACTGTCGTACATAAAATTAGTCGACAAAGATTGTCAGAGATTTTCGCGACTCGCTCCAGTAATTTTACCTTATTTTCTAAAGACATAAGCATTCTCCATAAATTTTCATCGTTGCGTTTTTACGAAGTATGCCCCTTTACTTAAAAGACTATAAGTCTTTTAAGTAAAGTCTTTCTAGAAGAAAAGAAATAACATATCACATTAATATCAATTAGTTAGCATTGAATTATAGTTCACGAAGTTACTGTTATAGTTCATTAATAATAAAAATTCGAAGCCCTGAACAGGAAGGCTTCACCGTTCAACCGGCGAAAGGCCATTATTCAATGAATTTGAACTCTCTTTCTCCTCTTCCCGCGTTACCCACAACTCTACAATCGAACCCATAACGGCTTGTCCCGCCGTTAAGGGCGCTCCCGTTTGCTGGGATGGCTTGGCTGCCTCCCAGCTCACTGGCTATTTCTCATGTAGATTTGTGGATAACGCTTCCTCATGTGTCCTACTTCAGAAAACCATTATTAATAGCCCCATTGCGGGGCTGTTTACTCCTTAAAAATCCATCAAATAGCGGTGTGCTTTAGAAGCGGCACTTGCAGCTTTAAAAATAAAGCGCTTGTCACCTTTCAACGCTTCCAGCCAGGAGGCTATGTAATTTTCGTGCTGTACTTCCCCGTAAATACTCAGATCAGCCATTAAAAATGCGCTTCCCAGCTCCGCGATCAGTTCTTCAAAGGCATATCCCGCAGATCCAAACTTCCCACCCTTCTCACGGTTTAAACGGTTTTTTGCTCCGCTCCAGTGAACAAGTTCATGCAAGCCGGTAGCGTAAAAATTTGCTGCATCAGTAAAGAGATGACGCTCTGGCATCCAGATCTCATCTGTTGATGGTCTGAAAAAAGCCTGTTGGCCACGCTCAGTAATTTTCGCGCCTGTACGCTGGAACAGTGCTTCAACTTGCGGCAGCGGATCGAATTCTGCCACCGGCTGCGGTGCGGTTTTTTCTTCCAGAGTCAGCCCTTCTATTTGTTCAGCGTTAAAAACGGTGAATGATTTCAGCATTGGGATTTTTTCAACCTCACCCGCCTCGGTTTCCTTCTCAAGCATCTTGTAAAAAATGGCCGTTGTACCCTTCTCCCCCTTGCGAACCTGAGCGCCCAACTCCTGAGCTTGTTTGTAAGTCAACCAGCGGGAATCTGTGAAGCCCTGCGCTGCTGCGCTGTACCACAGCATCATGATATTAATTCCGCTGTAGCTTGTGCCGGTGGTGAAGTTTGACGGAATACCTGACACCGCACCATTACGCTTCCACGGACACACCCACGGCTTAACCCCCGTTTCTAACGCTTCGATGATGCTGTCAGTCACAACCTGGTAAACATCTGGTTTGGCTTTGCCTTTAGAAAATTTCGTTTTTGAGGAGCCTGACTGCTCCAGCGGGGATGCGCTGGTCGCCGGTGCGGGATTAGGGACGCTTGTTTGGGTATGCAGGTTCATAGTCATGGTTGTTTCTCCGTCAGTGTGAATTTCGTCTTCGTATCGCCTGACGGTTCGGCCTCCCCGGAGTCGTTCTGGCCAGCAAGGGCGCGAAGCGGCTATGCATTACCTTGCTGACCAGGTTGTGACGGGTAACGATTACCGGAAGCTGATATGAAGAAGAAAGACTCACAGGAGAAAATGACGGCGAGCATACTCGAACTTAGCGCCCCTTATGCCGTAGCGGTGAAATGCCGTTGTGTCAGCGATGGAAGCCCGGAGGGGTGAAACAGCTCGCTTGGCTCAATGCGGAAGCACGACGTAGCGCCCGGACACCACAGACATGAATAATGACTTGTG
>NZ_CAMFLB010000074.1:0-3658 GCF_945957435.1 Serratia sp. PL7 | reverse complement strand
ACAGGATGCCGCGCAGAAAAAGGCGGTTCAGGCACGGATTTCAGGTCAGAAAAACCGCAGGGAACGTAATCACAAACTGTTCTTGGCTGCCGGACTGATGATTGACGCGGGACTGGTTGATACAAAAACGGGTGAGTTGAATTTTGACTCTGAAAAATTACTGACCGCGCTGAAACGGGTACGCTGTGATCTGGAAACATCGGTGTGACCGTGCATTCTGCAAGGATTCAGTGATATGACGCTTCCTCGATGCAAAACCAGTTTGCATCTTGCGGCGAGCGTTGCAGATTGAAATACGAGGGGATTTTTTGCTTAAGTCCAGAAAGCGCAGAGCCGAAATGATTGTGACATCACTCCGGCTCTGCTAATCTGATTCGGTGCATTCGTTGCTAAGATCAGACCTAGACAATCCAATCTTAGCAATGGGAAGCTAGCTTGTCACTACTTCCTTAAAACCATTCAACGACATTAACTCAAATGCACCACTTGATTGACTCGGACTTAGCCCGGTCTCCGAAAGGATAAACAGGCAAATTGTGGTAGTAACGTACCGTCACACGAAATGACGGCTCTGCCTCCGAATCACGCTGCGGTATCGAAAGATTACAGTGCGTACCTGATAAGAGCACCAATCAACGGACCAGGGTTTCTAGGATTGTACCGTCGAGAGAAGCCCAACCTGACCAGACTTAGCTAGATTAGAGAGCTAAGAAGCCATGACCCAATAGCCGATCATGGAGAAAAGCAAAGACAAAAAGACGTTGTCGCTTCGCTCCGTTTTGATTAGTACCACATTGGGGCATTAGACTTTTTATGCTTAATTATCAGCGATAATTATCAAGAGCGAACAAAAGTTCAACTAGGTCTATAGATCTCACATCGTCCCATCGTTTATAGCTTTTGGATTTACCAGTATCATGCCATCTCCATTTTGGTCCTAGCACATATTCACATATAGACTGGTGATCAATTGAGGCTGTAACAAAAACAGCACCACCTTGCTGACAAAAATAAGTATGCCCCTTAAGATCGTCACGAATAATTTTCTTTTTCCATGTATCAACTTTTTGGCATTCTATTTTTAACGGCATTACGCTCCAACTCCAAAAATGAGACTATCTCTAAAGTGATTAAAAAATTTTTTTTTGCTGCTCTTAGCTGCAGCTTACTATCTGGATGCAGCGGATTGCTAAATAGTTATAAAAAAGCTGTTGTAGAGTCTGTTTACGGTAAACGTCCAACAACGACTGAATTAGAATCCACTTTACAGAGTGTAATAGGCAAAAGTGATTTAGAGTTAGTTAAGATGCTGGGATCGCCTGACAAAACTTACTATACAAATGGTCATAAATTCCTTTCCTACACAAATAATTACAGTGTAAACACCCCATCTGTATCACCTAACTATAGAACAAATATTTATGGTTCAACTGCCTATACTACAAGTTACGGAGGACGTGATGCTAGGGTAGTAACATACTCATGTACAATTACTTTCGAGGTAGTAAACGAAAAAATATCTGGAACTACATATTTCGGGGATGGATGCACATATTAACTACCAATATTTACCATAATGTCTCATTACGCGCACCGCTGAAACGCGCTCAGGGCGGTTTTACGTCCTGAGCCATAAAAACCCCCGTCTTCTCACCGAAAACCGCTCAGAATCGCATACCGTGATTTTCAGCCCCATGCATAACCATGCACCTGACTGACTGGCGAGAACTTCCGGCCTGAATTCAGGCCGGAAGTCTCAAAAGACGCCCCAAACCCGGCTGAAAACGGTGAACGGGTGCGCAATTTATTGTGCGAACGTGAGGCGTTGGACAAGCGCAGCGCGTCAGTTCTTTTTCTTTTCCGGTTTCTGTTCCGTTGTCAGCAGCTTTTCAAGGTCTGCCACTTTCTGATAGACGGCAGCAGACGCGTTGTAATTGTCCTGTAGTTCCGTTTTCACAAACCAGCTTGTGGCAAATATCAGTACGACAAAGGCAACCGCAACCCCTGCAAACCACTTCCAGCTGTAACCCCGCAGCGTGTTGTACTCCGCGATGATATTGCTGCGGATAATGGAAATTTCCTTGTCCAGCGCGTCCGCATTGATTTTCATGTTCCCGACGGATTTTTCCAGACGCTGAAAATCAGCGCTGATACGCTCGCCAATCAGCCCCGCAACATCCATTTTCTGCACTTCCTGCCGGACTTCATCCCGTACCTGCTGTGCCACACTGTCTGATATTTCCCGGTAGCCTTTCAGGGTTTCCCTTGCCACCGCCAGCGAATCCGCCACGGCTTTCTGCTGCTCTTTTGCGGCCTCTTTCAGATGCTCCGCCGACAGCAGGAGTGTGAGAAGTTTTTCTTCGGTGCTCGCCATAGTTACCTGCTTATGGAAAATCCGCGTGACAGGGATTTCACGCGCTCTATTTCAACATTTCCCTGTTTTGTGACCCGTGCAGCCATCTCCCGCCCGTACTGCTGCGAGATATCATGCGTCAGAGATCTGACCAGTTCCTTCCGGTTTACCTCGATACCGCTGGCATTCATCCAGCTACGGTCGCTGTGGTCGATATGCTTCGCCTGTTCAGGCACATCCACGACTGAAAACGTCCGGCTGTCTTTAATATCCTGCCTCTGGCTGTCGTCCAGTCGTCCGGCTGCTTCAAAACCGAGATGCTGTTCCGGTTTCCGGTCTATACCCTGTGCTTTCAGTGACCGGCTATCAATAAAACCCTGCTCAAAGCCATATCGTTTCATATGCGCGTTGTGCGTACGCTCCCAGCGCTCCCGCAGGGCTTTCAGTGCCTGTTTTTGTTCTGTAGGGGTTAAATTATGCCCTGAGTCCTTGCGCGCGCCGCCACGCGCCGGAAATTTGGCGTTATAGCGCCTGAAATACTGCTCTGGGCTGCGCTTAATACCGTCATCAACACGCTGGCTCATCATGATATGGGCGTGCGGCTGTTCGCCGCCGTCAATGCTGGCTTGCGGATTGTGAATCGCAAACGAATACGTATGTTGACCGCCCGTTTCCTGCTTCACAAAATCCCTGACAAGCTCCAGCCGCTGCGCTTCGTTCAGTTCACGGGGTAGTGCTATCTCGATTTCCCGGTACGTTGAACCGTTGGCACGTTCGAACGCATCCGCAGCCTGCCAGAAATGGGCGGGGTCATCTTTCGCCCATTCCGGCATATTGCCGTGCTCGGTGTGTTCGAGATCTTTTCGCTGACTGAACTTATCTTCCCGCGTGATGTAATTGGCATGAGCAAGGGCTTTACCCTTGCCGCCAAATTTCACGCTGAGATGATAGGTTGCCATGATGTTTTTGCCCTTGGTTTTACGCACGTGTTTCTGCCCGCAGGGAGAAACATATAAGTGCGCTTTACTCTAATTTGAAGAATTATGAGTAAAGATAAGTCATGCGACTTCTGACCGCAAGTTATATACTTTCACCATCGGAAATATCGGGATGGGGAAGTTAAACGATGCGGATCAGTAACGTCGAATGGCTTAAAAAGCGCATAGGCTTCATCAGAAAACTGGGGGAGAAAACAACACGGCAACGGCAGATTATCGACCTGCTGGATGATGAGGCTTCGCTCAGTGAGACTGACAGGCGACTGCTCCACGTTCTGGCAACCGCTGAAAAAAACGAGTTGCAGGA
>NZ_CAMFLB010000073.1:0-3894 GCF_945957435.1 Serratia sp. PL7 | reverse complement strand
TACTTCGTATGGACACGCTCTGCCGAGGGCTGTCGTCCGCCTGAAGGCGACCGATTGCCTACGCTCAAACTGTCATTTCTGCCTTCGCAGAAACTCCACTTTTCACTCCGTCAAAAACCCAAGCCCCCTTTTTTTGTTCGCTTACGCAACAAAAAAAGCAACAGCCTTTCGACTGTTGCCTTATCATTCCTGAATCATGCGCCAAGTTTGCGCCATGGATTCTATGAATGATTCAACCCTTTTCGGCTGCTCGATTGCCATTTCCATAATTGCAACGAATTGCCGATACATCAAACGATACTTGTTCTTTTCTCTTTCTGATAATTCCGATTCCTGAAGCTTTTCTTCGATTTCTTCCAGCACATCAGGCAAGAAATAAATCTGTTGATCATGTCCTTTTTTCCCAGAAAGCAGATAATCAAGGGACGTACCTAAGACGTCCGTTAACTCATCAAATTTTTCAAAACCAGGAAAGACCGATTGTTCTTCCCAAGTTTGCACCTCTTTTTCAGAAATACCACGTCCGATATAACTTGCTAAATCTTGCCTTGTCAGGCTTTGTTTCTCTCTTAGTTCTTTGATTCTGATTCCTACGCTTTGCATTGATTCTGTCATAATATGACCTCCAAATAAGATTTTTATTTAGAAGCCCCATACAAAATATGCTAGAATAGTCTAGCAATCTTTGCGGGTTGCATGGGGCTTACCATCTGTTTTAGTCGGCGGGTGTAAGCCCCTCTTTATTTTTGTGTTACCCCAATCTTAGGTAACAATTCATTCATCAGTTGCCAATACGTTTCTATATGTTCCAGTTCTACAGACGACAGCTGAAACAAATTGAGATTCAGCATTTCCTTGAATTGCTGGTACAGTAAAACATAAAAATTATTCGGTGTATCGATTGGAATATTTTCTCTTGAAAGATACGCAATCAACCTTGCCGTTACGCCTTTTGATAACTCATTTAATTGTTCGATTTTTAAAGTTTGTTTGTAATTATAATTTTTATTCATCTTTATTTTTCTGCCAGTTAGATTTTATATATTCTTTCAAAAATAATGTATTCCGCTCTGTTAAAATTTCAAACCACCCAGCTGGGCTTTTTTCTGACAAACAATAATTCGTGAAATCTACCAAGTGAACAATATTATTTTCGTTAATAAATTCAATCATATCTCTTAAAAGTTGACGTTTATCTCCAGTTGACAACGATAATATAGATTCTAAATCAAAACCACCAAAAACTTGAATATCACTACTGTCATACTGATATTTATTCGGGTCATCCATATGTGTTAAATACCTAACAGATCCAGTTAATGAATTTATACGTTCCGGTATAGGAGCATGTAATAGGCGCGCTATTTCATCAATTTGCTCAAAAGATTTATTGCCGTTATAACTTAAAACGAGGTGATAATGCGGTTTTTTTAATTCCCCTTCCGCAGTTACATCTTTATCATGAAGAGGACTAATAGCAACAGGTTCTGATTTTATTATTTCTTTCCAATTTTCAGGCAATGATTCAGGATAAACTACAATCGCCCAATTTCTACCACGTTTATAAGGTTGTTTCGTTTTAGGATTGATATTCTTTCTAGGTAAAGTCCAATCATAAACAGTTTCAGATTCATTTCCCATATGATATAATCTCCTTGCTGAACAGTTTAATTTTATCTTGCGTCCTAGCCACAGGGCGCTTTTTTTATTGCTTATAAATAGTTCCAGATTCTGCCACTTGATTAATCAAAAAATTGACCAATCCAGACTTCGTCATTCCAAATTTTTTGGACATTTCTTCTAATTTTTTATTAGTTTCTACAGGAAGAGATAATGTTACCTTCTTTTTCCCATCATCAGCCACGTAAATACCACCCTTCTTTTGTATGTACAAATTAAGTATATAGTAATTATTTTGGAAATACAAGAAAAACCTAAAAAAAATAAAAAACCTTTTGTACCAACGTTTCTATTGAAGTGAACAATGGACAATGGACACATAGGGGGTGTCGTAGTACCCCTATGTTTCTCCCAATCTTCATTCGGTCAATTGACCAAGACATTTTTATCGTTTTTACGCTCTCACCGACACTTAACCGCCTATTAGAGGGGGCTGTTAAATTTTCCCACTCATTCTCAAAGAAAAAAAAGATATGCTATACTCAAAAATGGCAACTGCCCCGAAAGGGGGTGTTGTAATGCTTAAAGAAATCATCACATTGGTTGTCGCCCCACTTTTTGTGGCGCTAGTAACCACCCTAGTCGATCATTGGTTAGATAATCGAGACGACAACTAAAAGCAGTTGCTGACTAACCCACGTGCTTGCAGTCGCAACAAGTAAAAAAACGCCCAACCTATTCCAGTAGGTTGGGCGTTCGTGTTGTAATGCTATTCGAAATCATCACATTTCGCACTTTGATTATAGCAAGTATCTAACAAAAAATCAAAGACACAAGACCTTGGGGAATGTCATTCCCCAAACCCCTTGAGCCTCCTCCTGCCGAAATGGAAGGGCGCTACCGCTGTTTATTTCGTTTAGTTATCGGCTTTCACAATCTAACACGACCGTTCCGCTACCAGTCGCCTTACAGGCTCCATTCTCGCTCCTCTAACGTGTTTTAACGATTGCGCCGATAACTAAACGAAATAAACGCTAAAACCGCTCAGAACGCAAAATAGAGCTTTTCATGACATATTGACACCAAGACATAAAATCATCTAGCCAACCCTTTTATTTTGCTTAGGAATGAATCAATCATAGCTTTTAATTGCTCCATAAATTGTTCTAAACGATTGCCTTGTATTAAACCTTTTTTCTTGTTTTCCTTCAGAGTGTCCAGCCATTCTTCCGCAATCTTTTTGTTTTTTGGTTTAATACCACGCTCGAGTTTACTCATGACCAAACGCCCCTCATATTCGATTTCAGGCATTTTAGAAGGGTCATACCCTAATTCCTTTAATTTATCTTCAAAAACCCTAGAATCGTCTCTCACGCCATCAAAACGGCCTTCTAAATCTTTTTTCTCCGAGATCAACTCATCACGACGTTTCGCCACTTGCTGATTTTCTTTTTCCAATTTCCCAACACGCTCTGACAACTGTTCATTTTTCCGCTCCAGCTTATGATTTTCTTGCAAAGTCTTAGCAGCCTTCTTTTCAACGCCAACCACGAACTGCCGTAACTTCTGAAAATCTTCTTTACTCACTACACGCTTACCAGTAAACGTTCGAGACAGTTTATTCTCAAAATCAATCAGCTTTTTTTGCGTGTCATGCACATTTGCCATTTTTCCTTCTAGAGCATTTACTTGTTTTACTTTCTTTTGCAATGACTTATTTTTACTTGTTAATTCCGCTCTTACTTGACTAATATCACGTTCTAAATCTTTTGAGAAACGCTTTAATTCTTCAACGTTTTTCACTGGATAGGTCTTGTCGTTCAAAATACCGCCTTGATAAATCTCTGGTATTTTTTCCTTTAAGTGTCGGTCTAAATCTTGGTGGAACGTCTGCAAATCTTTGCGGTTCAACACTAGTTTGGCAGATACTTTCTCACGCTGTTTCTTTTCATCAAAGGTCACAGGAACAAAAGAAAAGTGCATATGCGGTGTTTTTTCGTCATTGTGTACGACACCAGCAAGAACATTTTTCTCACCGTAGCGATCCGCAAGAAAGCCGTACGTTTCCTCAAAGAAACGTTTTTGCGACCCTTCAGACGCCCCCTTCAGTTCTTCAGGAAGCGTAACAACCCAATCAGCCATGACTTTTACATCTGCCCGATTCAGACAATGAACCTCGTCTAAGCGTTCAGAAAGCCGAGCGTTCATATCACCGTCTTTGTCACACAAATCATAGTTTTTTTCTGTTCGGTCCACATCAATATCCTTGTTTGA
>NZ_CAMFLB010000072.1:0-3942 GCF_945957435.1 Serratia sp. PL7 | reverse complement strand
GTAATCAACGGGGCCACTGCCCGAACCGGCACCGCGTGAGTGAATTTTAATGATCACGGTGCTGCTCCAGCAGTTCACCCAGATTGCGGTCGAGGCTGTTGAGCACCGCCAGAAGGGAAACCCGCTCCGTGGGGGTAAGCCCGTCAAGCTGGTTAAGGCGGCGGGCGATCTGGTTGAGGTTGTTGCCTATACCGCTGACCTGTCGCAGCAGTTCGGGCGCAACATCAGGCAGACGGCGCTTTCTAGCGGTGTGTTCTCCCAGACCGAGCTGACGCAGCCATTCAGCCAGATGGGTTCGGTCACACCGGTCGATCAGACGCTGATGCTCTGAGTCGGTCAGGCGGATTTTGATCTCTCTCGTACGCTTTTCCATGCTCACTCCGCTGAGAAATATTCGCACCCAAAGTGCGAAAGTTTCGCAGTGGATGCCCGGGGTTTCGGGGGGCGGCGAGCCCCCTGAACCAGTCACAGACGGCACCTCGCAGAGGGGACGCTGTGTGTACTGGCTTAAGGTATGGAGCAGTATGTCAGATTCAGTGGGCGCTGCAAAAAAAAAGACCGCCGGAAAGAAAGGCTGTTATCTGATATAGGTTCGAGTGCAAAATGGAGGGGACACACACAGAAAAGGACAAAAGATAAAAATGGGAAAACATAAGGTATTCATTAGCTACCATCATGCAAATGATCAGGACTACAAAAACGCACTGGAAACAATGAATGATGAACATGAAATCTTCGTCAATAGGTCAGTATCGCTTGGTGACATAGACGAAGATGAAGAACCACAAACGATAAGAGAAATAATAAGAGATAAATACCTTAGAGATACAACAGTTCTCATACTGCTTGTAGGGACAGAAACAAAAAATAGAAAACATGTGGACTGGGAAGTTTTTTCCAGCATGAGAGATAGCACTATTAATAAAAAGTCAGGGATATTGGTGGTCAATCTTCCATCGACAAATACAACATATATTCGATCAACACATGGTAGCGATGAAAAGTCAGAAATACATCCTACCGTGAGTGATTGGGTTTCTATTGATAAGCGCTCGACCTTTGAGGAAAGATTCCCATACATGCCTGCGAGGATAATAGATAACTTCATGAAAACGGGATCGTACATATCCGTAGTTAACTGGAGTCAAATAGATGAGAATCCTGAGGCGCTGAGAAAGTTAATAGACATGACTTATGACGATAGAGAGAAAGCAACATATGATATGTCGAGAGAGATGAGAATGCGTAATGGGTAGATTTAAGGAGTAGCGAAAGCTACTCCTTTTACTTACCAATTCCACTTATCAGTATTAATTCCGAACTTAGGTTTAACATCATTAATAAAGAAACGATTAACATCTTTGAAACCTTTCAATATACGGTCATAATCATAGTATTGCATCTGTATCTTATTAATCCCTGTACTGTGGAATCTCATGACGTCACCGGTAGCCCTGTCGTTAACTTCGTCCTTATCTGAGATGTACTTATACCAACGCTTATAGTTGTTTTGATAATTGGTTAAGAACTTATTTAAAACCATCAGCATTTCATTACTAAAGTCATATATCTCACGATCCTTCTTAGGATTAAGTATCTTCATTTCATCCCGAATAAACTGATATGTTTGATAGTATGAGGATATTACTTCGTCAAATGCATCGACGTTTTTCCTGACTTTAAATATAGCTCTTTTTGAATCCAGATGATTTTTTATGCTCTTTTTGTAAAGAGTTGAACTTTCATTAAAAAGTATACTAATACCGCCAAGACTCAGCTTCTCCACTTTCACTGAATATTTTTTCAATAAATAAAGAGAAACCATTAACCAAATAAAAACAGCGATTAGGAGTATTGAAAGAACACCTGTTACAAGAGGCCTGTTTTTACTAAAAACAGTATAAACAGAAGGGATATAGTTAGATATGTCAACAGTACACATAACCCCCACAAATGCTAGGAATGCGATAGTCCAAAGAGTCACGAAAGTTTTCAATTTTATTCCTCACTTGATTTTTTTATGTAAAAATACTTTCTTCTGCTTATCCCCATTTCTACCCACGGTTTTTTTTCCTCGATACTTCCTTTCCTCCTTGATACCCCCGATTTTTTACCTCTTATGGATTGAATGTCAGAGGAGTGAGTAATCTCAACGAATCTTTCAAAGTGATCTGATGAAAATTTATTTGATGTCCACTTAGCCACACTTTTAGCAACAGTCATGACCTCTCTCTCATCAAGGCATGCTGGAAATTGTAGGTTATAGGCATTTGCACGTTCATAGCAGGCTTTCAGCCACTGCTCATACTCAGGCCAACCCTGACGGATAGCGCGGTATGCCCATTTTCGGGTTTTATCGAACAGGGTGCAGTTACGGCCTAAACCGTAATCGGCGACGATTTCTTTGTCGTTCGTGGCGTTCAGGTCGAGCGAGTCTGCAAGCCAGTCCAGCGTGTAGAGTTCGGGCTGCCAGACGGCAATTTTCCAGTGACCATTGTTCGGATTCTTGCAAATTAGTCCCGAATACCCCGCATCAGCGTCCAGTTTTTTACGTAGCGCGTTCTCTACAGCGGCAGCGTACTTCAGCGGCTTCATTTTTCCGTCGGGTGCGGTGCGTATCGAGGTTTTCAGCGCATAGAGTAGATGGGCATGACCGTTTTCGGGGTTAGTAATGCTCAACGTAGGCGCGGGCGCGTTGCGGTCGCTCCAGTCAATGGCGGCACCGACTCGATCAACGTCAAAACCCAGCCAGAACATGGCGTGAGGCTGGTTGAACTGGATGTATTTCGCCAGAATTGCGCGCTCTTTTCCCGCGATGCGTACACCAAAATGCAGATCGTCCGAAAAGTACGGCTTGTTAGGTAAGCGGTCGTTGAACAGGTCGAGAGCTGGGTTAGTCACTCACGCCAGCGCTTATGGCGGGCTGTTGTCTTGCACTCTGCATGTGCTAATATCCTTCTTAGGTTACGTACCTAGCCCTGATTAATCATGTCTCTTCCGCCAAGTTGAAACCATGATTATCGGGGCTTTGTTTTTTCTGCCGTTAACGTTACACGCGAACGGCGGTTTCTGTCGAATCCTTCCGTCATAAAGCCTTAATGTGAGGCAAGTTCCTGAAAGAATTTAGGGTTGGCCTGTATGGTCGCCAGCACCTTTGCCGCCAGTCCGGTCGGGTTACGTCTGCCCGTTTCCCAGCTTTTGATGGTATCGAGGCTGGTGCCAAGCACCTTCGCCATTTCATCCTGCGTCACGTTCAGTTGGGCGCGGAGTGCCTTCACATCAGCCAGTTCATAGCGCGTAACCCGGGCAGGCGCTTTAACTCCGTGTTTGATCTCGACGGCTTCTTCGAGTGACGCTTTCAGTTCGTCAAAAAAACTCATGCTACACCTCGTCTTTCAGTAGTTTCGTCAGCTTTTTCAGGTCGGATTTTTCGGCGTCCGTCAGGCTGTCTTTGGTGCTTTTTGGGTAGGCCATCACGAGATAGATAATTTCTTCGGTGGCCAGAAAGTAAATCACCCGCGCACTGCCGCTTTTCCCCTGTGTGCCGGTCGCCATTCTGATTTTTCGCAGCCCGCCGGTTTGCCTGATGAGATCGCCTTTGTCCGGTGACTCAATCAGCAATTTCTGGAGCTCTTTGAGCTCGTCGTCCGTGGCGATTTGCTTTATCTGACGGGTAAACATCGGCGTTTCGATAAACTCTATCGCATGGCTCACTGTGTCATTCCCTTTATATTCTTAATGTACATTGTACACCAAAGTAATATTACGTCTACGTGAGCATTCCGCATGCGCGGTGCTAAAGCGTCGGGCCGTGATAACGGGTGCGCTGCTTTTCCAGTTGCAGCTGGTGTTCGTGCTGTTTTACGAGCGCATTAACCGGCTGAGATTGTCGCTCAAGCTCTCGACCTGACCGCGCAAGCTGTTCACCTGATTGCTCAAGTA
>NZ_CAMFLB010000071.1:0-4036 GCF_945957435.1 Serratia sp. PL7 | reverse complement strand
AAGTATTGAATATTTATTGAGAGAGAAAAACCCAGAACAACAGAAAGACATAAAAATATTATCAACAACCACAAAACAAGACCTAATCAATTTTGAAAATTATATTTTAGATAAAAACAAATCAAACCCATACGTGTGTGGTGTTTTATCATTTGAAGAAAAATCCATATCAGAAGAATTAAAAACCAAATTAATCACAGAGTTTGAAGATATTTTATTTGCAGGGATTGAACAAGAAAACAGACCTCCAGTTATGTGGGTAGAACACAACGACAAGGGCAGGGTAGAATTAAATTATTTAACATTTAACAGTTTACAAGACAGAAGATCATACACTGTATATTTAGATAAAAGAGATCGTGGGTTGGTAAATAACTACTCTGAAATAATTAATTATGAAAATAATTTATCAAGTCCATTTGAAGAGAAAGAAAATAAAAACACATTAACCAACAAACCAAAAACCAATATTCCAGAAGATAAAAAACAATTTATTGAAAATATTAATACTGAAATAATGGCATTAATTATTAATGAAGAGTTGGAAAATAGAGATCAAACCATCAAACATATTGAAAACATGAAAGGTGTTAAAATAAACAGAATACGAAAAAATCAAATATCAATTAAATCTGATTTGTTTGATGACGATAAACCCATTGTCCTGAAAGGAGATATATATGAAGAGGGAAGAGATTACAGCGATTATAGAAAAGAATTCAACCCAAAACCTACAAGAGATCCAGAGTTTGTTAGAGAAAAACTCACAGAGCTTAAAAGAACATTTGCAGAAAGAATTGAAAAACGAGAAATCAGAAATAGATCAAAGTTTAAAAAACCATCGTTCAAAAATATATCAGAAAATAGACAAAGTATTCAAAGAGAAGATCAAGATATTGGATATAAATATACTAACGGCGATTTTATCAATGTTAGTAATAACGATGGTTTTTCAAGTATGTATATTCGCACTGATAATATGGAGATTGTAAACAATGAGTCAATTAATACAGAATATAAAACTAAAACAGCAACAGAAGAAACAGCAGGAACTACAAGAGCAAGAGATATTGAAAAAATTAATCAGCAACAACAATTTGTTAGTTCGAGACTTGAAGAAGCTGGAAGAAAACAACAGCAATTCAGAAAGTCGATTGATACAACTGAAGGAAGATTTGGAGTATGTAGAAGATCTGTACACTCAATTATTTCTACTTTTGGAAGATACATACGAACGTTTTCAGCATATACAAGGAAGAATGAACACAGGCAAAAATTCGAAAAAAGACGAAAAATCGAAGAAGAAAAACTCAAAATCAAAAATCAGGGAAGTTACAACAGAAGACGATATAAACCATATTAAAAATATGATGACAACACTACTAGATCACTATGATAAAACTTTAACCGTGAACAAGTGAGAGCCAGCCGTCAGGCTGGTTCTTGCTTGTGAGGGGTTGACCTGTCCGGTAGGACGGTTTTCTGTCATAAGGTGTCATAGTGTCATAAAAACCACAAAAGAAAACGTCATATGTTTTGCAGAAAAACCATGACAACAAATGTCAAAACAAAAAACATGATATTTTCTGACAAATGAGGGCTGAAAATTGCCTGTTTTCTTTAAAATCCATTTTGTCAGAAAAGTTCTGACATTCTGATAAGTTAATTTTCCTTTTATAATCAATATATTACATTTTTTGTCATTAGCTTTGTCAAAAGAGTACTGATTTTTTCTGACAAATCTCTGACAAAATTTTTTTTTAATCCTTTAAAATCAATAGTTTACAAGATTTGTCAGAATGTCAGAGTGTCAAACAGGGGGGGGGTGGTATGTTTTTGGCAGTGCATTTTTTGGGGTTAAAATCCGACAAAATAAAAAATGTCTGATTTTTTTAATGTAAACATTTGACAAGTTAAAATCCTATGTTATAACTGTATATATAATAGGAGGATTTAATTATGATAAGATTGAAAAAGGTATTTAATTTAACAGAAGAAGAAATAGTTTTAACGAACGAAATAGCAGAAGCAATTAGCAAAGAGCCAAAAGTAGAAACTCACGAAGTGAATATAAATTTTATTGATGTTTTACCTATAATACCAAACCCCCATAATTTAGGTTTATCAGAAAATATAGATCCATTATCTTTGATATATTCTAAATTTGTTAGTGAAACCGACATACCACCAGCTTTACCGATATTTTCATTTTTAAGCTATTTAAGTGCTTTTAGTGTTAATAACAATATAATGTATAAGCATCCTACAAGCCCAGCGGATTACTTAAACACTTGGACTTTAATACTTGCACCTTCTGGTGCAGCAAAAACCACATCAGCAAAAATTATTGAAAGTTCTATACCAAAAGATATAGAAGAAAAGCCAATGATTAGACCTAATTTTGAAGGTGCTGACGGTTCGGCAGCATTCATTTCAGAGTTAGCAAAAGCAGAAAAGAAAATTGATAATTTCGGAAAACCAATACAGCCGATTTTCTGGATAGAAGACGAATACTCCCAGTTTATGAAAAAATTAATGCCGGGAGGTTCTATGGTTGAAACCAGAAAAACAATGTTAAAGATCCATGATAATGATAAAGCCCGTAGAGTTACGAAGAACGATACTATTGAAACTGAAAGTATCGTTATGAGTGGTTTATTTTTGAATACTATTGATAGTTTTGCAAGAAACTTTGATCAGGAAAGTATTAATGATGGATTAGGAAGAAGACACAATTTTGTTTATGCAGAAAGAGGTGAAAAAGTTGTCCCAACTTGGACAGTGGAAGAAATAATCGAATCACTCAAAGAGGGATTAGATAATTTCTTTTCAACTGTAAAAACAAATGTAATTTATACATATTCACCAGAATGCAGAAAAATCTATGACCATTTTTATATGGTTTACAAAGAAAAATTTGATCACATATTAGGGGAGGAAACAAACGGAACATTTTTCAGAACATATTTTATGTTAAGTTGGAAATATGCAGCAATATATCATATTTTGCTGAAAGAAGAAGGAACCGAAATTCAGGCAAAATCTTTTGACTATGGCATAAAAGTTTCATTAATGTTTTTATCCAGTATAAAAAGATTTTTAGATTACAAAGTAGATTTAAAATCTGGTGCCAAAGAAGTTAGAAAGGAATATTTAAAAAAAGCAGCAGAAAAAGAATTAAACAACTTGCAAAAATACAAAGATTTTTTGCTTGATAATGTAGAAATTACATTGCGAGATTTTAATAGAAAATTTAGTCTTAAAAAGGTTGAGAGTTTAAAAGTCCTTAAAACAATCAGAGAAAACAAATTAATAAAATACCATCCATTGTTTGAAGTTTTGGCAAAAGAAGAAGCCAAAGCGAAAAAATAACTACCGCCTTCACTTCGTTCAGTTGGTCAACCCCTCACAAAAAAGCCATTTGCAAAATGGCTTTATTTGTTCACGGTTATATATAAAACCCAAATTTAAATTGATTATTTTTTATTCAGCTATTGACTTAATTTTTATATGTATTAATTAATATATAAGTGGAAAACTATATAACAGCAAGCTCAGACAATACTTCGTATTGTCGCTTGTGAGGGGTTCCCCCTTCAATCCCCTTAAAACCGAACACAGGAGGCTTACAGTGAGCTACAAGGATAGATACCATAGGAAGCACAGCGTCACGCTATGCTTCAATGACGAAGAATTTGCACAGGTTGAAGAACTGGCTTCTATGCTGAAAAAGCCAAGGGCGAAAGCCATAAGGGAGTTAATACTCAATAAAGAGTTTAAACTCAAAAAAGAAATTTCCAAAAATGAAAATGGTGATGTGTATTATCAGCTTCATAAAATAGGTGTTAATATTAACCAGATAGCAAGAGCAATAAATACTGATATTGATAAATTTATTTCCCATGAGTTTGCAGAAGATTTTATAAATTTATTCGAAGAAATAACAAATGAGATAGAAGATATTAAAAGGAGAATTTAATATGTATCATAAAATAATAGGAGGTAAAAAAAGCAAAGGTCAAAGGAATATAAAAAA
>NZ_CAMFLB010000070.1:0-4399 GCF_945957435.1 Serratia sp. PL7 | reverse complement strand
ATAATCGACGGGGCCACTGCCCGAACCGGCACCGCGTGAGTGAATTTTAATGATCACGATGCTGCTCCAGCAGTTCACCCAGATTGCGGTCAAGGCTGTTGAGCACCGCCAGCAGGGAAACCCGCTCCGTGGGGGTAAGCCCGTCAAGCTGGTTAAGGCGTCGGGCGATCTGGTTGAGGTTGTTGCCTATCCCGCTGACCTGTCGCAGCAGTTCGGGCGCAACGTCAGGAAGACGGCGCTTTCGGGCGGTGTGTTCTCCCAGACCGAGCTGACGCAGCCATTCAGCCAGATGGGTTCGGTCACACCGGTCTATCAGACGCTGATGCTCTGAGTCGGTCAGACGGATTTTGATCTCTCTCGTGCGCTTTTCCATTCTCACTCCGCTGAGAAATATTCGCACCCAAAGTGCGAAAGTTTCGCAGCGGATGCCCGGGGTTTCGGGGGGCGGCGAGCCCCCTGAACCAGTCACAGACGGCACCTCGTAGAGGGGACGCTGTGTGTACTGGCTTAAAGTATACTGTAGTATGTCAGATTCTGTGTTCGCGGCAAAAAAAGCCCCCTGATAAAAGAGAGGGCTGTTATCTGATATAGGTTGTTTAGTGCCATGCGTTTTTTCGTGACTTCATTCTTATAAAAAACATATACTCACTCCCGATACGGGCGAACCTCGCCCAACCCTTTGCTCTTTAAAAAAAAGTTACACTGACTCAAGGAAAGCTATGCCTGAAAAGGCGATCTCTTCATGAGATCATGACCGGCATCCCCGCTAAGGGTCGGCTCATCGCGCAAAAACGCGATAACCCTCCTTAAATTTCGGCGACAGTTGTCTGGCAATGTGAGTAAAAGTCCCTAAAGCCAATTGATTTATTCCTTGTGTTCCTTACTGGTCTGGCAAAACCCATAACCCAAGAAGGAAGGCAAAAATGTTAAATTTTAACATCAACTTAAGTGTAACTAAGACCTATAACTATGCATCTGGAGACAGTCATAGTCGTAGAAAAGAAGGGATTGGCTTTATGGAAGTACTGAAAAACCTTTGTATGAAGGTCTATCCGTACTTGATTATGTGGAAAACTTTAGCTTTCATAGCTCACTTATTCTTCTAATCGACTTTTAACTCAACCTAACATGATGAAACCTCTGTTTAATGGTACTCAATTGGCCTCTCAAGACTCTCTTGCAGCAATGCTAGGGGTTACGACAGAGAGGCTCAATAAAATTGTGCTATCTATCCCTAAGTCATACAAATCGTTCAATATTGAGACAGGTAAGAACAAAAAGGTCAGAACTCTTTTTGAGCCAAAAAAAGGGTTGAAGCATATTCAAAAAAAAATAAACAAAGAAATCTTTGAAAATGTTAATTATCCAAATTATCTTCATGGCGGATTAAAAGAAAGAGACTATGTATCAAATGCCGGAACTCATGCAGGAAAGAAAACTATAATATCTTTGGATATAGAAAACTTCTACCCTAGCATCAGCAAAAGAGACATATTAAATATATTCAAAAACATGATGAGATTCTCACCATCCATTTCAGAAACATTGACAGAACTAGTAACTTTAGATGGTAAGTTGCCTCAAGGTGCTTGCTGCTCTAGCTATATAGCAAATCTTATATTTTTCAATGATGAGCATAATATAGTAAGAAAAATAAACAATATGGGTATGAATTACACCAGGCTACTTGATGACGTTACTATTTCTTCCGATAAAAAACTATCAAAAGAAGAAGAAACAAAAGCGATAACAACAGTAGTAGGGATGATAAATAGGCACCGTTTATCTTTAAATGACGCCAAGACCGTTATAGAAAAATCAGACCACCCTAATTCAAAGTTACATGTAACAGGGTTATGGGTTAAACATAAAACACCGAAAATAAATAAAGAAAATCGCAGATACATACGATATTTAGTTTTTATCTGTGAAAAAGAATCAGCCGTTGACAGAACATCGACTGAATACCATACCCTATGGAATAAAGCATCAGGCAAGGTAGCTCAGATGAGTCGAGTTGGTCATGAACAGTCAGTTGAACTTAGAGAAAAACTAGGGAAAATCCTCCCGCTATATGATGAGTTCAAAATAAGAAAGATAGTTTTCCTAGCTAATAATTACATTAAAAACTTCAGTCTTCCTTTAAGTGAGGAACAAGTTTCAAAGGTAAATAAAATCATTTATGACGTGGGGATCGTAGGTAGATCAAACAAAAAACTATCTAACGAGCTCAGAAAAAAACTAAGATCAATTTTACCAAAGGATGCGTGAGCTATGGATCATGGTTTCGTTAATTTTTTTGACTCAGTTAAGGGATACGGATTTATCCGCAGAGAACAGGGTAGAGATGTAATGTTCAGATCTGATGATATTCCCAATGAAAATTACACAGTGGATATACCAAAAGGAACAAAAGTACAATTCAATACAGTGAAGACAGCGAAAGGATTAAAAGCTATAGATATACTATTTATCTGAACTTTTCATCCGAAAGTAAGTTCTCCGGCTAACACCCATAATTATCCAAGGCTCTCCCAATGAGGGTCTGCCACCACCTTTGCTTTTCTTTCCTCTTAGAGACTGAATTTCAGGTGCGTGTGTTTTTTTAACAAAATCGTCGAAAGAATATTCAGAGAAATTTTTTATAGTCCATTTAGCAATACTATTAGAGATCCCCTTTACTTCACTTTCATCTAAGGGAAAGGGAAATTGCAGATTGTAGGCGCTGGCACGCTCATAGCAGGCTTGCAGCCACTGTTCATACTCCGGCCACCCCTGACGGATAGCGCGATAGGCCCACTTGCGGGTTTTATCGAACAAGGTGCAGTTACGGCCTAAGCCGTAATCGGTAACTATTTCTTTGTCGTTCGCGGCGTTCAGGTCTAGCGAGTCGGCCAGCCAGTCCAGTGTGTAGAGTTCTGGCTGCCAGACGGCAATTTTCCAGTACCCGTGGTTCGGATTCTTGCAAATTAACCCCGAATACCCCACGTCAGCGTCCAATTTTTTACGTAGCGCGTTCTCTACGGCAGCAGCGTACTTCAGCGGCTTCATTTTTCCGTCAGGTGCGGTGCGTATCGAGGTTTTCAGTGCGTAAAGCAGGTGCGCGTGCCCGTTTTCGGGGTTGGTGATGGTCAGCGTAGGCGCGGGCGCATTGCGATCACTCCAGTCGATTGCTGCACCGAGGCGGTCAACGTCAAAACCGAGCCAGAACATGGCGTGAGGCTGGTTGAACTGGATGTATTTAGCCAGAATAGCGCGCTCTTTTCCCGCGATGCGTACACCAAAATGCAGATCGTCCGAAAAGTACGGCTTGTTAGGTAAGCGGTCGTTGAACAGGTCGAGGGCTGGGTTAGTCACTCACGCCAGCGCTTATGGCGGGCTGTTGTCTTGCACTCTGCATGTGCTAATATCCTTCTTAGGTTTTATGCCTAGCCCTGATTGATCATGTATCTTCCGCCAAGTTGAGCACATGATTATCGGGGCTTTGTTTTTTCTGCCGTTAAAGTTACACGCGAACGGCGGCTTCTGTCGAACCATTCCGTCATAAAGCCTTAATGTGAGGCAAGTTCCTGAAAGAATTTAGGGTTGGCCTGTATGGTCGCCAGCACCTTAGCCGCCAGTCCGGTCGGGTTACGCCTGCCAGTTTCCCAGCTCTTGATGGTGTCGAGGCTGGTGCCAAGCACCTTTGCCATTTCATCCTGCGTCACGTTCAGCTGGGCGCGGAGTGCCTTCACGTCAGCCAGTTCGTAGCGCGTGACGCGGGCAGGCGCTTTAACGCCTTTTTTGATCTCGACGGCTTCTTCCAGAGACGCTTTCAGTTCGTCAAAAAAACTCATGCTACACCTCGTCTTTCAGTAGTTTCGTCAGCTTTTTCAGGTCGGATTTTTCAGCGTCCGTCAGGCTGTCTTTGGTACTTTTCGGGTAGGCCATCACCAGATAGATAATTTCCTCGGTGGCCAGAAAGTAAATCACCCGCGCACTGCCGCTTTTACCCTGTGTGCCGGTCGCCATTCTGATTTTTCTCAGCCCGCCGGTTTGTCGGATGAGATCGCCTTTGTCCGGTGATTCAATCAGCGTTTTCTGGAGCTCTTTGAGCTCGTCGTCCGTGGCGATTTGCTTTATCTGACGGGTAAACATCGGCGTTTCGATAAACTCTATCGCATGGCTCACTGTGTCATTCCCTTTGCATTATTGATGTACATTGTACACCAATATAATATTGCGTCTACGTGGGGCATCCCGCATGAGCGGTGCTAAAGCGTCGGGCCGTGATAGCGGGTGCGCTGCTTTTCCAGTTTCAGCTGGTGTTCGTGCTGTTTTACGAGCGCATTAACCGGCTGACATTGTCGCTCAAGCTCTCGACCTGACCGCGCAAGCTGTTCACCTGATTGCTCAAGTG
>NZ_CAMFLB010000069.1:0-4588 GCF_945957435.1 Serratia sp. PL7 | reverse complement strand
AGTTGGGTGTGATAACGGTCACAAAATAACAAACTCATGGGTATACTAATGGTATACATGATGGCGTGATATGTATACGATATGTACATTCATGAATATGTACAAGAGTTGCTATGAAGCCTGTTTATATCAGTATTGCGGATGATCTCGTCTATAAAATTAATGAAGGTTTTTATTCGGAAGGAGACATGCTTCCCCCCGAAGTGGCGTTGTGTGAGATCTATAACGTAAGCAGGATGACGCTACGTAAGTCGTTGGCTTTACTGATGGAGCAGGACCTGTTGGTAAGAGTCAAAGGGTCAGGCACTTATGTTAAAAAGAATAAATCAGCGATTCATGGCGCCGCTGAGTTAACCGGTTTTCAGCAAGAGATTAAGCAACAAGGAAAAGAGGTCACGACCAAAGTCATCACATTTGAGGTCATTCATCCAGATGCCGTCGCCGGTGAGCGGCTTAGCCTGGCACCTACAGATCAGGTATTTCATATTGAGCGCATCAGGTATATCAATAATGAGCCTGAGATTTTTGAAAGAACGTATATGCCAGTCAATATGTTTTCGGACCTGACCGTCGAGATTATGTCAGGCTCAAAATATAGCTATGTTCGTTCGAAAGGAATGCATATTTATGGGAATAAACAAATTGTGTCCGTTGAACTCGCTGATAAAAAACTAAGTAAAATGCTTGATGTTAAAATCAACCACCCACTGTTGAAAGTTATTTCAATTGGGGAGTATGAAGAGGGGAAAGCATTTGAGTATAGCATCAATATTTTCCGGTTAAACCAATACAGTTTTGAATTTTATGCACGATGAAAAAACATTCGCAATATAATCACGTTCAATGAGAGGATGTTATGACGACTAAAATTTTTTTATGTTGTGCTGCAGGTATGTCGACATCAATGGTTGTTAATAAAATGAGGAAGGTGGTCACAGAGAAAAATCTTGATGTAGAAATTGAAGCCTATTCAATTTCTGAATTTGAAGATGTGCTACCACGTTATGATATTTGCATGGTGGCTCCCCAGGTCAGTTACAAATTCAAGGATTTCAAAAAGCGATGCGATGAGTCAAATAAGCCGTGTTATAAAATAGAAATGAAAGATTATGGAATGCTTAATGGCGAAGCCATCCTAAATCAAGCCTTGTCAAAAAATTAATCACCATGTTTTAGAATAAAAAAGAAAGATTGCGGCATGCTTAATAGAAAAGCAGGCCTAAATCGGGACCTGTCAAAAATCTACTTATCAGGTGTCTTATGAAAAACAAATTATTCTATTTTTTGGAAGAGCATCTTGCACCTTTTGCTGGCAGAATTGGGGCCCAGCGACATGTTATGGCAATTAGGGATGCTTTCATTGGTGCGATCCCTTTTATTATTGTGGGTTCCTTTGCACTGGTTATTGCGTACCCTCCATTCTCAAAGCAAACTGTGAATTTTTGGACTGTATTTGCAACTAAATATCATAATGAAATTATGGCCCCGTATAATTATACTATGGCTATGATGGCATTATGGGTCGTCACTGGGCTCGGTTATCACTTAGCCAAAAACTACCGTAAGCTTAACCCATTTCTTGCGGGCCTCTTATCACTGGTCACCTTTTTAATGCTTTCAGCCCCCATGACTGATGGAGCGTTACCTATAAAAAACATGGGGGGAACGGGGATTTTTACAGCAATGATCATCGGGATTTTTATTCCTGAAATGATGCAATTTTTAATAAAAAACAACATTGGATTGAAATTACCAGAGCAAGTCCCCGATAAAATCAGGCAATCTTTTGACTTACTGATTCCAATAGCCTTAGTGATGATTGTTGTATATCCCCTGAGTGTGTTTATTTACCAGAAAACGGGGATGATCATTCCTGAGTTAATCATGCAGGCATTCAAACCGCTCATTTCTGCTTCTGACAGTCTGTGGGCCGTACTGATGATCACGCTCATTGCTCAGGTGCTATGGTGGGCTGGTGTTCATGGGGCAACGATTGCGAGCGGAGTTATCGCCCCATTTGTTTTATCAAACTTAGCGGTGAACCAGCAAGCTCTCGCCGCAGGCGTTCCAGGGAAAGAACTACCTACAATTTTTGCTCAGCCATTCATTGATTTTTTTATTCAGCTGGGGGGATCAGGAGCGACCTTTGGGTTAGTCCTACTGTTCTTGCGGTCACGCTCATTACATTTAAAATCAATTGGAAAATTATCATTAATCCCAGGATGTTTTAACATAAATGAGCCGGTAGTATTTGGTACGCCAATTGTTCTCAACCCTTTGTTTTTCATTCCATGGGTCGTGGCGCCTCTCGTTTGCGGTACTGTGACATGGTTTGCATTTAAACTTGAGCTACTCCATCGAATCGTGATTATTCCGCCATGGACGACTCCAGCACCGATTGGTGCCATGTGGTCAACAAACTGGTCAATTCAGGCTCTGGTCATTGTTGCGATTAACTTTACACTTGCCACCATTATTTATTTCCCCTTCTTTAAGATATATGAAAGATCATTATTAAAAGAAGAGTCGGAACAGCACCTTCGAACTGAATAATTTAATGTAAACAACAGATATAGGTTTAATTATGGAATCTCATTCTCTTCTTGATGAAGAATATTTAATGAATTTGCTTTGCCAGGCCGGTGCGGGAAAAAGCGCGGCGATGAATGCTATTTATAAAGCCCGCGAGGGATGTTATGCCGAAGCACTTCATCAGTTACAGATCTCTGATGAAATATTTAAAGAAGTCCATAAATGCCAGACAGAGTTAATTGGTTTAGATGAAGGTAAAGGCAAAGTTACGATGACTCTGATTTTAACCCACATCCAAGATCATATTATGAACGGTATGTTATGCAAAGAAATGGCAACTGAAATTGTTGAGTTGTATCGTCAATGTAAGGAGAAACAAAATGCTTAAAATCGCAATTATTGGTGGTGGTTCCAGCTATACTCCGGAAATAGTGGAGGGCTTCATCAAGCGGTATCACGAACTGCCTATTACTGATATCGTCCTCTATGACATTGAAGAAGGCCGCTATAAAGTTGAAACTGTTGGTGCGCTAGCCATCCGAATGATTCAAAAGGCTGGCTTGCCTATTAATCTCACGATAACATTTAACCGCGCCGAGGCGTTAGAGGGCGCATCGTTTGTGTGCTCTCAAATGCGGGTGGGCATGATCCCTGCACGAATTAAAGACGAACGCCTTGGACATAAATATGGAATGATTGGCCAGGAGACCAATGGCATCGGCGGGTTTGCAAAAGCCATGCGCACCATTCCGGTTACGCTGGATCTTTGTCGGGATATTGAAGCAATATGCCCGGATGCCTGGCTGATTAACTTTACTAATCCATCAGGTATCATTACTGAAACAGTATTAAAGCATACTAACGTTAAAGTGATTGGTTTATGCAATGTCCCTGTGATTACTCAATACGGCATTGAGGAACTGCTTGGGAAAAAGGTTCAGATCCAGTTTGCAGGCCTAAACCATTTTATCCATGCATTCCACATTTGGGATCATCTTGGGAAAGACCATATTAAAGACGTCATTGATAGAATGTGTTCAGGGGATGACTTTGAACTGCCGAAAAACCTTGGCAAGGTAACATGGGTACCCGAGCAACTGAAACAACTTGGTGCAATTCCATGTGGCTATCATCAGTACTACTATATGCAGGATGAGGCTGAACATAAGGAGATGGATGCGAAAGACTTCATAACGCGTGGCGAAGAAGTCCAAGCGATCGAAAAAGAACTGTTCAAATTATATGAGGATGTTAATCTCGCGATTAAGCCTAAACAGCTTGAGGAGCGGGGCGGTGCTTACTATTCTGATGCGGCATGTGAATTGATTAATAGCATCTATAATAATAAAGGTATCCTCATGCACGTCAATACGCGCAATAACGGTACGATTTCTGAGTTGCCATCAGATTGTGCGATTGAAGTCACCTCGCTGATTACCGCGTCGGGGGCACACCCATTAAATATTCCTGCCATTGAAAATCCGGCAATCCGTGGAACATTACAGCTCCAAAAAGCCTTTGAAGAATTAACCGTTAAGGCAGGGGTTGAAGGCGATTATGGCGCTGCCCTGCAGGCATTAACCATTAACCCGCTGGTAAGAAAAGGGCATATTACTAAACAGATTCTGGATGAAATGATTGAGATCAACAAAGCGTACCTCCCTCAATTTAAATAAATAAACAAACGACTAGAATACAGCTTCATATAAAATAGCCTGCTCACACTTATTGGAAAGTTCTGCGGGATAGACTGACGTCTTTTTTAGACATCAATTATCTATCACATTCAACAATGAAGGAGAATGTGTATATTGCAATTTCATATCATGAGAGGTTGAATATTCAGGTTTTCACATTAGCGAATGTTAGCAGGAATTAAAGCTGCGACGTAAAAGGCTTGAGGGTTAAAAAGTGTGATCACAGGTGTGAATATATTAAGAGCACCGTTTGTTGAAAAAACCGGGCAACTCAGGTTCCCGGGTTTTTTATGCAGCTCCGATTTATTCAACAAAGCCCTCGATCGCCTGAAAAATAGATGTCGACGCCAGAAGCAAAG
>NZ_CAMFLB010000068.1:0-4604 GCF_945957435.1 Serratia sp. PL7 | reverse complement strand
ATAAAACACTATCAGTAAGTTGGAGTCATTACCCATCACCCTTTCCTAATGTATCAACAATGTTGACACAATTAATGTATCAAAAACGATGGTTTTTGTGACAGTCTTGAAAAGTCCTGACTTCTCCCGAAAAATGACTCCCCTCATGTAACAAAACTCGTTACTATATCAACATAACAATAACCCCATAACTAATTAGCGTGAAAAGAATGAAAATCGGCTATGCACGTAAATCTACGCATCTTCAGGATGTGGCGCACCAGGTTGACGAACTAACAAAAGCTGGATGTGAGCAAATCTATCAGGATCAGACCTCACGTAGCGGCCCCAAGCGCGACAAAAAAGGTGCGCCGGAACTGGAGAACTGCCTGAAAGCATTGCGCGAGGGAGATACCCTAGTAGTTTGGGCACTAGATCGGCTCGGCGGTTCATTGGGTCAAGTCATTACTTTACTCGACGACCTGAAGAAACGCGGAATAACTTTCATAGCCATCAAGGACAGAATAGACACAAATGCGCCAGTTATAGGGGAAATCTATACGCATCTGATGGCGATATTCTCTAGCTTTGAACGCAACCGCAATATTGAAAGAACGCGCTCAGGCCTTGCAGCTGCACGCGCAAGGGGCCGTGTGGGAGGGAGAAAACCGTCACTTTCTGAAGAAGATGTTAAACAAATTAGAATCTTACTTGCTGATCCTGAAATGACAGTTGGTGCAGTTGCTAAGCGCTTCAACGTTTCTCGCATGACTATTTATCGCTACACCACAAAATCATGAATGACCGCAGCATGGCGGTTTTATTTTCTTATGCCCGTCAGGGCATGGAAGGCGACCGCGCCGGACTTAACCGGCCACCGGCCGCAAATCGCCGGAAACCGCAACGCTGACCGGATCGCCCGGCCCAGCCCCCTCCCTGTGTATTTGCATGTATCTGATCCCCCATTCGCAAATCAGTTGATCACTCACTCGCAAATTACTTGATCACCTCCAGCAGGAAGTTTGCATCACTTCAGGGAGCGAATAATTGTATCTCAGGTACCTGTTGTCGCAGGGTGTTGTAATTCATGTCTTTTACAAAAATCAGGAGGCCGCAGCCTCCTGAACAACATCAGATCCTTCCACCCACCCCTTTGAACTTATCAATGAATGCTGAGACCTTCTGAAACACCGTCTTTTTCTTGGTTTTATACTGTGGATTTAGCGGACTGAGTTTCGGTAACGCTTCATTCAGAGCCGTCCCGTTTTCAGTGGCATATTCACGCTTGAGTGACGCACTGATATAACGCCTGGCAGCATCGTGATTGAGATTCTCTTCCTGAATCAATGCCTCCGCTTCCCGCTGCTGAGCGGCCTGAGCGAAGGTGTAGAACTGCTCTATCACGGACTCTTTATTCGGCAGGTTATCTATATCTGTCTGCCCGATAAATTCCAGCATCAGCCCTTCTTTCGCCCGGTTCCCCAGACTGGCACGGATAAGCCGGGTGACCTCTTCCTTCAGTGTCTCTTTGTTCGGGTGCTGTTTGTTGTATTCAAAAATCAGTTCAAGAATGTAATCGAGATTGATTTCCTGAGACTTCAGCAAGTCAACTTCAAACACCACGTCATCCCAGCTGACTGTCGTATTGCCCTTCACATTACTTTCGCGCTCATTGCGCTGCCAGTCACGGATATCGTTGTAGCTTGAACGATAGTCCTGTACTTCTCGTTCGGAAGGTAACCGGATGGACTGGAGTGCTGCCAGTTTTTCATCATCAAGGAAATGTTCAGCCTTAAAAGCGTCAACGGCGGCAGGGTCACTGATATCCACTGTCTGAATCGCTCTCAGTGCCGTGAACTCATCGTAGTTTTGCAGAATATTTTCAGCCCGCAGGTATTCGCCAAACAGTTTGATGAAGGCTTTTTTCTCTTTTTCAGAAGTGATATCTGCCGGGTCAGGAAAGCGGGTCTCCAGCTCACGGACAATATCGATAAAACCACGACGTGTTTCACCCGTGACTGCATCAGTGAAGCCTTCCATGTATTCGGTATAGCTTTTCTCCATGACCACACTTTTGGTGTTGCTCTTCCCGAACAGGGTAATGGCATCAATGGTGGCCTGCTCTAAGTCCCGAAACGTGACGATATTACCAAAGGTTTTCGTGGCGTTATAAATCCGGTTGGTACGCGAGAATGCCTGCATCAGCCCGTGATAACGCAGGCTCTTATCGACAAACAACGTGTTCAGTGCCGGAGCATCGAAGCCGGTCAGGAACATACCCACTACAATCAGCAGGTCCACTTCCTGAGACTTAACCCGTTTAGCCAGGTCGCGGTAGTAATCCTGAAAACCGTTGCCATCAGTGCTGAAATTCATTTTAAAGGCGGCGTTATAGTCAGCGATGGCAGATTCCAGAAACTCACGGGAGCCTGGGTTCATCTCTGAGGTATCAATACTCTCATCGTTAATATCACCGATAGCATCCTGTGCTTCATTGGCAGCATACGAGAAAATGGTCGCAACCGTCAGGGGCTTATAACTGCTGTCCTGCTCAGCCCTTAACTTCTGGATGTATCTGAAGGATTCATAGTAGGCTTTGGCGGCATCGACGCTACTGACGGCGAACATAGCGTTAAAGCCCTTAGCGCCGGGGAAAGCCCGATGGGTCTTTTGCCGGAAGTGCTGAAGGATGTAGTTTGTCACTTCCTCAATCCGATTAGGGTGCAGCAGGGCGTGTTTGTTTTCTGCCGCAGTAATTTTCTTCTCGTCCGTCTCGGTTTCTATCGCCTTAAATTGCGGGCGCACATCATTGTAATCCACCTTAAATTTCAGGACTTTTTCATCACGGATGGCATCGGTGATGATATAGGCATGCAATTCCTTACCAAATACACTGGCAGTATCTTCCGCACCCAGCGCATTTTTACCGGCAAAAATCGGTGTGCCTGTGAAACCAAACTGATAAAAACGTTTAAATTTCTTCTTCAGGTTTTTCTGGGCTTCCCCGAACTGGCTGCGATGACATTCATCAAAAATAAAGACGACCTGTTTCTGGTAGACGGCTAAATCTGCATCCCCCTTCATCAGGTTATTCAGCTTCTGGATAGTCGTGACAATGATTTTATTGTCATCTTTATCGATATTACGTTTCAGTCCCGCGGTGCTGTCAGAGCCGTTGACGCTGTCCGGTGAGAAACGCTGATACTCTTTCATGGTCTGATAATCGAGGTCTTTGCGGTCAACCACAAAGAAGACTTTATCGATGAAATCCAGTTCAGTTGCGAGTCGGGCGGCTTTAAAACTGGTCAGGGTTTTTCCTGAGCCTGTCGTATGCCAGATAAACCCGCCTCCGTCAGTGCTGCTCCATTTCTTTGACTGAAACGCACTGTTAATTTTCCAGAGGATGCGTTCAGTGGCTGCAATCTGGTAGGGGCGCATAATCAGCAGTGTGTCGCTGGTATCAAATACCGAGTAATTAAACAGGATATTCAGCAGGGTATGTTTCTGGAAGAACGTGGCCGTAAAGTCTCTCAGGTCTTTAATCAGTGTATTGTCAGACCGCGCCCAGTTCATGGTGAAATCGAAACTATTTTTATCCCGTCTAGTCGTATTGGCAAAGTAACGGGTATCCGTCCCATTAGAAATCACAAACACCTGAAGGAACTTGAATAACGAATTTTCGCTATTAAAACTCTCTTTGCTGTAGCGATGAATCTGGTTAAAGGCCTCCCTAATCGCCACACCACGCTTCTTCAGTTCAACCTGTACCAGTGGTAGTCCATTGACCAGTATTGTTACATCATAGCGATTCGCATGCGTTCCCGTCTGTTCAAATTGCTGGATAACCTGCAACTTATTACGGATAAGATTTTTCTTGTCGATAAGACTGATATTTTCAAGACGACCATCATCAAAAGTGAAATCACAAATGTAGTTATCATGAATCTTACGGGTTTTATCGATAAGAGTATCACTGGGGTTATCGAGATAACCCTCAGTAAAGCGCCGCCACTCCCCTTCGCTAAATACCACCTGATTCAGCGCCTGAAGCTGCACCCGCACATTGGCCAGCATAGCCGACTGAGAGGTTAAATCAGGCACAAACTCATAACCCTGATTACGTAAATCCTGAATCAGTTCACGCTCTAACTCCGACTCACTCTGGTAGCGGTCACTCGCTTCCCATTCCGTGACGTATTTATCCAGCACGATGAAGTTATTGGATTCGGCGATGGTTCTGGTCTGCTGCGTCATATTGCTCCCTGCTGTCGTTATACTGCGAAGGGTGAAACGATGCACTTACGGCTTGAGCATCGGGTAATATCTGTGCAAAGCACTGCCAGTCAGTGGCTCTCACCGGCAGTGTCGCTGATGTCAGTTCGTTACGTAATCAGGTTTAGGGAAACTGAACAGCAAATCTCGGTAATATTCGTACTGTTTCTGGCGCAGTTCAATTTCACGGGGCAGACCTTCAGTGATTGAACTGGCTAAAATATCAAACTTATCCAGGACAGAAACAATGCGTGCCTGCTCCGAAAGGGATTTTCCCGCTTCATTTGGGTAAGGAATAGGTACTTTGATTTGTTTAAGTGCATTTGCATTGAACTGAGGTTGCCCGCCACCTG
>NZ_CAMFLB010000067.1:0-4841 GCF_945957435.1 Serratia sp. PL7 | reverse complement strand
AAATATCCTGACTGTATCTATTACTTTGAAAAATACCTTTTTGGCATATGTAGCTTATTCTTATAAGGAATCATAATGTTTTTTTGCCGGAGAAATAGCCAGATTAATATATAATTGATAGCTTCAGATTATTATTTAAATAATAAAAATGCCTATTTATTAATGTGTTGATAAGAAATATCTGGCTATATCAAAGATAAATCTTAATTCTTTAGTGTATTATTCGATAAATTTCACGTTAATTAAAACAAATATTAGCCAGACGCCTCGAATCGAGTAGACTAGGCGAAAGATTATTTCCGTATAGGTACTGAACGTTATGTCTACTGAAAGCGCGTCTTTAAAAAACCACAATACGTTTGCGCTCCCGGTCAACGCAGCGCACCTGATCATGGCCGATAGAATTGAGCTGATGCTCAAGGTGTGGCAACAAACGCGCAAGCGTCAGGAGCCGCTGCTGATTCTCGGTGAAGGTAGCAACGTGCTGTTCCTGGAGGATTTCTCGGGCACGGTAATGGTCAATCAGTTGAAGGGTATCGATGTTCGAGAAGATAACGATGCCTGGTATCTCCACGTCAGCTCCGGTGAAAATTGGCATGACCTGGTGCAATATACGCTGCAGGCTGGGATCTGCGGCCTGGAAAACCTGGCGTTGATCCCTGGATTGGCCGGTTCCGCCCCTATTCAGAACATCGGCGCCTACGGCGTCGAATTGAAAGACGTCTGCGAGTATGTCGATTTGCTGGACTTCTCTACCGGCGCTATCGATCGCATCCCGGCTGCCGAGTGTGGTTTTGGCTACCGGGAAAGCATTTTCAAGCACCGTTTCCAAACTGGGCATGTCATTGTCGGGCTGGGTCTGCGTCTCAACAAACAGTGGCAACCCAAATTGAGTTACGGCGATCTGGCCAAGCTGGAGCCCACCACGGTGACGCCGCTTCAGGTATTTGAATCCGTATGTGCTATGCGTCGCAGCAAGCTGCCCGATCCGCGCGAAACCGGCAATGCCGGCAGCTTCTTCAAGAATCCTTTGGTGAACGCAGAGAAAGCCGCAGAACTCGTCGCCAAATATCCTGGCATGCCGCATTATCCGCAGCAGGATGGTCAGGTGAAGCTGGCCGCCGGCTGGCTTATCGACCAATGCGAGCTGAAAGGATATCGCATCGGTGGTGCTGCGGTACACCGCCAGCAGGCGCTGGTGCTGGTGAACATCGACAATGCCCACAGCCAGGATGTGGTGGCGCTGGCGCGCCACGTACGCAAGACGGTGGCCGATAAATTCGGTGTGTGGTTGGAGCCTGAGGTGCGCTTTATTGGCGCGACCGGTGAGCTGAATGCCGTGGCGGTGCTGTCATGAAAGATACCAAGGTTCCGTTAAAACTGATCGCGTTGTTGGCCGACGGCGAATTCCATTCCGGGGAACACCTCGGTGAGTCACTCGGCATGAGCCGTGCTGCGATCAATAAGCATATTCAAACCATTCGCGAGTGGGGGCTGGATGTCTTTACCGTGCCTGGCAAAGGGTACAGCTTGCCTGCCCCCATGCCGCTATTGGAGGCGGAACGCATTCTAAAAGGGTTGGACGACAAACGCGTTACCGTGTTGCCGGTAGTCGACTCTACCAATCAATATTTGCTGGATCGTATCGAAACACTACAATCTGGCGACGCCTGCATCGCTGAGTATCAACTGGCTGGCCGCGGTCGTCGTGGGCGCCAGTGGATTTCGCCGTTTGGCGCCAATTTATACCTGTCGATGTTTTGGCGATTGGAACAGGGGCCAGCTGCGGCGATGGGGCTGAGCCTGGTGATCGGCATGGTGATGGCGGAGGTCTTGCAGCGCCTTGGTGCTAAAGACGTGCGAGTAAAATGGCCCAACGACCTCTACCTGAATGATCGCAAATTGGCAGGGATCCTGGTCGAGTTGACAGGAAAAACTGGCGATGCGGCTCAGTTGGTCATCGGTGCTGGCATTAATTTGGCGATGCGGGATACCAATGCCGGGGGGATCAACCAAGGTTGGATCAACCTGCAAGAAGCCGGCATTAACATCGATCGTAATGAGCTGACTGCTACTTTGCTCAATGAATTGCGGCAGTCGTTAAAACAATTCGAGATAGATGGGCTGGGGCCATTCATTGGTCGTTGGCGCACGTTGGATAATTTTATCGACAGACCGGTCAAACTGCTGATTGGTGAGCGGCAGATTGTAGGGATCGCACGAGGCATCGATTCGCAGGGGGCACTGCTGCTGGAACAAGATGGGGAGATCAAACCCTTTATCGGCGGAGAGATATCGCTGCGCAGTGCAGAATAGCGAGCGCAACCAAGGGGACGTTACCGTCCCCTTGAGCGATCGGTAGTCTTACTTTCTTAAGCGCACGCTTTCAACGGCATGGTTGGCGCTTTTGGTCATGATCAGGCTGGCGCGTTCGCGGGTAGGTAGTATATTCTGCTGCAAATTCAAGCCGTTAATTTCATTCCACAATTGTGTAGCGATATTAATCGCTTCCGGTTCCGGCAATTTTGAATAGTTATGGAAATAAGAATCGGGATTGGAAAATGCGCCCTGACGGAATTTCAGGAAACGATTGATATACCAGCTTTGCAATAGCGTCTCCGGGGCATCGACATATATGGAGAAGTCGACAAAATCGGAAACGAATACGCGATGAGGATCGTGCGGGTAATCCATACCGCTTTGCAATACGTTAAGCCCTTCCAGGATCAGAATATCCGGTTGCTCGATGACTTTATTACCCTCAGGTACAACGTCATAGATTAAATGAGAATAAACCGGAGCGGTAACGCGTTTGGCGCCGGATTTCACTTCTGACACGAATTTCACCAGGCTATGCATATCGTAAGACTGCGGGAAGCCTTTTTTCTTCATCAGGCCGCGTTCGTTCAGCACCTTATTAGGATGCAAGAAGCCGTCGGTCGTGATCAACTCAACGCTGCGGTGTTCCGGCCAGCGGCTCAGCAACGCCTGCAACAGACGTGCGGTCGTGCTCTTACCTACGGCTACGCTGCCGGCGATGCCGATGACATAGGGAATTTTTTGCCCGTCGGTGCCGAGGAATTGCTCGAGCACCGCCTGTCGGCGCAGGTTGGAACTGATATAGAAGTTCAATAGTCGTGACAGCGGCAGATAAATCTGCGCAACTTCTTCCAACGAGAGATCTTCGTTAATCCCTTTCAGCTTAACGATCTCTTCTTCCGATAACGTCAGCGGCACCGAATCTCGCAACGCAGCCCATTGGGTACGATCGAACTGTAGGTAAGGCGTTGCTAAAGATTGATCTCTTTTTATCATAAGCCAAATTCTGCCTGTTAACGCAGGTTGGGAAAGGCGCCGGACGCCAACTCCAGAGAATAAACAAGCTGCATATTATAGACAGCTTCGTTTTTGGCGTAGACTTTTTTCGCAAAAGTTGTCGATAGGCAGCAGTTTATGTCAATTGTGCGAAGCGGCGCGCAGTTGATAAGGCGGGGTTGCAAGGCGGTATCATCGGGGCCGGATACCGCTTGAAGGCTAGCAGGCAATGGCGCGCGAAGGTTGGTTTACGGTGAATAGACGTTTGTAATAAATGACGGTCGGATGATAATGCCCATCGGGGCCCGCTGCATAATCCGGTAGCTCGCCCAAACAGCGATAACCCAGGCTACGATAAAGCGCTTCAGCCGCTGAGCCAGCCTGCGTATCCAGGTACAATAGCCCGCGCTGCTGTTGCAGTGCCGCCTGCTCCAACGTCTTCATCAGCGCCAGACCTACGCCGTTGCGGCGAGCGCGGCTATGCACCAATAGCTTCACCACCTCCGCACGATTACGGCCATTCGGTTTCTGGCAGAGCTCGAGTTGCACGGTGCCAACGACGCCGCGTTCGTCGCGGGCAATCCACAATAGCAGCTCGCTTTTGGCCAAGGCGGGACGCAGGCTGTGGAAGTAACTCTCGGCGTCTTCATGCGGGATTAAGGTGTCGTAGCCCACTGAAGCACCGTGGGTGACCGCATCGGTCAACAGGCGAGCCAATTCATCGCGATAAATCGGGAGCGTAGCGGCGTTGATAGGCACTATTTTCATCGGTCATTCCTCCAGAGATGGGGGTAATGAAGATAAGCAATAACTGCGCCAGAACGACGAAAGGCATAGCCACGGCGAAAGAGCGAGCAATAAGTGTAGTTCACGCCACGAACCTGGGCAGCGATCCTCTTTTTGGTGCATCGATCCCGCTCACGGTTTACCGACGCAGGTTACGTGTTTTGAGAAGCCCGACACGGAGAAAGGGGCTCTCAATGCTTGCAAAAAGTGGATAAAATTGTAGAGAATGATTGCCGCAAGTGATGAATGTTTGCACGCCGCAGGCTGCGAATTGCATGACAGCATGCAAAATTGACTGATTTGTGAGCGAAAGTGCGCGTAAAGTAATTTTTTTGTTGCATAGGCCGTCCGCTCTACCTAGAATGCGCTGCACTTGATGCCGGCTTAGCTCAGTAGGTAGAGCAACTGACTTGTAATCAGTAGGTCACCAGTTCGATTCCGGTAGCCGGCACCATTCAAGTCACAAGTAGTTAAAATCTGGTGGGGTTCCCGAGCGGCCAAAGGGAGCAGACTGTAAATCTGCCGTCACAGACTTCGAAGGTTCGAATCCTTCCCCCACCACCAAATCTTGCCTTCGGCGATTAACTGAGATGCGATAAATACCGCAGCGGTTGATGGCGGGAGGAGAGGGCGAAAGCCTTCGGCAAGGTTCGAGCTGTGCAGCGCAAGGCGCAGCCGGCCCGAAGGATGCGAAGCGAGTGATGAATAGTCCTGCTCCATCCCAAAATTCTACAGAAAAA
>NZ_CAMFLB010000066.1:0-4850 GCF_945957435.1 Serratia sp. PL7 | reverse complement strand
GCACATTACTCGGCTATCCCGAATTATCTCTTCATTGGTAAATGATTAAATATAACCGGGTTCCCACCTGGAAATATTCATGAAATTTTTAGTTCCAAACCGGCCAGGCTAATTCATACATATCATTAATGCTGATAGATTTTATATAACTCAGACTTCTGCAAGAGTCGAGATAATGTAATTATCATATTGTTATGATTTACAAGGATATTTTTAATAGCCCATGAGAACTGCGGTTATTAGCTAACAAGAAATTACAAGTGAATAAAAACAAATAATAGCCATGCGCGGTGGATCGAGTAGACTAGATGATAATTTGTTCCGTCAGAGTATTTAAATCATGTCTACTGAAAGCGCGTCTTTAAAACATCACAATACTTTTGCGCTCCCGGTCAATGCAGCGCATTTAGTCATTGCTGAAGAAATTGAAATGATGATTAAAGCCTGGCAGCAGGCGCAAAAGCGCCAAGAGCCACTGCTGGTACTCGGTGAAGGGAGCAACGTCCTGTTCCTGGAGGATTTTGCCGGTACGGTCATGATTAACCAGTTAAAAGGTATCACGGTCAGGGAAGAGCAGGACGCCTGGCATCTGCATGTCAGCGCCGGAGAGAACTGGCACTATCTGGTTAGCCAGATGCTCGAGCGTGGCATCCCTGGGCTGGAAAATCTGGCCTTGATCCCAGGTTTAGTCGGTTCGGCCCCGATCCAGAATATCGGGGCGTACGGCATTGAGCTTAAACAGGTCTGTGAATATGTCGACCTGCTGAACCTGACTACGGGCGAAATCGATCGTATGGATCCTGAACGCTGCCAGTTTGGTTACCGGGAAAGCGTTTTTAAGCATGAGCTTAAGCAAGGCTTCGTGATTGTGGCCGTGGGTTTACGGCTTAGCAAACAGTGGAGCCCGCTGCTGAACTACGGCGACCTTGCCAAGCTGGATCCCAAGACGGTAACGCCGCAGCAGGTATTTGATGCGGTATGCGCCATGCGGCGCAGCAAGCTGCCGGATCCACGTATTACCGGCAATGCAGGCAGCTTCTTTAAAAACCCACTGGTGAGCGGGGAAGTCGCTAAAGCGTTATTAGCACAATATCCAGCAATGCCACATTATCCGCAGCCGGACGGGCAAGAAAAGCTGGCTGCCGGTTGGCTGATCGATCAGTGTTCACTCAAGGGGCATCAGATCGGTGGCGCAGCTGTGCACCGTCAGCAGGCCTTGGTATTGGTAAATGCCGATAATGCCAGCAGCCAGGATGTGGTTGCTCTGGCCAGGCACGTGCGCAATACGGTAGCGAAGAAATTCGATGTCTGGTTAGAGCCAGAGGTACGTTTTATGGGCGCTACTGGTGAGCTGGATGCCGTAGAGGTCATTTCATGAGAGACACCACTGTACCACTGAAGATCATCTCCCTACTGGCGGACGGAGAGTTCCACTCTGGCGAACATTTGGGTGAGTCATTGGGAATGAGCCGCGCAGCGATTAACAAGCATATTCAGACCATCCGGGAGTGGGGGTTGGATGTGTTCACGGTTCCGGGAAAAGGCTATAGCCTGCCTGCGGCGATCAACTTGCTGGATGCTGAGCGTATTCTTGGTTTACTGGAAGACAAGCGGGTCACGGTGTTGCCCGTCGTTGATTCAACCAACCAGTATCTGTTGGACAGGCTTGCAGAATTGACTTCCGGTGACGCCTGTATAGCCGAGTACCAGCAGGCAGGGCGTGGGCGGCGTGGGCGGCAGTGGATTTCGCCTTTCGGGGCCAACCTATATTTATCCATGTTCTGGCGTCTTGAACAAGGGCCTGCGGCCGCGATGGGGTTGAGCCTGGTTATTGGCATCGTGATGGCAGAAGTGTTGCAGCGGCTCGGTGCAGATCAGGTCCGTGTGAAGTGGCCCAATGATTTATACCTTAACGATCGCAAGTTGGCCGGTATTCTGGTTGAGCTGACCGGTAAAACCGGGGATGCAGCCCAGTTGGTGCTGGGAGCTGGTATCAACATGGCGATGCGTGAAACCAACGCTAGTCAGATTGATCAGCGCTGGATCAACCTACAGGAAGCCGGGATCACTATCGATCGTAATGAACTGGCCGCCAAATTGCTTAATGAGTTACGCAATTCATTACGGCAATTTGAAATAGACGGGTTAGCTCCCTTTATTTCACGTTGGCGTAAATTAGATAACTTTATCGATCGCCCAGTTAAGCTATTAATTGGTGAACAACAGATTTTCGGTATTGCCCGCGGTATTGATCAGCAGGGTGCATTACTGCTTGAGCAAGAGGGGGTAATAAAACCCTTTATTGGTGGTGAAATATCTTTGCGGAGTGCTGAATAAGCTAAAATAAGAGAGGCCACTGGCCTCTCTTTCGCTATCTATTATTTCCGTAACCGTACACTGTCCACTGCGTGATTGGCGCTCTTAGTCATAATCAAGCTGGCCCTCTCGCGAGTGGGTAAGATATTTTGCTGTAAATTCAGACCATTAATCTCATTCCACAGCTGGGTGGCGATGTTGATCGCCTCCGTTTCCGGCAACTGCGCATAGCTATGGAAATAGGAGTCTGGATTAGAGAACGCACCCTGACGGAATTTCAGGAAGCGGTTGATATACCAGCTTTGCAATAGATCGCCAGGGGCATCGACATAGATGGAGAAATCAACAAAGTCGGAAACAAATACCCTGTGAGGATCGTGTGGATAGTCCATCCCGCTTTGCAAAACATTCAATCCTTCCAGGATCAGAATATCAGGCTGTTCGATAACTTTATTGCCTTCAGGCACGACGTCATAGATCAGATGAGAGTAAACCGGGGCAGTAACACGTTTGGCACCGGATTTAACTTCCGAAACGAATTTCACCAGGCTATGCATATCGTAGGATTGCGGGAATCCTTTCTTCTTCATCAGGCCGCGCTCGTTCAGCACCTTGTTCGGGTGCAGAAAGCCGTCTGTGGTGATCAGCTCCACGCTACGATGTTCCGGCCAGCGGCTCAACAACGCCTGCAACAAACGCGCCGTGGTACTTTTACCCACCGCTACGCTGCCAGCAATGCCGATCACATAAGGAATGCGTTGGCCATCTGTGCCAAGGAATTGCTCCAGAACTGCCTGGCGACGCAGGTTAGAACTGATATAGAAGTTCAGCAACCGTGAGAGCGGCAAGTAGATCTGCGCGACTTCTTCCAAGGAGAGATCTTCGTTAATCCCTTTGAGTTTAACAATCTCTTCTTCCGACAGCGTCAGCGGCACCGAATCCCGTAACGCGGCCCACTGGCTGCGATCGAACTGAAGGTAAGGCGTCGCTAAAGATTGATCTCTTTTTATCATAAGCCAAATTCTGCCTGTTAACGCAGGTTGGGAAAGGCGCTGGACGCCAACTCCAGATAATAATCAAACTGCATATTATAGACAGCTGGCTTTTAGGCGTAGACTTTTTTCGCATTTGTGGTCGATTAGTGGCAGTTTTTACCAATAGTGCGAACAGGTACGCAATTGATAAAGGGCTTGTTGCAGGGCGGTATCACTGGGTAATGATACCGTTTTCAGGTCAGCTTGCGGCGGCGCGAGAGGGTTGCTGAACGGCAAACAGCCGCTTGTAGTAAATCGCCGTCGGGTGGTAATACCCGTCGGGAGCCGCGGCGTAATCGGGTATCTCCCCGAGGCAGCGGTAACCTAACGAGCGATACAGCGCTTCGGCTGCAGAGCCGGCCTGGGTGTCCAGATAAAGCAGGCCACGGTGGATCTCAAGCGCCGTTTTTTCCAGCGTTTTCATCAACGCCTGGCCAACGCCATTGCGACGGGCGCGGCTGTGCACCAGCAGTTTTTGTACTTCGGCCCGGTTGCGGCCGTTGGGCTTCTGACACAGGGCTAGTTGGGCTGTGCCAATGACACCGCTTTCATCTCTGGCAATCCACAATAGCAACTCTCCTTTGGCCAATGCTGGGCGCAGGCTATGGAAGTAGCTCTCGGCATCTTCGTGGGGAATTTGCGTGTCGTAACCTACTGAAGCCCCGTGAGTGACCGCATCGGTGAGCAACTGCGCCAGCTCGGCGCGGTAAATGGGAAGCGTTGCCGCATTGATCAGGACAATTTTCATCGGTCATACCTCCTTGCAATTAGGGATAATGAAGATAAGCAATAAGCGGGCCAATGCGGCTAACCTTTGCGGGGGCCGTTAGTCCAGGGATGAAAGCGGTATATCGGCACCATCGGAGAGCACCGTCCTCTTTGTGGTGCATTACCCCGATAGCCGCTTTCAACCGATAGGCTATCCTTGATTGAGCGATACGACAAAGTGCAGGGAAAGCATCAGTAGGGTAGGTCTAAAATAGTTTAGATTAATGCCCATAATTGATGAAATTTTGCGCCTCAACGGTAAAAAATTGCGAGCCGGATGCAGAAATCGGCTGATTTATGAGCGATAGGGCTTAGATCGCAATTTTTTTGTTGCATAGCCCGTCAGCTCTACCTAGAATGCGCTGCACTTGATGCCGGCTTAGCTCAGTAGGTAGAGCAACTGACTTGTAATCAGTAGGTCACCAGTTCGATTCCGGTAGCCGGCACCATTCAAGTATAAAGTAGTTAAAATCTGGTGGGGTTCCCGAGCGGCCAAAGGGAGCAGACTGTAAATCTGCCGTCACAGACTTCGAAGGTTCGAATCCTTCCCCCACCACCATATTAGACCCGAGGTACTGGGTCACACCGAGCGGTAATGCTGAATCAAGCGCCGGTCGGGGAAGGTGAAAACCTTCAAACAGTTCGCGCCGCGTAACGGAAGTTGCTGGCACGAAGGGTGAAGAGTTAAGCGACGAACAATCCTTCTCTCCACCTTTAAAGTCTACAGAAAAG
>NZ_CAMFLB010000065.1:0-5322 GCF_945957435.1 Serratia sp. PL7 | reverse complement strand
GTGATTTTCATCTCAGCCATGACTTACACCTTCACCAGTTTGGTGCCGATGAAGTTGGCGCTGATGGTGCCAGCGTCTTCATCCAGCGTGGCCGGTTCCGCAGTCGCCGCACCGGTCATCATGTAAGTCAGGCCGTTATCGCCTTCAAACATGATGGTTACGTTCTCCCAGCTACTGATTTCGACAACGTCCATATCCTCCGCCGCGGCGAGGGTCATCTGGATCGAGGGGCCCGCCATCTTGCGGGAGTACCCCCAGACTTTGCCGCCACCCATATGCTGGGTACGGGCATAGCCCCCCGGATTGAGGGTGGATTTTCCCGTGCTTTTGATTTCACGGCCGTTAGCACGAATGGCCGCCATACCCAGAATGCTCATAAAGGCTCCTTAAAGTTTGAACTGGATAAGACCGGCCAGCACGCGCAGCTGATTGACCAGATTCGGGTGACAGATAAAGTTCAGGCGGTTTTTGTCGTCGCCGTCGAGATACACTTCCAGCGTGTCTTTGTAGTCGTCGAAGTCTTCAATCAGACCCGCAGGAATCAGCTCAGTCAGCGCGATATCCAGCAGCTCGGCGCGGGCAATCTTCGGCGTCATCACCGGCTGGCCCGGATCAAGCAGGTCGAGCACATCATCCCCGGCTAGCTTGTGACGCGGGTAGCGGTTGGTGAAGCGGTTTTTGATGACGTAGCGGATGCGCCCCAGCGTCGCCGGTGACTGCACATCGAGGTACGATTCATCGGTGTCGCCGTACTTGTTGACGCGGTACATGGTGATTTCACGCTCGATGAATACGTTGTCGCTGGCGTCGACGGAATGGGTGGCAATGCCGTCATGCAGCAGCAGGTTGCGCTCCGGCATATCCCAGCGCACAGTCTTGCTCGGCGGCAGGATACCCGGCAGCACCAGCGTCTGCAGCGGACGGGCCGGGTCGTTGGCCAGATAATAGGAGGCGATGCCGCCGTAGGATGCCGCCCACAGCCAGTGCGGTTGCGGAGAGATATTGGTCCCGAGGCAGGAAATCAGCCAGTCATTGCGGGTTTCCCCAAAGGTGCCGCTTTCGGCATGGGTGCCCCTGAATGCAGTCCAGAGCTGCGCCTCAATCATCTTGAGCGGGCCCCAGCGGTTGAGCAGCTCATCCCGGATGGTGTTCAGGCTCTGGGTATCGTTGAACGGGAACACAATATCGGTATACCAGTCATCGCCCAGCGCCGCGACGACCGCCGCAATATCCGGGGTGCCGGTGCCGCTAGTGAAAGCAGTCACGGCCACCGCAACGCCTGCAGGCGTCTGCTCGCCGGTGTAGTAGTTGAGACGGACGTCCATCGCATTGCCGGTCGCGCCTTTCCAGTTGGTGGTCAGGGTGACGATTGTGGTGGAGTCAGCTTTTAGCGCGGCTGTGACCTGCGTGTCAGGCAGTTTGTTGACGGCGGTAATGATGGCGGAAGCGATATCATCCGCAGTCGCGTCAGCGCTGACACCGACCTGCACCGAGATACCGTTCACCAGCAGGGCCAGCGTACCCGCAGCGGTGGCCGGGCCGGTGACGGTCAGTTCTGATTTCGCGGCAGCACCGGCTGCAATATAAGCCAGGCCCATCGCCCACACTTCGGTATAGCGGTTGGCCTTACGCAGGGTCTTGAGCATCCCGGCCAGCATGGAGCCTTTACCATAAAGCTGGTCAGCAGTGCCGTCGCTGGTGATGCGGTTTTGCGTCAGAACGGCAGCGGTGCCGGTCGCACTCTGCTGGCCGATGACGATAATTTTGCGCGACTGTGCCGGGGCACTGTCGAGCGCCTGAGAATTATCAATATCGATGTACACCAGCGGAACGCGGACATCAGCAGGAATATCACCCAGTGAAGACATATCACTTCTCCTTTGCGGTTCGGGTTTGGCGGACTTCCGCCAGTTCGGTTACGGATTCACCCTGGATATCGGTGATAACAACATCACCTTCAGCTTCGCGGCGGTGCCACCATGCACTCATGAGGAGTGCTTCTCCTTCGGGACTGAGGCGCTGGCCGTCAGCTTTACGCACCTGCAGTCCCGCGCGGGCGGGCTTAATATGTTTCTTCATCGTTATGGCTCTCTTACGTTAATAACGCCTTTAATGGGGTCGGTGTCGTCGCTGACCTGCAGCGTGGCACCCAGTCGCAGGAAGTCCGGGAGGGTGGCAAGGTCTATTTCATCATCCAGACGGAACTCCTGTTCCCACGTCACTGTCCACATGGTCAGACCCAGATCGTTCAGCCCGCCGGAATAGATGTTGTCGGCACTGACAGAGGTGGCCAGACGCTCGGCCTTCATACCGTTGGCGGCTCCGCGCTGGACAATACGGCGCACCAGCTTTCCGACCAGTACCTCGCAGCGAGTGTCGCGCGTATAGCCCCATGCATCGGTGGCCATGACGTACGCCGCCCAGGTGATATCACCGACGGTGCCGCCAGCCTGAGCGCGGATATTACGCACCCGCAGTGCGGCCAGCCGGATACAACCATCACGATCTGTCAGGTAGGTCTTGACCTCTGCCGGGGTGCTGAACTGGCCGATGTGGCGTTCGATGACGCTGACGCGGTCAGGCTTGTATTGCTGAGGTTCGTTCAGCAGCTCCGGCTTCAGCCACGCCACGATGTTCTCGGCAGCGGAGACCGTGGAGCCGGTGGTCAGCAGGGACGGACGTTCATTACTCACGGTAATACCTCTTTCCAGAAGTCGCCGATGACGTGCATCAGCTCATCACTGTTTGCGGTGGACAGCCCGAGGTACTCGCGCTGCGGAATATTCATCATGCGATTATGGGAGCCCACGGTCTGCCAGACAGGATGCTTCAGCGCCCGGCCAAACACCTGATGAATGAGACGCTTATGCGCGCTGACCGGGACACTGCCTGCAAAGCCGTCCTGGTGGACGCCGCTGTAGCTGAGCGGCGAACCGACGCGAACATGGCCGCGCTCGACGATGTACTGGATGCTGTCGAGCAGATCGCCATTCCCTTGCAGCAGGCTCTGATTTCCGCTGCGGGTCTTGCGGTAACCCTCGGACCACTCCTCCCAGCGCTCACCAGCCGGTGAGGTTTTCTCGTCGCTGATACGGCGGCGGGTCTGCGATTCCACGACGGCCCCGATGCTCTCCAGCAGCTCCTGCTGCAGCGAACTGTCGGAGAGTTTCTCGATGGCCAGACGCATCTGCTGCAGCTTCTCAGCACCGATAACCTCAACCGATATCCCCATCACAGCACCCCTTTGAGGTTATTGCGGGTGAACAGACGTTTGTTATCGGAGACAACAATCATCCTGCCGTTGTCGGTCTCCGGGGCTGGCGTCTCGGTCGGCAGCCCGAGGTCCCGGGTCCCGTTCGCCATCTCCTTCAGGGTCTGGATGGCGCTGTCGTAGCGCTTCTGAATCAGGTCGGTGATCTGATTGTCGCGCTCGGACAGCCAGTAAATGGCGATGGATACAGCTACCCGGTGCAGCGGGCGCGGAACGGTGGTGATGTTCAGCGGCAACTGATAGCGCTTTGACAGAAACGAGTTGATCTCCGCGTCGGCATCTTCGATGGCCGTGGCTATCTTCGTCTCGTCGAGCTGGTTCGTTGCCTTGTCGATGGCCATAGTCCAGACCAGCGACCCGTCCGCAGCCAGCAGGTCATCACGAGTAACGTAAATTCCCATCAGCCTTTCTCCGCTACCGTCTGCAGGACCGTCACCACCAGATGCGGCTCAGCTTTCAGGCGTTCGGCGGTTTCGTAGCTGATGAAACACTCCACCACCACATCGCCCTCCAGCGCATTCGCCTCGTTATCGCCATCGGGATCATCGCTGACAAACACATGCACCGGCTCGCGCGGCCAGAAGCGACCACAGCGCCAGAACCCGCGCTCATGTCTGGCGCGAACCTCCAGCGCCTCGACGTCGTCGGTAGCTGGCATCGTTTGAGCGTCAGCGCTGGAATGACCCGCTGCCTCCAGGACAGCGCTTAACTCACCCTGGACGCCGTTAAACCAGTCAGCTGAAGGAAAAGTTGACGCGGCGGTAATGCCAGCATCGCCAGACGTCACGCTGACGGGGGATGAACCCACCGCAACGTAATGCCCTGGCAATGTGACTGACCGTTCAGCTCCCGGCAGGTCAGGTGCATCAACCTGTGCCACTTCCGGCGCTGGAACCTTGCCAGCGCGACCTTTAGTGCCTCGCTTACCCGTTGTTTTTTCTTTCGTTCCACTCACTGTTCCATCCTCTTTAAAGGTGGGTTACAGCGGGTTTAACGCCCGCTGTAACGGTATTAAAACGCAGACTGACGATTACGCCGGGGTGGTGATAAACGGGCTGTCGACGATTTCCACATCCTTGTAATAGATGTTGGAGTTCCCGCCATCGACCAGCATTGCGTCGATGATCTTCTTCGCGGCGGCGCGGTTGTTCGGACCCACAACCAGCGTGGTCGGACGGATACCCAGCGGGTTACCGGAATCACGCTTCATCCCCTGCAGAACCTTCACCGCCGCTTCATAGTTGGCGACAGTCAGCGGTGCGCGGGACCCGCAGGCGGTCTGCCAGAAGCCAAATCCGACGTTGCAGCGGCCATCCACGCCATACAGGAACTCATTGTTCTTGAAGGTGTGGTCACTGCTGAGGTCATCCAGTGCCTGGAAATTGAAGGGACGGCGGTTCTGATAAAGGATCGGCTTGAGTACCTGGCTTTCATCAATCAGGAACCACGGCTCGCCGGTGTCGGTCGCGATATTACCTACAACGTTGCTGTAGGTGCCGCCCGCCATCGGATGGTCAGTATCAAAGAAGTTCTGGCCGTCAAAGCACAGGGTGCTGAAACCGGCAACCAGCAACGGGAAGCTCAGCGTGTCCGGGAACTCGGCGACCTGCTGACCGAATGCCTGCGCAATCACGCTGTACTGACCAATCTGGTCGTCTTCGATATTTTCACGCTTGACCTTGATTGAGTTTTCCCAGGTCTTGTTGGCGATGGTGTAGCCGTACTGAGACAACTGCGCGAACTGGCGGGCGCTGACCCACTCTTTGATGGTCGGCAGGTCCGAGAGCCAGCCATACGTATTGGACGCAGAGCCGCTCGGCACTTCAGTAGCGATGCGCAGGTACTGCGACTTGACGCCCGCAAGACCTTTGGTAAAGGCGGCGCTCAGGGACGTGGAGAGCGCGTGCAGAATTTCAGCTGACGGTGCTGGCATTGTTATTGCTCCTGTTTCGGTTTAGCGGCGAGAAACTCTTCCTGCGAAATACCCATGCTGCGGCACATCGCCAGCTCAGTTTCGTTAAGCGTGGTCTGCTGACCGTTGTTCTCTTTGC
>NZ_CAMFLB010000064.1:0-5887 GCF_945957435.1 Serratia sp. PL7 | reverse complement strand
CATTCCGTCCTGATAAGTTGGTCGGATAAGGCGCTCGCGCCGTATCCGACATTAATTTCTTAAGCGACTTCATTCACCTTGCGACGCAGCAGGGAAAGTGGGCCGGGGCCGCTAAGCGTGAACACGGAAATTAAGGTGAAGCCCAGCGCCACCAGACCCAGCACCAGGTAAGCGCCCTGGAAACCGATGCTTTCATACATATTGCCCGCCAGAATAGACATAAAAATCATCGCCAGTTGCTTAAAGAAGCAGAAACTGACCAGATAAATCGTCGCTGAAAAACGCACTTCAAACTGGCTGGTAATATATTTAAAGCAGCCCACCAGCAGGAACGGTACTTCAAACATATGCAGCGTTTTCAGAATAACCACTTCCAGTGCTGAGGTAGCGAACGATGAGCCAATAATACGTACTGACATAATAGTGCCAGCCAGCAGCAGGGCGTTTTTCCCACCGATGCGATTAATGATCAGTGGCGCAAAAAACATAATCGAGGCGTTAAGTAATTCGCCCATTGTCGTTACGTAGCCAAATACCCGCGTACCCTGTTCACCGGTAGCAAAGAACGAAGTAAAGAAATTAGCAAACTGTTGGTCAAAAACATCGTAGGTGCAGGAAACGCCAATAACATACAGTGACAAAAACCACAGTTTTGGCTGTCTGAACAGTTCCAGCGCCAGCTTAAGGCTAAATGCCGAATGGTTGGCACCTACCGCATTGGCAACCGTGGCAGAAGAGGGCGCATCCGTTTTGGCGAAAAAGAGTAAAACGGCGAGGATGAATGCACAGCCAGAACCCAGCCAGAAAACAAACTGATTATTGATGGTGAACATGATGCCGACAATCGAGGCACACAGCGCCCAGCCAACACAGCCAAACATCCGCGCGCGACCAAATTCGAAATTACTGCGACGGCTGACTTTCTCGATAAATGCCTCTACTGCTGGCGCACCGGCGTTAAAACAAAAGCCTAGATAAATACCACCAACAATCGATCCTACTAAAATGTTGTATTGTAACAGTGGCCCGAAGATAAAAATAAAGAACGGCGCAAACATCACTAACATGCCGGTAATAATCCACAGCAGGTATTTGCGCAGCCCGAGTTTGTCAGAAAGCAGACCAAACAGCGGTTGGAATAATAGCGAGAACAGAGAAATAGCGGCAAAAATAATACCCGTATCACTTTTGCTGATATGGTTGATGTCATGTAGCCAAATCGGGAAAAACGGGAAGTAGGCTCCCATGATAAAAAAGTAAAAGAAAAAGAATAAACCGAACATCCAAAAGTTTGTGTTTTTTAAATAGTACATAATGGATTTCCTTACGCGAAATACGGGCAGACATGGCCTGCCCGGTTATTATTATTTTTGACACCAGAGCAACTGGTAATGGTAGCGACCGGCGCTAAGCTGGAATTCCGCCGACACTGACGGGCTCCAGGAGTCGTCGCCACCAATCCCCATATGGAAACCGTCGATATTCAGCCATGTGCCTTCTTCCGCGTGCAGCAGATGGCGATGGCTGGTTTCCATCAGTTGCTGTTGACTGTAGCGGCTGATGTTGAACTGGAAGTCGCCGCGCCACTGGTGTGGGCCATAATTCAATTCGCGCGTCCCGCAGCGCAGACCGTTTTCGCTCGGGAAGACGTACGGGGTATACATGTCTGACAATGGCAGATCCCAGCGGTCAAAACAGGCCGCAGTAAGGCGGTCGGGATAGTTTTCTTGCGGCCCTAATCCGAGCCAGTTTACCCGCTCTGCTACCTGCGCCAGCTGGCAGGTCAGGCCAATCCGCGCCGGATGTGGCGTATTGCTCGCCACTTCAACATCAACGGTAATCGCCATTTGACCACTTCCATCAATCCGGTAGGTTTTCCGGCTGATAAATAAGGTTTTCCCCTGATGCTGCCACGCGTGGACCGTGGTAATCAGCACCGCGTCGGCAAGCGTATCTGCCGTGCACTGCAACAACGCTGCTTCGGCCTGGTAATGGCCCGCCGCCTTCCAGCGTTCGACCCAGGCGTTAGGGTCAATGCGGGTCGCTTCACTTACGCCGTCGTTATCCAGCGGTGCGCGGGTGAACTGATCGCGCAGCGGCGTCAGCAGTTGTTTTTTATCGCCAATCCACATCTGTGAAAGAAAGCCTGACTGGCGGTTAAATTGCCAACGCTTATTATCCAGCTCGATGCAAAAATCCGTTTCGCTGGTGGTCAGTTGCGGGATGGCGTGGGGCGCGGAGCGGAGTGTCACGCTGAGGTTTTCCGCCAGACGCCACTGCTGCCAGGCGCTGATGTGTCCGGCTGCTGACCATGTGGTCGCGTTCGGTTGCACTACGTGAACCGTTAGCCAGAGTTGTCCGGCGCTCTTCGGCTGCGGTAGTCCAGGCAGTTCAATCAACTGTTTACCTTGTGGAGCGACATCCAGAGGCACTTCACCGCTTGCCAGCGGCTTGCCATCCAGCGCCACCATCCAGTGCAGGAGCTCGTTATCGCTATGACGGAACAGGTATTCGCTGGTCACTTCGATGGTTCGCCCGGATAAACTGAACTGGAAAAACTGCTGCTGGTGTTTTGCTTCCGTCAGCGCCGGATGCGGCGTGCGGTCGGCAAAGACCAGACCGTTCATGCAGAACTGGCGATCATTCGGCGTATCGCCAAAATCACCGCCGTAAGCCGACCACGGATTGCCATTTTCATCATATTTAATCAGCGACTGATCCACCCAGTCCCAGACGAAGCCGCCCTGTAAACGGGGGTACTGACGAAACGCCTGCCAGTATTTAGCGAAGCCGCCAAGACTGTTACCCATCGCGTGGGCGTATTCGCAAAGGATCAGTGGGCGCGTCTCTCCAGGCAACGAAAGCCATTTTTTGATGGACCATTTCGGCACAGCCGGGAAGGGCTGGTCTTCATCCACGCGCGCGTACATCGGGCAAATAATATCGGTTGCGAAGGTGTCGGCTCCGCCGCCTTCATACTGTACCGGGCGGGAAGGATCGACAGATTTGATCCAGCGATAGAGTGCGTCGTGATTAGCGCCGTGGCCTGATTCATTCCCCAGCGACCAGATGATCACACTCGGGTGATTACGATCGCGCTGCACCATTCGCGTTACGCGTTCGCTCATCGCGGGTAGCCAGCGCGGATCATCGGTCAGACGATTCATTGGCACCATGCCGTGGGTTTCAATGTTGGCTTCATCCACCACATACAGGCCGTAGTGGTCGCACAGCGTGTACCACAGCGGATGGTTCGGATAATGCGAACAGCGCACGGCGTTAAAGTTGTTCTGCTTCATCAGCAGGATATCCTGCACCATCGTCTGCTCATCCATGACCTGACCATGCAGAGGATGATGCTCGTGACGGTTAACGCCGCGAATCAGCAACGGCTTGCCGTTCAGCAGCAGCAGACCATTTTCAATCCGCACCTCGCGGAAACCGACATCGCAGGCTTCTGCTTCAATCAGCGTGCCGTCGGCGGTGTGCAGTTCAACCACCGCACGATAGAGATTCGGGATTTCGGCGCTCCACAGTTTCGGGTTTTCGACGTTCAGACGTAGGGTGACGTGATCGGCATAACCACCACGCTCATCGATAATTTCACCGCCGAAAGGCGCGGTGCCGCTGGCGACCTGCGTTTCACCCTGCCACAAAGAAACCGTCACCCGCAGCTCATCGCGCAGCTCGCCGTACATCTGAACGTCTGCCTCCAGTACAGCGCGGCTGAAATCATCATTAAAGTGAGTGGCTACATGGAAATCGCTGATTTGCGTGCTCGGTTTATGCAGCAACGAGACGTCACGGAAAATGCCGCTCATCCGCCACATATCCTGATCTTCCAGATAACTGCCGTCACTCCAGCGCAGCACCATCACCGCGAGGCGGTTTTCTCCGGCGCGTAAAAATGTGCTCAGGTCAAATTCAGACGGCAAACGGCTGTCCTGGCCGTAACCGACCCAGCGCCCGTTGCACCACAGATGAAACGCCGAGTTAACGCCATCAAAAATAATTCGCGTCTGGCCTTCCTGTAGCCAGCTTTCATCAACATTAAATGTGAGCGAGTAACAACCAGTCGGATTCTCCGTGGGAACAAATGGCGGATTGACCGTAATGGGATAGGTCACGTTGGTGTAGATGGGCGCGTCGTAACCGTGCATCTGCCAGTTTGAGGGGACGACGACAGTATCGGCGACAGGAAGATCGCACTCCAGCCAGCTTTCCGGAACCGCTTCTGGTGCCGGAAACCAGACAAATTGCCACTCACCATTCAGGCTGCGCAACTGTTGGGAAGGGAGATTGGTGCGGGCCTCTTCGCTATTACGCCAGCTGGCGAAAGGGGGATGTGCTGCAAGGCGATTAAGTTGGGTAACGCCAGGGTTTTCCCAGTCACGACGTTGTAATACGACGGCCAGTGAATCCGTAATCATAGTCATAGCTGTATCCTGTGTGAAATTATTATCCGCTAACAATTTCACACAACATACGAGTCGGACGCATAAAGTGTAAAGCCTGGGGTGCCTAATGAGTGAGCTGACTCACATTAATTGCGTTGCGCTCACTGCCCGCTTTCCAGTCGGGAAACTTGTCGTGCCAGCTGCATTAATGAATCGGCCAACGCGCGGGGAGAGGCGGTTTGCGTCTTGGGCGCCAGGGTGGTTTTTCTTTTCACCAGAGAGACGGGCAAAAGCTGATTGCCCTTCACCGCCTGGCCCTGAGAGAGTTGCAGCAAGCGGTCCACGCTGGTTTGCCCCAGCAGGCGAAAATCCTGTTTGATGGTGGTTAACGGCGGGATATAACACGAGCTGTCTTCGGTATCGTCGTATCCCACTACCGAGATATCCGCACCAACGCGCAACCCGGACTCGGTAATGGCGCGCATTGCGCCCAGCGCCATCTGATCGTTGGCAACCAGCATCGCAGTGGGAACGATGCCCTCATTTAGCATTTGCATGGTTTGTTGAAAACCGGACATGGCACTCCAGTCGCCTTCCCGTTCCGCTATCGGCTGAATTTGATTGCGAGTGAGATATTTATGCCAGCCCGCCAGACGCAGACGCGCCGAGACAGAACTTAATGGGCCCGCTAACAGCGCGATTTGCTGGTGACCCAATGCGACCAGATGCTCCACGCCCAGTCGCGTACCGTCTTCATGGGAGAAAATAATACTGTTGATGGGAGTCTGGTCAGAGACATCAAGAAATAACGCCGGAACATTAGCGCAGGCAGCTTCCACAGCAATGGCATCCTGGTCATCCAGCGGATAGTTAATGATCAGCCCACTGACGCGTTGCGCGAGAAGATTGTGCACCGCCGCTTTACAGGCTTCGACGCCGCTTCGTTCTACCATCGACACCACCACGCTGGCACCCAGTTGATCGGCGCGAGATTTAATCGCCGCGACAATTTGCGACGGCGCGTGCAGGGCCAGACTGGAGGTAGCAACGCCAATCAGCAACGACTGTTTGCCCGCCAGTTGTTGTGCCACGCGGTTGGGAATGTAGTTCAGCTGCGCCATCGCCGCTTCCACCTTTTCCCGCGTTTTCGCAGAGACGTGGCTGGCCTGGTTCATCACGCGGGAAACGGTCTGATAAGAGACACCGGCATACTCTGCGACATCGTATAGCGTTACTGGTTTCACATTTACCACCCTGAATTGACTCTCTTCGGGTGCTATCATGCCATACCACGAAATGTTTTGCGCCATTCGGAGGGGGCACGCCGAAGTGAGATTCAAAATGCCGACGTCAGTTCACAGGTGGGTAATGATACCAACGTGTTGATTTCGTATTTTCACTGACACCAGGATCATCCTGATGTTACAAGGATTGAATGACTACAGATTAAAATAGTCATCAACAGGTTGACAGCATTACCCAGAATATCG
>NZ_CAMFLB010000063.1:0-6734 GCF_945957435.1 Serratia sp. PL7 | reverse complement strand
AGCCTCGGCATAGTCCGGGGCTTTTCTATTTGAGGTACCCCATGCCACCCAGGATACCCAGGGCATGCCGCAAGCACGGTTGCCGCCATACCACCACCGACCGCTCAGGCTACTGTACCGAGCACAAGAACACAGGCTGGGAGATACACCAACAGGGCAAAAGCAGGCACCAGCGCGGCTATGGTAACGACTGGACTATTCGCCGCGCCCGCATCCTCAAGCGTGACAACCACATCTGCAAGGAATGTTTACGGGGGGGGCGAGCGGCACCGGCTACAACCGTCGATCACATCGTACCCAAGGCTCATGGGGGTACCGATGAGGATACGAACCTGGAAAGCCTGTGCTGGCCTTGTCACCGCAGCAAGACGGCAATGGAGAGGCTGTGATGAGCTGCTATACCGATTGATACCACCCGGAAATGATTGTATGTTGAATTATTTCATATCAAATGATATCAATTCTCATCACCGGGAGGGGGGGATCAAATCTCTGCAACCTTTCGCCCAAAGTACCGCCGCTATGGTCATTTTTTTATACCCGCGAAAAATCAAATTTAATCTGGAGTGATTATGGCTGGAGCTGCAGGCCGTTCCGGGCGGCGCCCGAAGCCGACTGCACGCAAAGAATTGGCAGGCAATCCCGGTAAACGCGCTCTCAATAAAGATGAACCCGTATTTACCCCACTTAAAGGGGTTGCCCCACCGGAATGGTTTGAGGAAGAAGGGCTAAATCTAGCCTCAGTTATGTGGCAAATGACCACAAAGGAATTATGTGGGCAGGGAATTCTGTGCGTTACAGATTTGGCGGTGCTTGAGCGCTGGTGTGTTGCGTATGAGTTCTGGCGGCGGGCGGTAAAAAAAATTGCCGAGCAGGGCAATACCATTCTTGGTGCGACTGGCGGAAGGGTGAAAAACCCTGAGCTGACTGCCAAAAAAGAACAGCAGTCTGAAATGGACAGCACCGGTGCGATGCTTGGCCTAGACCCCAGCAGTCGCCAACGCTTAATTGGCCTGGCCGGGCAAAAGAAGTCCTCAAACCCTTTCATTAAGTTGATCACGTCATGACGAGAAAATCATACCCCAACGTTAATGCGGCCAATCAATATGCGCGGGATGTGGTGCGCGGCAAAATAGTGGCCTGCCAGTTTGTTATCAGCGCCTGTCAGCGTCATCTTGATGATCTGGCCGAAGAGAAAGGGCGGAAATTTCGGTACCGCTTCGATCGTGACCTGGCCGAGCAGGCTGCGCGCTTTATCCAACTGCTACCACACACCAAGGGCGAATGGGCCTATAAGCGCATGCCGATCACCCTGGAGCCGTGGCAATTGTTTATCGTCTGCGCTGTCTTTGGCTGGGTACACAAGGGTACTAAGCTGCGTCGGTTTCGTGAGGTTTACACGGAGATCCCGCGTAAAAATGGTAAATCAGCTATCTCTGCCGGTGTGGCGCTTTATGGCTTCACTTGTGATGGGGAGTTTGGCGCAGAGGTATATTCCGGCGCGACCACAGAAAAACAGGCGTGGGAGGTATTTCGCCCCGCGCGTTTGATGTGTAAGCGCACCCCGATGCTGATGGAGGCGTTCGGGATCGAGGTCAACGCTTCGAATCTGAACAGGCCAGAGGATGGCGCCCGTTTTGAGCCCCTGATCGGCAACCCGGGTGACGGTTCCTCACCCAGCATGGCTGTGGTAGATGAGTATCACGAACACCCTACCGATTCTCTGTATACCACCATGCTTACCGGTATGGGCGCCCGGCGACAACCCTTGATGTGGGCGATCACCACGGCAGGTTACAACATTGAAGGCCCGTGCTACGACAAGCGCCGAGAAGTTATAGAGATGCTCAACAGCACCGTCCCGAACGATGAGTTGTTCGGCATCATTTATACCATTGATGAGGGCGATGACTGGACGCAGCCTGCTTCACTGGAAAAAGCCAATCCCAATATGGGGGTATCTGTCTATCGGGATTTCTTGCTCAGCCAACAACAACGGGCAATCAATAACGCCAGGCATGCCGGTACCTTCAAAACCAAACACCTCAATGTTTGGGTGGCTGCAAAGAATGCCTACTACAACCTGGTCAGTTTAAAGCGTTGCGAAGATACCACGCTGACGCTGGAAAAGTTTGAGGGGCAACCCTGCATTCTGGCTTTTGACTTGGCCCGCAAGCTAGACATGAACAGCATGGCCCGCATATTTACCCGAGATATTGACGGTAAGCGACATTACTACAGCGTCGCACCGCGCTTTTGGGTGCCATATGACGCTGTTTACAGTGTAGAAAGAAGTGAGGATCGCCGTACTGCTGAGCGATTCAAGGCGTGGGTAGAAATGGGGCTGCTAACGGTTACCGAGGGGGCGGAGATCGATTACCGCTACATTCTGGAGGAAGCCAAAGCGGCGAACCGCTTAAATCCGGTTGAAGAGTCACCGATTGACCCCTATGGCGCAACCGGTATCTCGCACGAACTGGCGGATGAGAATATGTCGCCAATTACGATAGTCCAGAACTACACCAATATGTCAGATCCCATGAAAGAGCTTGAAGCAGCCATTGAATCCGGGCGCTTTCATCATGATGGAAACCCGATCATGCTTTGGTGTATCAGCAACGTGATCGGCAAATATCTGCCGGGTAATGACGATGTAGTGAGGCCAATAAAAGAACAGGCAAGCAGCAAGATAGATGGTGCGGTGACAGTGATTATGGGCATTGGCCGCGCAATGCTGAATGAACCTGGTGATTTCCTTTCCACTCTCGATCCAGACGAAGAACTACTGACCCTATGAAATCACTCATTATCGACCTTTGCGGGTTGGCCGGCTTCGGCTTGCTCGTCGCAGGGCTTTACCTGCAATACGGCACCGCGATCGCGCTAATGGCTGGTGGCGGTTCAATGCTGGCGTTTGCGCTGGCGGCGGCCAGGAGGAATAAACGTGCTATTTGATGCCCTTTTCCGTAGCGAATCGCTGGAAAATCCCGCCACTCCGATCACTGGCGACAGTCTTGATATGGGTTTTCGTGCGGGTGATGTTTTTGTCAGCCCCGAAACATCCATGAGGTTGGCGGCGGTTTATGCCTGTATCTATGTACTGTCCTCAACCCTGGCACAGATGCCGGTGCATGTGATGCGCAAAACCGGCGACAAAGTGTTACAGGGCCGGGATCATCCGCTCTTTTACCTGGTGCACGACGAGCCGAACGAGTGGCAGACCAGCTATAAGTGGCGGGAACTGAAAGAGCGCCATGTGTTGGGCTGGGGCAACGGGTACACAAAGATCGTTCGATCTCGCCGGGGTGAAGTCACCGCGCTGGAAGCCTGTATGCCATGGCAAACCACGTTGCTCAATACCGGTGGCCGCTACACCTACGGGGTATATAACGAAGAGGGCAGCTTTTCCATTAACCCTCACGACATGATCCACATCCGGGCGCTGGGCAATAACCAGAAAATGGGGCTGAGTCCCATATTGCAGCATGCTGAAACGATCGGCATGGGGATGAGTGGGCAGCAATACACCAGTAACTTTTTTGGCGGCAATGCTCGCCCTGCGGGGATTGTCTCAGTAAAAGGAGATCTAAATAAAGACTCTTGGGCTCGGTTAAAGGAGATGTGGCAAAAGGCTACGCTAGCACTGCGCGGCCAGGAAAACAAAACCATGCTGCTTCCTGCTGATTTGGATTATCACGCGCTGACCGTTTCGCCTGTTGATGCCCAACTCATCGACCTGATGAAGCTTAACCGGTCGCAGATTGCCGGGATCTTCAATATTCCGGCGCACATGATCAACGACCTGGAGAAAGCAACGTTCTCTAACATCACCCAGCAATCCATCCAGTTTGTTCGCCATACGGTCATGCCGTGGATCGTGAACTGGGAGCAGGAGCTAAACCGCCGCCTGTTCACCACCGCCGAGCGGGCGGCCGGGTACTACATCCGGTTTAACCTGGCTGGTTTGTTACGCGGTACCCCGCAAGAGCGCGCACAGTTCTACCACTTTGCTATTACAGACGGGTGGATGAGCCGAAACGAGGCCCGCGCCTTCGAAGATATGAACCCGGTTGACGGCCTGGATGAAATGCTGGTCAGCGTCAATGCGGCCAATCCTGCCAAAGACATTACAGACCCAGACAAAGAGGAAAAACCCAATGAGTGACAGAGAAACACGCTGTTACGGCGGGGAGGTGCGCGCCCAGCAGGAAGAAAACCAGCCCACGCACATTATCGGCTACGGCTCGGTATTCGATAGCCGCTCAGAAGTGCTCTGGGGCTTTCGCGAAATCATCAAACCTGGTGCTTTCGATGATGTGCTCAAAGATGACGTTCGCGGCCTGTTTAACCACGATCCCAACTTCATCTTGGGTCGCAGTTCGGCGGGTACCTTGTCGTTATCCGTGGATGATCGGGGGCTGCAATACAACATTGTGGCGCCGGAAACCCAGACCATTCGCGATCTGGTGATCAGCCCTATGCAGCGCGGCGATATCAATCAATCCTCCTTCTCCTTCCGCGTCGCTCGGGATGGTGAAGACTGGTATCAGGATGAACAAGGGGTGGTGATCAGAGAGATTACCAAGGTTTCGCGCCTGTTCGACGTAAGCCCGGTGACCTATCCCGCCTATCAGGAGGCTGATTCAGCCGTCCGATCCATGAAAGCCTGGCAGGAAGCGCGTGACAGTGGCGCGTTGCAGAAAGCCATTAACCAACGAATGGCGCGCGAGCGCCTGCTGACTTTACTAAATGTGTAAGGAATAACCATGAAATTGCACGAACTGAAGCAAAAACGTAACACCATCGCCACCGATATGCGCGCTCTCAACGACAAGATCGGGGATACCGCCTGGACGGAGGAGCAGCGTACCGAATGGAACAAGGCCAAGGATGAACTGACCAAGATCGATGAGCAAATCACCCGAGAGGAGGAATTGCGCGCACTGGATCAGACCTTTGTTGATGATAACCAGAATGAACAGCGCCAGCAGTTGAACAAAGACAACCCTGAGCACAAACAGCACGAAATCCGCGCTGCTGCGTTCGATAAGTTCCTGCGCCAGGGCTTTGCCGAGCTGAGTGCCGAAGAGCGCGCCGCTGTACGTGAGCTGCGCGCCCAGGGTACTACGCCAGATGAAAAGGGCGGTTACACCGTGCCTACCCAGATGTTGGCTAAAATCGTTGATGCCATGAAGGCCTACGGCGGTATTGCTAGCGTGGCGCAAATCCTGAACTCATCCAACGGTCAGGACATCACCTGGTCAACGTCTGACGGCGCGGCGGAAGAAGGTGAACTGCTGGGCGAAAACACCGCCGCATCTGAGCAAGATGTTGAATTCGGTACCGCGATCCTCGGGGCCAAGAAGCTCAGCTCCAAAATCATCCGTGTTTCTAACGAACTGCTGCAGGATAGCGGGGTTGATATCGAGGCGTATCTGGCAGGCCGCATCGCCCAGCGTATCGGGCGCGGTGAGGCCAAATACATCGTTAAAGGTACCGGCGCAGGCACACCAGTGCAGCCTAAAGGGCTTGAGGTATCCGTAACCGGTACTGTGGCCGCCAAGGCGGTAACGCTCGATTGGACGGACATTAACGCTCTGAAGCACAGCATTGATCCTGCCTACCGCAACGGGCCTAAATTCCGTCTGGCATTTAACGATTCCACGCTGAAAACGCTCACCGAGCTGGTGGACGGCAATAAGCGCCCGCTGTGGTTGCCGGATATTGTCGGTGTTGCGCCTGCGTCGGTGCTGGGCATGCAGTACGTTATCGATCAGGCGATCGACAGCATGGCAACGGGTAAAAAGTTTGTTTACTGCGGGGACTTCGACCGCTTCATTCTGCGCCGTATTACTTATATGACGCTGAAACGCCTGGTTGAGCGTTTTGCCGAGTACGATCAGACCGCGTTCCTGGCCTTCCATCGTTTCGATTGTGTGCTGGAAGATGCATCAGCGATCAAGGCGCTGACCGGGAAATAATCATTATTCCGGCGTATCCCTGCACCGCTTCGGCGGTTTTTTTATGCCTGCAATCTGGCAACGGGCTGCAGGTAAGGAGCATTGATGAAGCCAAGCATCAAGCAATTGCGCCTGCAATGTCGTCTTGATGACGATGATGATTCAGACGATGAGCTGTTAACGCTTTATGCGGGCGCGGCCCGGCGCAAGGCTGAAAACTATACCAATCGGACGCTTTATGATGACTCAGTTCCCGAGGGGCAGAGTGAAGGGCTGTTGGTCAGTGATGACATTATGCTAGCCATCATGCTGGCGGTCGGTCACTGGTACGAAAATCGGGAAGATACCGCCGACGTACAGAAAGTCAGTATTCCGCTCGGGTTTAAGGCTCTGCTGGAGCCCTACCGATTTATTCCGCTGTAAGGGGGCGCTATGCAAGCAGGCCGACTGCGCCACCGCGTCACCATTCAGAACTTTGTCCCGGTGGAACTCGCTTCCGGACAGGAGCTGGAGGAGTGGCGCGACGGCAAGACTGTTTATGCAGAGGTGAAGGCGATCAGCGGGCGCGAGCTGGTGGCATCCGGCGCAGAGAAGGCAGAAGCCACTATCCGCGTTTGGATGCGTCACCGCACCGATGTTACCGCCGCCTCCCGGCTTTTGTGTCTGAATGGCCCGTTTAAAGGGGCTGTATTGGAGATTACTGGCCCACCGATCCCCGATCCCAAAGGTACCCGGCTGGAAATTCTCTGTAAAAGTGGGGTGAAACCATGATCA
>NZ_CAMFLB010000062.1:0-6760 GCF_945957435.1 Serratia sp. PL7 | reverse complement strand
CAGCTGACAACGCCGATCTCATCCCGGTTCGCGAGATTATTTAACGTAGGTAAACGCCGTTGTCACGTGCTTCACGCCGCTAACCTGGCTGGCAATCTGCGCCGCAGACTGGCCTTCCTGCTGTGTCACCAAACCTAACAAGAACACTTCGCCATTCTCGGTTGTGACCTTCACGTTCGAGGATTTGACGGTATCGCTGGTGAGGATCTGCGAACGTACCTTGGTGGTGATCCAGGTATCGGAAGAGGCGGTACCCAGACTGACCGGCGTGCCCTGGCGGATCTCGTTATACACCTCAACGGCACCATCGACGCCAAGTGCGATCTGCTTCGCCCGGCTGGCGAGCTCGGTGGTAGGAGCCTGGCCGGTCAGCAGCACTTTGCCCTGATAGGCGGTGGCTACGACACGGGCTTCTTTCTTCAGTTGCTGATCTTTGCTGATGGCATTTTCGACCCGGGCTTCCAACGTGCCGTCATCGACCTGTGTGCCTACGGTGCGTGGATCGGTCGCCGTTTTGGTGGCAACCGCGGCGCTGCCAACGACAACGCCCGCGACGCAACCCTGCAGCAGTAGGGCGCTGAACAGCACTGCAAATGTGGCTCTTAGCTTCATCTCGGTTCCTCTAATCGTCCTGGTGGGGGAACAATGTGTTATCAATCAGGTCGCATAGGCAATTGACGGTAAGCATATGCATCTCCTGAATGCGTGCACTGCGGTGAGAGGGGATACGTATCTCCACATCCTGCTGGCCAAGTAAACCCGCCAGCTCTCCGCCATCGTAGCCGGTAAGCGCAACAATGGTCATATCACGCGTTACCGCAGCTTCGACCGCTTTCACAATATCACGGCTATTGCCGCGGGTGGAAATCGCCAGCAGCACGTCACCGGTGTGGCCGAGTGCTCGCACCTGTTTGGCATACATTTCATCATGCAAACGATCGTTGCCGATGGCGGTCAGCACCACGTTATCGGCGTTTAGCGCGATCGCGGGCAGGCTAGGGCGTTCGGTTTCAAAGCGGTTGATCATGCAGGCAGCAAAATGCTGAGCGTTAGCCGCCGAGGTGCCGTTGCCACAGCACAGGATCTTGTTGCCGTTCAATAACGATTGAACCAGGGTCATCGCGGCACGGGATATCGCGTCAGGTAAGGCTTCCGCCGCCGCAATCTGGGTTTGGATACTCTCGGTAAAACAGACTTTGATTCTATCCAGCACGTTGTTTTAATCCACTAGGTCAAAGGGCCGGCATACACCGGTCAACAGGGTTTAATCCGCATTGAAGGCATTGGGTATCCATTCTAACTGGCTACCGGTAATGGCTAAAACATCAAAACGGCAAGATGATGTGTCAAAACTGGCTCCTCGCCCTGCCAGCCAAACGGCGGCGGCATGCAGCAATCGCCGTTGCTTGCGGTAAGTCACGCTGGCCGCTGCGTCACCAAAGGCGGCGTTGCGGCGGTAGCGGACTTCGACGAACACCCAGGTTTGACCATCACGCATGATGAGATCGAGCTCACCCCCACGTACCGCCACGTTGGCGGCGGTGAAGGTAAGCCCGGCGCGCTCCAGGTATTGGCGGGCCTGGATCTCATAGCCCGCTCCCTTGGCGCGTTGACTCAGGAGACCGGAACGACCGAGCCCTGGCGGTATTGCAGCCAAGTCAGTTTCCTGGTGATCACACAGTTAGGTGACGATGTCAGTACACCCGTGGTGCCTGAAACCTGGAATCCTGGCAACTGGCGCATTTGAGCAAAGTGGTTGGCCAATGTCCAGGCATCCATCCCCATGGCGTAGAGACGCACCAGGGAATAGTCGTTGCGGAATTTGGCGGTGGCTTGCTGCTGCAACTGTGGATTGGCCCCTGCCAGCAGAGGAATATCACTGAATTGCAGGCCTTCCATTTCCAGACGGAAGTCCGGGCCAGCGCCGGCCTGATAGCTGCGCGAGCTGGCAAACATGGCTGGTTTGCTACGAGAGCTGGTGGTCATGTCGATCATCGGCTTGATCAGCGTCAACTGGTCTTGCGTGGCGACGATATACACCGAGTCTACGCCGCCGCCTGTAGAGGCCGGGATATCGCTTGGTGGCGCTGGAATAGTCAGGCCAGCGATAGTCACCGACTGCTGCGCTGGAGCCTGTGAGGCCACCGGGGTGCCGCTCATGCGGATCCCACCGCTGTTGACCATCTGACGTAGCTCACCGGCAGAACCGATCCCTTGTTGCAGCACCGTCTGGCCACCGAGTTTCTGCCACTCTTCGGTGAAGGCTTTGGCAATGCGATCGCCAAACGCGCCGCGTGGCAGCAGCAGTAACGGCTGGCGTTTTTGCTGTTCCCAGATATGGCGGGCGGCGTCGCGGGCTTCATCCTCCGGTGACAGGGCGAAGTAACAGATATTCGGGCTGTCCTTTGGCTGCTCAGGCTGGTTGAGTGCCAGCACGTTCAACGTCGTTGAAGTGGTGGCGAGTTGATCGACTTCGGCCTTCAACAGCGGGCCCACGATCAGGGTTGCACCATCCTGCTGTGCTTGGGCCAACAATGCTGGCAGAGGCTGGCTGGTGGTGTCGTAGACTTTCACCTGCCCGCCGGTTGCCGGGGCTGGAGTGACGGGTACCGGAGCAGGGGTAGCAGGTTGTACTGCGGCTACCTGAGTTGCATCCGACGCAGGGTCTGAAGTACTTACGGCACCGTTGGCATTGTCTGGCGTAGCTGCCACTGTCTGGTCTGGATTAGTGGTTGGTTGCGGTGCCTGAACCGGCGCGGCGAGCGTTATGCCACTTTGCGCTGCGTTAAAGCCCTGCTGGATCGCATCGGCAAACACCTTGGCCTGGCCGTTTAGCGGCAGCAGCAGGGCGATATGCGAAGTTGAAGCCTGGGTGAAATTCAGCACCTGATTCAACTGCGTTGGCAGGCTTTTCGCCGCCGGGTTCTGTGGATAGCGGTTCTGCCAGTCTTTGATCCCGGCCTTCAGCAGATCGGGATCCTGACGGTTGTCCTGATAGACTCGTAACAGATCCAGCCAACCTTGCAGCACGTTTTCGTTGGCGTTAATCACCAGGCTGTTCATGTCGGCCGGTTTCAGGCCAAGCAGCGTTTGCCAGGTTTTATCCAGGTTATCCTGATGAGCCTGGCCGCTTAGTAACGGCTCCTGGGCAATATAGGCGCGGATCAGTGGCAGTGAGGCTTGGCCCTGATTTGCCGCGATCTGCGCCTGATACAGGCGAACCCGCTGATTCGGTGACAGCGCGCTGCTGTCGATGTTATTCAGCGCGTCGCGGGCTGCGCTCAAATTCTTGTTGGCCACCTGCAGTTCTGCGCTCAATAGCTGGCGCTCAAGCTGTTGTGTACTCGTCAGGTTTTGCGGCAAGGTGCTCAGTTGCTCGTTGGCCTGTGGCAGTTTGCCTTCGCGAGTTAATGCGCGAATCGCAAGTAATTGCCAGTCAGCCTTGTTATCATCGCTGCTTTGCTGCAACTGCTGCAGATAGTAATCAGAGTTGGCACTGGCTTCGTCCTGGATATTTGAGGGCGGAGTTTGTGGAACCCGACTTGGACAACCCGCTAACAGCAAGGCTGCCAGTACAACAGGTACTAATCGCCCTGCTTTGGTACGAAGGAATGTTGAGGAAAGCATACTGTATCCAGTGATGTTTTTTTCAAGATGCTCAATATTAAATCGGCAACCCGGATGAAACAATGAATCAACACCAACAATCAGCTATTTCTGCCTCGACACTGTACGTGGTGCCCACCCCCATCGGCAACCTGGGGGATATGACTCATCGGGCCATAGAGGTACTGAAAAGCGTCGATCTGATTGCGGCGGAAGATACGCGCCATACCGGGTTGCTGCTGCAACACTTTGCTATTAGCGCGCGGTTGTTTGCGCTGCACGACCATAACGAACAGCAGAAGGCGGACCAACTGCTGGCAAAACTGCAGGAAGGCCAAAGCATAGCACTGGTGAGTGACGCAGGCACGCCACTGATTAACGATCCGGGTTATCACCTGGTGCGCCGTTGCCGTGAAGCGGGGATCCGCGTCGTGCCGCTGCCGGGCGCCTGTGCTGCCACCACCGCGTTGTGTGCCGCCGGTGTGGCTTCCGATCGTTTCTGCTACGAAGGCTTCCTGCCAGCCAAAACCAAAGGCCGTAAGGATACCCTGCTGGCGCTGGCAGAGGAACCGCGAACGCTGATTTTCTACGAATCTACCCACCGTTTGCTGGAAAGTTTGCAGGACATGGTCACCGTGTGGGGGCCGCAGCGCTATGTGGTGCTGGCGCGCGAACTGACCAAAACCTGGGAGTCTATCCACGGAGCCCCGGTGGGGGAACTGCTGGCCTGGGTGCTGGAAGATGAGATGCGCCGCCGTGGGGAGATGGTGCTGATTGTGGAAGGCCACAAGGCACAGGAAGACGATTTGCCGCTCGAAGCGCTGCGTACCCTGGCTCTGCTGCAAAAAGAGCTGCCGTTGAAAAAGGCGGCGGCGTTAACCGCAGAGATCCACGGCGTGAAGAAAAATGCGCTGTATAAACATGCGCTGGAGCAGCAGGAACAGTAAAGCGGTTGACCTACAGGCGCTGCAACGCTACTATCCGCGCCGGAGTTGACCAGACAGTCGCCGCTTCATTGCCGTCCTCTTCGGGGGAGACAGATGGAGGGGAGGAAAGTCCGGGCTCCATAGGGCAGGGTGCCAGGTAACGCCTGGGAGGCGCAAGCCTACGACTAGTGCAACAGAGAGCAAACCGCCGATGGCCCGCGCAAGCGGGATCAGGTAAGGGTGAAAGGGTGCGGTAAGAGCGCACCGCGCGGCTGGCAACAGTCCGTGGCACGGTAAACTCCACCCGGAGCAAGGCCAAATAGGGGTTCACATGGTACGGCCCGTACTGAACCCGGGTAGGCTGCTTGAGCCAGTGAGCGATTGCTGGCCTAGAGGAATGACTGTCCACGACAGAACCCGGCTTACCGGTCAACTCCCTCTATACAGATAACCCCGCGTGACGAGAGTCGCGCGGGGTTTTTCTTTATCTATACCGGTAAATCAATCAGCAGCGCACGTAGCGGCGCTTCGGCCTGGATGGTGAGGCGGTTTTCCTCGCGGATAAACGCACCATCTCCACAGGTCAGGCGCTGGCTCTGGTGATGGTTGCCATTGACCTCAACGGTACCGTGGATCGATTGCAGGTAGGCACGTGGCCCATGCAGAGTAAGCGTCTGCTGTGCTCCCGCCGGTAAGTTCAAATGATGTATCCAGACCTGTTGGCGCAGTTGCAGGCTGCCTTGGGCACCATCCGGTGAGGCCAGTAGCGTATAGGGCTGATCTGGCAGGCTCAAACGCTGTACACGCTCATTGCTACGTTCCGGGCAGGCATCCAGCCACAGTTGCATCCGGGTCAGTGGCGTGCTGCTGCTGACGTTCTGTTCGCTATAGCTAAGCCCCGGTTGCGTAGCCAGCAATAACGCTTCTCCTGCCGCTGCGCGTACGGTATTGCCGTCGCTGTCCCGGTATTCGGCTTCACCCTGCAGGATCAGATTCAGTATATCTACGTTGGGATAGGTGCGTGGCTGGAAGGCGGCACCCGGTGCTAATACCTCTTGATTCAGTACCCGCAGCGACGCATAGCCCATCAGCTTGGGATCGAAGTAGTGGCCAAAGGAAAAGGTATAACGAGCCTGCAGCCAACCAAAGTCAGCTTGCCCGCATTGTTGTGCTGTTCTGCATGTGATCATGGCAATCGGCTCTCTAAATTCATTCTCTTGATGGTAAGCATCTGGACGGCGGATTGTTAGCCAGTTAATCTGGTCGGTATATTCAAATTTCCTGATAGAGAGTTTCGATGGCCAGAGATCGGGCGTTAACGCTTGAAGCGCTTAGGGTTATGGATGCGATCGACCGCCGTGGCAGCTTTGCCGCCGCTGCCGATGAGCTGGGGCGAGTGCCTTCGGCGCTCAGCTACACCATGCAAAAATTGGAAGAAGAACTGGATGTGGTGCTGTTTGACCGCTCCGGGCATCGCACCAAATTTACCAATGTTGGGCGTATGCTGCTTGAGCGTGGCCGCGTACTGCTCGAGGCGGCAGACAAGCTGACGACCGATGCAGAGGCATTGGCACGAGGGTGGGAAACCCATCTCACCATCGTCAGCGAAGCGCTATCCCCTGCCTATAAGCTGTTCCCCTTGGTCGATAAGCTGGCGTTGAAGGCCAATACCCAGGTTTCGATCTTTACAGAAGTGCTGGCCGGGGCATGGGAGCGGCTGGAGCAAGGGCGGGCCGATATCGTTATTGCGCCGGATATGCACTTTCGCGCCTCTTCTGAAATCAACACCCGCAAGCTGTATAAGGTGATGAGCGTGTACGTTGCTGCACCGGAACATCCGATCCATCTGGAGCCGGAGCCGCTGTCGGAGCTGACTCGGGTGAAATACCGTGGTATTGCAGTGGCAGATACTGCGCGGGAGCGGCCAGTCTTGACGGTACAATTGCTGGATAAACAGCAGCGCCTGACGGTGAGCACCATCGAAGATAAGCGCCGCGCCTTGCTGGCGGGGCTGGGGGTTGCCACTATGCCTTATCAGATGGTGGAGAAGGATATCGAGCAGGGGCGCTTGCGCGTGGTAGGGCCGGAATATAGCCGTGAGGCGGACATCATCATGGCCTGGCGGCGCGACAGCATGGGCGAGGCTAAATCCTGGTTCCTGCGTGAGATCCCGCGCCTGTTTGCACGCGAGGAGAACCAGTAACTTCTTCGCATTTTCGCATTGTGTC
>NZ_CAMFLB010000061.1:0-7364 GCF_945957435.1 Serratia sp. PL7 | reverse complement strand
GCTGGTTCAGAATGACAAGAGTTAATATGCACTTTTCTTCCGACCGCTCACTATTCATGCATAACGCTGCTTAAACCCGCTTTTTAATCGCTGCAGGCAGCTCTTGCAGGCTGTTTAGCACCCAATCCGCCGCTTTTTCGCCTTCTTCTGTCACTGGCTTGCCGGTGCGCACCAACACTTTAGTGCCTACCCCTGCCGCCGCGGCTGCCTGCATGTCCTCGATTTTGTCGCCAACCATATAAGAAGCGGCCAAATCAATATTCAGTTCTTTCTGCGCCTGTAGCAACATGCCCGGTTGCGGTTTGCGGCAATCACAAACCTGGCGATACTCTTCTATTACTGCTTCAGGATGATGTGGGCAGAAATAGATGCCGTCCAGATCGACATCGCGGTCGGCCATCGACCAGTCCATCCATTCTGTCAGACGCATAAACTGCTCTTCGCTGAATTTACCACGGGCAATGCCAGACTGGTTGGTGACCAGCACCAGCGCGAAGCCCATGCTTTTCAGTTCACGACAGGCGTCAATCACGCCATCGATAAACTGGAAATCATCTATTTCATGGACGTAGCCATGATCGATATTAATCGTGCCGTCACGATCTAAGAAAATTGCTGGAACGCGTTGTGTCACCGGTATGCTCCTGAAAGCCTGAAAACCGCCACAGTATCGCATGTTTTCGCCGAGACTGAGAATGATGAAGAATAGCGTTAACGTTGACTTGGACGTCTAGACGCCTTAACATCTGATCCAGACCTTGGCGCTGATCAAGGTCTCTCTTTATTAAGCCACGGCAACCAAGCTAAAAATAAGAAGAATATGATTAAACTTTCCAACATCACCAAAGTGTTCCAGCAGGGGTCGCGTTCCATTAGCGCACTCTCTGACGTGACTCTTCACGTTCCTGCCGGACAGATTTATGGCGTCATCGGTGCCTCCGGCGCCGGTAAGAGTACGCTGATCCGCTGCGCCAACATGCTTGAGCGCCCGACGTCAGGTACCGTTCTGGTTGATGGCCAGGATCTGACCTCCCTGTCTGAAGGTGAGCTGACGCGCGCACGCCGCCAGATCGGCATGATCTTCCAACACTTTAACCTGCTCTCTTCACGTACGGTCTTCGGTAACGTTGCCCTGCCGTTGGAGCTGGACAACACCCCACGCGCGGAAATCAAAAAACGCGTGGTCGAACTGCTGGAGCTGGTTGGTCTGTCAGACAAGCACGATGCCTACCCCGCCAATCTGTCAGGCGGCCAAAAGCAGCGTGTGGCCATCGCCCGTGCTCTGGCCAGCAATCCTAAGGTGTTGCTGTGCGACGAAGCGACCAGTGCACTGGATCCAGCCACCACCCGCTCCATTCTCGAACTGCTGAAAGACATCAACCGCCGTCTGGGGCTGACCATACTGCTAATCACCCATGAAATGGACGTAGTGAAACGTATCTGCGATCAGGTTGCGGTGATCAGCCAGGGCCAGTTGATTGAGAAAGACAGCGTGAGCGAAGTGTTTTCACACCCCAAGACGCCGCTGGCACAGCAGTTTATCCAAGCTACGCTGCATCTGGATATCCCGGACGACTACGCCGCGCGCCTGGTGCCTGAGCGTACCGGTGGCCGTCAGCCGCTGTTACGCCTGGAGTTTACCGGCCGCTCGGTTGATGCACCGTTACTGTCAGAAGCGGCCCGTCGCTTCAACGTGAACAACAATATTATCAGCGCACAGATGGATTACGCTGGCGGCGTGAAGTTCGGCGTGATGCTGGCTGAACTGCACGGCTCCGATGAAGATGCACAGGCAACGATTAAGTTCCTACAAGAAAATCAGGTAAAAGTAGAGGTTCTGGGTTATGTCTGAGGCAATGATGTGGTTAATGGCACGTGGCGTGTGGGAAACCGTTACGATGACCTTTGTCTCCGGCTTCTTTGGCTTTGTGCTTGGCTTGCCGGTTGGCGTACTGTTATATGTGACCCGCCCCGGGCAAATCATTGCCAACAATACCGTTTATAAGGTGTTGTCCGGGTTGGTGAACATTTTCCGTTCCATCCCGTTCATTATCCTGCTGGTCTGGATGATCCCGTTCACTCGCATGATCGTTGGCACCTCTATCGGTTTGCAGGCGGCTATCGTTCCACTGACCGTAGGCGCGGCTCCCTTTATCGCCCGTATGGTAGAAAACGCCCTGTTGGAGATTCCGTCAGGTCTGGTTGAAGCCGCTCGTGCCATGGGTGCGACTCCTATGCAAATCATCACCAAAGTGCTGTTGCCTGAAGCGCTGCCAGGTTTGGTGAATGCCGCTACCATCACGCTGATCACCCTGGTGGGCTATTCTGCAATGGGCGGTGCCGTCGGTGCCGGTGGCTTAGGTCAAATTGGTTATCAGTATGGTTATATTGGTTATAACGCTACCGTGATGAATACGGTATTAATATTACTGGTGGTGCTGGTGTATCTGATCCAGTTTGGTGGCGACCGTATCGTGAAGGCCGTTACCCACAAATAGCTTTACCCACGCGCTGACATCTACTCGATAGCTTTGCTGCACCCGGCAGGATAAAGAGTAAAGCGTATTTCATATGCGAGTCTAATTGAGGAAGGGATATGTCGTTAAAATTTAAATCCATCGCAACAATCGGCGCACTGATCGGTACTCTGGCTCTGGCCGGTTGTGGCCAGGATGAAAAAGATCCAAACCATATCAAAGTGGGTGTTATTGTTGGTGCTGAACAGCAAGTGGCTGAAGTGGCACAAAAAGTGGCAAAAGATAAGTATGGCCTGGACGTTGAGCTGGTCACCTTCAACGACTACGTGTTGCCAAACGAAGCCCTGAGCAAAGGCGATATCGATGTCAACGCCTTCCAGCACAAGCCTTACCTGGATCAGCAGATCAAGGATCGTGGTTATAAGCTGGTTACGGTAGGTAACACCTTTGTGTACCCGATCGCCGGTTACTCCAAAAAGATCAAATCCATTGATGAGCTGCAAGAAGGTTCACAGGTAGCACTGCCTAACGATCCAACCAACCTGGGCCGTTCACTGTTGCTGCTGCAAAAACAGGGTCTGATCAAGCTGAAAGACGGTGTTGGCCTGCTGCCAACCGTGCTGGACGTGACCGAGAACCCGAAAAACCTGAAGCTGGTTGAGCTGGAAGCACCACAGCTGCCACGTTCACTGGACGATCAGCAAATCGCGCTGGCCATCATCAACACCACTTACGCCAGCCAGATTGGTTTGACGCCAGCCAAAGACGGCCTGTTTGTTGAAGATAAAGACTCACCTTACGTCAACATCATGGTTGCCCGTGAAGATAACAAAGACGCGGAAAACGTGAAGAAATTCGTTCAGGCTTACCAGTCTGACGAAGTTAACGAAGCGGCCAACAAGATCTTTAACGGTGGCGCAGTAAAAGGCTGGTAATCGTTCAATAGCCATTTTATTCCGATAATTGCAAGACGGGCTACGGCCCGTCTTGTTATTTGCGCCAGAGATTGCTTCAATAGCGCCACTTTGATTATAAAATGGCAGGGACTCTCAATGCGTGTTTTACCTCTCTGTTTGTTAGCGCTCGCGCTGACTGGATGCTCAACGCAGCACACGGCTCCATCCACAACAAACAGCACAACAACTACGGCCGCTCCCGCTCCGGTAAAAGCCACACCAGCAGCCCGCCCGGCCCCGGTAAAACTGTACAAGAGTGCAGAAGAACTGGTCGGCAAGCCTTTCCGCGATTTAGGTGAGGTTTCTGGCGAATCCTGTCAGACCACGGTTCAGGACTCTCCGCCAAATCTGAATACCGCACGTAAGCGTATGCAGACCCGAGCTTCCTACATGAAGGCCAATGCGGTACTACTGCATGACTGCCAGATTGTCAGCGGCGTCGCCGGTTGTTACCAGCAGGCCATCTGCCAAGGCTCTGCGCTTAACGTCTCAGCCAAATGACCGATTTTGTTTTTGAGCAGATCGGCACCATCCGTTCTCCGTATAAAGAGAAATTCGCGGTTCCCCGTCAGCCAGGGCTAGTTGAAGACGGCGGCGGTGAACTGTTGTTGTTGCCGCCTTACAATCAGCCCGAAGCGGTACGTGGCCTTAGCGAGTTCAGCCATCTGTGGGTGATGTTTGTGTTTCATCAAACCATGGAAGGAGGCTGGCGTCCTACCGTGCGGCCTCCTCGTCTGGGCGGCAATGCGCGTATGGGCGTGTTCGCCACCCGTTCGACCTTTCGCCCTAACCCGTTGGGTATGTCCTTGATCGAACTGAAAGGCATACGGACTCAAGGGGGCGAGGTGGTACTGGAGCTGGGCAGCCTGGATTTGGTTGACGGTACGCCGGTGGTCGATATCAAACCCTATTTGCCGTTTGCCGAAAGCCATCCGCAAGCGCGAGCCGGGTTTGCTCAGGCGGCTCCTGCTGGCGATATGCCGGTGTATTTCTCGCCCGAAGCGGAACAACAGCTGCAGCAACATGTGCGGCGCTATCCCAACCTGCGCCGTTTTATCACTCAGGTTCTGGCGCAAGATCCTCGCCCCGCCTATCGAAAAGAAGAAGCCAGCGGGCGCGAATATGCGGTATGGTTATTGGAGTTCAACGTGCGCTGGCGGATCGTTGATAGTCAAAGCGAAGTGTTGTCGCTCGACGCCCGTTAAAATTCCGCCCGCTCTCTTTTGACAACCGGCTTGCGCTGGTAAACTAAGCCACTTTTGAAAATTTTGGCGGCCAACCCTGGCAGCCCGATGCAATTTGCAGTTCTAACGGAACCAAAACACCATGCGTACAAGCCAATATCTGCTCTCCACACTGAAGGAGACACCTGCCGACGCCGAAGTGATCAGCCACCAGCTGATGCTACGCGCCGGGATGATCCGCAAGCTGGCCTCCGGTCTTTATACCTGGTTGCCGACCGGCCTGCGCGTTCTGAAGAAGGTTGAAAACATCGTTCGCGAAGAAATGAACAATGCTAACGCGATCGAAGTTTCCATGCCGGTTGTTCAGCCCGCCGACCTCTGGCTGGAAAGCGGCCGCTGGGAGCAATATGGCCCGGAATTGCTGCGCTTTGTCGATCGCGGCGAGCGTCCCTTTGTGCTTGGTCCAACCCATGAAGAAGTGATCACCGATCTGATCCGCAACGAAATCAGCTCCTACAAGCAGCTGCCGCTGAATTTCTTCCAGATCCAGACCAAGTTCCGTGACGAGGTTCGTCCACGTTTTGGCGTGATGCGCTCGCGTGAATTCCTGATGAAGGATGCCTATTCCTTCCATACCACCCAGGAATCCTTGCAGGTCACCTACGACGCGATGTACGAGGCCTACAGCAAGATCTTCAACCGCATGGGTCTGGATTTCCGTCCGGTGCTGGCCGATACCGGTTCTATCGGTGGCAGCGCTTCGCATGAATTCCAGGTGCTGGCAGACAGCGGTGAAGACGATATCGTGTTCTCAACCGGTTCCGACTATGCTGCCAACATCGAGCTGGCCGAAGCGGTTGCCCCTGCACAGCCACGTGCTGCGGCAACGGAAGAACTGCGCATCGTCGATACGCCGAACGCCAAAACCATCGCCGAGCTGGTAGAGCAATTCCAACTGCCAGTAGAGAAAACGGTGAAAACCTTGATGGTGCACGCCCGTGAAGAGAGTGGCCACAAGCTGGTTGCCCTGCTGGTGCGCGGCGATCACGAGCTGAATGAAATCAAGGCCGAGAAACTGCCACAGGTCGCGGTTCCACTGACTTTCGCCACGGAAGAAGAAATCCGTGCAATCGTCGGCGCAGGCCCAGGATCCCTTGGCCCAGTCAATTTGCCGATCCCAGTGGTTGTCGATCGCAGCGTAGCCGCTATGAGCGACTTCGGCGCGGGTGCCAACATCGATGGCAAACACTACTTTGGCATCAACTGGGAGCGTGATCTGCCGCTACCACAGAGCGCCGATATCCGTAACGTGGTGGAAGGCGATGCCAGCCCAGACGGGAAAGGTACGCTGCTGATCAAGCGCGGTATCGAAGTGGGCCACATCTTCCAGCTGGGTACCAAGTATTCAGAAGCGATGAAAGCCACCGTTCAGGGTGAAGATGGCCGTAATCAGGTGCTGACCATGGGTTGCTACGGCATCGGCGTGACGCGCGTGGTGGCTGCTGCCATCGAACAGAATCACGATGACCGTGGCATTATCTGGCCGGACGCAATTGCCCCGTTCCAGGTAGCGATTCTGCCAATGAACATGCACAAGTCATTCCGCGTGCAGGCACTGGCTGAAGAATTGTACGATACCCTGCGTTCACATGGCATCGACGTGATCCTGGACGATCGTAAAGAGCGCCCAGGCGTGATGTTTGCCGATATGGAACTGATCGGCGTACCTCACTCCATCGTGATCGGCGATCGTAACCTCGACAGCGAAGAAATTGAGTATAAAAATCGCCGTGTTGGCGAGAAGCAGATGATCAAAACCGGCGAAATCGTTGATTTCCTGCTGGGCCAGGTCCAACGCTAATCGCTAGACAAAGCCCCCCAGATGGGGGGCTTTATTGATGGATGTTGTTGTTAAAGGATTAACTTATGCCATTACGCAGCCCCCCGGCTACCCGCCTGTTTGCTTTGCTTTCAGTTTTTTTGACCGGTTGTACCATGGACGTAGGCTTATCCGACCGTGAAAAACACTCCATCAATCCCGTCAACGTTCAGTTCCAATCGTTAAGCTCAGCCCCTGGAAAAACTCTGCGCGAAATCAATCAGGCCGATCTGCAAGAGGGTGACCTGCTGTTCTCCTCAACTATCGGTTTGAAATCACTCGGGATCCGTATCTTGAGTACTTCGTCAGTCAGCCATGTGGCCGTGTATATTGGCGAAGGCCAGGTTGCCGAAGCGGTAGGGGAAGGCGTGCAGATTATCAGCCTGAAAGATGCGCTGACCCATAGCGACAAGATGTTTGCTTTGCGCATCCCCGATCTGACACCGGAGCAGGCTAGCCAAATCCGCCAATTCGCCAGCCAAAAAGCCGGCAGCCGGTATAACTATCTGGGCATTGCCGAGATGGTGCCCTTTATGATGACCAAGCAGCTGTGTTCGCTGAACCCCTTCTCTGCCGATTTCCGCCAGCAATGTGTCAAAGGCCTAGCCGCAGCCCAGCTCAAGGCGCCGACCGGTGCCGAGTCGTCGTATTTCTGTTCGGAGTTTGTGATTGCCGCGTTTGAAAACGCGGGGCATCCGTTGACATTGGCCGCCCCAGGTTGGGTCAGCCCGGGCGATTTACTGCATATGAGGGAAGGGGATATTGCCACGCTGGCACCTAGCAAAGCGCTGGTTTACGTTGGCCATATCAAGCCGGGGATCTATTTACGCTCGCGGGCGTTGGCAAAAAATCAGGCCCCTCACCCTAC
>NZ_CAMFLB010000060.1:0-7646 GCF_945957435.1 Serratia sp. PL7 | reverse complement strand
ATAATGTACCTATCGCGAGCGCTAACTTGTAGATAGATACAATATGGAAGGTAGCAATAAGGAGGATAATGTTGCACTGCAACAGCCCAACGGGTGAAGCGCTTGCGCTGAATAATCCTCCTGGATGCACCATATTATAGAGAAACCCGCTTCGGCGGGTTTTTCGTTTTCTGCTTTCCAGCTTCCGTCTTTGCTTCTTATAAGCTCTCTTCTACACCGCATTTTCCGTCATGCTCTGGCAGCGACAACCTTTCGGCTTTACGCTAAAGTAGCTTTCTTTGCTCAATGGTCATGGAGTCACGATGTACGATCGCTATCAGGGTCTGATCTTCGACATGGACGGTACCATTCTGGACACCGAGCCAACGCACCTCAAGGCGTGGCACCAGGTGTTGGCACGTTACGGAATGAAGTTTGATGCGGCCGCCATGACAGGGCTGAACGGCTCACCTACCTGGCGCATTGCTCAGGCGGTGATTGCCGCACATCAGGCCGATCTCGATCCTCATCAGTTGGCCGCCGAGAAAACCCGTGCGGTAGAAAGCATGCTATTAGACACGGTGCGCCCGTTACCGCTGATTGAGGTGGTGAAGTCTTACCATGGCCGTCGTCCCATGGCGGTAGGGACGGGCAGTGAGCACCGGATGGCGGAGATGTTACTGCGTCATTTAGGGCTGTTCGACTGCTTTGATGCCATCGTCGGGGCGGATGATGTTCAACGTCACAAGCCGGAGCCGGATACTTTCCTGCGCTGTGCTGAGTTGATCGGCGTGCCTCCTGAGCACTGTGTGGTGTTTGAAGATGCCGATTTCGGTATTCAGGCCGCCAGAAGCGCCAATATGGCCGTGGTGGACGTTCGCACGTTGTGAGTAGTACGCTGGCGGTCATGTCGCTGTTTGGCAGCAGCTTCCTTAGTGCGACGCTGTTGCCTGGCAATTCAGAGATCGTGTTGGTTGCGTTGTTGACCAACAGCAGCGCTTCACTAGGTTTACTGGTGCTGGCTGCAACGTTGGGAAATACCCTGGGTGGGTTGACCAACGTCATTATCGGGCGCCTGTTACCGGCGTTGAAACCACAACGCGGGCTGGAAACGGCTCTTGGTTGGTTACAACGCTTTGGCCCGGCTGCGCTGTTGCTCAGTTGGGTGCCGGTTGTGGGCGATTTATTGTGCGTGTTGGCAGGCTGGCTGCGCATGCCATGGGGCGCCGTTACGCTGTTTCTGTGTATCGGAAAAGCGTTGCGTTACATCATCTTGACGATGATTACGCTGCAGGGTATCGCCTGGTGGCATTAACCAAGTGAATATAACTCAATATTCTCTAGGGAGCGGATTCAGTATGCTTACAGCTATCGTTTTTAGAAGCGGGAGGTCAATTTGATCCCGGACGTATCACAGGCGCTTTCTTGGTTGGAAGCCCACCCTCATGCATTAAAAGGGATCCGGCGCGGTATTGAGCGTGAAACACTGCGGGTAACCGCGGATGGCACGCTTGCCAGCACGGGTCATCCAGAACAACTGGGGGCGGCATTAACGCACCATTGGATCACTACGGACTTTGCCGAGGCGCTGTTAGAATTTATTACACCGGTTGATGATGACCTCGATCACTTGTTGACGTTCCTGCGCGATATCCATCGTCACGTGGCGCGCAATCTGGGTGATGAGCGCATGTGGCCGTTGAGCATGCCGTGCTTTATCAACGCCGAGCAGGATATCGAACTGGCGCAATTTGGCACCTCCAACATTGGCCGGATGAAAACGCTGTACCGGGAAGGGTTGAAGAACCGCTACGGCGCGTTGATGCAGACCATTTCCGGGGTGCACTACAACTTCTCCCTGCCGCTGGAATTTTGGCAGGCGTGGGCTGGCGTTGAGGATGAAGAGAGTGGCAAAGAGCAGATCTCTGCGGGATATTTCCGCCTGATCCGCAACTACTACCGCTTTGGTTGGGTGATCCCATATCTGTTCGGGGCATCGCCAGCCATCTGTTCCTCGTTCCTCAAAGGCCGGGAGACCGATTTGCCGTTTGAGCGCAATGAACGGGGCATGTGCTATTTGCCTTATGCCACCTCGCTGCGCCTGAGCGATCTGGGCTATACCAATAAGTCGCAGAGCAATCTGGGCATTACCTTTAACGATCTGCAAACCTATGTGCAAGGTCTGAAACGCGCTATTGCGACGCCTTCAGAAGACTATGCCAAGCTGGGAGTGAAAGAGGGCGATCGTTATCTGCAACTTAACAGCAACGTGTTGCAGATCGAAAACGAACTCTATGCCCCGATCCGGCCAAAACGCGTCACCCACAGCGGTGAGACACCGTCAGATGCGCTGTTACGCGGCGGTATCGAATATATCGAGGTGCGCTCGCTGGACATCAACCCATTCTCGCCAATCGGTGTGGATGCGGTGCAGGCGCGTTTCCTGGATCTGTTCCTGGTGTGGTGCGTATTGGCGGATGCGCCAGAAATGAGCAGCGATGAGTTGCTATGCACTCGTAAAAACTGGAACCGGGTGATCCTGGAAGGGCGTAAACCAGGCCAAACCATTGGCATCGGCTGTAACGATACTCGTGAACCGTTGGATAAGGTCGGCAAAGCGCTGTTTGGCGATCTGAAGCGCGTGGCCGAAGTGTTGGATAGCGAAGCGGGCGATCGACAATATCAGCAGGTGTGTGAACAACTGGTGGCGGCGTTTGACGATCCGGAGCTGACGTTCTCGGCCCGTATCCTCAAGGAAATGAAAGCGCAAGGCACCGGTAACGTTGGCCTGGAACTGGCGGAAAAATATCGCAAAATGCTGATTGCGGAGCCGTTGGAACTGCTGACCGAAGAGCAACTCGCTCAGGAGCAGCAAGCCTCGTGGCAGCGCCAGCGCGACATAGAAGCCAGTGATACGCTAAGCTTTGAACAGTTCCTGAAGGAAAACGGCGGGGGCTGAAAAAGAAAAAGGCCACATCACTGTGGCCAAATACACATCTCTGAAAACAGTGATGATGATAACAAATGCGCGTCTTTCATAGATTAAGACCCGCAGGGTTGGAAAAGGTTTCATCGGTACGAAAAAAGTTTCGAAATAAATTCATTTTACCAAGAGGTGATGACATGCCACTGCTGGATAGCTTTACCGTAGATCATACTCGCATGGCGGCGCCGGCTGTCCGCGTTGCTAAAACCATGCAAACCCCTCATGGGGATACCATTACCGTATTCGATCTGCGTTTCTGTCGCCCGAATCTGGAAGTGATGCCAGAGCGTGGGATCCATACCTTGGAACATCTGTTCGCTGGCTTCATGCGAGACCATCTGAACGGCAACGGCGTGGAGATCATCGATATCTCGCCAATGGGCTGCCGTACTGGTTTTTATATGAGCCTGATTGGCGTACCGGAAGAGCAGCGCGTGGCCGATGCCTGGCAAGCCGCGATGGCTGACGTCTTGAAGGTGACTGACCAGCGCAAGATCCCTGAACTCAATGAGTTCCAATGCGGTACCTACCATATGCACTCGCTGGAAGAGGCGCAGGAAATTGCCAAGCATATTCTTGAGCACGGCGTGGTAGTGAACCATAACGAAGAGCTGGCGCTGCCGAAAGATAAGCTGCAAGAGTTGCACATCTAGATTCGGTGCAAAAACGCAGTGAAAAAAAGACGCGAAAGCGTCTTTTTCTTTGGCTTGTATCTAGTGGTTCTGCACGCTGGCCTGTAAGGATTTTATCGGCGTGACGCGCACCTGCTTGATCATATTGTCCTGCACGTCGAGGATATCAATATCATAGTGGCTGATGCGTACCCTGGTCCCGATGCTGGGGATCTCTTCCAGCTCTTCAAGCAGCATGCCGTTGATGGTTCTGGCCTCGGTGGCTGGCAGCGTCCAGTTGAAGGCCTTGTTCAGCTCACGCACGTTGGCACTGCCGTCGATCAGTACCGAGCCATCGCTCTGTGGATTGACTTCCTCCGCCAGCGTAGGTGACATTGAGGTGGTGAAGTCGCCGACGATTTCTTCGAGGATATCCTCAACCGTCACCAGCCCCTGGATATCACCATACTCATCGACCACGATGCCGACCTTCTCTTTGTTACGCTGGAATTTCACCAGTTGAACGTTGAGTGGCGTGCCCTCTGGCACGTAGTAGATCTCATCGGCCGCCCGCAGCAGGTTCTCTTTGTTGAACTCTTTTTTCTCGGTCATCAGCCGGTAGGCTTCGCGTACGCGCAGCATGCTGATGGAGTCGTCCAGTGAATCGCGGTACAGCACGATGCGGCCATGTGGGGAGTGTGTCAGCTGGCGCATGATCGATTTCCAGTCGTCGTTGATATCAATCCCGACGATCTCATTGCGCGGCACCATGATGTCTTCCACCGTCACCTTCTCCAGATCCAGCACAGAAATCAGCATGTCCTGATTACGGCGCGAAATCTTCGACTGGGACTCGTTTACAATGGTGCGCAGCTCCTCTTTGCTCAACGCGCCGCTGATACGTACGTTGGTGCGAATGCCGAAAATCCGCAGCACCAGGGTGGTAATGCCATTGAGCAGCCACACCAGTGGAAACATGACTTTTTGCAGCGGGGCCAGCAGGAAGCTGCTAGGGAAGGCAATTCGTTCAGGATAGAGAGCGGCAAAGGTTTTGGGTAACACTTCGGCGAACAGCAGCACAACAAAGGTCAGCACCCCGGTGGCGATTGCCACGCCAATATCGCCATACAGGCGCATCCCGACGATGGTCCCCAGCGCAGAGGCCAGGATATTGACCAGGTTGTTGCCAATCAGCACCAGGCCAATCAGGCGGTCAGGCTTTTGCAGCAGCTTTTCTACCCGGCGTGCGGCGCGGTTGCCTTGTTTGGACAGGTGGCGCAGACGATAGCGGTTGAGCGTCATCATGCCGGTTTCGGATGCTGAAAAATAAGCGGAGACCACGACCATAATCACCAAAATAAAAATGAGGGTCTCTGTCGAAACGTGCTCCAACGCGGTATTCCTTATGTTGGGGGAGAAGAGTGCCTCGGCGGGGCGATGGAGCGCCAGGCCAGACTTAGCGCACCATCATCAGTTCCTGGAGCAGGCGGCTCCCGAAGTAGGCCATGGTAAGCAGAAAAGAGCCGGCAAAGCTGAACCAGACCACGCGGCGGCCACGCCAGCCCTCGTGATAATGGCCCCACAGCAGCACGATATAAACAAACCACGCCATGATGGACAGCACGGCCTTATGCACGTTCTCTTTGCTAAACAGGTTGTCCATATACAGCAGGCCGGTACACAGCGTCAGCGTCAGCAGCACCACACCGATCTGGGTGATATGAAACATCTTACGCTCAATACTCATCAGCGGCGGCATATCGGCACTGAAACTGAGTTTTTTATGTTTCAGCAGGTAATCAAGCCAGGCGAGTTGCAGGGCGTACAGCGTGGCAATAATCAGAGTGGAGTAAGAGAACAGCGCCAGGCCGATATGCACCATCAGTTCCGGGCTGGCTTCCAGATGGGTGATAAACTCCCCAGGCAGAAAGCTGGCAAACGCCAGGTTAATCATTGCAAAGCTGTAGACGATCGGCAGCAGGAACCAGCCGCGATCGCGGGAGGCGACGTAGGTCATCACCGAACAGATAATCAGGCCAACGATGGAGCCGATGTTTAGCAGGCTGAGATTTTGCCCGGCGCTGACGTCAAAAATGCGCTGCTGAAGGGCAATGGCATGGCAGACCAGCGCCACCACGGCCGAGACCAGCGCCAGCCGACGGTATGCGCTATTCTTCCGCAACAAACTGGGAATGATCAGTCCAAGGCTGAGCAGGTAGGCCATCAAAGCCACAAGAGAGAATACTGGCATAGCGTTATTTAGCATCGGCATGGTTAATTGGAATGCCAGTATAACGTTGAGCGGCCCCTACTCCAACCAATCTCCAACGCTGAGGCAGAGATCGTTGTAGCAACGTGTTATAATCGCCGCAATTGTGTCGCCACTGCGGCCTGACTCTTACGTTGAGCATGAGACGATGTTTGAAAATTTAACCGATCGATTGTCGCGCACCCTGCGCAATATCAGCGGCCGCGGGCGGCTGACCGAAGAGAACATTAAAGAAACCCTGCGTGAAGTGCGTATGGCATTGCTGGAAGCGGACGTTGCGCTGCCGGTCGTGCGTGACTTCATCAACCGTGTGAAAGAGAGCGCGGTTGGGCATGAAGTTAACAAAAGCCTGACGCCGGGCCAGGAATTCGTCAAAATCGTCAAGAGCGAGCTGATTGCCGCGATGGGCGAAGTGAACACCGAGCTGAACCTGGCGGCGCAGCCACCGGCGGTGGTGCTGATGGCGGGCCTGCAAGGTGCGGGTAAAACCACCAGCGTGGCCAAGCTCGGCAAATTCCTGAAAGAAAAGCAGAAGAAAAAAGTCTTGGTGGTTTCTGCCGACGTGTATCGCCCTGCGGCGATCCGGCAGTTGGAAACCCTGGCGGAAGGTGTCGGCATCGACTTCTTCCCGTCAGACGTTAAAGAAAAACCGATCGACATCGTTAACCGTGCGCTGCAACAGGCCAAGCTGAAGTTCTACGACGTACTGATCGTCGATACCGCGGGCCGCCTGCACGTAGATGAAGCGATGATGGACGAAATCAAACAGGTACATGCGGCGATCAAGCCGGTGGAAACCCTGTTTGTGGTCGACGCCATGACCGGCCAGGATGCGGCCAACACCGCCAAGGCCTTTAACGAAGCGCTGCCGTTGACCGGCGTCGTGCTGACCAAGGTCGATGGTGATGCGCGCGGCGGTGCGGCGTTGTCTATTCGCCACATTACCGGCAAGCCGATCAAATTCCTCGGTGTGGGTGAGAAAACCGACGCGCTGGAGCCATTCCATCCGGATCGCGTAGCCTCACGTATTCTCGGCATGGGCGACGTGCTGTCGCTGATCGAAGATATCGAGAGCAAGGTTGACCGCGCACAAGCGGAAAAACTGGCTAGCAAGCTGAAGAAGGGCGATGGTTTCGATCTGACCGACTTCCTCGACCAGCTTAAGCAGATGCGTAATATGGGCGGTATGGCCAGCATGTTGAGCAAACTGCCGGGCGCTGGCCAACTGCCAGACAACGTCAAATCGCAGATGGATGACAAAGTGCTGGTACGCATGGAGGCGATCATTAACTCAATGACGCTGAAAGAGCGTGCCAAGCCGGAAATTATCAAGGGTTCTCGCAAACGTCGTATTGCGATGGGCTCCGGCATGCAGGTGCAGGATGTTAATCGGTTGTTAAAACAATTCGACGATATGCAGCGCATGATGAAAAAGATGAAAAAAGGCGGAATGGCGAAGATGATGCGTGGCATGAAAGGTATGATGCCGCCGGGCTTCCCAGGCCGTTAAAACCACGCCGCAGCAAGGCTGTGGCGGGTTTGCCGATTTACCGATCACGGTAAAACCTGTCCGAGAGCGTGATGGTGCAAAAACGAATTACCGGCAATCTACGCTTTAGATTGCTTTTTGCGCCAAAATGAGTAAAATTTTCGGGCTTTTTATATTGCAACCGGGCCCCGTCCCTCAATGGGGCCCGGCTGTTTTATTAACTAAAGAGGATGTTATGGTAACAATTCGTTTGGCACGTGGCGGCGCTAAAAAGCGTCCGTTCTATCAAGTAGTAGTGACCGACAGCCGCAA
>NZ_CAMFLB010000059.1:0-7659 GCF_945957435.1 Serratia sp. PL7 | reverse complement strand
GGTGGCAGCGGTCGCAATGGCCTGAACTTCCCCGCACCGACCTTGGCACTGCTGCGCCATAGGTAATCGCCGGTCAGGTTGATATGCTCCCACCCCAGCGGGGACAGATATTGCAGCAACGTGTCGTCCAGCGCCTCGCCCTTATTCAGCCCCGCATGGACGCGGCGGCGCAGCTCCACGCTTTGCAGCCAATCCAGAATGAACAGCGTGCGCTCGATGCGCCCATACATCCGCACCTTGTCGTTGATCGCCTTGCCGGAAGCCTGGAACTGCTGTTGATGCTTGTTCTTGGCCGCATTGAACAGCTTGCCGATGATACGGTCGTGAAGGTCGATGATTTCATCAGTGACGGTGGTCATGCCCTCGATGGCCAGTGCTACCAAGGTGGCGTAACGCCGCTGCGACTCGAACTTGGCCAGGTCGGCGGGCGTCATCTGGCCGCCTTCGCGGGCGATCTTGAGCAAGCGGTTTTGGTGTACCTGCCGTTCGATGCCAGCAGGTAGGTCAAGCGCCTGCCAGGCTTTGAGGCGTTCGATGTGTTCAAGCATGTGGCGCGAGTTTGGCTTGGCGGGCGATTGGCGCAGCCACGCTAGCCACGTCATTTTGCTACCATCCTTGCGCTTGAGCAGTTCGTCCAGGCACTGGCGATGGACAGGTATCAAGGAATCGGCCAATGCCGCATGGATGCTTCGGTTGGCACGGGTAATGGCCTCGGCGCTTGCGCGCTCGATGGCATTCATGGCGGGTAGGATGATGCTCTGCCGCCGCAGGTTTTCAACAAGGGTGCTGGCCAGCACAATGCCTTTGTCTGTTTGCAAGGCCAGTTCGGTCAATGTATGCACGGCTTGCCGGTAATGACTCATGGTGAAGGGCTTGAATCCAAACACCGTTTGCAGCTCGACCAAGTGCTCCCGCCGTGTCTGCTCGCGCTGGCCGTAATGGTTCCAGCTTCCCACCGGCACCTTGAGTTGTGCGGCCACCATGCGCAGCAGGGGCAGAAATGGAGGATCATCGACGCCCAAGAAGATGCCAGGGAATCGCAAGTAGCAAAGCTGCACGGCGAAGCCCAATCGATTCGCGGCGCCGCGACGCTGACGGATCACCGACAGGTCGGTTTCGTTGAACGTGTAGTGCCGTATCAGTTCGTCTTTGGCATCTGGCAGTGTCAGCAGACTTTCGCGCTCGGTGGCGGACAGGATTGAGCGGCGTGGCATGGTCAGTCTTCCCGCAGGTACTGGTACAAGGTTTCGCGGCTGATGCCGAAGTCACGGGCCACCAAGGTTTTCTGCTCGCCTGCCGCAACTCGCCGTTTCAACTCGGCAATTTGTTCGCTGTTCAGCGATTTCTTTCGTCCCCGGTAGGCCCCGCGCTGCTTAGCCAGCACGATTCCCTCGCGCTGACGTTCGCGGATCAGAGCGCGCTCGAACTCAGCAAAGGCTCCCATGACCGACAGCATCAGATTGGCCATCGGTGAGTCCTCGCCGGTGAACGTTAGCCCTTCTTTGACGAACTCCATGCGCACGCCCCGTTGTGTCAGCCCTTGGACGATGCGGCGCAGGTCATCAAGGTTGCGTGCCAACCTGTCCATGCTATGCACCACCACGGTGTCGCCCTCGCGGACGAAGGCCAGCAGCCTTTCAAGTTCGGGACGTTGTGTGTCCTTGCCTGAAGCCTTATCGGTGAATACCTTGCCGACTTCTATTTGTTCCAGTTGTCGATCAGGATTCTGGTCGAAGCTGCTGACGCGAACGTAGCCGATACGTTGACCTTGCAAGATGCCTCCAAAGGTAAAAATGTCAGGATGAAATCTATTACCCTTGGCTGAATGTGTCAATAAATATAAATTAATACCCTACTCTGACGTTGTTTGTGCTCAACATCTGACATCAGGTTAGGGTTAGTCTTAACTGACACCACCTCCCAGGGCCTGATATAAAGCAACACTATCGACTAGGCGTTGTGCCTGGACCGCAACCATATTGATCCGGATTGACTGTGCCTGTTGCTGCGCGATGAGCAGTTGCAGGTAGCTGGCCGCGCCCAGCCGGTATTGCCGCTCGACCGACTGCAAGGAGGCCTGTGCAGCCATATCAGCGGCAGCGAGGGCAGTCAAAGTTTGTGCATCGCTTTCCACCGCGCGCAGGGTGTCGGCGACGTTACGCAAAGACTCCAATACGACGCTCTGGTAATTGGCTACGGCGGCATCAAAAGCGGCGAGCGCCGCTCTTTTTTCAGCGGGTAGCCCTGGATTAAAAAGAGGCTGGGTGAGCTGCGCAACCAGGCCCCACACTGCCGAGCCACCACCGAACAGGGCACCGGTGGTCAGCGCCTGAGAACCAAGGTTGGCGCTCAGGTTGATCTGTGGGTAGAGCTTGGCGACAGCCACACCATAGTCTGCATTGGCCGCATGCAACAGCGCCTCTGACGCCTGGATATCCGGTCGGCGGCGCACCAGTTCTGAGGGCACGACGAGCGGCATCTCGACGGGTAGAGTGAAATCGGCCAGAGTGAAGGCCGGGATGCCACCCGTGCCTGGGGCACGACCGGCTAGCACCGCCAGTAGATGTTCGGTTTGTTGCAGTTGTTTACGCAGCGCAGGCAGTTCTGCCCGCGTTTGCTCCGCCTGAGCTTGTAGGCTCAACGCTTCATCAGGTGAGGCCTGACCGATACGCACGCGTTCATGGGCCAGGCGCAGTTGCTCATCCTGCACGCGCAAAATGGCAGTAGTGGCTTCTAGTTGCGCGGCGAGGCGTGCTCGGGTAATGGCAGCGGTTGCCATGTTGCCGGCAAGGGCCAGGCGCGCAGCATTCAGTTCGAAGCGACGGTAGTCGGCGCGAGCAGCCAAGGCTTCGAGTGCGCGCCGGTTGCCGCCAGCCAGATCGAGGTTGTAATGCACGCCAACGCTGGCGTTGTAGAGGCTGAATTGACGTGCGTCTCCGCTCAACCCTTGGCTACTGGGACTCATTTGCTGGCGCTGAGATCCCAGTGCGACATCTACCTGTGGATATTGCGTCGAGCCCGCCTGTGCGGCAAGAAGCTCCTGCGCCTGTCGCAAATTGGCGCTGATGCTCGCCAGCGTCGGGCTGACATGGAAAGCTTCGTTTATCAGTCCGTCGAGTGCGGATGAACCCAAGCTTTGCCACCATTGCGTTTCGATCGGAAGCCCTTCGACTAGACGTTGTGTTTCGCCGAACTGCGTGGGAGCGGACACGGTTCTATCAGCTACCGGTGTTGCAGTGTAGCGAGCCACATCGGGTGCGGTGGGACGCTGAAAATCAGGGCCGGCGGCGCAGCCGGCCAGACCGGCGGTGACCAGACCAGCTACCAGGTAAGTTGCCGCAAGCCGTCTTTCGAGGCTGATGGGGCGCTGGCATGTTTTAGCGTGCTCCATAAAAATGCTCCACGAAAGGTTTACGGAAAGCTTGGTGGCAGCCCAAGCAGCTTTCCTGCACGTGGGCGAATGATTGGATCACCGCCTTGCCGTCGCTGCTCGCAGCAGCCAGCTTCATGGCCAGCGCCGCCTCGTGAGTCTGCGCGTCAAAGTTTCTGAACTTGGTCGCATCAGCGCCGAGGTAAGCAAGGATGCGCATTTTTTCAGTAAGCGGTGGCTCGGGGTGTGCAGCAACTTTTGGGGCGAGCTGAACGACCTGAACCCATTCCTCCTGCGAAATCGCACCGGTAATAGCCTGCATGTTGCGCCCGAGTTCCTGCATGATCTTGCGTAGCGCCAGTGGCTCAACCTGGGTAGCGTCACCAGCCCAAGCTGGCAACTGAAAACCCCATAAAAGCAGGCAGGCCGTAACGGTCAGGGTGATAGTTCCAAATGCGTGGCTGTGTTTGCGGTGGGTCATGAAATTCTCCTGTAATTCAATCGTTCTCTCATTCGAACTCCCGCCCTTCGCCAGCTTCCTCATGGGTCACGCCGTCGCGGATGTGGTAGATGCGCTTGAATGTGGGGATGATCTTTTCGTCATGGGTGACGACGATGATGGCGGTCTCAAACTTCCGGGCCATGTCGTTGAGGATGCGGATTACAGCCATGGCGCGCTCGGAATCCAGCGGCGCAGTGGGTTCATCGGCCAGGATCACCGGCGGACGATTGACCAGTCCGCGCGCGATGGCGACCCGTTGCTGCTCGCCACCGGAGAGTTGCGAGGGCATTGCGCGAGCTCGGTGTTGCACATCAAGCGCTGTGAGCAATTCCAGTGCCTTCGCGCGCGACTCTCCATTCGCGACGCCTGCAAGCATCGGCAGCAGCGCCACGTTGTCGGTGACATCGAGAAACGGAATCAGGTACGGCGCCTGGAAAACGAAACCGATCTTGTCACGCCGTAAGGCGCGCAGGTCGCGGACTTTCCAGCCATCGGCGTAGATCACTTCATCGCCCAGCGTCATGCGACCGGCGGTCGGTTCGATCACCGCACCCAGACACTTGAGCAGCGTGCTCTTGCCGGACCCGGAAGGGCCGATCAGTCCCACCACTTCACCAGGCGCAACATGCATATTCACGTCTCTCAAGGCAAAGACAGCGGTGTCACCATCGCCATACCGCTTGCTTAAACTTTCGATGTGTATCCCTTTGCCACTCATCTCAACCTCCAATGGCTTCGGCCGGATCGACCTTGAGTGCTATGCGAATGGCGACGAGGCTAGCTAGAACGCAGATCACGAGCACGGCAAAAAAACCGGCGACAGAATCCATTGGCGTGAGCAGGACATATTTTGGAAAAGCCGGTGCTGAAAAGGTGGCTGTGATCTTGCCGACCACGAAGCCAATCACGCCCAGGGCGAGCGCCTGCTGCATGATCATCGCGGCGATGGTTCGGTTGCGTGTGCCGATGAGCTTCAACACCGCGATCTCACGGATTTTGTCCATCGTCAGCGAATAGATGATGAAGGCAACGATGGCCGCGCTAACGATGGCCAGAATCACAAGGAACATGCCGATCTGCTTGGCCGAGGTGGCGATCAGCTTGCCGACGAGGATGTCTTCCATCTGTGCCCGGGTGTAGACCGTCAAACGCTTCCAGCGCTGGATGGATTCGGCAACCTCGTCCGGCGCATGACCAGGTTTCAGAGTGACCAGCACGGCATTGACGAACGCGTTGCTGCTCTGTGAAGCAATCACGGCATCCAGCAAACCTGGATCACCGGGTCGATTGAAGACCGGGTTGGCTTCGGTGCGACGCCGGCTTTGCCAGATGGCATCGTTGTCCTTGAGGAACTGGGCCTCCTGGGCATCTTTGAGCGGAATGAATACCATCGGGTCGCCGCTGGACGACACCATACGCCGTGTCAGCCCCACGACGGTGTAATGATTGCGGCGAATGGTAAGACGATCTCCCAGTTTGAAGCCGGTGGCGATGTCGGCCACAGCCTCGTAGTGACCGCGCGTGATCTGGCGTCCAGCGACGAGATAAGGAGGCCATCCGGGTGTAGCCCCCAACGCACCGGGCGCGATGCCGACCACCATGGTGCGTACATCACTCTCGCCCTTGCGTACCTGCATGGTCAGGTAGGTCGCGTTCGCTGCCTGTGAGACTCCCGGCATGGCGAGAATGGCGCGATACACGTCATCGTTGAGGCTGGACGACTCCGCATAAGGACCCAGAGTATCCTTTTGCACCACCCAAAGGTCAGCGCCACTGTTGTCGAGCAACGCCTTGCCGTCGTCCACCATGCCTCGGTACACCCCAGCCATGACTAGGGTGACGCCGATCAGCAGACCCAGACCGATGCCGGTGAAGACGAATTTCCCCCAGGCATGGAGAATGTCGCGGCCGGCCAGGCTGATCATCGTGAAACTCCCGGGATATGCTCGACCACATGGATGCGGCTGCGCGCCGTCAGTGCCTTTTCGCTATAGGTCACAACCTGGTCCCCATTCTTGAGCCCTTCGCGCACCTGCACGTAACCATTGAGGTCGGAAGTGCCGAGCTTGACCGGGGAGAAATGCAGATCACCATCCACGATTTGCCAGACACCAACTTTATCGCCTTCACGCTGGACGGCAGCGTTGGGGATCAGTGGAGCGGCCGGGAGCGCCGGCAAGTCAACCGTGACTTCGGCCAGTTCACCCACTGGTGGTAAAGGTTCTGGTTTGTTATCGAATGTCACCTTGGCAAGCGTTTCCTCGGTTACCGCGTCGGCCTTGGGTTCCACCCGCAGCACGCGACCTTTCAAGGTCTGGCCACCACGCGAACGCAGGACGATATGAGCCGGCAGCCCCCCAGCCAGCCCCGATGCGCTGATCTGGTCGAAGCGCACATTGATCCACAAACTCTTGGGGTCGATCACTTCCACCACGGCCTGGCCCGCGACGATGGTCGTGCCGGGATCGGCATCGCGCACGGCGACTACACCGTCGACCGGCGCGATCAGGCGCAGATTGCTCCGCTGCGCGACGAGTGCTTCGCGGTCGGAGCGTGCCCGGGCAATATCTTCCCGAGCGGCGGATAGGGCGGCATCGGCGATCTGCAGTTCCTGCCGCTTGGTGGTGACGATTTCCTCGCTGGTCGAGCGCACCGCAAACAATTGCTCATAGCGGCGCGCCTGGGTTTGCGCGTAGGCTTGCCGGGCTTCTGCCTCGCGCAAAGCCGCTTCCGCCCGCTTGAATACAGACTCCTGTGAGCGCACCCGATCATCAAGGTCGACCGGCTCCATCTCGCCGAGCACCTGTCCGGCCTTGACCTGGTCGCCTACATGCACCTCCAGGCGTTTGACGCGCCCGGCAAACGTCGGCCCGATCTTGTAGGTGTAGCGCGCCTCCACCGTGCCGATGCCGAACAGCGCCGGTGTGATAGCCCGTGATTCCACGCTTGCCACCGTCACAGCGACCGGGGCGAGCGGCCCTGATCGCAGACCGACATAAATAAAAAGCACCAGCAAAGGAATGATGACGGCAAGCAGTGCCAGGGTGCGGCCTTGCAAGGGTAACTTTTTCATTGCGCACTCCTTATGCCACGCCGATAAATTGCAAAGACGCGCGGCGCATCGCGGTGCATACGTCCCACATCACCCGCCAACAGCGATTGCATGACCAAGCCCTGGATCGTGCCAATGAACAGCGTTGCCGCCGCCTCGTTGTCAAGCGAGGGAGACAACTCGCCGCTGGCCTTGCCTTTCTCGATGAGACGATGCAAACGTTCGCCGTAGCGCTGAATCAAGGTTTGCACCATGCGCTTGGCCGGTGTCGATTCGGCACGCTGAAGCTCACCAAACATCATTCTTGGCACGCCTGGGTGCTCAGCTACGAATTCGATATGACTCATGAACATCGCCTCCATGGCTGCCAAGGGCGACTCGATTCCTTGTGCGGATCGATCGATTCTGGCTAATAGGCGCTCTGCTACCCACTCCATGACCGCCTGCCAAATGGCTTCCTTGTTCGGGAAGTGCCGAAACAGCGCACCCTGGGTCAAGTTCATGTGTTTAGCGATAGCCGCAGTGGTTATCTCGCTTGGGTTTTGTGAACCGGCAAGCGCCACGACGGACTCGACAGTTACGGCACGACGTTCATCGGCCGGCAGATGCTTTGGATGGGTGTCCACGAGCACTCCTGGTAAGATAGTAATTGATTACTATCTTACCACAAGAGGCAACTCAAACAAGAGAAAACCCGACGTACTCGTCAATATCTAGAGTCTGCAATGGGCTTAA
>NZ_CAMFLB010000058.1:0-7797 GCF_945957435.1 Serratia sp. PL7 | reverse complement strand
TAGTCATTACCCCCTTCAGCGACAAAAACATGAGCGTCACCATCAACAGCGATCGCGCCTGGACGTTCCTGTTGGGCATCACGCAGGCAGTTTTTCCATCCGTAGACTTCTCCGTCCCAAATGAGAACAACTCCGTCACTGGCGTGCTCTGCATTCTGTTCACGCCATTTTTTTGCTATCTCAACATGTTCCATGATTCCCTCCATCACAATGCCATCAGCCCATTATGTGCCTTTTTGTAGTCTTCGATTTTACCGCGCAACTCATCACGTTCCCATTTCATCGTTTGCAGCTCACGCTTCAAACGCTCTATCTCTTCACAGTGACGTTCATACGTCATCAGCGACTTGAGCAGTGTCTGTGAAGCCGTCTTCTCACCTAAGCGATTTCCCACCGCAACCAGGGCCGTGTCGTGCTCTGGCTGAGTCCTGATCGTTAATGTACCCATCTCTAACTCCTTTGATAGTATTTATGCGAACGGCGCCTGGTTCCGGGAGGCAGTAATGCCGTCAATTTTGAATTGGCCATCGAGCCGGCGAAGTCGATTCTGATAGCAGATTACTTATCGACGTCGGTAAATGCGACGTTGCACTTACCACACAGAATATTCAAGCTGGGTTTGCCCCATGCCGTATCGCCACACTCCGGGCATACATGCTTATGTCGAGTTTTGGGTTTCGGTTGCAAAACAATCCCTGCAACCTCCGAATCGTCCCCGTCATCGCTACTCTGCACAGAGGGCACCAGTGCCAACGTCAGCAGTCGTTCAACGCCTACGGCATCCTGTTGAACTTCCCCTGTTGGGTTCGCCTGTAGTGCCTGAGCGAGCGTTTCCCGCCATTGCTCGATGATAGGCGTCAGGTCTTTCGGTTGTTCCACTTTGACCGGAAACCGGTCAAACCAACTAAGCGCAAAGCCGGTACGGAACAGTTCCAGCGTTTCTTTCTGAAAGCGGCCGCCGGGGATTGGGTAGTCGTTGATCGACTGCCCGAGTTTGTCACCGCCCGGCCTGCCAGTCGAAGATGGCATTAGCCCTACAGCTTCCATCTTCGCTGCCCACTCTGCATTGTGATAGCCCTTGCGCGATGGCTTACCAAAGTGGAATTGCCACATATGGCACTGCTCATGTACCAAAGTCTGCATGACCTCAATCAGCGGGTAGACCGGGAAGTATTCAGGATTAAGAGCTATTTCGTCTATCTGTGTACCGTCAGCCGGTGAAACAAACCGGTTACGGCTGAAATAGCCCATCGTGTTCTTCCCCCGCTGGAAAGTGATCAGGCAGTCCGGCAGCTGGCCGCCGAATAAGCGCTGATTGTAGAAGTCATACGCCTGTTGCAGTTCCGCATAGGCGCGTTCTGTTGCACGTTTTGATGTCATAGCAGAATAACCTTGATGTCCTTTCATCTAGTCAGCGGCTGATGCCGCCGACTTTTGATGGTTTTTAAATGAACTGATCTGCGTACTTATTTGCCAGTTCGTCTGCGTTCTTCAAGGGCCCTTCCAGATTAGTTGTGTGATCACAGATAACGTCCCATCCATCGTTACCGTAAACAAACAGCACCCAACCGGCACGATTTACATGGTCACCCGCGTTGAATACTTCCAGCTGGTCAATATCTGTAGAAAACATATCACCCAAGATGCTGTCAGCATCATTTGAGGGAGCATTAACGATTTCTTCACCATCAAACACGGAGATCTGATAGCCAGCCTGGACAAGCCCTTTTACGGCTGCGACAGCAATTTCGCGCTCGATGCGCAGACGGTCTTCAACATTCATGTTCACTCCCTCACTTTTGCGGTGCGTGTATTGTACAAAACAGATAATGACACACATAAATGTATTGTACAATACATTTTGATAGCAAATTCGCTTTCCCCTCGTAGTGACCAGGTATAATTTTACTATCATTTTGAATGCGAGAGATGAACTGCAGAAGGAAAATTTGATGGTTTAAGAGGGAATTCCCCTCTTGGCAGACTTTACTATCCCATAAACGACAAAAGGCATCCTTTCGGATGCCTTTTACCATTCCCGCAATTTTACAACCTGCTTGTTGTCTTAGCCGCTCTCTAAGATGTGAATCTTGACCCTTACAGCCAGGCTACACATGCGCAGCGCGGTCGCCGTTTGATAATTTATAGAGCAGGGGCGCTCATACCAGCTCTACCACTAACAATCATAGATTATTGTGGATGCCAAAATATTAATCAATTTACCGTGTTATTGCAACTTTTTTGTTTAGGGCCAGCTGTCACCTTGAGGAGCCAAACAGCGTTAGCGCCTCGATTCTCGCGTCCGGGTATTGTTGTTTCAATATAGCCTCGGCACTAACCAGGGAAGCCCCTGAAGTAACCATATCATCTATCAATAAGATAGCTCTCGGCGGTGCGGCAGCCGTTACATTCCCGAGCATAAATGGGTTGATGTGTTTGCGCAATTTAACGCGGTGAATTGATTTAATTTGAAAGGGTTTTTCTTCGCCGTGTCGATCGATAAAACGCTTAATATCACCACGCAATACCGTTTTGTCTTTCGATGAAATGCGCAAATCTTCCAGATTCGCTATCACATTGCCCGCAGTGATTTTTTCCAACGCATCAGGGTAACAAACGCCCTGGTTAGTGTGTTTAAAGACCTTATCAGCGAAGCGGCAACAAACAGGGCTACTTGAGGGTAAAGGAACAATCCAATCCCATTGAAAGCCCCTGCCTAAGTACAACGGGAGTATTTGCCGAAAGCTGGCACACAGCATAGCGATATCGCGCGGGTTCGTTCGCAGTTCATGCAGCCCCTTAATCACATAAAGCATGGGGCTGTTATCGCCGGGGTCGTTTTTGTCGCGCTTCCCTTTCGTTCTCGCAAAGATAGACGTTACTTTCAAGGTTCCCAGCATCAACTCTACGGGGTTACCTTCTGGCGTGGTAATGCAAAAATGATTATGCGAATGGTCAACCGTAACCAGTCTATTCTCAGCGTCGACGACAAACCCCACGTAAAACTCCGTTTAAAAGTCGGCCGTTAACGGTCGATAATTGGAATGAGCCGGTGCGGCTTTGCAGCCGATACACCGTATGGCGTCGATGTTAATGGATAATGCATTCCTGCGGCAAACCCTACAACGAATAACACCTAACTCTCGTTAGTCCTCAACCTTCGCGTAAATGCTCGTTGAGTCGCGTTTGGTCAGCCCAACTGTGCAGTTCCAGATAGCCCGGCATCGATTCCGCGCCGCCGCAATGGGCAAGGTATTCCCCGATTAACACGTAGGCGCTAAACTCGAAAGGGCGAAGAAGAAGCCACTGAAATTAAGAATATATCCGATATATTGATATATCAGACACATATCCCATCAATCTCTCATCTTGATCTCATTAACCATAACCGTGCTAAAATAACTGTATATAAACACAGGTAACGAGGTCGCAATGAAAAACGGCTACAACCCTTTCCAGCGAACCGGCATCGATGTCTTTCAGCATAGAGAAGAAACGATCCGCATCGTATATTTGGGTGCGTACCTGGAACGAATCGAACCCGGCTCCCTCGTATTCATCCAACGTGCCGATAAGCTTTTCTGGATGGGCCGGGCTTGGCTGGATTTGTTTTGGATGGAATTAGAAAAGCCCGTCACGGTAATGGAAGGGCTGGCGTTCCTCTCACAGCAGGACTACATGCGTGTACTGCATGAGAAAGAAGGGGACTTTGTGCATCAGCATGAACTCCCCTTTTAATAATATATCGGAAATATTGATATATCCGATATATTCTCAAGCGCGTACACTATTTTCAGACTGTGCAGGCTTAGCCCTGGTAGCCCTATGGCTCAAAAACAAGAACAGTACTGACAGTCCAACACCAACCCACTTGTCGGGCGCTGATGAAAATAAGGATGTAAAGAATAGCGTTGCATAGATGAAGTAGAGGCCGATTCTTGGGAAGAGGTGATCCATAAGTTCCTTCGTTTGTGATCCGCACATAGAATACTAAATGTACAAACATCCAGCACCAAGAACAACAACATTAAGCAAGACGTAACAGTAAGGCTTAACGGGAATATATCCGAAATATCGTTAAAAACATATATCCAATATATTCACCAACAAATATATCCGATAAATTATCTAGGTGATATCTTAGATATATTACCTATTCCCATCATGGCGATCGCCTCTTCCGGTTGCATCGAGAACGTCAGGCCAAGGTCGCGCGTCACGTCCAGGGCGAATATCTTCGTGTAGACCTCCGTGCTCTCGATACGTTGGTGTCCCATCAGTGCTTGTACCTTCTTGATGTGAACCCCATTCAACAACAGATGCACCGCGAAACTGTGCCGGAATGTTTTCGGCACAATAGGGCGCACCGAAAACGTTACCCCGTCACGCTCTGCACGTCCTACTGCTGCCTTTAACCAGTTGCGCGGGGTTTCGCTGCTCTTGAACCCCCAGAGCGGCGTAGCCCGGCGCGTCATCACCTTGAAGGTGGTGAAATACTCCTGCACCCGGCGGACGTAGGTCGGATCCGGCAAGGGCACCGCCCGGAGTGGGGGCTTCTGTTTCTCTTCCACAAGGCTATCCAGGGAAGGGCGGCCAACCGACCGGGGAGGGGCTTTACGCTGCTTAAGGGTGCGCAGGCGCACGAAAGGCATCAGGTCATCATGGAAGAAAAAATCGTTCGGTGTCAGCGCCCCGGCTTCATTGGGTCGCGCCCCGGTATTCCACAACGTTTCGAAGAACAGCCGCTGATGCATATCGGGGATATAGGACAACAGCACGGCCACTTCCGGGGCGAGCAGGTAGAGCGGCAGATCCAGGTCGGCAGCGATCGCGATTTCACGCAACCGGACGGCGTGGTCAAATCCCCACATCGGGCTGATTGCGCTACGCGAATTCTGCAAAATGTTGTGGGGCATAAGAGTCAATTTTTCAATCTCCGCAATCTGGTCACTATTGCATCACCCGGACATCAAAATAGGATGCCGGAAGGCCGATGCCGTTTATTGTGGCAGAAGGGCGGGAGCAGGGCGACGGGAATAATTCGGTGATCGGTCAGGAGGGGATTTGGGGAGTTTACGTCTATTCACCAGAAAAACCCAATCAAGCAGAAAGGGAACCGGGCGAACGGGACGCCCGTCGCCGCTGCCCGGTAGCATCAGCGGTGTACAGGCACTTGATACTGTTGGGATTATAGCGGATTTGACGGGGCAGGGGAGGGGAATTAGGCACTTTGGGGGTAAACCCCAACCTGGTGAAGACTGCATGGGGCAGTCTCCCGTAAACCCCAATCTGGAAAAGAATGAGAGCGAGGCTTAGTTAACGACGATAGTAAACATGCTGCCGAACTACCCAGCCATAAAAGACTCGGAAGTAGTACAGGAACAGGAAATATTCGGCATAGAATTCTATTTAACATCATTCGTTCTTATGGTTAAGTATAAAAGTATTTAGGTTGGCGGCCAAGGTAGGTAATAGATTATTGATCCTACCAATATCCATAAAATGGCCAGTAGCATAATTGAAAGCCAATTGAAAAATGAACTCACGCAATCTTCGCGAACTGAGCCTATACGTTAAGCATAGAATAAATATAGATAATTTCTCCTCACCAGTAGCATTTCCCTTAGCAAGAACTATTGCGTTGCAGCAAGCATTAAAAACCTTATCAAGGTTATAACTGTAAGGATTAACTTGATAAGTATTATCTTGCAGGATGATAACATTCCCCATCAAATCAGGTTTCATGGCTTTATTAAGATAGTTATAAAAAACCGAATTCATAAAAGTGTTAATTTCAATTTCATCGTTATAATAGCCTGCATACTTATTTATTAACGAAGAAATATATACACCATGTGGGTCTGTACTTGACGATGAAAGATTCATAAAATCGAATTGTGGAAGAGCGTATGGAAACTCAGAAACACAATGAAGTTGAACTCCCTCCTCACGCGAAGAGAACGTTACTTCTCTGGATGCATCAAAAAAAATTGAATTTGTGTTAGAAAGAAAGCTGCCAAAACGAGCATTAACATATAAAGCGGCTTTGGTATCTATAGTAAGAAATTTTAAATCGGTAGTTTTTAATGCATACAGAAATTTGAGATAACTGGTAGTGGCTACCTTTGCAATGATGGGAAACTCTTTTGGGGAGTTAGTCATTTGTAGTTCAAGAGGAATCAGTGAAGGCAAAAGCGCCTTTAGATTTTTTATAAATTCTTTGAAAACAATTTTAAATTGATCTGGAGTGGTCATTAAAACTCGACCATCTTTTTCAATATCCATCGATATATAAGATGCATCATTGATGTTATTTAACCATGAATGAAAACTATCAATGTCCTCTTTAATTAAGTGTATTTTAACCCCGTTATTTATAAGGTAATGACTCAATGATGAGAGGCAAAGATAAACAACAGTGATGAAATCAGTGCAGATACTATCACCAAGTGGTGAACCATCACTTATGAACTCGTGGTATTTAGATTTCTTTTGGGTAAGGAGACGCAAAGATGATTTTATCGGGTCGCTCCTATCCAAAATACTTGTTTGGAGGCTGAGGAATACTCCTTCATCAAACTCGATTACTTGCCTTTCTTTTTTTTGTGGAAGAAGGGATTTAAAACTGTCCAACATTTTTTCAGGGTCATCAGGAAGTTTAATTATCTGAAAGTCGTCAGAACCATCATTTGACTCATGTCTTATAGTATTAGCTAATCTGTATACGGCAACATACGGAGGGATTTTTTCCTGCAAAGTGATGAGTTTATTCCCAACTCGTTGCTGTTCTCCAGGTGCAGCGCTTAAAAGATACGTTGCTATTATAGATGACTCGCTCAGGAAATATTGACCTTGCCTTTGAATATTCTTGATAATTAACTTAGTGAATGTAGAACCAGAATCGTCGTATTGAAATCCGCAAATGCAATCATTCAGATTATAAGAGGGAGTATGCTCAACGGACTGAGCACCAATCATAAAGTTGTTTCCAACATCTGAAACGAACTTTGAATGAGTTTCTGGATCGATAAGAAACAAATTGACTGCTATAATTTCGATTATGTCATGTCGCCGAAAACTTGCTAATACTCTTAAAAATATGAATAAACTGTCTGATGGGGAGTTAATTGTTGAATAGTCGAATACATTTAATTCATTTTCTATCTCAACCTTCTTACCCAAGAGATTAAGTGTTCTTAATTTAAGGGAGAAGAATTCTAAATCCTTAGGATTGTTAACACGCAAGAAGACGGCTTCAGCTGATTTAGGAAGATAATGGTAAAGATAGGATTCTATTAACTGATAAAAAATAAAATCTGGCTTGTCAGAATCGATTGTTTTTCTTTCTAATTCGTGAAAATCCAGATAGCGACCACATGAATATAAATTAATGAGATACTGAATAACAAAAGGTGAACACCAAAGTTCATGTCTGTCACCAATGTACTTTGCCATAACATCACATGCATCGTACCGAAGTTCTTGGTCGCACATCAGATCGGATATGAGAAGTATAGTTATGGATGAAACAGTCTCATATAAATCCTCTTCAGATTCTAAGATTCTTGATAAAACTTCCGATATTGCGTCACTGTTTTTAACAACTAACATAACCAAAAGTCGATAAATGTTACTTTCGAGCTCACTATGACCCCCTATAATTTCCAATCCTTTTAGAGCCCAAAAGTGGAATTCATCAGAAGTCAGGATCTCTTTGGCTAAAAGAAAATCAGATATATCAACTACAGACATATCAGAAATTTTTTCAACATAATTTATACGATACGCAGCATCATT
>NZ_CAMFLB010000057.1:0-8954 GCF_945957435.1 Serratia sp. PL7 | reverse complement strand
CTTAAAACACGGTTACATCGCCGGTAAAGGCACTGACAATGAGATCCGTTACACCGAAGTCACATTCCGTGAACTGACCTCAAAAGACGTTATCGACGCCCAGCTTGAGGCGGAGCGCGTGGTCATCGGGGAGAACGGCAAGGCGGTGGCGTACTGCTCTGAGGTGCTGATGGGGCTGGCAATGCTGCGTAAGCAAATCCTCTGGGTGGGTGAAATCCCCGGCCCTTTGTCGCTTAAACAGCTTTACAGCTTCCACCCTGAAGACCTTGAGATGCTGTCCAGCAGCGCGAGCAAAATGGATGACCTCGTGACGGAGACAGCTGGCCGGGGGCGACCTGATGCCGCTGGCGACGGCGCTCAGTAATCTCCTCGTCAATTTGTCTCAACGTTTTGATATGTCCTACCTGCAGCAGTTGCCTCTCCGGCAACTGCTGCGCCTGACAGAGCAGCTGAGGAAGCAACATGGCAAACCGCCTCACCACTGAAATACTCATCAATCTGGCAGGCAACCTGACCGCCAAAGCTCGCCAGTATGGTGCCAATATGTCCGAGTTCGCCCGCACCAATCAGCGGGCGATGTCGGTTGTTAAAGCGACATCTGCTGCTGCAGGTCGTGGCCTTGATGCGCTGGGGAATCGCTATACCACTATGATTGCAGGGTTTGCCGGTGGGGCAATGTTACGTGAGTTCGCAACAACTGACAGAGCATTGACTGAACTCGGGATTGCAGCTGGGAAAACACGTGAGGAGATGCGCCAGATTTTTTCTGACACCCAAGATGCGGCTATTAAATTCCGTGTGGACGATGCTGAAGTGATGAAGGCTTTGGCAAACGTAAACAAAATGACTGGCGACCTGGATTTTGGTGTCAAAAATAAGGAGATGATGGCAGCGTCAATAGCGGCATCCGGCTCTGATGGCGATTCTATCGGTGGATTGTTTGCAACGTTTCAGAAATTCAAAACTAAATCTGACCAGGAAAATCTTCTGGCAATGGATTTTCTAAATCAATTGGGTAAAGAGGGAGGCTTTGAATTAAAAGATTTTGCGCAAAGTGGCACTAAAATTTTCTCGGCCTACGCAGGGACTGGAAGAACCGGGCCGGAAGCGCTCAAGGAAATGGGTGCGGTAATGGAATCAGCAATGGATGCGGTGGGTGACAGAGATCTGGCGGCTACAGCATCTTTTAACTTACTCAACGATCTGCGTAATCCCAAAATCGCCAAAATTCTGGAAGCCAGCGGTGTAAAGCTGCGTGATAAAAGCGGAGGAATGCTGGCTATTAACGAGATTGTTAAAAATATCGCGCAACTCTCAGGTAAAGATGGGCCTAAACGTCAGGACGAACGTCTGGCTAAAGCAGGACTTACCGATTACAGCCGGTTGATTATTTCCAGCGTCACCACAGGTAAAGGTGCAGAAAACTTTGCCCGTTACAACGCTGTAGTCGCAGACGGTTCAGGCATTATGGCGGATGCTAAATATGCAGCTCAGGACTTCACTTCCGCCATGACCAGCCTGAACGTTACGTGGAAGAAATTCGCGAACAGCAATCTTGCAAAACCAGTGCAGGAACTGGCCGACGCTATTAACTCCGTTGACCAGGAAACCGTCCAGCACTGGCTGGAGATTGGTAAAAATATCGCCATCGCAGTCGGGGGGGTTATTGCAGCCCGCAAAGCGTTTCAGTTTGGTAAAGGTGTCTGGGATGTGCTGAATCCAAATAAGGGTAAGGGTATACCAAATGGTGTCTCTGATGTGTTCGGTTCCGGTGTAATGCCAGTTTATGTGACCAACTGGCCAGCAGGTGGGCTGGGCGGAACAGGTGAAGATAAGGTTAACGATCTTCTTGATACTACCGCCGACCTTCCTGGTTGGCCTGGAATGCTTGCCCGAGGCGGGTTAATTGCCAGTAAGTTGATGGGGTTAACTGATATGGACCCTTTTTCGGACGAGGGTCGTGAAGAACTCCTTAAAAGGGTTCAGCAGAACAATGAGCGTTCAACGATGTGGGAGGATATCAAAAACTTTTTCACGTCTCCCTCGTCGTCACCTGCGGGTTACCAAGACCCGTCGCCGTGGGCTTCAATGCAGCCCCAGAACCAGTCTGGCTACCCGTTCCTGCCCCAGCAGCTGAAAGGCAGTATCGAGGTTTCTGTTAAAGATGATCGGGTTCAGGTGACCAGCGTCAAGGTCAATGCCCCCGGCGTTACCATGAGTGCGTCCAGTGGTGTTCGCAATATGGAGCAGCAATAATGGCCACTAAATGGGAAGACCTCCGCGATGCCTCGTTCCGGGGCGCTCCTTTCTTTTTCCGCGACGTCGAGGGGACTGGCGGTCGCCGCGCTATCCCTCACGCCTACCCTAAAAAAGAGGTGGGCTGGACGGAAGACCACGGCGCGGTACTGACTCAACAACAGATTAACGCGATCCTGCTCGGCAGCGACTACATCGACCAGATGAACCGCCTGCTGGCCGCACTCAATACCGCCGGTCCCGGCGAGCTGGTGCATCCGTGGTTCGGTGTGCAGAAGGTTCAGGCAGGCCGCGTCACACATCGCCTTTCCACCGAGGAAGGCGGAATTGCCTATGTATCCTTTGAGGTTTACGAGGCTGGCGAGCAGCTGTTTCCGTCCGGCACTGAAGACACCAGCGCCACCACGCTCAGCGCGGCGGATAAGGTCAAGGAAGCACTGGCCAGCGGGGATTATTTTGCGGCGCTCGATGGCGTCGGCAGCATGGTAGACACCCTGCTGGAGGATATGGAGGGCTTTGTCACCAGTCTGCCAACCCTGCCAGCAGCGCTCAGTGAATGGATGGACCGCCTCAACCGGTTTAAGGACCTCGCAGGTATTGTGGCCGCCGCTCCGGGTGAAATGATCCGCGATATCACCGGCCTCATCAGCGATATGAAGGACCTGGTCTCTGAGCCGCCGTTCGCCCTGCGGGTCTATGACCAGCTGCGCGACAAATGGGAAGGCGACCGGGCGGCGCAGTCTGCAACCAAATCCCTTGCCGATAACATCAGCGTGAACACCGATACCGGTTTTGCCAGTAGCGTCACCCCGGCATCGACGCCGGAGACCACGGCGGCGATGGAGACCAATATCGTTGACTTCAGACGTCTGGTGATTATCTCCACGCTGGTCGCTCAAGCTGAAGCGGTGGCCACCGCGACCTTCGAGACCGGCCAGGATGCACAGAACACCGGCGACCAGCTGGCTGAGCGCCTCGGCGAGACCGCCGCAGAAGCCGTCGAAAGCGGCCTCCGAGAGCTGTGGCGCTCCCTTCGCGAGCTGCGGTTCGCTGTGGTCAATGACGTGCGTATCCGCAGTATCCAACTGCCAGAACTGCGCCGCGTCACGCCTGCCCGGACTGTACCGGTGATGTTGCTGGCCTACCGCGATACCGGCGACGCTGAGAATCGTGATGAGCTGGTGACCCGTAACCGGCTGCGCTATCCCTCCTTTATTACGCCTTCACAGACGATTGAGATCATCAGCAATGACTGAAGAGTTAACCCTGAACGTTGACGGCAAGGTCTGGGGCGGCTGGACGGATATGACCATCAACCGCTCGCTGGAGTCCGTGGCGGGCGAGTTTGATCTGACCGTCACCGCCCAATGGTCATCTGCCGCGCCACGCTCCATCAAACCCGGTCAGTCCTGTACGGTCTCCATCGGCAGCGACCGCGTCATGACCGGCTACATCGACGACTTTATTCCCAGCTATGACTCGGAAAACGTCTCCCTGCGCGTGATGGGCCGCGACAAGACCGGCGATTTGGTGGACAGCTCGGTGGTCGATAAGTCCGGCCAGTGGAAAGGTCTGAAGCTGGAGCAGCTTGCGGCCACCATCTGCAAGCCCTACGGCATCGAGATGGTCAACGAAACCGACACCGGCGAGGCGTTTGGCAGCATCACCCTGGAACAGGGTGAAACGGGCTTTGAACTGCTCGACCGTCTGGCCAAACAGCGCGGCGTTCTGGTGACCTCGGACGCTTACGGGCGGCTGGTCATCACCCGCGCTTCCACCCGGCGTGCGGGAGTAAGGCTCACCCTCGGCGACAATATTCTGGCCGCACGGGGGCGTTTCAGCTGGCGTGAGCGTGCCAGCCAGTACATCGTCAAGGGCTCTGGCAGTGCGGGCGGTGCGACGTGGGACGACCAGCCGGTGAAGATGGTCGGTGGACGCCAGACCGTTGTCAGTGACCCGGAGATCACCCGCTATCGTCCGAAGATTCTGGTCAACGAGGACAGCCTGACGGTCGGCGGTGCCAGTGCCCGTGGTGAGTGGCATAAGGCTTACGTGCTGGGCGAATCCAACACCACCGAAATCACTGTGGCGGGCTGGCGTGAAAACGGTGCTACAGGGCCGCTATGGGATACTAACCGACTGGTGCCGGTGACCGATGAAATCCAGCAACTCGACGTTACCTGGCTGATTAAATCTGTGTCATTTATGGAAAGTGACAGCGGTCGTCTGACCGTACTGACACTGGCACCGCCTGAGTCGCTGGATATGCCCTCGCAGAAGGCGAAGAAGAAAGGCAAAAAAACATCCGTGGGGGTCACGTGGGACTAAAAGAAGCGAATTTCGGGCGTTCCTTTGCTGAGCTGGGCCGACGTCTGCGCCTGATGGTAGACCGGGCTCTGGTACGTATTGTGACGGACAGCCTCGGTCGGCAGAACCTGCAGGTGCAGTCTCTGGCCGACGAGACCAATGACGACGTCGAGCGCTTCCAGAATTACGGGTTTTCCAGCGTTCCACCTGCGGGCTCTGAGGCGATAGTTGTCGCCGTGGGTGGACGTCGCGGCGGTCTGGTGGCCATCGCCGTCGAGGATAAAGGGAGCCGTCCCCGTGGCGGCGAAGAAGGCGACGTTATTCTTTATCATCAGGAAGGCCATATTATTCGTCTGAAAAAGAATGGCGTGATTGAAATAACAGGGAAGACGGTAAATGTGGTTGCCGAAGAGAGCTGTGACATTATCGGTAAACAGATAAATATCACCGGCCCCACTTCTTTCAGTGAAGATATCCAGGTTCAGGGAAAAAGTTTCCTCGACCATATTCATAAGGATGGTGACGGTGAAAACACGACTAAACCCTTATGACCATCAGAATAAACTGGCACCTGCCCGCTGGCGGCGACATCGAGATTGAACACAATGGCCTTTCGTTTGACGAGGGCCTTGTTTCTTTGGTGTATATCTGCCTGTTTACTGATGCTCGGGCCGATACCAGCGACGAAATACCCGACGGCACCGATGACCGTCGCGGCTGGTGCGGTAATTCCTTCAGCGATTTTGAATGGGGCTCAAAGCTCTGGCTGATTGACCGTGAAAAGCTGACCGAAGAGGTCAGGCTCCGCGCGGAGAATTACGCCCGTCTGGCCATGCAACCGTTATTACGTTACGGCTATGCGCGAAATGCGCAGGTCATTGCCACTATTCCCCGTATTAACTGGCTGGCATTAACCATTATTCTCACCCGCCCGGATAAAACCGAGTTAACCGTCGAAATAAAGAAACGCTGGGAGGCGGTAGAAAATGGCTACATTTAATGTCCCGACGCTCCGCCAGCTTATTCGCGCCGGTATTCAGGATTTAGAGATTGAACTCGACCAGGAATTACCGATTGTCGGCGTTGAACGTGCGTTAAATACGGCTTTCAGCGGCGCTTTACGCGACGTGTACGATTATCAAACGTGGATTAAAAACCAGATTATCCCGTCAGAGCAGTCCGCCGACGAAACCATCATTGATACCGCCCGCTATGAGGGTGTGATTCGTAAGGCCGCATCCTATGCCAGCGGCCCGGTCACCTTCACCGGCACAAAGCCGCTGGCGCTTGATACCGAGATGCAGACGCAGGACGGCGTACGCTACCACGTCACCGCCACCAGTGACCCGTCAGCGGGCAAAATCACCGTCACCGTGCAGGCCGACGAGACGGGCCTCAGCGGCAACCTGACGGCGGGTGACGTTCTGACCCTCATTTCCCCGGTAGCCGGAGTGAACAGCGACGGCGTGGTGGCGGATGCCGGGATTTCCGGCGGCGCGGACGTCGAGTCCGTGGCCGAGCTGCTGACCCGCCTGCTGTACCGCAAGCGCAACCCGCCAACCGGCGGCGCTCTGCACGATTACGTTATCTGGGCCACCGAACTGCCGGGCATCAGCCGGGCATGGGCCTTTGACTGCTGGCACGGGCTGGGTACGGTCGGCCTTGCATGGGTCTACGACCAGCGCACTGACATTATCCCGACCGGCACCGACCGCGAAGCAATGCAGGCGTACCTTTTCCGCCATCAGGACCCGGCAACCGGGACTTACGTCGGAAAGCCGGGCGGTATCGAGGTCTGGCCCATCCCGCTGACGCTCAAGCCGGTGCCGCTGACCATCCGCGTCATCCCCGACACTGCCGCCATCCGTTCTGCGGTCACCCTGAGCCTGCAGGCGCTGTTCCGTTCGGTCTCGCCGGGGGATACGCTGCTGCTCTCCGCTATCCGCACGGCCATCGGCTCATCGACGGGCGTCACCGACTACGATCTGGACCTCACCACCAATCAGGCCAGCGAGAACTATGAACTGCTGACGCTGGGGGCAATCACATGGCGCATCGTGTAGAGGACTGGCAGGACGTCCTGCAGCAGCTGATGCCGCGCGGTAAAGCGTGGCCCCGCGACCAGACGGCGGCGCTGACGTCACTGCTCCGGGGCTTCAGTTCCCGCCTGCAGCTGGCGGAGGCGAACGCGGATTTACTTGTCACCGAGATGCGCCCGGAGACCACTGACCTGCTGCTGGCCGACTGGGAGGACTATCTCGGTCTGCCGGACTGTAACGCCATCCCTGACGGTTTCGACCGCCGTCGCGATGCCGTGGTGGAGAAGTATCACCGCAAGGGCGGGCTGGCCACCTGGCAGATTGAGCAGGCCGTGAAGGATGCGCTGGGTTTCACCATTCAGGTGACAGAGATCCTGCCGCATCACGTCATGCGCGACATCATGTATCCGATTTATTCGCATAAATACCGCTACCTGCTGCAGGTGACGGTCACGGATATGCCGATGATCCGCTTTCGCAGTATCAGCAACGTCCTGACGCCGTTAATCAGCCTGCAGGCGCAGATACTGGAATGTTTTTTACGTCGTTACCGGCTGGCCGGGCACGATTATGATTTTCTTTACGAGGTTTAATTATGTATCACCTGGATAATGCCTCCTCCGTTCCTGATATGCCCGCCATCAAGCCGGTATTATTTACTGAGCGTCGCTGGTTTACCGAAGGCGGCGACGGTATTCAGCCGAGTTATCCGGGGGCGGACTGGTTTAACGCTATTCAGGCGGAAATGCTGAATGTGCTGGCATTGGCGAATATCACGCCGAATAAAACGCAGCTGGATCAGTTTGCTCAGGCCATCCGTATTTTCTCCTCGGACTATATGCTGCCGCCGGGTATTCCTCTGGCGTGGCCGGGTGCAACAGCGCCGACCGGTTTTATGCTGATGCTGGGTCAGAGCTTCGATAAAAACGCCTATCCGCGTCTTGCTGTCGCTTATCCCTCCGGCGTTCTGCCTGACATGCGCGGCCAGACCATCAAGTTTTTACCCGCCTCCGGGCGGGCGCTGCTGTCATATGAAGCTGACGGTGTGAAGGCTCACGCACACACCGGAAGCGTGGCCACAACGGACCTCGGGACAGTGCCCGCCAGTAACTTTGATCACGGCACAAAGCCCACCAGTTCGGATAACGAGCATGACCATGATGGTGGCATGTTAGCGCCGGGGGATGTCTGGGACCCGGACTATGTCGTAGGGTCAGATAATGACTCGCATCGCACGCGTAACAAGACCAGTAAAGCCCCGGCCCACAGCCATACCGTCAACATTGGTATTCACGGACATACTGTTTATATCGGTCCTCATGCTCATGCAGTGACGATCAACAGCACTGGTAATGCCGAAAACACCGTCAAAAATATCGCCTTTAACGCCATTGTGAGGTTAGCGTAATGTCATTTGAATTTTCTCAAAGCCCGCAGGCCATCTGGCTTTATCAGTACGATGCCGATGGCGTTTATATTGGCTCTGTTTTTATGACGATCCCGGCAGGTACAGGCCTGCCCGCAAATACCACGCATATTCCCTGCGAGCCGGATAAAGGCCATACCGGTATATTTAAAAATAACGTCTGGGAATACGTGAAAGATATTCGCGGAACCCGTTACTGGAATATTCACGGCACCGGCTTTGTTATTTCCGCACTGAGTGAATCCCTGCCGGAATGGGCTACTACCATTGAACCGCCTGTTGCTGATGCCGGTTACGTTCTGCTGTTCACGGATGGTCAGTGGATACAGATTGAAGATAAAACAGGGCAACTTTACTACGAGACCGACGGCACGAAACATACCGTCTCTGACGCGTGGTTTACGCTGCCGGAGGGCTGCACGTTCGTAGCCCCTCCAGAGGACAAAACGACGTTCGTCACCCGCTGGAACGGAGCTGAGTGGATTTATGTCAAAGACCTGCGCGGTCAGGTTATCTGGAACACCACAACCCGCGAGCCTCTGACCATCACCGACATTGGTCCTGTTCCTGATGGCTATACCCTCAAAATGCCAGGTCAGTTCGATGAATGGGATGGCTCAGCCTGGATTAAAAATGCCGATGCTGAACATGTTTATCTCATCGCTCAGGCTGACCGTCAGAAGGCAAAACTGCTGTCTAATGCGTCGGAACAGATTTCACTGCTGAGCTATGCCGTCAGCAGCGGTCAGGCAACTGATGATGAAACCGCGCAACTTGCACGATGGGAGGCGTATCGCCTCGCGGTGAGTCGAATTGACATCACCGTCACCGATATCGTCTGGCCAGATAAGCCGTAAGGAGTCGTCATGTATCATCTCGACAATACCAGCGGCGTCCCCGAGATGCCGGAACCTAAGGATGCGCAA
>NZ_CAMFLB010000056.1:0-8969 GCF_945957435.1 Serratia sp. PL7 | reverse complement strand
TTTAAAGCACGGTTACATCGCCGGTAAAGGCACTGACGATGAGATCCGCTACAAAGAAGTCACCTTCCGTGAACTGACCTCAAAAGACGTTATCGACGCCCAACTGGAAGCTGAGCGTGTGGTCATCGGCGAGAACGGCAAGGCGGTGGCTTATTGCTCTGAGGTCCTGATGGGGCTGGGTATGCTGCGGCGCCAGATTGCCTTTGTGGGCGAGATTCCGGGGCCATTGTCCCTGAAGCAAGTCTACGCCTTTCACCCGGAGGATCTGGAGTTACTCAGCAGTAAAGCTGCTGCACTCGATGACCTGCTTTCGGAGACCGCGTCACGGGGGCGACCTGGTGCCGCTGGCGACGGCGCTGAGTAACCTTATCGTCAATCTTTCCCAACGTTTTGATATGTCCTACCTGCAGCAGTTGCCTCTCCGGCAACTGCTGCACCTGACAGAGCAGCTGAGGAAGCAACATGGCAAACCGCCTCACCACTGAAATACTCATCAATCTGGCAGGTAACCTGACAGCCAAAGCCCGCCAGTACGGTGCCAACATGTCCGAGTTCGCCCGTACAAATCAGAGGGCGATGTCAGTTGTTAAAGCCACCTCTGCTGCTGCAGGTCGAGGGCTTGATGCATTGGGTAATCGCTACACAACAATGATTGCCGGTTTTGCCGGGGGGGCTCTGTTACGAAATTATCAACAATTAGATAGACGTTTAACTCGAATGGGGATTACTGCAGGTAAAACACGAAAAGAGATTGCTGATATTTTCGATACCTCACAAAACGTAGCGATTAAGTTTGGAGTCGATACCAGCGAAATTCAGGGGGCCTTTGAGGAAATCAATGGCCGGTCTGGGGATCTGAATCTTGCGCTCAAGAACACCGACAACATAGGAATGGCGATAGCCGCTTCAGGAGCCGATGGCGCGACTCTTGGTGGACTCATCGCTGAGTATAAAAAACTTCAGATAGAAGATAAAAAGCAGACGCTACTTGCTCTGGATGGAATGAACCGGCTAGGTAAGGAAGGTGCTTTCGAACTTAAGGATGCCGCTGAAAAATTACCTGCTTCTCTTTCTATGTACGCCGCTGTTGGCGGGAAAGGTGTTAAAGGCGCAATGGATGTGATGACCGTTGCAGAATCTGCTATGGATGTAACAGCCAATAAAGATAAAGCAGCAACAGCCGTCGAAAATTTTATTCGTGACCTCCAGAATCCAAAGGTTGTTAAGACGTTGCAAAAAAATGGCATCAACGTTTTCGATGACAATGGTTCAATGCGACCCCTTCCTGACTTACTTCAGGAAACCGCTGCGAGATCTTCCCGTGGAGGCATAAAAAAACAACGCGGACGCCTCACTGAAGCCGGGTTTAATCAGGACAGTATGGATTTAATTGCAGGCGTTACCGGAGAGGCAGGCGCAAAAAAATTAAAAACTTATATGGGCGTAGTTGCCGATGGTCAGAGCATTATTGAGGATGCGGCTTATGCATCACAAGATTTCACATCAGCTATGCAACGCCTCGCAACAACCCTGGAAAAATTCGCTAATAAGAATCTGGCTAAGCCTATTCAGGAACTTGCGGATGTCATTAATAACTTAGACCCAAAAGTTGTCCAGGAATGGCTGGAGTTCGGTAAGAATGTAGCCATTTCGATAGGTGGGATTATTGCTGCAAGGAAGGCGTTCAAGTTTGGTAAAGATATCTGGGATATGTTTTCGCCAGGTAAAGGAAAGGGACTTCCGAGTGATGTTGCTGATGCTTTTGGTTCCGGTGTGATGCCGGTTTATGTGACCAACTGGCCAGCTGGCGGGCTGGGTGGAGATAAAGAAGATAGCCCATTTAAAAAGATCCTTAATCTTGCTTCAAATTTACCAGGTAATATTGGCACCGCCGCCACGGCAGCACTAGTGCTTAATGAGTCCTTAGATTTGTTAGATTTCGATCCTTTCTCCGATAAAGGTCGGGAGGAACTCATAAAGCGGGTCCAACAAAATAACTCACGTTCCACTATGTGGGATGATTTAAAGAACTGGATCGCATCTTCGGGTCAGTTGCCAACTGGTTATCAGGACCCGTCACCGTGGGCTTCAATGCAGCCCCAGAACCAGTATGCTTATCCGTTCCTGCCCCAGCAGCTGAAAGGCAGTATCGAGGTCTCCGTAAAAGATGATCGGGTACAGGTGACCAGCGTTAAGGTCAATGCCCCCGGCGTCACCATGAGTGCCTCCAGTGGTGTCCGTAACATGGAGCAGCAGTGATGGCCGCTAAATGGGAAGACCTCCGCGACGCCTCCTTCCGGGGCGTGCCGTTCTTTTTCCGTGACGTCGAGGGAACTGGCGGTCGCCGCGCTATCCCCCACGCCTACCCCAAAAAAGAGGTCGGCTGGACGGAAGACCACGGCGCGGTGCTGACTCAGCAGCAGATTAACGCGATCCTCCTCGGTAGCGACTACATCGACCAGATGAACCGCCTGCTGGCGGCGCTCAATACTGCCGGTCCCGGTGAGCTGGTGCACCCGTGGTTCGGCGTGCAGAAGGTCCAGGTGGGCCGGGTCACGCATCGCCTTTCCACTGAGGAAGGCGGCATTGCCTACGTTTCCTTTGAGGTGTACGAGGCTGGCGAGCAGCTGTTCCCGTCCGGCACCGAAGACAGCAGCGCCACCACGCTCAGCGCAGCGGACAAGGTCAAGGAAGCGCTGGCCAGCGGTGATTATTTTGCGGCGCTCGATGGCGTCGGTAGCATGGTGGACACCCTGCTGGAGGACATGGAGGGCTTTGTCACCAGCCTGCCGACCCTGCCGGATGCGCTCAGTGAGTGGATGGACCGCCTCAACCGGTTTAAGGACCTCGCCGGTATTGTGGCCGCCGCACCTGGTGAAATGATCCGCGATATCACCGGCCTCATCAGTGATATGAAAGACCTCGTCTCTGAGCCTCCGTTCGCCCTGCGGGTCTATGACCAGCTGCGCGACAAATGGGAAGGTGACCGGGCAGCACAGTCCGCAACCAAATCTCTGGTCGATAACATCAGCGTGAACACCGATACCGGCTTTGCCAGCAGCGTCACACCGGCATCAACGCCGGAGACCACGGCGGCGATGGAGATCAATATCGAAGACTTCCGCCGTCTGGTCATTATCTCCACGCTGGTCGCTCAGGCTGAAGCGGTGGCCACGGCGACCTTTGAGACCGGCCAGGATGCACAGAACACCGGCGACCAGCTGGCGGAGCGTCTCGGCGAGACCGCAGCGGAAGCCGTCGAAAGCGGCCTGCGTGAGCTGTGGCGTTCTCTTCGCGAGCTGCGGTTCGCGGTGGTGAATGATGTGCGTATTCGCAGCATCCAGCTGCCGGAGCTGCGCCGCGTCACCCCGGCCCGGACAGTACCGGTGATGCTGCTGGCCTACCGCGAGACCGGCGACGCGGAGAACCGGGATGAACTGGTGACCCGCAACCGACTGCGTTATCCCTCCTTTATTACGCCTTCACAGACGATTGAGATCATCAGCAATGACTGAAGAGTTAACCCTGAATGTTGACGGCAAGGTCTGGGGCGGCTGGACGGACATGACCATTAACCGCTCACTGGAGTCTGTGGCGGGCGAGTTCGACCTGACCGTTACTGCCCGATGGTCATCTGCCGCGCCACGCTCTATCAAGCCAGGCCAGTCCTGCACGGTTTCCATCGGCAGCGACCGCGTCATGACCGGCTATATCGACGATTTTATTCCCAGCTATGACTCGGAGAATGTCTCCCTGCGCGTCATGGGTCGCGACAAGACCGGTGACCTTGTGGACAGCTCGGTGGTCGATAAGTCCGGCCAGTGGAAAGGTCAGAAACTGGAACAGCTTGCGGCCACCATCTGCAAGCCCTACGGCATCGAGGTGGTTAATGAGACCGACACCGGCGACGCCTTTGCCAGCATCACCCTGGAACAGGGCGAAACTGGCTTTGAACTGCTCGACCGTCTGGCCAAACAGCGCGGCGTTCTGGTGACGTCAGACGCTTACGGTCGGCTGGTCATCACCCGCGCATCCACTCTACGGGCCGGAGTGGCGCTCACTCTCGGCGACAATATTCTGGCTGCACGTGGACGCTTCAGCTGGCGTGAGCGTGCCAGCCAGTACATCGTCAAGGGCTCCGCCAGCGCGGGCGGTTCAACATGGGACGACCAGCCGGTGAAGATGATCGGCGGACGTCAGACGGTAGTAAGCGACCCGGAGATCACCCGCTATCGTCCGAAGATTCTGGTCAATGAAGACAGCCTGACGGTCGGCGGTGCCAGCGCCCGAGGTGAGTGGCATAAGGCTTATGTGCTGGGCGAATCCAACACCACCGAAATCACCGTGGCAGGATGGCGGGAGAACGGTATCAGCGGGCCGCTGTGGCAGACCAACCGACTGGTGAAGGTAACCGACTCCATTCAGCAGCTCGATGTTACCTGGCTGATTAAAACTGTCTCCTTTATGGAAGGTGACAGCGGTCGTCTGACGGTACTGACCATGGCCCCGCCTGAGTCGCTGGACATGCCGTCCCAGAAGGCTAAAGCGAAAGGGAAAAAAGCGAAGTCGAAAACGACTGTGGGGGCAACATGGGACTGAAAGACGCTAATATCGGGCGCTCATTTGCAGAGCTTGGCCGCCGCCTGCGCCTGATGGTGGACCGGGCGCTGGTGCGCATTGTGACGGACAGCCTCGGACGGCAGAACCTGCAGGTGCAGTCGCTGGCTGATGAGACCAATGACGACGTCGAGCGCTTCCAGAACTACGGGTTTACCAGCGTCCCGCCTGCGGGATCAGAGGCGATTGTCGTCGCCGTGGGCGGACGTCGTGGCGGTCTGGTGGCCATCGCCGTCGAGGATAAAGGGAGTCGTCCTCGTGGCGGCGAAGAAGGCGACGTTATTCTTTATCATCAGGAGGGACATGTTATCGTTTTAAAAAAGAATGGCCTCGCCGAAATAAGGGTAAAGAAGATTAATTTAATTGCCGAGGAGTCTTGCGACATTATCGGTAAACAGATAAATATCACCGGCCCCACTTCTTTCAGTGAAGATATTCAGGTCCAGGGAAAAAGTTTCCTTGACCATATTCATAAGGATGGTGACGGTGAAAACACGACTAAACCCTTATGACCATCAGAATAAACTGGCACCTGCCCGCAGGTGGAGATATAGAGATTGAACACAATGGCCTTTCGTTTGACGAGGGCCTTGTTTCTTTGGTGTATATCTGCCTGTTTACTGATGCGCGGGCAGATACCAGCGACGAAATACCCGACGGCACCGATGACCGTCGCGGCTGGTGCGGTAATTCTTACAGCGATTTTGAATGGGGCTCAAAGCTCTGGCTGATTGACCGTGAAAAACTGACCGAAGAGGTCAGGCTCCGCGCGGAGAATTACGCCCGTCTGGCCATGCAACCGTTATTACGTTACGGCTATGCGCGGAATGCGCAGGTCATTGCCACCATTCCACGTATTAACTGGCTGGCATTAACCATTATTCTCACCCGCCCGGATAAAACCGAGTTAACCGTCGAAATAAAGAAACGCTGGGAGGCGGTAGAAAATGGCTACATTTAATGTCCCGACACTCCGCCAGCTTATTCGTGCCGGTATTCAGGATTTAGAGATTGAACTCGACCAGGAATTACCGATTGTTGGCGTTGAACGTGCGTTAAATACCGCTTTCAGCGGCGCTTTACGCGATGTCTACGATTATCAGACGTGGATTAAAAACCAGATTATCCCGTCAGAGCAGTCCGCTGACGAAACCATCATTGATACCGCCCGCTATGAGGGCGTTATTCGTAAGGCTGCATCCTATGCCAGCGGACCGGTCGCCTTCACCGGCACCCGACCGCTGCCGCTCGATACGGAGATGCAGACGCAGGACGGCGTACGCTACCACGTCACCGCCACCAGTGACCCGTCAGCGGGCAAAATCACCGTCACCGTGCAGGCTGACGAGACGGGCCTCAGCGGCAACCTGACGGCGGGCGACGTCCTGACTCTGATTTCCCCGGTGGCCGGGGTTAACAGCGATGGCGTGGTGGCGGATGCCGGTATCTCCGGAGGCGCGGACGTCGAGTCTGTGGCCGAGCTGCTGACCCGTCTGCTGTACCGCAAGCGTAACCCGCCAACCGGCGGCGCGCTGCATGATTACGTTATCTGGGCCACCGAACTGCCGGGTATCAGCCGGGCATGGGCCTTTGACTGCTGGCACGGGCTGGGTACGGTGGGCCTTGCATGGGTCTACGACCAGCGCACGGACATTATCCCGACCGGCACCGACCGCGAGGCGATGCAGGCGTACCTTTTCCGCCATCAGGACCCGGCAACCGGGACTTACGTCGGCAAGCCCGGCGGTATCGAGGTCTGGCCCATCCCGCTGACGCTCAAGCCGGTGCCGCTGACCATTCGCGTCATCCCCGACACTGCCGCCATCCGCTCTGCGGTCACCCTGAGCCTGCAGGCGCTGTTTCGTTCGGTCTCGCCGGGCGACACGCTGCTGCTCTCTGCCATCCGAACGGCCATCGGCTCATCGACGGGTGTCACCGACTACGAGCTGGACCTCACCACCAATCAGGCTAGCGAGAACTATGAGCTGCTGACGCTGGGAGCAATCACATGGCGCATCGTGTAGAGGACTGGCAGGACGTCCTGCAGCAGCTGATGCCGCGCGGTAAAGCGTGGCCGCGCGACCAGACGGCGGCGCTGACGTCACTTCTCCGGGGCTTCAGTTCCCGCCTGCAGCTGGCGGAGGCGAACGCGGATTTGCTGGTTACCGAGATGCGCCCGGAGACCACCGACCTGCTGCTGGCCGACTGGGAGGACTATCTCGGTCTGCCGGACTGCAACGCCATCCCGGACGGCTTCGACCGCCGCCGCGATGCCGTGGTGGAGAAGTATCACCGCAAGGGCGGGCTGGCCACCTGGCAGATTGAGCAGGCCGTGAAGGATGCGCTGGGCTTCACCATTCAGGTGACTGAAATCCTGCCGCATCACGTCATGCGCGACATCATGTATCCGATTTATTCCCACAAATACCGCTACCTGCTGCAGGTGACGGCCACGGATATGCCGATGATACGCTTTCGCAGTATCAGCAATGTCCTGACGCCGTTAATCAGCCTGCAGGCGCAGATACTGGAATGTTTTTTACGTCGTTACCGGCTCGCTGGCCACGATTATGATTTTCTTTATGAGGTTTAATTATGTATCACCTGGATAATGCCTCTTCCGTTCCTGAGATGCCCGCCATTAAGCCGGTATTATTTACCGAGCGCCGCTGGTTTACCGAAGGCGGCGACGGTATTCAGCCGAGTTATCCGGGCGCGGACTGGTTTAATGCCATTCAGGCGGAAATGCTGAACGTTCTGGCGCTTGCCAATATCACTCCGGATAAAAATGCGCTGGACCAGTTTGCTCAGGCCATCCGGTTATTTTCATCGGATTATATGCTCCCTCCGGGCATTCCACTTCCGTGGCCGGGGGCGATCGCGCCGAACGGCTTTATTCTTATGTTGGGTCAGAGCTTCAATAAAACGGCGTATCCGCGCCTCGCTGTCGCTTATCCCTCCGGCGTTCTGCCGGACATGCGTGGCCAGACTATCAAGTTTTTACCCGCCTCCGGGCGGGCGCTGCTGTCTTATGAGGCTGACGGTGTGAAGGCTCACGCACACACCGGGAGCGTGGCCTCCGCCGACCTCGGAACTGTGGCGACCAGCAACTTTGATCACGGCACAAAGGCCACCAGTTCGGATAACGAGCATGACCATGATGGCGGCATGTTAGCGCCGGGGGAAGCTTGGGACCCGGACTACGTCGTCGGGTCGGATAACGACTCACACCGCACCCGTAACAAAACCAGCAAAGCACCAGCCCACGGACATACCGTTAATATCGGTATTCACGGCCACACCGTTTATATCGGCCCGCATGCTCATGCCGTGACTATCAACAGTACCGGCAATACGGAAAACACCGTCAAAAATATCGCCTTTAACGCCATCGTGAGGTTAGCGTAATGTCATTCGAATTTTCTCAAAGCCCGCAGGCCATCTGGCTTTATCAGTACGACGTCGATGGCGTTTATATCGGCTCTGTTTTTATGACTATTCCGGCGGGCACAGGCTTGCCTGCTAATACAACGCATATTCCATGTGAACCGGATAAAGGTAAGACCGGCATATTTAAAAATGGTGACTGGGAATATGTGGATGATATTCGTGGGACCCGTTACTGGAATATTCAAGGCACCGGTTTTGTTATTTCGTCCCTGAGTGAATCGCTGCCGGAATGGGCTGTCACCACTGAGCCGCCGGTCGCTGATGCCGGTTATGTTCTGCTGTTCGCAGATGGCCAGTGGACACAGATTGAGGATAAAACCGGTCAGTTTTACTACGAGAGCGACGGTACGAAACATATCGTCTCTGATGCTTGGTTTATGCTGCCTAAAGGCTGCACGTTCGTGGCCCCACCAGAAGACAAATCGACGTTCGTCACCCGCTGGAACGGGGATGAGTGGGTTTATGTCAAAGACCTGCGTGGTCAGGTTATCTGGAACACCGCGACCCGTGAGCCTCTGACTATCACCGATATCGGTCCGGTTCCCGACGGCTACACCCTCAAAATGCCGGGTCAGTTTGATGAATGGGATGGATCTGCCTGGGTCAAAAACGAAGAAGCTGAGCGGACATACCTCATCGCTCAGGCTGACCGCCAGAAGGCGAAGCTGCTCTCTGAGGCTTCGGAGCGAATTTCACTGCTGAGCTATGCCGTCAGCAGCAGTCAGGCAACTGATGATGAAACCGCGCAGCTGGCACGCTGGGAGGCTTATCGCCTCGCGGTGAGCCGTGTGGATACCTCTGCCACCGATGTTGTCTGGCCTGAGAGGCCCTAAGGAGTTGCTATGTACCATCTCGACAACACCAGCGGCGTCCCGGAAATGCCGGAACCGAAAGATACTCAG
>NZ_CAMFLB010000055.1:0-14473 GCF_945957435.1 Serratia sp. PL7 | reverse complement strand
GGGCCGCAACCCCTAAATGCAAAAAACTTTTCAAGCGTTCAAATAATCACCAAAAACGCCTTTTTAGGATGTTTATTAGTCAGAAAATACCGGTTTTAACACAGTAATAGCGGCAAACCCTGTAAACAGGGACAAACGAAGGTAAAGAAAAGGGAGCGGTCACCCGCTCCCTTTCATCTTTATTACGCTTAATTGCCGTTATTGTCGGGCAACGATATGGTCGTTTTCCACATCCAGCGTTACCAGCTTGCCGGGGATCAGCTTGCCAGACAGGATTTGCTGCGCCAGCGGGTTCTCGATCTCCTGCTGAATAGCACGCTTCAACGGACGCGCACCATACACAGGGTCGTAACCGGTTTTGCTCAACAGAGCCAGGGCCGGTTCGGTCATGGTCACTTCGTAACCGCGCTCTTCCAAACGCTTGTACAGACGCGACAGCTGAATCTTGGCGATCGCGGCAATGTGTTTCTCGCCCAGCGGGTGGAACACCACCACTTCGTCGATACGGTTGATGAACTCCGGACGGAAGTGGTGACTCACCATCTCCATCACCGACTCTTTCATCTGCGCGTAGTTCATCTGACCGAAATGCTCCTGGATCAGATCGGACCCCAGGTTGGACGTCATGATCACCACAGTATTGCGGAAATCGACGGTACGGCCTTGACCATCGGTCAGGCGGCCGTCATCCAACACCTGCAACAGAATATTGAACACGTCCGGATGCGCTTTCTCGACTTCATCCAGCAGAATCACCGAATAAGGCCGGCGACGTACGGCTTCCGTCAGGTAGCCGCCCTCTTCATAACCGACATAACCTGGAGGCGCACCGACCAGACGCGACACGGAGTGTTTCTCCATAAACTCGGACATATCGATACGCACCATAGCGTCGTCGCTGTCGAACAGGAACGAAGCCAGTGCCTTGCAGAGCTCGGTTTTCCCCACCCCGGTCGGGCCGAGGAACAGGAACGAACCGATCGGCCGATTAGGATCGGACAGCCCCGCACGGCTGCGGCGGATCGCATTGGAGACCGCGCTGACCGCTTCGTCTTGGCCAATCACTCGCGAATGCAGTTCTTGCTCCAGGCGCAGCAGCTTGTCGCGCTCACCTTCCAGCATTCTGGCCACCGGGATCCCGGTGGCACGCGCCAGCACTTCAGCAATCTCCGCATCGGTCACCCGGTTACGCAACAGCTTCATGCTCTTGCCTTCGGCCTGCGTAGCGGCGGCGAGCTGTTTCTCCAGCTCAGGGATCTTGCCGTACTGCAGTTCCGACATCCGCCCCAGATCGCCGACGCGGCGCGCCTGCTCCAGGGTGATTTTGGCCTGCTCGAGTTCAGCCTTGATGTTCTGGGTGCCGGAGAGCGACGCTTTTTCCGCTTTCCACTCTTCTTCCAGCTCAGAATATTCGCGCTCTTTCTGCCCCAGCTCATCGCTGAGCATGTCCAGGCGTTTCTTGCTGGCGTCGTCAGACTCTTTATTCAGCGCCTGCTGTTCCAGCTTCAATTGGATGATGCGGCGCTCAAGCCTGTCGAGCGACTCCGGCTTGGAGTCCATCTGCATACGGATGCTGGACGCCGCTTCGTCGATAAGGTCAATAGCCTTGTCCGGCAATTGACGATCGGCGATATAACGGTGCGAAAGCGTTGCCGCCGCCACGATGGCCGGGTCGGTGATTTGCACGTGGTGGTGCAGTTCATAACGCTCTTTCAGGCCGCGCAGGATAGCGATGGTGTCTTCCACGCTCGGCTCCGCCACATACACTTTCTGGAAACGACGTTCGAGCGCCGCATCCTTCTCTATATATTGACGATACTCGTCGAGCGTAGTCGCGCCAACGCAGTGCAGCTCGCCGCGCGCCAGCGCCGGCTTCAGCATGTTGCCTGCATCCATCGCGCCATCCGCCTTACCGGCGCCGACCATGGTGTGCAATTCGTCGATAAACAGGATAACGCTGCCTTCCTGCTTGGCCAGATCGTTGAGCACGCCTTTCAGACGCTCTTCAAACTCGCCGCGATATTTGGCCCCGGCGATCAAGGCGCCCATATCGAGGGACAATACGCGCTTGTGCTTCAGCCCTTCCGGCACTTCGCCGTTGATGATGCGCTGCGCCAGGCCTTCGACGATGGCGGTTTTACCCACGCCAGGCTCGCCGATCAGCACCGGGTTGTTTTTGGTACGACGTTGCAGCACCTGGATGGTGCGGCGGATCTCTTCGTCACGGCCGATCACCGGATCAAGCTTGCCCTGCTCGGCGCGCTCGGTCAGATCGATAGTGTATTTCTTCAATGCTTGCCGTTGGTCTTCGGCGCCTTGATCTTCCACGCTGTCACCGCCTCTCATTTGTTCAATGGCTTTGCTGATTTTGTCGGCCGTCGCGCCGGCCGCTTTCAACAAGTCGGTCAACGAGCCGCGATCTTCCAGCACCGCAAGCACAAACAGCTCGGAAGAAATGAATTTGTCCGCGCGCTTCTGCGCCAGCTTGTCGCACAGGTTCAGGACGCGCACCAGCTCATGGGACGGTTGAACGTCGCCACCGGTGCCTTCTACCTGCGGTAAACGGGACAGCGCCTGTTCGATCTCGGTGCGCACACGCCCGGCATCGATACCTGCGGAAGTTAATAGTGGACGAACCGTGCCCCCTTCCTGATTAAGCAGGGCGCTCATCAGATGTAGCGGTTCAATAAACTGGTTGTCGTGCCCAAGGGCTAGTGACTGGGCATCGGCGAGGGCAAGCTGGAATTTGTTGGTAAGACGATCCAGACGCATAACACCTCCAAGATGGGTCGAAATTGCTACTGGAGATTAAATGAGGTCATCCCTCAAATTTTCAAGGTTATCTCGACGCTAAATTTTCGGTACAACGCCATGCGTCGTTGGATCGTCCTAATTCAATAGGTTATATCAGCCAGATTAAACTTGCCAGACGTCCGGTTATTCCGTCGCGTCGATAGGAGAAAAAATGGCTCGTTTCGTTAACCGTGCAGCGATCGCCACCATAGATGGCCTGAACGCCTGCACGCAACAAGCGTTGGCGAGCCAGCAGGTAGATATTAGCCAAAAACTTATCGCCGTGCGGGGTAAATGCCGCTGCAGCTTCAGCATCTTCCGCCATGAAAGCGGCCCGCACCTCTGGCCCGACCTCAAACTGCTGCGGACCGATCGCCGGCCCCAGCCAGGCGCTAATCTGGCTCGGTGCGGCGCTGAACGCCGCCACGGTTTGCTCCAGCACGCCGTGGCACAATCCGCGCCAGCCGGCGTGGGCGGCAGCCACTTCGTCACCGTGCTGCGAGCAGAACAACACCGGCAGACAATCCGCCGTCATCACGGCACACACCTGCCCCGGCACATTGCTGTACACCGCATCCGCCCGCAAATCGGCAGGTGCTTTCCCCGTCAACGTCACCACGCGAGTGCCGTGCACCTGCTCGAGCCACACCGGCATCTGCGGCAAACCGGCGGCGATAACCAATCGTTCCCGATTGCGTGTCACCGCTTGCTCCTCGTCACCGACGTGGGTGCCGAGGTTCAGCGAGTCATAAGGCGGCAGGCTGACGCCGCCGCCGCGCGTGGTACTGCAGGCCTTAACGCCGGGAGGCAACGGCCAGTCAGGCAGAATGAGCGAGCTCATTACCAGTCCATCTGATCTTTGAATTCTTCGGTGTCCGCCTTCAGCGCGTTGATCAGATCAACCATGTCCTGCGGCAGCGGCGCATGCCACTCCATCTGGATGCCGCTGATCGGATGATACAAACGCAGCATGGTGGCGTGCAGCGCCTGACGGTCAAAGCCGCGCAGCGTGCTGATGAAGGCTTCCGAAGCACCTTTCGGCGGACGTGGACGGCCGCCGTACAGCGGATCGCCCACCAGCGGATGGCTGATATAGGCCATGTGCACGCGGATCTGGTGAGTACGGCCGGTTTCCAGGCGCAGGCGCAGGCGAGTATGCGCACGGAAGTGTTCCATGATGCGGTAGTGCGTTACCGCCGGCTTACCCATCGGGTGCACCGCCATGTGGGTACGCTTGGTGGAATGGCGCGCGATAGGCTCTTCTACCGTACCGCCGGCGGTCATGGTACCGATCGCCACCGCTTCGTATTCACGGGTGATTTCACGCGCCTGCAGCGCCTCCACCAGCCGGGTTTGCGCCGGCACGGTTTTCGCCACCACCATCAGGCCGGTGGTGTCTTTATCCAGACGGTGCACGATGCCGGCACGCGGCACGTCGGCAATTTCCGGGTAGTGATACAACAGCGCATTGAGCACCGTACCATCCGGGTTACCGGCGCCGGGATGCACCACCAAATCGCGCGGCTTGTTGATCACCAGGATGTCGCTGTCTTCATAGACAATATCCAGCGCGATATCCTGTGGCTCCCAACGCGCCTCTTCTTCAATCTGTGCATCGATGGCGACTGTCTCTCCGCCCAGCACCTTCTCTTTCGGTTTGTTTGACGTTTTGCCATTGACCTTCACCCGATCGCCCAGGATCCACTCTTTTATGCGAGATCGTGAATAATCAGGGAACAATTCGGCCAAAGCCTGATCTAAACGTTGTCCGAGTTGAGATTCGGCCACCGTTGCGGTGAGTTGTACTTGTTGTGCCATATGCAGCTTCTTCGTTAACGTTGGGTTTTCACGGCGATGCCGTTTAATATAATGTGCTATTGTACCTGGTCTTTGTCGGGAGCTTAACGGACAGTCTCCCGGAATAACACCCTGAGGATAATCAAAACGTCATGACGCGTATGAAATATCTGGTGGCGGCAGCCACGTTGAGCCTGGCGCTGGCAGGTTGCTCCACATCCAAGGATGCGGTTCCCGACAACCCACCTTCGGAAATCTATGCTACCGCGCAGCAAAAACTGCAGGACGGTAACTTCAAGGGCGCGATTACGCAACTCGAAGCGTTAGATAACCGCTATCCTTTCGGGCCGTATTCCCAGCAGGTCCAGCTGGATTTGATTTACGCCTACTATAAGGCCGCCGACTTGCCGATGGCTCAGGCATCCATCGATCGCTTCATGCGTCTGAACCCGACGCACCCGAACATCGATTACGTGATGTACATGCGCGGCCTGACCGACATGGCGCTCGATGACAGCGCGCTGCAGGGCTTCTTCGGGGTTGACCGTTCTGACCGCGATCCTCAGCACGCTCGCGCTGCGTTCCGCGACTTCAGCCAGTTGATTCAGCAATACCCGAACAGCCAATACGCGACCGACGCCAACAAGCGTTTGGTGTATTTGAAAGACCGCTTGGCCAAGTATGAGCTTTCGGTGGCGGAATACTACACTAAACGCGGTGCTTACGTCGCGGTCGTTAATCGCGCCGAACAGATGTTGCGTGAATTCCCGGATACCAAAGCGACGCACGACGTGTTGCCGCTGATGGAAAATGCCTACAAGCAGCTGCAGCTGAACGGCCAGGCTGACAAAGTGGCCAAAGTGATCGCCGCCAACCCGCAATAAGCGCGCGTCGGTAACGGCAGAAAAACAAAACGGCAGCCTCGGCTGCCGTTTTCATTGGCGTCGACCGGGTTTTCACTGGAAAAATACACAAGTAAAAACACGGTGTTAGCTCGCGCTCCTCACCGGTCAACTCATCGATAATGCGCCATCCGGCGGCAACTCTCAAGCATTAGATAGCCAATTCAAATGCTGAATCACAGATTGAACTAACTTTGCAAAAAGTGACAAAAAATCGTGATTTACATCACGCATTTAAACAAAAAGCGGGGTATGCTGGGTTCACCAAGACGGAAAGACAGAGAGGTAAGTTATATGACATTGAACATTACCAGCAAACAAATGGATATCACTCCCGCAATCCGCAATCACGTCGAAGACCGTCTCACCAAACTGGAAAAATGGCAGACCCAGCTGATAAACCCACATATCGTCTTATCTAAAGAACCGCAGGGGTTTGTCGCCGACGCTACCATTACCACGCCTAACGGCCCGCTGGTCGCCAGCGCCAAACATGATGACATGTACACCGCCGTTAATGAGCTGATCGCCAAGCTGGAACGCCAGTTGAACAAGGTGCAGCATAAAGGCGAAGCGCGCCGCTGCAATGCCAGCGTGAAAGACATCGTGCCGGAAGTCACGCAAGAGCAGGAATAACCGTCCGACAGCGATTGCCGCATCAAACGCGCCCGAGGGCGCGTTTTTTGTCGGGTATTTTTGTTGACGGGGTAAAAGCCAGCGGTTACTTTAAAACCTGTTCGCATTAACCTTAGGTAGACCATGCCACGCACACCGTTTTTCTTCGCATTCTTTTTTACCTTCCCCTGACTGGGAGGCGTTTCGTCGTGTAAGAAAGAATGCGAAGACGAACAACAAAGCCTCCTGGAAACAGGAGGCTTTTTTTATGGCTGTTTTACAACGAATAAGAACTGAAGGCGGAAGCTGATTATGACTGACAACCCGTTATTGGTGCTGCGCGAGCGCATCAGCGCACTGGACTTGAAACTGTTGGCCCTGCTGGCGGAACGCCGTGAGCTGGCGATCGAAGTCGGCAAGACCAAGCTGCACTCTCATCGCCCGATCCGCGATAAAGAGCGCGAGCGCGATCTGCTGGATGCGCTGATCGCCGCCGCCAAGCCTTACGACCTGGACGGCTTTTACGTCACCCGCCTGTTTCAACTGATCATCGAAGATTCCGTCCTGACCCAGCAGGCGTTGCTACAGCACCAGCTCAACCCCGTCAGCCAACATTCCGCCCGCATCGCCTTCCTCGGCCCAAAAGGCTCTTACTCACATCTGGCAGCACGCCAATACGCTGCCCGCCACTTCGATCAGCTGATCGAATGCGGCTGCCAGAAGTTTCAGGATATCTTCACCCAGGTGGAAACCGGCCAGGCGGACTATGCGATTCTGCCTATCGAGAACACCAGCTCCGGGTCGATTAACGAGGTGTACGATCTGCTGCAGCACACCAGCCTGTCGATCGTCGGCGAACTGACCAACCCGATCAATCACTGCGTTCTGATTGCCGGCGACAGCGATCTGAGCCAGATTGAAACCGTCTACAGCCACCCGCAACCGTTCCAGCAGTGCAGCCAGTTCCTGAACCGCTTCCCGCACTGGAAAATCGAATACACTGAAAGCACAGCGGCCGCGATGGAGAAAGTCGCCAAGCTGAATTCGCCGAAGGTGGCTGCTCTGGGCAGCGAAGCCGGCGGCGCACTGTATGGGCTGCAGGTGCTGGAACATAACCTCGCCAACCAGCAGCAGAACATCACCCGTTTTATCGTCCTGGCGCGCAAAGCGATCGACGTCTCCGAACAGGTGCCGGCCAAAACCACGCTGATCATGGCGACCGGCCAACAATCCGGCGCACTGGTCGAAGCGCTGCTGGTACTACGCGACAACGGCATAATCATGACCAAGCTGGAGTCACGCCCGATCAACGGCAATCCGTGGGAAGAGATGTTTTATATCGATGTGCAGGCCAACCTACGCGCCGAGGCGATGCAAAAAGCGCTGCGCGATCTGACGCCAATCACCCGCTCGCTGAAGGTGCTGGGCTGTTACCCGAGCGACACCGTGGTGCCGGTCAACCCATCCTGAAACCATAAAAAAAGGGTTCGGCTTGGCCGAACCCTTTACGTTTACTGCCCGCGTTTCACTGCCGGCTGTCGTTAGCCTGCCGCAACAGCGTGCGGCTCTCCACCAGAAAGCGCTGGGCGTAATCGCCGAACCAATGCTCTACCTTGCGGAAGCTATCGATAAACGCCTGTTTGTCGCCATGCTCCAACAGCTTGATCGCCTCGCCGAAGCGCTGGTAGTAACGCTTAATCAGCGCCACGTTTTCTTCCGACGACATGATGATGTCAGCGTACAGCTGCGGATCCTGCGCGAACAGGCGGCCAACCATCGCCAGCTCCAGCCGGTAGATCGGCGAGGAGAGCGCCAGCAGCTGCTCCAGTTGCACGTTCTCTTCCGCCAGGTGCAGCCCGTAGGCGAAGGTGGCGAAGTGCCGCAGCGCCTGAATAAACGCCATATTCTGATCGTGTTCGACCGCGCTGATACGATGCAGCCGCGCCCCCCACACCTGCAGCTGTTCAAGCAGCCATTGGTAAGCCTCCGGTTGGCGGCCATCGCAGTAAACCACCACCTGCTTCGCCACGCTGCCCACGTCCGGACCAAACATCGGATGCAACCCCACCACCGGGCCGCTGTGCGCCGCCAACATAGCATGCAGCGGACGATTCTTCACCGACGCCAGATCCACCAGAATGCAGTCGTCGGGCAACGGCGGCAGGCGGCTTATCACCTGCTCGGTCACATGGATCGGTACGCTGACAATCACCATACCGGCGTCGGCCAACAGCTGTTCCGCCTGCGGCCAATCTTCCTGATCCAATACCCTGACCTGATAACCCGACAGCGTCAGCAGACGGTTGAACAGCCGGCCCATCTGGCCGTTGCCGCCGATGATGACGATCGGCCGCAGCTGCGGGCACAGAGTTTTAAAACCTTTATCGTTCTCGCTGACGTACGATTCGCGCATCACACGGCGCAAGACGTCCTCGATCAAATCCGGCGGCACGCCGAGGTTTTCCGCCTCCTGGCGGCGCGAGGCCAGCATCGCCGCCTCGCGTTCCGGCACATAAACCGGTAAACCGTGGCGGCTTTTCACCTCCCCCACTTCCGCTACCAGATGCAGGCGTTTCGCCAGCAGATCCAGCAACGCTTTGTCCACCTCGTCGATTTGATCGCGCAGCGCGGTCAGTTCTGCCACCATAACTTACTTTTCTCCCGTGCGTGCCTTCAGCGCAGCGCCGAGTTCCTGATGCATGTGGCGCAGCAGCGTTTCCGTGCTCTCCCAGTCGATGCAGGCGTCGGTGACGGATACGCCGTAACGCATGTCAGCACGCGGCTGTTCGGAAGACTGATTGCCCTCATGCAGATGGCTCTCCAGCATAATGCCGGTAATCGAGCGGTTACCCGCTTTAATCTGCTCCACCACGGACTCGGCCACCGCCGGCTGACGGCGATAGTCTTTATTCGAGTTGCCATGGCTGCAATCTATCATCAAGGACGGATGGAGTCCCGCCTCGAGCATCTGTTTTTCACAGGCCGCAACGTGCTCGGCGCTGTAGTTCGGGGTTTTACCGCCGCGCAGGATCACGTGCCCGTCCGGATTGCCCTGAGTCTGCAGCAAGCAAACCTGGCCCGCCTGGTTGATGCCGACGAAGCGGTGCGGCATAGCGGCGGCGCGCATGGCATTGATGGCGGTACCCAGGCTGCCGTCGGTGCCGTTTTTGAACCCGACCGGCATCGACAGGCCAGAAGCCATTTCACGGTGGGTCTGCGATTCGGTGGTACGCGCACCGATCGCCGACCAGCTGAACAAGTCCCCCAGGTACTGCGGGCTGTTCGGATCCAACGCTTCGGTAGCCAACGGCAAGCCCATGCCCACCAGATCCAGCAACAGGCGACGCGCGATATGCAAGCCTGCTTCAACGTCAAACGAACCGTCCATGTACGGATCGTTGATCAAACCTTTCCAGCCGACAGTGGTTCTGGGTTTTTCAAAATAAACGCGCATAACGATATACAGCTGATCGCTCAAGTCAGCCGCCAGGGTTTTCAAACGACGAGCGTAGTCCAGTGCCGCATCCGGATCGTGGATCGAACAAGGCCCACACACGACCAACAGGCGATGATCGCGCCCCTGCAAAATGTTGGCGATGGTGTTACGCGCGGTGGCGATTTCATTTTCGTCGTCGGCGCTGAGCGGGAACTGGTTCTTCAGCTCCTCCGGCGTGATGAGAACCTGTTCTGCACTGATGTGTACGTTATTGAGCGCGTCTTTTTGCATGATGCTATTCCTGTCGTTTGGCGTTATGCGTTGAAATGGAACATTGAGCGTTTCAGGGCTCTACCCTATCACGATATGTAAAGTTTTCAATCCAATTTCCGTAAATAAAAAATTACCATAATTTCTCTTATGAGATAACATGCATAAACACATCAAGAAAATACAATAAAAACAAACAAATTCAATTAAATAATAAATTCACAAGCGCCTCAAAACGCACCTATTCGCCTTCCCGGCGAAAGCCCTACATCGTAAACATATATGTACAACTTGTTTTACAATCAAGATACGCCGCCCGTCTCGGCGCCAACGAACGGGCAGGCGCGGATACCGTCAGACTCAGCACGAAATGCCGCCGAAAGCGATGAATTTCAGTAGAAGAAAAGCGAATAAATGAGGAATAAAAATTAAAAACTTAAGCTAATAGCGGCTATTTTTGTCGCTGAAATGAACCGATATAATGTGACCGTCATCAACAATAACCACCCTTAACAACTGGATCCAAGATGCTCTCTTCTCGCGCTCGTCGCGCTTTTCCGCTGTATATTTGCTGCTTAACGACTTTCACCAGTGTTTCAGCCTTTGCCGACAATACGCTTTTCACCGCGATGGACGATCCGGCCACCGCCAAGAAACCATTCGAAGGCAACGTGCAGGCGGGCTACAACGCCCAGTCAGGCAACTCGCAGAGCTCCACCCTGCTTGCCAACACCAACATGACCTGGTTCAACAGCGACGCGGCGTACAGCCTGTGGGGGGCGGCTAACAACACCACCTCCTCCAACGTGCGCTCGTCCGAAAAATACCAGGCCGGTGGCCGTACGCGCTATAACCTGACCGATCGCAACTACCTGTTCGGCCAGGCCAGCTGGCTGAGCGACCGTTTCAACGGTTACGACTCACGCTCCACGCTGACCGGCGGCTACGGCCGTCAACTCCTCAACGGGCCGCTTAGCGATCTGCGGGTGGAATTCGGTCCCGGCGTGCGCCATGACGAATACCATGGCGGCGGCCGCTCGACCAAAGGGTTGGCCTATGGCGCGGCCAACTATTCCTATCAGCTGACCGACAACACCAAGTTCATTCAGGGCGTTTCCGCACTGGCGAACGAAGAAACCACGCTGAACTCGGAAAGCGCGTTGAACGTGGCGATCAACGATCGCTTCTCGCTGCGCGTGGCTTACACCGTGACCTACAACAGCAAACCGCCGGCCTCGGCGCCGAAGAACACCGACACGACGACCTCGGTCACGCTGGTCTACGGCCTGTAATTTCCCCCCAATATTTCTCAAAGCCCATCATTGATGGGCTTTTTTTATGCCTGCCGCCCTCTTTTGCACAATCTGCTAAAAATATTCACCCCACCCATTGACGACTTTAGCAAATAGCTTAATACTGTATGCATATACAGTAATTATTATACAGCCTCGAGGCATGATGGATTTCGATAGAGAGTGGCCAGAAACGCATCGATAGCCGCCACAGCTCCCGAGAGACTGTAAACAAAGCGAGCATAAGCTATGGAGAAAATCACCTCATTCATCACCTACGCCATGGCGTTGTTTCTCGCCTGGCTCGGCAAGCTGTCACCGCAGGACATTGCCTTTCTAGTCGGTGCGGCGGTAGGCATCGGCACGTTTCTGGTGAACTGGTACTACCGACGTAAAAGCCTGCAGATCTTGAAGGCTATTGAACGCAATGCGGCATCACGGAGGAAAATTTACGATGAATGCAATCGTTAAGCGCTGCAGCGTCGCCACCGTTTTGGCCATCGCCGTGCTATTGCCGTCATTTGGCGAGCTGCAAACCTCAGAAGCCGGCCTCAGGCTGATCGCCGATCTCGAAGGCTGCCGCCTGTCGCCTTACCAGTGTAGCGCCGGGGTGTGGACACAGGGCATTGGACACACTGCCGGCGTCATCCCAGACAAGATGATAGATGAACGCAAAGCCGCGGTGGATTTGGTAGACGATGTTCGCCGCACCGAACGCGGCATGGCCGCTTGCCTGCCGCATACGCTCTCGCAACAAACCTATGACGCAGTGATCGCCTTCGCCTTCAATGTGGGCGTCGGCGCAGCCTGCCACTCTACGCTGGTCGCGCTGCTGCAACAGCGCCAGTGGCGGCAGGCCTGCGATCAGTTACCACGCTGGATTTACGTAAACGGAAAGAAAAATAAGGGGCTGGAACAGCGACGCGCCATGGAACGCGCACTGTGCTTGCAGGGGATTGCCTCATCATGACGAGTTCGCTCGCCAAAGGGTGATGCCACAACAATTTCACTTAATTTGTTCAAGGGGGTTCTTATGATGCACTGTCCACTATGCGGTCACGTGGCCCACACTCGCTCCAGCCGCTATCTGAGCGAGTCGACCAAAGAGCGTTACCATCAATGCCGCAACATCAATTGCAGCTGCACGTTCGCCACGCACGAGTCCGTCGCGCGGGTGATCGTCAAACCTGGCGATGACATTATCCCGGCGCAGCCTCACCCGCCGGAGAGTCAGCATAAACAAAGCGCCGCGGCGCTATAATGCAAAAAGCCTGCTTATGCAGGCTTTATTATGTTGGCGGCGCGCAGACGAAATCTCGCAAATGTAACCAGTCGAGATTTAAGATAAAAAAAGGGGTTGGCATAATACCAACCCCTGATAACTATTAACTTTTGGATGCAGCGTTAGCCAACGCGGTTCAGACGCTCTTTGATACGAGCAGCCTTACCAGTACGCTCACGCAGGTAGTACAGTTTAGCTTTACGAACGGCACCACGACGTTTCACAGCAATGCTGTCGATTACTGGGGAGTGAGTCTGGAATACGCGCTCAACACCTTCGCCGTTGGAAATCTTACGAACAGTGAATGCAGAGTGCAGACCGCGGTTACGGATAGCGATAACCACGCCCTCGAATGCCTGCAGACGTTTTTTGCTACCTTCAACGACCCATACCTTCACTTCCACGGAATCACCCGGACGGAATGCAGGTACGTCTTGTTTCATCTGCTCTTGTTCAAGTTGCTTAATAATGTTGCTCATAATATGTCTCTTACCCTAGGTAAACTGATATATCGGTCCCGTCTGTTGTCAGACGTTTCCTTCATAGTCCTGTTGCCTGGCCTGATGTTCCCGTTGGAACTCAGCCAGCAACACCGCTTGCTCGTCAGTCAGAGCTAGGCTTTCTAGAAGTTCAGGTCTTCTAAGCCAGGTTCGGCCCAGCGACTGCTTTAAGCGCCAGCGACGTATCTCGGCATGGTTACCCGACAGCAGAACTGGCGGTACCTCCATCCCTTCCAACACCTCTGGGCGGGTATAGTGCGGGCAGTCCAGCAATCCGTCGGCGAAGGAGTCTTCCTCCGCTGAGGCCTGATGGCCCAGCACACCCGGTATGAAACGGGCGACTGAATCAATCAGGGTCATTGCCGGCAGTTCCCCGCCGCTGAGAACGTAATCGCCGATTGACCATTCTTCGTCAATTTCGGTTTGGATTACGCGCTCGTCTATCCCTTCGTAACGGCCGCATACCAGAATCATCTTCTGATTGGCCGCCAGTTCGCACACGCCGGTTTGATCCAGCTTGCGCCCCTGAGGTGACAGATAAATCACCTTTGCTCCCTCGCCTGCCGCTGCTTTCGCCGCATGAATGGCTTCCCGTAAAGGTTGCACCATCATCAGCATTCCCGGGCCGCCGCCGTAAGGGCGATCGTCCACGGTACGATGCCGGTCGTAGGTGAAGTCGCGAGGACTCCAACACTGCACGCTCAGCAGGCCATTTTTTACTGCCCGGCCAGTCACCCCGTAATCGGTGATAGCGCGGAACATCTCAGGAAACAGGCTTACAATACCGATGAACACAAGCCAATCCCCTTACCGTTATTCCACTTGCTTCGACCGTTTGATCCGGGGGTCAAAAACCAGGATCCCAATCTGCCTCAATCACGCGGGCAGTGAGATCGACTTTCTTGATAACCTGCCCATGAAGAAACGGAATCAACCGCTCCTTCATGCCGAACGCATCTTTCAGGTTCGCTCTCACAACCATCACATCGTTCGAGCCGGTTTCCATCATATCGATGACTTTACCCAGCTCGTAGCCGGCGGTGGTGACTACCTGGCAGCCCATCAGGTCTTTCCAGTAGTAATCGTCACCCTCCAGCGGAGGAAGTTGCTCAGAATCCACCATAATCTCGCGATTAGTCAGCAGATTCGCCGCGTCCCGATCGTCAATGCCTTTGACCTTGATGATCAGATCCTGACTGTGGCGCTTCCAGTCTTCCAACTCGATATGCTGCCACTGACCCGCCTGCTGGATAAACCACGGCTGATAGTCAAAAATGCTTTCGGCGTTCTCGGTGGATGAAAACACTCTGAGCCAACCACGAATGCCGTAAGCGGACCCCATTTTACCGAGTACAATCGGCTGCTTAGGCGCTACCGGTTTGAGTTGCTTGCTCATTGCCACCACCGCGACAGATTAAGCTGCTTTCTTAGCGTCTTTGATCAGCGCGTGAACGCGATCAGAAACGGTTGCACCCAGACCAACCCAGTGCTCGATGCGGTCCAGGTCCAGACGCAGTGCTTCAGCCTGACCGGAAGCGATCGGGTTGAAGAAGCCAACGCGCTCGATGAAACGACCATCACGAGCG
>NZ_CAMFLB010000054.1:0-15708 GCF_945957435.1 Serratia sp. PL7 | reverse complement strand
AGTAGTTGGTGATGGTAACGGTCGCGTTGGTTTTGGCTACGGCAAAGCACGCGAAGTTCCAGCAGCGATCCAGAAAGCGATGGAAAAAGCCCGTCGCAACATGATGAATGTCGCGCTGAACGGCGGCACCCTGCAGCACCCTGTTAAAGGTGCTCATACGGGTTCCCGTGTGTTCATGCAGCCAGCTCATGAAGGTACCGGTATCATCGCGGGTGGTGCAATGCGCGCCGTTCTCGAAGTTGCTGGGGTGCACAACGTACTGGCTAAAGCTTATGGTTCCACCAACCCGATCAACGTGGTTCGTGCAACTATCGACGCTTTGGCTAATATGAAGTCTCCTGAAATGGTCGCTGCCAAGCGTGGTAAATCCGTTGCAGACATTCTGGGGTAATTGACCATGGCTAAGACTATCAAAGTTACACAAGTTCGCAGCTCCATTGGCCGTCTGCCGAAGCATAAAGCTACACTGCTCGGTCTGGGTCTGCGTCGTATTGGTCACACCGTAGAGCGCGAGGATACTCCTGCTGTACGCGGTATGATCAACCTGGTTTCCTACATGGTTAAGGTTGAGGAGTAACAGATGCGTTTAAATACTCTGTCTCCGGCTGAAGGTGCCAAGCATGCGCCTAAGCGTGTAGGTCGTGGTATTGGTTCTGGCCTGGGTAAAACCGCCGGTCGTGGTCACAAAGGTCAGAACTCACGTTCTGGCGGTGGCGTACGTCGTGGGTTTGAAGGTGGTCAGATGCCTTTATATCGTCGTTTGCCGAAATTCGGCTTCACCTCTCGCAAAGCTATGATCACGGCAGAAGTTCGTCTGTCTGAACTGGCTCTTGTAGAAGGCGACGTAATCGACCTGAACACGCTGAAAGCCGCTAACGTTGTTGGTACCCAGATCGAGTTCGCGAAAGTTATGCTTTCTGGCGAAATCACTCGTCCGGTTACCCTGCGTGGTCTGCGTGTCACCAAAGGCGCTCGTGTTGCTATCGAGGCTGCTGGCGGTAAAATTGAGGAATAAGTAAGCTGATGGCTAAGCAACCAGGATTAGATTTTCAAAGTGCTAAAGGCGGACTCGGTGAGCTGAAGCGCAGACTTTTGTTTGTTATCGGCGCGCTGATTGTTTTCCGCATTGGCTCTTTCATTCCGATTCCTGGTATCGATGCCACTGTGCTTGCCAAACTGCTCGAACAGCAGAGAGGCACCATCATTGAAATGTTTAACATGTTCTCTGGTGGTGCTCTCAGCCGTGCTTCTATTTTTGCTCTGGGGATCATGCCGTACATTTCGGCCTCGATCATTATCCAGTTACTGACGGTGGTTCATCCAGCGTTGGCGGAAATCAAGAAAGAAGGGGAGGCTGGCCGTCGCAAGATTAGCCAGTACACCCGCTACGGTACGCTGGTGTTGGCCATATTCCAGTCGATCGGTATTGCTACCGGTCTGCCGAATATGCCTGGTATGCAGGGCCTGGTGTTAAACCCAGGCTTTGCGTTCTACTTTACTGCGGTTGTGAGTCTGGTTACCGGGACAATGTTCCTGATGTGGCTGGGCGAGCAGATTACTGAGCGTGGTATCGGTAACGGTATCTCAATCATTATCTTCGCGGGTATTGTGGCGGGTCTTCCGCCGGCTGTTGGCCATACTATTGAGCAAGCTCGGCAAGGCGACCTGCACTTCCTCTTGTTGCTGTTGGTTGCAGTATTAGTGTTTGCAGTAACCTTCTTCGTTGTTTTCATTGAACGTGGTCAACGTCGTATCGTCGTTAACTATGCGAAACGTCAACAGGGTCGTCGTGTTTACGCAGCACAGAGCACACACTTACCGTTGAAAGTGAACATGGCAGGGGTAATCCCAGCAATCTTCGCTTCCAGCATTATTCTGTTCCCTGCCACGATTGCATCATGGTTTGGGGGCGGTACCGGTTGGAACTGGCTGACAACGATTTCGCTGTATTTGCAGCCTGGACAACCGCTTTATGTGTTACTCTATGCGTCTGCAATCATCTTCTTCTGTTTCTTCTATACGGCGTTGGTTTTCAACCCGCGTGAAACAGCAGATAACCTGAAGAAGTCCGGTGCCTTCGTACCAGGAATTCGTCCGGGAGAGCAAACGGCGAAATATATCGATAAAGTGATGACGCGTTTAACCCTGGTGGGCGCGATGTACATTACTTTCATCTGCCTGATCCCGGAGTTCATGCGTGATGCAATGAAAGTACCATTCTACTTTGGTGGTACCTCGCTACTGATCGTTGTTGTCGTCATCATGGACTTTATGGCTCAAGTGCAAACTCTGATGATGTCAAGTCAGTACGAGTCTGCATTGAAGAAAGCAAACCTGAAAGGCTATAACCGCTAATCTGGTGCGTTTGAGAAGTTACGGAGAGTAAAAATGAAAGTTCGTGCTTCCGTCAAGAAATTATGTCGTAACTGCAAAATCGTTAAGCGTAACGGTGTCGTTCGTGTGATTTGCAGCGCCGAGCCGAAGCATAAACAGCGTCAAGGCTGATTATCTCGCATATTTTTCTTGCAAAGTTGGGTTGAGCTGGCTAGATTAGCCAGCCAATCTTTTGTATGTAGCTGCAACATTATTTGAGTATCCTGAAAACGGGCTTTTCAGAATGGTGTTGCCGTAAAAATTAGTAGGAGTGCATAGTGGCCCGTATAGCAGGCATTAACATTCCTGATCATAAACATACCGTTATCGCGTTAACGTCGATCTTCGGAATCGGCAAAACTCGTTCACAGTCTATCTGTGCTGAGACGGGTATTGCTGAAAATGTTAAGATCAGTGAGCTGTCTGAAGAGCAAATTGAACAACTGCGTGAAGCAGTTGCCAAATTCACTGTTGAAGGTGATTTGCGTCGTGAAGTTACCCTGAGCATCAAGCGTCTGATGGATCTTGGTACATACCGTGGTTTACGCCATCGTCGTGGTCTGCCAGTTCGCGGTCAGCGTACTAAGACCAACGCACGTACCCGTAAGGGTCCGCGTAAACCGATCAAGAAATAATCGGGGTGATTGAATAATGGCAAAGGCACCTGTTCGTACACGTAAGCGTGTAAGAAAACAAGTCTCTGACGGCGTGGCTCATATCCATGCTTCTTTCAACAACACCATTGTGACTATTACCGATCGTCAGGGTAATGCTTTGGGTTGGGCAACAGCCGGTGGTTCCGGTTTCCGTGGTTCTCGTAAGTCAACTCCGTTTGCAGCTCAGGTTGCAGCCGAGCGTTGTGCTGACGCAGTTAAAGAATACGGTATCAAGAACCTGGAAGTTATGGTCAAAGGACCTGGTCCTGGTCGTGAGTCTACTATCCGCGCTCTGAACGCGGCTGGTTTCCGCATCACTAATATTACCGATGTGACTCCGATTCCTCATAACGGTTGTCGTCCACCGAAAAAGCGTCGCGTGTAACGCCCCTGCTTTTCGGATTGTTGGAGAAAGAAAATGGCAAGATATTTGGGTCCTAAGCTCAAGCTTAGCCGCCGCGAGGGCACAGACCTGTTCCTGAAGTCTGGCGTTCGCGCGATAGATTCAAAGTGCAAAATTGAACAGCCACCTGGTCAACACGGTGCGCGTAAACCGCGTCTGTCTGACTACGGTGTACAGTTACGTGAAAAGCAAAAAGTTCGCCGTATGTACGGTGTTCTGGAGCGTCAGTTCCGTAACTATTACAAAGCAGCAACCCGCCTGAAAGGCAACACCGGTGAAAACCTGTTGACCCTTCTGGAAGGTCGTCTGGACAACGTAGTTTACCGTATGGGCTTCGGCGCCACTCGTGCAGAATCACGTCAGCTGGTTAGCCATAAAGCCGTTATGGTAAATGGTCGCGTTGTTAACATCGCTTCTTATCAGGTATCTCCGAATGACGTAGTCAGCATCCGCGAGAAAGCTAAAAAGCAGTCTCGTGTTAAGGCTTCTCTGGAGCTGGCTGAGCAGCGTGAAAAGCCGACTTGGCTGGAAGTTGATGCTGCGAAGATGGAAGGTGTGTTCAAACGTATTCCTGAACGTACCGATCTGTCCGCCGACATTAACGAACACCTGATCGTCGAGCTTTACTCCAAGTAAGGCTTGAGTTTCAAAGAGAGGACACAATGCAGGGTTCTGTGACAGAGTTTCTAAAACCGCGCCTGGTAGATATCGAGCAAGTCAGTTCGACGCACGCCAAGGTGACCCTTGAGCCGTTAGAGCGTGGCTTTGGCCATACTCTTGGCAACGCACTGCGCCGTATTCTGCTTTCATCTATGCCGGGTTGCGCGGTGACCGAGGTTGAGATTGATGGTGTACTACATGAGTACAGCACCAAAGAAGGCGTACAGGAAGATATCCTGGAGATCTTGCTCAACCTGAAAGGGCTGGCGGTGAGAGTTCAAGGGAAAGATGAAGTTATTCTTACCCTGAATAAATCTGGCATTGGCCCTGTGACCGCTGCCGACATTACCCATGATGGTGATGTCGAAATCGTCAAGCCGCAGCACGTTATCTGCCACCTGACCGATGAGAACGCTGCTATCAGCATGCGTATCAAAGTTCAGCGCGGTCGTGGTTATGTGCCGGCTTCTGCCCGAATTCATTCGGAAGAAGATGAGCGCCCGATTGGTCGTCTGTTGGTTGACGCCTGCTATAGCCCTGTAGAGCGTATTGCCTACAATGTTGAAGCAGCGCGTGTAGAACAGCGTACCGACCTGGACAAGCTGGTCATCGAGATGGAAACCAATGGCACGATCGATCCTGAAGAGGCGATCCGCCGTGCGGCAACCATTCTGGCTGAACAACTGGAAGCTTTCGTTGACCTACGTGATGTACGTCAGCCGGAAGTGAAAGAAGAGAAACCAGAGTTCGATCCGATCCTGCTGCGCCCTGTTGACGATCTGGAATTGACTGTCCGCTCTGCTAACTGCCTTAAGGCAGAAGCTATCCACTACATCGGTGATCTGGTACAGCGTACCGAGGTTGAGCTGTTGAAAACGCCTAACCTGGGTAAAAAATCTCTTACTGAGATTAAAGACGTGCTGGCTTCCCGTGGACTTTCTCTGGGCATGCGCCTGGAAAATTGGCCACCGGCTAGCATTGCTGACGAGTAACCGGATCACAGGTTAAGGTTTTACTGAGAAGGATAAGGTCATGCGCCATCGTAAGAGTGGTCGTCAACTGAACCGTAACAGCAGCCATCGCCAGGCTATGTTCCGTAACATGGCCGGCTCTTTGGTTCGTCATGAGATCATCAAGACGACCCTGCCAAAAGCGAAAGAGCTGCGTCGCGTTGTTGAGCCGCTGATTACTCTTGCCAAGACCGACAGCGTTGCTAATCGTCGTCTGGCATTCGCCCGTACTCGTGATAACGAGATCGTGGCAAAACTGTTTAACGAGCTAGGCCCGCGTTTTGCGAGCCGTGCCGGTGGTTACACTCGCATTCTGAAGTGTGGCTTCCGCGCAGGCGACAACGCGCCGATGGCATACATCGAGCTGGTTGATCGTGCTGAGTCTCAAGCAGAAGTAGCAACTGCAGAGTAATCTGTGGAAGCGTAGAAAAACCGGGCTTGCCCGGTTTTTTTACGTCTGTAGCTAGCCAAATGTGCTTTCCCTCCCGGCAATGCTTAAGATCCTTCCCCACATCCGCTATGCTCAGGCTATCAGTGATAAGTGCAACATGGAGAGGTCATGATGTTCAAAATTGGGCAATTAGCCAAGTTGGCTGACGTAACGCCAGATACGGTGCGCTATTACGAGAAGCAAGGCATGATGGATCACCACGTTCGTACCGAAGGCGGCTATAGGCTGTATAGCGATCAGGACTTACAGCGCCTGCGTTTTATCCGCTATGCCAAGCAGCTGGGCTTCACGCTGGAAACCATCGCCGAGTTGCTGTCGATCCGCGTAGATCCAGAGCATCATACCTGCGAAGAGTCGAAGTCTATCGTTGATGCGCGGCTGCATGAGGTTGAAAGCAAACTGACCGAGTTAACCAGAATGCGTGAGTCGCTGAAAAGGCTCAGCGATGCCTGCTGTGGTAGTGAGCACACTAGCAACTATTGCTCGATTCTGGAGGCTTTGGAGCAAGGAGCCAGCGAAGAGAATGCCAAAAGTGCGGTTTAACGGCGTATGGGGCTTTAATTTTTATCTGGCCAGCAGTATTATCGGCGCGTTTATTATCATCAACCAACAGGAAGACCAAAATGACTCAATATCGTCATACCAAAGGCAAGATCCAGGACAATGCCATTGAGGCGTTGCTACACGATCCTCTTTTCCGCCAACGGGTAGAGAAGAACAGTAAAGGGAAAGGCAGCTACCGGCGTAAAGACAAACACGCAAAAGGCGGTAACTGGGAGGCCAGTGGTAAATTGCCCAACGACAATTTACCACTGGCCTTCTGGTTTTAAGCCACAAAAAAGCCATCTCGTAAGATGGCTTTTAGCGTTATAAGCGGTGAATTACAGCTTAGGCTGTTGTTGCTGACTCAGCAGATCGCGGATTTCTGTCAGCAGCTTCTCTTCGGCCGTTGGCGCAGGCGGTGCGGCTGGCTCTTCAACTTCTTTACGGCGCATTTTGTTCATTAACTTGATGGCCATAAAGATCGCAAAGGCGACGATCACGAAATCAAAGATATTCTGCAGGAAAGAGCCATAGTTCATCACTACTGCTGGGACATTGTCTTTGGCTTCACGCAGTACCAGATGGAACTGTTTGAAATCAACGCCACCTATCAGCAACCCCAAAGGTGGCATGATGATGTCGGCAACCAGAGAAGAAACGATTTTACCGAATGCCGCACCAATGATCACACCCACTGCCAGATCGACCACGTTGCCACGCATGGCAAATTCGCGGAACTCTTTTAACATACCCATCAGAACACCCCTCAAAAAATTAGTAACGCAATTTTAACAAAGCAATTCCCCTTTGACACAATCAGTATAGGAAAATTTTTTGTTTTTCCTAATTCTCGACTTGGGACGTGTCAAAAAATCATTCGCATGATTTAAGTATCTATAAGAAGAACGGGCTTGGTTGGAACAGGCGCTCAACGTCTGGTACAAATTTCTTATCGGTAATAAACATGATCACGTGGTCGCCTTGCTGGATCCGGCTGTTGCCGTTGGCAATGATCACATCATCGCCACGCACTATCGCGCCAATGGTGGTACCTGGTGGCAGTTTAATCTCTTCGACCATACGGCCTACGACCTTGGAGGTGCTTTCATCGCCATGGGCAATCGCTTCAATGGCTTCGGCAACGCCGCGGCGCAGCGAGGAGACGCTGACAATATCGGCTTTACGCACGTGGCCTAGCAGCGCGGAGATAGTGGCCTGCTGCGGCGAAATTGCGATATCAATCACGCTGCCCTGGACCAGATCGACATAGGCACGGCGCTGGATCAAGACCATCACCTTTTTGGCTCCCATGCGTTTGGCCAGCATGGCAGACATGATATTGGCTTCGTCATCGTTGGTGATGGCAATAAACACGTCTACCTGCTCGACATGCTCTTCGGCCAGCAGCTCCTGATCGGAGGCATCACCGTAAAACACGATGGTATCGTGCAGTTGCTCTGCCAGTTCGGCGGCACGTTGCTGGTTTTTCTCAATCAGCTTCACGTTGTACGATTTTTCCAACCGATGCGCCAGTCCGGCACCCACGTTACCACCGCCGACGATCATGATGCGTTTGTAGGGCTTTTCGAGCCGCTGCAGTTCACTCATTACCGCGCGGATATGCTGTGATGCGGCAACGAAGAACACCTCATCGCCAGCTTCGATAATAGTAGAGCCTTGTGGGCGGATCGGGCGGTCATGACGGAAAATTGCCGCCACGCGAGTATCGATATGTGGCATATGCTCACGCATGGCAGACAGAGCATTTCCCACCAGTGGGCCGCCATAATAGGCCTTCACAGCGGCGATGCTGACCTTGCCGTCGGCAAAGTTCACCACCTGCAAGGCGCCAGGGTATTCGATCAGCTTGTAGATGTAATCGATAACCAACTGCTCCGGCGAGATCAGGTGGTCGATGGGTACCGCCTCCGGATGGAATAGCTTCTCGGACTCACGGATATAATCCGGCGCCCGGATCCGTGCAATACGATTCGGGGTGTTAAACAGCGTATAAGCGATCTGACAGGCGACCATATTGGTTTCGTCAGAGTTGGTGACGGCAACCAGCATATCGGCATCTTCGGCACCGGCTTCGCGTAATACGCGTGGATGGGAACCGTGCCCCTGGACGACGCGCAGGTCAAACTTGTCTTGCAACTGGCGTAGGCGCCCGGTGTCGGTATCGACCACGGTGATATCGTTATTTTCACCCACCAGGTTTTCAGCCAGTGTTCCGCCAACTTGCCCTGCGCCAAGAATAATTATTTTCATCGATTTCTCTGCTCGATCTGCGACGGCCGTGGCCGAAAGGTGAGAACGCCCGCAGGCGCTCCCTGAACAGTTATATTTTAATCAGCTTAGCGTAAAAGAAACCATCGCCATCCTCAGGATGAGGCAGATTCTGTTTACCTGGTGATTGCGTGTCGCCGGTTTCAACCAGCTTGGCATCGCCGTGACGTTGCAGGAACGCAGCTATCTGCTCGCTATTTTCCTGCGGCAGAATAGAGCAGGTTGCATAGACCATTACGCCGCCGGGTTTCAGGCGTGGCCAGATAGCTTCCAGAATTTCACTCTGTAAAGCGGCCAGTTCGGCGATATCGCTGTCACGACGTAGCCATTTGATATCCGGGTGGCGGCGAATAACACCGGTGGCGGAGCAAGGGGCATCCAACAGGATACGGTCGAACTGTTGGTCACCGCACCACTCTTGCGGGGTACGGCCATCACCCTGGCGAACTTCCGCATGTTGGCGCAGGCGCTGCAGGTTTTCTTTCACCCGGCTTAAACGCTGTTCGTCGATATCCACGGCGAGCACGTGAGCTTTGGGAGCGGCCTCCAGAATATGGGTCGTTTTGCCGCCGGGGGCTGCACAAAGATCGAGGATTTGCTCACCGTCTTGAGGATCCAACAGATCGACGCAACCTTGAGCGGAGGCGTCTTGTACCGTTACCCAGCCCTCGGAGAAACCGGGCAAGTCCGTTACTGGGCACGGAGCCAGCAAGCGAACTGCGTCGCGATACTCCGCATGAGGCTCGGCGGTAATACCTGCCTGCTGCATAAGCTGCAGATAATTTTCACGGGTATGGTGAAGACGATTGACGCGCAGCCACATTGGCGGCTTCTGATTATTGGCATCAACGATCTGCTCCCACTGTGCCGGATAAGCCAGTTTGATGCGTTTAAGCAACCAGCTAGGGTGCAGATAGCGGCTTTCGTTATTGGCTGCACGTGCCAGCAGTTCTTCTTGCTGGCGTTGGAACTGGCGCAGTACGCCGTTAATCAGTCCTTTCAGCTGTGGGCGCTTCAAGGTGACCGCGCCTTCAACCGTTTCGGCTAATACCGCGTGCGGTGGAATACGGGTATACAGCAACTGATACAGGCCAACCATCAGCAAATAGTGAAGTGGCCGCTGTTTTCCAGTCATGGGCTTTGCCATCAACTGCTGGATGCACCATTCGAGCTGCGGCAGCACCCGCAGCGTACCAAAACAGAGTTCCTGCAATAGCCCACGGTCTTTGTCAGAAATATTCTTTTGTAATGCGGGCAAAATGGTACTGAGCGACTGCCCTTGATCCAGTACCTGGCCGATGGCCTTGGCTGCAATGCTTCGGAGATTGTAATTGTTTTTCATAGGCTAAGGCGGATTACGATCGGCATTAAGAAACGAACAGCCCGGCAACAATGGCCGGGCAATGGGAGTGGCTTATAACCGGTTGCCCGGCGTGAACCATTCGCGGCGAGAATTCAGTAAATCTTGTGCCGACATCGGTTTTTTACCGGCAGGCTGGAGCTGCGTGAGGTTGAGAATACCTTGCGCGGTAGCCACCTGAATGCCGTGCTTGTCGGCGTGCACGATAGTACCCGGTTCTGCGTTGGCGGTTTCCGCCAGCACGGTTGCCTGCCAGACTTTCACCGGTTGATCGTCGATGGTGAAATAGCTGATTGGCCAAGGGTTAAAAGCACGAATACAGCGTTCCAACTGTTCGGCGGAAAGGCTCCAGTTCAGGCGTGCCTCTTCTTTGCTCAGCTTTTCTGCGTAGGTAACCAGGGCTTCGTCTTGAACTTCGCGCTGCACCGTACCCGCCGCCAATTGCTGCAAAGTGATCAGCAGCCCTTGTGGCCCCAGTTCTGCCAGCTTGTTGTAAAGGCTGGCACTGGTATCGCTGGCTTCGATCGGGCATGCGATCTTATGCATCATGTCGCCGGTATCGAGACCCACATCCATTTGCATGATGGTTACGCCAGTTTCGCCATCGCCAGCCCATAAAGCGCGTTGGATCGGTGCCGCACCGCGCCAGCGTGGCAGCAGAGAGCCATGTACGTTGATGCAGCCCAGACGCGGCATATCTAGCACGGCTTTTGGCAGGATCAGCCCATAGGCAACCACCACCATCACGTCCGCATTCAGGTCGGCAACCAGGTGCTGATTCTCTTGCGGGCGCAGTGACTTAGGTTGGAAAACGGGGATTTGATGCTGTTCGGCCAGCACCTTGACCGGGCTTGGCGTCAATTTGTTACCGCGGCCTGCGGGGCGATCGGGCTGGGTGAAGACGCCGACCACCTGGTGCCCAGATGACAACAGCGCGTCTAGGTGACGCGCTGCAAAGTCTGGGGTTCCGGCAAAAATAATCCGTAAAGAGTCAGACACGTTGATTTCCTGATCGGTTAGGCGCGAGCTTCAAGCTTGGCCATTTTTTCCAGTTTCTGACGGATACGTTGGCGTTTCAACGGCGACAGGTAATCGACAAACAGTTTGCCAACCAGATGATCCATTTCGTGCTGGATACAGATTGCCAGCAAGTCATCGGCCTCAAGCTCAAAAGGTTGTCCTTCACGATTGAGGGCGCGGATCTTCACTTTCTCTGCGCGTGGCACCAGGGCGCGTTGCTCAGGGATAGAAAGGCAGCCTTCTTCGATACCGGTTTCACCGCTTTTTTCCAGCAGTTCCGGGTTGATCAACACCAGGCGTTGATCGCGGTTTTCAGAAACGTCGATGACGATAATGCGCTGATGAATATCAACTTGTGTCGCAGCCAGGCCAATGCCTTCCTCTGCGTACATGGTTTCAAACATATCATCCACGATGCGCTGGACATCTGCATTGACTTCTTTTACCGGGGCCGCAATTTTGCGTAGCCGCTCGTCTGGGAAATGTAATACCTGCAAGACTGACATATATCTTAAGATCTGTATCCGAGTGATGAACAGTGATTAGCTTCTATTCTAGACATTTCTTGGCCTGATTGACAGCATCCCAGACCAATTGCACGAATTGGTAATCCCCTAATTACAGCGAGGGAATGCTCCATGGGGCCAGAAGAAATCGCTCTACGTATGCATGCGGTGACAAAGATCGACGCACTGCAAGCCAGCCAGATTATCGATCGCCTGATTGCTGAAGGCGGCGATCCTTATCGGTTGCTTAAGCCTCTGGGGCTGAATGACCAGCAGCAAAAGCAGTTTCGGCGTGGGCATGGGCAGTATCTCAAGGCAACGCTCAAGTGGCTGGAGCAGCCGGGCAATCAGATGGTGCGGTACGGTGAGCCAGCGTTTCCCGAACTCTTGGCGCATATCGATGACGCGCCGTTATTACTGATGGTGCAGGGGGCTGTAAAGGCTTTGCAACAGCCGCAAATCGCCATGGTGGGTAGCCGCCAGTTCAGCCACTATGGCGAACAGTGGGGCAGTTACTTTGCCAGCGGTTTGGTGCATTGCGGTTTCGCCATCACCAGCGGCCTGGCGATTGGCATTGACGGGATCTGTCACCGTGCAACCTTGGAGGCCGAAGGGGTCACCATTGCGGTATTGGGCAGCGGCCTGGCAAATATCTACCCACGCCGCCATCGCCGGCTGGCCGAGCAAATCATTGAGCAGGGCGGAGCGGTGATTTCCGAACATCTGGCTACCGATTTGCCGCTGGCGGCTCATTTTCCACGTCGCAATCGTATTATCAGTGGGTTAAGTGCGGGCGTGGTGGTTATAGAGGCTTCACTGCGTAGCGGGTCGCTGATCACTGCGCGTTACGCGTTGGAACAGGGGCGCGAAGTGTTTGCCCTGCCGGGGGCATTGGGTAACCCGATGAGTGAGGGATCTCATTGGTTGATCCAGCAGGGGGCCAGCCTGGTCACCGGCCCAAAAGATATCGCAGAACAACTGGGAAGTGGGTTGCAATGGCTGTCCGTGAACGAAAATACAACTATTTCTGCATCAGAGGCCGAAGTTGAATTGCCATTTGCCGATGTGTTGGCTAACGTAGGAGATGAGGTGACACCTGTTGACGTCGTCGCTGAACGTGCCGGCCAACCTGTGCCAGAGGTGGTAATCAAATTACTCGATCTGGAGTTAGCAGGTTGGATCGCAGCTGTACCCGGCGGCTATGTCCGAATAAGGAGGGCATGCCATGTTCGACGTACTCATGTATTTGTTTGAAACCTATATCCACAATGAGCCAGAGATGCACGTTGATCAGGATACCTTGACCGACGATCTTACCGAAGCAGGATTTGATCGTGATGATATCTTCAACGCGTTGAATTGGCTCGAAAAGCTTGCAGACCTCCAGGAAGGCGAGAATGCCCCTTATTTTATGGATGCCGATCCGCTGGCTATGCGGATCTACACCGAAGAAGAGAGCGTGCGTTTAGATGCCGGTTGCCGTGGTTTTCTCCTGTTCCTAGAACAGATCCAGGTATTGAACCTCGAAACCCGTGAAATGGTTATCGATCGTGTTATGGCTTTGGATAATACGGAATTTGATCTCGAAGATCTGAAATGGGTAGTGCTGATGGTGTTGTTCAATATCCCCGGATATGAGAGCGCCTATCAGCAGATGGAAGAACTGTTATTTGAAGTAAACGAAGGTTACCTGCACTGAGTAGGTAACAGGCATAGAAGACGTTATGACAAAACCAGCGATTTTTGCCGCGAGGCAAAATGAACCCTGTCCGGAATGCGGGGCCGAGTTGGTGATCCGCAGTGGTCGCCACGGCCCCTTTCTCGGCTGTTCTCAATATCCGCAGTGCGAATATATCCGGCCTTTGAAAGCGCAGGCGGATGGCCATATTGTCAAAGTGCTTGAGGGCCAGCAATGCCCGAAATGCCAGGCAACGCTGGTGTTACGCCAGGGGCGTTATGGCATGTTTATCGGTTGCAGCCACTATCCCGACTGCGATCATACCGAAGTGATCGACAAACCGGATGAAACCAGCATCGCCTGCCCTCAGTGTGGCCAAGGCCAACTGCTGCAGCGCAAATCTCGCTTTGGCAAGGTGTTCCATTCTTGCGATCGTTATCCAGAATGTCAGTTTGTGCTTAATTTTAAACCCGTCGCCGGTGAGTGTGCTTACTGCCACTATCCATTACTGATGGAAAAGCGCACGGCAAAAGGCCCAACGCTTTGCTGCGCCAGTAAACTGTGCGGAAAACCCGTCGCTATCTCAGAATAATCAAGCTATGAACCCAGAACAAACTTCCTCATTCGCGCCCATTATTGCCGCGCTGGAAAACCAGCAGGTGATTGCCTATCCAACAGAAGCGGTATTCGGTCTGGGGTGTGACCCTGATAGCGAACAGGCCGTCAAACAGCTGTTGGCCTTGAAACAACGCCCGTGGGAAAAAGGCCTGATCCTGATCGCTGCCGATTATGCCCAGCTAGCACCTTATATTGATGATGGCGTATTGAATGAGCAGCAGCGTGCCGCGATCTTTGCCAGTTGGCCTGGCCCGGTAACCTGGGTGATCCCGGCAAAACCGCAAACGCCAGCCTTGCTGACCGGTCGTTTTAATTCGTTGGCCGTGCGCGTCAGCGATCATCCTCTGGTGCAACAGCTGTGCCGCCAGTTCGGCAAGCCGCTGGTGTCAACCAGTGCCAACTTAAGCGGTGAGGAGCCGTGCCGCACCGTGGCTGAAGTGCAGCAGCAGTTTGGTGATGCTTTCCCGGTGCTGGTAGGTAACGTGGGTGGCCGGTTAAACCCTTCTGAAATCAGAGATGCTTTGACCGGTGAGCTGATCCGTCAGGGCTAGAGGCTAGATCTATGGAGAAGTTCGCGGTATTCGGTAACCCGATTGCTCACAGCAAGTCCCCCCGTATCCACGCGCTGTTTGCGCAACAGACCGGGATCGAACACCCCTACGGCACCGTGCTGGCTCCGTTGGACGGTTTTGTACCTACCTTGCAACGGTTTATTGCTGCTGGTGGCCAAGGGGCCAACGTCACCGTCCCTTTTAAAGAATGTGCCTATGAGGCAGCAAGCGAACTTAGCGAAAGGGCGGCAATGGCCGGTGCGGTGAATACGCTAAAGGTTTTGCCCGATGGAAAGCTGCTGGGGGATAACACTGACGGTATCGGTTTGCTGTCTGATCTTGAACGCCAGCAGTTGATTCGGCCAGATGACCGCGTGTTGCTGGTTGGGGCGGGTGGGGCAGCGCGTGGTGTGATCCTGCCGCTGCTCTCTTTTGGCTGTGAAGTGGTGTTGACTAACCGCACCTTCAGCCGCGCTGAGGAGTTGGCTGCGGCGTTCCGCCATCTGGGGGAGATCGCCGCCTTGCCGCTGGATCGGCTGGATCAACAGCATTTTGATTTAGTGATCAACGCGACAGCATCAGGATTCAAGGGGGAGATCCCCGCACTGCCTGACAGCATTATCCACAGCACGACACGGTGCTATGACATGTTCTACCAACAGGGCGGCACCCCATTCCTGGCTTGGGCGCAGCAGTTGGGGGCGCAACATTATGCGGACGGTTTAGGCATGCTGGTGGGGCAGGCTGCCCATGCTTTCTTTTTATGGCATGGTGTGATGCCGGAGATTGAACCGGTATTGCAGCAATTACGTCAGGAAATGGCAGTGTGATGGTTGCCCCGCTCTGGCAAGCAGGGCGGGGCAGTCAGATATCTTCACTGAGGTATTCGTCTTTCCAACGTACATAGTTATTGGCCGAATAGCGTAACCCTTCCAGTTCTGCCGGAGTCAAGGCTCTAACCCGGCGCGCAGGGCTGCCTACATATAAGTAGCCACTTTCCAGATGCTTGCCGGGGGCTACCAGGCTACCTGCACCAATCATCACATCATCTTCTATTACGGCACCGTCGAGCAGAATGGAGCCCATTCCCACCAAAACGCGATTACCGATGGTACAGCCATGCAGCATGGCTTTATGCCCAACGGTGACATCCTCGCCGATCAGTAAAGGGTAACCCGCCGGATTATAATCGGATTGATGGGTGACATGCAGAATGCTGCCATCCTGGATATTACTGCGTGCGCCGATCTTTACCGCGTTGACATCGCCGCGGATGGCAACCAAGGGCCAAACGCTGACGTCATCAGCCAGATCAACGTTGCCGATCACTACGCTGGAAGGATCGATCATGACGCGTTGGCCAATTTGAGGGGAGTAATGAAGATAAGGACGCACTGAATTGGACATGGGATTGCCTCGTATAAGGATCTTATTACCGGCAATACTAGACTTTGACGGTGGAATTACAACCAGTCAACACGGGGGATCGTCGGTAAAATGGCCTTGATCGGGCAAGATCCGCGCGAAAGGGCGGAAAAGTGCGCAGTCGGTAAGAAAAGATCTAAAAAGGGGTTGTGGAAAAAAATGGGA
>NZ_CAMFLB010000053.1:0-16065 GCF_945957435.1 Serratia sp. PL7 | reverse complement strand
TGTAGTTGGTGATGGTAACGGTCGCGTTGGTTTTGGCTACGGCAAAGCACGCGAAGTTCCAGCAGCGATCCAGAAAGCGATGGAAAAAGCCCGTCGCAACATGATGAACGTCGCGCTGAACAGCGGCACCCTGCAGCACCCTGTTAAGGGCGCTCACACGGGTTCTCGCGTGTTCATGCAGCCTGCTCATGAAGGTACCGGTATCATCGCGGGTGGTGCAATGCGCGCCGTTCTCGAAGTTGCTGGGGTGCACAACGTATTGGCTAAAGCTTATGGTTCCACCAACCCGATCAACGTGGTTCGTGCAACTATCGACGCTCTGGCGAATATGAAGTCTCCTGAAATGGTCGCTGCTAAGCGTGGTAAATCCGTTGCCGACATTCTGGGGTAATTGACCATGGCTAAGACTATTAAAGTTACACAAACTCGCAGCTCAATTGGCCGTCTGCCGAAGCATAAAGCTACTCTGCTCGGTCTGGGTCTGCGTCGTATTGGTCACACCGTAGAGCGCGAGGATACTCCTGCTGTTCGCGGTATGGTCAACCTGGTTTCCTACATGGTTAAAGTTGAGGAGTAACAGATGCGTTTAAATACTCTGTCTCCGGCTGAAGGTGCCAAGCATGCGCCTAAGCGTGTAGGTCGTGGTATTGGTTCTGGCCTGGGTAAAACCGGCGGCCGTGGTCACAAAGGTCAGAAGTCTCGTTCTGGCGGTGGCGTACGTCGTGGTTTTGAAGGTGGTCAGATGCCTCTGTACCGTCGTCTGCCGAAATTTGGCTTCACTTCACGCAAAGCGATGATCACGGCAGAAGTTCGTCTGTCTGAACTGGCTCTGGTTGAAGGCGATGTTATCGACCTGAACGCGCTGAAAGCCGCTAACGTAGTTGGTGTCCAGATCGAATTCGCGAAAGTTGTACTTTCTGGCGAAGTCGCTCGTCCGGTAACCCTGCGTGGTCTGCGTGTCACCAAAGGCGCTCGTGCTGCTATCGAGGCTGCTGGCGGTAAAATTGAGGAATAAGTAGCAGATGGCTAAGCAACCAGGATTAGATTTTCAAAGTGCTAAAGGCGGGCTCGGCGAGCTGAAGCGCAGACTTTTGTTTGTCATCGGCGCGCTGATTGTCTTCCGCATCGGCTCTTTCATTCCGATTCCTGGTATCGATGCCACTGTGCTTGCCAAATTGCTTGAGCAGCAGAGAGGCACTATCATTGAAATGTTTAACATGTTCTCTGGTGGTGCCCTCAGCCGTGCTTCTATCTTTGCTCTGGGGATCATGCCGTATATCTCGGCATCGATCATTATCCAGCTGCTGACGGTGGTTCATCCAGCGTTGGCGGAAATCAAGAAAGAAGGGGAGGCTGGCCGTCGCAAGATTAGCCAGTACACCCGTTACGGTACGCTGGTATTGGCCATATTCCAGTCGATTGGTATTGCTACCGGTCTGCCGAATATGCCTGGTATGCAGGGCCTGGTGTTAAATCCAGGCTTTGCATTCTACTTTACTGCGGTTGTGAGCCTGGTAACCGGGACAATGTTCCTGATGTGGCTGGGTGAGCAGATTACTGAGCGCGGTATCGGCAACGGTATCTCGATCATTATCTTCGCGGGTATTGTAGCGGGGCTCCCGCCGGCAGTGGCCCATACTATCGAGCAAGCACGGCAAGGCGACCTGCACTTCCTCCTGCTGCTGTTGGTTGCAGTATTGGTGTTTGCAGTAACCTTCTTCGTTGTTTTCATCGAGCGTGGTCAACGTCGTATCGTCGTTAACTATGCGAAGCGTCAACAAGGTCGTCGTGTTTATGCAGCACAGAGTACACATTTACCGTTGAAAGTGAACATGGCGGGTGTTATCCCGGCGATTTTCGCTTCCAGCATTATTCTGTTCCCGGCCACGATTGCATCATGGTTTGGGGGCGGTACCGGTTGGAACTGGCTGACTACGATTTCGCTGTATTTGCAGCCAGGGCAACCGCTTTATGTGTTACTCTATGCGTCTGCAATCATCTTCTTCTGTTTCTTCTACACGGCGTTGGTTTTCAACCCGCGTGAGACAGCAGATAACCTGAAGAAGTCCGGTGCCTTCGTACCAGGAATTCGTCCGGGAGAGCAAACGGCGAAGTATATCGATAAAGTAATGACGCGTTTAACCCTGGTGGGCGCGATGTACATTACTTTCATCTGCCTGATCCCGGAGTTCATGCGTGATGCAATGAAAGTACCATTCTACTTTGGTGGTACCTCGCTACTGATCGTGGTTGTCGTCATCATGGACTTTATGGCTCAAGTGCAAACTCTGATGATGTCAAGTCAGTACGAGTCTGCATTGAAGAAAGCAAATCTGAAAGGCTATAACCGCTAGTCAGATTCGTTTGAGAAGTTACGGAGAGTAAAAATGAAAGTTCGTGCTTCCGTCAAGAAATTATGTCGTAACTGCAAAATCGTTAAGCGTAACGGTGTCGTTCGTGTGATTTGCAGCGCCGAGCCGAAGCATAAACAGCGTCAAGGCTGATTATCTCGCATATTTTTCTTGCAAAGTTGGGTTGAGCTGGCTAGATTAGCCAGCCAATCTTTTGTATGTCGCACTGCAACATTATTTGAGTATCCTGAAAACGGGCTTTTCAGAATGGTGTTGCTGTATAAAATAGTAGGAGTGCATAGTGGCCCGTATAGCAGGCATTAACATTCCTGATCATAAACATACCGTTATCGCCTTAACGTCGATCTTCGGTATCGGTAAAACCCGTTCACAGGCTATCTGTGCATCCACGGGTATTGCTGAAAATGTTAAGATCAGTGAGCTGTCTGAAGAGCAAATCGAAAAGCTTCGTGATGCAGTTGCCAAATACACCGTTGAGGGTGATTTGCGTCGTGAAATTACCCTGAGCATCAAGCGTCTTATGGACCTTGGTTGCTATCGTGGTTTGCGTCATCGTCGTGGTCTGCCGGTACGCGGTCAGCGCACCAAGACCAACGCTCGTACCCGTAAGGGTCCGCGCAAGCCGATCAAGAAATAATCGGGGTTATTGAATAATGGCAAAGGCACCTGTTCGTACACGTAAGCGTGTAAGAAAGCAAGTCTCTGACGGCGTGGCTCATATCCATGCTTCTTTCAACAACACCATCGTTACCATCACTGATCGTCAGGGTAATGCTTTGGGTTGGGCAACAGCCGGTGGTTCCGGTTTCCGTGGTTCTCGTAAGTCCACTCCGTTCGCAGCACAGGTTGCAGCAGAACGTTGTGCTGACGCAGTAAAAGAATACGGTATCAAGAACCTGGAAGTTATGGTTAAAGGACCTGGTCCTGGTCGTGAGTCTACTATCCGCGCTCTGAACGCGGCTGGTTTCCGCATCACTAATATTACTGATGTGACTCCGATCCCTCATAACGGTTGTCGTCCGCCGAAAAAGCGCCGCGTGTAACGCAGCTTTTAGGATTGTTGGAGAAAGAAAATGGCAAGATATTTGGGTCCTAAGCTCAAGCTGAGCCGTCGTGAGGGCACAGACCTGTTCCTTAAGTCTGGCGTTCGCGCGATCGATTCCAAGTGTAAAATTGAACAAGCACCTGGTCAGCACGGTGCGCGTAAACCGCGTCTGTCTGATTACGGTGTTCAGTTGCGTGAGAAGCAGAAAGTTCGCCGTATGTACGGCATTCTGGAGCGTCAATTCCGTAACTATTACAAAGAAGCAACCCGCCTGAAGGGCAACACCGGTGAAAACCTGTTGCAGCTGCTGGAAGGTCGTCTGGACAACGTTGTTTACCGTATGGGCTTCGGCGCTACTCGTGCAGAGTCACGTCAGCTGGTTAGCCACAAAGCAGTTATGGTAAACGGTCACGTTGTTAACATCGCTTCTTATCAGGTATCTCCGAATGACGTAGTCAGCATCCGCGAGAAAGCTAAAAAGCAGTCTCGTGTTAAAGCTTCTCTGGAGCTGGCTGAGCAGCGTGAAAAGCCGACTTGGCTGGAAGTTGATGCTGCTAAGATGGAAGGCGTGTTCAAGCGTATGCCTGAACGTACCGATCTGTCTGCGGACATTAACGAACACCTGATCGTCGAGCTTTACTCCAAGTAAAGCTTAGTACCAAAGAGAGGACACAATGCAGGGTTCTGTGACAGAGTTTCTAAAACCGCGCCTGGTAGATATCGAGCAAGTCAGTTCGACGCACGCCAAGGTGACCCTTGAGCCTTTAGAGCGTGGCTTTGGCCATACTCTTGGCAACGCACTGCGCCGTATTCTGCTTTCATCTATGCCGGGTTGCGCGGTGACCGAGGTTGAGATTGATGGTGTACTGCATGAGTACAGCACCAAAGAAGGCGTACAGGAAGATATCCTGGAGATCCTGCTCAACCTGAAAGGGCTGGCGGTGAGAGTTCAAGGCAAAGACGAAGTTATTCTTACCCTGAATAAATCTGGCATTGGCCCTGTGACCGCTGCCGACATCACCCATGATGGTGATGTCGAAATCGTCAAGCCTCAGCACGTGATTTGCCACCTGACTGATGAGAACGCGGCTATCAGCATGCGTATCAAAGTTCAGCGCGGTCGCGGTTATGTGCCGGCTTCTGCCCGAATTCATTCGGAAGAAGATGAGCGCCCAATCGGTCGTCTGTTGGTTGACGCCTGCTACAGCCCTGTAGAGCGTATCGCCTACAATGTTGAAGCTGCGCGTGTAGAACAGCGTACTGACTTGGATAAGCTGGTCATCGAGATGGAGACCAATGGCACGATCGATCCTGAAGAGGCGATCCGCCGTGCGGCCACCATTCTGGCTGAACAACTTGAAGCTTTCGTTGACCTGCGTGATGTACGTCAGCCGGAAGTTAAAGAAGAGAAACCAGAGTTCGATCCGATCTTGCTGCGCCCTGTTGACGATCTGGAATTGACTGTCCGCTCTGCTAACTGCCTCAAGGCAGAAGCTATCCACTACATCGGTGATCTGGTACAGCGTACCGAGGTTGAGTTGCTGAAAACGCCAAACCTGGGTAAAAAATCTCTTACCGAGATTAAAGACGTGCTGGCCTCACGTGGTCTGTCTCTGGGCATGCGCCTGGAAAACTGGCCGCCGGCAAGCATTGCTGACGAGTAACCGGATCACAGGTTAAGGTTTTACTGAGAAGGATAAGGTCATGCGCCATCGTAAGAGTGGTCGTCAACTGAACCGTAACAGCAGCCATCGCCAGGCTATGTTCCGTAACATGGCCGGCTCTTTGGTTCGTCATGAGATCATCAAGACGACCCTGCCAAAAGCAAAAGAGCTGCGTCGCGTTGTTGAGCCGCTGATTACTCTTGCCAAGACCGACAGCGTAGCTAATCGTCGTCTGGCATTCGCCCGTACTCGTGATAACGAGATCGTGGCAAAACTGTTTAACGAGCTGGGCCCGCGTTTCGCGAGCCGTGCCGGTGGTTACACTCGCATTCTGAAGTGTGGCTTCCGCGCAGGCGACAACGCGCCGATGGCATACATCGAGCTGGTTGATCGTGCTGAGTCTCAAGCAGAAGTGGCAACTGCAGAGTAATCTGTAGACGCGTAAAAAAACCGGGCTTGCCCGGTTTTTTTACGTCCAAATTCAGCCAAATGTGCGCAATTCCCCCGCTGTGCTTAAGATCCTCGCCCCTATCCGCTATGCTAAGGCTTAATCATTAGGCTAACCGAGGCTGTTTGCCATGGGGTCGCTCGATCAATGGGCGGAACGTCATATCCTTGATGCCCAAGATAAAGGCGAGTTCGACAATTTGCCCGGCCAGGGACAACCATTAGCGCTGGAAGACGATAGTGCGGTGCCGGCTGAACTGCGCGCGGGTTACCGTCTGCTGAAAAATGCCGGTTACTTGCCACCGGAACTGGAAGATCGCAAAGAGGCGCTAACTGTTGCTCGCTTACTGCAAGGGATCAACAGTGAGCATCCAGACTATGTCGATCTCAGCAAGCGCATGTTGCTGTTGGAACATCGATTGCGTCAGGCTGGGATGAGCACGGATTTCTTGCATGGTGAATATCAGTGCGCACTGGATGGCAAGTTCACCCGAGAGGAGCAGTAATGTTCAAGATAGGTCAGTTGGCCAAGCTTGCCGAAGTAACGCCTGATACCGTGCGTTACTATGAAAAGCAGGGCATGATGGATCACAATGTCCGCACCGAGGGTGGTTATCGACTCTACACCGAGCAGGATCTTCAACGGCTGCGCTTTATTCGCTATGCTAAGCAGTTGGGATTTACTCTGGAAACGATCGCTGAGCTGCTGTCGATCCGCGTCGATCCTGAGCATCATACCTGCCAGGAGTCAAAGTCGATCGTTGATGCGCGCCTGAGCGAAGTGGAAAGCAAGTTGGCTGAGCTGACGCGTATGCGTGAATCGTTGAAGCGGCTGAGCGACGCCTGCTGTGGCACTGCCCATACCAGCAATTATTGTTCGATCCTGGAAGCTTTGGAACAGGGCGCCAGCGATGACAAAGGCAAAAAAGGTTGCTGACGGCACTTTAATTTTTATATCGCCGGCAGTATTATCGCCCCGTTTTATCCCTCATATTTTACAGGAGCATTATCATGACGAAATATCGTCACACCAAAGGCCAGATTCAAGATAACGCCATTGAGGCGCTGCTGCATGATCCTCTATTCCGTCAGCGGGTAGAAAAGAATGTGAAAGGTAAAGGCAGCTATCGGCGTAAAGAAAAACACAACAAAGGCGGTAACTGGGAGGCCAGTGGTAAACTATCAAGCGATAATTTACCACTGACCTTCTGGTTTTAAGTATTAAAAAAGCCACCTTCATCAGGTGGCTTTTTATTGGCATAACCAAACGCTGTCTTACAGTTTTGGCTGCTGTTGCTGGCTCAGCAAATCACGGATTTCCGTCAGCAGTTTCTCTTCTGCGGTAGGTGCCGGCGGCGCTGCGGGCACTTCTTCTTGTTTGCGGCGCATTTTGTTCATCAATTTAATCGCCAGGAAGATGGCGAAGGCGACAATCACGAAGTCGAATACGGTTTGGATGAATGAACCGTAGTTCATTACCACCGCCGGTACGGCGCCCTGAGCTTCACGTAATACCAGATGGAACTGTTTAAAGTCGACGCCGCCGATCAGTAAGCCCAGCGGTGGCATGATGATATCAGCCACGAAGGACGAAACGATCTTGCCGAATGCGGCACCGATAATCACACCGACGGCCAGATCGACCACGTTGCCACGCATGGCAAATTCGCGAAACTCTTTCAACATACTCATAGAACGCACCCCTTGCAGAATTAATAACTCAAGTTTAACAAAGCAATTTCCCTTTGCCACAAAAGGAGAGAAGTTTTATCTCCTCCCAAGGCAGAGAACAACCACGCGATTATAGACCATAGCCAAATAAATTCGTTCTACAAGAAGAACGGGCTCGGTTGGAACAAGCGTTCAACGTCAGGCACGAATTTCTTGTCGGTAATAAACATGATGACGTGATCGCCCTGTTCGATTTTGCTGTTGCCGTTGGCAATGATCACGTCGTCGCCACGCACGATCGCACCGATGGTCGTCCCCGGTGGCAACTTGATATCTTCGACGATGCGGCCGACCACTTTGGACGTGCTTTCATCGCCGTGGGCAATCGCCTCGATCGCTTCCGCCACGCCGCGGCGCAGCGACGAAACGCTGACGATATCCGCTTTGCGCACGTGCCCCAACAGGGCGGAGATGGTCGCCTGCTGCGGCGAAATGGCGATATCAATCACGCTGCCCTGCACCAGATCGACATAGGCGCGGCGCTGGATCAATACCATTACCTTCTTGGCGCCCATGCGCTTAGCCAGCATGGCGGACATGATGTTGGCCTCATCGTCGTTGGTGATGGCGATGAAAACATCCACCTGCTCGACGTGCTCTTCGGCCAGCAGTTCCTGATCGGAGGCATCGCCGTAGAACACGATGGTATCGTGCAGCTGTTCGGCGAGTTCGGCGGCGCGTTGCTGATTCCGCTCGATCAGTTTGACGTTGTAGTCTTTTTCTAGTTTGGCTGCCAGGCCGGCGCCGACGTTGCCGCCGCCGACGATCATGATGCGCTTATACGGTTTTTCCAGCCGCTGCAGTTCGCTCATCACCGCGCGGATGTGCTGTGAGGCGGCGACGAAGAACACTTCATCACCGGCTTCGATAATGGTCGAGCCTTGCGGACGGATCGGCCGATCCTGGCGGAAAATAGCGGCGACGCGGGTGTCAATATGCGGCATGTGTTCGCGCATTGAAGAGAGCGCATTGCCGACCAGCGGGCCGCCGTAATAGGCTTTAACCGCGGCGATGCTGACCTTGCCTTCTGCGAAGTTGACCACCTGCAGGGCCCCGGGGTACTCAATCAGCTTGTAGATATAGTCAATGACCAGCTGCTCCGGCGAAATCAGATGGTCGATTGGCACCGCTTCCGGCAGGAACAGTTTCTCCGACTCGCGGATGTATTCCGGCGCGCGGATGCGGGCGATACGGTTGGGAGTATTAAACAGAGAATAGGCGATCTGGCAGGCGATCATGTTGGTTTCGTCGGAGTTGGTGACGGCAACCAGCATGTCGGCGTCTTCTGCGCCGGCTTCGCGCAGCACCCGAGGGTGGGAGCCATGTCCCTGAACCACCCGAAGATCGAATTTATCCTGCAGCTGACGTAACCGGCCGGAATCGGTATCGACGACGGTGATGTCGTTGTTTTCACCCACCAGGTTTTCCGCCAGCGTCCCGCCAACCTGACCGGCACCAAGAATAATTATTTTCATCGTGTTCTCTGCTTCACACTGAAAGACTTAGGGCGCGCGAGCACGCCCTGAAGAATTACATTTTAATCAGCTTAGCGTAAAAGAAGCCATCGCCGTCCTCGGGATGCGGGATATTCTGCCGCCCTGGCCGCTGCGCATCGCCGGTTTCAACCAGCTTGGCATCGGCGTGGCGCTGCAAGAACGCGGCGATCTGGCTGCTGTTTTCATCCGGCAGGATAGAGCAGGTGGCGTAAACCATCACGCCGCCCGATTTCAGATGCGGCCAGACGGCTTCCAGGATCTCGGCCTGAAGCGCGGCGAGTTCGGCGATGTCGCGATCGCGGCGCAGCCATTTGATGTCGGGGTGACGGCGGATCACGCCGGTAGCGGAACAAGGCGCGTCCAACAGGATACGGTCGAACTGTTTGTCACCGCACCATTGTTGCGGAGTGCGGCCATCGCCCAGCTTAACTTCTGCGTGCAAACGCAGGCGCTGCAGGTTTTCCTTCACCCGTGCCAGACGCTGTTCGTCGATATCGACGGCCATGACGTGCGCTTTCGGCGCCGCTTCCAGAATATGCGTGGTTTTGCCGCCAGGAGCGGCGCACAAATCGAGGATCTGTTCGCCGTCTTGCGGATCCAACAGATCGACACAGCCCTGGGCTGAGGCATCTTGCACGGTGACCCAGCCGTCGGCGAACCCAGGTAGATCGACCACGGCGCAAGGCGCCAGCAACCGCACTGCGTCGGCATAGTCTGCATGAGGCTCCGCGGCGATGCCGGTGTCGGTCAACAGCTGCAGGTAAGCTTCGCGGCTGTGATGCAGGCGGTTGACGCGCAGCCACATTGGTGGCTTCTGGTTATTGGCGTCGACGATCTGCTCCCAGTTGGCGGGATAAGCTTGTTGAATGCGTTTCAGCAACCAGCTCGGGTGCAGATAGCGGCTGTCGTTGTTGGCAGCGCGCTGTAGCAGCTCTTCCTGCTGGCGCTGGAACTGCCGCAAGACACCGTTAATCAGGCCTTTCAACTGCGGGCGTTTCAGCGCTACCGCGCCTTCCACGGTTTCTGCCAGCACGGCGTGCGCCGGGATACGGGTATACAACAGCTGATACAAGCCGACCATCAGCAAATAGTGCAGCGTACGCTGCTTGCCGGTCAGCGGCTTGGCCATCAATTGTTGAATACACCATTCAAGCTGCGGCAGTACACGTAACGTGCCGAAGCACAGTTCCTGCAGCAACCCGCGGTCTTTATCGCTGATGGAGGTTTGCAGTGCCGGCAGGGCAGTGCTTAGCGACTGCCCTTGATCCAGTACCTGGCCGATGGCTTTGGCAGCGATGCTGCGGAGATTGTAATTATTTTTCATAGGCTGAAGCTGATAACGATCGGCATTAAGAAAATAACGGCCCGACGATGAACGGCCGGGCTGTGGGGTGACTTACAGCCGGTTACCCGGGGTAAACCATTCACGACGTGAATTTAATAGGTCTTGCGCCAACATCGGTTTCTTGCCGGCGGGCTGCAGTTGGATCAGGTTGAGGATACCGTCGGCAGTCGCCACCTGAATACCGTGCTTGTCGGCATGGACAACGGTGCCTGGCTCCGCGTTGGCGCTTTGCGCCAGTACGCTGGCCTGCCACACTTTCACCGGTTGATCGTCGATGGTGAAATAGCTGACCGGCCAAGGGTTGAAGGCGCGGATGCAGCGCTCCAGCTGTGCGGCGGACAGTGTCCAGTCCAGACGAGCTTCTTCTTTGCTCAGTTTCTCGGCGTAGGTGACCAGCGCTTCGTCCTGAACTTCGCGGGTGGCGCTGCCGTCTGCCATTTGGTGCAGCGTAGTCAACATGCCCTGCGGGCCGAGCTGTGCCAGCTTGTCGTAGAGACTGGCGCTGGTATCGCTGCTCTCAATCGGGCAAGCAATCTTGTGCATCATGTCACCGGTATCGAGACCGACGTCCATCTGCATGATGGTCACGCCGGTTTCGCTGTCACCGGCCCAGAGCGAACGCTGGATCGGCGCCGCGCCGCGCCAGCGAGGCAGCAGCGAGCCATGTACGTTGATGCAACCGAGACGCGGCATATCCAGCACCGCCTGCGGCAGGATCAGCCCGTAGGCCACTACCACCATCACGTCGGCGTTGAGATCGGCCACCAGGTGCTGGTTCTCTTCGGGACGCAGCGATTTGGGCTGAAATACCGGCAGTTGGTGCTGCTCGGCCAGCACTTTGACCGGGCTGGGCGTCAGCTTGTTGCCGCGGCCTGCCGGGCGGTCGGGCTGGGTAAAAACGCCGACAATCTGGTGCTCAGATGACAACAGCGCGTCAAGATGACGCGCTGCGAAGTCTGGTGTTCCGGCGAAAATAATCCGTAAAGAGTCAGACACGTTGATTTCCTGATCGGTTAGGCGCGGGCTTGAAGCTTGGCCATTTTTTCCAGTTTCTGACGAATGCGCTGACGCTTGAGCGGCGACAGGTAATCGACGAACAGTTTGCCCATCAGGTGATCCATCTCGTGCTGGATGCAGATCGCCAACAGGTCGTCCGCTTCCAGTTCGAAAGGTTTGCCTTCGCGATCCAGTGCGCGGATCTTCACCTGCGCGGCGCGCGGCACTAACGCACGCTGCTCGGGAATGGAAAGACAGCCTTCCTCGATGCCGGTTTCGCCGCTTTTTTCCAGCAGCTCCGGGTTGATCAGCACCAGGCGCTGATCGCGATTCTCGGAGACGTCGATCACGATAATGCGCTGATGGATATCCACCTGAGTCGCAGCCAAGCCAATGCCTTCCTCTGCGTACATGGTTTCAAACATATCATCCACGATGCGCTGGATATCTGCATTGACTTCTTTTACCGGCGCTGCGACTTTGCGCAGACGCTCGTCTGGGAAATGTAATACCTGCAAGACTGACATATATCTTTAGATCTGTATCCGAGTAATGAACGAGGTTTAACCTCTATTCTAGACATTTCCCGACCTGATTGACAGCATTGTGCACCAATTGCTCAGATTGGTAATACCACCGTTTTTGCTGAGGGAACAGACGATGCGGCCGGAAGAGATCGCTTTACGGATGCGAGGGGTAACGGGGCTACAGACCGTCGTGGCCAGCCGGATCGTGCAGCAGCTATCGCAAATGGGTTGCGAGCCTCGCCGCGTGCTGCATGAGCTGGGATTGAACGAACGGCAGCAGACGCAGTTCAACCAGTTGGATCCCGGTTATCTGTCGGCCAGCCTGCGTTGGTTGGAGCTGCCGGCGCACCGTATGCTGAACTATGGGGCGGCCGGCTATCCCGAACGCCTGGCCCAGATCGACGATGCGCCGCTATTTTTGCTGATCGAGGGCGATCCTCAGGCGTTGTTGCACCCGCAGCTCGCCATGGTTGGCAGCCGGCAGTTCAGCCACTACGGCGAACGTTGGGCTAACCATTTTGCCGAGGAATTGGCGCGTTGCGGCTTCACCATCACCAGCGGTCTGGCTATCGGCATCGACGGTATTTGCCATCGTGCGGCGCTGGCGGCCGGTGGCTGCACGATTGCGGTGTTGGGTAGCGGGCTGGGCAATATCTATCCGCGCCGGCACCGCCGGCTCGCGGAGCAGATAGTCGAGCAGGGCGGCGCTGTGATTTCAGATCATTTAGTCACCGACTTGCCTCTGGCCGACCATTTTCCTCGCCGTAACCGTATTATCAGCGGGCTCAGCCTGGGCGTTCTGGTCATAGAGGCTTCGCTGCGCAGCGGTACCTTGGTGACGGCTCGCTATGCGTTGGAGCAGGGGCGTGAGGTGTTCGCCTTGCCTGGGCCATTGGGAAACCCGATGAGTGAGGGTACGCATTGGTTAATCCAGCAGGGTGCGCATCTGGTCACCGGGCCGAAAGATATCGCCGAATTGCTGGGAAGCGGCCTTCAATGGCTGTCACTGAACGAAAATACAACTATTTGTGCGTCGCAGGCTGAAGTTGAATTGCCATTTGCCGATGTGTTGGCTAACGTAGGAGATGAGGTGACACCTGTTGACGTCGTCGCTGAACGTGCCGGCCAACCTGTGCCAGTGGTGGTAATCAAGTTACTCGAACTGGAGTTAGCAGGGTGGATCGCAGCTGTACCCGGCGGCTATGTCCGAATAAGGAGGGCAAGCCATGTTCGACGTACTCATGTACTTGTTTGAAACTTATATCCACAATGAACCAGAGATGCGCGTCGATCAGGATCAACTGACCGATGATCTCGCTCAGGCGGGGTTTCATCGGGATGATATCTACAACGCGTTGAATTGGCTTGAGAAGTTGGCTGACCTGCAAGAAGGTCAAAATGCCCCTTACTTTATGGATGCCGATCCGCTGGCAATGCGGATCTATACCGAAGAGGAAGGTGCGCGTTTGGACGCCGGCTGCCGTGGTTTTCTCCTGTTCCTGGAACAGATTCAGGTATTGAACCTCGAAACCCGTGAAATGGTTATCGATCGCGTTATGGCTTTGGATAATGCGGAATTCGATCTCGAAGATCTGAAATGGGTCGTGTTGATGGTGCTGTTTAATATCCCCGGATATGAAAGCGCCTATCAGCAAATGGAAGAACTGTTGTTTGAAGTGAACGAAGGTTATCTGCATTGAGCCGATAACGCGCATAGAAGACGTTATGACAAAAAACGCGATTTTTGCCGCCAGGCAAAATGAACCCTGCCCGGAATGCGGGGCCGAGCTGGTGATCCGTAGCGGTCGCCACGGCCCCTTCCTCGGCTGTTCCCAGTATCCTGAATGCCAATATATTCGCCCGCTGAAAGCGCAGGCCGATGGGCATATCGTCAAAGTGTTGGATGGGCAACCGTGCCCGAAGTGTCAGGCGACGTTGGTGCTGCGCCAGGGGCGCTATGGCATGTTTATCGGATGCAGCGATTATCCGCAATGCGATCACACTGAAGTGATCGATAAGCCTGATGAAACCGCCATTACCTGTCCGCAGTGCGGCCAAGGCAAACTGCTGCAGCGCAAGTCGCGTTACGGCAAGGTTTTTCATTCCTGCGATCGTTACCCGGAATGCCAGTTCGCCCTCAATGTTAAACCTGTCGCCGGTGAATGCGCCTATTGCCATTATCCGCTGCTGATGGAAAAGCGCACGGCAAAAGGGCCCGTCCTGTGCTGCGCCAGCAAGCTGTGCGGAAAACCCGTCGCGACTACAGAATAATCACATCATGAACTCAGAATTAAGCCCGAACCTTTTATCTATCATCGATGCTTTGCATCAACAGCAGGTGATTGCCTATCCTACCGAAGCCGTATTCGGCCTGGGTTGCGATCCCGACAGCGAACAGGCGGTCAATGCATTGCTGGCGCTGAAACAGCGGCCGTGGGAAAAGGGGCTGATTCTGATCGCCGCCGACTATGCGCAGCTTAAACCTTATATCGACGACAGTGCGCTCAGCGAACAGCAGCGCACGACGATGTTTGTCAGCTGGCCTGGGCCGGTAACCTGGGTGTTGCCTGCTCGCCCGGAGACGCCACGTTTGTTGACCGGGCGCTTCAGCTCGCTGGCGGTGCGCGTCAGCGATCATCCGTTGGTGCAGCTGCTGTGCCGGCAGTACGGCAAGCCGCTGGTGTCGACCAGCGCCAATCTCAGCGGGCTGGAGCCGTGCCGCAGTGCCGATGAGGTTACACGGCAATTCGGCGAAGCTTTCCCGGTATTGGCCGGCGAGGTGGGCGGCCGTCTTAATCCTTCCGAAATCAGAGATGTTCTGACCGGCGAACAGATCCGTCAGGGCTAGAGGTAATAGGCATGGAGAAGTTTGCGGTATTTGGCAACCCTATCGGCCACAGCAAGTCGCCGCGAATTCATGCGCTGTTTGCTGCCCAGACCGGCATTGAGCATCCTTATGGAACAGTGCTGGCGCCGCTGGACGGTTTTGAAACCAGCCTGCAGGCGTTTATCCACGCCGGAGGGCTGGGGGCGAACGTCACGGTGCCTTTCAAGGAGCGAGCTTATTCGGCCGCTTCTGAGCTGAGCGAGCGCGCAGCGATGGCTGGTGCGGTCAATACTCTGAAGGTGTTGCCGAATGGCGATCTATTGGGGGATAACACCGACGGCATCGGTTTGCTGACCGATCTGCAGCGTCAGCAATTGATCCGGCCGCAGGATCGCATTCTGCTTGTGGGCGCCGGCGGTGCGGCGCGCGGTGTAATCCTGCCGCTACTGTCTTTCGGCTGCCGGTTAACAATCACCAACCGTACCTTCAGCCGGGCCCAAGAGTTGGCCGACGCTTTCCGGCATCTGGGGGAGATCTCGGCGGCGCCGATGGATCAATGTGATCAGCAAGCATTCGATCTGGTGATCAATGCGACGGCGTCCGGCATCAGCGGGGAGGTCCCGGCGTTGCCTGCGGGCGTAGTTAACGCGCAAACCCGTTGCTATGACATGTTTTATCAGCAGGGCGTCACGCCATTTCTAGCCTGGGCGCAGAAGCTGGGGGCAACGGAATATGCCGATGGGCTGGGTATGCTGGTGGGGCAGGCGGCGCATGCTTTCCTGCTTTGGCACGGCGTAATGCCAGAGATCGAGCCGGTATTGCGCCAGCTGCGCAGCGAACTGGCGGCATAAATCCCGCCCCGTTCTCTTTATAGGGAACGGGGAGCTGTCAGATGTCTTCCGACAGGTATTCATCTTTCCAGCGTACATAGTTGTTCGAAGAATAAAGCAACCCTTCCAACTCGGCGGCGGTTAACGGCCGAATCTGGCGTGCCGGGCTACCCATATAGAGATAGCCGCTGGCCAGACGTTTGCCTGGCGCCACTAAACTGCCGGCGCCAATCATCACGTCGTCTTCTATTACTGCACCGTCCAACAGGATCGATCCCATACCGACCAGCACTCGGCTGCCGATGGCGCAGCCGTGCAGCATCGCTTTATGGCCCACGGTCACGTCTTCTCCAATCAGCAGGGGATAACCGTCAGGGTTATGTTCGGAGCGATGAGTCACGTGCAGTACGCTGCCGTCCTGAATATTGCTGCGTGCGCCGATCTTTACCGCATTGACGTCGCCGCGGATGGCGACCAGCGGCCAGATACTGACGTCATCCGCCAGATCGACGTCGCCGATGACGACGCTGGAAGGATCGATCAGGACGCGCTGACCGAGTTTAGGGGTGTATTGAAGATAAGAACGTACTGCATCGGACATAGTGCTGCCTCACCTCGGGATCATATTTACCGGCAATACTAGACTCTGACGATGGAATTACAACCAATCTCAGCGCCGGATCCTGCGGAAAATGGCCCTGATCGCACAAGATCCATCCGGAAGGGCTGAAAAGTGTGCAAACAGAAAGAAAAGATCAAAAAAGGGGTTGTGCAAAAAACTCGGA
>NZ_CAMFLB010000052.1:0-17638 GCF_945957435.1 Serratia sp. PL7 | reverse complement strand
GGCAAATCGAACGCCAACCAACGGGGCTGCGGCTAGTGCGCTGCTCACTTTAACGAAGTGACGGCGGCTAATCCTGTGAAGAACTAAAAGATTTGATACATCCGGGAACATGAGGAATTAAGCGGAAACTCGCGGGATTACTGGAGTCGGCTCAAAATTGGATTTGATACCGGTTTGAGGAAAATGAAGCCGATCGGCAAAACATTTGATACTGCTACTTTCTGGACTTTAAAACCACAAAGCCATCGTTCAAAATAAATTCTAACATACTTCTAAAAAACAGGCCGGTTAAATGCGGCTGGCTGTACCGCGATGCAACGAAAGGTTAGGAACCGCATTAACTGGCCTTCTTGCTGGAACTGGACGGGCCTGGCTTGGCTACATCTTCACCAGTCTCAGATGACCCTTTTTTGATTTCGTCATTCATATGCATTAAGCGCCTTTGCTCATCTGGTGAAAGGTTAAGTAATTCTGTGGTTGAACCATTGACGTTACTAAGTAATGACAAAACGCCTTTTGCTCCAATTTTGGCATAAATATCAATTAGATGTGATTTTTCATCATGGTCCAATGCCTCGAAAAACATTGACCATGTAAGGGACATAAACTTGTCATCTTTCAGTGGGGTTGCTGTTGCCCCAACAAGGATTTCATTATTCCCTGCATGCTTGGCCATGTCCGTTTGTTTGCGGCAGTCTTGGGTGCTATCTGACTCATCTAGAGCTAGGATGTCCTCACGACCTGTTGCAAGCCAATTTAAACTCACTTTTTCAATATCAGAAATTTTAACTAACACGTCCACGCTTGGAGTCGCTGAGCGAGCAAAATAATTATTGAGCGTGGAGTATGGGAGGTCCCAATCGAGAGAAACCCGCCTTAAACTCCTTCCCTTAAAAAGAGTCTTTATCCTATCGCGAATACTTTCCTTTCCAAATTGAGTAAAAGAAACTTCTATTTCTTTTGCTTTATCCATTTTCTTTTCCACTTAACAGATTGAAATTAAAGATAAATTTAATGAGCCCTCGCTAATTAACTCATATGAGAAAAGAAAGCCGGGCTTTTGCTTTACATTAACCAATATTGGATCAATACTTACTCCAACGGATAACCCCGGCGGATTACTCCGACGGATAACTTTTAAGAGTAAACGAACTATGGAAAGAAATGAAGTGCGTGACTGGCATCGCATTGACATTGTCGCCGAGCTTCACAAGCGCGGCGTGACAATGCGCAGCCTTTCCACCAGTGCGGGGTTAAGTCCCGACACACTGAAAAATGCGCTGGCTCGTTCATATCCTAAAGGTGAGCGCATCATCGCGAATGCTCTCAATCTGGAGCCGTCATCCATCTGGCCCAGCCGCTACAGCAAGGACTTGTGATCATGTTTGCCACGGTGAATGAATTAGCGGGCCTGCCGGGTTTACCGGGAACGCCACAGGGCATCAGAGCCATGATGGGCAAACTGGTCAAAGAGAATCAGACTCTGGTCCGTAAGCGTCAGGGAAGTAAGGCGTTTGAGTATCACATTGACAGCCTTCCCCTGGTTGCCCAGAAAGCACTGCGTGACCGTCAGGTTAAAGAGCTGATGAACAATCAGGATGCGGCGTTGCCTGCTCCTGAGCATTCAGCGGTGACGGAAAAGAGTGATACCCGGTTATCGCTTTACCGTGCTCACCCTGTGCTGATGGAGCAAAAGCTCACCGGCTTAACCGCCGACCAGCAAAAGATTGCTGATGCCCGTATTGCGCTGGTATCGGAAGTCCTGAAGCTGGGTGAAATACCGCGATTCAGTTGTGCGAAAGCCATCAGAGAAATCGTCCGTCAGTCCCGCTGCGGTGAGTTACCGGAACATCTGGCCGTACAGGTGACGTTGGCCAATGCCAAAAAAGGTTCATCCCGTACTCTGAGCGAGATCTCCCTCAAGCGCTGGATGGCTGATTTTAAAAAAGCCAGAACATCCACGGAACGTCTGGTACTCCTTGCGCCGGGTAAGCGTCAGCGCGTGGAGCCTGAGGAAATTGCGTGGTTGCCTGATTTTCTGGCGTATTACCGTAATCCCAATGGTGTGACGATGGCTGAGGCATATGATGATTTTATTAAGGGCTGGTATACGCGATATGCAGATCAGCCGGAGATGCTTTTCTCTGCCCCGACCTATAACACGGTTCGCTACGCGATGGATAAGCTGCCGGAAGTGGTGAAACAGCATCGCCGGATCACCGGTAGCGAAGCCCGCCAGATTGAGGGTTTTGTGCGCCGCGACTGGCTGAGCATGCCGGTGAACTACGTCTGGATCGGGGATGGTCACGGCATGAAGATGAAGGTTGCCTCTCCTGAGCATGGTAACCCCATCACACCAGAGGTGACATTTATTCTGGACGGGAGCTGCCGGTATATTGTGGGCTGGAGTCTGGCGCTGTCAGAAAGCGTTATCGCGGTTGCCGACGCCCTGCGTCACGGCATTAGAAATAACGGTGTGCCATATATCTATTATTCCGATAACGGCGGTGGTGAGACCAATAGCACGCTTGACGCTAATATCACCGGCATCTTACCGCGTCTTGGCGTTGACCACCGTCTGGGCATTCCTGAGAACCCACAGGGGCGCGGCATCATAGAGATCCTCAACAAAACGCTGGGGATGCGTATCTCCCGTCAATTTGCCACCTACTACGGAACTGGCGCGGATAAAAGCACCACGCGTAAGGTATCAAAATCGCTTATTGCCGCGCTGAACGCGGTGGATAAAGGGCGCGAACTGACAGGTAAGCAGGAACAGACCCTTCGCGATTTCCCGTCATGGAATGAGCTGATTGGGGAAATTGAGGCCGGGGTTCACTGGTACAACAACCGCGCCCACGATTCACTGCCGCTGAAAGCTAATGGTGAGCATTTCACGCCAGCGCAGTTTCGCAAGTACAAGCTGGAAAAAGAAAAAACTGAAATCGAATGGCTCTCCGATATTGAGCTTCGCCATATGTTTATGCCGGAGGTTGAATGCTCAGTCAGACGTTGTGAGATTCGTCTTTTCAATAACCTGTATTACGCCGAAGCACTTCGTGAGGAGCATGGCCGCAAAGTGCGTGTCAGCTACGACATTCACGATGCAACGAAGATTATCGTTCGTCGTATGGATGGTTCACTGATATGTGAAGCCATCTGGGATGGCAACAAGAAAGCGGCATTCCCTGTCACTGCGGAATACTGGCAAAAACAGAAACGCATCAAAGGCATGCGCGAGCGTGGCGAAAAGAAAGTCCGTCTGGCCGAGGCCGAGAATGTGCTCACCCTCTCCGAACCAGCAGGGCCCGACTGGCTAAACAGCAATGTATATCGCCCCAGCCAGCCCGTCCCCGCGATGAAGGTCGTACCTGAAGAAGAGGAATATACGGAGGACGAATATCTGAATAACTCGCTGGATATTCTGGAATCAAATAAACGTAAAAACGCTATTTAAATACCATTCAAATAATGGAGTGAATTATGTCTGAAGTGAATATTTTCGATATTCGCGAGGTTCTGCGCAACCTTGTCGATGGTACCCGTTTTACTTTTGCTCAGGTTGCCCGTGAAACCGGCCTCTCAACCAGCATTGTCAGTGGCTTCATGAATAACAAATATGCCGGTGATAACGACCGCGTGGAAAAAGCGCTGCAGCGCTGGGTCGATAAACAAAACTCTGCCGCAGAGCTGCCGGAGCCGCCTCGCTTTATTGAGACCCCAACCGTCAAACAGATCTGGACTGCGTTTCGCTACGCGCACCTGACGGAATGCATCGGCGTGGTCTGCGGTAATCCCGGCGTCGGCAAGTCGGAATCTGCGCGTGAATACCGTCGCAGTAACGATAACGTCTGGCTGATAACGATCACCCCCTCCTGCGCCAGTGTGCTGGAGTGCCTGACCGAACTGGCCTATGAGCTGGGGATGAATGATGCGCCACGTCGTAAAGGTCCGCTGGCCCGCGCACTGCGCCGCCGCCTTGATGGCACTCAGGGCCTTGTCATCATTGACGAAGCGGACCATCTGGGCGCTGAAACGCTCGAAGAGCTGCGCCTGCTGCAGGAGGCCACCCGCGTCGGGCTGGTGCTGATGGGTAACCACCGCGTCTACAGCAACATGACCGGCGGCAACCGTACCGTTGAGTTCGCCCGCCTGTTCAGTCGTATCGCCAAGCGCGTGGCGATCAACAAGACCAAAAAGGCCGATGTGGCTGCGATTGCCGATGCCTGGCATATCACCGGCGAAAAAGAGCGCGATTTGCTCCATCAGATAGCACAGAAGCCCGGCGCACTGCGTATCCTCAGCCACTCCCTGCGGCTGGCGGCGATGACGGCCCACGGCGCTGGTGAAGCTGTCAACGAAGGCTACATCCGCAAGGCACTGCGTGATCTGGATCTGGATGTTGATGTTTCAACGTTATTACGGGGGTAGCGGTTATGGAAAGCAGCAAAACAGTGAAATGTACCCGATGCCGGAATGTTCACAAGGAAAGCGAAAGATTGAGCGTCCGGGACAAGTCGTATCGGGGCATCAAAGTATTCGTTCTTGTATGTCCACGCTGCGGCGGAAAGAGCTTCTATGACCTGACGAAGGAGAGTTAAGAGCATGATTACTGAACGTATTGCTGAACATGTTGGGATGGCCACCGCTGCGCAGGCATGGCTGCAGGCGCGCGGTAGTCGTGTTACGGAGATGCGGGTATGGATGCGCCGCCCGTGTCTGGAAATCACCTGTCCGCCTAATGAACTGGTGAACAGGGCTAACCACCTGATTGAACGTTGTCCCACCGGCACCCGTTCCGTGTGGATGGCCACTATTGAGGGCTGTCATGTTATCTGGAGGTAGTTATGGAAACAAAAGTTACGGCTTATTCATGGGCTTCTGGATTAATCGAGTTTGGTGAGACTTACCCTGATGGTGCTTTACCCATTATCACCGGCGAAGAAAAAAGGGTTCGTGAAATCATTGAGGTATGGGCGAGACACTCCCGGACAAATCAGCAGCTTATTGTTCCTGGGGTTCCCGAGGCTGATAACCAACATGATGCCTGTTCTGCATTAATTCGTTTCACCGAGATCGTTACTAAAGAATATGTGGAAAAGTAAGGGGGGAAGTATGGAAAAGCGCCGTAAGTGGACCAAATACGAAATTCAGTTTGTCTGTGAGAATGCCGGGAAAATGACCGCACAGGAGATGGGCGAGAAACTCAACCGCACCCGTCAGGCCATTCAGTCTCAGGCTAACCGCTGGGGCTTGTCGGTACTTGTTCAACCGGCAGACGCGCACGATGCTTATCTTTGCCGCGAGCTTTATAAAGATGGCCTGACTATTCCGGTTATTGCCGAAAAGATGGAATTAAGTCGCCGTGTTGTTTCGAATATTGTTTTTTCAGAATGCTATTAATTCAGTGAGGCTTTGATGAATACTGCAAATACCATCCCGGACGGTTACCGGATTAACGCTCAGGGGCATTTAGTTACAGAGTCCCAGATTAAACCGCTGGATAAACTGCGTGATGAACTGGTTATCAGCGTTGTTGAAGCAGCCCGCCTGCAGCGTCAGTCGCTGGTCGAGTTCAAGCTCGGATCTATGTCAAAAGTCGATGATTTTGTTGACCTGTCATCCGCAGAGTTTGGCGTGGAATATGGCGGAACTAAGGGTAACGTAACACTTCCCAGCTTCGATGGCCGCTATAAGCTTGTTCGGGCCGTAGGCGATCACCGCGTCTTTGATGAGCGCATTCAGGCTGCAAAAAAGCTGATTGATGACTGTATCCATGAATGGTCGGGTGGTGCTGACGAAAAAATTATGGCGTTGGTGGATCATGCTTTTCGCGTCAACAAACAGGGCCGGATTGATATCAATCAGGTACTGAGTCTGCGAGCGCTGAATATTGACGATCCAAAATGGAATGAGGCGATGGATGCTGCTGCCGATGCTATCCAGGTCACGGGAACCAGTCAGTACCTGCGTTTATATGAGCGCCAGGATAATGGCACTTATAAGCAGATATCGCTGGATTTAGCCAAACTCTGAATATTCGTTAATTAACTTTGTTTAATTTCCGGCGTCAGCGCCGTGGGGTTGCTCACGCCGAAATCCAGTAAGGGCATATTATGAATGCGAAAACGAAAGGTATTTTTGAGGCGGCATTTGCTAAATGGGGCTTCGATTCTCAGTTGCTGGTACTGGCTGAAGAAGCCAGCGAATTATCCGCATCGTGCGTCCGTTTTATTAATCACAAGACCGGCAGCGATAAAGTGGCCGAAGAAGCGGCAGACGTCGAGATCATGATTGAACAGCTGCGCCACAACGGGATGAGCCCCATGATTGACCATGAAAAGAACCGCAAAATGGCGCGACTGGCGCAGATTGTTGGCGTGGAGTCACAGCCTGTCAGCCCCTTTGGTCCATCCGTTCTGGGCCTGCTGGAGGAAGCCTCCGAGCAGATGGGGCTGGCCGAAACCCTCTACCGCGATGCCGGCACCAGCAACCGCTATGCCGCACACCGCGCCCGTATGGCCATCAGTCTGCTGATGCAGGCTGCTCAGAAGATGATGCGCGAGCAGCAGTATGCCGAACGTATGCGAGCCGAGGATAAATCTCATGGTTGATTTAGAGCAGATAAAAGCCGATATTGCTGCCCGCAAGGCGATGCCCGTCTGGGGGCCTCATACTTCCATCGAGCGCATTAAGACCATCAATGCCACGCTTCCCAGCTTTTCTCTGAAAACGGTTGAGGGGCTGGTAGAGATGCTGGAGAAGAGCCAGCGTGCAAACGCCTCCCAGGACGACCATATAAACCAGCTGCAGGACCGAATCGACCAACTGGAGAATGCTGCCGCCAGGTTGGGGCGCAGACTGAACCAGCATTCGATGGGGCCGGTGGCTACTCTGGATGTGCAAAGCGGGCGGTCAGACGGTAACAAGTTCGCGCTGGTCTATTCATCTGCGGCCCATAAATTGCCTGATGATGTTTATTTTCTCCACTGCTGTGCGCAGCCAGCGCCGGTAGTGCCAGATGAGGCGCAATCTCGTGAAGCATTCGAGAAGTGGTGCACGGGGAATATCGAGCGTAACAAATGGCATCCAGAGTTTTACGCTCACCTTCCAGCCAGAGAACGATGGGCTGCGTGGGAAGCCTGCCGCGCAGCCATGCTCCAGACTGGTGCTTTTCGTGAAAACGAGAATTCGTCAACCGCATCTTTTCGGGAAATATCGGAAACGTCAACTAAAGGCGGCAACCAATGACCCGCTCAAACGCAATCCAGATTATCCATATCGCCAAAGGCCAGCTGGCGCTTGACGATGATACTTACCGCTCCCTGCTGGGGGCGGTAGTTCCGGGCAAGTCGAGCTGCCGCGAGATGACCATCATCGAGCTGCAGAATGTTATCCAGGCTCTGGAGGCTAAGGGGTTCAAAAGCAAACCTCTGCCGCGTTCTAAGCGCCGTATGTCTGCTCCGTCTGATGTGAGCCTGAAAATCCGCGCAATATGGAAAACGATGTTTAATCAGGGTTTTGTCCGGGATGGTAGCGACATCGGGCTGGACCGCTTCGTCCGTCGCCAGACGCGTATTCGCAATGGTGGCGAGGGTGTATCCAGCCTGGAATGGTTGAGAGCTGATGCCGAGGATAATCTCCTTGAGAGCCTGAAACAGTGGCATATCCGGGAGATGAAGAAGGCCATGCTGGCGCACCATGCCCGACTCCCTGAAAACCCGGTCACCGGAGAAGAAAGCCGGGACTATGACACAATCTGCAGCGCTTACGCTGACGCAGCCAGAAGGTGGAAAAAATGAGTGACGATCTCTTTGGTGATGTTCGTGATGACAGTCTGCTGGATCATCTCAGCGATGAAACCGAGAATGTTCGGTTTCCGTCGATTCTTGCTGAACTTAACTCAATACTGAGCCGCGAACTGGCAAGGCTGGGCGGTGATTCTTCGCATTCTCTGGAGCTGGTTATTGCGATAACCCGACATATTGGAGGGATGCAAATCTATGTTCCACGGGGGCAGCGGCTTGAGTTTCTGGTACGCGATATGCAAATCTGGCGTGATTACTGTAACAAAGCCAGCATTGATACCCTTGTTACGCGCTATCACGTAACCTACAAAACGGTGTATAAAGCAATCAGGCGGATGCGCAGGCTAGAAATGAGTAAAAGACAGTATTCGCTGAACATCTGAACATGGAGCAATAACAATGGTCGGTTCTATTTTAATTCATGTGGTTTTCGTTGTTTGTTCTTTCTGGGTTTTCTTCGATTGTGTAAAACATAATATCGGGGTTTATGTGCCAATTACGGGTGTAGATAAGGGATATCGGAAAGGGTTTTCTCCTGTAATCTGGGGGATAGGTTGTTTTCTGGTGGTTCCATTTTTCATATACATGTTTATGAGAACGTCTTTGATTAAGGTGGCAGCAACATATCCCTCGAAAACAGACAAAAGTAGTAACTTTATAATTCTGTTTCTCCTGGTGTTTGTACTTACCATGTATACCTTTAAAGACTTTTTATTTTAAAAAATATATTAACAAGGAAGCCGGTTAATCCGGCTTTTTTTTTGCCTGTCGCAAAATGGGATTTGTCAGATTGACTCAATCCCAAAGGTGCAGGCATGACAACATTATTTTCCCCCGCGTTTTTACACGCACTCTCGTTCATTCGCGCCCGCGAAGGTGGTTATGTTAATGACCCCACCGACAAAGGCGGCGAAACCAAATACGGCATTTCTGATAAACGCGACGGTCTTGCTGACGGTAAAACCGACGTCGATGGCGACGGTAAACCCGATACCCGAATTAAGGACCTGACCGAAGAACAGGCCGGGCAGATTTATTTCCGCGATTACTGGTATCCGGCTTACTGCACTGATTGGCCGGACGGCATCTCGCTTTTTGTCTTTGATTCCTCTGTTCAGCATGGCGCTAAAAAAGCGATCCAGCTCCTGCAGGATGCGGTCGGTGTCACCGCTGATGGCATTATCGGCCCAAAAACCCGCACCGCAGTCGCCTCTGCAGATGCTGAATGGCTACTGACCCGCTGTTTCCTCCGTCGCTCCCGTTATTACGCCGACATCATCAAATCCAACGCCTCACAGGGTAAGTACCTCAATGGCTGGTTTAACCGTCTCGATGAGCTGGCGAACGCCTGTCAGGAGGTCATTGGCGGTCAGGTCTCGGTTCCCCGGAGCTGAGTATGGGTAAAGGCTGGGATTCATCGTTACTCGCGGGGCGGCGTGACCGCCTCCGTCAGGAGGTCCTTCACCGGGTTGCCGGTGGCCCTCCACCCGTTCCACGGGACTATAAAGGCTGCGACGGGACTCATGCCAGTTATTACCGCAGGGGCTGGGACTCCGTCGATACAAGAGACATCGTCTGGCAGTGCCAGCGATATAAGGAAAAACATCATGTTTAAATCGTTGAATACCGACTGGCTGAAGCTGGCATTGCTCCGGGTGTTTCAGTCAGGCTGGACGGTGGTCGTTCTCGTGGGTCTGTCTCTGACGCTTTGTAGTTTCTACGGGCGTCAGGCATTTGTCGTCTGGTGGTTAACGTTCTCCGGCGCTTTGCTGATCGGGGTGAGTATCTGGCTCGGTAATCTCCCTTACCGGCTGATTCAGCCGGGCCGTTCTGCCCGCAAATGGGTCTGTTGCGCGTCGTGGTTAATCTGGGCTTTCGGCGCTTTTCTGCTGGCCTTTGCGCCCGTCTTCGCTACCAGTCCGATGGTCATGCTGCTCAATCTGCTTGCCGGTCTGACCGTGGTCATTCTGTACGGCTGGCTGGTTCGTAAGGAGGTAATAAATTGGATCCTGTAACGCTTTCCACTATTGCATCCGTCCTGCTGAAGGCCGGACCCTCTCTGGTTCGCACCGTCGGCGGCTGGTTCGGTGGCGACAGCACCACAGCGAAAGCGGCGGACTCGGTGGCCAGCATTGTCGAGACCGTCAACGGTGCCATCAATCCCGCCGACCAGCAGCGTGTTCTGGAGCAGAAGCTGGCGCAGCTTCCACCCGATCAGCTTGTCCAGTTGGAGGGCCTCAAGGTACAGCTGCAGCAGTTCCAGCTGGAGCGGGACAAGGCGCAAATGGCCGACCAGCAGGCTGCGCACCACGAACAGCAGGAAACCATCCGTAACGGCGATAACGCTACGGACGAATATGTCCGCCAGACCCGCCCGCTGATGGCCCGTCTCTCCCTCTACAGCAGCATCGCTTACGTGATGGTGATGTCGCTGGGTCAGCAGGCTGGCGCGGTAGCGGGTGCGTTTGGTCACGCCTTTTCCATGCCTGCCCCGGACTGGGATATTTCGCTGATGCTGGCCACCCCGGCGCTGGGCTATCTGGGTTTCAGGACGCTGGACGGCTTCGCCCGGTACAGCAAATCCAGCAAACACAAGGTCATGGTGGGTAAATGACCAAAGCGCTTGATCGCGCCAGCGACCTTGAAATGGAAGAACGGGAACAGGCTTTAAACCGGCATTTAAACCGCGTTAAAGAACGGCCTGAGCATGACGGATTCTGTAACGACTGCGGCGCACCCGTCCCGGCTAAGCGACTTCGGGCGCTGCCGGATGTGGCGACCTGTATCAGCTGTCAGGCCATCAGAGAACTCAGGGGGATGCATGGGCTGGGAAATCATTAAGGGCAACTGGGCGATCATCTGGGCGCTGTTTATGTCCGCCGTGAACGTCATTCAGTTGCTGCTGGCCAAAACCTACGTCAAACGCGAGGAGCTGGAACTCATGCGCACCCGTTTGCAGGGTGTTGAAAATACCATCGCGGGTCTGCCGAGCCAGAAGGACCTGCACCAGTTGCAACTGGAGATGAGCAACCTGCGGGGCGATTTGCGCGAACTGGGCCCGGCCATACGCCAGGTGAAACACGTCAGCGATCTGCTGCTGGAAAATGAGCTGAAGGAAAAATAAGAGGTGACTATGCGTGACATTCTCGACCATGACCAGCGTCTGGTTATTCTGCGATCCCTTGTTGAATGCGGCGACAGCGCCAACGAGTCGATTCTGCAGACGTGCCTGCAGACTTATGGCCATCGCGTTTCCCGCGATATCGTGCGTACGCATCTGGCGTGGCTACGCGAGCAGGGTCTGGTCAGTCTGACGGACGTCTCCGGCTGTTATGTGGCGGAAATCACCGGTCGCGGTGATGACGTCGCCAGCGGTCTGGCCACGGTTCCGGGGGTGAAAAAGCCCCGATCGAGGGGGTAATGATGGCAAAGAAAAAACCTTTACCTGCTGCCGCGCGTAGTGCCATAAGACGGCTCGCTGCCGCGTTTGTCTGCGCTGAACTTGAGCTGCAGGTTGTGGCAAAGTTCGTCGAAGAAAAAACGGGCAAGCCCTATGACTGCAATGCTTCTGACAGTTACCTCAATTCGTTTCTGGATTCTGATCCAGAAGTCCGCCGTGTATGGGAGCTGATGCAGAAAGATATTGTATCCACCCGTAAAGATTTTGCCGACAGGCTGGGGAGAGACCGTGACTGCTGAACAAAACCCGACCCGTGGCCGTCCGTCTAAAATCGACCTGCTGCCGGATGGCGTACGCGACCAGCTTCATCAGATGCTGCGCGAGAAACGCCACACACAGGAGGAAATCCGCGAGGCCATCAACGAGCTGATTGATGGCCATAATCTGCCGGACGATATGAAGCTCAGTCGAACCGGCCTGAACCGCTACGCCAGCAAAATGGAGGCGTTCGGCGCTAAGATCCGCGCCTCCCGCGAGATGGCCGAAATCTGGGCGGCAAAGCTGGGTTCTGCACCATCCTCCGATGTGGGGAAATTGCTGCTTGAGTTCGTCAAAACGATGGCCTTTGAAACCTCTATGTCCCTTGCTGACGGCGCTGACCCGGTAGAGCCTAAGGCCCTCGGTCAACTGGCGCTGGTTGCTCAGCGTCTGGAAGCGGCAGCGATGGCCAGCCACAAACGCGAGAAAGAGATCCGCCAGGCATTCGCCGAAGAAGCCGCTGCGCAGGCGGAGAAAATCACCAAAAGTGCGGGACTGTCTGCGGAAACTGCCGCTGATATCCGTCGCCAGATTCTGGGGATTGTATGATGGCCGGACCTCTGTCAGCGCAGGAACAGTTACGTAATCAGTCCGCCAGTGCCATTCTGGCGGGTGAGTTCGACGCGGATCAGGTGCTGCTGCCGTATCAGCGCCGCTGGATTGCGGATACGTCTCAGCTCAAGATTGCCGAGAAATCCCGTCGTACCGGCCTGACGTGGGCCGAAGCCGCCGAGGCGGCGCTCAGTGGGTCAATGTCACCGGAAGCCGGGGGAACCGACACCTTCTATGTCGGCACCACCAAAGACATGGCGCGTGAGTTTATCGACGCCTGCGCCATGTGGGCGAAGGCGTACGATCTCGCGGCCTCAGCGATTGGCGAGGAAGCGCTGGAAGACGACGACAAGGATATTCTGGTTTACGTCATCAACTTTGCCAGCGGCTTCAAAATCAAGGCGCTGTCATCTAATCCGTCGAACCTGCGCGGTATGCAGGGTAACGTCATCATCGACGAGGCAGCATTCCAGAAAGACCTTGCCGCCGTGCTGAAAGCGGCGCTGGCGCTCACTATGTGGGGTTCAAAGGTCCGTTTGATCTCCACCCATAACGGTATTGAGAACCTGTTCAATACCATCATCACCGACAGCCGAGCGGGTAAAAAACGCTACTCGGTTCACCGTATTGATATTGAGCTGGCCATCAGCGAGGGGCTGTATCGTCGTATCTGCCAGGTGACGAAAAAACCGTGGTCACCGGATACCGAGGCTGAGTGGCTGGCAAACCTGCTGAGCGATACCGCCACCGAAGAAGACGCCCGCGAGGAATACTACTGCGAGCCGAAGAACGGCGGCGGCACCTATCTGGCCCGCTCCATCCGTGAGCGCGCCGCGCGAGGCTCCGGTCCCGTTCTGCGCTTTACCGGTACGACCACGTTTAATGCCATGTCAGAAATCATCCGTGCGCTGGATATGCAGGAATGGCTGGATAAGGTGGTGCTGCCTGTGCTGAATACGCTCCCGCAAAACCTCCGCCACTGCCTCGGAGAGGACTTTGCGCGGTCGGGCCACCTGACCGTTTTTGCGCCGATGACCATCAATGACGATACCACCCGTACCGTGCCGTTCCTGGTCGAGCTGGCCAATGTGCCCTACAAGCAGCAGGAGCAGGCGCTGTTCTTTATCTGCGATCGGTTGCCCCGCCGCGACGGTATCAAGCTCGATGGCCGGGGGAACGGTAACTATCTGGCCGAGCAGGCGGCGGAGATGTACGGCGCTGAGGTGGAGGTGGTGATGCCGTCCGTCGCCCACTACCGCGAGAACATGCCGCGCTTCAAGGCGGCGTTTGAGGATGATGAGCTGGTGTTGCCGAAGCACGAGGATGTTATCAGCGACCTCGGGCAGATCGTCGTTCAGCGCGGGGTGCCGGGAATTGATGACCGGGAGAATACCGGCAGCGATGGCCACAAGCGTCACGGCGACAGCGCGTATGCAATCTTCCTGGCATTTCTCGCCAGCAAAGAAGACTGTCAGCGCTATGAGCTGCACCGGCTTAACAAATCCCAACAGCAGCGCAACAGCGACAGTCGCCGCCAGTTGCGCATCACCCGTGGCCTTAAAAATCAGCGAGGACTGCTTTGATGCTGAAGAAACTCACCGGTGCGATCCGACGCCTGCTTAACCCGGCAACCGATGAAACCGTCGCCGTTAACGAAACCGACATGACCCAGCCCGAAGCGCGGGCCAGACGCGCCAGCGTCAGGTCGCCCTCTGCGGGTATCAGCGTGGCGAGCACCTTATCCCCGGCGAGATTAGCCGGGGTCCTGCGCAATGTGACCGAGGGAAACGCACGGGACTACTTCATCCTCGCCGAAGAGATGGAAGAGCGTGACCTGCACTACGCCAGCGTCCTGCGTACCCGCAAGCTGACCGTCGCCGGTATTTCTCCTGCAGTGGAAGCGGCCAGCGACGACGAGCATGACGTGCTGCTGGCTGATGCGGTCCGCGATCTTGTCGAGCAGCCACAAATCCCGGAGCTGTTATTTGATCTGCTCGATGGCCTCGGTAAAGGTGTTGGGGTCTGCGAAATCCTCTGGAGTACCCGTGATGGCTGGATGCCGCGTGATTATGAGTGGGTTGACCCACGGTTCCTGAAGCCCGACAGCGACACGCTGCGGGAGTTCCGTCTCCTCACTGACGAGCAGCCGGTGGATGGCATCCCTCTGACACCGGGAAAATATGTGATGCATTATCCCCGGCTGAAGTCTGGTTTGCCGCTGCGTAATGGTCTGGCCCGTCTGGTGGCGGTGATGTATATGCTTAAGTCCTTTACCGTCCGGGACTGGTGGGCGTTCGCTGAAAAATTCGGCATTCCCATCGTCGTCGGTAAGTACGGGAATAATGCCTCCGATGAGCAGATTAAGACCCTCATCGATGCTATCGCGTCCATCGCCTCTGATGCCGGGTGCGCAATCCCGCAGAGCATGCAGCTTGAAATGCAGGAAACCGCCAGCCGCAATGGCGGCGGCGCTCTCTTCAAAGAGATGGCCGAATGGTGCGACGCGCAGACCAGTAAGGCGGTACTCGGTCAGACCATGACCACCGATGACGGCAGCTCCCGGTCTCAGGCCGACGTGCATGACCGGGTGCGTATGGATATTGCCCGCTGGGATGCCCGTCAACTGGAGAACACCCTCAATGAGTTTCTGGTACGTCCGTTTATCCAGTTCAACTATGGGCCGCAGGAAAAGTACCCGCGAGTGAAGCTGTCCATCAGCGAACCGGAGGACCTCAAAGCTTTTGTCGATGCGCTGATCCCACTCGTTGATCGTGGTCTGCGGGTGCAGGAATCTGAGGTCCGGGACAGGTTCGGTCTGGCAGAGCCGGAGAACGGCGCGACGGTGCTCTCGCCGTCCAACAGCTTCTCCGCCTTCAGTTCCGCACCGGCGCTGAACCGCGAGCGGCTGGCGCTGAACCGTGCGCAGGACGATGAGATCGATGTGATGGCCAACGAGGCGCTGAAGGACTGGGAGCAGACCGGCAGCGCCTTTACCAGTCCGGTGCTGCAGCTGGCGCAGGAAGTCGCAAGCTTTGACGAGTTTCTGGCGCGTCTGCCGGACCTGCAGAAGACACTGGAGCCTGCCGCGTTCGTCGAGCAGCTGGCGATGCTGAGCTTTAAGGCGCGGTCACTGGGAGATGCGAACGATGGCTGAACAACCAATGACGAAAGCACAATGGGAGCAGGTTGCTGATGAGCTTAAAAGCTATTTCTGCCATGTCCGGTTCCGATATCAGGATACGGTGATATCCGTTAGGCGTGAGCGGGATGGCGAGAGTCGAACCGTTCTCGCTGTGTATTTCGACGATAAGTGGTGTGCCGGATGGGGGCGCGAAAATAGCGAGGTGTTTAATCCACTAACGCGTCTTTTCTGGTGCGAAAAGAAAAAGCGCCATTATCCCTCAAAAACAGTGGCTGAAATTGAGAGAGCGCTGGGTAAGCGACAGGCGAAAAAAACATTCCCCAGCCTGCATGATTCATTCATTTATCGTCTGCCGTTCTTCACCAGTTCATCCGTCCTTGTTCGTCAGTTCAAAAAGGCGGATGGCCTGATGTTTATCAATAAGCGGGAGGGAGTGTGATCTATGGCTAAGGCTCCCGATATTATCCCCAAAGAGGCGCTGGCCTGGTTGAAGTCCAAAAAGCTGAAGCCGGGCTTCAATTACCGTGATGTGTGGAAGCAGGAGCACAGCATCGGTTTCACCGTGGCGAAGATGACGCAGCTCGACCTGCTCTCTGACGTCAAAGCGCTGGTCGATGAAGCGCTGGCCAGCGGCCAGTCGTTTGCTGAGTTCCGGGAGGTCCTGAAACCCTTACTGGTGCAGCGCGGATGGTGGGGTCAGCAACTGATGGATGACCCTCTGACAGGTGAGACAAAGCCGGTGCAGCTCGGCAGCGATCGTCGTCTGCGCACCATCTATGATACCAACATGCGCACCGCCCGCAGCGCCGGGCAGTGGGAGCGCATTCAGCGCACTAAGCGTGCGATGCCCTATCTGCTCTATACGCTGGGCCCGTCCCGCGAGCACCGCGCCGAGCACCTGAAATGGGCTAACCTCTGCCTGCCCGTTGACGATCCGTTCTGGCAGACGCACATCGGCCCCAACGGCTGGGGGTGTAAATGCGGTGTCCGTCAGGTCAGCAAATACGAATATGAGCAAATAACCAGTAATGGCGTTGCGCTGAACAGCCAGGAGCTTGACGCTAGCGGTCAGCCCACAGGGCATGTCATCCGCCAGACCGTACCGGTCCGCACGGAAGCCCCGCCAGTTAAACGGGTGAAGTGGGTTAACAAGCGCACCGGCGAGGAGGAGATGGTGCCGGAGGGGATTGATCCGGGGTGGGACTACAACCCCGGCACCCGGCGTCAGGCGGAACTTGATCGCCAGCTGGCGGCGAAACAAAACGCCTTCGACAGTGATAATTAAACGAGGCGGTAATCCGCCTCAGAAGCGCCCTGAGACTTTAACGGTATTTGTGGTACGATGATTCTCTGAAAAATTCTTAAACGCGCCACGGCGTTTTTGAACGGGGTTTGAACGCGGTTCCCCCCGCTGCGTTCGACCACCGATGCTCTTCCTTTATAGACCTCCTTTTCTGTACCGGTACTTTTCTTCCTTTATATACAGGGAAAGCGGTTAATCCACTTCCTTCCTTTATATAGCCGACACTGTCCGTCAGTTACCTTTAACGACGGACAGCACCATGCCAAAGCCTGCAACACAACTTGAATTTCTGGCCCTGTGCTTTGAGCTTCCCGACCTGTCGGATGTCAGCACGCCGTTGCCGGAATGGTTGCCGATGATCCCTGCGGGCACCTTCACCGGACGTGATGGTCGTTCCTGGGTTAACGACAATCCGCAGGCATTCATTGCCACATCTTTCCGTTACCCGACGCTGCCGTTTGATGCCGAGCATTCCACTGAATTGCTTGGCCCAAAAGGTGAAGAGGCTCCCGCTTACGCCTGGATTGATGCGATGCGCGTCAACGCTGATGGCAGTATTGACGGTCATATCGAGTGGACGCCAGACGGCGAAGCCCTCGTTCGCGGTAAGAAGTATCGCTATTACAGCCCGGCTTTTCGTCACTTTCCTACCGGTCAGGTCTCGCATCTTTCCAGCGCTGGCCTGACCAACAAACCCAACCTGTATTTACCCGCCCTTAACTCGGAGAACACCATGCCTGTACCTGTGCAGATTGCTACGGCGCTGGGTCTGGCTGATACCGCATCGGTTGACGATGCCGTATCAGCGATCCAGACCATCAAAAACAGTGAATCGCTTGCGCTGAACCGTGCTCAAAACCCGGACCTGACGAAGTTCATCCCGCAGGAGACCTATCAACTGGCCCTTAACCGTGCTCAGACAGCGGAAGATCGCCTGAAGACGCTGGATGAGAAAACGGCGACCGCGCTGGTTGACGATGCCGTCACCGCCGGGAAAGTCGCGCCCGCTAACCGCGACATGTATCTGGCCCTGTGCCGCAGTGAAGAAGGCCGTCAGCAGTTTGCAGAGTTCGTGAAAACCGCGCAGCCGCTGGTCAACCTCGACCCGTCCAAAA
>NZ_CAMFLB010000051.1:0-17812 GCF_945957435.1 Serratia sp. PL7 | reverse complement strand
TAAGCGGAACCCTTAAACTACCCCGCGCAGGTCACAACATATGGACAATGACCATAAACAGCTGTAATCCTGAGTTTTAGACCCGTGAGTTAGAATCATTGCCAGAGGTTCACCAGTGTCTGTTTATAAGAATCCTCGATTCGGTTCGCGCTGACGCGCCAGGCGGCTCCGACGAACGAAGAGGGGGCGCGTTATTCATACGAAGGAATGTAAGATGCTTTTGCCAGATTCAAGTTTTACAAAAACCGTATATCAATCGGCATTTGAAGAATGAGTCGTCAGCTATTTGTTTCTCTGGATGGGCCCAAGGGAGCCGGTAAAACCACACTTTTGGAGGCCATTGCGAAAGTACTAAGGGCAGACAACAAGAAGGTGATCCGACTTTGCGAGAAAAAAAGCGATCCCTACAGGAGGGAAACAATGGCCCTCGTTAACAAGCTCGCCAGAAATCCCACCCTGGATTTAGAATTGGAGGTTTGTGAGCGCTTTGCTGATAGCCGTGCCTGGATTTCCCAGCAAGTGCTGACTAAACAACCACCGGACAGCATTATCTTGATGGATCGCTGGTACCCATCGGATGCTGCGTTTCGCCGGATGGTCCCATTTGCAGAGATTTTACAGCTTAACATTGAACGAAACGTGCGAACGCCAGACCTACATGTCGGGGTTGTTACTGCGGCTGATATTTCATGGGCAAGGGCCGCGGCCCGACCACGTGGGCTAAGTAGTACTGTGATTCATAAGCTGGAAGATCATGTCGCTTGTACCAAGGCGTTCGAGCGAGAAATTGCAGAGAACGGCTGGGTTTTATGCCGAAATGAAGGAACGATCGAAGACGCAACGATGAAGGTGATTTCTGAGATCTACAGAGTGCTTGGATGCCCCATAGGCATCGGTTTTGCGGGCAGAGCTACTTTCACCTTCAAAACGGGCTGACATTACAGGCTTTGATCAACACTTCGCTAATAGGATGAACAAAATGCAGCTCACTGGCGTGCAGCATCAGCCGCGGCGTCCGTTCGGTGCCAGGTATCAGGAGGCCGCCATACAGATCGCAGCCCAAAATAGGGTGTCCCAACTGCTGGCAGTGAATGCGCAGTTGGTGGGTGCGCCCGGTCTCCGGGGTTAGCTCTACACGCGTCAAAGGCAGTAACGTCCCGTCTTCCACCTCGTGATACAAACGCTCAACGACTCGATAGCGGGAGCGAGCGGGCTTGCCGTGGATTGAGCAAATCGACATCAGCGGGAACAGCGCCGGGTCTTTGGCAATCGCAGCGTCTATCACCCCGTTGTTGTCTTTCAGGTGTCCACAGAGCAGTGCGCTGTAAACTTTGGTCACGGTGCGCTGGCTGAACTGTTGGCAGAGGGCGGCGTTGATAGCCTTGTTGCGGGCAACTACCATCAGCCCGGAAGTGCCGAAATCAAGGCGGTGAATCAGAGTGCAGCCGGGGAATATCTTTACCAGCCGATAATGTACCGAATCGAGATTTTGCGGATTCTTCCCAGAGAGGCTGAGCAGCCCGGTTGGCTTATTGATAAGCACCAGGTGATCGTCCTGATAGAGGATCTCTATCTCGTCATGACACGGCGGGGCAATAAAGGTATCGAAAATCGTAGACATCAGGCTGCCGGATGGGGAGTGGATGTGGATAATAACGAATTTTCAGCTGGCTGGCGAATCTGGCTGTTAGCCTAATGGATCAACGGTAATTTTTGATGAAAGTGATACTTGTACGACACTGTTTTAGACCTGGCTGGGGATAAATGTGTCACTCTCCGATGGGGGATCGCAACACATTTACTTAAGCTATTGTGATTCGTCATCATCAATCTATAAGACCGGGAAAGCGCACCCGGTCACTATGCCGATATTCTGTGAGTTATCGCCACAGCTAAATGTGCAACTGACCATTTATCAGCGTGCAACTCTGCCCACCAACCCAAGGCTCACCGTCAATAAAACGAACGCTAACCCGGCCATCTCGATGCAGTTGGGTGCCTTGTCGAACCTGATACCCCTGCGCCGTCGAGCCACCGTCGGGGAAGTTATTGGCTTTCAACAAACGGGCTAGGCAAGCATTGGCACTGCCAGTCACTGGGTCTTCAACCAACTTGTCCCATTCAACCAGAAACGCTCGCATTTCATAATCTGCTGGTTCACCCGATGAATAGGCACCATAAATCACCACGCCATCAACATGATAATCAGTTTGCAGCTTCTTAATCATGGCTTGATCCGGCGTCATCGTCAGGCAGGATTGAGCGCTTGGCATACGTACCATCAGCCAGCGAATACCCATATCGGCAATCACCGGCATCGTATCGGCTTCAATAACCGCAGGCAGAAAAGCGGCCGTTAGCGTTTCCCTTTCTTCTGAAGTCAGCGTTCGAAGCGTTACCGCAGGTGCAGCAAACGCCAGCGTTCCTTCAGGTAAGATATTGACCGCAACCAGACCAACCCCGCATTCTTGCATCACCACACCCGGCTGTTTGGTCACCAGCCCAGCCTCCAGTAATGCATGAGCCGTACCCAATGTTGGATGCCCGGCAAAGGGTAGCTCTTTTTCGGGGGTAAAAATGCGCACCTGATAATCTGCCAGCGGATTAGTCGGTTTGAAAACAAACGTCGTTTCCGAAAGGTTGGTCCAGCGAGCTAATGAAAGCATCTGCATCTCATTCAAGCCCTCCGCCTCCAGGATCACTGCCAAGGGGTTTCCCTGCAATGGCGAGGTGGTAAATACATCAACCTGTTTATAGGCGCGTGGTTTCACATCATCTTTTCTGAGCATTTGCTGTAATCCGCTAGGTATAAGGCTTGATGATAGCGCTATTAAATGACAGACATCAATTGCTAATACCTTAAAATGGTTGGCTTTTGTGATACGTTGGCACTCATTGAGGCAGCCCCGGAAATTAACAGAGGAATACTACATGCAGAGTTTATTTTCGTTAACCGCTGGCGCCTGTGTGCGTTGGCACGATTTGCCAGGCCAGGGTATCCCGATTGTGTTTGTTCATGGGCTTGGGTGCGCGTCTTCCTATGAGTATCCACGCATTGTGGCAGATCCGGCATTTGCGGGACGACGCGCGATTCTGATTGACCTTCCTGGATATGGCTTTAGCGATAAACCTCGTGATTTTGATTACAGCATTGCTCATCAGGCAGACGTTGTGATCGAAGTGATTACTGCATTGAATCTGTCACATTGTCATCTTTATGGTCACAGCATGGGGGGCAGTATCGCGATTGAAGTAGCAGAACGATTGGGTAAACGGATAGGTAAACTGGTGGTTTCGGAACCTAACTTTTATGCCGGTGGCGGCGTATACAGCCGCCTGCTGGTGGAGAGACCGGAAGCTGAGTTTATCTCGCAAGTGTACGACGAAATGCTGGCAGACCACACATCCCCCTGGAAAGGTTCGGCCCAAAATGCGGCCCCCTGGGCAATGTGGCGGGGAGCCAAAAGCCTGATTGATGGAGCTTCACCGTCATGGATGGAGACTTTCCTCAATCTGTCCTGTTCACGCTCACTGATTTTTGGCGAACAATCCTTACCGGACCGTGACTTTGAGTATGTCAGCCATCAGGGCATATCGGTAGCAACAGTGCCACAAGCAGGGCACTCTATGTCCTGGGAGAATCCATCGGCATTTGCCGTGGTGTTACACAAGGCATTTAACGATTGATTTAACACCATCGGCTATCATCCAAGCCAATAGAAAAACTTTTAACAGATGCTAAATTTTACCGTTTGCCGCCCAACATCAAGTTCTACAAACTAAGCGCGTCTGATAGAACCCTTAACTCTCAATTACGGAAAATCGCAATGTTGAAAAAATCCCTATCCTGTGTGCTGTTGCTCGCCACCTCAGGTTCAGTGTTTGCAGCACCGCAAACGGAAAAACAGATAGCCGACATTGTTAATCGCACCGTTGCGCCATTGATCAAAGAGCAGGGCATTCCCGGCATGGCCGTAGCGGTGATTTATCAGGGGCAGCCTTACTACTTCACCTGGGGATTGGCAGACGTTGCGGGCAAGCAGCCCGTCACGCAGCAAACCTTATTCGAGCTCGGTTCGGTCAGTAAAACGTTCACTGGAGTGCTAGGCGGTGATGCCATTGCTCGCGGTGAAATCAACCTTGGCGATCCGGCGAGCAAATACTGGCCAGCGCTGTCGGGCAAGCAATGGCAAGGCATCACTTTGCTACATCTGGCAACCTATACCGCCGGTGGCTTACCGCTTCAGATACCGGAAAATGTTACCGATGAAGCATCGCTACAGAGTTACTATCAAACCTGGCAACCGCAGTGGGCTCCGGGCACCAAGCGCCTTTACTCGAACGCCAGTATTGGCCTGTTTGGAGCGCTGATGGTTAAACCGTCAGGCATGAGTTTTGAACAGGCGATGACCAAACGCGTGTTCCAACCGTTGAAGCTATCGCAAACCTGGATAAACGTGCCGCAGCAGGAAGATAAGCACTACGCCTGGGGCTATCGCGATGGGAAAGCGGTTCGCGTTTCTCCGGGCATGTTTGATGCCGAAGCCTACGGCGTGAAGTCGTCGATAGAGGATATGGCAAGCTGGGTGCAGGCCAACATGGTGCCTGCCAACGTGAAGGATGCCTCGCTGCAGAAGGGGATTACGCTTGCCCAATCGCGCTACTGGCATGCCGGTGATATGTATCAAGGTCTGGGTTGGGAAATGCTGAACTGGCCGGTTAAAGAGAAAACCGTGGTCGAGGGTAGCGATAATAAAAACGCACTGGCAGCGCTGAGCGTCACAAAAATCACTCCGCCAGCGCCAGCATCAAGCACCTCTTGGGTACATAAAACCGGCTCGACCGGCGGATTTGGCAGCTACGTAGCCTTCATTCCTCAACAGGATCTCGGCATCGTGATGTTGGCGAACAAAAATTATCCTAATCCTGTGCGCGTTGCGGCGGCTTACCGCATTCTTGAGGCGTTGCAGAAGTAATTTTTTTAGCCCCGCAGTCTCAGGGGGCATATTGCCCCCTAAATATCTCAACTACCCCAGCGACTTTTCAGGTAATTCACGGCCTGCTGGGTCTGTGGCTGATTAAGATAATCCTCTCTGAACAGGATCGTGCCTTTAATTTGCGATACGGACTCATTCAAATCCAGCTGCTTTTGTAGCTCCAGCACGCCACCATTGACCATCCAATCGGGCTCGTTCTTTGACGGAATACCCACTTTATAGAGCGCCACACCGATATAAAGACGCGTATTGGTGGAGGTCACCACATTAGCCCACCATTTGGCGAGCACATCATAACGGGCCGCGTCACGCGCGAAGGGCCAATACAGCTGCGGAGCGATGTAATCCAGCAGCCCAAGTTGCACCCAATTGCGGGTGTCGGCATAAGATTCATCATATGCCGCAGCACCTCGCGTATTGGAACCGGCCACATCGTGTGAGTGGTTACGCCATACGCCAGAAGGGCTGACTCCAAATTCAACGTCGGGATTCAACTTTTTGATCGTACGAGAAACTTGCCCAACCAATTGCTTGGTGTTGTCTCGCCGCCAGTCCGCTTTGGAGCCAAAGTGTTGACCATACTTTTTGAACGTCTGGCTGTCGTTGAGCACAGAACCAGGGGACTCAGCATAGAAATAATCATCAAACTGCACGCCGTCAATATCATAATGGGTAACCACCTCTGCTACGATGCTGGTGATCCAGTCTCGTACCTCCGGGATACCTGGGTCGAGCACGAATCGGTCGCCTGCGGTGCGGATCCAGTCAGGGTGTAGCACATAGACGCTGGCTGGCTGCTGCGACAATGTGCGGTTCATTTTATCAATGGTTACAGGCTTGGTGTTAACGGACACTCGGTAGGGGTTAAACCAGGCATGGACTTTCATGCCGCGCTTGTGAGCTTCATCCAGCATAAACTGCAGCGGATCATAGCCTGGGTTGTCGCCAATATTCCCCGTCAGCACATCTGACCATGGCAAAATTTTTGATGCCCAGAGGGCAGTGCCATCAGGCTTAACCTGGAAAAAAACGGTGTTAATACCCAGCGTCTTCAGTTTATCCAGCTTGCCCTTCAGTGCTTCCTGCTGTTGGCGAATGCGGATGTCTGGGCTGCTGGCATTGACCGATGTCACTGGTGGCCAATCGAGGCGGGATACGGTTGCCAGCCAAACGCCACGCACCGGTTCCTGGCTTTGCCGTGATTTATCCGGGTGTGGCTGTTTTGCCACCGAAGGCAACGGAGTGACTAAGGATTTCGCAGGTTCAGAGGTGCAACTGGCCAGTGAAAGGACACCGGCAAGAAGTACGCCCAGTTGTTTAACTTTGGTAAAGCTATGAGAACAGGCGATGATTCGCTCCGGCTTCTATTGAGTATCTAAACAATCTTGTCATTCTCTTATTATTCGAATTTTAGTCAATACCGGTAGGCCAGATTGGTTGGACGCTGCAAACCACTATCAGCGCGAGATAGGCCAATCAGCCGGGACAACGTTGCCAGCCAACAGGTTGGAGTACGGCCGTTAATCTGTCGTTTAAATCCTTTACACTATAATGTCTTCTATACCAAGGATTTCACCGTTAGCGTGACTGACCTGTCCGATAAAGATATCGAACTCAGTAAGTTATGTTTACAAGTATCCTCTGCTAACAAGATAGCCCCCTCAAATTAACTAAAGAAACTTTTATGAATAAATGTTTGCTTGCTGTTTTTCCCGCCATTATTTTGTCAGGCTGTGCTGCCACATGGGAACCGTTAGGTACGCCAACGCTGCCCCTTCAAGAGGCGAATAGCCTTTGCGATACTGAGTCATTAGCTCAGTACCCGGTTAAAAATGAGGTCGCTACTAGAAGCGTTGAAAAGCAGGTTTCATTGAAATGCAATAAAGATGACGATGGATGTAACAGCAGTGGTTATAAATATGAAAATAAACTAGGCGTTGAAAGCTATCCCTTGGACGTAAATATAAACAGCCGGAAAGCCGCATTTACTGCCTGCATGGCAAAAAAGGGTTGGAAAAACACCAGCTGGCTATAAAAGAGTTGTGTTCCGGGCTGATACAACGCCCGGAGCTCGCCCTTTGTGAGGCGACCAAACGTGCCACTATTTAATTAGGGCACTCCTCTTCTGCAACAACTCTGTCGCAGATCACCTCAGCACCTGAACACGGCACCGTACCAGCTCCCTCGCCCTGTGGGAGAGGGTTGGGGTGAGGGGCAAGTAAAACCAGTGTCTCAAGCCGTGCCGGGATCAAAGGAACTCTTGGCTGCGGTATGGGCCAGTCAAACAGATGTCGGGCTGCTGCGGCGCAGATTTTCCCCTGGCAAGCCGTCTCCTCAGGCTTTTCGGTGCTGGTGGCATCGCAGGTTCTCACTATATTCGCTGGTGGGATGCTGTTTATTCGTATGCAAGGTAACCGGCAATTCACCACAGCGCGGTAAGCGTGAAGGGCTTGGTGTTGCCAAGGCTAGTCGATACGCAATTCGGCAGCGAGCAACTCCAGCATGGCATCCACTTTTGGCTGCAGTTGTCGCCCAATGGGCCACACCAGATTGAGCGGCAGACCATCAGTCGCCAGTTCCGGTAGGATTTGCACCAATTCACCGCGTGCAATTTCATCGCAGACCAGCCAGGTTGCCAACTGTGCGATACCGCATCCAGCCTTGACCGCGGCAACCTGAGCTTCGCCGTTGCCGACAATAATGCGGCCTTCCATCGTTCGCCGCTCAATCAATCCTGCATCATGTGCGATCAGCCAAGGCCCCGTGGTTCCATCGGCCTTGCCATAGAGCACGGCATCATGGCGAGATAGTTCGGCGGGCGATGTCGGTGTCCCGTTGCGGGCCAGGTAATCGGGCGAGGCGCAGAAAATGAGACGTTCACAGCCCAGGTTGCGATGGCCAACTGAGGTAGGCCAATGATCCGGGCCACCGATACGCACAGCCACGTCGATCGCTTCTTCGAGCAAATCAACGAAACGATCGGTCAAGGAAACATGCGGGCGTAAGTGCGGGTGTTGCTGTGAGAACTGGAGCAGCAACGGCCAAACACGGAGGCGACCAAACGTCGCTGGTGCGTCTAGCCGCAGACGACCCACCGGTTCACTGTGCTGGGCGGCGAGCACGGCTTCAGCTTCTTCCAAATCGGCCAGCACTCGTACGCAAGTGCGGTAGAACGCAGCCCCTGCATCCGTCAGAGCCAACCGGCGGGTTGTGCGCTCGAACAGCCGAGTCCCAAGCCGATCCTCCAGGCGTGCCACACTTTTGCTGACGGCAGAGCTGGTCAGGTGCAATTGCTCTGCCGCTGCCGTGAAACTGCCTGCGTCGGCCGTTGCCACAAAGGTTTCGATGCCCTTAAGCCGCTCCGCTGGGATCATGCTGCCCTCGCTTATTAAGGAATTTAATTCAAATATTTCGGTAAAATATATCAATAATAAGAATATATTTCTTAAATATACTGAAGGCAACAGCAAATCCCCCCGTAGGAGCCTTTTTGATGTCTTGCATTACCGCACCGGGCACCGCCATTTCGGCGAGTCGTAGCCGCCTTTCCATCGTCATTCTTGCGGTGGCGGCTTTCGTCATTGTCACGACCGAATACCTGATCGTCGGACTATTGCCAGCACTGGCACGCGACTTGGATATTTCAATTTCCGCTGCCGGTCAGTTCGTTACCCTGTTCGCCTTCACAGTGATGCTGTTCGGCCCTTTGCTGACTGCGTTGTTGTCACACATTGAACGTAAGCGCCTGTTCATCGCTATTCTGATGATCTTTAGCGTTTCGAACGCTCTGGCCGCAATCGCTCCGAACGTTTGGGTGCTTGCGATTGCCAGGTTCATTCCAGCGCTGGTGCTGCCAGTATTCTGGGGGACGGCCAGCGAGACGGCCGGACAGATTGCCGGGCCGCATCGTGCCGGTCGCGCAGTATCGCAGGTGTATCTGGGGATCTCAGCAGCCTTACTGTTTGGCATTCCACTGGGTACGCTAGCGTCGGACATCATCGGCTGGCGTGGCACCTTCTGGATACTGGCCGGGCTGTCGCTGGTTATGGCATTGGCCCTGGCGATCTTCATGCCGACCCTGGCACGCCCCGAACGGCTGAGGCTGGCAGAGCAGACACGCATCCTCAAAGATCCGTATTTTGTCGGTAACGTTGTGTTGTCGGTCATTGTGTTCACCGAAATGTTTACGGCTTACACTTATCTAGCCGACATGCTGGAGCGCATCGCTGGTGTGGCACCGGCGCAAGTCGGTTGGTGGCTTATGGGCTTCGGTGCTATCGGCCTGGTAGGTAATTGGCTTGGCGGGCGCGTTGTGGATCGCAGCCCACTAGGCGCTACCGCCATATTCTCGTTATTGCTGGGCATAGGCATGATGGCCAGCGTACCTGCGGCAGACTCGCTCATTCTGTTATGGTTGGCACTTGCGCTATGGGGTATCGCTTATACTGCACTGTTTCCAATCTGTCAGGTAAGGGTGATGAAGTCCGCTTCACACGCTCAGGCACTAGCCGGAACGTTGAACGTCTCTGCTGCCAATGCCGGTACGGGTCTTGGCGCCATTATCGGTGGCATGGTGATCCCCCAATGGGGTTTGGAAAACATCGGTTACGTTGCCACAGGCATCGCGATAACAGCCATTTTGCTGGCGGCTTGGCTCGTACGCTTTCGGCGGCAAAGCGCGGAATAGCTAGGAAAGGGCAGATGACCGTTCATGCGGTCACCTTGGCAAAAATCACGTCTCAAATAAATTGCTTCAATCTTTCAAAGCCTTGCTCCAGATCGGCTTTCAGTTCATCCATATCCTCCAGCCCAATCTGCGCGCTCTCTACGACCGTTGTCTTTCAGAACTCACCTGGCACGTTCAAAGTACGGACAATTAGGTATCAGAAATCGTATTTTGTACATTATGATACTTTCATGTGTCAAAATGGATTTGTGAGACTTACATGGTTTTACTAGGCTACGCCAAGGTACCGGATTTTAGCGATATTCTCCTTAAATTCATGCCAGTGATATTGTTTCTAATGCTATATGTTACAGGTGCGAATGCCGCAAACATTAATGGTGTTGGGATCAAAAAATTTGAAGTTGTCGACCCTATTGATCATCACCCAATAGAAACGGTGGCGTTCTTTCCAAGTTCTGGGCTTTCGGGGGTTACAAGCATTGGTCCCTATAAGATTTCAGCGTCCAAATCGGTCCCCATTGGGAGCGATTCATATCCGTTGATTCTGCTTTCGCATGGAAACATGGGTAGTATGTGGGGGCATCATGATCTGGCCACAGCCATCGCCAAGCAAGGATACATCGTCGTAAGCGTGACCCATCCGGGCGATAATTTTCAGAATTCGAGTCGAGTCGGGGCTACTAGCACGATCTACGGACGCCCCTTGCAAGTATCTGCTGCTTTGTCGGCAGCTTTAAAAGATTCTGTGCTAGCGCCACATACTGATAAAGATCGAATAGGATTTTTGGGGTTTTCTGCCGGTGGAACAACAGGTTTGATACTCGCAGGAGGCAAGCCGACTCTTACTCGCCTTGTAGAGTACTGCGCGAAGCGCCCGAACGACCATCATGTTTGCGAAGCGAAGGGCCATATCAGGCTTGATCATCCCGAACTAGCCGCGTCAGCCGATCCGCGTATTCGGTCATTCGTCCTGCTTGCTCCCTTAAGTGTCATTTTTACACCAGAGGGATTGAAACCGGTTAAGTCACCGTTACTTATTTTTGTCGGGGACAAGGATGAGGAATTATCTCCTGATGATAACGCGATAGCATTGGCGAGTGAGACAGGGGCTTCATTAGAGGTCATTCCTAACGCCGGCCATTTCACATTTTTATCACCATGCTCACCTGATATGAACCGTACGATGCCGGATTTATGTACGGATCGTAAAGGCATAGATCGTGTCGCGATCCATCAACGCATTATTACCGAGATAGCAACTTTCTTCAAAAAATCGCTTGGTGCGAAATAGTGGATAGATGATTTTGTTTGCTACCTTGGAAGTGAGGGGCTTTTTTAATAAATTGATTTAACAGGATTTAATGGTGATTATTATTGAAAGTCTAAAGACTAAGTATCCGGGGGTCATTGCATGGCCATTTGGCGATTCCGCCGAAATGGCAGACAAGCTAGCAGACCTGGTTATTAAAGGGGTAAAAACCGCAACCTGCTGTTCGCTTTCATCTTTCAAAAATGAAGAAGAATCACCAACGATCGGCGGCTACAGCATTATCCTAAATGGCAAAGGTGATCCAGTCTGTGTCATTAGGACGATCGCTATGCTGATAATTCGTTTCTGCGATGTGACAGACGAACTGGCAAAAAAAGAAGGCGAGGGAGATTTCAGCCTCAGGTACTGGAGGCAAGGGCACAAAGAGTTCTTCCAAAGAGAAGGGAGTTACTCCGACACAATGGAGCTTGTAACAGAAGAGTTTGAACTGGTCGAGTTGTTGTAATGTATGATCCTGCGGTGCCGTAAAATAAATGGAAATAGGGTGAATTCAAATGCAGCTGATTTATCCCAGTGATTACTTTAACCCTGCCAAGGCCGATGAAACCTTTGAGCAGGAGTTTAACTGTGCCAGACAGAAAGGATTAACCTGTGTGCTGCTGTCGTCTGAACACGCCTCGATGGGAAAGTACAAGTTCTCTCACAGCTTTGAGCCAGATGTCCCCGTGATATGGCGTGGATGGATGCTAAGCCCGGAAGAATATCAACAACTGCATAGAGCCGTTTCGCTAAGCGGCGGGCAAATGCTTGAATCATTTGATGATTACATTCGGTGCCATTACATCACAGGCTGGTACGAAATTTGCCAAAAGTATACGCCGGAAACCATATTGGTCAGTGCAGATGCTGATTTCGATAAGCTGACCGATCATCTTAAGTGGCCGTGTTACTTCGTTAAGGATTATGTTAAATCTTTAACCACCTCCAGAGGCTCTGTTGCCGTAAATGCCGATGAGATCCGCGAAGTATTGCAATCCATTGAACACTTCCGTGGAGAAATTGAAGGGGGAGTTAGCCTTAGACGTTTTGAAAATTTTATCCCCGAGAGTGAGCGCAGATATTTTTCGTTGAATGGCAAAGTTTTCTCTGCAGACGGAATCATTCCAGAAGTGGCTATTGAAATCGCGCAGCTCATAGATGCTCCATTTTTCTCCATCGATATGGTTAAAAATGATGCGGGTCAGCTCCGGCTTATAGAGATTGGGGATGGGCAGGTATCCGACATCAAGGAATGGCCGGTTGAGCGTTTTGTACGGATGTTTATGGAGCCATAGGCGCGTCTTAGGGGCGCGCAAACGCCCCAAATTATCTTACTCGAATAACCTACGGTGCAGCGCAATAACCGCGCCATCAGCAACGTCGCTTGGCAGCAGGAAGCAAAGATTATCATTGGATGCGCCATGGAAAATCATGCGCACGGCATACTCATCCAGATCCATAAATGTATCCCGGCATACTCCCGCGCCACGATGGAGTTGATTGCCAATCAGCGTGACCAGGGCCAGCCCGGTTTCAATCTCGACCCGGCAATGAGAAGAGAGTGCCGTAAGCAGCGCGGTGGTTAGGGTGTGATCTTCTCCCGAAGTGGACCCCGTGGAATTCAGGGCCAGCGCTATGCAGCTGTCGGAGGTGGTCACCAGATCCACATCAACCTGATGTTCTGCAAGAATCGCGAACATTTCTGCAAAGAATGTGTATGCCGGTTGCGCATGCAGGCGGTGCAATCTCAGTAACGTCTGTTTACGACGAACGGCAATGGCGCGATAAAGTGGTGGATTGTCCGTCTCGCGGCGAACCAGCGTGCCGCCGGCAGCGGTATTTTTGCTGGAACCCACAAAGACCGGGATATTTTTCCGCACCGCGGGTAACAGGGTCGCTGGATGGAGCACTTTTGCACCAAAAGCAGCCATGTCGCTGGCTTCGGAAAAGGAGATATGGTCGATACGCCTGGCCTGCGCCACAATGCGCGGATCGGTGGTGTAGATCCCGGCCACATCAGTCCAGATATCGACACGTGCGGCCTGCAATGCTTCCCCAAGCAGGGAGGCGGTGTAGTCGCTGCCGCCCCGGCCCAACGTGGTGGTATGCCCGGCGTCATCACGGCCGATAAAACCCTGGGTGATAACAATCGCCTGCTCAATACGCGGCCGCAGATGGGCTTCTGCCTGATCTTTCACAAGGCTGATATTGGGTTCGGCGCAACCGTAAAAGTTGTTGGTTCGAATGACTTTACGTGCATCAAACCATTCTGCTTGCGCTTTACGCTCACGAAGCACTTCAGCAAATAACAAACTCGACATCAGCTCGCCATGGCTGACCAGTTCATCACTCAGCGCAGTGGAAGGCGTTGCCAATGCCGTCTCGGCAAGACGGGCAATATTTTCAAGGAGTTGGTCGATTTCCTTGCCAATGACCAACGGCGCTTTCAGGCGGGAAATAATGTTGTACTGGATAGTGCGAAGGGTATCAATTTTATCCATACGGTCACGACTTTCCAGCCCTTCAGAAAGTTCGACTAATAGATTTGTGACTCCCGCGGAGGCAGACAACACGACCAAACGAACCAGGTCATCAGCAAGAACAATACCGGCACTGCGATTCATCGAGTCAAAGTCAGCAACGCTGGTGCCGCCAAACTTGGCAACGACGAATTGTGGATAAATGCGTGTCATAACAGTCTCATATCAGGGCGCCATAAAAATGGCTAGAAAATTTTCATTCTCGGCATAAGGGAAGCTCGCTTCGCCTTACGAAATGTCCGCCCGCGAACATTTCTGATGACAACCCAGGAAAGCCTCCTGTTGTCGATAACGTGTATTGCCTCTTACGCGTTACCGGTGTGATGCGCATTAATTCTTTATTTACGGATAGTAAAAATAAGCGCGCCATAGTAAGTGATTTATCTTAATGGATCGACATTTTTATTTTATTTGGCAATAAATCAGTGAAAAAGAATGCCTTACAGGCCAATGCCTAACATTCTTAACGGTAAAATCGTGTAACAAAAGAATAAAACCATATCAAAACGATGGTTTTCATGACGTTGTGTGCAATCTGGGTATCCGTAACGTTTTGCACAATATTGGTAACAAAAATTAATGCATGATGAAAGGTAACTTGTTGTTGCACTTGGATTTTACAGGGTTGATTGCATGCTGAAACAAATGATTGAGTACACCATTAAAATAATATATATTGGCCGCGTTTTTACAGGCAATCCCCTTAACCTTTAACTCAACCCGGCGTTAATAATACCCGAGGTTGTGGGAGTGATATGATGACGGATAAAGTCCGTATTGATACTTTAAGTGCTCGTTCATTACCACAAAGCAATGATACCTTTTTAGCAAGACAGGCTGAGTTTGAGTCTAACGTCAGAAGCTATCCACGTAAACTGCCATTGGCAATAGCTAAAGCGCAGGGCGTTTGGATTACTGATGTTGAAAATAATCAATATCTTGATTGTCTTGCAGGCGCCGGGACTCTGGCGCTGGGTCATAATCATCCTGACGTGCTTCAAAGCATTCAAAGTGTCATCAGCAGCGGCTTACCGTTACATACGCTGGACCTTACCACACCTCTGAAAGATGAATTTTCCTCTTATTTACTCTCTTTATTACCGGGCCAGGGCAAAGAGTATTGCCTGCAATTCACCGGTCCTTCTGGCGCTGATGCGGTTGAAGCCGCGCTCAAACTGGCAAAAAAAGTAACTGGCCGTTCAAGCATCATCAGTTTCTCCGGCGGCTACCACGGTATGACGCACGGTGCGCTCTCCGTAACCGGTAACCTGTCACCAAAAGAAGCCGTCAGCAATATGATGCCGGAAGTGCAGTTTATGCCTTATCCGCATCAGTACCGCTGCCCGCTGGGTATCGGTGGCGACGCAGGCGTTAAAGCACTGACGTACTACTTCGATAACTTGATCAACGACGTGGAAAGCGGCGTACGCAAACCAGCGGCGGTGATCCTCGAAGCGGTGCAGGGTGAGGGCGGCGTGAACCCGGCTCCGGCCGAGTGGCTACAGCGCATCCGTAAAGTCACGCAAGACCATGGAATTCTGCTGATCATCGACGAAGTCCAAGCTGGTTTTGCACGCACCGGTAAGCTGTTCGCATTTGAACATGCAGGTATCGAGCCAGACATCATCGTTATGTCTAAAGCTGTCGGTGGCGGTCTGCCGTTGGCCGTACTAGGCATCAAAAAACAGTTTGATGCATGGGCGCCAGGCCACCATACCGGAACATTCCGTGGTAACCAGCTCGCAATGGCCACCGGTCTGACCACGCTTAAGATCCTTAAAGACAACGCCATCGCGGATAAAGTTGCCGCCCAAGGCGAGTGGCTGAAAGGCAAACTGGTCGAGCTGCAAAAACGGTTCCCGGTTATCGGTCACGTACGTGGCCTGGGCCTGATGATCGGCATTGAAATCGTGAAGCCTAACGAAGCGCAGGATCACATGGGATGTTACCCGGCGGATGGCGAGCTTTCGGCACTGCTGCAGAAAAAATGCTTCGAATCCGGTTTGATTCTGGAGCGGGGCGGCCGTCATGGTTGCGTACTGCGCCTGTTACCGTCACTGCTGATCACCGACGCTGAGCTGGAAATTTTCCTCGATAAATTTGAAAACGCCTTGCTGGCCACTGGCATGGAGCCGGTTTAATCGGAGTTAACGATCGTGTCTGATAACAACCCAATTCTCTCAGGTTCGGCGCAAAGTATCGCCGCCTATCAGGATGCCATTGAGCAGAGCAGCAAAGCCGTTATCGAATGGTTAAAGCAGCCAGAAATGTATCAGGGGAAAACCGTCGACCAGTTGCGCGAGCGCATCCAGTTGAACTTTACCTCTCAGGGCCTGGGCAACCAGGCCGCCATTGAGCGCGCAGTTGAGTATTTCCTCAAGGACAGCCTCTCTGTACATCACGCACAATGTGTGGCGCATCTGCACTGCCCGAGCCTGGTGATAAGCCAGGCTGCAGAGGTGCTGATCAATGCTACTAACCAGAGCATGGACTCCTGGGATCAAAGCCCATCAGCGACCATCATTGAGATCAAACTCATCGAGTGGCTGCGTGAGCAGATAGGATACAGCGCCGGTGATGCCGGCGTGTTCACCAGTGGCGGCACCCAAAGTAACCTTATGGGGCTGATGCTGGCGCGTGATGCTTTCTTCGCGCGTCAGGGGCACTCCGTTCAGCAGCATGGGTTAACGGGCGATCTGAGCAAAATCAAAGTGTTTTGCTCCGAAAGCGCACACTTCTCCGTGCAAAAAAACATGGCGTTGATGGGGCTGGGCTATCAGTCAGTGACCCAGGTGAAAACCGATGCGTTCTCGCGTATGGATATCGCTGACCTGAAAACCAAACTGGCGCAGGCAAAAGCCAACGGTGAGCAGGTGATGGCGATTGTGGCCACTGCCGGTACGACTGATGCAGGTGCAATTGATCCGTTAGAGGATATCACCGCGCTGGCCGCGCAGGAAAATATCTGGGTTCACGTTGATGCCGCATGGGGCGGAGCGCTGCTACTTTCTGAGAAGTATCGCCACTACCTGAACGGCTTGGAATCCGCAGACTCCGTGACACTGGATTTCCACAAGCAGTTCTTCCAGACCATCAGCTGTGGTGCATTCCTGCTGAAAGATGCACGTCATTATGAGCTGATGCGTTATCAGGCGGCGTACCTGAACTCTGATTTTGACGAAGAGCACGGTGTACCTAATCTGGTATCAAAATCACTGCAAACCACGCGTCGTTTTGATGCCCTGAAGCTGTGGATGGGCCTTGAAGCGTTGGGTAAAAAGCAGTACGCCGAAATCATTGATAACGGCGTTACACTGTCACAGAAAGTGGCTGAGTATGTCTCTGCACAACCGCATCTGGAACTGGTTATGCAGCCACAATTGGCAAGCGTACTGTTCCGTTTCTGCCCGAAAAGCGGCGATCGCGCGTATATCGCGCTGTTGAACCAGCGTATCGGCGATGTTCTGTTGGCATCAGGTAGCGCCAACGTTGGGGTTACTGAAGCAGATGGCGTAACCTGTCTGAAGCTAACGCTGCTGAACCCAACGGTTTGTCTGGAGGACGTAAAAGTCCTGCTGGCAAGCGTGAAAGAGACGGCTGAAAAATTGCTCAACGCGTAATCCTTAATAGCCGAATCTGCGTCGAGTTGCTAGTCAATTCGGTGCAGTCAAAATGCTTCCTATGGTGAAATCTGTTGGGTAATGACAGCCATTATTCCTCAGATTTCACGTAGCGCGATCAAAAAAGGAGGGCGTTTTGAACGATATTGCACAGCTTTTACCAGTAATCCAAGCACTAGAGGTTCAACTCCATCAGTCGGCAATACGCAACGATGCAAATATCGTTGGAGAATTGCTGCATGACGATTTTGAAGAGATCGGCTGTTCCGGGTTGTACTATGACAAACAGCAAACCATTGCGGCGCTAAAGTTGGAAAGCGGCCCGCCACAGATTCTTGCCGAAGGGTGCCGTATTGTTGAGGTATAAAAGTTTTCAACGTGATGCGGATGGCGGCATTGTTCGCCGTGCCGAGCGTTCATCGATCTGGTTGCAATCGTCACAAGAGAGCGGAGGCTATTGGCAGATGCGTTTTCATCAGGGCACACCGATCGGGGATTGAAACCGACTGAGTATCAACTCGAACAATCGTCATTCATGAACCAACTTCTAGAAAACTAAGTAATCAAAGCATGAAGGTGAGTGAGATAAACCTAGCGGGATAGCCCGGTGCGTAACTGCCAATGCAATTTAACATAATATACATTATGCGCACCAAGGT
>NZ_CAMFLB010000050.1:0-19837 GCF_945957435.1 Serratia sp. PL7 | reverse complement strand
TGCTCGTGATGGTCGTTTCATCGAGCGTGTAGGTTTCTTCAACCCAATCGCATCTGGTCAGGCTGAAGCACTGCGTCTGGACCTGGATCGCATTGAGCACTGGGTTGGTCTGGGTGCTACCGTTTCTGATCGCGTTCACGCGCTGATCAAAGACGCTAAGAAAGCAGCTTAATCTGTCGCGGTGGTGGCAATGAGCAAGCAACTCAAACCGGTAGCACCTAAGCAGCCGATTGTACTCGGTAAGATGGGGTCTACTTACGGCATCCGTGGTTGGCTCAGAGTGTTTTCATCCACCGAGAACGCCGAAAGCATATTTGACTATCAGCCCTGGTTAATCCAGCGCTCTGGTCAGTGGCAGTTTGTCGAGTTGGAAGACTGGAAACGCCACAGTCAGGATCTGATCATCAAGGTCAAAGGCATTGACGATCGGGATGCTGCGAATTTACTGACCAATTGCGAAATTGTCGTAGATTCCGAGCAGTTGCCTCCGCTGGAAGGCGATGATTACTACTGGAAAGACCTTATGGGCTGCCAGGTAGTCACCACTTCCGGATACGAGCTGGGTAAAGTCATCGATATGATGGAAACCGGTTCTAACGACGTAATGGTCGTGCGGGCAAACCTGAAAGATGCATTCGGTATGAAGGAGCGGTTGGTCCCGTTTCTTCATGGGCAGGTTATCAAGAAAGTCGATCTCGCCGCCAAGATTATCGAGGCTGAGTGGGATCCTGGTTTTTGACCTCCGGATTTAATGGTCGAAGCAAGTGGAATAACAAAATGGGGATTGGCTGGTGTTCATTGGTATCGTAAGCCTGTTTCCTGAGATGTTTCGCGCAATCACCGATTACGGGGTAACTAGCCGGGCAGTAAAAAATGGCCTGCTGAGCGTGCAGTGTTGGAGTCCGCGTGACTTCACCTACGACCGGCATCGTACCGTGGACGATCGCCCTTATGGCGGCGGCCCGGGAATGCTGATGATGGTGCAACCCTTGCGGGAAGCTATTCATGCAGCAAAAGCAGCGGCAGGCGAGGGAGCAAAGGTGATTTATCTGTCACCTCAGGGGCGCAAGCTGGATCAAACCGGTGTGCGCGAACTGGCGGCTAACCAGAAGATGATCCTGGTATGTGGCCGTTACGAAGGGATAGACGAGCGCGTGATCCAAACCGAAATTGACGAAGAATGGTCAATCGGCGACTACGTTCTCAGCGGCGGTGAACTACCGGCAATGACCCTGATAGACTCGGTCGCCCGCTTTATACCGGGTGTTCTGGGCCATCAGGCTTCGGCAGAAGAAGATTCTTTCGCTGAGGGATTGCTGGACTGCCCGCACTATACCCGCCCGGAGGTGTTAGAAGGGATGGAGGTTCCGCCAGTTCTGCTGTCGGGCAACCATGCCGAGATACGTCGCTGGCGCTTAAAGCAGTCGCTGGGCCGTACCTGGCTTAGAAGACCTGAACTTCTAGAAAGCCTAGCTCTGACTGACGAGCAAGAGGTGTTGCTGGCCGAGTTCCAACGGGAACATCGGGCTAAGTAACAGGACTATGAAGGGAACGTCTGAGCGTTGTCTCGACGAGACCGATATATCAGTTTACCTAGGGTAAGAGACATATTATGAGCAACATTATTAAGCAAATTGAACAAGAGCAGATGAAGCAAGACGTACCTGCATTCCGTCCGGGTGATTCCGTGGAAGTGAAGGTATGGGTCGTTGAAGGTACCAAAAAACGTCTGCAGGCATTCGAGGGCGTGGTTATCGCTATTCGTAACCGCGGTCTGCACTCTGCATTCACTGTTCGTAAGATTTCCAACGGCGAAGGTGTTGAGCGTGTATTCCAGACTCACTCCCCAGTAATCGACAGCATTACTGTTAAACGTCGTGGTGCCGTTCGTCAAGCCAAACTGTACTACCTGCGTGAACGTACTGGTAAGTCTGCTCGTATCAAAGAGCGTCTGAACCGCGTTAACTAACGCTGCATCCAAAAGTTAATAGTTATAAGGGGATTACCGTCATGGTAATCCCCTTTTTTTGTTGGGTGACACGTAGAACGGATGTCGTGATCTCCCAAGAAGGATAACAGTCGGTGTTAACTCCATTATCTAGCGAACTTGATGAGTGCTGGAGATCTGGTGGCAACAAGGCCGTCAGGGCTGGCTCTACTATGCGTACAACAGTAAAACAGTTGACGGCTGGCCTAAATGATCGGTTCACAGAGAACTGAAACTCCTGGCAGATTACTGATCCCGTTAACGTCACTTAATCATCGAGATGATAAGCGACGGCGACAGGGGCAGTTATCGCCGAAAGTACCTCCTCTACTGATTGGAACTATTACAATAGGGATCTACATGAGTCATAACATTTAATACTCTGTGATTCTCTAATACTCTCTTCCTTGCGTTGACAGCAATATCATGCCCTTCTTTAACTGATAAATGACTATCAATATCCAAGTGTACATCAACAATAATCAGGTCACCTACCTTCCTTGTTTTAAAATCATGAACACCCAACACTCCCTCCGTGGCTAATAATGTTGATTTTATTTCTTTCTCAGTATCACTATCGACCGCTTTGTCCATTAAGTCGTGCAGTGAATCTGACATAAATGAATATCCCATTTTGGCAACTATAAGGCCAACTATGAGTGCTGCAACAGGATCGAGGAATTTAAAGCCCAATAAATTACCAATAATCCCCAGAGCAACGACCAACGATGAGGCTGCATCAGAGCGTGCGTGCCAAGCATTAGCAACCAACATGCTTGACTTAACTCGCGTCGCTACGGCTAACATATACCTAAAAAGTAACTCTTTGAAAACTAATGCTATCAAGGCCACCCATAGCGCAATAATATGAACTTGAGGAATAGTATCAGGATTGTGGATTTTGTTGATCGCAGACCATAACATACCAAGGCCTACAATGAACAATAGAGAGCCTAGAATTAATGAAGCTCCATTCTCATACCGAAAGTGGCCATAATTATGATCCTCATCAGGTTCTTTTTTACTTTTATTATTTGCAACGATAACAACAAAATCTGCGATGAGATCTGAGAGTGAATGTATTCCATCCGCAATCAATCCCTGAGAACCGGAGAAGATCCCGGTAATAATCTGCCCCAATGTTAAGAAGCAATTAACAACTACACTTACCCATGTACTTTTTCGTGCGGCATGGAAACGCACATGAGATTCATTATTACTTTCATTAATCATTTTATCGTGTCTCATATCATCTTTCAGTGAATAACTAACAATGTACGGTTATTGAATGACAACTTTTATCTCCTTAAGGTCTTCTTAAGTTATGGCGGCTAGACTAACACCAATCGCAAGGGAGAAATGATGATTTTAAGATATTTAAATATGCCATCTGTCTACACTTGGCAAGAAAATTTTTACTGCTAGCCTTAAATCATGAAGTTGATAACTGATTGACTACTAGCATGTCTGTATCAAGCATAGCATCTTGATAAATAATTATATTAGCTAACGTTGAGTCAGAGAGTTACCGGTTAGCAGAAGGCGTACGAGTATTAATGAATTGACACCATCAATATTCCAGGGTGTTATTTTTGTGTTTAATTTCAATGGGATGTGGTTGGTTTTATCGTCTAACTCTCAATGTCGATTGGGTTAATGAAAATTCAAACTTTACTTGAATAGGATTAATAATGAAAAAAAAGTTTTCACCTAGCCAGATTTTATTTCATTGGGTTGTTCTTATTCTCATCGTACTCGCTTATGCTACCATGGAGCTAAAAGGAATTGCCCCTAAAGGGAGTAGTGCTCGAGAGTGGATTAAAACCCTTCACTATACATTCGGTTTGAGCGTTATGCTATTGATGTTATTACGTATAATTTTGAAGGTTATGCACAAGGATCCTGAGATTACGCCAACACCGCCACATTGGCAAATAGCGCTATCCAAGGCAGTACATGGCATTCTCTATCTTATGTTTATCAGCTTACCGCTACTTGGCGTCCTGTCTCTTTATTACGGCAAGGTTGAGTGGTCATTTTTCTCTTACGCTATGCCTGTAAGCAATGACCAGAGTAGTGATATGCAGCATACTTTGAAAGACATCCATGAGTTTATCGCGAATACAGGTTATTTCATCATAGGCCTTCATGCATTTGCTGCAATATTTCATCATTACATTATGCGGGATAATACGTTGATTAGAATGATCCCGTGGAAAAAGTGATGTTATAAACCCGTATTATCTTGCCAGTAAATGTGCGAGTAATGTGTTTTCCAGCAATACTGCTTCGGCTTGACTGATACCCAGTCATGACCTTTCCTTGTCCTTCACTACGGCGGCATCATTGCTGCCGTGGTTTTTCATATAGCGCGTGGTACGCAGTTTGGTGAACATGGCCGTTAGCTCCGCCGTTGGATTTTACATGGGGCATAACATAAGGCGTGCTGTCTGATGCCTACTTTGACACTAAAGAGTAGCCTTTGAACACTAACTGTCGTATTTATCCAATACGAAGAGGCACTGGTTTTTTTAAACTGCAGCCACTGACCATTGATTGGAGCGCATGCAATGCAATTTGCCTATACGATTTTATATGTTGATAACGTGCAGCAAACGATGGATTTCTATCATCGAGCCTTTGGCTTTGAGATCCATTGTTTGCATGAAAGCGGGGACTGGGGAGAATTGGCTACCGGCGCCACGCGGCTGTCATTTTGCTCAAGAGAGTTGCTGGCAGGGCAGGGCAAAAAGAGCGCTAAAAGTGATTATAATCATCCGGTGTTTGAAATTGCCTTCACTACCGACGATGTGCCGAAAGCGCTGAAAACGGCGCTGGATGCCGGTGCGGTGCTGGTCGAAGATATTCAGCACATGCCCTGGGGGCAAACGATATGCTATGTGGCAGATCCAGAGCATAACCTTGTCGAGATCTGTTCTGTAATGGCTTAATCGTAGCCTTCACCAAACGCCTGTTGCCAATGGGGATTGATACGGAATGCGGCAGGCGTGATCCCTAACCAATGCTGGAACTCCCTGTTCATGTGCGATTGGTCACAATAGCCACTGTTCAGCGCGATTTCTGTCAGGGGGATACATTCGCAGGCAGTTAGCACTGATGCAGTTCTTCTCATCCGTAATAGACGAAGCCAGAATAACGGGCTCTTGCCAGTTTTGTTCTTCACCAGCCGTTCCAGAGTACGAACGCTGATCCCCAACTCCTGGCTTGCCTGAGTCAGAGAGTTGGCAAGCCGTAACGACAGCAATGTTTCGGCAAGCTGCGTATCTACACGAACGGTATCGTGAATGATGGACTGTAATGTTGGATGGTCCGGTGTTAATCGGGAAGCGTTGAGGTAATGGAATAACTTGCCCTCATCGATAACACAATCTGGCTGAAACCGGAAACCCTCATAATGGTCCCCTGCAGCGCTTTCCACGCCATAGGCGCAGGTGTCGATCTCAGTGATCTTTATCTCCTGCCGCCCATTCCTGTCAGTCAGGAAAATTAAATCCCGACAGCCATCAGGAACAACAATTTGCCGTGTCGTTTTTGGCGAATGAAAACTCCAGTGTTCCAAGACCAACTGTTGCATTTGATCTCCCTATCATCTCAAAGACCCGGTTCTCCAAAGCTTACCATCTATTCGCCCTGGTTGGATTATCGTTATTCTGGTGGCATTGGTTTGAAACCAAGGGATTACCAGATGGTAACCCCTTTTTTCATTACATCGCGGCGGCGCGTTGTTTGCCTTCTTGCGGGTGCGGCTGCGCCGGAATGATGTCGCCGGGTGAAACGATGACCCGGGCCACGGATTCATGGGTGGCAAAGGTACAACTGCAGTTAATGTTACGGCATTGGTGATAGCGTTCTTTGGTCGATTCACTCAGATAGCGGCTGGAACGAGTGTGTGCCACGCTACCGCACAGTGGACAATGCATCATAGAGACCCCCTCTTGATAAAACGGTGAAAAACTATTCGTCAGCAATGCTCGAAAAAGTTACTGAGCGAGCTGTTCTTTCCCTGGGAAACTGGTGGTGTTCGGCGTGCTGAGACCTTTGAGGCACAGCTCACGTTCGGCGGCGCGGCGGCGTTCCAGCCCGCGATTTTTGACGCCATTGACATAAATCCAGCGTGGTAACTGATCGCAAGCCTGTTGCCATTGGCCATGGTTAAGGAAATAAACCAGGGTAGAGCGACAGGCGGCCCCCGTACCGACGTTAAAGGCAAACGCCATGACGGCATCATAAGTGGCCTGGGGCATCTGCTGTGGCAGGCATGCCGCCATGCGGCTCTCTACCCGGCGGATATCTTCCAGCAGGTTTTCCGCCGCTTGCACTGGCGTGATGGACTTACCTGGAATAACGCCGGCCGTATGGCCGACACCTTGCGTCCAAACCCCTGCTGAGCATTGATACGGGGTTAACTGGCACCCCTCAAAATCGGCAATCAGGTACAGCCCTTGTTCGGAAGTTTTAATTTGATTAGCCTGTGGCAGCAGCATGGCGATCGCCAGAATGGCCAGGGCGCTGCAACGCTTAACGATTGAATTCATCAAAAAGTCTCCGTGCTGCCGCATCGCGCTCGATGCTTTTGAGGATCTCCAGACTCTTGCGTCTGTAGTACCAATTAACCAGGAAGGTGCCGATCCCTACGGCCGCGCCGATCAGAAAGGCCACATCCTGCGGTGAGAGCTTGCCAAGCCAGGCGAGAAACAGCGCTGCGGAGTAGGTAATGAATGAGGTTAATCTCTCCATCCTATTAACCCCACATCTGCAGTCGCAGCGGATTGTTTTGTAGGATAACGCGACGGTCGGCCACGATAAGCGAGTCGATACTGGCCTCATTTGCCGGGTTTATCATGGTTTTTACCTTAGCAATAATTACTGTATATGCATACAGTATTAATCAAAATGCTAAAGTCGTCAAGCAAGGATAGGACTATTTTTAGCAAAATGGTCAATGCGGGGATGGGCATAAAAAAAGCCCATTAATTATGGGCTTAGATAAGGACTGCGCGGAGCTGTAAGACGAGATTACAAACCGTACACCAGCGTTACTGAAGTCGTGGTATCGGTATTTTTCGGTGCCGAGGCCGGTGGTTTGGTGTTGTAGACCACCGTGTAGGCCAGCCGTAGGGCGAAGTCGTTATTGATGGAGACGTTTAACGCAGTTTCGGAGTTAACGGTGGTTTCGTCGTTCGCCAAAGCGGACAGGCCTTCGGATAGGCGGGCCGTGTCTGTCAGCCTGTAGGAATAGTTGGCTGCGCCATAGGCCAGGGCGCGAGTGGTGCGGCCACCGCCGTGGTATTCATCATGGCGAACGCCTGGGCCGAATTCGACACGCAGGTCCTGGCGTGGGTCGCTAAAGATCTGGCGCCCGTAACCTCCGGTCAGCGTAGAACGTGAATCGTAACCGTTGTAACGATCGTTCAACCAGCCAACCTGGCCAAACATATAATTACGAGCCGTCAGATTATAACGGGTACGGCCACCGGCCTGGTATTTCTCCGAGGAGCGTACGTTGGAAGAGGTGGTATTGTTCGCCGAGCCCCACAGGCTGTAAGCCGTATCGCTGTTAAACCAGGTCATGGTGGTGTTGGCCAGCAGGTTTGAGTTCTGTGTGTTGCCGGACTGGGCGTTATAGCCAGCTTGAACATTACCATCAAACGGCTTCTTGGCGGTGGCCGGATCGTCCATCGCGGTGAAGAGGGTATTGTCGGCGAACACGGAAACACTGGTGAAGGCGGTCAAGCAGCTAAAAAACAGCGGAATGGCGCGACAAGCGCGTAAAGAGTGCATTTTGGATCCAGTAGTTAAGTGTGATTATAAGTGATAGCGGTCACATTATATCGATTTGCCGAGGGGACAAAAATAGGCCTGGTTAGCTTATGTTTTTAGTTTAAACAGGGGACTTATGCACTTTTCGTCTAGTGATACCGTTGGCTTTTTGCGGCGGTGTTAATAGCGGCAACGGGGATCGCCCGTTGCCGGCAGAAACGCGATTAAAGGAAGGTCATTACCAGCAGATAACCGGTGATGCAGGAGCACAGCACGCCGATCAGGCCAGGGATGATGAAGCTGTGGTTAATGATGAATTTACCGATGCGAGTGGTGCCAGAGCGGTCAAAACCGATGCAGGCCAGATCGCTTGGGTAGGTGGGCAACACGAAGTAACCATAGGCCGCCGGGAAGAAGGCCAGCAACATTTTAGGTTCGACACCTAACTGCAAGGCCATTGGTGCAACGGCGGCCAGGGCAGCGGCCTGGCTGTTAACCAGTTTGGAAACCAGGAACAAGACGATGGCGTATGTCCAGGGCTGGCTTTTCACCACGTCTTCCAGCACCACCTTCAACTCTCCCATATGTGCCTGGAAGAAGGTATCACTCATCCATGCCACACCGAATACCGAGAAGATGGCGACCATTCCCGCTTTGAACACGGCACCGTTGGCGATATCGCTAGGTTTGACTTTACAGCCCATCAGGATCACGGCGCCGGCAATCAGCATCATCATCTGGATCACCAGATTCATCGACAGCGGTTTCAATACGCCCTTGGCATCGGCAAAGGAAGGACGCAGATCGGCAAAGGCTCCGAGCATAACCACGATAGCGATAGCGCCGAAGAAGATCAGCGTTGACCAGTATGCCTGTTTGGGAAATGTTTGATTGAGCAGAGTTTCGGTGCCGCCATAGATATAGGTGCGCTGCTCCGGATCTTGGATCCTGGCCTGGAAATCCGCATCCTTATCCAGATCTTTGCCGCGACGCAGGCTCCACAATGCCGCCATCAATACGCCGACCAACGAAGCCGGGATCGAAACGGCCAGGATCTCCAGCAGCGAGTAGGCTTTGCCGATCCCATGACCGGCCGCAATGATCGAAACCAGTGATACCACGGCTACAGAAACCGGGGATGCGGTGATGGCCATCTGTGAGGCGACAGAGGCGACGGCCATAGGGCGTTCAGGGCGGATCCCTTTTTTGATGGCGATATCAGAAATGATCGGGAACATGGTGTAGACCACGTGGCCGGTACCGCACAGGAAGGTCAGCGTCCAGGTGGTAAAAGGGGCGAGTAAGGTGATGTGTTGTGGGTGGCGGCGCAGTAGCCGCTCGGCATATTGCATCATGACATTCAGACCGCCAGCGGTTTGTAACACCGAGGCGCAGCCGATCACCGCCAAAATGGTGAGCATGACATCTACTGGAGGTTTACCTGGTTCTAAACCGAATATAAAACACAGCAGAAATAAGCCAATGCCACTTATTAAGCCTAACCCCATACCGCCAAATCGGGTGCCGACTAATAGGCAGATAATAATAATTGCGAATTGCAATGTGATCATGAGAGTCCCTTGTCAGAAAGAAAAAACTGCTAGCGCTCATCGCTCCTCAATGCAGGCGGTACGGGCTCTGTCTTCGCAGAGTAACCCTAAAGAGGTGTGGGCGATTTATGCCATAGTTATTTATTTGGCGAGGGATAACTGTGAGGTTCCGCAATATTTATTCAATAGAGTGACTATTATTTCTGATATAGATTCAAATGAATAAAGAATGAAAATCAATTGCCAGTTAAATGTATGACAATTGTTTTATAGTTGTTTAATTTGGCAAGGGATAGGGCGGGTTTGCCAAGGAACTTGTTACCTGCGCGGCGTGGCATGCAGCGCTCCTACACGCAGCGTAGGCTGTTTTTTGAGCGCATGAGGACCAATGAATAACTTATTTTGGTGTTCAATTTTGTTTACATTGCGTAGATTTTAGGAGGGGTTCTGTTGGTGGTTTGTCGTTATGCTCTATTGTGGCATTAATTTAAAATCAAAATAAAACAATGAGTTAATTTGGTTTTTGTTTGTTGTGGCGGGTGATTCCCTTTCCTGTTTTGGATGGTAATTTTTTATTTACAGTAAATGGATTGAAAACTTTACAAAGAGTGGTTAAGGTAGCACCTGTAACGCTCAATGTTTTCACTACGCTCACGCATAACGGCAAACGACAGGAATAGCATCATGCAAAAAGACGCGCTCAACAACGTACATATCAGTGCAGAACAGGTTCTGATCACCCCGGAAGAGCTGAAGAACCAGTTCCCACTCAGTGCCAACGATGAAACGGAAATCGCTACGGCCCGCCAGACCATTGCCAATATCCTTAAAGGGCAAGATCACCGTCTGCTGGTGGTGTGTGGGCCATGTTCGATCCACGATCCTGATGCCGCGCTAGATTACGCGCGTCGTCTGAAAACCCTGTCGGCTGAATTGAGCGATCAGCTGTATATCGTTATGCGCGTCTATTTTGAAAAGCCAAGAACCACCGTCGGCTGGAAAGGCCTGATCAACGATCCGTATATGGATGGATCCTTCGATGTAGAAGCGGGTTTGCACATTGCGCGTCGCCTGCTGCTGGATCTGGTTGGTATGGGCCTGCCGTTGGCGACCGAAGCGTTGGATCCGAACAGTCCACAATACCTGGGCGATCTGTTCAGCTGGTCGGCGATCGGTGCGCGTACTACAGAATCTCAGACGCACCGCGAAATGGCTTCCGGCCTTTCAATGCCGGTGGGCTTCAAAAATGGTACGGATGGTAGCCTGGGCACGGCCATCAACGCGATGCGCGCAGCTTCCATGGCGCACCGTTTTGTCGGTATCAATCAGGCGGGTCAGGTTTGCCTGCTGCAAACTCAGGGTAACCCAGACGGCCATGTGATCCTGCGCGGCGGTAAAACGCCTAACTACAGCGCTGAGCACGTTGCCGCCTGCGAAAAACAGATGCAGGACGCGGGACTCCATCCGTCCTTGATGATAGATTGCAGCCATGGCAACTCAAATAAAGACTATCGCCGTCAGCCAGCGGTTGCCGAATCCGTAGTTGAGCAGATCAGAGCGGGTAACCGTTCGATCACCGGCATCATGCTGGAAAGCAATCTGCACGAGGGCAGCCAGTCTTCTGAACAGCCGCGTGTGGATATGCGCTACGGCGTATCGGTGACCGATGCCTGCATCAACTGGGAAAGCACGGAGACGCTGCTGCGCCAAATGCATCAGGATCTCGGCGCTGCGCTGATGGCACGCACTGGAGAGTAGTGAGTTATGGTGGCTGAACTGACCGCATTGCGCGATCAAATTGACGAAGTGGATAAAGCGCTGCTTGCCCTGTTGGCGAAACGCCTGGAGCTGGTAGCGGAAGTAGGGGAAGTCAAAAGCCACTACGGTTTACCGGTTTACGTACCTGAGCGCGAGGCGGCAATGCTGGCCTCTCGCCGCCAGGAAGCGGAAAGCCTCGGCGTTCCACCAGATTTGATCGAAGACGTGCTGCGCCGCGTGATGCGCGAATCCTACACCAGTGAGAACGATAAAGGCTTCAAAACGCTGTGCCCACAGCTGCGCCCTATCGTCATTATTGGCGGTAATGGCCAGATGGGCCGCCTGTTTAACCGGTTGCTGACGCTGTCGGGTTATCAGGTCAAAGTGTTGGATCAAGAGGATTGGCCGCAGGCGGATAGCCTGCTGGCGGATGCCGGGATGGTGATTGTCAGCGTGCCGATCCATATCACCGAGCAGGTAATCGCCCAACTGCCGCCGCTGCCGCAGGACTGTATTCTGGTCGATCTGGCTTCAGTGAAGAACCGGCCGTTACAGGCGATGCTGGCCGTACACAGCGGCCCGGTATTGGGGTTACACCCGATGTTTGGCCCGGATGTTGGCAGCGTGGCCAAACAGGTAGTGGTGTACTGCGATGGCCGTCAGCCGGAGGCCTACCAGTGGCTGCTGGAGCAGTTGCAGGTTTGGGGCGCACGTTTGCATCGTATCAGCGCCGTCGAACACGATCAGAACATGGCCTTTATCCAGGCGCTGCGCCACTTTGCTACTTTTGCTTACGGCCTGCATCTGGCTGAAGAGAACGTACAGCTGGAGCAGTTGCTGGCGCTCTCTTCGCCGATCTATCGGCTGGAGCTGGCGATGGTGGGGCGGCTATTTGCTCAGGATCCGCAGCTGTACGCCGATATCATCATGTCTTCGGAAGACAATATTCATCTGATCAAACGCTACTATCAGCGCTTTGGTGAGGCGATCAAGCTGCTTGAGCAGGGCGACAAACAAGCCTTTATTCAAAGCTTCCAGAAGGTGGAGCACTGGTTTGGTGATTATGCCCAGCGCTTCCTGGTTGAGAGCCGTTCCTTGCTGCGCCAGGCGAACGATAGCCGTCAATAGATGAAAAAGGGTTCGGCATAGCCGAACCCTTTTTGCGACTTAAGACGGATTGACCGGCACCACGTTTTCGCTTGGATAGCAGCCCAGCACTTTCAGCGAGCGGGTAATCGGTGTCAGCCCTTTCAACGCCTTCTCCATCGCGACAGAACGCAGGTTAGCCTGCACATCAATGTAAAACATCTCTTCCCATGGGTTACCGTTGATCGGGCGTGATTCCAGCTTGGTCATGATGATGCCATTGTCACGTAGCACCAACAGGGCTTCCACCAGAGCACCGGATTGTTGACCGGTGGCCATGATCAGCGTGGTTTTGGCCGGAACCTGCTCAGAAACCTCAATCGCCTTACGCGCCAGAATAATGAAGCGAGTGATGTTCTGCTGCTGATTTGCCAGGTTATGTTCCAGCACTTGCAGGTTGTACAGCGCACCACCGGCCTCGCTGCCCAACGCCGCAGCTTTTGGCGAATTCAGCTTGGCGACCTTCTCCATCGCGGCGGCGGTGCTTTCGCAATACTCAATCTTCCAGTGGGGATAGCGGTTCAAATACTGGCTGCACTGCTGGAAAGGTTGCGGGTGGCTATAAACGGTTTCGATCTGCTGCAGATCGGTGTCGCTGGCTACCAGCACGCAGTGATCGATTGGCAAGGTTAGTTCACCCACGATCGACAGGCTGGTATGTTGCAGCAGGTCGTACACATCGTTGATCGATCCGGAGCTGGTGTTCTCGATCGGCAAAATGGCGTAATCCGCCTGGCCGGTTTCCACCTGGGTAAAGATGTCCTGGAATTTCTGACAGCCGCATTCGATGAGCTGATCAAAATGGCGAGCGGCGTACTGGCGGGCGGCCAGATGTGAGTAAGAACCTTTTGGACCCAGGAAGGCAATGCGCGCGGAATGTTGGCTAGTCTGGTTAAGCTGGTGCTGCAACAGGGCCTGCTGGGTCAGCACGGAGTCTTCGATAATCAGCTGGAACAGGCGGGTGACGTAAAAGCCATCGAGGTCATAAGGTTTGGCCGCGCTGATCAAGGCGTCCAACAGATCGCGCTCACGCTCTTTATCGCGGATCGGGCGGTGCGAATGCAGTTTGGTTTTGCCCACCTCTACCGCCAGTTCACGGCGCTCTGCCAGCAGGGCCAGCAATTTCATATCCAGTGCGCTGATGCGTTCGCGCAGCACGAGTAACGGGTTATCAGTCATAATCAGCTTTGCCTTGTATTCTTCTAATCCCGTCGTCTTGCAAGCCGCAGCTTGAAGCCCAGCGGGGCGGGTTGTCAAATAGCCATAAAAAAAGCCCCCTGTTTGAGGAGGCTTGGTTGTTCGTCTTCGCATTCTTTCTCACACGACGAAACGCCTCCCAATCAGGGGAAGGTAAAAAAGAATGCGAAGAAAAACGGTTTACGGCTCATGGTGTTCCAAAATGTGTGTAAATCAGGGTTTAAAGTAACCGCTGGCTTTTCACTGTGTCAATAGAAACCGGCAGACAAAAAACGCGCCCTCGGGCGCGTTTGATGTGAAACAATCACTTGCAGAGTTATTCCTCTTCTTCCTGCGTGATTACCGGAGCCAGGTCTTTCACGCTGGCATAAGCGCGGCGTGCCTCGCTCTTGTGTTGTACCTTGTTCAGCTGACGCTCAAGTTTGGCAATCAGGTCATTCACGGCGGTATACATGTCTTCATGTTTGGCGCTGGCAACCAGCGGACCGTTAGGCGTGGTAATGGTAGCGTCGACGGCAAACCCTTTAGGTTCTTTAGATAAGACAATGTGTGGGTTGATCAGCTGCGCCTGCCACTTTTCCAGTTTACTGAGACGGTCTTCGACATGATTACGGATTGCGGGGGTGATATCCATTTGTTTGCTGGTAATGTTGAGTGTCATATAACTTACCTCTCTGTCTTTCCGTCTTGGATAGATTCAGCATACCGCTCTTTTTGCCGAAATGCGTGATGTAAAACACAAATTTTTGTCACTTTTTGCAAAGTTAGTTCAATCTGTGATTTAGCGTCTGAAACCGCCATCTAACACTTGAGTCTTGGCAGCAGAACGCGCATTATCGATAGGTTAACCGGTGGTAAAGCCTTGCTAACACCGTGTTTTTGCTTGTGTATTTATCCTGAAAATGGCCGAATTTGCAGCAAATGAAAACGGCAGCCGAAGCTGCCGTTTTGTTTTTCTGCCCATCTTAAAGACTCAAGACGCGTTGGCGGCGATGATTTTCGCTACCTTGTCGGCCTGAGCATTCAATTGCAATTGGCGATAGGCGTTTTCCATCAGCGGCAGTGCATCGCGGGTCGCTTTGGTATCTGGGAATTCACGCATCATCTGCTCAACGCGATTAACTACCGCGACGTAAGCGCCACGTTTAGTGTAGTATTCCGCCACTGAGAGCTCGTACTTGGATAGACGGTCCTTCAGGAATACCAGACGCTTGTAGGCATCGGTCGCGTATTGGCTGTTCGGATACTGCTGGATCAGCTGGCTGAAGTCGCGGAATGCGGCGCGGGCATGCTGTGGATCGCGGTCAGAACGGTCAACCCCGAAGAAGCCTTGCAGTGCACTGTCATCCAACGCCATATCTGTCAGACCGCGCATGTACATGACGTAGTCAATGTTCGGATGCGTTGGGTTCAGGCGCATAAAGCGATCGATAGAGGCCTGTGCCAAAGGTAAATCGGCAGATTTATAGTAGGCATAAATCAGATCCAATTGGACCTGCTGAGAGTACGGCCCGAATGGATAGCGGTTATCTAACGCTTCGAGTTGCGTAATCGCGCCCTTAAAGTTACCGTCCTGCAGTTTTTGCTGGGCAGTAGCATAGATTTCCGAAGGCGGGCTGTCGGGAACCGTATCCTTGGATGTGGAGCAACCTGCCAGCGCCAGGCTCAACGTGGCTGCCGCCACCAGATATTTCATACGCGTCATGACGTTTAGATTATCCTCAGGGTGTTATTTTGGGAGACTGTCCGTTAAGCTCCCGACAAAAGACCAGTTACAATAGCACATTATATTAAACGGCATCGCCGTGAAAACCCAACGTTAACGAAGAAGCTGCATATGGCACAACAAGTACAACTCACCGCAACGGTGGCCGAAACTCAACTCGGACAACGTTTAGATCAGGCTTTGGCCGAATTGTTCCCTGATTATTCAAGATCTCGCATAAAAGAATGGATCCTGGAAGACAGGGTACAGGTCAATGGCAAAACGATAAACAAGCCGAAAGAGAAGGTACTGGGGGGAGAGACGGTCGCCATTGATGCACAGATTGAAGAAGAGGCCCGTTGGGAACCGCAAGACATCCCGCTGGATATCGTCTATGAAGACGCCGATATTCTGGTGATCAACAAGCCTCGCGGTCTGGTGGTGCACCCAGGTGCGGGTAATCCGGATGGGACGGTGCTTAATGCATTGTTACATTATTTCCCGGAGATTGCCGACGTACCGCGTGCCGGTATCGTTCACCGTTTGGACAAAGATACCACCGGCCTGATGGTGGTTGCCAAAACCGTTCCCGCGCAAACCCGTCTGGTAGAGGCATTGCAGGAGCGTGAGATCACCCGTGAATATGAAGCGGTGGCGATCGGCACCATGACCGCGGGTGGCACGGTGGAGCAACCTATTGCCCGCCACTCCACCAAACGTACTCACATGGCCGTGCACCCAATGGGCAAACCTGCGGTGACTCATTACCGCATTATGGAACATTTCCGCGCCCATACCCGTTTGCGCTTGCGCCTGGAAACCGGCCGTACGCACCAGATCCGTGTGCATATGGCGTATATCGACCATCCGCTGGTGGGCGATCAACTCTACGGTGGCCGTCCACGTCCGCCAAAAGGGGCATCAGAGGCCTTTATCAACACGTTGCGCGGCTTTGACCGTCAGGCACTGCATGCAACTATGTTGCGCCTGTATCATCCGATCAGCGGTATCCAGATGGAATGGCATGCGCCAATCCCACAGGATATGGTCGATCTGATCAACGCGCTGAAGCTCGATACCGAAGAATTCAAAGATCAGATGGATTGGTAATGAGTTCGCTGATTGTACCCGATTGGCCGCTGCCTGCAGGGGTAACAGCCTGCAGCTCCACTCGTCATGGCGGTGTCAGCCTTCCCCCCTACGACTCGCTGAACCTCGGTGAGCATGTTGGTGATGATGCACAGGCCGTGGCGTGTAACCGCCAATGCCTGGTAACGGCGGCTGGCTTGCCTCAGATGCCACTGTGGCTGGAGCAGGTACATGGCACTCGTGTACTGACGCTTGATGGCCAAACGCCTGAAGATTTGCGCGCCGATGCGGTTTACAGCAATGTGGCCGGGTTGGTCTGCGCGGTGATGACGGCGGATTGCCTGCCGGTGCTGTTTGCTTCACAAGCAGGTGATGAAGTTGCCGCCGCGCATGCCGGTTGGCGTGGCTTATGTCATGGCGTGCTGGAAAATACCGTGGCGCGCTTTGCTGCGGCACCAGAAAACATCACTGCCTGGCTAGGCCCGGCGATCGGCCCAAACCGGTTCGAAGTTGGGGCTGAAGTGCGTGCGGCATTTATGGATATTGATAGCGCCGCCGCTGCCGCTTTTACTCCCCATGGTGAAAAATTCCTCGCAGACCTCTATCTTTTGGCTCGCCAGCGCCTTCAACGTGCTGGTATTTTCGCCATTTATGGCGGTAATCGTTGCACAATGAACGAAATGAGTCATTTTTTCTCCTATCGGCGCGACGGAACAACCGGACGTATGGCAAGTTTGATCTGGGTGAGATAACCTACTGCCCTAGGACGATCCACTGATGCATGACGTTGTACTCATAATATAGTGTCGAGATAACCTTGAAAATTTGAGGGATGACCTCATTTAATCTCCAGTAGCAATTTTGACCTACATTGGAGGTGTTATGCGTCTGGATCGTCTTACTAACAAATTCCAGCTTGCCCTCGCCGATGCCCAATCTTTGGCCCTTGGGCGCGACAATCAATTTATTGAACCGTTACATCTGATGAGCGCCCTGCTCAATCAGGATGGGGGCACGGTTCGCCCATTACTGACTTCTGCCGGGATTGATGCTGCGCGAGTGCGTACCGACATCGATCAGGCATTGTCTCGTCTGCCGCAGGTCGAAGGTACCGGTGGGGATGTTCAACCCTCACATGAACTGGTACGCGTCCTCAACCTTTGCGACAAGCTGGCGCAAAAGCGGGCAGACAAATTTATTTCATCCGAGCTGTTTGTGCTGGCGGTGCTTGAAGATCGCGGTAATTTGACCGATCTGCTGAAAGCGGCCGGTGCCACAGCGGACAAAATAGCCAAAGCCATTGAGCAAATGCGGGGAGGAGACAGCGTGGATGACCAAGGTGCTGAAGATCAGCGTCAGGCTCTGAAAAAATACACTATCGATCTCACTGAGCGTGCAGAACAAGGCAAGCTTGATCCGGTGATTGGCCGTGATGAAGAGATCCGCCGCACCATTCAGGTGCTGCAACGCCGTACCAAAAACAACCCGGTACTGATTGGTGAGCCTGGTGTCGGTAAAACCGCCATCGTTGAAGGCTTGGCTCAGCGCATTATCAACGGTGAAGTTCCCGAAGGGCTGAAGCATAAACGCGTGCTTTCCCTGGATATGGGCGCGTTGATTGCCGGGGCGAAATACCGGGGCGAATTTGAAGAACGCCTGAAGGCGGTGCTGAGCGATCTTTCCAAACAGGAAGGCAGCGTCATCCTGTTCATCGATGAGCTGCATACCATGGTGGGTGCCGGTAAAGCTGATGGCGCGATGGATGCTGGCAATATGCTCAAACCCGCGCTTGCCCGTGGGGAACTGCACTGCGTAGGGGCGACCACGCTAAACGAGTATCGCCAATATATAGAGAAGGATGCTGCGCTGGAGCGCCGCTTCCAGAAAGTCTATGTCGCGGAACCGAGCGTGGAAGACACCATCGCCATCCTGCGTGGCCTGAAAGAACGCTATGAGCTGCATCACCACGTACAGATCACGGACCCGGCGATCGTAGCGGCGGCAACGCTGTCGCACCGCTATGTTTCCGACCGTCAGTTGCCGGATAAGGCCATCGACTTGATCGATGAGGCCGCCTCCAGCATTCGTATGCAGATGGACTCTAAACCGGAATCGCTCGATCGCCTGGAGCGCCGCATCATCCAGTTGAAACTGGAAGAGCAGGCACTGAACAAGGAATCGGATGACGCCAGCAAGAAACGCCTGGAAATGCTGAGTAGCGAGCTGGAGCAGAAAGAGCGCGAATACTCAGAACTGGAAGAAGAGTGGAAAGCGGAAAAGGCTTCGCTGTCTGGTACCCAGAATATCAAGGCGGAACTGGAACAGGCCAAGATCACGCTGGAGCAGGCGCGCCGCGTAGGTGACCTTGGGCGCATGTCTGAACTGCAGTATGGCAAAATCCCTGAGCTGGAAAAACAGCTTGAGGCGGCCACGCAGGCAGAAGGCAAGACCATGAAGCTGCTGCGTAACCGCGTTACCGACGCCGAAATCGCTGAAGTATTGGCGAAAGCGACCGGTATCCCGGTGGCCAGAATGCTGGAAGGTGAGCGCGACAAGCTGCTGCGTCTTGAGCAGGAACTGCACTCACGGGTGATTGGCCAGGATGAAGCGGTGAACGCGGTGTCCAATGCCATTCGCCGTAGCCGTGCCGGTCTTTCCGATCCTAACCGGCCGATCGGTTCATTCCTGTTCCTGGGGCCTACCGGGGTGGGTAAAACCGAACTGTGTAAGGCGTTGGCTGGGTTCCTGTTCGACAGTGATGACGCGATGGTGCGTATCGACATGTCCGAGTTTATGGAGAAACACTCCGTATCGCGGCTGGTGGGTGCACCTCCGGGTTATGTCGGTTATGAAGAGGGCGGTTATCTGACAGAAGCGGTGCGCCGTCGTCCGTATTCCGTGATCCTGCTGGATGAAGTGGAAAAAGCGCACCCAGATGTGTTCAACATCCTGTTGCAGGTGTTGGATGACGGACGTCTGACAGACGGACAAGGTCGTACCGTTGATTTCCGTAATACGGTGGTGATCATGACTTCTAACCTGGGTTCCGATCTGATCCAGGAGCATTTCGGTCAGATGAGCTATCCACAGATGAAGGAATCGGTCATGGAGATGGTGAGTCAACATTTCCGTCCGGAATTCATCAACCGTATCGACGAAGTGGTGGTGTTCCATCCGCTCGGCCAGAAACATATCGCGCAGATTGCCAAGATCCAGTTGGCACGTCTGTACCAGCGTCTGGAAGAGCGCGGCTACGAAGTCAGCATCACGGAACCGGCTTTGGAGCTGTTGGGCAAAACGGGTTACGACCCTGTGTATGGTGCGCGGCCGTTGAAACGCGCTATCCAGCAGGAAATCGAAAACCCGCTGGCACAGCAAATCTTGTCTGGCAAGTTGATCCCAGGCAAACCGGTGACGCTGGACGTGGAAAACGACCATATCGTTGCCAAGCAATAAAAGTAGCTGTTGGTAGCTATATAGAAGGGGGCGGTTTTTACCGCCCCCTTTTCTTTGGCTTTAGCCTGGTTGACGGGTTTTCTTCGAGCAAAACTCTTAAAACCTTCCTTTTTTGCTCAATAAATACCCATAAATGACGTTTTGGCTGGTTTTTTGAACGCTTGAAAG
>NZ_CAMFLB010000049.1:0-19890 GCF_945957435.1 Serratia sp. PL7 | reverse complement strand
CTTTGGACGGGTCCTGATTAACCAATGGCTGCGCAGTTTTTACGAACGCTTCAAACTTCTGGCGACCATCTTCAGTACGGCAAAGGGCCAGATACATATCGCGGTTAGCGGGCGCGACTTTCCCGGCGGTCACGGCATCGTCAACCAGCGCGGTAGCCGTTTTCTCATCCAGCGTCTTCAGGCGGTCCTCTGCTGTCTGAGCGCGATTGAGCGCCAGTTGATGGGTCTCCAGCGGGATAAACTTCGACAGGTCCGGGTTTTGAGCACGGTTCAGCGCAAGCGATTCACTGTTTTTGATGGTCTGGATCGCTGATACGGCGTCGTCAACCGACGCGGTCTCAGCCAGACCCAGTGCCGTGGCAATCTGCACAGGTACAGGCATGGTGTTCTCCGAGTTAAGTGCGGGTAAATACAGGTTGGGTTTGTTGGTCAGGCCAGCGCTGGACAGATGCGAGACCTGACCGGTAGAGAAATGACGGAAAGCCGGGCTGTAATAGCGGTACTTCTTACCGCGAACGAGCGCTTCGCCGTCAGGCGTCCACTCGATATGACCATCAATGCTGCCGTCAGCGTTGACACGCATGGCATCAATCCAGGCATAGGCCGGAGCTTCTTCACCTTTAGGGCCAAGCAGCTCGGTGGAATGCTCGGCATCAAACGGCAACGTCGGGTAACGAAAGGACGTGGCAATGAAGGCCTGCGGATTGTCGTTTACCCAGGAACGGCCATCCCGGCCAGTGAATGTTCCCGCAGGGATCATCGGCAACCATTCCGGCAGAGGCGTGCTGGCCTCCGAAAGGTCGGGAAGCTCAAAGCACAGGGCCAGAAATTCGAGTTGTGTTGCAGGCTTTGGCATGGTGCTGTCCGTCGTTAAAGGTAACTGACGGACAGTGTCGGCTATATAAAGGAAGAAACCGGATTAACTTCTTTTACTGTATATAAAGGAAGAGTTACGGCAAACGCAGCGGGGAACCACGTTCAAACCCCGTTCAAAAACGCCGTGGCGCGTTTAAGAAATTTTCAGAGAATCATCGTACCACAAATGCCGGTAAAGTCCCTGAGCGCGTTTGAGGCGGATTACCGCCTCGGTTAGTTATCACTGTCGAAGGCGCTTTGCTTCGCGGCCAGTTGGCGCTCAAGCTCAGCCTGTCGGCGCGTGCCCGGATTGTAGTCCCAGCCCGGATCAATCCCCTCCGGCACCATCTCCTCTTCACCGGTGCGCTTGTTAACCCACTTCACCCGTTTGACGGGCGGCGCTTCGGTGCGGACCGGTACAGTCTGTCGGACAACGTGACCGGTAGGCTGGCCGCTGTCGTCGAGCTGCTGCACGTTGCGCGGGACGCCATTTTTCTGTAGCTGATCGTACTCGTATTTGCTGACCTGGCGAACCCCGCATTTACAGCCCCAGCCGTTGGGGCAGAAATGGGTCAGCCAGAACGGGTCATCCACCGGCAGGCAAAGGTTCGCCCATTTCAGGTGCTCGGCGCGGTGCTCGCGTGACGGGCCCAGCGTATAGAGCAGATAGGGCATCGCGCGCTTAGTGCGCTGGATGCGGTCCCACTGACCGGCGCTGCGGGCAGTGCGCATGTTGGTATCGTAGATAGTGCGCAGACGACGATCGCTGCCGAGCTGCACCGGCTTTGTCTCACCTGTCAGCGGATCATCCATCATTTGCTGACCCCACCATCCACGCTTCACCAGCAGGGGCTTCAGCACCTCCCGGAACTCGGCGAACGACTGGCCGCTGGCCATCGCGTCTTCAACCAGCGCCCTGACGTCAGAGAGCAGGTCGAGCTGGGTCATCTTCGCCACAGTGAAACCGATGCTGTGCTCCTGCCGCCACACATCACGGTAATCGAAGCCCGGCGTCAGCTTTTTCGACTTCAGCCAGGCCAGTGCCTCTTTGGGGATAATATCGGGAGCCTTAGCCATCATTCGCATCTCCCAGCGTCCGCGCCTTAAAGCTCAGCATAGCCAGCTGCTCGACGAACGCGGCAGGCTCCAGCGTCTTCTGCAGGTCCGGCAGACGCGCCAGAAACTCCTCAAAGCTCCCGACGTCTTTCGCCAGCTGCAGCACCGGACTGGTAAAGGCATCGCCGGTCTGCTCCCAGTCTTTCATCGCCTCGCTGGCCATCACGTCAATCTCATCGTCCTGAGAACGGTTAAGCGCCAGTTGCTCACGGTTGAGTGCCGGTGCAGGGCTGAAGGCGGAGAAGCTGTTAGAAGGTGAGAGTACCGCTGCGCCGTTCTCCGGCTCAGCCAGACCGAACCTGTCCCGGACCTCCGATTCCTGCACCCGCAGACCACGATCGACCAGGGGGATAAGCGCATCGACAAAGGCTTTGAGGTCCTCCGGTTCGCTGATAGTCAGCTTCACACGCGGGTACTTTTCCTGCGGCCCATAGTTGAACTGGATAAACGGGCGTACCAGAAACTCATTTAGAGTGTTCTCCAGTTGACGGGCATCCCAGCGGGCAATATCCATGCGCACCCGGTCATGCACGTCGGCCTGAGATCGCGAGCTGCCGTCGTCGGTGGTCATGGTCTGCCCCAGTACGGCCTTACTGGTCTGGGCGTCGCACCATTCCGCCATTTCCTTGAACAGTGCGCCACCACCGTTGCGGCTGGCAGTTTCCTGCATCTCCAGTTGCATACTTTGGGGGATGGCGCAGCCTGCATCCGATGCAATAGAGGCGATCGCATCGATGAGGGTCCTAATCTGCTCATCGGAGGCATTATTACCGTACTTACCAACGACGATGGGAATACCAAACTTCTCGGCAAACGCCCACCAGTCACGCACGGTGAAGGACTTGAGCATATACATCACCGCCACCAGACGGGCCAGACCATTTCGCAGGGGCAAACCAGACTTCAGCCGGGGATAATGCAGCACATATTTTCCCGGCGTCAGGGGAATACCGTCCACCGGCTGTTCGTCAGTCAACAAACGGAACTCGCGCAGTGTGTCGCTGTCGGGTTTCAGGAACCGCGGGTCAACCCACTCATAATCACGCGGCATCCAGCCATCACGGGTACTCCACAGAATTTCGCAGACCCCAACACCTTTACCGAGGCCATCGAGCAGATCAAATAACAGCTCCGGGATTTGCGGCTGCTCGACAAGATCGCGAACAGCATCAGCCAGCAATACGTCATGCTCATCGTCGCTGGCCGCCTCTACTGCAGGAGGGATACCGGCCACGGTCAGCTTGCGGGTACGCAGTACGCTTGCGTAGTGTAGGTCACGCTCTTCCATCTCTTCCGCAAGGATGAAGTAGTCCCGTGCGTTTCCCTCGGTCACATTGCGCAGGACCCCGGCTAATCTCGCCGGGGATAAGGTGCTCGCCACGCTGATGCCCGCAGAGGGCGACCTGACGCTGGCGCGTCTGGCCCGCGCTTCGGGCTGGGTCATATCGGTTTCATTAACGGAGACGGTTTCATCGGTTGCCGGGTTAAGCAGGCGTCGGATCGCACCGGAGAGTTTCTTCAGCATCAAAGCAGTCCTCGCTGATTTTTAAGGCCACGTGTGATGCGCAACTGGCGGCGACTGTCGCTATTGCGCTGCTGTTGGGATTTGTTAAGCCGATGCAGCTCATAGCGCTGGCAGTCTTCTTTGCTGGCGAGAAAGGCAAGGAAGATCGCATACGCGCTGTCGCCGTGACGCTTGTGGCCATCGCTGCCGGTATTCTCCCGGTCATCAATTCCAGGCACCCCGCGCTGAACGACAATCTGCCCGAGGTCGCTGATGACATCTTCATGCTTCGGCAGGACCAGCTCATCGTCTTCGAACGCAGCCTTGAAGCGCGGCATGTTCTCGCGGTAGTGGGCGACGGAAGGCATGACCACCTCCACCTCTGCGCCGTACTTCTCCGCCGCCTGTTCGGCAAGATAGTTACCGTTCCCCCGTCCATCCAACTTGATACCGTCGCGGCGCGGTAGCCTGTCGCAGATAAAGAACAGCGCCTGCTCCTGCTGCTTGTAGGGAACGTTGGCCAACTCGACAAGGAACGGTACGGTACGCGTGGTGTCGTCGTTGACGGTCATCGGCGCAAAGACCGTCAGGTGACCCGACCGCGCGAAGTCCTCGCCGAGACAGTGGCGGAGGTTCTGCGGGAGCGTGTTCAGCACAGGCAGCACCACCTTATCCAGCCACTCCTGCATATCCAGTGCGCGGATGATTTCCGGCATGGCATTGAATTCTGCCGTGCCGGTGAAACGCAGAACGGGACCGGAGCCCCGCGCGGCACGCTCGCGGATGGAGCGGGCCAGATAGGTGCCGCCGCCGTTCTTCGGCTCGCAATAGTATTCCTCGCGGGCGTCTTCTTCAGTGGCGGTATCGCTCAGCAGATTCGCCAGCCACTCCGCTTCAGCATCTGGTGACCACGGCTTTTTCGTCACCTGGCAGATACGACGATACAACCCCTCGCTGATGGCCAGCTCAATATCAATACGGTGAACGGAGTACCGTTTTTTGCCCGCACGGCTGTCAGTGATGATGGTATTGAACAGGTTTTCAATGCCGTTATGGGTGGAGATCAAGCGGACCTTAGAGCCCCACATGGTCAGCGCCAGCGCCGCTTTCAGTACGGCAGCGAGGTCTTTCTGAAATGCTGCTTCATCGATGATGACGTTACCCTGCATACCGCGCAGGTTTGAGGGGTTGGACGACAGCGCCTTGATTTTGAAGCCGCTGGCAAAGTTGATGACGTAAACCAGTATGTCCTTGTCGTCATCCTCCAGCGCTTCCTCGCCAATCGCTGAGGCCGCGAGACTATATGCCTTCGCCCACATAGCGCAGGCGTCGATAAACTCACGCGCCATGTCTTTGGTGGTGCCGACATAGAAGGTGTCGGTTCCCCCGGCTTCCGGTGACATTGACCCGCTGAGCGCCGCCTCGGCGGCTTCCGCCCACGTCAGGCCGGTACGACGGGATTTCTCGGCAATCTTGAGCTGGGACGTGTCCGCAATCCACCGGCGCTGATACGGCAGCAGCACCTGATCCGCGTCGAACTCGCCCGCCAGAATGGCGCTGGCGGACTGATTACGTAACTGTTCCTGCGATGACAATGGTCCGGCCATCATACGATCCCCAGAATCTGGCGACGGATATCAGCGGCGGTTTCCGCAGAAAGCCCGGCGCTTTTGGTGATTTTCTCCGCCTGCGCGGCGGCTTCTTCGGCGAAGGCCTGGCGGATCTCTTTCTCACGTTTATGGCTGGCCATCGCTGCCGCCTCCAGACGCTGAGCAACCAGCGCCAGCTGGCCGAGAGCCTTCGGCTCAACCGGGCCTTCTTCTTCTGCGAGTGACATCGATGTTTCGAATGCCAGCGTTTTCACAAACTCCATCAACAATTTGCCAACGTCAGACGTCGGCGCAGACCCCAGCTTAGCGGCCCAGATTTCGGCCATTTCGCGGGAGGCGCGAATCTTTGCTCCGAACTCCTCCATACGACTGGCGTAGCGATTCAGCCCCGTGCGGCTCAGTTTCATGTCTTCTGGCAAGTTGTGGCCGTCAATCAGTTCGTTGATGGCCTCGCGGATCTCTTCCTGGGTATGACGTTTCTCGCGCAGCATCTGGTGCAGCTGGTCGCGAACGCCATCCGGCAGCAGGTCGATTTTGGAGGGGCGGCCACGGGTCGGTTTTTCAACTGCCATGTTTGCTCCTTGATGCCTTTGCCATCTGAAGCTGGTTTTTCCGCTCTCTGGCGATAGCCCGGCCCAGCGTTTCGAATGCACGTCTGAACTCAGGATTCTTGTTCAGAAACGTGTTGGTAAAGCTATCAGGGGAGCTGCGGTCATAAGGTTTTCCGGTCTCTTTCTCGCTGAACGGCGCGATAACCTGAGACTCAATCTCTGAGCAAACCATCACTGCGGCCAGTTGATAAAAAATACGCCGCTGTGCTTCGGTATAAGGTTTAGTTTTAGCCATCATTATCCCCTCGCGCGGGGCTTTTTCACCCCCGGAACCGTGGCCAGACCGCTGGCGACGTCGTCACCGCGACCGGTGATTTCCGCCACATAACAGCCGGAAACATCCGTCAGACTGACCAGACCCTGCTCACGCAACCACGCCAGATGCGTGCGCACCGTATCGCGGGAAACGCGATGGCCATACGTCTGCAGGCACGTCTGCAGAATCGACTCGTTGGCACTGTCGCCGCATTCGACAAGAGATCGCAGAATAACCAGGCGCTGGTCCTGGTCGAGAATGTCACGCATAGTCACCTCTTATTTTTCCTTCAGCTCGTTTTCCAGAAGCAGATCGCTGACATGTTTCACCTGGCGAATCGCCGGTCCCAGTTCGCGGAGGTCACCCCGCAAATTACTCATTTCTAGCTGCAGCTGGTGCAGGTCTTTTTGACTGGGTAGCCCCGCGATAGTGTTCTCAATGCTCTGCAGTCGGGTACGCATCAGCTCCAGCTCCTCACGTTTGACGTAGGTTTTGGCCAGCAGGAGCTGAATGACGTTCACGGCAGACATAAACAGAGCCCAGATGATCGCCCAGTTGCCCTTAATAATTTCCCAGCCCATGCTTCCCCCTGATATCTCTGATGGACTGACAGGTGACACAGGTCGCGACATACGGCAATGCCTGAAGTCGGGCTACAGGAATAGCCGCACCGCAGTCGTTACAAAATCCGTAATTCTCCGGCAGCTCTTTAACCCGGTTTAAATGGTTGTTTAAGGCCCGTTCGCGTTCTTCCATTTCAAGGTCGCTGGCGCGATCAAACGCTTTGGTCATTTACCCACCATGACCTTGTGTTTGCTGGATTTGCTGTACCGGGCGAAACCGTCCAGCGTCCTGAAACCCAGATAGCCCAGCGCCGGGGTTGCCAGCATGAGCGCGATATCCCAGTCCGGTTCGGGCATGGAAAACGCATGACCAAAGGCACCTGCCACCGCACCAGCCTGCTGGCCCAGAGACATGATCATCACGTAAGCAATGCTGCTGTAGAGGGATAAGCGGGCCATCAGCGGGCGGGTCTGGCGGACATATTCGTCCGTGGCGTTGTCGCCGTTGCGGATGGTTTCCTGCTGTTCGTGGTGTGCGGCCTGCTGGTCTGCCATCTGCGCCTTGTCCCGCTCCAGCTGGAACTGCTGCAGTTGTACCTTGAGGCCCTCCAGTTGGACAAGCTGCTCGGGCGGCAACTGCGCCAGCTTCTGCTCCAGAACACGCTGCTGGTCGGCGGGGTTGATGGCACCGTTGACGGTCTCGACAATACTGGCCACCGAGTCAGCGGCTTTCGCCGTGGTACTGTCGCTGCCGAACCAGCCGCCGACAGTGCGAACCAGAGAAGGTCCGGCCTTCAGCAGGACGGAGGCAATAGTGGAAAGCGTTACAGGATCCAATTTATTACCTCCTTACGAACCAGCCAGGCATACAGAATGACCACAGTCAGACCGGCGAGAGGGTTAAGCAGCATGACGACGGACTGGTTGCAAAGACGGGGGCAAAGGCCAGCAGAAAAGCGCCGAAAGCCCAGATCAGCCATGAGACACAACTCACCCATTTTCGGGCCGGGCGGTCAGGCTGACGTAAACGATAAGGCAGGTTTCCTAGCCAGATACTTGCCGCTATTAACAGGGCACCGGAGAACGTCAGCCACCAGACAACAAATGCCTGACGGCCATAGAAACAACTGACCAGCAGCGATAACCCGATGAGAGCGACCACAGACCAGCCGGACTGAAATACCCGGATCAACGCCTGAATCAGCCCGTCGGTATTTAATTTAAACATTATGCTTTTCCTTATATCGCTGGCACTGCCAGACGATGTCTCGTGTATCGACGGAGTCCCAGCCCCTGCGGTAATAACTGGCATGAGTGCCGTCGCAGCCTTTGTAATCGCGTGGAACGGGTGGAGGGCCACCGGCAACCCGGTGAAGCACTTCCTGACGGAGGCGATCGCGCCGCCCCGCACGTAACGATGAATCCCAGCCTTTACCCATGCTCAGCTCCGGGGAACCGAGACCTGACCGCCAATGACCTCCTGACAGGCGTTCGCCAGTAAATCCAGTCGGTTAAACCAGCCATTGAGGTATTTACCCTGAGAAGAATTGGATTTGATGATGTCGGCGTAATAACGGGAGCGACGCAGGAAGCAGCGAGTCAGGAGCCATTCAGCATCTGCAGAGGCTACTGCGGTGCGGGTTTTTGGGCCGATAATGCCATCAGCGGTGACGCCAACCGCATCCTGCAGGAGCTGGATCGCTTTTTTAGCGCCATGCTGCACGGAGGAATCAAAGACAAAGAGTGAGATACCGTCTGGCCAGTCAGTGCAATAAGCCGGATACCAGTAATCGCGGAAATAAATCTGCCCGGCCTGTTCTTCGGTCAGGCCCTTAATGCGGGTATCGGGCTTGCCATCGCCATCGACGTCGGTTTTGCCATCGGCAAGACCATCGCGCTTGTCGGAAATGCCGTGTTTAGTGGCGCCGCCTTTGTCGGTCGGGTCATTAACATAACCACCTTCGCGGGCAAGAACGAAAGCGAGCGCGTGGGAAAATGCGGGGGTAAATGATGTTGTCATGCCTGCACCTTTGGGATTGAGTCAATCTGACAAATCCCATTTTGCGACAGGCAAAAAAAAAGCCGGATTAACCGGCTTTGTTGTTTTTAATGAATTGCGTTTCTGAGGCCGCAGGTAAAAACTGGATTACCATTAACAGCTTTAATCAAACTATAAAAATCAAATCCATCGACAACACTATAAGCTCCGGTCGGAACAATTTGTGCTGAGCCAGCAACTGTATCAATAACCGCTGAGTTCTCTTGTTCAGTAAGATTCCGTTTTAATCCTATTGTGGCAATCATAAGACAAACCGTATGAACTTTAAGAGCATTATTCTCTGAATCTATCCCATTGGGATCTACTGATTGAGCAACTTCGAAAAAGTCTTTTGACAATGTAAAACTATACTCGCCTGACTTGAGGCTTTGGTAAGCTTTCCCATCGTTATTGTTTTTCTCTATCCACTTCCCGTCATTGACCAACTTTCCTGACTGTAGTTGTGATAATACATAATCTGATGTTGGAAGCTCTTTCCCCAAAGAAGTAAAGGGAAGCAGCCCCATCAACATTACAATTCCTATTTTTTTCTTCATATGTTCCTCATACTCACAACAGTTTGGGTTGTCTCTTAAGGTGCTCAATACGTCTCATTCTGCGGATAGCCTTATAAATAGTATTAAACGTAACTTCATACTTATGAGCCAGCTCTTTAACATTATCTCCAGTGTAATCACGCCAGATTTTAATATCACGGATAAAATACTCAAGAACCTTCCCGCGCGGAAGATAAATCTGGATACCACCTAACTGGCTGCAGATCGCGGAAACGACTTCAATAGAGTGAGAGGGGGCAATCCCAATACGCTGAAACTCATACCGTAACAGGTCATTTAGCTCAGCAATGAGAACAGGAAATTTAACATTTTCCAAGTCACTATCATCCATGTGCTCAAGAATGCTGTCGTCCTGCACATCACCAAAGAGATCATCACTCATTTTTTCCACCTTCTGGCTGCGTCAGCGTAAGCGCTGCAGATTGTGTCATAGTCCCGGCTTTCGTCACCGGTGACCGGGTTTTCGGGGAGTCGGGCATGGTGTGCCAGCATGGCTTTTTTCATCTCCCGGATATGCCATTGCTTCAGGCTCTCTAGCAGGTTGTCCTCGGCGTCGGCTCGTAACCACTCAAGGCTGGATACGCCAGCACCGCCATTACGGATGCGAGTCTGGCGCTGGACAAAATGGTCGAGCGCAATATCGCTACCATCCCGGATAAAACCCTCTTTAAACATCGTTTTCCATATTGCACGGATTTTCAGGCTCACGTCTGACGGGGCAGACATGCGGCGCTTAGAACGGCGCTGAGGTTTGCTTTTGAACCCCTTAGCCTCCAGCGCCTGGATAACGTTCTGCAGCTCGACGATGGTCATCTCGCGGCAGCTCGACTTGCCGGGAACTACTGCCCCCAGCAAGGAGCGGTAAGTGTCATCGTCAAGCGCCAGCTGGCTTTTGGCGATATGGATAATCTGGATTGCGTTTGAGCGGGTCATTGGTTACCGCCTGTAGTTGACGAGGAACATAAAGCCGATAAATGCGCAAATTACAGCGGTAGCGCCCGCAACGATGACAACGCCCCAGAACAGAAATGTGCCGATTGTTGCAATCATTTACTCTGCCTCCCCTGGCGCTGAAACCACTTCTATCTGGCAACCTGCTGAGCATTTCAGCGCTTCGCCACAAACGAACCATAGAGTTACGTCGTGATCGTCAAAGTAGGTTTCCTTCACCTCATACACCTGACCGCTGAATTTCACGAAGTCGCCGACATCGATATGTACCGCTACAACCATCCCCGGCTGATTTCTGTCGCTCACATCAGCATCGACGCTACTATCCTCAGCGCTGGTGCCAGTGGTGGCCATCACAGAACTGACATCATCCAGCGCCTTGTTGTACCACTCGGCTGCACCTCCGCCGACGCGGCCGCCGTTGTACATAAACCAGCCAGTAGCATCGTCGCGCTCAATTTTTGGCGGCAGCTTCACGGTGACGGTGCGGGACTCCAGCATCTCTACCAGCGCCTCAACCGTTTTCAGCGAAAAGCTGGGAAGCGTGGCGTTGATAGTCTTTATGCGCTCGATAGACGTCTGAGGCCCCCATGCTGGCATCGCCTTGCGGGCCGCAATATCAGCTTTAATCTGCTCTAAATTAATCATGAGCTTTATCCTCCGCCCGCATACGTTCGGCATACTGCTGCTCGCGCATCATCTTCTGAGCAGCCTGCATCAGCAGACTGACGGCCATACGGGCGCGGGCGGCGGCATAGCGATTGCTGGTTTTGGTGTCGCGATAGAGGGTTTCTGCCAGCGCCATCTGTTCGGTCGCTTCCTCCAGAAGCCCCATAACGGACGGACCAAAGGGGCTGACAGGTTGTGACTCAACACCAACAACCTGAGCCAGACGCACCATCTTGCGGTTCTTTTCATGGTCAATCATCGGGCCCATCCCGTTATGACGCAGTTGCTCAATCATGATCTCGACATCCGCCGCTTCTTCAGCCACTTTGCTGCTGTCGGTTTTGTGGTTAAGAAAACGCGAGCAGGCAGCTGATAATTCGCTGGCTTCTTCAGAAAGAACAAGCACCTGTGATTCAAATCCCCATTTAGATAAAGCCGCGTCATAAATAGCAGTATTTTTAGCATTCATAATATGTCCTTACTGATTTTCGGCGTGAGCAACCCCACGGCGCTGACGCCGGAAATTAAACAAAGTTAATTAACGAATATTCAGAGTTTGGCTAAATCCAGCGATATTTGCTTATAAGTGCCATCGTCCTGACGCTCATATAAACGCAGATACTGACTGGTTCCTGTGACCTGAATAGCATCGGCCACAGCGTCCATTGCTTCATTCCATTTGGCATCGTCAATATTCAGTGAGCGGAGACCCAGAACCTGATTGATATCAATCCGGCCCTGTTTATTGACGCGGAAGGCATGATCGACCATTGCCATAATTTTTTCGTTAGCCCCGGCAGACCATTCATGAATGCAGTCATCAATCAGCTTTTTTGCTGCCTGAATGCGCTCGTCAAAGATGCGATGCTCGCCTACGGCGCGAACCAGCTTGTAACGGCCATCAAAGCTGACCAGAGTGACATTGCCTTTGGCACCGCCATACTCCACACCGTATTCCGCTGCTGAAAGGTCGATAAAATCACCGATTTTCGCCATAGAACCGAGCTTGAACTCGACCAGATACTGACGCTGCAGACGAGCTGCCTCCACGATGCCGAGCACCACTTCATCACGCAGTTTATCCAGTGGTTTAATCTGTGACTCAGGAACCAGGTGACCCTGAGCGTTAATCCGGTAACCGTCCGGGATGGTATTTGCAGTATTCATAAAGTCCTCACTGAATTAATAGCAATCTGAATAAACAATATTCGAAACAACACGGCGACTTAATTCCATTTTTTCGGCAATAACAGGAATGGTCAGGCCCTCTTTATAAAGCTCACGGCAAAGGTAGATATCATGATCATCCGATGGTTTAACCAGAACGGACAAGCCCCAGCGGTTAGCCTGAGACTGAATGGCCTGACGGGTGCGGTTAAGTTTCTCGCCCATCTCCGCTGCCGTCATTTTCCCGGCATTCTCACAGACAAACTGAATTTCGGACTTGGTCCACTTACGGCGCTTTTGCATAACTACCTCCAGATAACATGACAACCTTCGAGAGTGGCCATCCACACGGAGCGGGTCCCGGTGGGGCAGCGTTCAATCAGATGATTAGCCCTGTTCACCAGTTCAGTCGGCGGACAGGTGATTTCCAGACACGGGCGGCGCATCCACACCCGCATCTCCGTAACACGACTACCGCGCGCCTGCAGCCATGCCTGCGCAGCGGTGGCCATACCAACATGTTCAGCAATACGTTCAGTAATCATGGTGTTAACCCCTTAATAACGTCGAAACATCAACATCCAGATCCAGATCGCGCAGCGCCTTGAGGATGTAGCTCTCGCTGACAGCCTGACCTGCGCCGTGAGCCGTCATCGCTGCAAGCCGCAGGGAATGACTGAGGATGCGTAGTGCGCCGGGTTTCTGCGCAATCTTCTGAAGCAGTTCACGCTCTTTTTCACCGTCGATATGCCAGGCATCAGCAATCGCTTCCACATCCGCCTTTTTGGTCTTGTTAATCGCCACACGTTTGGCAATACGTGAGAACAGGCGGGCGAACTCGACGGTGCGGTTACCGCCGGTCATGTTGCTGTAGACGCGGTGGTTACCCATCAGCACCAGCCCGACGCGGGTGGCCTCCTGCAGCAGGCGAAGCTCTTCGAGCGTTTCCGCGCCCAGATGGTCAGCTTCATCAATAATGACAAGGCCCTGAGTACCATCAAGACGGCGTCGCAGGGCGCGGGCCAGTGGCCCCTTACGGCGCGGCGCATCATTCATCCCCAGCTCATAGGCCAGTTCGGTCAGGCACTCCAGCACACTGGCGCAGGACGGGGTGATCGTTATCAGCCAGACGTTATCGTTACTGCGGCAATATTCACGTGCCGCCTCTGACTTACCTACGCCGGGGTTGCCGCAGACCACGCCGATGCACTCCGTCAGGTGGGCATAGCGAAAGGCTGTCCAGATTTGTTTAACGGTCGGGGTCTCAATAAAACGTGGTGGCGCTGGCAACTCGGCGGCAGAATGCTGCTTTGTAACCCAGCGTTGCAGAACCAGTTCTACACGGTCGTTATCGCCTGCATATTTATTATTCATGAAGCCACTGACCACACCGGTTGATAAGCCGGTTTCACGGGCAACCTGAGCAAAAGTAAATCGGTTACCATCAACAAGGTTGCGCAGAACCTCGCGAATATCGGAAATATTCACCTCAGACATAATTCACTCCATTATTTGAAGGGTATTTAAACGGCCTTAAATAGCGTTTTTACGTTTATTTGATTCCAGCATATCCAGCGAGTTATTCAGGTATTCATCCTCGCTGTATTCCTCTTCTTCAGACACAACCTGCATAGCGGGAACCGCCCGGCTGACAGGGCGATAGACATTGCTGTCCAGCCAGTCCGGCCCTGCTGGTTCGGAGAGGGTGAGCACATTTTCGGCCTCGGCCAGACGGACTTTTTTCTCACCACGCTCGCGCATACCTTTGATGCGTTTCTGTTTTTGCCAGTATTCCGCCGTAACAGGGAATGCTGCTTTCTTGTTGCCGTCCCAGATGGCTTCACATATCAGCGAACCATCCATCCGACGAACGATAATCTTCGTAGCATCGTGAATGTCGTAACTAACACGGACCTTGCGGCCATGCTCTTCGCGAAGTGCTTCGGAATAATAAAGGTTATTGAAAAGCTGAATTTCGCAACGTCTGACCGAGCACTCAGTCTCCGGCATAAACATATGGCGAAGCTCAATGTCGGAGAGCCATTCAATCTCGGTTTTTTCCTTTTCCAGCTTGTATTTACGAAACTGCGCTGGCGTGAAATGCTCGCCATTAGCTTTCAACGGCAGCGAATCGTGGGCGCGGTTGTTGTACCAGTGAACCCCGGCTTCAATCTCCCCAATAAGCTCATTCCATGACGGGAAATCGCGAAGAGTCTGTTCCTGCTTAACAGTCAGTTCGCGCCCTTTATCCACCGCGTTCAGCGCGGCGATGAGGGATTTTGATACCTTACGTGTAGTGCTTTTATCCGCGCCAGTTCCGTAGTAGGTGGAAAATTGACGGGAGATACGCATCCCCAGCGTTTTGTTGAGGATCTCAATGATGCCGCGCCCTTGCGGGTTCTCAGGAATACCCAGACGGTGGTCAACCCCGAGACGCGGTAAAATACCGGTGATATTAGCGTCAAGCGTGTTATTGGTCTCACCGCCACCGTTATCGGAATAATAGATATAAGGCACCCCGTTATTCTTAATGCCGTGACGCAGGGCATCAGCAACGGCAATAACGCTTTCTGACAGCGCCAGACTCCAGCCCACAATATATCGGCAGCTCCCGTCCAGAATGAACGTCACTTCTGGTGTGATAGGGTTACCATGTTCAGGAGAGGCGACTTTCATCTTCATGCCGTGGCCATCCCCGATCCAGACGTAATTAACCGGCAGGCAAAGCCAGTCACGGCGTACAAATCCCTCAATCTGACGGGCTTCACTGCCGGTGATCCGGCGATGCTGTTTTACCACTTCCGGCAGCTTATCCATCGCATAGCGCACTGTGTTATAGGACGGAGCAGAGAAAAGCATCTCCGGCTGATCCGAATATCGCGAATACCAGCTATGTATAAAATCCTCGTATGCCTCAGCCATCGTCACACCATTGGGATTACGGTAATACGCCAGAAAATCAGGCAACCACGCAATTTCCTCAGGCTCCACGCGCTGGCGCTTACCAGGTGCAAGGAGTACCAGACGCTCAGTCGATGTTCTGGCTTTTTTGAAATCAGCCATCCAGCGCTTAAGGGAGATCTCGCTCAGGGTGCGTGATGAACCTTTTTTGGCATTGGCTAACGTCACCTGTGTGGCCAGATGCTCAGGTAACTCGCCGCTGCGGGACCGTCGGACGATTTCCCTGATGGCTTTGGCGCAGCTGAATCCCGGTATTTCCCCCAGCTTCATGACTTCCGATACCAGCGCAATACGGGCATCAGCAATCTTTTGTTGGTCGCTGGTTAAGCCAGTGAGCTTTTGCTCCATCAGCACGGGGTGATCACGGTAAAGCGATAACCGGGTATCACTCTTTTCCGTCACCGCTGAACGCTCAGGAGCAGGCAACGCTGCATCCTGATTGTTCATCAGCTCTTTAACCTGACGGTCACGCAGCGCTTTTTGAGCAACCAGAGGAAGGCTGTCAATGTGATACTCAAACGCCTTACTTCCCTGACGCTTACGGACCAGAGTCTGATTCTGTTTGACCAGTTTGCCCATCATGGCTCTGATGCCCTGTGGCGTTCCCGGTAAACCCGGCAGGCCCGCTAATTCATTCACCGTGGCAAACATGATCACAAGTCCTTGCTGTAGCGGCTGGGCCAGATTAAAGACGGTTCCAGATTGAGAGCATTCGCGATGATGCGCTCACCTTTAGGGTATGAACGAGCCAGCGCATTTTTCAGTGTGTCGGGACTTAACCCCGCACTGGTGGAAAGGCTGCGCATTGTCACGCCGCGCTTGTGAAGCTCGGCGACAATGTCAATGCGATGCCAGTCACGCACTTCATTTCTTTCCATAGTTCGTTTACTCTTAAAAGTTATCCGCTGGAATAATCCTGCGGGGTTATCCGTTGGAATAAGTATTGATCCACAAAGAGCACAAGTAAAGAAAATCCGCCTCTTTCTTTTGTCTTTTTGGGTTTTATTGTTGTCTATTTTGATTTTTTTAGTAGTTTCATAAAGTTACAAGGAAAGGAAAATGAGTAGCGAAAAAGAAACAAACTTTTCTTTTGATGAGTCAGCAAAAGAAAGTATTTCAATGAGGATTCGTCAATTAATTGGCACGCGGACTGTACGAGCTGCAGCTCGGGCGTGGGGATTGTCGTTCTCCACATTAAACAACTATCTGACTCGAGGTACTGAGCCATCACTCAATGTGGCATTAAAGATAGCTAATGTAGAAGGGGTGTCTGTTGAATGGCTTGCGACTGGGGTAAAGGGGATTCTGATTGCTGACGAATCTGACGTTTCACATCATGATCAAAAAAATAACCTCGATTTTCACGGTCAAAACAGTACCTACAGCATTGGGTACTCGGCAACACCGCTAAGAGACGAGAGATTTATGGCTCTAACGTGGACAATGTTCTTTGAAGCTTTAAACAGTGAAGAGAAATCTAAACTCATTGATACTTTTGCAAAACTTGGAGCAAAGGGTGTATTGGCACTTTTAAACAACGTTAATGAGTCAACAACCGCGCTGCTAGAGCTTTCCCAAGAAGAACAGATGCGTTTATTGAGACTCAATGAACAACTGAAAAAAGGGTCACCTGAAGCAGGTGAAGATGTAGCCAAGCCAGGCCCATCCAGTTCCAGCAAGAAGGCCAGTTAATGCGGTTCCTAACCTTTCGTTGCATCGCGGTACAGCCAGCCGCATTTTACCGGCCTGTTTTTTTAGAAGCATGTTAGAATTGATTTTGAACGATGGTTTTGTAGTTTTAAAGTCCAGAAAGTAGCAGTATCAAATGATTTGCCGATCGGCTTCATTTTCTTCAAACCGGTATCAAATCCAATTTTGAGCCGACCCCAGCAATCCCGCGAGTTTCCGCTTAATTCCTCATGTTCCCGGAAGTATCAAATCTATTCGTTCTTCACAGCCCTGCCGCAGGTTGGTCTTGCGGCAAAAATCGCATTTATCCGCCGTTTTGCTCACCGGATGAATAAAGCGTACCCGGTAAGGGCACGCAGCGATGCAGTATTGGCAACCGACACAGAGATCCGGGTTCACGTCGACAATGCCGCTGGCGGCATCGATAAACGAGGCTCCGGTTGGGCAGACATGCACACAGGGAGCATCATCGCAATGCTGGCACGAATGGCGGAAAAACCGGTATTTCACGTCCGGAAATTGGCCTATCGGTTCGCTGCGGACGATCTCCAGGCGTGAAACGCCCACCGGCACCTGATTGACTTCGCGGCAGGCATCGATACAGGCGGTACAGCCGATGCAACGCGACTCATCGTGGATCATGCCGTAACGGATGCCATTGACGTTCATGGTGCGCGCCAGCAGCTTTTCCGCCAGGGTCGAGCCAGCCGCCAACACGCCAATGCCTACGATAAAACGGCGCCGTGAGCAGCTCATGGCTGCCCCTTATCCAGCCTTACGGACGCTGGATTAAACGCGGGATCATCCTGTTGCTGACGGTGGCAGTCCACGCAGAGCTTGATCCGCCCCTTGTCGTTCAGCCCCTGAACCTTATCTTGCTGCGGGTGCAAGGTATGGCAGCTGGCGCAGCTCACCTTGGCCAAATGCACATCATGCGGCCAGAAGGCTTTTTGCAATGTCTCTGGCAAATGGCAGGACAGGCAAACGCTGTTTTGCTGTTCCACGCCGAACATCGGCTCGTTGAAACGCATCACATCCTTCACGCCCTCACGGTGATGCAGCGAAGGTAAACCGTGACAGTTGGTGCAGGTCAGTGGCAATTTGTTATTCGGGTTAATGGCTCCCGCATGTTTACCGTGCATCGCATTTTGTTGCGGCTTGTGGCAGCGCAGGCAGGCCTCATCCGGATTACGTTGCAAGGTGACTTCCGCCGATTTCTGTTGAACAGCGGGGCTGTCGGTCTGGGCCGATACCGGTAATACTGTCAGCCAAAGGCTACAGGCAAGCACCCCGGTAGTTAATAACGAACGCAGTACGCTCATATTGACTCCATTTGTTTACGCCCCGCACACGGGGCGGAGGGGTTATTTGCCTAACAGCCCGGTTTTACGTGCCTGTTCTTCCCACTGCGGTACCACCGTCTTGAGGAATTCCTGCTTTTCGGCGTTCAACTGCGGCATGTCCATACCCAGCGCCAACTGAGCCTTTTCCTTGGTGGAAATGTCTGGCAGTGGGATTTCAGTGGTGATGCCCTTGGTCGCTAGCAGACGGATCAACTGAGTCCGAGCCTGTGCTGCCTGATCGAGCGCGGTGCCCAAAATGCGCAATGCAACTTCTGGCGCATGCATTTGAATACCGTGGGAAGCAATGGAATAATCCCAGCGCCATTGCGCATGACGGATGTGGGTCAAGATAGGCTTCATCTCAGCTTCGGAGGCACCGGCATCCCAGGCCGCTTTCGCCTCAAAGTGCGCGTGAACCAGTTGGTCTTCTACCTTCAGCTTGATCTCGTTGATATCCTGCTTACGTTTTTCCACCACCGCCTGCATGCTGGCTTTATCCTGGGTGTGGCAGTTCTTACAGGTTTGTTCGTAGTTATCGAACGGGTTGCCAATTTTGTGATCGGTGTAGATCTTGCCTTGGGCGTTTTGCACTTTCGGCATATGGCAGTCGATACAGGTGACGTTGTTCTTGCCATGAATACCCGCGCTCCAGGTTTCATATTCTGGATGTTGAGCTTTTAGCATTGGCGTCTTGGACAGCGGGTTGGTCCAGTCGGAAAACTCGATGTTGTCGTAATACACTTCCATGTCATCGACCGTAGTGCCCTTGTCCCAAGGGAATTTCACCGCTTTGTCTTTACCATCAAAGTAATACTCAACGTGGCACTGCCCACACACCATCGATTGCTGGTCGAAGCGGCCTGCCTGATCAAACGGCTTGCCGATCGTCTGCATAGCGCGAGCCGCATAAGGGCGGGAAAGTTGCAGCGCAGGTTTACCGGCGGCAAAATCAGCGGAAGCGGTATTGTGGCAGTCCGCACAGCCGAGGTTATTGACGATTTCCGGCCCGCCACGCGCCCATTTACCATGGAAATAACTCGCTTCGCCCTGTTCGGCGATCACCCTGGCAACGTCCGGGCTTTTGCAGCTCCAGCAGGCCATTGGCAACGGGCCATCTTCTGCCGTTTTTGGTGCACCGGTACGTAAGGATTCACGGATATCCGTGATGGCATAGGCATGCCCACGCGGCTTGTTGTAATCCTTGGCAAACGGGTATCCGGCCCAAAGAATGACCAGACGCGGGTCGCCAGCCAAAGCGTCTACCCGATCGGACTGCTCGGAAGTCGCCTGCCAGGACTTATATTGGTCAGGGTGAGGTGCAGAGAAGGTTTCATTCTTGGCTTCAACCTTCTGCGGCGTGGCGGCAGGTGTCGCATCTGCCTGTGCCGAGAAAGAGAGAAAAACCGCGTACATCCCTGCCAGAAATAGCATCAATAACTTGCTTACCTTATTCATAAGCATCCCATCCATTTTGCCTGCTTGAGAGCAGTGCTTTTATTAGTCGTTAAGTTCTTGTTAGAACAGATTTTCGCCATTACACCGTGCGTAGGGATACCATAGACCCCACAAAAAATGTTGTCTTTGGTCAAGTTCCGGCAGGTTGTTCAGTTGTTGATTGAATTTTGCGAGGCAGCGCAAACTCGAACTAACTCTAATTAGTTATTGAAAGATAACGAGTTGGATGGGGGAAACAAAATGATGACACATACTCGATGTTCCACTCTCCCCCAAAAATGAGAGGGACTAGTTCAGAGCGGTCGTCAGATACTGAAGGTAATCTGCGGAATGTCTACCTCGGCCATTGCGTGTAAAAAAACTGCATTTTTTAATTGACTGACCGTCAGTCAATTAATACCGTAGCGCTACTCCATACGCAAAAGAGGGATTTATTATGGTACGTACAGTGAAAACGCCAGAGGTGCGCCGGGCTGAAATTTTGCAGGCGGCAAGCGAGCTGTTTCAGGAAATCGGGTATGAGT
>NZ_CAMFLB010000048.1:0-26280 GCF_945957435.1 Serratia sp. PL7 | reverse complement strand
TTTTCAAGCGCGGCTTTTTTCGGCAAAACGCTGCACAAGGCAGCATTTCTATCACTTTTCGTACTGGATGCGGCTGAATTCCTGGGAAAAACGGTCCACCTGCTGCCAATCTGTATATTCCACTTCTTTACTGGTATCCGTCTCTCCGCCGGTCATTTTCATGATAAAGCGGATCATGACGCGATCGAACCAGCGATAACGCGGATAACGCAGCGCGCCAGCGAACACGGCGCACTGCTTTGGCTGCCAAGGTGATGACAATAAGAACTTGCGGGTGTAGGCGTTGGTTTGCGGCGAACGCTTTTCCGGTTTGCGTGCCGTCAGGTTAACCGCGAAAAACGCGCTAGGCATCTGATTCAGCTGATCAGCGTGGCGCTTCACAAATCGATGTAATGCCGTATTGAAATGCCCGTAACGTATCGACGCTCCTATAAGTACCTGTTGGTACTGCCCAAGCTCGATATGCTCTGCCTGCTGCAGATCGATAACGTCGCAGTTCAGGGTATCCTGCAACTGGTTAGCTATATAAGCAGCAATAGAATGCGTTTGTCCGTCACGGCTCGAATAGAGAATCAGTGCCTTCATGGCGTTACTCCTCGTAGATACATTTACTCACGCCAGAAAGTCGGTGTGAAGAGAACCAGCAGCGTAAACACTTCCAAACGGCCAAACAGCATGGTCAACACCAGTACCCACTTTGCCGGTGGCGGCATGGTGGTAAAGTTATCGGCGACAACGCCGAGGCCAGGCCCCAGGTTATTCAGCGTAGCCGTTACCGCGGCAAAGGCCGAGAATTCGTCCACGCCGGTGGCGATAATGGCCAGCATGCTGACGATAAATACCAATGCATAGGCGGAGAAGAATCCCCACACCGCTTCAAGAATACGCTCCGGCAATGCGCGGTTGCCTAATTTGATGGTGTAAACCGCATTTGGGTGCACCAGCCGCTTCAACTCACGCGACCCTTGCAGATACAGCAGCAGGATGCGAATCACTTTCAAGCCACCGCCCGTTGAACCCGCGCAGCCACCGATAAAGGCAGAGCAGAGCAGGAGCATTGGCAGGAACAGTGGCCATTTGGCGATGCTGTCGGTGGTAAACCCTGCGGTGGTGGCCATCGACACCACTTGGAAGAACGCCTGATTGAGCGTTTCCAGGCCGCTTTTATATATACCGTGCCACCACAGAACCACGGTACACACCGCCACCAGCGTGAACTGCACGGCGATAAACATGCGAAACTCCGGATCGCGCCAGTACACTTTCAAACTGCGTCCGCTGAGCAAGGCAAAGTGAAGGCCGTAGTTACAACCGGAGATCAGCAAGAACACCGCGATAATGGTGTTGATGGTCGGGCTGGCGAAGTAACCCACGCTGGCATCATGCGTTGAGAAACCTCCAATAGCGATAGTTGAGAAGCTATGGCCGATAGCGTCGAACACCGACATGCCGGCGCCCCATAACGCCAACGCACAGGCCACCGTCAGCAGCACATAGATCAGCCATAGGGTTTTAGCCGTTTCGGCAATACGCGGACGCATTTTATTGTCTTTCAACGGACCCGGCATTTCCGCCCGGTATAGCTGCATACCCCCGACGCCGAGGATAGGCAGTATGGCGACAGCCAGCACGATGATCCCCATCCCCCCCATCCATTGCAGCATCTGGCGGTAGAATAAGATGGCTTTAGGCAAGGAGTCTAACCCTACCAGGGTGGTGGCACCGGTGGTGGTTAAACCCGAGAAGGATTCGAAAAAGGCGTCTGTCAGGGAAAGATTGGGCCGCTCGGAAAACAGGAAAGGTAATGCCCCCACGCTGCCCAGTACGGTCCAGAACAACACCACAATCAGGAAGCCTTCACGCGGCTTTAATTCGTGCTTCTGCTTGCGGTTTGGCCACCACAGCATCAAGCCAATGGTCACGGCTACAAAGAAGGTCTGGCTGAATGCCCGTCCCGCTCCGTCGCGGTATATCAATGCCACCAGGCCAGGAATAAACATTGTCCCGGAAAACAGGATAACCAGCAGGCCCACAATACGGGTTATGGCGCGAAAATGCATTTCAGCACGATCCTTAACAATTCAGTTGGTGGGAATTATTGCGATATAGGGACTAATTGCAAACTTCCACGGCTGAGATCGCGTAATTTATTCCCGAATGCCTCAGTACCCGTGGCCGGTAGCGCCAGATGTAACACCACGGCAGCACCGTAATCCCCATGCACAATCCGCCCTTCACTAAGCTGTAGCAAATTTTCTACCATTGCCAGCTGAGCATAGTCGCACTGCAAAGTATATTCGAGCTGCGGGACTTTATAGCTGACAACCAGCTGCTTGAGCGCCTGTTGTACGCCGCTACCGTAAGCCCGCACCAGACCACCGGTACCCAGTTTGATCCCGCCATAGTAGCGAACTACCACTGCGGTTATTTCACCGATCCCACTGCCCATTAGCTGGCTCAGGATGGGCTTGCCCGCAGTGCCGGAGGGTTCACCGTCATCGGAGAACCCCAACTGCTGCGAATCATTCGGTGCACCGGCAACAAAAGCCCAGCAATGGTGCCGGGCCGTTGGATGCTCGTCACGAATCTGCTGGATAAAGGCTTTGGCCGCCTCGACCCCACAGGTGGGTGCCAGCAGGGTGATGAAACGGCTTTTCTTTATCTCTTCACTGACGCTGATGACTGCGCCAGGAATGGGGTAAGGCTGCATCAGGCCAGGTTCAGATCGCGCGTCATATTCTCAATACGCTTTTCGTGGATCACGATATTGTCCTCAATGCGGATACCGCCGTAAGGTTTCAACGCATCGATACGATCCCAGGCAAAGTGTTTACTGAACTCGCCACTACGCCAAGGAGCCAACAGGGACTCAATGAAATACAGGCCCGGCTCAATGGTCAGCACCATGCCTGGTTGCATGACACGGGTGCAGCGCAGGAAGGGATATTTTGCAGGTGCTGCCAGATGAGTACCATTTTCATCCTGCATAAACCCGGCGGCATCATGTACCTGCAAACCAAGCGGGTGGCCTAAGCCGTGCGGCAGGAACGGACAGGTGATGCCTTGTTCGACCATCGCCTCTTCGCTGATGCCCGTTACCAGCTTATGATTTTTCAACAGTTTGGCGATGCGTTGATGCATCTGTACATGGTAATCCGTGTAGCGCACCCCGGCTTTCATGGTATCTATCAGCGCAAGCTGTTCACTGTTGAGATCTTTCACCAGATGGGCGAATGCATTGTCGCTCTGAGCCGCATAGGTGCGAGTCAGGTCGGCAGCGTAGCCGTTATATTCTGCCCCCGCATCGATCAGGAAACTGCGGGATTCGGCCGGAGGTTGATGATCCAGCTTGGTATAATGCAGCACCGCCGCATGCTCATTCAGGGCCACGATATTATCGTAAGGCACGTCCGTATCACGATGGCCAGTGGCGGTCAGATAGGCCAGGTTGATATCGAACTCGCTCATACCGGACTGGAAGGCTTCATGAGCGGCACGGTGCCCCATCACGGCCGTTTTCTGCGCTTCGCGCATGCAGGCCAGCTCATAGCCGGTTTTGATCGAGCGGCGGAAATCGAGGAAATTCAACACCGCTTGCGGGTTGATGTGCTCGGCCGCAATGCCAAGAGAGAGGGCCCGCTGTTGTGCATAGCCAATATAGCCTACACGCTCACGCTGCTGTGGCAGTTGGCTGGCGATATCATCGGCATTGGTCAGCGGCAACAGTTCAATAGATTTGGTCCAGAAGCTGTTGGGTAGCGGTTCAACGCTATGCCAGTAATCCACCGGGGAATAGAACCACAGCTTTGGTTTGTTAACGCCGTCCACCCACAACCAGCAGTTCGGCACCGACGTTACCGGCACCCACGCCTTGAAGTTGGCGTTCACTTTAAACGGGTAGCTGTGGTCGTCCAGAAAGACCCGTTGCAGCTCGCCTGAATGGATTAGCAATGCATCCAGATTGTTGCGCTCTAATACTTCACGAGCTCGTTGTTGCAGTGTTGCCAGGTGGTCGTTATACAAAGAAGCCAGCGTTTCCATCACAGTACCCTTATGCCCTCAGAACGGAATGAGCCATCTTAACACACTGATCCCACGCTCCAACCCCATCTCCTCTTGCATGAGGTGTGCTTCGCAAACCGCTGCAAACAGATTACATCCCTGGGCGATATGGCTGCTACGCGCCAAAGTTTCGCGCCCAAGGGTGAAAAATAACTTGATTTGGTATCAATCAATTAGCCATTTCCCCTGTGATCCGGTTTGCAAATATGCAATCTATTATTTGCAATTTATTAACATAAAAACCACACTCCTCATCATCTGGTCATACCAGATCATCTGCGCTGATTCAGGAGATCGACATGCTCTACCAAGGCGAAACATTACAAGTACACTGGCTCGACAACGGCATCGCCGAGTTGGTGTTCAACGCACCAGGCCCGATCAACAAGCTGGATACCAGCACCGTTGCCAGCCTGGGTGCCGCACTCGAGGTGCTGGAACAGCAAACCGAGTTGAAAGGGCTGCTGCTGCGCTCTGCCAAATCCGCATTCATCGTGGGTGCCGACATCACCGAGTTCCTCTCGCTGTTTGCCGCACCGGCCGAAAAGCTGCATGAATGGCTGGTGTTTGCCAATACCATCTTTAACCGGCTGGAAGATTTACCGGTGCCAACCATTTCCGCCATTAACGGATACGCGTTAGGCGGCGGCTGCGAATGTATCCTGGCGACCGATTTCCGTATCGCCTCTCCAGACGCACGCATCGGCCTGCCGGAAACCAAACTGGGCATCATGCCAGGATTCGGGGGTTCAGTACGTCTGCCACGCCTGCTCGGTAACGACAGCGCGCTGGAAATCATTGCCGCCGGGAAAGATATCGGTGCAAAAGACGCACTGAAAGTCGGCCTGGTCGATGCCGTGGTCGCACCGGAGAAGCTGGTGGAAGCCGCGCTGAAAGTGCTGCAACAGGCGATCGACGGCCAACTCGATTGGCGTGGTTACCGTCAGCCAAAGCTGGAGCCGCTGAAGCTGAGCCCAATCGAAGCGGCAATGAGTTTCACCACGGCCAAAGGCATGGTGATGCAAACCGCAGGTATTCATTATCCTGCGCCGATGACCGCAGTAAAAACCATCGAAGCCGCCGCCAGGCTTGGCCGTGACGAAGCGTTGAAACTGGAAACCGCCAGCTTTGTGCCTTTGGCCCGCTCTAACGAAGCGCGCGCCCTGGTGGGCATTTTCCTCAACGATCAGTTTGTGAAAGGCCAGGCGAAAAAACTGGCCAGAAACGTTGAAGCTCCGAAACAGGCTGCCGTGCTGGGTGCAGGAATTATGGGGGGCGGTATCGCCTACCAATCCGCGCTGAAAGGTGTGCCGGTGATCATGAAGGACATCAGCGACAAATCCCTGGCTCTCGGCATGAATGAAGCGGCCAAGCTGCTGAATAAACAGCTGGAGCGCGGCAAGTTGGATGGCCTGAAGATGGCACAGGTGCTGTCAACCATCCAGCCAACGCTGGACTATGCCGGTATCGAACGCGCCCAACTGATTGTTGAGGCCGTAGTTGAAAATCCTAAGGTAAAAGCGGCGGTGTTGTCTGAAGTGGAAGCCCTGATCGGCGAAGATACCGTACTGGCCTCCAACACCTCAACCATCCCGATCAATCACCTGGCAAAATCGTTGAAGCGCCCGCAAAACTTCTGCGGTATGCATTTCTTCAACCCGGTGCACCGCATGCCGCTGGTTGAGATAATCCGCGGTGAACACACCAGCGACAGCACTATCGCTGCCGTGGTGGCCTACGCCACCCGCATGGGCAAAACGCCGATCGTGGTCAATGATTGCCCTGGGTTCTTCGTTAACCGAGTGCTGTTCCCGTATTTTGCCGGGTTTAGTCAGCTGCTGCGCGACGGCGCCGACTTCCGTCAGATCGACAAAGTGATGGAGAAACAGTTCGGCTGGCCGATGGGCCCGGCGTATCTGTTGGATGTGGTCGGTATTGATACCGCGCACCACGCCCAGGCGGTGATGGCCAACGGTTTCCCTGAACGCATGAGTAAAAATTACCGCGATGCGATCGACGTGATGTTCGATAACCAACGCTTCGGCCAGAAAAACCAGCTGGGCTTCTACCGCTACAGCCAGGATAGCAAAGGCAAGCCGCGTAAAGATAACGACGAGCAAACCGACACTCTGCTGGCAACCGTGAGCGCGTCGGCCCAGACCTTCAGCAGTGAAGAGATCATCGCTCGCATGATGATCCCGATGATCAACGAAGTGGTACGCTGCCTGGAAGAAGGCATTGTGGCCAGCCCGGCAGAAGCGGATATGGCATTGGTTTACGGCATCGGCTTCCCGCCGTTCCACGGTGGCGCATTCCGCTATCTGGATACGCTCGGCACCGCCAATTACGTCGAGATGGCCCAGCGTTACGCTAACCTGGGGGCACTGTATCAGGTGCCAGCCGGTCTGCGTGCCAAGGCGGAACGTAATGAAAGCTACTACCCGGTGGCGACAGCAGCGCTGTCTGATATCTCCACTGGCCAACCGGCATGAGGTTATAAAGATGGAAAACGTAGTTATTGTTGATGCCGTACGTACGCCAATGGGCCGCTCAAAAGGCGGCGCTTTCCGCCAGGTACGCGCGGAAGATCTTTCCGCACATCTGATGCGTGCCGTGTTGAGCCGTAACCCGGCGCTGAATGCCGCTGAGATTGATGACATTTACTGGGGCTGCGTGCAGCAGACGCTGGAACAAGGCTTCAACATCGCCCGTAACGCTGCGCTGTTGGCTGAGATCCCACATAGCGTGCCAGCGGTAACGGTAAACCGCCTGTGTGGTTCTTCCATGCAGGCCTTGCACGACGCAGCCCGCGCAATCATGGTAGGTGACGCTCAGGTCAGCCTGATCGGCGGAGTGGAACATATGGGCCACGTCCCGATGAACCACGGCGTAGACTTCCATCCTGGCCTGAGCCGCACCGTGGCAAAAGCGGCCGGAATGATGGGCCTGACCGCAGAAATGCTGGCCAAAATGCATAATATCAGCCGCGAAATGCAGGATGAATTTGCAGCTCGCTCCCACCAACGTGCCCATGCCGCTACGTTGGCTGGCTATTTCAAAAACGAAATTATCCCCACCACCGGCCATGACGCCGACGGCGTACTGACGCGTTACGATTATGATGAAGTGATCCGCCCGGAAACCACCGTTGCCAGCCTGGCGGCATTGCGCCCGGCGTTTGACCCGGTCAACGGCACCGTCACCGCAGGCACCTCTTCCGCACTGTCTGACGGCGCTTCCGCCATGTTGATCATGAGCGAATCCCGCGCCAAGGCACTCGGCCTGAAGGCGCGTGCCCGCATCCGCTCAATGGCGGTCGTGGGATGCGATCCTTCGATCATGGGCTATGGTCCGGTGCCTGCCAGCAAACTCGCACTTAAACGCGCCGGTCTGAGCGTACAGGATATCGATCTGTTTGAATTGAATGAGGCCTTTGCCGCCCAGTCGCTGCCCTGCATTAAAGATCTGGGGCTGCTGGAAAGCATGGACGACAAGATCAACCTTAACGGCGGTGCGATTGCCCTGGGCCACCCATTAGGCTGCTCCGGCTCCCGCATCTCTACCACCCTGCTGAATAATATGGAACGCCGTGACGTGCAGTTTGGTCTGGCCACCATGTGTATCGGCCTGGGCCAGGGGATCGCCACGGTATTTGAACGCGTTTAGCTGTGTCTGATTGGATGCCCCAAAAGGGCATCCCAAAGGTTTTGTTGCCGTACTTCCCGCCTGTCAGGGGCGGGTTTTTTTATGCCTGGAATTCGGCACCAATAAAAACGGGGCAGCACCTGGCCACCCCGTCTTTACTGCTGCACGTACAATCAGATGAACGCGAAAGCGTCGCCAAACATGTGCGCTTCCAGCGCGCCACGCTCGGCGCAGAAACGCTCACGGGCAATTTTCGCCATCTCGAAACGACCTGCGATATAGATATCATGCTCCGCCAGCGAGCCAAAATCCTGCAACACGGCGCTCAGCACCGTACCACTGCGGCCACGCCAGTCGTCTTCCGGCTGTTCAACAACCGGAATAACCTTCAGATTTGGGTATTGCAGTGAAATCGCTTCCAGTTCGTTGAGATCATACAGATGCTTCAGCTCACGCCCACCCCAGTAGATAGAGATATCGCGATTGGGTTGCTGTTCCAGCGCGGTCAGTAAAATCGAGCGCGCGTAAGAGAACCCGGTACCACTGGCAATCAACACCAGCGGGCGCTCGCCCTCTTCACGCAGCCAGGCTTCACCATGCGGAATATCCACGGTGATGGCCTGCTCTTTCAGCACCCGATCCATCACCGCCATGGCATACAGGTTCAGTTCAGAAGCACCAATATGCAGCTCGATATAATCTTGCTGTGCTGGCGTCGAGGCCACAGAGAACGGGCGTTTATCACGCTCATCCATCACTACCATCAGGTATTGACCTGCTTTGAACGAAAACGGTGCCTCTGGCACCAAACGTACCCGATAAACGGTATCGGTAATGGCCTCTACGGAGGTCACTTTACAGCTCAGGATTGTCATGCGTTCCTCTGTCGGGTCATCACTGGCGCTAAAGCGTCGGTTCTCGGTCACTGAATATGGCGAGCTCATCCCAGATGTCATCGATGCGCGCACGCACCTTCTCATCCATCTTGATCGGACGGCCCCACTCTCGTTGGGTTTCTCCCGGCCATTTATTGGTGGCATCCAGGCCCATTTTCGATCCCAACCCGGAAATCGGCGAGGCGAAGTCCAGATAATCAATCGGCGTATTCTCCACTAAAACGGTATCCCTTGCCGGATCCATTCGGGTGGTTATCGCCCAAATCACATCATTCCAGTCACGCGCATTCACGTCGTCATCGCAAACGATGACAAACTTGGTATACATAAATTGGCGCAGGAAAGACCAGACCCCCATCATTACGCGTTTGGCGTGTCCTGCGTACTGTTTTTTGATGGTCACCACCGCCAGGCGATAGGAACACCCTTCCGGCGGCAGGTAGAAATCGACGATTTCTGGAAACTGTTTTTGCAGGATCGGCACAAACACTTCGTTCAGCGCCACTCCCATCACCGCAGGTTCATCCGGCGGGCGGCCGGTATAGGTCGAGTGATAAATCGCGTTGCGACGCTGGGTAATATGGGTCACGGTAAAGACGGGGAAATGATCGATCTCGTTATAGTAACCGGTGTGATCGCCATACGGGCCTTCTGGCGCCAGTTCCCCTTGCTCGATATAGCCTTCCAGCACGATTTCCGCACTGGCAGGAACTTCGAGATCGCAGGACAGACATTTGACCACTTCAGTCTTGTTGCCGCGCAACAGCCCGGCAAAGGCATATTCAGACAAGTTATCCGGCACCGGTGTCACCGCGCCCAAAATGGTGGCAGGATCGGCCCCCAGCGCAACGGCGACCGGGAAACGTTCACCAGGATGTTCCTGACACCACTCCTGATAATCCAGCGCGCCACCACGGTGCGAGAGCCAGCGCATAATCAGCTTGTTCTTGCCCAACACCTGCTGGCGATAGATCCCCAGATTCTGGCGCTCTTTGTGCGGGCCACGGGTAACCGTCAGCCCCCAAGTGACCAGCGGGGCAGCATCTTCCGGCCAGCAATGCATCACCGGGATACGGCCGAGATCGACATCTTCCCCTTGCCACACCTGTTCCTGGCACGGGGCAGAGCCCAGCACCTTGGTCGGCATATTCAGCACTTGTTTGAACTTGGGGACCTTGTCGAACAGATCGCGAAAGCCCTTCGGTGGCTCTGGCTCTTTGAGGAACGCCAACAGCTTGCCCACTTCGCGCAGCGCACTGACGTCTTCCTGCCCCATCCCCATCGCCACCCGCTTGGGCGTGCCGAACAGGTTACAGAGCACCGGCATATCGTAGCCTTTCGGGTTTTCGAACAGCAACGCCGGGCCGCCCGCTCGCAGCGTACGATCGGCAATTTCTGTCATTTCCAGATAGGGATCAATCGGCTGGCTGATGCGTTTTAGTTCCCCTCTCTTTTCCAGCAACGAGAGGAAATCGCGTAGGTCACGGTATTTCATGCAAGCCATTACACCATTGATTTATAGAAGATTTAAACGATGAACCCTGAAAATCTCAAGGTGGCTCGACGTTTAATTAACTGGCTGATTTTAAGGCGTTTCACAGCAAAGGGATAGATTAACAAATTCTAGCCAATCTGCCCACATTAGCGCTACTGGTTTGGGTTGTCATCACAATGCTGAATCTGTAGGGGCGCCGCATGCTGCGCCCCTTCGGTTTATCAATGGCAGATGAACGGCACCAGAGAGCGCAATGCCAAAGTGTCCTGATACTCCTGTATCTCTACCCCGTGGCGGAACACCTTGAAGCCCTGCTCCCTGGCGCTGAAGTAGCGCAGATCGTTGCCGCAGACGTGCAGCAGGCTGCCTTCACGCAGTGCGACAACCGACTCGCTCGGATTCACTGCACAGAACTCTGCCAGGCGCTCATCACGGGTTTCACCCATGTGGCCGCTGATATGGGCATCAATATAGTGTGGGTTGATCTGTAGCGGGAACAGCCCCAGCGCAGGCAACACCACGCTGTTGCGCACCGGCATATCATTGGTGGTGCGGATGCTCGGCGTCGCCACGTTGCAGCCAGCGCTCCACCCCACATAGGGTACTTCACGCTCACGCACCGCACGCTGGATTGGCACAATCAGGCCATTTTCATGCAGCATCTGGTTCAGCATCCAGGTATTGCCGCCGCTGACCAAAATACACTCGGCCTGCGCGATCGCCTCTGCCGGAGACTCGGCATGATGGATGCTGGTGACCTTGATACCCAACATCTGCGACAGTTCCCCCGCACGCTGGTCGTAATCACCGCGGATCATGGCATAAGGAATAAATACGGCTGACGTGATGTTACGGCGTTCAATCATGGCCAACAGCTGGCTCTTGGCATAACCGAGCAGTTCGGCCTCGCCGGAAAGCTTGCCGTTACTTAGCAAAAATAGCTCCATGTCTCTCCCTCAGTGCAAGAATGATAAAGACGTCACGTTGAGTGTCAGACGTACCCACCAATATTGTGACAGTCACAAATTTTGAATCTATGGTTATACCTGAACCAGGCAAAAAAATGTGTGACTTTATGCCGGCTACCGTGGATTGCCGCAAATCATGGCAACAAGATGAACGCTTGCGTCACTAGGTATCCGTAGTGGCTTTTGGTATGCTTAACGGCTGACAGAAAGGCATGTGAAACTATGGAATCTTGGTATTTACTTTATTGTAAGCGCGGCCAGCTCTTACGGGCCCAGGAACACCTGGTAAGGCAAGCCGTCAACTGCCTGAGCCCAATTATTACGTTGGAGAAAATCGTGCGTGGCAAACGTACCGCCGTTAGCGAACCGCTGTTTCCCAACTACCTGTTTGTTGAATTCGATCCGGAACGTATTCACACCACCACGATCAGCGCAACCCGTGGTGTCAGCCACTTTGTGCGATTTGGAGCCTTACCGACCCAGATACCTTTACAGGTTATCGAAGAACTCCAGACACATAGCGAAGAATACTATGTAGATCCAGAGACCCCGCAACCGGGCGATAAGGTGCTGATCACCGATGGCGTGTTTGAGGGCCTACATGCGATCTACACCGAACCCGACGGTGAAGCCCGCTCGATGCTGCTGCTGAATCTGATCAACAAGCAGATTAATCAGAGCATCGATAACCGGCAGTTCCAGAAACTTTAATGCAAACAGGCACCCAAGGGTGCCTGTTTTGTCTGCTACCGATTAACGGCGCATCGCATCATCATGCAGCCACTGGGCAACACGCTTGGCGAAGTAGGTCAGCACACCATCAGCCCCGGCACGCTTAAAGCACAGCAAGGATTCCATCACCGCCGGTTGCTCCTGCAGCCAGCCGTTCTGGATCGCCGCCATATGCATCGCATATTCGCCCGATACCTGATAGGCGAAGGTCGGCACCCCGAAGGTATCTTTGACACGGCGCACCACGTCCAGATATGGCATCCCCGGTTTCACCATCACCATATCCGCGCCTTCCTGCAGATCCTGAGCAATCTCTTGCAGGGCTTCGTCGCCGTTGGCCGGATCCATCTGATAGGTTTTCTTGTTGCCGCCTTTCAGGTTACCGGTGGAGCCGAGCGCATCACGGAACGGGCCGTAATAGCATGAGGCATATTTGGCGGAATACGCCATGATCTGGGTATTAACCAGGCCTTGCAGCTCCAGTTGATCGCGGATCGCGCCAATGCGACCATCCATCATATCGCTGGGAGCCACGATTTCGGCACCGGCTTCAGCATGAGATAGCGCCTGGCGAACCAGAATTTCTTTGCTGATATCGTTGATCACGTAGCCATGCTCGTCGATCACCCCGTCCTGCCCATGGGTCGTATACGGGTCGAGCGCCACATCGGTCAGGATCCCCAGCTCCGGCACGGCATCTTTCAGCGCACGCACGGTGCGCTGCACCAAACCATCCGGGTTGTAGGCTTCCTCAGCATGCAGCGACTTCAGGCCAGGCTCAATCACCGGGAACAGAGAGATCACCGGTACGCCGAGTTTGGCAATGGCTTCCGCCTCTTTGATCAGCAGATCGATGCTCATGCGCGATACGCCAGGCATCGAGGAAACGGCTTCCTGACGGTTGCTACCTTCCATGACAAACACCGGGTAGATCAGGTCATTGACCGTTACCTGATTCTCGGCGACCAAACGGCGGCTGAAGTCATGACGGCGCACACGGCGCATACGGCGACCAGGGAAGGTGCCCGGAAATGCATAGCTCATAATTTTCTCCTAACTCAGACCAGCCGGAATAACCGGCGGGCGTTCTCATCAGTTTTCTGGCCCAGCCACGCGGGATCTTCTTCGCGCCAGGTTGCAACCTGCCGAATGATATGGGGCAGAAAACAGGGTTCGTTGCGGCGAGATGCAGGTTTCGGGTGTAAATCCCGGGGCAACAAATAGGGGGCATCGGTTTCAAGCAGCAGACGATCGGCCGGGATTTGGGGTAACAAGGCACGCAGTTCCAGACCCCGGCGCTCATCACAAACCCAACCGGTGATACCGATCGACAACCCCAGCGCCAGACAGTCCTGTAACTCTTCGGCGCTGCCGGTGAAGCAATGCACAACTGCGGCGGGCAGTTTATCCAACCAGGGAGTCAGCAGTGCAACAAAACGTGCGTGTGCGTCCCGGCAATGCAGGAAGACCGGCATATTGAGCTCGGCGGCCAATGCCAGTTGAGCGTTGAAAGCCAGTTCCTGCTGTACCGGGGTGGAAAAATTACGGTTAAAATCCAGCCCACACTCGCCAATGGCGGCCACGAAGGGCTGCGATGCCAACTGGTGAATATGCTGCGCAACCTCATCGTTCCAACTGCTGGCATCATGCGGATGCACGCCCGCCGTAGACCAGCAATAACCACTATGCGCACGGGCCAGTTCGCTGGCCGCCTCGCTTTGCTGTGCGTTGGTGCCGGTGATCAGTATCCCCGTCACGCCTGCCGTTTTGGCTCGCTCAACCACCTGTGTGGCATCTTTGGCAAATTGGGAGCTGGTAAGATTGACGCCAATATCAAACATGGATTTTTCCAAAGCAAAAGCCGCCCGATGGGCGGCTTAGGGACAGACGAGTATCAGGATGCTGGTGGCTCTTCGCCTTCCTCTTCTTCCTCTACCGGCTTGCGCCGCTTCCCTACATAGAAGCGGGCGAAGAACACGCCAACCTCAAACAGCAGGTACATCGGGATCGCCAACAGGGTTTGCGAGAACACGTCCGGCGGCGTCAACAGCATGCCGACCACGAAAGCCCCGACCAACACATACGGGCGTTTCTTACGCAGGTCTTCTGGCGTAGTGACACCGCTCCAGCACAGCAGAATAATGGCAACCGGCACTTCAAAAGCCACGCCGAACGCCATAAACAGCGCCATGACAAAACTCAGGTAGTTGCTGATATCGGTCGCAATCGTGACGCCGATGGGTGCAGTTTTGGCAAAAAAGCCAAAGGCCAACGGGAACACAACAAAGTAGGCAAACGCCATCCCCAGATAGAACAACAGGCTGCTGGAAACCAGCAACGGCATCATCAGGCGGCGTTCATGCTGGTACAACGCAGGAGCGATAAAGGCCCAGACCTGATAGAGAATGAAAGGCGCGGCAACGATCACCGAAACCATCATCGTCAACTTGATCGGAGCAAAGAACGGTGAAGCCACGTCGGTGGCGATCATGCTCGCCCCGGCAGGCAACTGCTCGATCAGCGGTGCAGAAACGATCTGATAAATATCGTTAGCGAAAAACACCAACACGATAAAGATCGCCAGCACGCTGATGATCGAATTTAACAGCCGCTTACGCAGTTCAATCAGATGACTGATAAGCGGTTGGGTATCTTCAACGGCCATGTTTTAACGTTCGCCACTAGGTTGTTGAGACGCAGGGGATTTATCCGCCACAGGCTCTGGGATGGCCTGCTTTGCAGGGATTTGCTGATCCACGACCGTTGCCTGAGCCACGGAGGGCACCACCGGCTCGCTTTGCACGGCTGGTGCAGGTTCAGTGGGCTGCGGTGTGGCAACAGGTGCCGAAGCGGTAGTCGCCGCTTCCGCCGGAGTCACGCCGTCGTGGATGGCTTCAGGATCGGTGACCACTGGATTGTGGATGGTATGCGGTGGCTCGTCCTTATCGACGTGATAAGAACGTTTCAGCGACTCAGCCGCCTCTTTCAGCTCATCCATTGAAGCTTTGAGTTCCGGCGTTAAATTCTGCAAGCCCGCTTTCTCCGCCTTTTTCAGGCTTTCCTGCAGTTCTTGCAGCTTCAATTCCTGCGTCAGCTCATTCTGCACCGAAGCTGCCAGAGAGCGCAGCGCTCGGATCCAGCCCGCAACGGTTCTGACCGCCACTGGTAACCGTTCTGGCCCAAGTACCACCAGGCCAATCACCAGTACCAGCAGCAGTTCACCAAACCCAATGTCAAACACGGTTTATACCTGCTCTTTGTTCTTCGACTCTTCCGCTGCTTTCACTTCCGGCTGCTTATCGGTGATAGGCTTGGCCGCAAAGTCAGCATCGTGGTTGGTTTTTTCAGTGGTGTTGGTTGGTGCAGCGCTGTTGTCGTCGCCAATGGCTTTTTTGAAGCCCTTGATTGATGCACCCAGATCGGAGCCCAGCGTACGCAGTTTGTTGGTACCAAACAGCAGCACCACGATCACCGCGATGATCAACAATTGCCAAATACTAATACCGCCCATTACAGTTACCTCTAGAGATTAAAAGGGTAATTTTCAAGTTGCCGCATTATATACCCTTCATCTTTGTGTTGGATATGCCCCGTTTTTGCAGGGCTACAGCGACAACGCTTAACCTGATGGTTAATTTATTCAGACGGTGCGTTTCCAACCGACGACCCAGGCCACTACGCCTGCGGCCATCATCCAGGCAGGAAACACCTCCACGCCTCCCAGCAGTAAAATCGTACCACTGACTAACAGTGTAGCGCCAACCCCAAACAAATACCGTGATTGACCTTGCCGAACGCGTTGCGCCTGCATCTGACCGGTCAATTTATCGACGCTTTGTTGCAACAGTTTATGCTGTTGCAGGCTGTCATAAAACAGTTCCGGTAACTCAGGCAGTTTCTCGGCCCAGAACGGCGCTTTTTCTTTCAGCGCGCGGATCACCGCCGGAATGCCTACCTGATCCCGCAGCCAGCTTTCCAGGAACGGCTTTGCCGTGGTCCACAGATCCAGTTGCGGATAGAGCTGGCGGCCTAGGCCCTCAACGTACAGCAGCGTCTTTTGCAGTAATACCAGTTGCGGCTGCACTTCCATATTGAAACGGCGTGCGGTATTGAACAGGTTCAAGAGTACGTTGCCGAACGAAATTTCCGCCAGCGGTTTTTCAAAGATCGGCTCGCAGACAGTACGAATGGCGAACTCAAAATCTTCCACGTTGGTATCACGCGGTACCCAGCCAGAATCAACGTGCAGCTCCGCCACCTTACGGTAGTCGCGGTTGAAGAAGGCGATAAAGTTTTCCGCCAGATAGCGCTTGTCGTCTTTGTTCAGGGAACCCACGATACCGCAGTCGATGCCGATATAACACGGATCTTCCGGGTGCTCATAGCTGACGAAAATATTGCCTGGGTGCATGTCGGCATGGAAGAAGCTATCGCGGAACACCTGGGTAAAGAATACCTGGACGCCACGCTCGGCCAGCAGTTTCATATTGGTGTTCTGCTGTTCCAGAGCCGCAATATCCGATACCGGGATGCCGTAAATCCGCTCCATCACCAGCACGCTCTCGCGGCAGTAATCGGAGTAAACCTCTGGCACGTAGAGCATCGGGCTACCGTCAAAATTACGGCGCAGCTGGATGGCGTTGGCCGCTTCACGCAGCAGGTTCAGCTCATCGAGCAGGGTTTTCTCATATTCACGCACCACTTCGCGCGGACGCAAACGGCGACCGTCCGGCATAAGCTTGGGCACCCAGCCTGCCAGGCGATACATCAGGCGCACATCGGCTTTGATAATCGGCCCAATGTCCGGGCGGATCACCTTCAGCACCACCTCTTGGCCGGTCGTTTTCAGCCGGGCGGTATGCACCTGGGCAATCGAAGCCGACGCCAGCGCCTGCTGGTCAAAGTCATCGAACCAGGTTTCCAGCGGGCCGCCCATCGCCAACTCGATATGCTTACGTGCCAGCGCACCATCGAACGGCGCCACTCGGTCCTGCAACAGCGTCAGTTGGTCGGCAATGTGGGGTGGGAACAGATCGCGGCGGGTCGACATCATCTGACCGAACTTGATCCACACCGGGCCCAGTTCTTGCAGCGCCAGGCGCAGGCGTTCGCCCAACGGCTGGCCTTTATGGCGGTTCGGCATCCAGAACAGCAGGCGGCGGCCAATGCGCAGCGGCAGCGTCAAGCGCATCTTGGGGATCAGTTCATCCAGTCCATAGCTCAGGAAAACGCGCACGATCAAATACAGGCGGCAAATTTCGCCAGGGGTCATCGCTTACCCTCCAACTTGTCCAGACGAGCAATCAGTGCGTCCACACTGCGAACGGTGGCATCAACCTCTTCGTTAAACCACACCACTTCAAGCGGGCCGGGAGCCATACGCCACTCTTCGGTCAACGTTTCGGCCACGTAGCGTTGCTGGCTCTGCAAACCGGATTTCAGCAGGCCTAAACCTTTACCTACGATCTGACTAACCCCTTGCGCAGCGATGTCGCCCACATAAGGCGCCAGCCATTCCGCCGGATCCCACTCTGCCAGATCGAGCAAACCGACCAGCTGTTGCACCACCTGAATATCGCCTTCGACAATCAGCTCACCGCTACGCATCAGCGGGGAAAGTTGCTGGCGATCGCGTAATTTCAGCAGCACCGGTACGCGGGTTTGCACCGTACAGTCGGCGCTATCTTCTGATTGGCCAAGCACATCCACGCGCTGTTCGCTGAACAGCAGTACCAACGGCGAAGAGAGTTCCTGTAGCTCGATACGTAACACTTTACCCGCCAGCCTTTGGCGGGCGGCTTTCATGCTACGATCGCGAAACAGCAGGCTATTAAGCGAGGTTTCCAGCACGCCGGTCAGTAACGGGGTTAGCAGCATCGGCATTTCCATATCAGAACTTGAAGCCCCGGTGCAGCGCCACGATGCCGCCGGTCAGGTTGAAGTAGTTGACGTTCTCGAAGCCGGCCGCAGCCATCATCCCCTTCAGGGTTTCCTGATCGGGGTGCATGCGGATCGATTCTGCCAGATAGCGGTAGCTGTCCGGATCTTTCACCACCAGCTCACCAATTTTTGGCAGCACGTGGAAGGAATAGGCGTCGTAAGCCTTGCTCAGCGGCTCCAGCAGCGGCTTGGAAAACTCCAGCACCAGCAAGCGGCCACCCGGTTTCAGCACACGGAACATCGAGCGCAGTGCTTTGTCTTTGTCGGTGACGTTGCGCAGGCCAAAGGAGATGGTGATGCAGTCAAAATAGTTATCCGGGAACGGCAGAGCTTCGGCGTTGGCCTGCACGTAGCTGATATTGCCAACGATACCGTGGTCACGCAGCTTTTCGCGCCCCATCTTGAGCATGGAATCGTTGATATCCGCCAGCACCACCTGCCCCTGCTCGCCCACCATGCGGGAGAACTTGGCGGCCAGATCGCCAGTACCACCGGCCAGATCCAGCACACGCTGGCCGCGGCGTACGCCGCTGCAATCGATGGTAAAACGCTTCCAGATACGATGGATACCAAACGACATCAGGTCGTTCATCACGTCATATTTTGCCGCTACCGAGTGAAAAACGTTGGCCACCATGGCCTGCTTCTCGTCTCTTGCTACGGTACGAAAGCCAAAATCGGTGGTTTCCTGCGCTTGATCTGCCATTGTCCTGCCTGCCATTCAGTCAATTTAGTGTCGTGGAGTGTACCAGAAAGCCGCGTAATACCCCACCTTGCAACGGTATCATCCGTGCGATGCGCGATGCGGTTCTTCGTTACTATCGTCGTTCTCTTCCCCAGGCAGCGAGGCGATATCCTCGTCTGGCTCAGAGAGCAGCTCATCATCCTGTTGTTCCGATGCCTGCTGCGCCAAAAGCGGGTTGATGGGACGTTTAATCTCAACCCCAAGCGCGCGGAAGCCCTCGATGCGGCCGATAAGATTACCACGGCCTTCGCTCAGTTTATTCATCGCCTGGTGATAACTGCCCTGCGCCCTATCCAGGCTCTGCCCCAAGGCCGACATATCGTCAACGAACAGGCGCATCTTGTCATACAGGCGGGCGGCGCGATCGGCGATCCGCTGGGCGTTCTGACTCTGATGCTCATAGCGCCACAGGTTGGTAATGGTACGCAGCGCCACCAGCAAAGTGGTTGGGCTGACCAGCATGATATTATGTTGCAATGCCTCGCTAATCAGCTCCGGCTCACGATCGATAGCCAACAGGAAGGCCGGTTCCACCGGGATAAACATCAGCACATAATCCAGCGAACGCAGGCCAGGCAGCTGTTGATAATCCTTACGGCCCAACACGCGAATGTGCCCACGCAGCGAAGTGATATGCTCGGTCAACGCCGCTTCCCGCTCGAAGTCATCTTCACTGTTGAAATAACGCTCATAGGCCACCAGCGACATTTTGGCGTCGATCACCACGTCTTTACCCTGTGGCAAACGCACGATCACGTCTGGCTGCATACGGCTTTGGCTATCCAGCCGCACATTAACCTGCGTCTCATACTCATGTCCTTCACGCAGGCCAGAGGCTTCCAACACGCGGCTCAGCACCACCTCGCCCCAATTACCCTGGGTTTTGTTATCGCCTTTTAGCGCCTTGGTGAGATTGAGCGCCTCGCGAGCCATTTGCGCATTCAACTGTTGCAGATTACGGATTTCGTGCGTCAATGTATGGCGTTCGCGTGCTTCCTGGCCAAAGCTGTCCTGCACCTGGCGGCGGAAACCGTCCAACTGCTCGCGTAACGGCAGCAACAGGCGATCCAGGCTTTGCTTATTTTGCTCATCCACCTTGCGGCCGCTGTTTTCGAAAATGCGGTTGGCCAGGTTCTCAAACTGGGTGGTCAAACGTTGTTCACTGCTGATCAACAGCCGCTGTTTCTCTTCTGCGGCCATCCGGGTCTCTTCCAGGCGGATCGTCACCTCACGCAGTTCGGCTTCCTGAGCGCTGTTGACTTCACGCTGCGCCCGTAGCTCCTGATTCAGCAATTCACATTCATTGCGCCAATGGTTGAGCTGTTGCAGCCTCTCCTGCCCGGCGGCCAGTTGGCTGTGCAGGGTGCGCAGTTCCAGATCGTTTTGCCGTAGCAGCTGTTCGTGGCGTTGCAGCGTCTCTTGGCGGGAGGCAGTTTCAAGCTGTGCCTGCTGTAAAGACTGTTCCAGCAGACGCATGTCGGTTTCATGTTGCGCACCGTGCTGCTGCGCACGCAGGCTGGCGATCAGCCACCCCAGCAGTAAACCTATCGCTACGCCACCAATACCGTAAACCAAACTGGTATCCACCCTGCCTCCTGTCATACATGCACTTGCGGCGCGTTTTACGCCTGATGCCTGCCACGTTAAAGGGAGCCTGTATGGATGTCCAGTCTGTTTTTATGTGGAAGTGAGCGCGGTAACCACGGCGGTACCGCGCTAATAAGGCAGGTTAAAACAGCTTGAAGCGATATTCGGCAATAAACTCGCCGGACAGCGAGTGGGAGGTCTGCGAATGCCCATCCACCAGTATCGGCGTTTTATTGCTGTTCTTATAAGACCAACCCGGCCCAGCCATGGCGAATACCGTCAGGTTTTTCAGCTTGGGATGGGAGGGAGCCCAGCGGCCAAAGACGTTGATCTCACCGGTACGCACCGCGGCACCTTGGTAGCTAAACTGGCCCACGTTGCCCGCCAGCCCGGCGGTAAACTCAGGCGTGATGCGGTATTCGGCCATGGTGGCCAGCATGGTTTCGCCATCGCGCATATAGTCTTCACCCGCATAGGCCATGGAGGTAAAGGTACCGCGTGAATTTTTGGACATATGGCGCGGGTAGAAACCAAGCTGGCCGTCGCCCTTCGGTGCTCGCGTATGGGCGATGCCGACCTTGACGCTCCATAGCGGTTCCTGCCATTTGGCATCCAGCGCATAGTGGTTGGCGTTATGATCGAAGTTGCGCTTGCTCAGCGCCATCTGTTTATAGTCATCCAGCGCCTGAGTGGTGTAAATCTGGCTGCCCAGGCTGAGTTTCTCATTGGCTTTGTACCCCACCCGCAAGATCTGGCGGCGTAAATAGTCCTGAGATTCCCCATAGGCCAGTTGCCCATTAAATTGCTTATTCTCATAGCCCAACTCAGCGCTGGCGAGATGGTTGATATAGCGGCCATCGTTGGTCTGCAAACGCAGGCTGTCAGGGGAGTTACGATCCATAGAACGTTCAACATACGCGCCGCGCAAAGAGAGCCCGGCACCGGATACGCCACCGGACCAACCCAGGTAAGTCGTAGGCGACAGGCGAGTGGAGGTGGAAATCACGCCGTAGTTACGCAACACCTGCCAGCCAGCCTGCGCATTCAGCGCCGCGCCACCTACGTCGCCTTTCAGCTTGATATAGCGTTGGCCCACCTTGCTATAACCAGCAGCATTCTCTTTGCTGTTGCCGGGACCGTTGTTATATAGCACCCCACGAGTATTGAAGTAATCGCTGGCACCCAACTTTACCGCGCTGTAGTAATCGAGATTAACGCCGATAAAGTCCGCCAGATAGCCAGACTGATAACCCAGCGCCAGCCCTTGCCCCCAGGCGTTGTGCACCTCTTTTGGGTTGGCGGCATCTTCCTTGAGGTACTTCCAGTAGTTTTTCAGCGACAGTTCAGCGTGGCTGTCGCTGAAAAAGGACGAATCCAGGACGTCATCAACGCTGGCCTGGGCCGCAGTGGAGAATAGCGAAATAGCGATCAGACAGCTTAAAGCAGAACGTTTCATTATTGTTATCCCCGAAAAAGGTATAGAAAATCCCTGCCGAGGCGATATGCTATCGCCTCAGATAATATCCCTGAGCCAAAAGGGTGCGTTATTTTTATTGGGTAATAATCAAGGTGCTTTATTTAGTAACGCTTTCCCTTTAGCGACATAAGTCATATCGCCAATATCGGTTACGGTATATTTCCCGTCTTTATAAGTCATCTTGACGACTGCCGCATTAGTCAGTGGCTTATTTTTGTTCGGGTTATCGGTCATATCGGAAATCATCATCTGCATCGAGAGCCCGGAAGAGACCGCCAGGATGTTTTTATCCCCATTTTTTACGGCATTCTGCACCATGGTATGCAAGGCTCGTTGCATACGGGTTTTGACCTGCAGCGCACTTTCCGCCTCTTGCTTATCATCGCTTTGCGTGATGGCATCCACCATCGGGATCAGGCTGATCTTGCCTTCGCCCATTTGCTTGAACATCTCGGCACCAGAGGCCAGGCCCAGCTTCTTGGCAGCAGCGTCGGCCATTTCTGCGTTAGCGCGCCCTTCAAAACCGCCGAAGAACATTTCGCGCAGGTCGGTCAGTTCCGTGACCTTGGCATCCGACTTGCCCATTTCCTTGAGGATCACCTGCATCGTTTCACGCTGGCGGCCAGCGTCGCTGGTGTAGAAGCTATCGAAAGGGATCCCCTTCAACCCGGCACCCAGATAGCGCGCGGTTTCGATCCCAGCCGGTGTCAGTGGTGAGTCAGCCCAGCCCTGCACGCGATCGTAGGTATTGAGCAGCGTTTTACCGTGGCGAGCAAAATAGATATCGACGCTATCGCTTTGCGCGGCAGTGACGTTGAAAGCCGCAGCAGAGGAAACGGCAACTACGGAGGCCAGTAGCCAGGTTTTAATTTTCATTACTTTTTCCTTAGTGAACAAAATAACGTCTATAGGTTAATTTTTTTAATCATCGGCAGATCATTTGCCAAAATAAGGGCGAAAAAAAACCCAAACCCATGACATTGGTTCGTCAACGGGTTTGGGTTTTGCCTGTTTATTCACAGTAACAATCCACTTATTGGGAAAATAACACTGTTAAAAAATAAGGGAATTAAAAAGCACCGGATAAGGATAAATTCGTGATCGAATTCTCACTGTGACGCTGAATAATTAAAATATGAGGCTAATTGGCACGGCACCGGTTCATGCCATCCACTGGGTAAACCATTTGATACCAAAGGCGCCAGGTGCCAGGATGCCGAAAGCCCAGACCATTGCCGAGGCCACATTGGCAATCTGGAACGCGGTTTGCGGCATGGCACAGATGCCCCCCACCAGCGGCACCACGGCGCGCAACGGCCCGAAGAAGCGCCCAAAGAAAATGCCCAGTACGCCCCATCGCTCAAAAAACGCATGGCCACGCACCAACAGCTGTGGATTGCGTGACAGCGGCCACATATGAGCGACGCGCCCCTGATAGTGATAGCCGACCCAATAGGAGAGCCAGTCCCCAAAGAAGGCACCGGCGGCGGCCGCAGCCCAGAGCGGCCAAAAGGCAATGCCGCTCTCGCCAATCAACGCCCCCAACCCCAGCAGAATAACCGTGGCAGGCAACAACAACGAGAGGAAGGCCAGCGACTCGCCAAATGCAAGGAAGAAGACGATCGGGATCGCCCAGGCTTCATGCTGGCGTACCACTTCACCTACCCAGTGAATGACGTCATTGAGGCTCATAGCCTGCTCCTTTTGAGAACGGATCCGACCTCAAGAATACGCAGTCCCCTCCCTCACTGGTTAAACCCCGGTTAAACATGGTGCCGTTATTCCAGATAGAGTGCCTGCAACGTCTCGAGCTGGCGTTGCCCCAGCCCATATTCGGCCTCCAACCAACGGCTGGTGGAGCCATATTGCTCATGAATGCAACCCAACGCGGTCGCCAGGAACTCTTCACGTGCGCTAAGCACATAGGCAAACTGCGCCACCGAGGCGTCGTTCAGGCGGATAGACATCTGCTCCAACATATATTCACGGTAGCTCGCCAGCGTGGTTTCCGTCAGCAGATAATCTTCCATTACCGTAGCTTCATCCGCCCCCAGAGCCAGCAACACCATCGCCGAACCGACTCCGGTACGGTCTTTGCCTACCGCACAGTGCTGCACAATCGCACCGCCTTCAGGCTGAGCCAGCAACTGCGCCAGTTGGCGATAGGCGGCGTTATTGAACGGCAGGCGGCGGTACAGCTCCAGCATAAAAGCCCGGGCATCAAACTTGGCCAGCGTTTCGTCGGTGAGTTTTTCAAGGTTGGCATTCACTTCGCTGCTGAGTGGATTGGCCGGCACGTGGTAATAGTCGGCTCCCGACCATAGCACGTCAGGTTTGGCCTGCACTTCGTCGAAGTCGCGGTAGTCCAGCACCGAACGCATTGGCATCTGAGCCAGGTAGCGACAGTCGTTTTCACTCAAGCGATCCAGAGCGCCGGAACGAAACAGCAGCCCGCGTTTGATACGGCGGCCATCGGCCACGCTGTTACCGCCTAAATCGCGGAAGTTGATACCACCGTCAAGCGGCGCAAGTGAAGGATGGAGCAGGATCTGAGCGGTCATAGACGTCCTTACATTGATTGTCTCGGGATATGCCGCCACATCAGCCAGCAATCGGTAAACACCAACAACAGAAGGCCAGCAGCATGACGCAGAGGGGGATAACCGTAACAGAAGGGGAAACGGGCCGTCAAACGGCCCGCTTTTAACGAGGATTTGGATTACAGCAGACGGCGAGCAGCCTCAACGACGATTTGCACCGCCTGGCTTTCAGTCTTCTTCATGGTTTCCGCATTCGGGATCTCTTGCTGGGTGCGGTTAACGATCACACCGGCAACCATCCCCGCACGCAGGCCCTGGCTGGCGCACATGGTCAGCAGGGTGGCGGATTCCATTTCATAGTTCATCACGCCCATCGACTGCCACTCCTCCATCGAGCCCTTAAAGCGGCTGACCACACGGCCGGAATAAGTGTCGTAACGTTCCTGGCCTGGATAGAAGGTATCGGAAGAGGCGGTCACGCCGATATGCGTGGTAGCACCGCTGGCCTTGGCAGCTTCAACCAGCGCAGTGGTACAGGCAAAGTCCGCCACTGCCGGGAATTCCATTGGGGCAAAGTGCAAGCTGGCACCGTCGAGGCGCACAGCAGCGGTTGTCACCAGCACGTCGCCCACGTTGATATTGGCCTGAATGGCACCGGTCGTGCCGATACGCAGGAAGGTACGAATACCCAGCTGTGCCAACTCTTCAACGGCGATCGAGGTAGACGGGCCACCGATACCGGTTGAGCACACGATCACGGCCTTGCCATCCAGTTCTGCACGCCAAGAGGTAAATTCGCGGTGGGAAGCCAGGTGAACCGGGTTTTCCATCAGCTTGGCAATTTTCTCAACACGCTGCGGATCGCCAGGGACGATGGCCAATGTAGCGCCTTGCAGATCGTTTTTAGTGAGACCGAGGTGGAAAACGTCAGACTGAGACATGGGGGACTCCTCATGGATACGGTTTTTGGGAGGAACAAACAGAGATTCTACTGACAATCGCTGTTAAATTTCGTGATGATCATCACCTTGAATAAAGAAACAGAAATTCATCTACATTATTTTTGTGATTTAAATCACATAAAAAACCCTAGCACGCTTAATCTCCACTCAGTTTATACCAAGTTGCTGCCTGAGCAGTCATTGCTATCCTGAGCGAAAATTCGCCATGCTGTGCTAATAAGCGCTAATCTGCCTATAGTTAACTGCCGCGCTTTTTCTCTAACGCATGGAGCCTGCAATCAATGAAAACAGAACAACAAATAACGTTAAAACAGGCCAAAGGGGGATTTACCCCGGCCGTCGCACCGTTGGCCACCTCGACCATTCTGACCGATGTGCAGGATATACACGTGGGGGAAACCACCATCCCTTCGCAGGGGGACGATCTGCCAGCCTATATCGCCAAACCGGCCCATCATCAAGGGCCGTTCCCAATTGTGCTGGTCGTGCAGGAAATTTTTGGCGTGCATGAACACATTCAGGATCTGTGTCGCCGCTTGGCTAAGCAGGGCTATCTGGCCATCGCTCCAGAACTCTATTTCCGCCAGGGCGATGCCAGAGAGTACAGCGAAATCAGCGAGCTGATGCAAAAGCTGGTCAGCAAGGTGCCAGACAGCCAGGTATTGGCCGATCTGGATCACGCTGCGCACTGGGCAACGCGCCACGGCGGCGATGCCAGCAGGTTGGCGATCACCGGTTTCTGCTGGGGCGGCCGCATCACCTGGCTGTATGCCGCGCATAATCCGCAGCTGAAGGCGGCAGTGGCCTGGTACGGCAAGCTGGTGGGGGAGAAAACCTTGAATTCTCCGAAGCATCCGGTTGATATCGCGACCGATCTTTCGGCGCCGGTGCTTGGGCTATACGGTGGACAAGACGGCGGCATTCCGCTGGATACGGTGGAAACCATGCGCCAGGCGATCCGTGCGGCCAATGCCGATGCGGAAATCGTGGTGTATCCAGAAGCGGGGCATGCTTTCCACGCCGATTACCGGCCAAGCTATAACGCGGAGGCTTCCACCGACGGATGGCAGCGCATGTTGGCCTGGTTCAGCCAGCATGGTGTGAAATAGAGGGGCGCATCCCTACATGCCAAGTTGGGTGAGGAATATCAGCAGTTTCAGGGGCAGCAAGTGCCCCTGATGCTTGTCACCAATATCCCCTCACCCCAACCCTCTCCCGATGTAAAGATCAG
>NZ_CAMFLB010000047.1:0-26805 GCF_945957435.1 Serratia sp. PL7 | reverse complement strand
CGAATTGCTTGTTGTAAAGATCCATTTTTCAGTTTCGCTTCAAAAGCTTGATTCTGGCCTCGTTAAATTCCTCTTCAGAGATGTGACCATCTTCCTTTAGCTTTGCCCATTTTATTAGTTCGTCAGCTACAGAATATTGCTTTAACTTTTCTCCTTTGATTATGTCTACCTCTGACTGATTTACTGAGCTTTTGTCTGATTTTGGCTTTGTTGAAAATATTCCATTAACCTCTACCCACTCTCTGTGCCTGTTCATAGGAGAGTAAAATAACACCTGAACTACAATCAAATAAGCAAAAGCAATTCCAGCGAATATTAACCAAGCAAAGAAATTATCGTCGTAATACCAGCGATGCTCTTCCTCTTCACTAAAATATTTATTGCCCCAATAGAGAGAGCTTAGGGCACAGCCAATGAGCGCTAGCCATGTATAGCCCTTAAAGTTTTTAACAGCAGTATCAATGCTGGAGAAGTCTTGATTCTTCTTCATCATATATATGCCAAAACCCAAAAATATGGCTGGGATTACACCGAATAGAAAAATTATCGATGGAGCCATCAAGAGCGAGAAAATTAGCAGCTTACCTTGGTCGCCACTATTCATAGGTTGATTTTGCAATGTACTCTCCTTTTGAAATATAACGTTTGAGCTAACCGGCGTGCAAAAGCAGAGTGAAGCGCTCTTTTGCACGTCCGTGTTGAGCGATTTGTTAGCGGAATACATCAGAATTTAATCGAGCGTTTGACTCGCTCAAGTATCGGGCGCCATACAATCGCATCCGACTGCCTGTGCGACAAGGTTATTTCAATAAGACGATTGGAAACAGGAATCTTGTATTGCGTCACTTGCCAAGGAGAAGGCCCATTAACCCCCGCGCGAATGTAAGGCATTACGAGCACTCGGTAATTATTGAGCCGCTCAATGCGGACAGGCTGCATCTCAATTATCTTTGGGCCGCCAGACGCCTCAAGTTGCCTGAACATTTTTAACATTTCAGTTCCAACCTCTTGGAGGTCTGCGGGGGTAGCTGCTGCAAGATCGGATTGTGTGTAATCAGGGGGGGACGTGACACTTACACGAATCATCGCACCGGTTGGATTAGGCGTAGCATTCATCGCCAGTAAGGATTCTTTTCGACCACTTGATCCTTCGATGCCGGCATTATCAGTCATTGCTTGGCCAGCAGCGCCGAGATTTTTGCGATTTTCCAGAGACAATACCGTCCAATGAGATGGAACATCGAGTGAGATGCCGTAGGCCAACTGAACACTACGAAATGAAGTGTCTTGCGCGAATGCTGAATGTGCAAGCAGCGTTAAGGCAATAAACGCGGCAAGAAATAGATGTTTGATATTCACTCTCATTGCTCCCCTCCTGCGCTAGGCGGTTGCTTTTTCTCTTGTCTATTAAGAAATGAGAAAAACAGCCAAGCAAATACAAATGCGCCCCCCATATCGAGTGGGTTTTGTGGACTGATCGGCACGCCGACGCTATCGGAAATGGCCTGATACCTGAGCACCTTCAGGACCGATAGCGCGACCACACTTACAATAAACATCAAAATGGTCAACGACCATGCAGCCAGGCGAGACGCCGACTTCTGCTTAAATGCAGTCACGTTCAGTAGCTTTGCCGCACCAAACACGAGCAGTCCGTAAATGAGCCAATCGACGAGCATGGGTAGTTCTCCTATCCGCTAACGCTTGGCATCAGCGGTGGTGCGGCAGCACCGTCCGCTGCATGCCATTGTTATAAGTCAGCGGACAAGTTCTTTGTTATATAGCCACCAGCCACCACACGCGAAATGTGTTTTGCTGGGGCAGCTGGGTTGGCACTACCTGTTTCCGGCATCCCATCTGAGTCGCGATCCTGTCGATGGGGCCTTGCGTCGACATCATCTGGATCCAACCACCCTGCAAAAAGCGGTTCGTGCCACGGCGCGTCAGTTGCAGCTGGGAAAACCGGTCACCTGTCATACCTTGCGCCATTCCTTTGCCACCCATTTGCTGGCGCGGGGGGCGGATATTCGAACCGTGCAGGAGCAACTGGGCCATTCTGATGTTCGAACCACACAAATTTATACCCATGTGCTGCAAAACGGCGCCAATGGGGTACGTAGCCCTTTGTCTGATCTGTAATGGTTGGGGGGCGGGACGCTCGGTTTTTCAGAACAAGTGGCCTGACGCAGGCACGCTACCGCCCTTAGGTTACAGCTCCTAGAGGCTGACATCCGTTTCAGGTGGTGGCTTGTTACCCGGGCCATTTTCATCCTGATGGCCTGTTCTTTTCGTCAAACTATGCTACGGATTTCAGTTTCATATGGAAATAAATAATCGACGGGATTTGCAAAAATGTGCGATAGACAGGGAAGGTGCGAACAAGTTCCTGATATGAGATCATCATGTTCATCCGGAGCGCATCCCAGAGGGACATCATGAGCCATCAACTCACCTTCGCCGATAGTGAATTCAGCACTAAGCGCCGTCAGACCCGAAAAGAGATTTTCCTCTCCCGCATGGAGCAGATTCTGCCATGGCAGAATATGACCGCTGTCATCGAGCCGTTTTATCCCAAGGCGGGCAATGGCCGACGGCCCTATCCGCTGGAGACCATGCTACGCATTCACTGCATGCAGCATTGGTACAACCTGAGCGATGGCGCGATGGAAGATGCTCTGTACGAAATCGCCTCCATGCGTCTGTTTGCCCGGTTATCCCTGGATAGCGCCTTGCCGGACCGCACCACCATCATGAATTTCCGCCACCTGCTGGAGCAGCATCAACTGGCCCGCCAATTGTTCAAGACCATCAATCGCTGGCTGGCCGAAGCAGGCGTCATGATGACTCAAGGCACCTTGGTCGATGCCACCATCATTGAGGCACCCAGCTCGACCAAGAACAAAGAGCAGCAACGCGATCCGGAGATGCATCAGACCAAGAAAGGCAATCAGTGGCACTTTGGCATGAAGGCCCACATTGGTGTCGATGCCAAGAGTGGCCTGACCCACAGCCTGGTCACCACCGCGGCCAACGAGCATGACCTCAATCAGCTGGGTAATCTGCTGCATGGAGAGGAGCAATTTGTCTCAGCCGATGCCGGCTACCAAGGGGCGCCACAGCGCGAGGAGCTGGCCGAGGTGGATGTGGACTGGCTGATCGCCGAGCGCCCCGGCAAGGTAAGAACCTTGAAACAGCATCCACGCAAGAACAAAACGGCCATCAAGGGGTCAGTTTGGAGATCGGAAATTTTTGTACGTTAAGCACATTATTTAACCAATTCGGATACGTAAGTGATTGATTTATCGTCAGTGGCTATCGCTTTTAGGTTGTCGCTCTTGCTGTATCGCATTTAGGTTATCCGATTAAGACAAAATCCCCTGAAAACGCTGTATAGCGCGGGAGTACACCCTATTGCTACAGGTAAGCCTGTTCAAAAAACAGGCTTACCGTACAATAATTCTCTATATCCAAACTGACCCCTTTTAACGCAAAAATGTCTTATTTAACATAAACGATCTTGTGTGAAAAAGATGTTATGGTTAATATTTAAGGCGGTGATTTTATTCTGTGGTGTAATAACTCATGAATAGATATGTAGTTTGCGGGGTTTGTACATTAAAAGTTAGCGAATGCGAGCTATTCGACCATCTTGTTAAGTTTCATAACTGGAAATTGATATCTATCAGTAATGATGCCTCGGTAAAAAACTTGAATAGAAGTGGTCAGTTACAGAAAAAAAACGAATGCGTTAAGAAAACAAAAAATAAAAAACAAAAAGTTACAATGATTTCTTCTAGAGGTGCAAAAGCTCCTGGTTCGGGAAAATGTGATAAGTGCCATGTATATCATATTGATAATTGGATTTATAAATATTCAGATGGTAGCGAAATAAAACTCTGTCGATTTTGTAAGGATATTGCTTTAGATAAAGCAAAGAAACGGAAAAAAGACCTACTTGATCACTGTGTCAGTGGTTCTGCTTTTGCTGGAAAACGGCGTTAATCTAAAATAAATAAAGCTATCAACGCCATTCAATGCTGTTACAGACAGGTTTGCGTAGGCAGCTTCAGCGTTACGCTTTATGCGTTTTTATGGCATAATTAATTAATTGATTGACATGCTTTATATATGTCAATCAATATATGTATTTGCCACCTTATGATAGTGACTCGTCTCTTTCATTAACTGGTAGTAATCCAACCATTTCTTTAGAGCAAGCCCTTTGGTTGATGAACAAAATCTCATTGCCTGCCTAGGCCACATCGTTCCCTCATTAAGCATTATTGATTCTGATATTGTATCACTGCATGTGAAGTCAGATTTTAATTCAGAAATAAGTTTATTTTTATTTTTTATATCAAGATTATAGTTAATCGCACTCTCGAGATCTGACTGATATCGAGAGTAATCCTTTATTGATGTTTCATAACAATCATCCATGTAAACCGCTCCTGGTGCAGCGCTAAGACAGCTTTCAAGTTTTGTTTCTATTCTTAATGGAATATCTGAATCAGCGTAAGCAGAAAAGGCTGATAGCGATAGCTTGATTATAAAAACAACGGATGCCTTATTTTTCATTTTTGTACCATTATTTATGTCTTATGAGAGTGTATCAGCTCAACCTGGGGTCCGCTTGGAAAAAGGAAATTATCCTACGCTAAGCGCATTTTTTGCACAGATGGCTACCGACTGAACGTAACGTGTGAGTCATGATCAGAAATGTGTTAACTCTAGGAATTGACACGACTTACTGTTTGATGGGGAAATCATGTTTAGCTATCTCAAGGCTATGTATCATCAATCAAAAATTCAGGCTGAACTCAAGGCACAGATACATGAACAAACTACGGTTAATGCTATCTGTCATCACCCTGAATCAATCGAGATCATTGCGGTTTGTTCGACTGATGCGTATTACCGAAAACGTAAGGACGCTGCTTTTCTGACAACCTGTTCTGTGCTCATGCGTACTTTAAAAGATGAATCCGTACCGATGGTACTACGGAAAACAGCATGGCGATTATTGAACGAAAGATACCAACGAATTAAGTTAAATCAGGCTTATAGGGGTCAGTTTGGATATAGAGAATTATTGTACGGTAAGCCTGTTTTTTGAACAGGCTTACCTGTAGCAATAGGGTGTACTCCCGCGCTATACGGCATTTTCAGAGGTTTGACCTTAATCGGATAACCTAAATGCGATACTGCAAGAGCGACAACTTAAAAGCGATAGCCACTGACGCAAAATCAACCCCTTACGAACCAAGATTGGTTAAATAATGCGCTTAACGTACAAAAATTTCCGATCTCCAAACTGACCCCTTATAGGATAGAAAATTTCTTGCTTGTTGCCGATTTTGAATATGCTCTCGAAGAACATGATGAACTAGCAGAGTAGTACTAGTGAGGCGATGAATACCGACAGTTAACGTGCATGTGACTTAAACGTCCGAAACCGAACGATTACGTACAGCATGTAGACAACATGTCCGAAAGTAAGCAAAACCATTAACGGACAGCCGGATCATTTCGTACATCCCTTACGGTCAGGGGTTCGCGCTCAATGGAACGAAATCACCCGTTAGCTTAAAACGCTTAACGTAGGATAATTTCCTTTTTCCAAGCGGACCCGTAGTACAATAATTTTCGATATCCAAACTGACCCCTATGATACTCGAAAGGCGGCCTAGGATACATATCCGCTTCAAAGCTGCGAGTACAAAACAAGGCACATCTATTACTGATGTGATAAAGGACTTGGTCGATAATTGGCTGAAAGAAAATGACAGCCAAAAGACTCAAATGAGTAAAAACACATTAACTCAAAAACACACCTATCCTTACCGAGAACACTGATCTGGTGCATAAACTTTTTATGTGCCAGATCGGTGTTGGCCAAGCAAAGCGCGGCAGCGTGTTTAGACTTACAGTAAATGGCGTTTATGGTTCATCTGTTGGTGCAAAATACGCGCAATCAGAATATCCGTATCACGAACCGTATAAAAAATGGCATGTCGCTGAAATTCAATGCGCATCACACCAGGAACGGTATGGTAGTCACGTCCCATATCTGGCATTCCGGCCAGTGTCTCGAAAAATGCCTCAAGTGCGTCTGTATAATGGTCTGCCTGAGCTTCACCAAATTTCAAGAGCGTATAGTCATAAATCCCGGCGAAGTCGTTTGCTGCCCGTTCAGTGAGTTTATACACGATGTCTCAGTTTTCTTTGTGCTGCAATATCCCGCAGTGATAGCGAGCTTTCACCGCTTTCCAGCCCAGCAATAACAGCCTGACGAATAACTTCATCGTTTGTTTCCTGTTGCTCCAGCAATCGCAGCGCAGAACGCATAACTTCACTCGCAGAGCCGTAACGGCCACTGTCTATTAATCGACTAATAAACGAATCGAGTTGTTCGCCAATCGTAACGCTTGTTGTTCTGGCCATAACGCCCCCTGTGTTAACTATCAACACAATTATAGGAATACTTGCTCCTGGTGTCAACGAATACACCCAAACGGATTTCGCCCCCTTCCTGCCAGACTGGTTTTTTAGCTTACTTTTAGCGATGAAGTAGGTAAGGGCGAAAAGCGCCTTTTCGCTGCATTGCGTCTCGTTGACTCCATGCCTCCGGCTAAGGCCGGAGGTGCTACTTAAAGTCTTTTGGGGAGCATAGCGACCATGCCGAACCGGCGCGGCCATCTGGCCGCTGCAAGGGCGGTCATTATCGGTTTTCCCCGTTATCCACAGAACTTATCCAGCGAATAAGTAGATCTTTAATGAAGTTAAGTAGGTCGAAGACCTGATTGTTTTGCAGCTAACTATTGGTTGATTGCAGATAGTCCCATTTACCTATTTGCAGGTAAGTGTGCATAAAAGATATAACGCCGGTGTTGATTGGGGTTTTGACCAAATATCGGTGAGGTTATCGTGATAATGGTGACTAAAAAACGAGCTGTTTTAGCAGATGGACAACGAACATCCTCCGCAGGGAATCGGATTAGTAAAAAGAGGGCGGGTTAGTGAGGCGGGGCTGTGCCTGGCTGCTCCATATTTACCAGTTCAAGCTGGTAAAGCTGAGTCCAGACCATTTTTTCAAACTGCTGAGGGGTTAGATGGTGTATATCACCCTTCATATCACGGAAAATACGCTCGGCCACCTGACGCTTTCGCTCATCGAACGGTAATTCGGCCAGCTTACGCCGTTGTTTGCCCTCAATAGCGCGTGTACGGCGGCTGAGTATCGTCTGATGGCGGCAACGTTCATACCAGCGCTTACGGGCTTCTTTTACTGTCATAGCCTCACCGGGTTGTAGAATGCCGTCCTCAATAGCGCGTAGGCGTTCTTCTTGCTCGGCTCGTAGCTTGTCCATATCCACACCGGTAAGACGCCAGCCTTCTTCTGTAATGATTATATGCTTAGGAAAACGGCACCCGTTCACATAATCCCACTCAGTTTCAGGCGCAAGGACTATGCCAAACCTCGCCAATTCGTCTATCAGACGCGACACCCTGGATACCGTCACGGCAGTTTCAGGGATGATCTGGCCATCTTCATTCCGTGGACTGAGTTCTTCAGCCAGCTTAGTGATGTTGATAGTGACAATACCGGTAGCAAGATCGGCTTTGTTGACGAAAAGCACAAACAATGCATCGAGCAAACGCCGGCGTACTTCACGGAAAGCTCTTTTTCTGTCCGCGACAGGTCGCAAAAAAGTGAAGATTGGATCGGCAGAAACACGACGACGAATAACCCAGGCACCAGAGGTTTTGTCCTGGCTCATAAGGTTACGTAAGGCTCGACCATGCTGTTTACTGAGAGGTTTATAATGCGCCGGACGCACGTAGAGCGGTAACGGACATTTACAGGCTGTAGAATGTTCGCCACGATGACGCTTGTCTGGGTTTTGTTGGGTAGAATTTATCTGGTTATTCACACCCGCCAGCACTTATGGCGGTGTGGGGGGGTTGTGTTAGGTTACGCATTTGCTATAATCCTTTTCAGGCGCCGCGCCTGCTTTCGACCCCCTGAATATCCTTCGTTCCGCCAAGTTCGAGTTGGGATTTCAGGGGGTTTTTGCATTCAGGGTGTGGCTTTTGCCCCTATCACCCTTTCCCTAGACGCTATTACCGGGAACGTCCCACCCGTATGAATACTTGTAAACGCAGGTAAATTACCACGTAGTGAAGCAACGATCAATTCCCCCACCAAAAGATCCCGCAAAGAACATATCTAATTTACCTAATCAATTCATAGAGATATTGAGTCTAAACATTATTAATATTGTGAATATCAACAGGTGTTCTCTCTTGTCTATGTAGATTCAGAGTGAACGCATTTCTTTGTTAATTCAGTGAAAATTCCGCTTCCTCGCTTTGAGTGTTCAGTGCTCGCCTATGGCTGCGCTCCGCCTCAATCAAAGGCTGCGGCGAGCTGTGCTGGCTAGTCTTTCAAGCACTCGTTTAGTTGTTTTAATAATTTTCTGGCTTCTTCATTCTGTTTACGTAATTTTTTATTTTCCTCCAAAGTATAGTATTGAAGGTTTTCTTCTGGGTTAACCCTATTACGATGCACCTCAAGCATATTCTTAGCCATATCGTCATCCACTGTATAAAAATAATACTCAGGATAATCCAGCAGTCTTGCGATTTTAACTACCAAGCTAAAAGGGGGTTCCGTCCTTCCGACTTCGTAACTCGACAACCTCGATCTTGAGTTTTTACCATCTATATCAATAAGTTGAGATAATTTTTCTTGCGATATCCCCGCAGCCTCTCGCGCTTCTCGCAATCTTTTCGGCACCATGTTCACCCCCTTTTTGGGAGTCTAATCTTACAAGGCGCATTCGATATCAATGTCCACAATACGAATCATGGTTGATTTTGTATCATAAAGTAATGTAATCTCTAAGACTCTTTAGATTGACACACCAAAACAACTGAATATAATAACATTACTGTATTTATATACAGTTGTTTTATCATGTTTATGAGTACGCTCGTTCTAGTTTCCGCCAAGCTAGCACGGCGGAAAATGGGGGCTTGTGCCCACAAGGATGGGAACATGAACTTATGGTATGTGCTGTACTGCAAGGCTCAGGATGTTGGTAAAATCACTAAAAGAGTCAATGGATTAGGGGTTAGTGTTTTTTGCCCTCGCTATGTAAGAGTCTCTCACCGAACCGACTGCAATTCGGTTCGGATCGAGGAAAAAGTGTTGTTCCCTAATTATTTGTTCCTCTCTTTTGATATCAATAAAATCCACACCTCAACAATTTCGTCTATCCCTGGGGCTGTCGGCTTCATTCGCTTCGGTTCCGATGCCTGCACCGTTCCCCAGAAAGTGATATCAGCGATTGAATGCGCTCGGCTGATTGCGTTGAACAATGACGATCAAGCTATTGAGTGCCGTAATATCTCGTCCACTTTGCTGCTAAAAATTCAGGAAATCTCGCTTATCAAGTCGATAGAACAACGGCAGGTTGCTTTTTCACACCTGCTGCAATCGTCTAACCCTTAAACCCGACCTCATTTTTTATACATACCAGCACTGCGGGCGATACCCTGCGGTGTCTTTTTAATAGGAGTAACCATCCCCATGCCGAAAAAGAAGTTGGGCGAGCCAACGAGTACGTCGGTGATTTATATCGGACAACAGCGTTACCAACTGTTAGCAAAACATGCTCGTGAAATCAGTTATTTATCCAACACCAATATCAAGACAACAACATTCCTTCACTACCTGATTGATGAATTCACCAAAAAAGGCCATGCCTCACTGCTTAACCAGTTGCAGAAGGCTCCCCCCGCTGAAGAGGAATAAACCATCTAATAGGAGGAGAAATGATTTCATCCGCCGTGCTTCTGACTCTGGCCATGCAATGCGCCCCAACCATTCACCCGGATACATCGCATGATGTAGCTAGGGTCGAATCTGGCTTGAATCCCTTTGCTATCGGGGTTGTCGGCCAGAAAAAAGGGCTTTTCCCCAGCAACATAAATGACGCTCTTGATCATATCGACCAGCTCAAGGCGAAAGGTAAAAATTACTCAGTTGGTCTGATGCAAATCAACCAGGCTAATTTTTCCCGTTACGGTGTCACTGCAAAACAACTGTTTAATCCCTGCACCAACCTGACCGTCTTCGAAAAAATCATCACTGACTGCTACCTCCGGGGCGGCACCCTGAAAAGGGCGCTGAGTTGCTATTACTCCGGCAACTTTGATACCGGCCAGAAGCCCGAAGCCGCATTTTCCAAAACCAGCTATGTACAGCGGATGGGTTACAAACCCGCGCAAAAATATGTCGTGCCTTCCAGCAAGGCCGATCAAGAAAAGCAAAACGCCACACCAGGCAATGCAGCACCCACGCCGCAGATACGTTACCCCAAAGGTATTGTACGCGGCGATCTCATCACCTCCGGCGCGCAAGCGTCACCTAACCAGGCTACACCCGTTTCTTTCCCGTCACAGGTTGTGCGGGGGGAGTTTGTAGTCACTACATCTAAATAAGGAAATATCATGAAAATTTTACGCTCTATCAAAAACGCTCCTGCTCACCTTGCTGCTGTCGCGGCCTCTGCTGCTATGTCCTCACCGGCATTCGCGGACGGGTTCGCCAAAGCCGAAACGTTGCTGGAAAAAATCTCGTCTGGCCTCACCGGTCTGGCCATCGTCACCATTACCATCGCTGTTATCTGGGTGGGTTACAAAGTGTTATGGGACGGCAAAAGCCTTCACGACTGTAAAGGGATCATCATTGGCGGCATTCTTATTGCCAGCGGTGCAGAAATCGGCGCTCTGTTGATGAGCTAAGGGGCGGAAATGGTCACGCTGAATAAAGCCCTGACGCGCCCCGCTATGCTGTTTGGCATTCCGATGGTGCCGTTAGTTATCGTCAGTGGGGCAATTATCCTGCTGGCGATATACCTCACTAAACTTTTGTTGCTGTTCCTGCCGGTAAGCTGGTTTGTCATGAACCAGATGGCTCGAAAGGATGCCCACATTTTCGGATTAGCCTTTTTAAAACTGAAAACGCGGGGCAATAAGACGTGCAACACCCACTACGGCGCAACGGCGTTCCTGGCGAACGACTACGACGCCGTAGACATCACGGAGTTCATCAACACTATGCGACTTAACGAACGGGTCACGCTCACCAAGCACATTCCGTATTCGTCGCACATTCATGAAAACGTCATTAAAACCCGAGGTAGCGACCTGATCGCAACGTGGGAAATTGGCGGAACGGCGTTTGAATGTGATACGGAAGAAAATCTCGACATACTGTCTGGTCAGTTTAATAACCTGATTAAGTCCTTTGAAGGGCGACCGGTGACGTTTTACGTTCACAATATCCGTGAAACGTACCACGATCACTTTGACGGGCATTCGGGTAACGATTTTGCCGATACGGTCAGCGAACGGTACTACTCGACGATTGAAAACCATCCTTTCCGCCATAATCGCCTGTTCTTCACCGCCTGTTATATGCCCTTTGTCGGACTGGATAAGGTCGAGCGCAAACGGATGTCCGACGGACAGAAGCAACATGCGTTAGACAGTGCATTAAAAGAGATGTTGGAGATCTGCCAGACGGTCGGCACGTCCCTGTCGCGTTTCACCGCGAACCAACTCGGGGCGTATGAAGAAAATGGCCGCGTGTTTTCGTCGCAACTGTCTTTCTATCGGCGGCTGTTAAGCGGCGTCTGGCAGAAAACAGCCGTTACGCGCACGCCATTTTATGAAACGCTCGGCACAACCGACCTGTTTTTCACCGGCGATGCCGGGCAAAGCAATAACGTAAACGGAAAGACCTTCTTCCGTGGGCTGGAAGTGAAAGACTACGCGCCGGAATCCTTCACCGGGATAATGAACGTGTTGCTGTATGCCCCGTGTGACTATGTGATCACCCAGTCTTTTACCTGTATGGCGAAAGATGAAGCGCAAAAGCACATCAAGCAGACGGCCAAGCGTTTACGCAGCACGGAAGATGATGCCATTTCGCAGCAGGAAGACTTATTTGTTGCCCTGGACATGTTGCAGGCCGGACACATTGCCTTTGGTAAATATCATTTTTCCCTGATGGTATCGGCACCCGGTACAGAACGGCTGATTAAAGATACAAACAGCCTGATCAACGCCTTCACCGATCTGGGTATCACCCCGACGCTCTCCACGTTGTCGCTGCCCGCTGCCTACCTGGCACAAATGCCGGGGGTGTACACGCTAAGGCCGCGACTTGTCCCCATCAGCAGCCAGAATTTTGCAGAACTGGCGTCATTCCATAACTTCTATACGGGGAAACGGGATAAGAACCCCTGGGGTGAAGCGCTTTGCGTTCTCAAAACCCCATCGGGCGGGGCGTATTACATGAACCTGCACAACTCAATGCTCAATAAGGATGATTTCAACGAGAAAAATCTAGGCAATACCAGCGTTATCGGCACCGCCGGTTCGGGCAAAACAATGCTGATGGCATTCATTCAGGTCATGATGCAGAAATATCGGCAACCCCGGAGTTTTTCGCCGCAGGCTAAAACGCAGCGTCTTACTACCGTTTATTTTGATAAGGACAGGGGGGCAGAACTCAACGTAAGGGCGTTGGGTGGCCAGTATTATAAGGTGAAAAGCGGTGAGCCTACCGGCTGGAATCCCTTCCGGCTTCCACCGACCAAACGCAATCTGAACTTCATCAAGAAGCTGATGCGCATACTCTGCACCCGCAACGGACAAACCTTGTTCCCGCGCGACGAGCTGCGTCTTAGTCAGGCAGTGGATGCGGTCATGAAGGAGCTACCGGCTGAACACCGTGGGTTTGGTATTACCCGGCTGTTGGAGAACCTTACCGAGCCGCCAACGAAGGAAGCGCAGGAAAACGGGTTACGCGTCAGGTTGTCACAGTGGGCGCAGGGTGGCGAATACGGCTGGGTTTTCGATAATGACCTGGACACCTTTGATATTGGCGAATGCGACAATTTCGGCATCGATGGCACGGAATTTTTGGACGATGCCGACGTGTGTGCGCCGATTTCGTTTTACCTGCTGTATCGCGTCACCAGCTTGCTCGACGGGCGACGCCTGGTGATCTTCATGGATGAATTCTGGAAATGGCTCAACGACCCGGTCTTTTCTGATTTCGCCTTTAACGTGCTGAAAGTCATCCGCAAACTGAATGGCGTGTTTATTCCTGGCACACAATCACCGGCTGAAATACTGATTAACCCGATATCTCCTGCCGTGGTGGAGCAGTGCGGCACGCAAATCTTTACGGCAAACCCGAAGGCTGACCGCAAAGACTATGTTGACGGCCTGAAAGTCGCCCCGGAAATCTTCGATATCATCAAGAACCTCGATCCGCTGTCACGCCAGTTCGTGATAGTGAAAAGTCCTCTGAAAAAAGGTGACTTACGCAACTTTGCGGCACTCGTCACCCTTGACCTGTCCGGGCTTGGTACTTATACAAAAGTGTTAAGTAGCAGCGCTGACAACCTCGAAATTTTTGACTCTGTGTTTCAGGACGGCATGAAGCCGGACGACTGGCTGGAACACTACCTGCAACTCGCACTCTGAAAGGAAATAACATGAAACTGAAAACTCTGTCTGCCGCCTGTCTTGCGGGGGCTTTGCTGTGTCCATCACTGACAGCCTATGCCGGTATTCCTGTCATGGTTGATGCTGATCCGTTACGTCAGATTCAATACGCGACCGACGCCAAAAACTGGCTTAAAACGGTGGAACAGTATAAATCCCAGCTTAATGCCTACAAATCGCAACTGGCGACCGCGACCGGCGTACGCAACGTACAGGACTTTTTGAGTCAGGCTAAGGGGCTGTCTAATGACCTTAAAAACCTGCAAAAAAACGGCATTTCACTCAACGACCTGCTGACGAACTCCGGCGGGTCATACAGCAGTGCGCTAAACGGCCTGTACAGCAAGTACAAGATGTTTGACACCTGTGATGCTACGCAGACCCAAAGCTATGCTGATACCTGTAAACAAATCGTCATTAACCGGGCGGTGGCCGTCGAAGATACCACTGCGGTACAGGAGAAGATCAACAGTACAGTGAGTGATATTTCCACCCTTGTAAGTCGTATAGAAATGTCGCAAGACGCTAAAGAGTCACAGGATTTGGCGAACACCATAACGTCAAAAAGTGTACAGTTAAACGCGCTGACCACGCAGTGGGAAATGAGCGTGAAACAGTCGGAACTGCGTGATCAAATGCTGACATCGCAGCGACAAAAAGCCCACCGACAGCAACAACTGAGTGCGCCGGTAGCTGATTTAAACAACTTATGACAAGGATTTTTCATATGACGATTAATAACCGCACTATTTTATCCTCCCTGCTTGTTTTAAGCCTGTTTGCTTTAGGTGGTTGTGAAGAGAAAAAAACTGAAGAGTGGTATATGGCTCATCATGACGAATTAATAAAAGACTATGCCGATTGTTTGAAAACCCAAACATTCAGCAGTGAGCGGTGCATCCCTGTTGTGAATGCTTCCAAAAGGTCAATGAATGAGCCTGACGTTGTAGCTGGACTACAAAAAGTGCAAACAGAGTACGTAAAAAGCAGGATGCATCCAGAGAATAAAAGTCATGAGTAGCGAAGGTGTTTTCTCTGGAATGGATGCCGCTGTAATGAATGGCTTAAACAGTGTTTTACAGGGGCAAATGTCCCTGTATTCAACGCTGATGGCAGGATTAGTTACCGGTTCTGCCACTTTGTACATTCTTTGGCGTGGCTATCAGACACTGGCGGGGAAGCTACATACCCCGGTAGAGGACGTAGCGTGGGACTTGGCGCGAATGGGGATCATCCTAGCATTTGTCACTAATGCAGATGGCTACCTAGACGCCTCGGTTGCTGCCATTAACGGTTTAAAAGATGGTTTCAGCGGAAGTGAAAATGTCTGGGTTTTACTAGATACACTTTGGAGTAAAGCTCAGACGCTGGGGCAAACCTTATTTAACCTAGATAATTCAACCTATGTGCAACTCAATGGCGGCATTGCTGAGCTATTAGTTTGGGGGGGAACAATAGTAGCCTTAATTATCGCCACCATTGTTAATATGGGGGCTGAAATAATGTTGTTATTAATGACAACAACGGCACCCATATTCATTTTCTGCCTTATCTACGGTTTTCTGCGACCGATGTTCAATAACTGGCTCCAGGTAATCTTCACCGCTATCCTGACCCTCATGTTTTCGGCCTTATCTTTACGGATCGCGATTGAATACCTTAGTAACATATTGGACAAAGCAAGCGTCGGGGCTAATGCCAACAACATTGTAACGCTGGCCGCACAGTGTTGCCTTGCCGGTATCGGTTCCGGGTTCGTAGTCTGGTTATCGGCAAAAATTGCCGGTTCACTGGCAGGGGCTAGCGTACAGGGTGTGGTACAGGGCGCGGCTAAAATGGGGCTAATGGCAGGCGGGGGCGCAGCGAAAAAAGCCGCAAGTACCGTAGGAAAGCCCGTGGGGAATGCTTTAGGCAGTATTGGCGATAAGGCAGCGAATAACCTCAAAGGCTCATCGGCCAGTAATGCCAAAGCATCGGCAAAAGCCGCAGTGGAGAAAATGAAAGCCCAGAACTAGCAGATATCCCGCCACACCTGTTCCCATCGCACGACTCATTACTTTTTAATCCTTTCAGGAACCTAAACCATGAAACGCTTCATCATATTTATGATGTTGTGCACCCTTGCGGGCTGCGCACAGCAAAACCATTTCCCGCCGGATGTTTCCGGCGACCTTCAACCCGTTAATTCCGCTTCCGTTATGCAGGAGGTGAATAATGTCTGAATTACAAAAAATGCTGAATGCCTCGCAGTCGTTTGAAAAAGTGATGCTGACACGCGATGCGCGGGCTAAAAAACTCGCCTTTGTTATCGCCGCCGTCGCCACGGTATTTGCCTTACTTTCCGTTGTGGCCGTCATTGTCATGCTTCCGCTAAAACACACGGAGGTCGAACTTTACACCGTAGACAGCCACAGCGGGCGGGCGGAATACGTCACCCGAGTGAAAGAAAAAGACATTGCGACCGAGGAGGCAATGGCGAAAGCCTTCGCCGCCAATTACGCCACGCTCCGGGAGGGATACAACTATTTCGCCCTGCAAAGCAATTATGACACGGTGCAGCTCTTTAACAGCGGACAGGTCAATGCGGACTATCTTGCCTGGTTCGCCGGACAGGATGCACCCGACAAGGTGTATCAGAATGCGGCTAACGTGGTGGAAACTGAGGTCATTTCCAATATCATCAGCCAGGCTACCGCGCCCGATATGCTGGCAACCCTCCGACTGAAAAGAACCATCCGCCACGTTGTTGACGGCGCTACGCGCGTCGAATTCTGGAACGTTCGTCTGACATACCACTACGTGCCACACAAGGCGCTGACTGACGCGCAGCGTGAGAGTAATCCGCTGGGCTTCATCGTCACCAGTTACCAGCGTGACAAAGAACTGAGGAAAGAATAATGCGTAATCTATTCGTCATTCTCACTTTGATGCTCTGCTCATCGGCGTGGGGAGCCGCAACCCCGCAGGGTAGCCGGTACGACAGCCGTATGCAGCAGGTGGCGTACAACGTGCAAAACAGCACGGTGATCAACACCCGCGCCGGTTACGTCACCACGTTAGTTTTTGCCGATGATGAAGCGGTGATCAGTACCGAAGTCGGCTTCATTAAAGGATGGGCGGTAACAAAGGAGGCGAACCGCGTCTATATTCGCCCCGCCCCCATCACGCAGCCGGTGACGGATGCGGACGGCTCAACCGCCCAGCAGGCATTTTTACCCGAGTCGAAAGACTGGAAAACCAACCTGTTTGTCACCACGTCGGCACACTTCTACAGCCTGGAACTTAACGTACTCGATGAAGGCGCACCGGCAAGCAGTCTGGCGTTTGTTGTGACCTGGAATTATCCCGAGGCCAGCCGTAAGGCCAGCATGGAAGCCGTGAAGGCGCGGCAAAAGGAGCTGACGGAGGCGCAGGAAAAAAGCCGCATCGCCAAAGCGTTTAATGCCGCCACTACACCGCGAAACTGGAACTATGCGCAGCGTGTGAAGCAGGGCAGTGAAATGGCTATGCCGGACTTTGCCTATGACGATGGCCGCTTCACTTACCTGGGCTTTTCACCGCTGAAAAAGATCCCGAGTCCCTTCCTGCTCGTCAACGGCAAAGAACAAACGACCATCCCGTCGTTCTCGCAACAGGGAAACTATCGCGTGATGGTCGTTCACTCGCTGGCTCCAAAGCTGGTCTTACGCTACGGCGACGCCGTGGTGGGCATTGTTAATCAGGGATTTGGTCTGGCAACGGTCAGCAACGGCAGCACCGTTTCACCGGCGGTTAAACTGGAGGAAAAACCATGACGGATACGCAAAACCCAACGCCTCTCGATGGGAGCGAAAACCCTTCATCCGAGAGAGAAAAAACGGTGGCCGAGCTGGAAGTTGAAGCACGCGAACGGGCGCAGGCACAGCGTAAAGAGTCTGCGCCGGTGGAGGACGTTAAACCCGACCAACCCGAGGTAAACAGCCTCAAAAAGCGCGGTAAAAATCGTCTTATGACGCTGGGAATACTGCTTTTAGCGGCGCTTATCGTATTAGCCTGGATGGGTGACTGGGCTTATAACCATTTCATGAGCGCCCCAGCCCCCAAGGCTGAACAGGCAAAAACGGCACCGGATGATGTCAGTTACGGACGGAAACGTCAGGGCATGGGAATGGCTGAAAACCCGCTGGGGTTGCAGGACACAGCTTCGACCGATACCACAACAAACCTTCCTCGTGCCGCCGCTCCGCCCGTCTCATTTAACAAGTCTATGGCACTGGCGGCGATGGCCAGCACGCAAAGCAGCGGCCAAACCGCCACAGTTTCGCGCACGGCTGAACGCAGTACCACAGAGCACAGCGTATCTCCCGCGACCGCGCAACCTTATACACCTTGCACGGTGCCGCTGGTCATGGATGCCAGCGGAAAGCTGGCCTGTCCTGTCGGGGCGGAGGCATCACCTGGTGTGGCACCGGCAGTTTCCACCGTAACCGGCGTACAACGTATGCGGCTTGACCCGGATTTGTATATTCCGGTCGATACCTATATTCCCTGTACGCTTCAAACCCGCTTTGTGTCCGACGTTGCCGGGCGTATTTCCTGCCTGATATCTGAGGACGTTTACAGTGAAAGCACCCATGTACGGCTGATACCAGCAGGCACCCGCGCCCGTGGCGTCTACAAGACCGGCACACTCAATCACGGCCAGGCGAGGATGTTCGTGATGTGGACGGAACTCAGAACCCCGGACAGGCTAAAAATCCCGATGGTTGATTCTCAGGTCGTGGGCCAGCTCGGCGAGGCCGGTATTGATGGCTGGATCGACACGCATTTCTGGGAGCGTTTCGGCAACGCAATGATGCTAAGTACCGTGCAGGACGTAGCCGCAGCGGCGGCAAGTTCCGCCCCGTCGAAAGACCGCAATACCGATTACACGGAAAATTCACGCGCTGCCGCCGCTGAAATGGCAAAAACGGCGCTGGATAACAGCATCAATATCCCGCCAACCATCTACAAAAATCAGGGCGATATCATCGGCATCATGACCGGTTCAGACATCGATTTTTCAGGCGTCTACAGCCTGAAACTCAAATAAGGAGGGCATTATGGGCGTCAGTAACATTTCACTCGACCAGCATAAACAGCGCATGTTCGGGGATTTTCTTCACCTCGATGGCCTGACCGAAATCGCGGTAAACCGCCCCGGAGAGCTGTTTACCAAAATCCGCGGAGTGTGGCAAAAACACGCCGTTCCGCTCACGCTGGCACAGTGTCAGACATTTGCCACTGCGCTTGCCAACTATCAGGGGGACCATATTGATGATACATCGCCAGTGCTGTCCGCCACGCTCGAATCTGGCGAACGTTGCCAGGTGGTGATGCCTCCGGCTTGTGAGCGAGATACGGTGTCGATCACTATCCGCAAGCCTTCCCTGATACAAATTCCCCACCAGTCCTATATCGACGGCGGCTTTTACGACCGGGTCACGGGTAAGGAGAAAACAGCAAGCCATGATGACGAACTTTTACGTTTATACAATGCCGGAGCTATTCCCGCTTTTATGGAGAAGTGTGTCGAATATGGCAAGACCATCATCATCGTGGGCGGTACGGGGTCGGGGAAAACAACCTACCTGAAAACGATGATCGGGTATATCCCCGTCAACCTGCGACTGGTGACTATCGAGGACAACCCGGAGACGCGCTTTTATGGCCATGAAAATTACGTGCATCTTTTTTACCCCGCCGATGCGGGAGAAAAAGCCATTGTGACCCCAGCCAGTCTGGTACGGGCAAACTACCGTATGAACCCTGACCGTATTTTACTGGCCGAGGTGCGCGGAGGTGAAGCCTGGGACTGTCTGAAAATCATCGGCTCGGGGCATGAAGGGCTGATCACTTCTCTGCACGCAGGTAGCCCGGAAGAGGCCATTAACGGGCTGGCGGAACGCTGTTATCAAAACATGGAATGCCAGAACATCCCCTATTCGGTACTGCTGCGTAAGGTATTGAACAGCATTGATGTCATCGCCAGCATTGACGTGAGCGGCGATATTCGCCGCATGGGTGATATTTACTTTAAGCCGGTGCATCGCGCCGGTGTGATGGAGAATTTCAGGAATGAAACATTTTAAACCGCTGGTTGTACTCAGTGCATTTCTGGTACTCGCGGGCTGTTCATCCCCGCCCGAACCGGCAGCCGTCGAGTGGGATAAGCCTCTTTCGCCGACCAACGGCACATTGCCTTTATGGCAGGAAAACATTGTTGTTACACCGTCGCCGGTCGTGTCCGGGCAGTGGTCGAGAGTGATCACCGATTTTCAAGATGAAGGACAGATTTGGACGCCTGATGTCTGGTATGCCGTTGCTCATTCCCCACACGTTGCCGTCTCTGCGCCGGATGCGACCGCGTTCTTTGCTGCTAAAGCGTGGTTGAGACAACACGGCGCACAAGGGCTTATCTCTTATCTTCCAAAAACTCACTGCCTGACCTGCAACACCACCGACATTTATTTTTCCCGATAACGGCGGTGAGACAGATTTTCAATCTGTTTTTCCGGCGTTGAACAACCAGAGGGCGTTAGCCGTCTTTTGTTTGTCTCAAAATCACCTCAAGGAATAAAACGTTATGAAAAAAACCGCAATCGCGGCGGCACTCCTGTGCCTGACCGCTGGCTTTTCTGCGCCTTCATTTGCTGCTGACCCGTGCGAGGTCGTCCTGTGTATGTTCGGCAAAGTAACCGGTAATAGCGGCGGCAGTGAATGCAGCAGTGCCGAAAAAGCCTTTTTCAACATTAATTCTTTTAAGAAGAAAGGCCGGTTTGACCCATCGAAGACATCAAACATGCGTAAAGCGCTTTTGGGGGAATGCAAAGCCGCAGACCCGGCAGCTATAGCCAAAATCATCAGTCAATTCGGGCGGATCAGGGGGTAATCATGAGACTTTTTATCGCAGAAAAGAAAGGATTGGGTGAAGTGATCGCCCTTGCCCTGGGCAACGGTGTAAACCGTGGCGGTTATATCGAATGTGGCACCGACGTGGTGACGTGGGGATCAGGCCACCTGCTCGAGCTGGTCAAGCCTGAAAGTCATAACCCCGCTTACGAAAAATGGAACGAGGCCGATTTACCGCTGAAACTGCGACCGCACCGCTACCAGCCGATTGAGCGCACCGCAGGCCAGTTTAAAACGGTAGCGGCGCTGATTGAGAAGGCGAGTGAGATTGTTCACGCTGGAGATCCCGACGCCGAAGGCCAGCTTTTAATTGATGAAATTTTGACGTACACCGGCACGAAAAAACCGGTGAAGCGCGTCCTTATCAATGACCTGAACACGGAGAAAGCGCGACAAGCGCTGACGCAGTTACGCGACAACAGCGAGTTTTACGGATTATCCCAAAGCGCATTAGCGAGAAGCGTTGGCGATCAACTCTTTGGCTTCAATATGACCCGTGGTTACACCCTCGCCGCCCGTAAAAAAGGTGGCAAAGATGTGTTATCGGTTGGTCGGGTACAAACACCGATACTGGGTCTGATCGTTCACCGTTATGAAGCCTTCAAAAACCATGCGGCAGCGTTTTATTACGCTGTCAGCGCCGGTTTTATGATTAACGGTTTTGACCTGACCCGTTGCGACGGAGGTGAGATACCGGCGAGATTTTCCGTACCAGACGATGCCCCTACGGACGATAAAAAACGCATTATCGATAAGCACTACGCTGATAATATCGCCAGTACTACACAGCACCAACCCGCCACGGTGACACAGGCACAGACCGAACCGAAAACATCACCGGCACCGCTGCCCTTCTCGCTGTTAGATTTGCAGGTTCACATGAGCCGTGAGCACGGTCTGCCCGCTGAAAAAACGCTGGCCGTTACACAATCGCTGCGCGATAACTTTAAGGCGATCACCTATAACCGCTCAGATTGTCGATACCTGAATAACGAACAGTTTAATGATGCGCCTCAGACTATCGCGGCGGTGAGTGCAGCATTAAGCGGCACATTTCCCCCGCAAGTTCTGGCCGACCTCGACAGCAACAGAAAAAACCGTGCCTTTAATGAAGGTAAAGTCGGAGCGCATACCGCGATTATCCCGACCGGCACCGCGCCCGATACAGCAAAAATGAGCCAGGACGAACGCGCGGTATACACCGCGATTGCCACGCAGTACCTGGCTCAATTCTTACCGGAAAAAACGTATCTGGCGGCCAGCGTCAGTTTTTGCGCAGCGGGCAACACCTTCACGGCCAGTGCCAGGAAAACAACCGGGATGGGCTGGACGGCGCTTTTACAAGAGAGCGACAGCGACGCTGAAAGCGGCGACGGCGAGAGTGAGCCAGGGAAAGATAATGGCGATGGCTTATTTTCCGTATTAACGGCACTAAGCGTGAACGATGCCGGAACCTGTAAAACCGTCACCGTCAAAGCGGAGAAAACCAAACCACTGCCACTTTATACCGAAGCCACGCTGTTACGTGATTTACAGCGCGTGGCAAAATATGTGAAAGACCCGCGTATTAAAGCTTTATTAGTCAGCCGGGACAAAGACACTGAGGGGGAAAATGGCGGGATCGGCACACCGGCAACCCGCGCCGAAATGTTAAAAACCTTACTGAACCGCAACTTTTATACCGTGGAAAAAAAGAAGCTTATCCCCACGGAATTAGGCATCAGCTTTATTCATGCCCTGCCCTCCATCGCTACCGAACCCGATATGACCGCACTCTGGCACGAGCAGCAACAGCAGATCGAAAAGGGGAAAATGACCTGCGATGCGTTTTTAGACGAGCTGGAAATCTTTATTGCGGAGCAGCTTCAACACGTCGATGTCAGCGCAGTCAACGTGACGGCCAGCGATAAAGAAAAAAGTGAAAAGAGTCAGTTTGAGCGATTAAACGCACCCTGTCCGTCCTGCGGTAGCAGCATCATTGTGACCCCTAAAATATTCCGCTGTACTCAGTGCGACTTTAAAATCTGGCCGACAATGGCGGGTAAAAACCTGACCAAGAATCAGGTTGAAACCATCATCAGTAAAGGTAAAAGCGCAGAGATTAAAGGCTTTACCAGCAAAGCGGGTAAGCCGTTCTCGGCGTTCGTGGTGCTAAAAGATAAGGCCACCGGGCAAACTGCGTTTGAGTTTCCACCACGTAAATAAGCCTTTCACCTATATGGCGGCGTCATGCCGCCACTCCCCATTAGCTTAGGTAACTTTCATTATGTCAGACATTAAATATCAAGATGTTTACACCTATCTATCCTCTGGTCGCAATATGAACCAGTTTATTAAACGGTGCGACTACGCGCTATTAACCGACCTGCAAAATAAACTTGAGGTGCATATCAGCGAGTGGGAGGCGCAGCAGGAAAAAGAACAAGAAGCCATTCAATTACGCAACGAAAAGCGCAGCGAGTTATTAGCACTGATTGTCAGTGAGGGTTTTTCACCAGAAGAATTAATAACCACAGCGGCGATAAAAACAAAATCCCGCCGCCGGATGAAATATCAGTACAGAGACGGTGACTCCATTAAAAAATGGTCTGGTGTTGGTCGGGTTCCGCGTTCAATTCAGGAACGGTTAAATTCAGGTGCAACGTTGGATGATTTTTTAATTGCAGAGGAAATCAAAAATGAAAACCAGAATAAAACACCCCACAATTAAAGATGCTGTATATATAGCAGAGTCTGTTATTTCAAGAATGGAACATAGCGCAGGGCGACGCTGTGGTTTACACGATACTTTATACAACCAGTTTCTTTCCGAGGAAATACATGAATTCGCTGACAGCCTGAATAATGATGAACGGGGTAAGTTTATAGAAATCGCCTCCACACTACATCCACACATAAAAGAATACGACTCGTATAAAACAAATACTATATTAAACAAAATCCGCAAAGAGGAAATGTGATGTTATTTGTTTTGATCGTTCAATTTTGAAAAATTGCTAACGATGGTTTTAACTTATCGTTCAATTCAGAATGAATTGTTAACGGGAAGTGGATTGAGGCAGCTAAATTCAATTTTGAAAAAATTGTTAATTTGGCGTCGCCGAAACCACTAACGAGCGTTCACCCCCAGTGAACCGAGTTAGTTGGGGGGAGCCGAATAAATTTTGCCGCCCCAGCGAGCAAAAAGCTATCGCCCACGATAGCGGTTTATTTGGGGGGCATAGCCCCGCAAACCGTCCAAGCTTAGGAGCATTATTCGAGGAACGAGAATAATACGACTTTGCGCGTGACCACCCCCGTTACGAGTAGTGATTTCCGATATTTTGAGACGAAGGCGAAAAAATAGAGGTCAAAATCACTTCGTAAGGGGGGTGGTCACGCGTAGCGTGGACGGTTTGCCGCACTTGACCTTTGGGGGTTTTGGCGTGGCGTCCAGCCGCGACATTACCCCCTTGTCTCATGAAATAAGGGCGTCCAGCCCGCATGTAATGGGACATGCCTTTGTTGAGGGGACTCTAGCCCCCTCAGCATGCCCGCCTGCGGGCACAGTTTTAACGCTCTCAGATCCCCATGCAACTCGGTGAATCCACTCGGTGACAGCTTGTCACCGAGTGGATTCACCGAGATAGCTCACCGAAAGAAACCATTTAAAGGTTAAGACATGCTTAATAAAATCACAGAGAAGCTAATGCCCATAGTCGATAACGCCACGGCGTTCTTCGGCTATATGCAACAACATCAGCTATTATTAGCCTTGTTATCAGGATTGACGTTACCCTTTATTGTCCCGCTAAAGCGGGATGAGCATGAAAAAGCGCCAATATGGCAACGCATTATTATCTGCTTTTCACTCTTATGCTTTATTTTTGGCACAATATCACCGGCCACCTCTTACGTACTTCGCTTTCTATACCCGGCAAGACTGGAAGTAAGTACGCCAGTAATTTTGTGGGCGATATTGATTTCATTTACTGTGGTCGGCGTGATATTTCATTACGTTGCACGCCGCGTTCTCTCACCAGAGATTGACAAGCTCAAAAGGAAAATGGTTAAAAAAACCAGTCTGGAAAGAAATACGCGTACTGATGTGCGCGAAATAAAAGCATTGCTTCCCACAACTGAAAAATATGACCCTGAGCAATTCATTGATTTAACAAAAGGCGTTTTTATTGGACTCAATGAAAAAAGAGAACCTCAATATATTCCGCTCAGTGACTGGCAAAAACAACATGCCGATGTCATTGGTACTACGGGCGCAGGTAAAGGGGTTGCAACAGGATTACTTATTTATCAAAGTATTTTAGCCGGTGAAGGCGTTTTTGAAATGGACCCCAAAAATGATGAATGGGCACCTCACTTAATAAGGAAAGCATGTGAAGATGCAGGAAAACCATTCTACCTAATTGACTTAAACAGGCCTGAATATCAGCTAAACCTTATTGATGGTATTACAGCAGAACATTTAGAGGAACTTTTTATTGCTGGGTTTAGCCTGGCAGAAAAAGGCGAGGCCGCCGACTTCTATCGTATCGACGACCGCAGAGCTGCACGCGCTACTGCACAATTAATTAATGAAAACCCAACCGCTACGATCCGCGATTTATTCAACAGCGATTTTGTGCAAAGCATTGCCGAAACGATTAAAGGATTCTTCGGTAAAATAGAGGAGCTGGCCTTATTAAACTCCATCAATGCGCCGGAAGGATTGGCATTAAAAAAGATTTTTGACGACGGCGGTTGCTGTTACATCATCGGTTCGATGCGCAACAGCAAAGTGATCGCAACTCAACGCATGATTTTAGTTCGGTTAATGCAGCTTGCTGAGTTACGCGACAGAATCAATACCACGCCACGCCCGATTGCTATTCACCTAGCCGAACTAAAATACCATTTATCACGGCCTGCACTTGAGGGTTTAGGCGCTGCCCGAGATAAAGGCGTGCATATCATTATGGATCACCAGTCCGTTGCCGACCTCCGCGACTGCCCCGCCGATTTAAACGGCGACGCCGTGGTGGGTGCCGTAGTGGAAAACGCCAAATTTAAACTGGTGTATAAACTGCAAGACCCCGACACCGCGTTATGGGTGGCGAAAATGTCCGGTACGATTTTAGTGGACGATGAAAGTCGCAAAGCAAAAACCAATCGGGTACTGACCGAAGTAATAGACGACGAGCGCACAATCCGACAGGCGGAGCGTTTTTATATCGACAGCAACATGCTGTTAAACCTGCCTCCGTTCGTCAGCTATATTTTCACGGCCACAGAGTTGCCCCGAGCCTCCCTTATCTCACCCTTGAAAGTGAAAAAACAGCCGCTACAGGTTTATGACGTCACGCCGATCACACCCATCTCGATTAAAAAGCCGCTCGATTTTACTGAAGCACCCGCAACCCAGACGGCACCCGTTTTAGTGGCGGCAGAAAAAAACAGAACAGCCGAGTTAGCGCCGGTTGAGCCGGTTGTTGAAACGTCTTCTTTTGATTTTGATGAATAAGGGAATGCCATGTTGATAAGTAGCGATAAAGAACGCAAAGGCCGTAACAGTGAAAAAATGGCACAGCTTCTTAATTTTTTGAAAGAAGAAACCTACAGCGATTTTGACACGCTAAAACAACTCTTTAGGTATAAGGCACATCAACCACTTTACCTTCTGCTCGATAAACTGGAAGGAATGGGGCTTATTCAAAAATATGTTTTCGTCTCTCGCCTCGGCAGTCTCACGCTGTGGGGAATAACCCAGGATGGGATCGCCGTTGTACTCAGCCCCGAAGACAAGATTTTCCCCGCCCGATTTGAACCGGCGAAGTTAAAAGGCTGGAGCCTCGATCACCATCTGGATAATCAACTGGTACACCTTACGCTGGCACAAAAAGGCGCGATGGACTGGATTAACGGAGACCGTAACACCTTTTTAAATCAGTTTAAGGTGAAGCACCGGCCTGACGGATTAATCACGCTGCCAAATGGCAAACGGATCGCCATTGAAACGGAACGTAGCTTAAAAACAAAAGCCCGCTATCAGCAAATTATCGCCAGCCACCTGAGAGCGAGAACAGAAAATCTCTGGTTTTTCGTGTTCTACATCGTGCCGGATGAACAAAAGAAACGGGCATTAATGCTGCTGTTCGACACGATAAAACAGGTTATCGAAAACAGCCAACATGTCACGCTGGAAGCAAAGCACCGCAACGTGTTCCGCTTTTATACAATGGATGAACTAAAATCCCTGGAATTAAATAACTATGCGTAAATCAATCCTTTTCGCGTTGGTCATAACCCTTT
>NZ_CAMFLB010000046.1:0-29744 GCF_945957435.1 Serratia sp. PL7 | reverse complement strand
GATTTTTGGGGGCTTGTCTACAACTCTATGGCTGATGTGGCGGCCTTTCATTTACATATGAATGTTGTAACTAAAATATTAATTCAAATAAGGTGTTCACTTTACAACCTAGATTAGATACATTTGATTCAAATAGGATTCAAAATGAGTCTGCGCAATGGCTAAGATACAAGTTCGAAACTTTCCTGATGATCTCTACACTCGATTAGAAGAAATGGCTGCAATGTCAGAGCGGTCTATAGAAGGTCAGGCAAGGTTGATTTTAAAGTTAGCACTGGAAGAAAGCCCTGCGGCTATCAAACCTGTCAGTGAGCCAGCAACACGCTATAAGCAGATAATGCCGTCAACGGACTGGTATTTCCGGCATGATAATGTCGAAGGTTGTTCAACCAAGAGTACTGTTTACCAATTGGCGGCATGGGCGCTGACTCATGACGGGGAAATTGTTGGGCTGGTTACAGTGCGTGATGTTGAAACTGGTCGTCCGAAACTGGTAACTCCACCTCCAATTGCAGGGGATTATCTACACAGAGAGCAATTAGAAGCTGATGAAGTGTCAGCCTCGAAGCGTAGATAGGTGCTATTAATGGAGGCTAGCATCTTTAGCCTCCACCATTTTAAGATAGATTTGCTAGTACCTGTGGAGCAACATCACCAATGAGTTTTTGAGCAAAATCATGTTGAATTAACATAGCATCGGCAAGCTCATAATAATGAGCACTATTGTTTTGTATATCTTTAAGCGAGCGGATTAGATCGCTTAAAACAGAAGAACCATAATGTTTTTCGGCCTTTGTGATTGCGCTTTGTGGTATGCCTCCCCACGCATCATACATAGCCAAAATATCAAAAATATCCTTACACTGCCCATGCATACATCTATCTGAATTTGCTAATAATTTAGTATAAAAACAGCTTTCTTGATCTATGAAAGGAATAGGGAACAACTTGCGCGTATCAGCTACTAAATCGTAGTTATCGAAACTAACTATCTCAAGCTTTATCGCTGCGTCCTGTTCTTTTATGAAGGTGCGAACTCCATATCTATCAAACATTATTTCTCTGGCATACTGGAAGTCTTGTTTTACTAAGTTGCCAAGTGAGTTGGATGTAACCTGTTCCCGTACGGCTCGATAAGATGATTTATCAGGGCACAAAAAATCAACATCGATCGATTCTCTATACTCATCTATTTCAAGGGCAATACGAGTTCCCCCTCCGAAATAAATAGAGTTAGCAAAAAAAAAGTCGGCATTGAAATTATTCAATACCGACCTGATTAGTTTATGATGCTTAATCTTATATTCGTTCACTACAGAATGAATCCTTATGCAGCCATAAAGACACCGTTACCGTAAAAATCAGTTAAGGCATCAATCAACTGGCGTTCATTTTGACCTATATGTTTTTCATCAACAAAATTCCAACGCTCTTCGTACATACGAAAAGCCAACATTGCGGGAATTTTCTGAGTGTGAAAATCCCACAGCACTTTATCCAGTTCAGGATAGTTGCCTCGAATAATTTCACCCATAAAGTCACCTATTGCAGTCTACAGACATAGTTACGAGGTTATAGCAAATGCCACAACCGGTTTCGTGTCAAAAAGTGCTATTCCTGCAATTACCCTTCAATTATATTGTTGTGATTACCACACACGGATGTGTTGGCCATCTCCTGATGGGTGCCACCGGTGCTTTAACGTTTCTATAATTTTCATTGGGTTACATGTTTTACTACGCAACATCAAAACATCAAAACATCAAAACATCAATATTTTTGAATCTCTTAACATCATATGTGTACTACGTGAAATCTGAGGGAAGGGCAGGGGGAAAGTAACGGATTTTTTGCGTAGCACTGCATAGACAAGTTTGGAGATTGGAAATTATTGGAGTCAGTTTGGATATAGAGAATTATTGTACGTTTAGTTCGTTGTTTGACGAATTTGATAAGAATGGATGCGCTGCTAGTGTGTTGATAGTATTTGGACACTACAAAAACACCGCAGAAAGGTTGAACAATGGGTACTGAAATTTCTCTCGACGTGTCAGGCATAACGATGTGCTGGAGTAAGAACTCGTTAGGAATAGATCATGGTGGTCTGTTTCAGAGCGACGACCATTACATCGCACCGCCCACAGCAGAAGAAGTTGATGAAGGGGGAGATTTCAACGAACCAGATAGCATTCTTTTTCGTACTATTTTGCGAAAGCCATTAGGGCAAATAGTCCATCGTCTCGATCTTCTTGGTTTTACTCTTGAGAATGCAGAAAAAGAATATAATCTGATGGTGAAAAAGCTCACCATTGAAAATGATGAGTTTGAAAAATTCCATCCAGAGTATGCAAAACCAAAAGTCGAATTAATGAGCTTTCCAGAATTCATCAATTTCATTAAAAATGTCAACCTTAAAGACTTAGATAGCGGTTTTGTGAACGAAGACTCCCCTGAAAAAGAAAAGAAACTGATTAGGGGAAGGTTTACTAATGAACACCTGCTACGCAGCATCCCCCATTATACAAACGATTTTGATAATGCATGGTCTGAAAAATCCGCCTTCGGCTCATTGGTAAATATACTTCACCCCTATTCAGTGATCAGATTATTAGCTGAAAATAAAAATAATAGTGGTGAATTTGTTACTTGGGATTATGGTGCTTTAGTTTCCAATGGCTGGGCCAACCTAAAAGATATTGAAACCAACACTCGCAGGCATGACAAGTTTCTCATAGCAACCGAAGGAAGCTCGGACTCTCATATCCTCCAAAAGGCCTTACGCCTCTTGCGACATGACATTGAAGATTTTTTTCATTTCATCGATATGAAGTCAGGACACCCGTTCCCCGGCACTGGCAACTTGATTAAATTTGCCGATGGCCTTGTGAAAATTGACATTCAAAATCGAATTGTTTTTGTATTAGACAACGATTGTGAAGGTATAGAAGCGTACAATAAAATCCGCGAGCTTGCCTTGCCTCAAAATATAAATTGTGTCCATTTACCAGACCTGCCTGATTTCAACGAATTCCCCGCGATTGGGCCTCACGGCATAACTAAAGAAAACATTAACGGTCGCGCGGTGGCAATTGAATGCTATTTGGATTTAACCTATTCGAATTATGATGAAGCAAAGATACGGTGGTCTAACTACAAGAAAGAAAGTGACGCTTATCAGGGAGCGTTAGAAAATAAAGACTATTACACTAAAAGATTCATGAAGCTAAATACGGGTAGCAAAGCATATGAGAGCTATGATTTTTCAAAAATATCCATAGTATTAAACGAATTAATAAAAGCTTGTTCTAAAATATCATCAGATATTCGAAGTAAACAGTTAGATGACCAGTATCCAGATTAAAAAGGTTTCTGCTTGGAAAACGGAATAAACTACGCTAAAACTGTTTTTTGACCAAGGCGCTTCTGATTGACTCCCGAATGGCGGGGCTGCGGCGTTTCTGTGTGCGAAACAGAGCGATTGCATACATCGTGCCGATAGCGGCTTAACCAGCGCCGCTTGCGGCTCGGTCAACCTCTCAACCGTCGCAAAACAAGTTTGCGACGGCATCACGGTTATCGATTACGGCTGCTCTTTATTGATTAGATACTCATCGAGAGAATGACCTGCATCGAGTAGCTTCTGCAACGCTGATGGACGTTTACCATTGCCAGACCACTCCTTAGCGTTCCCGCCCTCATCGGTAAAGCGATATTTAGCTTTTCTTGCACCACTTTTAGCGTTTTTGCGCTTAGTCTTGATGCCACCAACTGTTACAGGTTCCGCAAGGGATTCAGGATCGAGGCCAAGAGAACGGATGTATTCAAGCGCTTGCTGCCTTTTTTGCTCCAGTTCTTCTGCCTCAAGTTTCTTCAACTCATACTCTTCGCGAGACTCACTGATTAACGCTTCAAGTTTGCCTTTAACTTCTTCCAGCCACTCAAAATCTTTCGTTTGCGCAAATTTTCTTAAAGCGGTGATGCTACCAAGATGCTTAGATACAATACCGTATTCTTCATCTTTAGAAAGTTCTGTCATTTGTTGTTTCCTGTCAGTTAGTTAACGCTCATTAGCTCGCCGGAGGCAGTTTACTTTTTCTTTACTGGAAAACCAAGTTTACCAGTCTTTTTATCCTCTAAAACAAGCTCGGTATCAAACGTGTTACCGTCACGTTTTTTAAAGCCCTTAATCAGATTTGATTTGCCATCTTTAATCAATTTTTCAACTTGATTTGAAGTTAATTTTTTACCACAAAATTCTTGCCAGATCTTAAACTCACAACCCGTACAGAAAAAACCTTTCGGCCTGATGAGTATTTCTTTTCCACATGAAGGACAAGGAATCTCTAATCGAGAGCTTGCTCCTTCTGGCTTCTTGTCAGTGACGGGTTTTCCATCTTTATCAGGGAATGAAGTTTTACATTCAGGATAGCATGAACATCCCCAAAAGAAGCCATTCTGCCCTTTACGTTTACGCAAAAAGCCTTTATTACATACAGGGCAGGGAGCCGCATTTGATGATATATTTATACCGTTCTTATCCAAATCGCTAATAAGCTCACTAATATATTCGTCAGTTTCCTTAATGAAATCACTTACAGCCAGCTCTCCAGCTTTGATTTTAGCTTGTTTTTCTGCCCAACGAGCGGAGATATCAGGTTTTACCACTTCACTAGGTAATGCAGCACAATACTCCTGTCCTTGCTTAGTTGTTTTCCAGACAAGCTCTGAGTAACCTTTTTCTTTCTCAATAGCTAATAGCCCTGTATTAGCCGCCAATTTTTCTAATATACCAGCACGAGTAGCTTCCGTTCCTAATGTCCCGCCTCCCTCTTTAGCTTCAAGCGCTTTACGCAAATCAGGATCATCAACAAATTTTCCAGCACTTTTCATTGCTGCGATTAGCGTTGATTCAGTAAAATATTTTGGCGGTAGTGCTGGCTTCTTATCTACTAAAGCAGATTCACAAAGGCCGTTATCATTAAATTTCAGTGTTGATAAATCAAAGCCTGTAAGCTCACTATCATCAGATTCTAAATCATCGCTACTGTCTTTACCCAATGCCTCCCATCCTTTCTGCACTAAAACACTTTGTGTCGCGGAGAAAGTATCACCTTTGATATCAAAATGTACTTTCGTTTTATTCCGAATAGCATCAGGCCAAAACAAACCGATGTAGTAGGTAGCGACCAGTCTATAAACGTTCTTTTCTTTTTCGCTAAGCTGGATACCTGCACCGCTCTTAGTGGTTGGAACAATAGCGTGATGAGCCTCAATTTTGCTTGCATTAAACGCTTTATGCTTCTGTCCCTTATCCATATCTGCGGCTGCTGTAGCCAGTTCCGGCATTATCGCACTGATGGCTGCGGCAATATCGCCAGCTTGATAATAATGTTCATCCGATAGATAGCGATTATCGGTGCGTGGGTACGTTAGAAGTTTATGTGTTTCATACAACCCCTGCATGATTTCAAGAGTTTCTTTGGCTTTATAGCCGTAGCGTTTCGCGCAAATCTGTTGGAGAGTTGAAAGATCTAACGGCAACGGTGGCTTAGTGTTTTCTGGTTTTGTGGCAGCTATCGTGACTATTGCCTCTTTCCCCGAAACCCGTTCAGCTATATGCCGCGCTTGTGCATCTGAAATGAGCCGTTTTTTATCATCAATCTGATCACTATCCGTGGTTTGATATTTAGCCTTTACCTGATGCCCGTTCATCTCAAGCGTTGCGAAAATATCATAGTAAAAACTTTCGGCATGATTCTGATTTGCCAGTGTGCGCAGATTCACCAGACCAAGAACCGCGCTCTGTACACGCCCTACATTCAGGGTGCCATCATAGCCCTTCTCTTGGCCTTTGAGGGTACAACCGCGAGTTAGGTTATAACCGAAGCTCTGATCAAGCAGTGAGCGCGACAATGCGCTATTTGTCATACCCCTAAATTTGTCATTTGGCTGCATGTTTACAAGTGACTTTTGCACTGGTGCAAGGTTGAGATCAGCTATCAATAAACGTTCTACAGGCTTTTTGTTATTGGCATAACCTAAAATCTCGTCAACAAGCAAACAGCCTTCTTCATCTGGATCTCCAGCATGAACAATACTGGTAGCTTGTTCAATCAATGACAGAATGATACGAGTTTGTGCTTCTGCCTCTCTTTTTATTTTGTAAGTAGGCGGGTATGTCGTTTTGATCGGCAAATCACTGAATCGCCATTTAGTGTATTTATCGTCATAATCCTCTGGATCACATAGTTCAAGCATATGACCAAAACACCAAGTAACAACATCAGAACCATGCTGAAAGTATCCATTTTTCTTTTCTGTATTTGGATTTCCTCCAAGCCCTTCAAAAATAGCTTTAGCTAAAGATGGTTTTTCTGCAATAAACAGTCTCATTTAACTACCCTCAAATTCAAGATTATTGAAAACGAATTCACTCATCGTCATAACTTATGAAGAAAATCTCTTCATCTAGGCGAAAATTAACAAACTCTTTATCTTCTTCATTGAGTTGGTTATAAGTAACAGAATGCTTTTCAGCCATTTTTACTAAATCACCACTATTAGCGATAAATTCAGTTTCATGCTGATTAATTTCACGTATAACTTTGAAGTATTCAGTATTAGGGTGGTAAAACGCATTTTCACCAGATTCAGCTTCTTCTTGTTTAATCCAGTCTGCCAGATTGACTTTAAACGATTCTGTTTCCATGTTGATTTCCTAATCTTATTTGTTATGCCGCCATTCCCACGGCGGCATTGGTTGACTGTCAGCCCACAGGCCGCGCTTTTGCTTCTGAGCTTCCCGTTGCAAATCCGGTAATGCCTTATCCGTGTTATAGCGCTCATACACCCATGCAGCGCCAGATTGCACCATGAATCGGCTGGCTTCAGTGCCGTTCGTCATGAACACGTTCCCGATAATGCGCCCGTAGCGGTCTGTTTGCGTGTACGTCACCGTAACAGGCTGTGCCGCAACCAGACCTTTAAGTTGATTCATTGACCAACGTCCGAAAGCCTGTGTCTTTTCCGGCGCATCGATGTTTGCCAAGCGAATCCTTACGGGCTTTTTATTCTGTAATACTTCGATAGTGTCACCATCAAGAACACGGATAACTTTGCCCCGCATTTCTGCGGCAGACAGGAAACCAGAGAAAAAAATTATAGAAAGCACTAGTATGTTTTTTTTCAAAATATTAATTTCCATTTTCCCCGCTACCGTTGATGCGATGCGGGGATGCATTTAGCCTTTAACCTTCCCGAACTTACTCATGATTTTTGAAATAGCAGACGGATCAGCCGATGAGCATTGATTCAAAAATGATTTTCGAGCATCAAAGGTTTTATCCCATCGGATAGAGCCTTTTTTCTTTTTCACTATGTTAAAAAATGCTTTTTCAGGGCTTTTACATTCACCTCCACCGCCGCTACCAATAGCTTTCCCATACATACAGAGTACTACCTCGCATGGATCAGCAGCATGTGCGTTAACTGAAACCAATCCTAACCCTGTAAGCAGAGGTAAAACCATTAAAAACTTTCTAGTCATTTTTTCTCTCCTGATATGTTTTAATGAAGGTTATTTTTATTTGCTCTGGTAAAAAAGAAGATTGATATGCCCACTCGATAACACCTCTAGCTCCTTGAGCTTTCAACCCATCCCTTACTTGAAACCAAAGATCGGCTTTACTGGTGTAAACAATAACTCTATCGGCATGTGCCAGTGCGTAGTAATACTCTGGAGTAGTAAAATCCTCTCTCTTTGAAAAAGTTCTGCTAAATGTCCATCCAAGGCCATTAGTCTCTGATGGTATGACACCGTAAAAATCAGCCATATAAGGTAGAGAAGGGGTTACAATCTCATTTACCTTGCCAAACTCTACAGGAGTTGGTTCTGGAGGGGATGAACACCCAGTAAGAGCGAGAACTACGATTATCAGCATTACTTTCATCTTGATTTCCTTTTATGCAGCCATATCGAGATCAGGAACATCTTTTATAGCGAGATAGCCTTTAGCAACAATTTCGTTTTCAAATACCTTTTGAGGTGGCATTGACAACTTACCGTTCTTTTTAGGGAAAACACTCTCCAAAGAAGGTGCTACCTTAATAAAATCGCCAAAGAAATATTCATTCATGTAGTAAAAAGCTTTCTCACATCGAATCGGGTTTTCCCCCTTCATCGCGAGAATTTCTTCACTAAATTTTAGTGTGAGGAGTTCGTTAGTCGTTACCAGAGGACGTTCAATAAGACTCTCGGACTCTGAGCGAGACATACCGCCACGACTACGGCTCTTGCTTTTAGAGCCAATAGTGACCGTCTTAGTCCCCATAGCCTCTGACAGTTCGCGCGCATCCTTAACATCGGAAGCTGAATAGACAATTTTGCATGGCGCACTGGCGAGTAGCGTTTTGCTGCCAGCATAGCTATAGATCTCTTCAAGCTGAGAGCCAACCTGATAAACAATCAACAATTTCAGCTTGTAGCCAGCGATAAGGCCAGATTTGCTCTTGATGTAATCCACAGCACCAATTGACGGGAACTCATCAAGAAGAAATAAACAGTCATGCTTTATCTCTGGATCATCCGTAGGCATCTTTTCAAGGTTGACCTGAATAGCAAGCTGGAAAAAAATGTTTGTCACTTTTTCGGCAAGGCGTGCATTATCACCTGAGATACAGAAATAAACGGTCATTCTCTTTTTTCTAACCTGACGTAAGTCAAAATCATTTCCATCAGTAGCTTTCGCCACGTTCGGGTTAGAGAATGGGGATAATCCATTAAGGAAATTGCTTTTAAGTTGTGCTTTTGTTTTATCCTCCATTTCAATAAATGCTTTAAGACCAGACACACCTATATCAACCAGTGTTTTTTCTTTACCTTTCAAATCACCACGTATTTCACTAAGAAATGAAAGTAAGTTTTCAGGGTCAGCGCGTTCAAAAAGAAGATTAATTTTTGACATTGAAAATAAGGGTTCAATGTCAAGCTCTTTTAATGCTTGTTTATCCTTTGCTATCATAAACCAAAGAGTAACAGCAAGAGATTTAAACAAACTCCCTGCTGTTTTGTTGAGATAACTACCCGCGTCTGCACCATCTGTTTTATACGGGTAAACAATCAGCGCGAGATTTTCTAACTGGTTAAATCCTTCACTTGTTCCCATACTGACATAAAAAAGAGGATTGAATCGGTGAGTGACAGAGCTAAAGGGGTCAAATTTAAACACCTCCTGACGAAGAATCACTCTTCTGATTAGGCTGGTAATGTTGAAACACTCACGCTTAGGGTCGAGTATTATCACGCTCCACCAATATTTCATCAGGTTAGTAATAACTATACCTGCCCCTTTACCTGCACGAGTACCCGCCCCCATAGCGCTAAAAGCGGCTCCAACATAGCGAATTATTTTTTTATCTTTAAGGCCAACAATAATTCCCTCTTTTTCGTCGCCATCAAGAGTAAAACTATTCGACTCCTTTACATCTTTTATCGTGGCAAATCTCGCATCACCAAACACATTTTCCTTTTCCTCATTTAGTTTGATTAATGCCATTACTGGTATCGCCAACGACAACACAAAGCCTGAACACAGGGCAAGAAATGCAATCAACCTTATCTCGTCTGCAACACCAGTCAGCACCAAGCTTTTGATGAAAGAGTCCATGTTATATGCGTCTATTGCCTTGAATATCGCTTTCAATGGTTTAATGTTTTGCACTTGGTTGAAGTAAAGGACAAAGAAAGCAAACGAACCAGAAAACCACGTAAAGGCCAACATGATCCCAAAGATAAATACAGACTGTTGTTTGTTAAATTTTTTCACAATCTGCCCCTTTAAAATAAATATCACTCATATGTCTAACAACACCATCCCTTCCCACATGAACAACAATATCAATATTGTCCAGAATGATTTTTTTAAGCACATCAAATGGCAGGTTTTGGCATTCCATATTTTGATAACATTTCGTCACCATCTGAATGATGGCGTCTTTCGCAGAACCTGCGTGAATAGACGTCATGCTGCCTCTGTGTCCAGAACCCGCTACTTTGATAAAATCCCATGCGTCACCACCTTTTACTTCTGCAAGTAAAATCCTGTCTGGTTTCATCCTTAAACAAGATTTAATTAACTTTGCAGCGGTGATTATTGAGCCTGAATCACTTCCAGATTCCGAAGGATAAAAAAGATGAACGAAGTTTTTATGAATAAAGAACTCTATTTCTTCCGCATCCTCGATGGTAACTAGCCTTGCACTTAACGGAATAAAATCAATCAGGCTTTTCATATAGGTAGTTTTGCCTGAACCTGTTTCGCCCGCAAAAACGATGTTTTTGCCAACTTTTACAGCGAACTCCATAAACTCCGCAATTTTTTTCTGTTTGAAGAGTTCAAGAAGCGTATCATCATGGCTATGATACGTTTTCCCTGACTGAACATAGTCGTAAAATCCTCTTTCTATATATTCCTTATGCGTTACCTGCCTTGTTGATGGTTTTCTAATCGTAATAGATATGGTGTTTCTCTCACACGCTGGAGGAAAAACAACCTGCACACGCTCACCTGATTCAAGTGTTGCTGAAAGCAAAGGTTTTGTATCACCAACTTCATCACCACGAAATGAAGCTAATGTCTGAGAAAAACGCTTACAAAAGTCAAAGGTGACTTTCTCATCATCATGCACTGACCATTCACCGTTAATTTCCGTCCAGACCTCCCCTGAACGGTTTACAGCAATTTCTGTTAATCCATCAATATCAAGATAAGGCTGAAAAACCTGTCGTTTATAAAAATCCAGAGATTTATTGTTTATCAGTGGAGCAACATTATTCGTCATTTATTTTGCCTTTAACTGATAGACACCAGAAAAATCAATATCGTCACCAACAAGAATAGATATGATATCGCCCTGATTTTTGTACATAGTTGGTGGAATATTCACGCTGTTTGCTGCCGCTTCTTTCGCTATCTCGGCAAATGCTTCCCGACTGTTTGCTGTATAATCGGTCTGATTATCTTTATTATTATTTGATGCTCCACTAAGTGCTTGCATTGCATCAGGAATCATCCCTACTAGCATTGCACCACCGAAGCGATCCCAAAAATGTGAGTCAATCCATCCATCAATACCCATTTCGCCCAAGGCACCTGCTGCCGCAGTATCTACTAAATCAATTCTTTTAAAATCAGGTGTGCGTAACTGATTCCAGATAATAAACATGCGCCCCTGTCCATGATTCAGAGTACCGGTTTTGTAACTGCCAAATGCTTTAGTTCCTTTCTCAATCAGCTTCGTGTGATGGTTAGCACTCCACACATCATCTGTGATCACGCAATTGATACGTCCGCCCACATCTGAAACAAAGCGCGTTGTGAGTGCACACGGGATAATGGTGTTCTCTTCAATATAAAGGTTTGGATCTAGCTTGATTGCTGATACCTGCATACGGGATGCAGTTACAGCCTTAGCCTGTGGTTTTGGCTGGCTTGTGCTCGTTTCGTCTTGTTGAACCGTTCCTGTGCTATTTTGACGTTCGCTATTGCTGCCTGACTGCCCTGAGACAGGAATAGAGAGATACTTCTGGAACTGGCCGGAAGTTGACTTATCCGTTGGTGCAGGATTGTTACTCGTCGTTTCCGCACCATTCCCGCTGGTTGTCTCGTTCGCTACAGGGTCAAAATTTTGTCCCATACCTGTACGAACCTTACCAACTTGCGAGGCATTATCATCAGCCTTTACAGTAGATGCTGCTTGAGGCTCTTCGGAGTAAAAGTTTTTGTAAATTTTCAGGCCAAGAATAGCCACAATAAGAATTGTGGCAAAACCAAACAGCAATCCCATTTTAAAGCGATTATTTTTAGATTTTACTCCACCAATGTTATGAAGCTGTGATTGCTCCTGCCTCAATTGATTTGCATCTTCAACCAGATCATCGGTTTTTTTTATATCAGTCATTTTTCACCTCGACACGTTCAACATTTGGTGATGCCGTATTAATTTGGTCTGTAATTATTTTCCCAAACGACTGATTAACCACACCAACAACACTGTTACCATAACGAAGAACAAACTTATCGTTTACACTGTGAACAACCATTATTTTATATTTCCCTTTCGTCTGAACATTGAAAGACAATGTTTGTTCTTTCCCATCTTTATACATAAACGGGGCAGGGAACACTTTGCTTGAGTTGAAACCAATGTAAGTAAAAACACCATTATCATAAGCAAAATCAGGAGCAATCCTGCGACTATCAAATTTTTCATTGACTCGCATGTAATAATCCCAATTCTTTGGTGCGTCGGCGCTTTCAAAATTGTTAGCTATAACTTTTTTGTTTTTTATTTCCTCTTGTTGCGTTTGAATTTTTTTAGCTTCTTCCGCTCTTAATTTTGCCTGTTCCGCAGGATAACTATATTTAACTACATATGCGGGGCTATTTTTTTGTTCATCAGAAATCATAACTAAATCGAGGCTGTACACTCTTTTTGTTGTTCTGACGAAAAGATTCGTGTCCCACTCTTTAGCTACAGGTTGGAAAATTTTTTGTTCTTTCTCTCCTTCTGCATTTTCTTGTTGCTGAACCACAGGCCGAGGATTCACATAAACAACGTTATCATCTTTATCAATCTCCCAACCCGCAGGAAAACCAGCCCTAGCACTTATAACGGCTTCGCCTTCGTCAAAAACGATTGACGTTAAAAAACCTGTTTTCGATTTAATCACAGTGGTGTTTGCAGCGTTATAACTCACATTCTGCATCCTTGCGTCATAGCCTGACGACTGAGGAACTGCCGCAGCATTCACTAAGAAAGGTGAAAACAGGCTTAAAGCGATAATTAAACTTTTAGTGTCCATTATTCCCCCCTGATTTCTTTATCTGCCTGATAACTGGTTACAGTAAATCCAAGTGGATTAGTTGCACTGCTTTTCTTCAAATCAAAGCGATAAGTAACACGCAGAGCTAAATAGGAGATGGTCACTTGCCCTGTTCTGAAATTTCTACTAATGACTTTGAATCGAGATGTAGAAAGCCTATCTGGTGCAGTTGCATCAGTTATAATGTTAGATAACCGTTCAACTACTACATAAGCCCCGTTATTGTTATGCACTTTGTCAGGGGCTAAATCACTGGCAAAAAGGCGTAGGTAATCATCTTTCACCGTATTAGAGCTATATAGCTGTACTGTTTCATAATCACTTTGTAATGAAGGATAGTTATAGCCCTCTCGCAAAGAGATATACTTATCGACAAAGTAACGCCCCAGCGCCTCTGACTGTAAAATCTGTTCCTGTTTTACCTGTGTGATTAACTCTGTTCGTCCAGTAGTATTGTCAACGCTAACAATAGCGAGTTCTTTCTCTTTTAAAGGAGTAAGAATCGCGACAGCAACCCCCAAACAAATTGCCAGTAGTGATGCAACCGAAGCCACACACCAAGCAGTTTTTTTAGATTTTTCGTTTTCAGCATGAATCTGAGTTTCGAAAGATTTTGCGGTATCAATTTGCTCTTTAATTTTTTTATTCATAGCTAATAACCTGACTATGGTTTATTGGTTCAAGTTTTCCAGAGACATCAGACGGTAAAGTTGCCTTACTGGAACATCCGATAATCGAAAAAATGAAAATCAATAGAACTAATTTTTCTAATTTCATGCTGCTTCACTCCTTTTTTTAGCAAGTGATGCCCTGCGGCGATCAGCCATTGAATTAATGCCGCTTTGTATTTTTTGCCCTGCCCACGCATCAGCACCTTGCATTTTTTGACCAGCCCATTCAGACGCTGAACGAGTTCCCCGACCAAGAAAGTTTCCAAGACGACTTGAGTTTGACGCTGTGTTACCAACATCTTTACCCGTAAGCCCTTTCATTAATCCGAATCCAGCCTTGCCCCCAGACATACCTAAACGGGATGCCCCAACGCCAGCAGCACCTAACCCCATCATTGCCATACCCTGCACAGCACCATCGACGCCAGCACCTGCAAGCTGTGTTGCGAACATACGGGCAAGCATAACCAACAGCGCTGATAACAAGCCCGCCATGAACCCCATAGCTCCGGCAGTAACTACGTTGCTGTTTGGTGCTGCATTGGATACTTGCTGTAAAATTTCCCCCTGATAATCCATACCGATTCTGATCACCAGAGAGGCAAATAAAACCGTGAGAATGCTAGAAAAATTCAACTGTAGCCAGTTGTTGAACATCTGACGCAAGAAACCAAACATCAGGCAGAATATGAAGATAGGTGCTGTGATAATGAGCAGTTTCATCGTGACATCAGCGGCGAGATAAACCACTGTGCTAATCGCCATTAAAATCATTGAGCCAGCCCACACAAGCGCCATCCCAAATGCTCCAGCAAGAGGAATATAATCGGTATCTTTTTGATAAATTTTTTCAGCAAGGTTCTGTGTACTCGCCCAAAGATTATCTAGCGTCTGCCAAACACTTACTCCACCGGATAAACCGTCTTTAATACCTTCCATTGCAGTAGTTGCGCTGGTTAAATAACCTCCCGCATTAGTTATGAAAGTAATAATGATGGCGAACTTCGTTAAATCCCATGCCAGATCGGGAAGTGGTGTTTGCGTTTTCCCTGCAAGCGTCTGATAGCCTTTCCACAACACATACAATGTTACCGAAGCCGCCGCCAGCGTCATAATGTCGCTGGCAAACTGGCTTTGATAGGAGTCACTGATTTTCTGCACAGAGTCCATTATTGTATTATTGAACTTAACGAAAAAACCCTGACCAGCCATAAACCAACCCTCTTTTATTGAAAATCAGGAACAGCCGCTTGCAACTGTTGTTGTTTAAACTCTGCTTTTTGTTGCGTTTTCAACATTTCTGCATCAGCTTTATTTTTGCTTTCCCATACATCATATTGCATCTTGATTGCTTGCATTTTCAGGGATTGAGCCTGTAAAGAGTTTGCTAAATCCTGAGACTCTTTAATATCCTTAGAAGATTCAATACGGCTGCTTAATGATTGAATCTGTGACATGGTATTTGATAACTGTTTATTGATTACATTCCCTTGTTCGATACTGGCAGCGGTAGACACCACTTTAGCCTTACATACATTGTCATTTTTGGCATATCCCGTATTGCACATATCGAATGCACCGTACTTTTTAAAAAGACTTTGTGCCTCACTGCTTAAAGAGCCAGTAGGATCGTTAGTAAAGCTGGATATATAACTATCCCCTTGCTTATAAATATTCGTCAACTCTGATTGCAGATTACTTAATTCATTAGTAAACGATGCAATGTTACGAACACCTGTAGCAGTAGCAAGTTGGTCTTTATAAGCCTGTATCTGGCTTTTATAATGTGCGGCAGTGTCAGTCCATTCCTTAATCTTCTGCCCCCAATCCTGCGCCCATTGAACATCCCTCATAGGATCTGCATCAACTGCAACCGGAATACCCGCAGTAGAGAAAAATGAAGTACACAGCAGAACAGAGAATAAAACGGCCTTTGTCTTTTTCATAAAAACCTCACTAAATTGCTTGCTCAAGATATGTAGGAATCCAATCATCAGGAGACATACCATTGCGATAAATATTTTCGAACACTTCTAAATTGTCGGCGCTGGCTGATAGGATTTTTAAATATCCACCAAGTCCTGATAAATCCAGAGTAGCCAATGCCGAAAATGCCTTACCATCACCTTTTTTCAGACTGCTTTTTTTAATCAAAAACTGTCTGGACATTGGATCAAGATTTTTAATGATATTAAATTCTTCCGGCGTACATTTAAGCCCATTTACATAATCATCAAAATCAGCATCAGGGTTAGCAAGATAAATACTGGTACTACAAACTTCGACTACTGCTCGTGAAATTTTGTTTTTCAAAATTTCATCAGGTGATTGTGTCGCTGGAATAACAAGCCCATTTAACTTACGAATAGTTTTTAGCTTGTTATAAACAAAATCGCTAAATGCTTCATCCTGTAGCCATTTCCAGAATTCATCTAGGAAGATGACAAGACGGCGACCATCTAGAAGCTGAGTAATGCGATACAGCAAGTAGAAGGTGATAGGCGCACACACAACTGGATCATCAAGGAACTCCGTACCATCAATACCAAAATTGTTTACATGCTGAATATTGAAAGTGTCCTGCGCATTATCGAATACCCAGCCATTCGCGTTACCATTAGCCCACTGTGACAAACGTAGAATGATCCCGTTTTCCTGCTCATCACGGTCTGCTTTCTGCATGAGGTGCTCAAGCATACGAGATATGCCATATTCCCGCATTTCCCCTGCTGGAAAATCCATTACGGCATCAACAGACTCACCAATGAGCAGTGTTTCACGGGTTGTCAAAGTTTCGCCATTGCGGGTACAAAGGATTGCCATTAGTTGTTTTACAAAAATCCGGTTGCGTTTAGTTGCTTCAAGCGCAAAGGGATTCCAGCCAGTAGGCTCACCGCTTTTTACTGTATAATATTCACCGCCCAACATGCGGAGACATAACTCTGCCCCTCTGTCCTTATCCAGAAAAACAGTGGTCATTTTTTTCTGTCTAGCACTATTAGCAAACGTACTTGGATTATTATATTTCTGTAACATACAGGCGATAAATGAAAGCAGCATTGTTTTACCTGAACCCGCAGTACCGATTATTTTAGTATTTGCGAGGTTTTTCTCTCCAACTTCATCCTTAAACAAGACAGAGTTGTGAAGATTCAAATAATAAGCCTGTTTGCTAGGAGTTTTCAAAATGGCGAGAGCTTCACCCCAGCAATTTTTATCGCGTTTCCCTTGATAGAAGTTATGGAACGATGCCAGTTCAACAAAATTAGCATTTGATATAGGTGATAGTCGTGGTCTTAGATTAAATACTGCTGGGAGCTGCGCAAGATAAGCAGCAGGTAAAGATAACGTAGATAATACAACAACCATACCTAAATCAATAAAATCAGAAGATATTTTGCTAACTGATTCATCCAGTTCTTTAATGGAGTCGGCAAACACCATTAGAGTAAAATGATAATAGCCAAAAGAAATCTCCCCAGCAACGAGATCGTTTTTCGCGATTTCAAGCTCCTGCAACTGTGTTACTGCATCATCTTCGGTGCTTTTAAGCTGTTTCTCTGTACGCTTAATGGCATTTAATGCTTCTGTCTTACTCATTACAGTAAATGAATGGGTAATCACATAATCTACATCAGAAAAATGTAGCGCATCATAAACACCAGATGATGTTTCACTGGAAAAATCTTTAATTTCAATAGAGCGGAAAAAACGGCTACCATCTATTCTTTTCACCTGTGCTGTATCGTGATTAAGAAACACATCCACGCCACCAAGCACATTGTAAATAGGTGTTTTGGTAACACGTATTTTTTGATGTTTACCTGTTAACAGATAATTATAAAATGAAAGCTGTGATGAAAAAACGTTACCGTCCTCTTCATACATACCAAGAAGATTAGATGTGAATTTATCCAAGCCACTAGAAAGAGTATTGATAATATCATTCATTTTACTGATATGAATATCAATGCTTTCCTGTTTTTCTTTAAGGCTTTTTTTCTTATTTTCAAGTTTATCAAGCCTGTTATCAGGTCGATATACAACAGAAAAATAAATAGCATTACCTTTGAATTTATTTTCCTTGAGCGAATCATAATAACGACCAGAAACAATATCAGCGTGCTTATTACCTGATTTTATATCAAAGCCATCATAGAAACTCTCACGAATGGTATGATTATAGAACGATACAGACAGCCCTGAGAAAGAGCGGACTAAAGTAGCCACCTGAGAATCTATAGCTTCCAGTGCAGCTTCTGATAACGATTCAAAGCTAACGCCCATTAGCTGCCATGTGGCGACATAATCACCATTTTTCGTTTTTACAATATGTTTATCTACATGGCTGGAAAAAGGGATATGCTTTTCCAGCAAAACTCTTTCGTTTAGTTTCATAGCCTGAGTGAACTCATCAATGTCAACTGGCTCATACTGCGATGCAAGAAATGCCCTCGCTCCGAAATATCTATTACAAGCAGAATTTCCCAGCAACTTTAGTTTCAGGAAAAACAAGTTAAATATGTGGTCATCTTGTTTCGCTATCATTCTTAAAATGAAAATAGCGACAGGTATCGCTAACCAGACCAGTTTGTTTACATATACCCCTGACAAGAAGAATGCCCCAATGACCACAGTAAGTGGGACGACAGGGACACCCAGATACATTGCGGGGCGCGTCATGGCCTTATAAAGTATCGACATACTATCGTCCCTAGTTTGTTAACCAACCATCATAGAGGCGACTTCGGCGGCACTGGCAATGACGATCGCGCCAATGATGATAGGTGAGCATTCACGAATGGTACTGCCACCGAATAACACCTTATAGCCAACCCATAAACAGGCAATTGTGACCGTAACAATAGACAGGCCACTTAGCCCCGTCTGAACCTTCTCCAACAGGCTTTCTGCTTTAGAGAACCCATCAGCGAAAGCCGGTGATGCGATAGTTGCCCCAGCAATCGAGGCCGCAAAGCTAGTTTTGCGCATGTTGATAGCTGAAACACACGCACTTACACCGTTTTGGAAAGTCTTCTTAATAGACATGTTAATACCCTTTTAATTGATGATTTTTGTCGGTATGGCGTTATCGACAAAAGCTGATTTAAGAATTGATTCTGGATAAATTACTGATTTTTTTTTGCTGTGAGTTTTCCCTATGCCACTATCTCCCCTTTCGTTCTTTGTGCTTGGAACAAGATATTTGTTAGAATCGTTTTTATAACCAATTCTTTCTATGTAACTGGTATAACTAAACTCTGACTCTTTTCTTTTACCAGTTGAAAAATTACCAGAGTAATAGCAACTAAGAGCGTTTTCTAAATCCCCTCCCCTCTGATAACAATCAACAATAATTTTTTCGAAAACCGATAGATTTTCGCATGGTGATAAGAGTTTTTCCGCCGATGTATTGAATAATGAAAAATTTGTACTGGTAATCTGCATCAATCCTACGGAATACCGTCTTTTTTTATTCTCTATCTCACGTATAACTTCGAGTGCATCTTCTTTCGATGATGGTAAGTGTGTAATGACAGTTTTACCTGATTCATCACGTTCTGCTTTTGGGATAATTTCTGCAATAGCAAATGGATTAAACCCACTTTCAACGCGAGCAACATCATTGATTGTATCAGGGTGCACCGAGGCCGCGCACAAAAGCAAACTAGGTAAAATCCCTGCCATAACTCATCCCTCCTTGCGCATTAACTGCATCAGCATATAGACGATTTGATGCCTTTTATTACGCAAGGATTCTTTCGCCCGTCTTTCGATGAAGTCATTAAGTTGACGATCAAGTTTTATCGTTACGTGTGTCTCTTTGTTTTCATCCCCTTGGTTACTCTCTTTCATATTCGGTGATTAAAACTCTCGTGATTTGTGATTGTGAGAGAATCGCCTGACAAACAAAAAACGGCAATCATAAAAATTATGATCGCCGTTTAAATGGATTAAATATTGATTTCAGAAAAGTTTGAAAAACCGATAGAGAAAATTCTTAATTTGGTAAGAAAGCCCTTATCAAAGGGCTTTCATCAGCTTTTAGTTGAAGGTGGGAATGGGTGCGTCTTGCTGTTTATTTCTGAAAAGAGCAGCTTTCACATTTTTACAGTTATCCGTATCAGCACCGGATTTCTTGCACTCATCGGCCTTTTTCAAGGCATCTTCTGGATGATTCCGCCACCAATCAACACTCTTGGTTTCCTCGCCGCACCCACTCAAAGCCAATAATGAAACTAACATCATGATTCTTAGCATTTTTATTTCCTTATACATGATTAACCAAAAAAACTGACAGCACCCGTAAGAATACTACTGTACGAATACCAGACAAAGTAACATCACCTAACGTATGTCTCACCACATCAAGATGATTTCTTACAGTTATCGGCTTTATGCCTTTTTCGTCTGCAATTTCTTCGATTGTGCTACCAATTGCGTACATCATCGCAATGTCTTTCTGATGATCACTCAACTGTTCCTCTGTGAAAATTTGATGTAGCCGGGAAATACGGATAGCATCGTCCCTAGTCATGATAACCTCTCATTCAGGTTGTTGTGATCAGTAGGTGAACAAAGTAGCCGCTTTGTTCGCCTACGCCTAAATCAACTTAAAAACCGAACCCTTTCCAACCTCTTTCCTGCTCCTGCTTTTGCTTCTTATGTTCAGTTGAATCCTTCGTAAAACCATTTTCAAGCGCAAATCCAATGTTACGAGAGCGCTCATTCTTCCGTTCAATCTGTTGTTTAACCGCTTTATCATCTGGCTGGTTGGTTATTGCCTTTGGTATCTCACGTTCTCTGTTACGCTCAATCCCTATGTTCTCTATTTGCCAGTTACTACGTTGACTCTCTCTGTAACCAGCAACGGAACCATCATCATTAAACATCGGGCTACGGACTCGCGTTGGTGACAATTTTTTTATTTTAACTAACGTGCCAGCCTGCAACTTTTCTGATTCAAAGTGGCTTTTCAAATCTTTGCCCCAAATCGTTACCTGCTTACCACCTTTAAGGGTTTCATAGGTCAGATAGGGAGTTCTCTTTTCACCTGCTTTGTTCTGATAAGCAGTTTCGCCAAATTCGACTACCTTGTAAACGTTCCTCAATCGCTTAGGGTTCTCGGCCTGTAGCCTTTCAACCTCACGTTTACGTTCTGGATCTTTCTTCCATGTTGCCGCAACATCATAACCCATGCCTTCAAGTTTTCTATAAAATCCTTGCCTAAATTTTTTTGTTTCGTCCTTAGTCAACCTTAAACGCTTTTCTGTATCTTCGTTTTTAAGTTTGAAGTTAACATGCACATGTGGGTGCTTTTCTTTATCATCATGATAGACTGCTACAAATGCATGATTAGGATAGCTTTCTTTTAAAAACTCTGCTGTTGCTTTTAACGCATCCTCTCGGCTTACTTTAGCATCTGGAGGCGGGGAAAAGACCATGTTTTTTACATGATCAATATTTTCACCACGGTACTTTTTATCATAATCGCTTCCCTTCGCAAGAGTGACTGTAAACTCTTTATTAAAGTCGTCACCTTTTCCAGAAACTTCAATACCATTACCATCATAACAGTAAGCCTCAAGCTCACCTTCTCGCGTTATGTAATCAACTCCATTTTTTATACCTGCAACAGTTTTACCTGAACCAGTTATTTTAAAAGTCACTTCTTTTGATGGGGTTGAACCGTATGATTTTTTATCCGAACCATGTTGAGCTTTATAGTTAAATGCGGATTTACTGGCATGACTTTGACGACCTGTTAGTTTTGCTGGCTGGCTTGCTTTATCTGAGCTTTTTGCTCGTTTTGTTCTATATTCATTCTCAACAAATACGCCCATAAATCACCCGAACCTGTTAACAACGCTTTTGGTTAAAGTCTCTAAAGCTGAATCAATAGACTGACATAATCCAATAACCTCAACTACTTCCTTTCTAAAATCCGGATCATTTACCGTACAAAATCTTTCGCCTTTTATGATAAAATGTATATTACGGCCTATGCGGTCAATTGCAGTGGTTAGTTTTTTCAAGTCTTTTATTTCATCAGGATAAAGGCAAACTTCATTTTTTAATAAAGACTGCCTTACTCTGATTGCTATCTCACGACTCATACTCATGCCATGCAATGCTGCATTACGTTTTAAAATTTCAATTTCATGAGGATAAAGATAGGTAAAAACGGCTTTTGCTGGCTTATCTGACACATGAATTGATAGAGGTGTTGTCTCAACTTCAAGCACCTTACGCTTTGCAAAAACGTTGACACTGTTAACACCACAGACGGCAGCATTAACTTTAGCAAGCTCATACTCATCATCATCTAGCCTGAATTTTACTTGTTTCATAACTCACCTAAAGAGCCTGCGGCAGGCACAGGCAAAAAACCCGTTTTTGGACAATCAGATAGAAAATTGGTACCAATTTCTAGCGGATTGTCTATCCTGCATTGATTCTAGCATACCTAAACCACAGAACGCCCATTTAATGTACAGGAAGATTCAAATAGAGCATATAAGTCGCTAGAACGTTCTCTTGTCTCCGACCATCTGGCAACCAAGCTGCTATACGTTCGTGCTAACTAGTTCGCTTCGCTCATTGGCTTTGCAGTGTGGGGGGTTGTCGCGGCTAACGCCGTGACGCTTTTATGTCCTCGCTTCGCTGCGGGGCTTCCGGCTTCGCCTCCATGCCCTTTCAGGGCATAAAAGGGGCATTCCAGCCCCTACGAAATATATTTAAAACATTGCATATCCTTGCAAGTAGTTTAACCACCATCGGAATTGATCCCATTCCCTACCTTTCATAGCAGGGATTCGTGTTTCCCATCCTTTGACAAGTGAATCTGCAACCTGTACGATTTGTTGTGTTGACATATTAAAACCTCACTAAGTTTTGTTTGTTAACGGTGATCAGGTTGCTCGAACAACCTGATCACACCTCTCACACATTTAGTTTTCCACCTCCTTTTTACTGTATAAGCACTCTATAAATTCTTTTAAATTTAACACCTCATCACCTTCTTTCAAGGAATTAAAATATTCCTCGTATTCTTTTTCATATAATTCATTTTTCATAGCATTTTACTCCTAACTTTTTCTTTGTGTATTCTATGTCTATGTATGGTGTCCAATTACCCTTGTAAAATTCAATAGCGGCTTGTTCCAGTGTGATTAAACCAGTGTCGTAATCCCTTTTTACTGATTCATGAAAACTAGCTATATCAAACGGTTTCTTTCTTTTCATTTTTAAATCTCCTGCCCGTGTGGGCTTATGGTGAAAGATGCTTTCCCTTTCAATGATTTTATTATACGTCTATTTAGACGTATCAACAAGTGAATAGCTTATTCTTTTTCAGTTTTTTTTCTCTTTTCTAAAACAAAATCAGGATGCTCCCCAGCCATTAAAAGAAGATATTCAAACTCCCCTTTTGATAAGCTCAAACGGTTATGGGTTTTAGCTTCCTCTTTTTTTTGCCATGTTCTTAAACCTACACCAAAGAGTTTTCCGCATTCAGTTTGCGTAATCCCTAATTTTTCACGTAGTTTTTTAATATTTTCCGGCGTATTATCAGTTATCACGATCACTCTCCTTAATTTCTTTAATCATTGTAATGATAATTTCTTTATCGACCACTCTTAAACCATTAGTGGTAAAATCAATCAAGTTAAATTCATTTTCAACGAAATAAAACTCACTTAACATTTTTTTAGTAATTTTACTTTTACCTTCGGTCATGAGTTTTGAACGAGTCTTAATCTTTTTTACGAAATAGTATACACCTGCGTTTTCCTCAAGATAGTAGGTAATATCTCCTTTGTTTTTTCTCATAGCTGTTTCACCATTCCAGTTAGTGTAATAAGTTGATCCAAACTCAAGCCACGAACAAGAAAACCATAGCCATCACCATGCTCGGTTATTTGTCCGTTCAATCCATTTTCCACTTTGAAGCCTGTTAACGTTCCGTACCAGTTTTCAAGCTGTACAAGTTGCGATAACATCCCTTTCAGAATCCGTTTTTGTTCCCGTTCTGCCTGTATGTTCTTTTCGCATTCAAGCGCCTTTTCCACATCTTGCAGGGCATTTGCTAAAATTTTCCTCTCAATATCGGCGGCTATCTCAACAGGATTACGAAATAGTGATACGGTGCAGGAATAGCATGGACTACGCCAATTGCGACTATCCACGCTTCCCACGATTGAAAGTCTCTCTTTTTCATTCCGTATATGTACAGAGTAATTCTTAAACTTCGGGGATGTAAGTTTTATACGGTACTGGCAATCATCAAGAAGGTTAACGCGCCACCCATTCCCTAGGATACGACACACGATTTCAAAAACTGGTTGCCAACGTTCAAAGAATGATTTCATTTTAATGCCCCGTGATAATGTCTTGCTTTGATGGGGGCTTTCGCCCCCTGTAGATTTTATGCGCTTGCTTCTACCTTCCTCCAGCCTTTCGCTTTGTGTTGTCCGGCTGTGCCATACATCTCACGGATTTCATCAATGCTGTGTTCTTTACGATTACAGCGGCTTTTGTGTTCTTCAGGACGATAGAACCACTGTTTTTTCTTTGCTGCCCACTTGCACCCCATTTCTTTTAGAGTGTCTTTATGTTCTTTGGTGTCACCACTGATCCAGATCCAGTTACCAATGACTTCGTAAACCACTCCAGATAATCCAGAAAGAACATTCAACACTTTCTCCAATTCTTCACTGTAGTCATATCGGGCGTTTTCATCAGCACTTTGAAACTGATTGATTTTATCAATGTTAGCCATCAGGAAATCAAAAGCAGCGTTTACGGCTTTCATCAGTTCTGCGCCCAATGGATTACGATCTGGATGATATTTTAAAGCAGCTTTTTTATATGCTGTCTTAATGTCTTTTTCTGTCAGATCGCCAGATAGACCAAAAATATTTAATGCTTCTTGGATATTCATTTTAAGCTCCTGCCCGTTTGGGCTTATGGTGAAAGAGAACGTTCTCTTTCGATGAATTAATAATACGTCTATTTGGACGTATTAGCAAGCAAAACATTCCCCTTTTGCATCTTTACAATGTAAATACATTGTAAATCAATCTTGCTCTTTACAGTTGTAAACTGTGTTAGCGGGATGCTTTATCAATTTTGGAATACTTACGCGATAAATCGTCCTGAGAAGCGTTCTGAGCGTATTTTGCTGATTAGCTGTAACTTTGGCAGGGCTGGGTAAAGAAAATGGCTCTGAGAGCGTTCTATTGCTTTGCAGGAAAAGATCCAAAAAGGATCTCTTCAAGATCTTAGTCTGTGATTAGATCAAGCCTTTTCGAGAAAGGAGATACCGCTCGCCGCAGTCTTTGGCTGAGGCGTACCGCAGGAGCATAGCGACGAGGAACGAACAGGCAAAGCGAGGAAGCGGAAGTGAACCGGTACTAACAGAATGGCTCTTACACACAATGGCTAAATATTACACAATACTTATCAGAGCAGTAATCTGAATGCCTAGCAAGATCAATCCCCTGTGTTTATGCTGATTTATCCACAGGCTTTGTGCATTAAATAACTTATATCTTCTTTTTTTTCTTTAAAGACTTAAAAACTTACATCGGTATAACTTGCTGAAATATATGGATTATAATCTTTAAACATGAGAGGTTCCTCGGTCAAGCATGATAACATTCTCGGTTAAACATGAGAGGTTCCTCGGTTAAGCATGAGAGATTCCTCGGTTAAACATGAGAGGTTCCTCGGTTAAACATGAGAGGTTCCTCGGTGTAATTAACAGATTGGGGGCAAAAAAAAGATTACTATATGTTTTTCCTGTTAAATCTTTTTCCAATCTTATGTTGATTGTATCTGAATCTCTTAGCGATTGCGCTTTGGGCGGGTTTTTTGATGAAGAAGTCAGGCGCTGCATAGCATCGAAAGGCGTAAAGCATGAGAAGAAAATCGGTTTAACATGATAAATTAGAAATTGCGTTATCATGTTTTGAATGATAAGTTGATAGCTAGAAGGTAACTGGCATAGATGAGAATGAGCATGAATAAAACATCACTTTCAAGGCTGACCAAAGTTCGACATAGGAATGAGTTAAATTCTACTCTTTCCACTTTGCCGATGGCGGCCAAAAAAGTTTTGTTTTTGGCTATGAGTCAAATCAATTCAAAAAACGAATTTGATGATGACCATATATTTTATGTTAATGCCTCCGATTATACTAAATGGGTTAATGTTAAACCTGATGCTGCATATCTTGCTCTTAAAGATGGTGCAAATATATTGGATAGTGTTGTTTTAAAATTAAGAAACGATGAAATTCTAGATTTAAGCAGTGAGTTAAATCTCCCATTCACATCTAAAAACGTACCTGATTCATTGAACTTGAGCCTTACTGAATTTTCGGCATATTATAAGAATGAAGGTCGAGTCGGCATAAAATTCACTAACACTGCGAAAAGATTTTTATGCAAATTAGTTGGTTCTGAAAAAAGGTATACAACTCAAGTTCTTTTATCCGTAGTGAGACTTTCTAGTGTAAACTCATCTTCGTTGTATCAACTAATCAGGAAAATACATAGCAATAATCCAAGAATCATGTCTTTTGAAATGTCTGTTGATGAACTGAAAGAAGAACTTAATTTATATACTATAGACTCTCACGGAAATAAAGAATACAAATATCCAGAATTCCCAGCTTTTAAAAGGGATGTGTTAAATAAGTCTGTTAAAGAGATTATAAAAAATACTGAGATTAAGGAACTGAGTTTTGAAGTTTCTGGGAAAATAGGAAGGAAAGTTAACACATTGAAATTCATTTATTCATTAGAATCTACAGAGTTGCCAAATGAAGATAGTGAGTTTTTAGATATGTTTGATAAAAAATTCCCGCCTATTGATTAGGGAGGACATGATGAAAAACAATATTATTGATTTTCAGGGCATCAAACGTGGGCTTGAAAAATCCAAACCTGCGGCTGTGAATGATGAATCATATAATCACAACACTACTTCATTTCGACTGTTATCTTTTTTGTTACCATTTCGGTATCTACTTGCTATTTCTCTTTACCTGATTGTTGTTGTTCCCCTTGGTGTTATGGCGGCTTTGCGGCTGTTGTTTCAGATCATCGGCGGTATTGCCGTTGTGGGGCTTACCATCGTTTGGTTTATGGGGGCTAATGTGAGTGGCTACGCCGTTCTTGCTGCTTGGTTAGTTTTGTCTCTTTGTGGCTGCGCGGAACAATTGTTTACGTGGTGGACTGAAAGCCGATTTGCTTTCAGGTTGTTCGGCATAGGCTCTGACTCTACAGGCAGATCATGACAATGCAGGATAGACAATCCGCTAGAAATTGGTACCAATTTTCTATCTGATTGTCCAAAAACGGGGTTTTTGCCTGTGCCTGCCGCAGGCTCTATTTTAAGGATAATCGATAATGTTTAAACGTAATAAGCAGAAAGTAATTGAACCAACTAATAATGTAGTCATTCCATCAAGCGTTAACGTTTTTAGTGATTTCATCAGCAATAACCCTCAATATTCGAGCAATGCTTTTATAGCAATTGGTGAGGTTGATTGTTTTAATAAGATTCATCTGCTTTCTGAATCAGAGGCTGAGTTTTTAGGTGTTCTTTCACGTAATATTATACCTGATTATTCAGTATACCCAAAGGTAAGGCTAATTGAATTTGTACGTCCTTATGGCAGTGATGATGCAATAAAAGAATTGATTGTCGAGGTTCAAAATATCACATGTGATTATGTGATAACGTCATATGATGATGGTGTACTTGCAGTGGTTCAGTTCGGTGATGCTGCTACAGTAAGGCAGCAAAAGAAACGGCTAGTGATTAAGCGTGTATGTGAGATGTCCGGCATTTCATTCTATGTATTCAAGAATACACTTGAAATGATGAGTGATGAATCATTTGCCTCTTTACTGAAAGATGATGAAGAATAAATTAAAAGCCCTTATGGGCTTTTATATCTAAAAGTTTGAAAGTAAATTATCTTGCTGAGTTTTATAATCATCAAACTCGCCAATTTTAAAACAATTACATCCTTTTTCTGTTAAATGATACAATATTATTTCTCCTCCAATATATATTCTTTCATGTACTGGTTTTTTTGATTCTAGGTATCTCTGCTCATTCATCATTGTTGGTATTATGTCAACTAAGTTACCTTCAAGTATTGTGCAATCTGGTTTTACTCCTGTCCCATATCCTAATGATTCAGATTTAAAATCGTTAGTTGATCGATATGCATACGATACGGTTTTACCAGTTTCTTCACAAATACCAAATTGATAGACTGTTGTTGTAAATTCATCAGGCAGAGAAAATTCTTTTTTATAGTCTAACCAAAGTCTATTAAGTGCTTTTGGAGTGTGAAAATCCAAATTTTGGATGCCCCGCACAACCATCCTTGTTGATGCTTCAAGTAACCACTTATTTGCAAAGCCACCTGCTCCAGTGCCAGCTACGATGGTTTTTAAGTGAGGTATAAAGCCTGACTTACTTACAAAAGCAATAGGCTTCCCATTATCAACAGCAAGTGTATCTGTCGCTACTACCGCTTGTATTTCGTCGGTATAAAATATTAATGATGACATTTAATTCCCTATATCAATTAATTATGCTCTGTAAGCAACCAACCCAAAATATCCAAATCACCCTATTTTAGCTGATTCTAATAACCAGTGATTTCGTTGGTTTTCATCCATGTTGTCCCATGCTGCCAGTGCAGCTTTCAACACGGTTGTTTTACTTTGCCCTGTCCTCATTGCCTCGGATTCGAGTATACCTTCGAAATTTTCATTCAAGCGGAAATTAAGCAGCTTGGCTTTAGCAGTTACTGGCTTTTTACTGGCTCCGGCAATGAAACGCGCAGTTTCTGCGTTAGTTGCTGGTTCGTTTGATTCAGGAAGTTTTGGGGTATTCAGTTTTAAAGCCATTTTTTGATCTCTTTAGTCAGGACACTATAACGAATGTCTTTATTATAGTGTCTTTATAGTGTATTTACAATGTAAAGATACGTTGTTAATTTACTGAATTTATTAAACAATTCCTAATTCCATACCAACTAATTCGAGCTGTGCTTTTGCATTGTTAAGGCTGGAAGCACGAGCTACATCATGCACCCCTGCCCCTTCGTTACATGCGTTTTCGAATACATCCAACTCGGCTATTCTTGTCTTTAATGGTTGAATCCAGATGCTGTCTGAACGGAGTATTTTGTCTAGTTCTATGGCTTTCTGTGTGTGACGTGGTTTGCTTGGATTAATGCGCGTCATTAATACCCACGGTTGAAGATTTCCGTTAGTCTTTTGAGCTATTCTGACTTTTTCCGTTACGCTTGTTAGGGTTTCACTTTCAAAGTCAGATGAAGGTTTTACTAGTGTAACCATGATGTCTGATACGGTTAGAGCGCTACGGAACTCATGGCTATCATGCCCTGGACAATCCACGATCAGTACTTCACAGAGTTTGCTTAGGCGGCTTATCTCCTTGGTTACATTCCCGTATGCCTCATGCACAGGGACGGGTAACAGGCCATTTGCCTGACGCTTTTCACTCCAACTCAACATGTCTTTGTTTTTGTCTGTTTTCAGAACGATAACCGACTTGCCTTTGTTTACCAGCATAGAGGCCGTATTAGCTACGTAGGTGCTTTTCCCAACACCGCCTTTGTCTGATACTACCAGTAAAATTTTACCCATTTGAGGCCTCATATTATTTACGTTGTAAAGATGGAATAAAGACGCATCTGTCTTTACAGTATCTTTATACATCGAGCGCTTTACTATGTAAAGACGTTATAAAGATGTTTGTGTATTTACATAGTAAAGCAATTGTAAATCACTCAGTGTCTTTATGTGTGCATTACAATGTAATGATTTCTGTGTCTTTACAATGTAAATTGTATGTCTTTATGATATCTATCGGTTACAACGTAACAGAAAAAGGGAAACTGGCGAAAATGGAGCTTAGGACATAAATTCAAGGTGAAATCAGGCATGTTGCAAATATGTTAATGGTTGGTCGGTTAAGCTGAAATTTGATGATCAGTTATGTACGCCAAAAAAGAATGAAATCGTCAGATTGAGCTTGGTTTTTGAAGGTTTCGTAGTAGATATATGGTTTGGCGGCTATAAAATTATCAAAAGTCGGCAATTTAACATATTGTATCTTACCCGCACCGATTTTT
>NZ_CAMFLB010000045.1:0-30339 GCF_945957435.1 Serratia sp. PL7 | reverse complement strand
GTTCCTCGCAGGCCGCAACAGGTATTTTCAGCAAAAACGATCGTTCGCTGCATTCCACAGCAAAACCCCGCCTTATACCCACTTGCGCACAGTGTTATCCACAGATGCGATTTGCACGGAAAATTTACGAGCGCCACGCAAACGTTTTCGCTACAATTCCCCGCGACGAAACGATCCCCCTTTTTATGGGGGCGCTACCTGAATATGTGCCTGCCCCTCCCTTATAAGGCAAAAAACCCTTCCTTATAGAGAGAACGAGGTGGACATTCACGTAACGCTCTTTAATTGCGACTCAAAGCCAAGGGATAAAACCATGCAACAACCTCGTCCAATCCGCCGGGCCCTGCTCAGCGTGTCTGACAAAGCCGGTATCGTTGAATTCGCCGAAGCGCTTTCCCAGCGCGGCGTTGAACTGCTCTCCACCGGCGGCACCGCCCGCCTGCTGGCAGACGCCGGTCTGCCCGTTACCGAAGTTTCCGACTACACCGGCTTCCCGGAGATGATGGACGGACGAGTTAAGACCCTGCACCCGAAAGTCCACGGCGGCATTCTCGGCCGCCGCGGCCAGGACGACGCGGTTATGAATCAGCATGACATCCAGCCTATCGACATGGTGGTCGTCAATCTGTACCCGTTCGCCCAAACCGTGGCGCGCCCAGATTGCTCGCTGGAAGACGCGGTCGAAAATATCGATATCGGCGGCCCGACCATGGTGCGCTCCGCCGCCAAGAACCATAAAGACGTCGCCATCGTCGTGAAGAGCAGCGACTACGCCGCCATCATTACCGAGATGGACAACAACGACGGCTCGCTGCGCTATGCCACCCGCTTCGATCTCGCCATCAAAGCCTTCGAACACACCGCCGCCTACGACAGCATGATCGCCAACTACTTCGGCGCGCTGGTGCCGGCGTACCACGGCGAGACCGAACAGCCGTCCGGCCACTTCCCGCGAACCCTGAACCTCAACTACATCAAGAAGCAGGATATGCGTTACGGTGAGAACAGCCACCAGCAGGCCGCCTTCTATATAGAAGAAGAGGTAAAGGAAGCGTCCGTCGCGACCGCCGAGCAGCTGCAGGGCAAAGCGCTGTCCTATAACAACATCGCCGATACCGACGCCGCGCTGGAATGCGTGAAAGAGTTCGCCGAACCGGCCTGCGTGATCGTCAAGCACGCCAACCCTTGCGGCGTGGCGATCGGCGACGACATCCTGGCCGCCTACGAGCGCGCTTACCAAACCGACCCGACTTCCGCCTTCGGCGGCATCATCGCCTTTAACCGCGAGCTGGACGCCGCCACCGCGCAGGCGATCATCAGCCGCCAGTTCGTGGAAGTGATCATCGCGCCAAACGTCACCCAGGAAGCGCGCTCCCTGCTGGCCGCCAAACAGAACGTGCGCGTGCTGGCCTGCGGCCAGTGGCAGCAACGCGTGGCGGGGCTGGACTTCAAGCGCGTCAACGGCGGGCTGCTGGTGCAGGATCGCGATCTCGGCATGGTGACCGCCGCCGATCTGCGCGTGGTATCCGAGCGCCAGCCGACCGAGCAGGAACTGCGTGATGCGCTGTTCTGCTGGAAAGTGGCCAAGTTCGTGAAATCCAACGCCATCGTTTATGCACGTGACAATATGACCATCGGCATAGGCGCCGGCCAGATGAGCCGCGTTTATTCCGCCAAGATCGCCGGCATCAAAGCGAGCGACGAAGGACTGGAAGTGAAAGGATCCGCCATGGCCTCCGACGCCTTCTTCCCATTCCGTGACGGCATCGATGCCGCCGCGGCGGTCGGCATCACCTGCGTGATCCAGCCTGGCGGCTCAATCCGCGACGACGAAGTGATCGCCGCCGCCAATGAACACGGCATCGCGATGATCTTCACCGACATGCGTCACTTCCGCCATTAATTCCTTTTGCCGCGTGCGCTCCGGCGCACGCCATTCGTGGAGCCCCTGATGAACATTTTGATTATCGGCAACGGCGGGCGCGAGCACGCGCTGGCCTGGAAAGCCGCCCAGTCTCCGCTGGCGGACAAAGTCTACGTTGCGCCGGGCAACGCCGGCACCGCGCTGGAAGCCAATCTGGAGAACGTGGCGATCGCCGCCACAGATATCCCTGCCCTGGTCGCGTTCGCCCAGAGCCATGACATCGGTCTGACCATCGTCGGGCCGGAAGCGCCGCTGGTGATCGGCGTAGTCGACGCCTTCCAGGCCGCCGGTCTGAAAATCTTCGGCCCGTCGCAGGCCGCCGCGCAGCTCGAAGGCTCTAAAGCCTTCACCAAGGATTTCCTGGCGCGCCACCGCATCCCGACCGCCGAATATGAAAACTTTACCGAGGTGGAGCCGGCACTCGCCTATGTGCGCCGCAAAGGCGCACCGATCGTCATCAAAGCCGATGGCCTGGCCGCCGGTAAAGGCGTGATCGTCGCGATGACGCTGCAGGAGGCGGAAGAAGCCGTGCGTGACATGCTGGCCGGCAACGCCTTCGGCGACGCCGGTCATCGCATCGTAGTGGAAGAGTTCCTCGACGGCGAAGAAGCCAGCTTCATCGTGATGGTCGATGGCGAGAACGTGGTGCCGATGGCCACCAGCCAGGACCACAAGCGCGTCGGCGACGGCGACACCGGCCCGAACACCGGCGGCATGGGCGCCTACTCTCCGGCGCCGGTCGTGACCGACGAAATCCACCAGCGCGCCATGGATCAGGTGATCTGGCCGACGGTGCGCGGCATGGCGGCGGAAGGCAATACCTACGTCGGCTTCCTGTATGCCGGCCTGATGATCTCCGCCGACGGCCAGCCGAAGGTGATCGAATTCAACTGCCGTTTTGGCGATCCGGAAACTCAGCCGATCATGCTGCGCCTGCGCTCCGATCTGGTGGAGCTGTGCCTGGCGGGTGCCGAAGGCCGCCTGAACGAGAAAAGCTCTGACTGGGACGAACGCCCTGCGCTCGGCGTGGTGCTGGCGGCCGGCGGTTATCCGGGTGATTATCGCAATGGCGAGGTGATCCAGGGGCTGCCGCAACAGGAAAGCGCCGACGGTAAGGTCTTCCACGCCGGTACGCGCCTGCAGGGCGATGACGTCGTCACCAGCGGCGGCCGCGTGCTGTGCGTGACGGCGCTGGGCGACACCGTGGCGCAGGCGCAGCAACGCGCTTATCAGCTGGCGGAAGGCATCCAGTGGCCGGGCAGCTTCTGCCGCAAAGATATCGGTTATCGCGCGATTGCGCGCGGCAAGTGATTTGACCTTATAAGGTCATGGCAAGAGGCTCCGCAGCGCGGGGCCTTTTTTATAGCTGGTCTTCTTTCGGTTCCCAGCTGCAGAAGTCGTCGTTCGCCACCAGCAGCAGTTCACTGCCTTCCGGCGCTTCCAACCAGGCGACACTCACCGGCCGGCTGCTGCTGCGGGCGCGTTTTTCGATCCAGCCGATGGCGGTGGCATCCAACCCAGGTTTTAAGCGCTGGCCGTCGCAGGTTTGCACCTCGCCCTGCATCCAACGCCCCTGCAGCAATTTCACCTTGCCGGCGCGCAGCGCATTGCTGACCTCGAGGATACGTCGCGCCTGATATTGGTACAGTGCTATCTCATCGCTGGTCAGCGGTTCGCGGCGTGTCGCCAGCTGGCGCTGCATAAAGCTCACCGTGCCGTCGTCGGCAAAGCGCAGTTGAATGGAGTCTCGATCGCCGTCGGCATCGTTGCGTTTGATTTGGCGCAGCACGTCGCCCTGATAGGTGTACAACGTAGTGATGGTGCCCGGCCCCCGGTAGGGACTATAGACACTGACCAGCACCTGCGGACGATGTTGCTCATCGTCTTTACGCCACAGGCGTATCACGCCCTGATCGGCCACAAAGCCGCTGGCGGTAAAGCTGGGAATATCGGAATGGAAACTGCAGGCGCTCAGACCGAGGGCGATGCCGGCGGCCATGAGCACCCGACGAGTAAACAAAAGGGGCGCCATCGCCCCTCTGTTTAATCTTTTCACCGAGGCGCGGTCTTATTTAACAGCGTCTTTCAGTGCTTTGCCAGAAACGAACGCAGGCACGTTGGCTGCTGCGATTTTGATTTCTTTGCCAGTCTGTGGGTTGCGGCCAGTGCGCTCGCTACGATGGTTTACTTTGAAAGTACCGAAGCCAACCAATTGTACTGCATCACCTTCTTTCAGAGACTCAGTAATAGCAGCCAGGGTGGATTCCAGAGCCAGTTTAGCTTGTGCTTTGGAAAGGTCAGCCTTGTCCGCGATTACATCAATCAGTTGAGTCTTGTTCATAAGTTATCCTTACAGTGTGTTTATCGTTTGCAAAGCATCGAGTGCGACGGATATGCCGATTGACAGCACTCTCCTGCATACACGCACCGATAGCCACTTTTTTTACGCCCCCCAAATGTAGACCAGACAGGGTGCGGATGTGAAGCCTTAAGGCATGACAAATCAGGCGTTAAATCACGTTTTGCTGCCTTATTGCGCTAAATTTATCCCGATGTTGCTGACACCGGCCTCTCGCAGGTCGGATCGCAGCCCCTTGATCAGGTCTATATCGCGCTCTTCACAGGCGTCCAACAGGCGGAAAATTTCCCATTGAATATCCCATTCTTCCTCTACCGCAGGCAAACTGCCCAACTCTTCGTCGGTCATTTCCTTACCGGCTTGAGTCATTTCCAACATCGCCACGGTGCGAATCGATGTTTCGCTGATGGCGATGGCGTGCTCCAGCGTCTCCCCGCCGAGCCGCGAATGGATCAGTTCCCCTAATGCGATACAGGCATCAATTGCCGGGTAAACGCCGTAAAGATCGTAATCTTCCGCCGACGGAATCGCCTCTTCCAACTTCTCGAGCTGGCTGTCGAAGTTGACCTTGGCGTCCTTCACCACCAGCGTTTCCCACACCAAATCCAGAATGCGGCGATAAACCGCCGGATCGCCGAACTCGGTCTGTTTGCAGAACATCTGGTAATTCGGGTACATACGCTCGCACAAACTGGCCATAAAGGTCAAATGTTGCCAAGCCTCGTGCCGTTCCAGACGTAAATGAATCGGGTTACGTAGCATGCTTTACTCTCTTACGCGTTATCTGCGGCGCAGTGTACCCGAAATCGCTCATGGCGACACCTCCGGATGCTGCTGCAACCAACGCTGAAACGCCGGGCGCCGCGATGCGATGGCATCAGCCCAACGGGTCGGCTCCGGCAAACGGTAGCCCGCCATACAGCGCTGCACCCACGCCAGCGCGCTGTCGGCGCCCACGCGGTGACCGGTAGAGATGAACAGCGGGTTGCAGCGCGCCTTGCTGCGCCATACCCAGCCCAGCTGTTCACCCTTATCTTCCAACAGTGCCAGCGCGCCGACGGCGGCGTCCAGCGGCGCAAATTTGCCGCACAGGCGCTTCTTGGCCACGCCGATGGTCGGTACATCGACCAGCAGGCCGAAATGGCTGGCGACGCCGAGACGCCGCGGATGCGAAATGCCATGTCCATCGACGAAGATCAACCCCGGCTTTTGCCGCAGCTGAGCCCAGGCGGCCAACAGCGCCGGGTATTCGCGAAACGACAGGAAACCCGGGATATAAGGCATGACGGTGGCGATACGCGCCACCTGATACTCCACCAGCTCCAGCGACGGATAGCGCAGGATGGCGATGGCGGCGCGCGTCACCGCCCCCTCCTGCTCGAAGCCCACGTCGGCACCGGCGATGAAGGCCGGCGGGTCGGCCGGCAGATCGTCGTAGCGAATGACTTCAGCCGCGCGCCGCAGCTGTTCGGCGCGCAGGGCCTGCATATCGGTCACATCAAATCCTTAACGGTGGTATTTCGCCGACTGCGCGTGCACCGCCTCGACGAAGGCGCCGGCGTGCTCAGGCGGCACATCCTGATGGATGCCGTGGCCCAAGTTGAACACATGGCCGTTGCCGTGGCCGAAACCGGCCAGAATGGTCTCCACTTCTTCCGCGATGCGCGCCGGGGAAGCATAAAGCATCGACGGATCCATGTTGCCCTGCAGCGCCACTTTATCGCCCACGCGCCGACGAGCGTCGGCGATGTCGGTGGTCCAATCCAGCCCCAGCGCATCGCAGCCGGTGGCAGCCATCGCCTCCAGCCACTGCCCGCCGCCTTTGGTAAACAGCGTCACCGGCACGCGGCGGCCGTCATTCTCACGCAGCAGGCCATCGACGATCTTGTGCATGTAGTGCAACGAGAACTCGCGGTAATCGCGCCCGGTCAACACGCCGCCCCAGGTGTCGAACACCATCACCGACTGCGCGCCGGCCTTGATCTGGGCGTTGAGGTACAGGATCACGCTGTCCGCCAGCTTGTCCAGCAACAGGTGCAGCGTGGCCGGTTCGGCATACATCATCTTCTTCAGCTTGGTGAAGGCCTTGCTGCTGCCGCCCTCAACCATATAGGTAGCCAATGTCCATGGGCTGCCGGAGAAGCCGATCAGCGGCACTTCGCCCTTCAGCTCGCGGCGGATGGTACGCACCGCGTTCATCACATAGCCCAACTCCACTTCTGGATCGAACACCGGCAGTTTGTCGACGTCAGCACGGCAGGTGATGGGTGAGCTGAAACGCGGGCCTTCGCCGGCTTCAAAGTACAGGCCAAGCCCCATGGCGTCGGGAATGGTGAGAATGTCGGAGAACAGAATGGCGGCGTCCAGCGCATAGCGGCGCAGCGGCTGCAGCGTAACCTCACAGGCCAGCTCCGCGTTCTTGCACAGCGACATGAAATCACCGGCCTGGGCGCGGGTCGCCTTGTACTCCGGTAAATAACGACCGGCCTGGCGCATCATCCATACGGGGGTCACATCCACCGGCTGGCGCAACAGCGCGCGCAGGTAGCGATCGTTCTTCAACTCAGTCATTTATGGGGCTCCCTTAATAATCTGCCGGCCATTGTACATTATTCTGCCCGGCACAGCGCCACGGTGTCCTCAATCAACCGGCGCGCCACGGTGCCGGGCGGCGGCAACAGTGGCAGTTGGTCGTAGCGATACCAGCCGGCGTTGAGCAGCTCCTTGGGATCGTGACGAAGGTCGCCCTGATGGTAATCGGCCATAAAGGCCATCATCAGCGAGTGTGGGAACGGCCAGGGTTGTGAAGTGACGTAGCGCAGGTTCTTGATTTCGATATTGCTCTCTTCCATCACTTCGCGCGCTACCGCCTGTTCCAGCGTTTCGCCCACCTCGACGAAGCCGGCCAGCACCGTGTGGATGCCGCCGCGATGGCGCACGTGTTGCGCCAGCAGGATCTGATCGTCGCGCCGAATGGCGACGATCACGCAGGGCGCAATCTGCGGGTAGTACCGCTCTTTGCAGTGGCCGCACAGGCAGGCGCTTTCGGAGCGGCTGAGGTGCATCTCATGGCCGCAGTAGCCGCAATAGCGATGAGAGCGGTAGAAATCCGCCAACTGAACGCCGCGCCCGGCAAGCTGGAACAGACCGCGATCCTGATCCAACAGCTGACGCACCGATCCCATCTCCCGCGGCATCGCCTGGCGTACCAGCCAGACCGGCGCGCCCTCCCATTCACCGATGGTGCGCGCCATGTGGCCCTGCAGCCCGAGGGCGGCGGCCGTCCCCGACGGTAATTCACCGTTCGGTAACCAAAGTTTGCTTTCATGGCTGACGATCCACCAGCCGTTTTCATTGCCCGTTAATGCAAGTTCCATATCGTTGTTGCACAACCTCAGCTTCACTGGCACTCTACAAATCGGCTTTGTTACATTTTAATAACTTACCGGTTACTTTTGTTACTTACACGGAGTCAAACATGCTCAACCGTTTGGAAAGGCTGACTCAGCGCGTTGGCGGTAGTAATGAATTAGTTGATCAATGGCTTCAGGCCCGCAAACAGTTGCTGGTCGCCTACTGCACGCTGGTAGGCCTCAAACCGAATAAAGAAAAGCATACGCCGCTGAATGAAAAAGCGCTGGAGAACTTTTGCCACAACCTGGTGGATTACCTCTCCGCAGGGCATTTTCATATCTATGACAGAATTATCAAACAAGTGGAAGGCGCAGCCAGTCCGAAAATGTCGCTGGCGGTGAACATCTATCCCAAGCTGTGGGCCAATACTGAACAGATCATGGCGTTCCACGATCGCTATACCGAAGTGGATATCGATCAGGAGGTTTGTCTGGAATTCCACCAGGCCTTGTCGGATATCGGCGAAACGCTGGCGGCGCGCTTTGCGCTGGAAGATAAGCTGATCCAGTTGGAAGCAGAAGCCGCGCAGCAACCGCTGCCGGACCAGACGCTGGATCCGGCGCGTTAAAATTTTATAGTTTTTTTTCATATCCCTCCTATACTGGGGGCATCTTGTCGGAGTGCCTAGCGCCTGATTTGTTCATCGAATCAGCCAGGCTGAGACCGTTAATTCGGGATCCGCGGAACCTGATCGGGTTAATACCCGCGAAGGGAACAAGAGTAATCTATCGCCACAGGCACGGCCTCCCCCTTGCGGGCGCCCTGCCTTATCGGCCACCATCATTACTCCCTCCGAGCTCCAGACAAGCAACTTTCCCAACCCAACACACTGGTAGGAACTTGCTATGTCTAACATTAATCCCCCGCGCGCCCGTAAAGCGCAACGCGAAGCCGCCCAGCAGTTTATCGACACGCTGCAAGGCATGGCTTTCCCAAACTCACGCCGCATCTACCTGCAGGGCTCGCGCCGCGATATCCAGGTGCCGATGCGCGAAATTCAGCTCAGTCCGACCCTGGTCGGCGGCAGCAAAGATAGCCCGCAGTATGAACAGAACGAGGCGATCCCGGTGTATGACACCGCCGGCCCCTACGGCGATCCGCAGGCCGAGCTCGATGTGCACGCCGGCCTGGCCAAGCTGCGCGCCGGCTGGATCGACGCGCGCGGCGATACCACGACTCTCAGCGGCGCCAGCTCCGGCTTCACCCAACAGCGGCTGGCGGACGAGGGGCTGGATCACCTGCGCTTCGAACATCTGCCGCTGCCGCGCAAGGCGTTGCCGGGCAAGTGCGTGACCCAGCTGCACTATGCCCGCGCCGGCATCGTCACCCCGGAGATGGAGTTCATCGCCATCCGTGAAAACATGGGGCGCGAGCGCATTCGCGGCGAGGTGCTGCGCCACCAGCATCCGGGCCAGGGCTGGGGCGCCAACCTGCCGGACAACATCACGCCGGAGTTCGTGCGCCAGGAAGTGGCCGCCGGCCGCGCCATCATTCCTGCCAACATCAATCACCCGGAGGCGGAGCCGATGATCATCGGCCGCAATTTCCTGGTGAAGGTGAACGCCAATATCGGCAACTCGGCGGTCACGTCGTCGATCGAAGAAGAGGTGGAGAAGCTGGTGTGGGCCACCCGCTGGGGCGCAGACACCGTGATGGATCTCTCCACCGGCCGCTATATTCACGAAACCCGCGAGTGGATCCTGCGCAACAGCCCGGTGCCCATCGGCACCGTGCCTATCTACCAGGCGCTGGAGAAGGTCAACGGCGTGGCGGAAAACCTCACCTGGGCGATGTTCCGCGATACGCTGCTGGAACAGGCGGAACAAGGGGTCGACTACTTCACCATCCACGCCGGCGTGCTGCTGCGCTACGTGCCGATGACCGCCAAACGCCTGACCGGCATCGTGTCGCGCGGTGGCTCGATCATGGCCAAATGGTGCCTGTCGCACCATCAGGAAAACTTCCTCTATCAGCATTTCCGTGAAATCTGCGAGATCTGCGCCGCCTACGACGTTTCGCTGTCGCTCGGCGACGGCCTGCGCCCCGGCTCGATTCAGGACGCCAACGACGAAGCCCAGTTCGCCGAGCTGCATACGCTGGGCGAGCTGACCAAAATCGCCTGGGAATACGACGTGCAGGTGATGATCGAAGGCCCGGGCCATGTGCCGATGCAGATGATCCGCCGCAATATGACCGAAGAACTGGAACACTGCCACGAAGCGCCGTTCTACACCCTCGGCCCGCTGACCACCGATATCGCCCCGGGCTATGACCATTTCACCTCCGGCATCGGCGCGGCGATGATCGGCTGGTTCGGCTGCGCCATGCTGTGTTACGTCACGCCGAAAGAGCACCTCGGCCTGCCGAACAAAGAAGACGTCAAACAGGGCCTGATCACCTACAAGATCGCCGCCCACGCCGCCGATCTGGCCAAGGGCCATCCGGGCGCGCAGATCCGCGATAACGCCATGTCCAAGGCGCGTTTCGAATTTCGCTGGGAAGATCAGTTCAATCTGGCGCTCGATCCGGCCACCGCGCGCGCCTATCACGACGAAACCCTGCCGCAGGAATCCGGCAAGGTCGCCCACTTCTGCTCAATGTGCGGGCCGAAATTCTGCTCGATGAAGATTTCGCAGGAGGTGCGCGACTACGCCGCCGCCCAGGAGGCCGCCAAGCCGATCGAAGTGCAGCTGACCGGCATGGAGAAAATGTCCGCCGAATTCCGTGCCCGCGGCAGCGAGCTGTATCACAGCGCCGGCTCCCTGCAAGAGGAGACAAACAATGACTGATATCACGACCCCCTTCCCGGCAACGCCCCACAAGCTGGGACTCTACCCGGTCGTCGACAGCGTGGAATGGATCGCTCGCCTGCTGGAAGTCGGCGTCACCACGATCCAGCTGCGCATCAAGGATTTGCCTGACGAGCAGGTCGAAGAGGATATCGCCGCCGCCATCACGCTGGGCCAGCGTTACCAGGCACGGCTGTTCATCAACGACTACTGGCGGCTGGCGATCAAGCATGGCGCCTACGGCGTGCATCTGGGCCAGGAAGATCTCGATACCACCGATCTGGCTGCCATTCACCGCGCCGGGTTGCGGCTCGGCGTGTCCACCCATGACGACGCCGAACTGGCGCGCGCGCTGGCGGTGAAACCGTCCTACATCGCGCTGGGGCACATCTTCCCCACCCAAACCAAAGACATGCCTTCGGCGCCGCAGGGGCTGACGGAGTTGAAACGCCACATCGCCGGCCTGGCGGATTACCCGACGGTGGCGATCGGCGGGATCAGTATCGATCGCGTACCGGCAGTGCTGGCGTGCGGCGTCGGCAGCGTGGCGGTGGTCAGCGCCATCACCCAGGCGCCGGATTGGCGCGCGGCGACGGCCGAGCTGCTGCGGCTGATCGAAGGCGAGGGGTCGAGCGATGCTTAACGATCAGGAATTCCTGCGCTACAGCCGCCAGCTGCTGCTGGAGGACGTCGGCCCGGAAGGCCAGGAGAAACTCAAGCGCGCCACGGTGCTGATCGTCGGTTTGGGCGGGCTCGGTTCCCCGGCTTCGTTGTACCTGGCCGCCGCCGGCGTCGGCACGCTGCTGCTGGCCGACGACGACCAGCTGCACGTTACCAACCTGCAGCGGCAAATCCTCTACCGCAGCGCCGATACCGCCACCGGTAAGGCGGCGCTGGCGCAACGCCACCTGCAGGCGCTGAACCCGTTGGTGGAATCCATCCCGCTGGCGCAACGGCTACAGGGGCAAGCGCTGCGCGACGCGGTCGCCCGCGCCGATCTGGTGCTGGACTGCTGCGACAATATGGCGACCCGTCATGAGGTCAATGCCGCCTGCATCGCCGCCGCCAAGCCGCTGATCAGCGGCAGCGCGGTCGGTTTCAGCGGCCAGCTGCTGGTGCTCGAGCCGCCCTATGCGCACGGCTGCTACGCCTGCCTGTATCCGGAGCAGGAAGAACCGCAGCGCAACTGCCGCACTGCTGGGGTACTCGGCCCGGTGGTCGGCGTAATCGGCACCCTGCAAGCGCTGGAGGCCATCAAGATGCTGGCCGGCATGCCTTCCTCCCTCAGCGGGAAACTGCGGCTGTTCGACGGTAAGCAGCAGAGCTGGAGCACGCTGCAACTGAGCCAGGCCCGCGCCTGCCCGGTATGCGGAGGCGCAGCATGAAAATCCGGCTGAACGACCAACCGCTTGAGCTGGCGCAGCCGCTCAGCGTCGCCGCCCTGCTGACCCAGTTGGAACGCCACCAGCCGGGCACCGCGCTGGCGATCAACCAAACCATCATCCCACGCGCCGACTGGGCCGATCATCAGGTGCAGGACGGTGACGACATTTTGCTGTTTCAAGCGATCGCCGGAGGCTGACATGCTGAAAATCGCCGATACCACTTTTACCTCGCGCCTGTTCACCGGCACCGGCAAGTTCGCCACCCCGGCGTTGATGCTGGAGGCACTGGCGGCCTCCGGCTCTCAGCTGGTGACCATGGCCATGAAGCGCGTCGATCTGCGCGGCGGCAACGACGCCATTTTGGCACCGCTGCAGCAGTTGGGCGTCAGGCTGTTGCCCAACACCTCCGGCGCCAAAACGGCCGCCGAGGCGGTGTTCGCCGCCCGGCTGGCGCGTGAAGCGCTCGGCACCCACTGGGTGAAGCTGGAGATCCATCCCGATGTGAAATACCTGCTGCCTGATCCGATAGAAACGCTGAAAGCGGCGGAAACGCTGGTGAAAGACGGTTTTGTGGTGCTGCCCTACTGCGGCGCCGATCCGGTGCTGTGCAAACGGCTGGAAGAGGTGGGCTGTGCGGCGGTGATGCCGCTCGGTGCGCCTATCGGCTCCAACCGCGGTCTGCGCACCCGTGACTTCCTCGAAATCATCATCGAGCAAGCCAAGGTGCCGGTGGTGGTAGACGCCGGCATCGGCGCGCCAAGCCACGCGCTGGCGGCGATGGAGCTGGGTGCCGACGCGGTGCTGGTGAATACCGCCATTGCCGTGGCGCGCGATCCGGTGCAGATGGCGCGGGCGTTTCGCCTGGCGCTGGAGGCCGGCGAGCTGGCACGCAGCGCCGGATTAGGCTCCAGCCAGCGCGGCGCGGTCGCGTCCAGCCCGCTGACCGCTTTTCTCAGCCAGCCAGAGGAGGCGCAATGATGGCCGACGATTTCAGTAGCCGCTGGCAACAGCTGGATTGGGACGACATTACGCTGCGCATCAACGGCAAAACTACGCGCGACGTGGAGCACGCGTTGAACGCCGACAAGCTGACGCGCGACGACTTTATGGCGCTGATCTCCCCCGCCGCCGCGCCGTATCTGGAACCGCTGGCGCAGCGCGCACAGCAGCTGACCCGCCAGCGGTTCGGTAACGTCGTCGGCTTCTATGTGCCGCTGTATCTCTCTAACCTGTGCGCCAACGACTGCACCTACTGCGGCTTTTCGATGAGCAACCGCATCAAGCGCAAAACGCTGGATGCGGCGGAGATCGCACGCGAGTGCGAAGCCATCAAGGCGCTGGGGTTCGAACATCTGTTGCTGGTCACCGGCGAACATCAGACCAAGGTTGGCATGGACTATTTCCGCCAGCACATTCCGGCGATCCGCCGGCACTTCAGCTCGCTGATGATGGAAGTGCAGCCGCTGGCGCAGGAGGAATACGCCGAACTGAAAACGCTGGGCCTGGACGGCGTGCTGGTGTACCAGGAAACCTACCATCCGGCCACCTATCTGCAGCACCACCTGCGCGGCCAGAAGCAGGATTTCCATTGGCGCCTGGCCACGCCGGATCGCCTGGGGCGCGCCGGGATCGATAAGATCGGCCTCGGCGCATTGATCGGTCTGTCCAACAGTTGGCGCACCGACTGCTACCTGCTGGCGGAACATCTGTTCTACCTGCAGCAAACCTACTGGCAGAGCCGCTACTCGATCTCGTTCCCGCGTCTGCGCCCCTGCGCCGGTGGCATTGAACCGGCGTCGATCATGAGCGAGCCTCAACTGGTGCAGCTGATCTGCGCCTTCCGGCTGTTCGCGCCAGACGTTGAGCTGTCGCTGTCTACCCGGGAGTCGCCTTACTTCCGCGATCATATGATCCCGGTGGCGATCAACAGCGTCAGCGCCGGATCCAAGACGCAGCCCGGCGGCTATGCCGATGACGTACCGCCGGAGCTGGAACAGTTCGAACCGCACGACGGCCGCACGCCGCAGCAGGTCGCCGAGGCCATCAGCCACGCCGGGCTGCAGCCGGTGTGGAAAGACTGGGACGGTTATCTGGGACGCGGCGCGCAATAAACAGCAACGTTTGCCGCCGTGTGAAGAAAACGCTGGAGCGGCCGCGCAATGCCGAACGGCAGCGCTGGCGCCGGCAAATGCGCCGACTATAGTGGCCTTGCCGACCGCCAAACCCGGCGTCGGCCGGGGCCGTCACCCTCTCGATGGCCCCGCCTTATCCCATCCCGGATCGCGCCGGAGATCCTCTTGCGCGACTCCGGCCCTCGTCCGCGGCAACGCGCATATGCCGTATCGCGGCCTGTAAGGGCGTACGGGTAGGTTGTCTTGTCGGTTAATGGGCTGTCAGAAAGATACGATATCTGCGTTCGGTATTCACTTAGGAGTGATATTCATAGGGCGCTATTGCGGCAGCACAGTGAGGAACGAGGAAAAAAGAAGATACAGCGACGAAGAGAGGTTCGAATGGTCATCCCCGGTGCAGCCAATAGCCCTGGTGTTGACCGCAGATCTTTTTTGCCGCCTGCTCCCTGCTTACGGACAAGAGCAGGCGGTTTATTTTGTGAGACAGGCACCCCCCCAGGACGCGAATCACACAGTATGTGCGCTAATTAACCACATAAACGATTAAATGTGAATGTCTTTTGAGTGTTTTTTTATTTAGTATCGAGTATGTTTTGAGTTTGCCAAAGGAAATCAAACTGATATCACCGCAACCACCGGGGCATCATCTATAATCCAGCACGGGTTCTCGCGCAGGTTTTTCAGCGCTCGCGGTCAACATCAAAAAAGCCAAGGTTGTCATGAAGAAAACGCCAAATTATATCGATGCAATCAGCGCGTTGCTCACTCTGAAAGGAGTTGGCGACAGAAAACATGCCTCCACGATGGCCAACATACTGAACCTTCAGTACAACAGCGCCAAACAAAAACTGGATGGCAAAAGGGGCATCACCCTCGATGAAATCAAAAAGGTTTTTCAGTATTTCAACGAACCGTTTGCCGGCCAAAGGACGCATAACGGCGTCTTTATCATGAACAGCATTCACAAGCGCTGCAACATTGAGGTCGACGAGCGCCCGGCCACGCAAGCAGACAGCGACGAAACCTACGCCTACAAAAAAGACGATCTTTTCATCATCAACACCAACCGGGAACATGCCGCCGATGCCCCGCTGTACAAAGTCAACAAGATAGACTTTCTGCCGGCTCCGCGTATCGCGATCCTGGACAATGACAGTGATATTCTCGAATTGTTGAAGAAGATCGCCTGCCGCTACGGCATCGAGACCGAGACCTTTCAAACGGCGGACGCCATGCTGGCCGCGCTGGAGCACCAGTCTTTTGAGGCGTTTATTTTGGACTGGCTGTTGGACTTCGGTGAGACTTCCGAACGCGTCGTGAAGAAAATTAAAGATGCCCTCGATCCGCATGCCCGCATCATCATTTTGACCGGCCAGCTGAATCACTACGAGAAAAACATCGGCGATATGATCCTGCACTATGACGTGCATCTGGTGGAAAAACCGACCAAACCGCTGATTATCTCTTCGCTGCTGCTGTCGAACTTATTCTTTAATTAGTTTGACCGGGATGCGGATCAAAAACGACGAGCCAACCCCTTCGACGGATTTGACCTTGATGGCGCCTTTCATCGTCGTGACGTAATTTTTGATAATGGTCAGCCCCAGCCCCAATCCCTGTCGCGTTTCCCTTTCCACCCCCTGATTGAACGCCTTATATAATCGTTCCAGATTATCGACGTTAAACCCGATGCCGGTGTCTTTTACCCATAAATACAGATTGCCGTGGCACACCTTCACATTGAGGATAATCGCACCGTGGTGAGTAAATTTGTCCGCGTTGCTGAGCAGATTGGCCAATATTCGGTAGAGCTTATATTTGTCGGAGCAAATCAAACCAACATAGGATGAACGACGCACCACGATGCGATTACCGCGCCCGGCGCTGATACTGGTCATGGCATCGTCCACCACCTCATTCAGACGGAAGGTGGATATATTCACTTTGACCTCCCCCATCTCTAGCCGCGAATAATCCATCACCTCGCGCGTTTGTTCGGTGATCTTATTGCCGTGATAGGAGATCAGGCGAGCTTCTTTTTTCAACTCTTCCTGCGCTAGCTCGTGCTCCATGATATCCGCAGCAATGACGATGGCCTGAGTCGAGCCGGCGATCTCGTGGTAGATGGAAGAGATAAAGATGTTCTTATTCTTGATGATCTCTTTTAACGAGAAGGCATTTCTCAGCACCAGGAACATCATCAGGAACACCAACATCAGCGAAAAGAGGGCAAACATCTCGGCTTTACTCGAGTTGTCCTGGATGATGCCTTTCACTTCGGTAAAGTTTTTAATCTGTATCCGATAAATAATTTCCTGGATATCGACCAGCGTGCCCTCGATATCATCCATATAAGAGAGAATATCCGCCTTGTTTTTCTGCCCCACCAGCAAGCCGGCGGAGAGATCGTCCAACGTGCGGTACTGCTGCTTCAGCAGCGCAACATTCTTGATGAACTCGTCGTCGTAATAAAAAGAGTCGCTGAAGGTCGAACGGCTCTCCAGGATCTGAATCTTCGAGTAAAAGATTTTCTTCTTGATCAGGAAAGCGTCGTAGTCGTTATTTTCACTGAGCAGCAGCGCGGTTTTGGTCCTTTCAAACGCCAGAAAGAGGATCTCGGCCACCGAGTAGTTGTCCAGATTGGGCTCGATCTGCTTATAGCGCTCTTTTACGCCACCGAAGTTAATAGCAATCAACAAAATCAATAAAGAGAAGATGGCAACCAACGCGATAAGAGTACCGATCAGTTTTTTGCTCATCTTATTTCATCTCCAACCGTTTAACTTGCCAGACGGTTTTCGCATTCACATCCAGGTTATTCAGCTCAGCGTAGCCATCGCGCGGATAAATAATGGCGAATGGCCCCAGCTCCCCCACGTCGATCGGCTTACCGCCGCGCAGATAGGCGACAATCACGCGGTATTTAATCATCTCGTCAATCGGCATCGAGTAGGAGTAATCGTCCCAGGCGAAAGCGCGCACCGACTGGCCTTTCAGATGATAGGCTTTCACCAGCTCAGCAAACTCAACGCCGGTAAACGTATCTTCCGGGGTGAAATTGGTCGAGGTTTTAATCGTGTGCGGCGGCATCGCCTCCAGCATCTGCCGGGTGATTTTGATCTTCTCGCCGTTGAGCGGTTTCAGATAAAAATAGTCAACGGCCGCATACAGCGGCGCGCTAAACAGCGAAAGCAGCAGTAACGTCATCAATCCTTTGATTTTCATCATTCACCCTCTTTGCGTTTCACCAATTCAGCCTGGCCAAATTCATCCTGCCCGACCACGACCCAGCCGTGACGTTGATAAAAGCCTTCGGCCTTGGAGCCGAGATCGGTGGTTAAGTGGATCGCTTCGGCGCCGTGCTCAAACATCCAGTGAGTGACCCGTGCCAGTAAGGCAGAACCGATCCCCTTAGACTGGTATTCCGGCTTCACGAACAGGCCGCCGATCAGCGGTTCAGGGATGAATAACCCGAAGCCAACGCCGGCATAGTCGTCGCCATACTTGCAGATCCAACCGCCGCCCTGGTTGATGTCCTCCAGCGCCTGTTTGCGCTGCAGATACTGGACCTGATGCGGATGCAGCAGGTTTTCTTCAACGGAAAAGCGGATCTCATACAGGTATGGCAGGTGTTGCGCCGTCAATTTTTCGAAGGTAATGAGGCTGTCCATGTTTCGCACTGTCCTTAATTGTCAGATAAAAAGCGCCGGTCAATTTCTGCTGGAACCATAGTAGCAAAGTTTGTCTTAACCCGGCACGAGGCGAAAAAAAACCGCCCCCGAAGGGGCGGTTTATCTGGCGATGGGCCCGGCGTACCGGGCCCGCGGCGCGGATGACGATTACTCGTCGTCGCTGCCGCCCAGGCCTGCGTTGAGCAGCTCGGCCAGGTTAGCCGTCGCTTCTTCCGCGCTGACTTGCGGAACAACCGGCGCTTCACCCTGAGCACGGCGACGCATACGATCCTGATGATAAGCGTAACCGGTACCGGCTGGGATCAGACGGCCCACGATAACGTTCTCTTTCAGGCCACGCAGTTCATCACGCTTGCCGGCTACGGCAGCTTCGGTCAGAACGCGCGTCGTTTCCTGGAACGATGCAGCGGAGATGAAGGACTCGGTCGCCAAGGAAGCCTTGGTGATACCCAGCAGATCGCGCGAGAAGGTTGCCGCGATTTTACCTTCAGCTTCCAGCTGACGGTTGGCAATCTTGACGCGAGACACTTCAGCCTGCTCGCCTTCCAGGAACTCGGAGCCACCAGCGCTAACGATGGTGCCTTTACGCAGCATCTGACGAACGATAACTTCGATGTGCTTATCGTTAATCTTAACGCCTTGCAGACGGTAAACTTCCTGCACTTCGTTGGTGATGTAGCGGGTAACCGCATGCACGCCACGCAGACGCAGAATGTCGTGCGGAGACTCTGGGCCGTCGGAAACGACGTCACCACGTTCCACCACTTCGCCTTCGAACACGTTGAGCTGACGCCATTTCGGGATCATCTCTTCGTAAGCGTCGCTGCCGTCCAGCGGAGAGATCACCAGGCGACGTTTGCCTTTGGTCTCTTTACCGAACGAGATAATCCCGCTGATTTCAGCCAGGATTGCCGGCTCTTTCGGACGACGTGCTTCGAACAGGTCGGCAACGCGCGGCAGACCACCGGTAATATCCTTGGTACCGCCGGATTCCTGAGGAATACGCGCCAGGGTATCACCCGCACCGATCTGAATGCCGTCTTCCAGCTGAACGATCGCTTTGCCCGGCAGGAAGTATTGAGCAGGCATATCAGTACCTGGGATCAATACGTCTTCGCCCTGAGCGTCAACGATTTTCAGTGCCGGACGCAGGTCTTTACCGCTACCGGTACGCTCTGCGCTGTCCAGTACGACCAGAGAAGACAAACCGGTCAGTTCGTCGGTCTGGCGAGTAATGGTCTGGCCGTCAACCATATCCGCGAAGCGAATGAAGCCGCTGACTTCACTGATGACCGGCATGGTGTGCGGATCCCAGTTAGCAACGGTTTCGCCGCCGTTAACTTCTTCACCGTCGCCTTTACCCATCACGGCGCCGTAAGGCACCTTGTAGCTTTCTTTGGTACGGCCGAATTCGTCGATCAGTTTCAGTTCGGTGTTACGCGAGGTGATCACCAGCTTGCCCGCGGCGTTCATAACGAACTTCACGTTGCTCAGCTTGAGGCTACCCTTGTTTTTCACCTGGATGCTGGATTCAGCAGCCGCACGAGATGCCGCACCACCGATGTGGAACGTACGCATCGTCAGCTGTGTACCCGGCTCACCGATGGACTGTGCCGCGATAACGCCGATGGCTTCACCTTTGTTGATGATGTGGCCACGTGCCAGGTCGCGACCGTAGCAGTTTGCACACACACCAAAGTCGGTTTCACAGCTCACTACGGAACGGACTTTAACGCTGTCGACAGAATTCTCTTCCAACAGGTCACACGCCTTCTCGTTCAGCAGGGTGTTGCGTGGCACCAGAATGTCCGCCGTACCCGGCTTGAGGACGTCTTCTGCCGTCACACGGCCCAGAACGCGTTCACGCAGCGGCTCTTTCACGTCGCCACCTTCGATAACCGGAGTCATCAGGATGCCGTCGTGGGTGCCACAGTCGTCTTCGGTCACAACCAGATCCTGCGCCACGTCAACCAGACGACGGGTCAGATAACCGGAGTTCGCGGTTTTCAGTGCGGTATCCGCCAGACCTTTACGAGCACCGTGGGTGGAGATGAAGTACTGGAGTACGTTCAGACCTTCACGGAAGTTCGCGGTGATTGGCGTTTCGATGATGGAGCCGTCCGGCTTCGCCATCAGGCCACGCATACCGGCCAGCTGACGAATCTGAGCGGCGGAACCACGCGCACCGGAGTCGGCCATCATAAAGATGCTGTTGAAGGAAACTTGCTGTTCCACTTCGCCGTCACGGTTAACCACGTCTTCTACCGACAGGTTTTCCATCATCGCTTTCGCAACGCGTTCGTTCGCTGCAGCCCAGATATCGATCACTTTGTTGTAGCGTTCGCCGGCGGTAACCAGACCAGACTGGAACTGCTCCTGGATCTCGGCAACTTCGGTTTCCGCTTCTTCGATGATCTCCGCTTTCTTGGCCGGGATAACCATGTCGTCGATACCTACGGAAGCGCCTGAACGGGCTGCGTAAGCAAAACCGGTGTACATGATCTGGTCAGCAAAGATAACGGTCGGCTTCAGGCCCAGGATGCGGTAACAGGTGTTCAGCATCTTGGAGATCGCTTTCTTGCCCAAAGGCTGGTTAACGATCGAGTACGGCAGACCTTTCGGTACGATCATCCACAGGATGGCGCGGCCGATGGTGGTGTCGATGATGCTGGTCTGAGAAGTCCATTCGCCTTCGGCGTTTTTGACGTCTTCGGTGATACGCACTTTAACGCGCGCATGCAGAGACGCCAGGCCGGCGCGGTAAACACGCTCAGCTTCTTTGGAACCGTTCAGCACCATGCCTTCGCCCTTGGCGTTAACACAGTCGCGGGTCATGTAGTACAGACCCAGTACAACGTCCTGAGAAGGAACGATGATTGGCTCGCCGTTCGCTGGGGACAGGATGTTGTTGGTAGACATCATCAGCGCACGCGCTTCCAGCTGGGCTTCCAGCGTCAGCGGTACGTGAACAGCCATCTGGTCACCATCGAAGTCGGCGTTATAGGCCGCACAAACCAGTGGGTGCAGCTGGATCGCTTTACCTTCGATCAGAACCGGTTCAAACGCCTGGATACCCAAACGGTGCAGGGTTGGTGCACGGTTCAGCAGTACCGGGTGTTCGCGGATCACTTCGTCCAGGATATCCCAAACGACGGCTTCTTCACGCTCAACCATTTTCTTGGCGGCTTTGATGGTGGTGGCCAGGCCACGCAGCTCCAACTTGCCGTAGATGAACGGTTTGAACAGCTCCAGCGCCATCTTTTTAGGCAGACCGCACTGATGCAGACGCAGGTATGGACCTACGGTGATTACGGAACGGCCGGAGTAGTCAACGCGTTTACCGAGCAGGTTCTGACGGAAACGACCCTGCTTACCTTTGATCATGTCGGCCAAAGATTTCAGAGGACGTTTGTTGGAACCGGTGATGGCACGACCGCGACGGCCGTTATCCAGCAGGGCGTCTACCGCTTCTTGCAGCATACGCTTTTCGTTGCGCACGATGATGTCAGGCGCAGCCAGATCCAGCAGGCGTTTCAGACGGTTGTTACGGTTGATCACGCGGCGATACAGATCGTTCAGATCCGAGGTCGCGAAACGACCGCCATCCAGCGGAACCAGCGGGCGCAGATCCGGCGGCAGTACCGGCAGCACGGTCAGGATCATCCACTCCGGCTTGTTACCGGACTGTACGAACGCTTCCAGCAGCTTGATACGCTTGGTCAGCTTCTTGCGCTTGGTTTCGGAGTTGGTTTCGTTAAGCTCTTCACGCAGCTGCTCGCACTCGGCTTCCAGATCCATGTTTTTCAACAGGGCCTGAATAGCTTCCGCACCCATCTTGGCGTCGAATTCGTCACCGAACTCTTCCAGCGCGTCCAGATACTGCTCTTCGGTCAGGATCTGACGACGCTCGAGGTTGGTCATACCGCCTTCGACCACCACATAGGATTCGAAGTACAGTACGCGTTCGATATCACGCAGCGGCATATCCAGCAGCAAACCGATGCGGGATGGCAGCGATTTCAGGAACCAGATGTGCGCGGTCGGCGAAGCCAGCTCGATGTGGCCCATGCGCTCACGACGCACTTTGGTCTGGGTCACTTCAACGCCGCACTTCTCACAGATCACGCCGCGGTGTTTCAAGCGCTTGTACTTACCGCACAGGCACTCGTAATCTTTTACCGGCCCGAAGATACGGGCGCAGAAAAGGCCGTCACGTTCTGGTTTGAACGTACGGTAGTTAATGGTTTCCGGCTTCTTAACTTCACCGAACGACCACGAACGGATCATGTCTGGCGAGGCCAGAGCAATCTTGATCGCATCAAACTCTTCGGTCTTAGTTTGCGCTTTCAGAAACTTCAATAAGTCTTTCACGGATTGGCTCCTGTCGGAGTTAAACCTGTTGGGTACCCACAACCGCAGTAGGTACCCGTGTGACCTGAACAACCACCCTCAGGCTCCCTTAGGCGGGGAGCCTGAGCCGGAATGACGATTACTCGTCTTCCAGTTCGATGTTGATGCCGAGCGAGCGGATTTCTTTCAACAGTACGTTGAAGGATTCCGGCATGCCTGGCTCCATCCGGTGGTCGCCATCCACGATGTTTTTGTACATCTTGGTACGGCCGTTAACGTCATCCGACTTAACGGTGAGCATTTCCTGCAGGGTATAAGCCGCGCCGTATGCTTCCAGTGCCCACACTTCCATCTCACCGAAGCGTTGACCACCGAACTGCGCTTTACCACCCAGAGGTTGCTGAGTAACCAAGCTGTAAGAACCGGTTGAACGGGCGTGCATTTTATCGTCAACCAAGTGGTTCAGTTTCAGCATGTACATATAGCCAACAGTAACCTGGCGCTCGAATTGCTCACCGGTACGGCCATCGAACAGCGTGATCTGACCGGAGGTCGGGATACCACCCATTTCCAGCAGCTTCTTGATTTCAGTCTCTTTCGCACCGTCAAACACCGGCGTTGCGATCGGCATACCTTTTTTCAGGTTCTCTGCCAGACGCAGCACTTCGTCGTCGCTGAAGGTGTTCAGGTCAACTTTCTGGCAAACGTCGTCGCCCAGATCGTAGGCCTTCTGGATGAACTCACGCAGTTTGGCCACTTCCTGCTGCTGCTTCAGCATCTGGTTGATCTTCTCACCGATGCCTTTCGCAGCCATACCCAGGTGGGTTTCCAGGATCTGACCGATGTTCATACGTGATGGTACGCCCAGCGGGTTCAGTACGATGTCTACCGGCGTGCCGTTTTCATCGTAAGGCATATCTTCGATCGGGTTGATCTTGGAGATAACACCCTTGTTACCGTGGCGGCCCGCCATCTTGTCACCCGGTTGGATCTGACGTTTAACGGCCAGATAAACCTTGACGATTTTCAGCACGCCCGGCGCCAGATCGTCGCCCTGAGTGATCTTACGACGCTTGGCTTCCAGCTTCTTCTCGAAGTCGGATTTCAGTTCGTCGTACTGCTCGGCCAGCTGTTCCAGCTGGTTTTGCTTCTCTTCGTCGGTCAGGCCCAGTTCCAGCCAGCGATCGCGCGGCAGCTTGCTCAGCTTGTCGGCTTCGATGCCACCGGCAACCAGCACCGCGTGGATACGTGCAAACAGGCCGGCTTCCAGGATCTGCAGTTCTTCCGTCAGGTCTTTCTTCGCCTGCTTCAGCTGCATCTCTTCGATTTCCAACGCGCGCTTGTCTTTTTCCACGCCATCACGGGTGAAGACCTGCACGTCGATAACCGTACCGGAAACGCCGTTCGGCACACGCAGAGAAGAGTCTTTAACGTCAGACGCTTTCTCACCGAAGATCGCACGCAGCAGTTTCTCTTCCGGCGTCAGCTGGGTTTCGCCTTTAGGCGTTACCTTACCGACCAGGATGTCACCGCCGGTCACTTCAGCACCGATATACACGATACCGGATTCATCCAGCTTGGAGAGCGCAGCTTCACCCACGTTAGGGATGTCGGCGGTGATCTCTTCAGGCCCCAGCTTGGTGTCGCGAGACACGCACGCCAGTTCCTGGATGTGGATGGTGGTGAAGCGATCTTCCTGCACCACGCGCTCGGAGACCAAGATGGAGTCTTCGAAGTTGTAGCCGTTCCAAGGCATGAACGCTACGCGCATGTTCTGGCCCAGTGCCAGTTCGCCCAGGTCTGTCGATGGGCCATCCGCCAGCACGTCACCGCGCTCGATTGGCTCACCCAGACTCACACACGGCATCTGGTTGATGCAGGTGTTCTGGTTAGAACGGGTGTACTTGGTCAGGTTGTAAATATCGATACCTGCTTCGCCCGGGTACATCTCGTCTTCGTTAACTTTGATAACGATACGGGAAGCATCCACGTACTGGATCACACCGCCGCGTTTGGCAACGGCGGTTACGCCGGAGTCAACCGCTACAGCACGTTCCATACCGGTACCGACCAGCGGCTTGTCAGCGCGCAGGGTTGGTACGGCCTGACGTTGCATGTTCGCACCCATCAATGCACGGTTGGCGTCATCGTGTTCCAGGAATGGAATCAGTGAAGCACCAACGGAAACGACCTGCTGGGTGGATACGTCCATGTAGTCAACCTGGTCGCGGCTGAACAGGCTTGATTCGCCTTTGCTGCGGCAGGTGACCAGGTCTTCTACGAAGCGGCCTTCTTCATCCAGGTTGGAGTTCGCCTGGGCGATAACGAAGTTGCCTTCTTCAATAGCAGACAGGTAGTTGATTTCATCGGTCACCACGCCGTCACGCACGCGGCGGTACGGGGTTTCCAGGAAGCCATACTCGTTAGTCTGTGCGTACACGGACAGGGAGTTGATCAGACCGATGTTTGGACCTTCCGGCGTTTCGATTGGGCACACGCGGCCGTAGTGGGTCGGGTGTACGTCTCGAACTTCAAAGCCGGCGCGCTCACGGGTCAGACCGCCCGGGCCCAGTGCGGAGATACGACGCTTGTGCGTGATCTCGGACAGCGGGTTGTTCTGGTCCATGAACTGGGACAGCTGGCTGGAACCGAAGAACTCTTTCACCGCCGCCGAAATCGGCTTGGCGTTGATCATGTCCTGAGGCATCAGGGTATCCAGATCGCCCAGAGACAGACGCTCTTTCACCGCACGCTCAACACGCACCAGACCTACGCGGAACTGGTTCTCGGCCATTTCGCCGACGGAGCGGATACGACGGTTGCCCAAGTGGTCGATGTCGTCCACTTCGCCCTTGCCGTTACGGATATCGATGAGCTTCTTCATCACTTCGATGATGTCGTCTTTGCTCAGGATGCCCGAACCTTCGATCTCGTCGCGCAGCAGAGAACGGTTGAACTTCATGCGACCAACCGCGGACAGATCGTAGCGGTCTTCGGAGAAGAACAGGTTCTCGAACAGGCTTTCGGCAGCTTCGCGCGTTGGCGGCTCACCAGGGCGCATCATGCGGTAGATTTCTACCAGCGAGCTCAGACGATCGTTGGTCGGATCGACACGCAGCGTTTCAGAGATGTACGCGCCGTGATCCAGATCGTTGGTGAACAGCGTTTCGATGCGCTTGTGGCCAGACTGGCTCAGTTTGGCCAGCAGATCCAGCGACAGCTCCATGTTGGCTGCGCAGATCAGTTCGCCGGTATTGGTATCGATATAGTCTTTCGCGACCACTTTGCCCGCGATGTACTCTACCGGTACTTCAATGCTCTGAATGTCGTCTTTTTCCAGCTGACGGATATGACGGGCGGTGATACGACGGCCTTTCTCTACGTAGATCTTGCCGTTGGCTTCGATATCGAACGAAGCGGTCTCACCACGCAGGCGCTCTGGCACCAGCTCCATCTGCAGCTTATTGTCGCGGATTTCGAAGACGATCTTGTCAAAGAACAGGTCGAGGATCTGTTCAGTGGTGTAGTTCAGCGCGCGCAGAATGATGGTCGCAGGCAGTTTGCGGCGACGGTCAATACGCACGAACAGGTTGTCTTTCGGATCGAACTCGAAGTCCAACCATGAACCGCGGTAAGGGATGATGCGTGCGTTGTACAGCACTTTACCCGAAGAGTGGGTTTTACCCTTATCGCTGTCGAAGAATACGCCAGGACTACGGTGCAACTGAGATACGATAACCCTCTCAGTACCGTTGATCACAAAGGTGCCGTTTTCGGTCATGAGCGGAATTTCGCCCATGTAGACTTCTTGTTCCTTGATGTCTTTGACCGTACCTTCAGGCGCTTCGCGCTCATAGATAACCAGGCGCAGTTTTACGCGCAGCGGTGCAGAGAACGTCACACCACGGATCTGGCACTCTTTGACGTCGAAGACCGGCTCACCAAGACGGTAGCTAACGTATTGCAGCTCCGAATTGCCACTGTAGCTCTGGATAGGGAAAACAGAACGGAATGCGGCTTCAAGGCCGTACTGCCCTTCTGGATCTTGCTCGATAAACTTCTGGAACGAGTCAAGCTGGATAGAAAGGAGATATGGTATGTCCAGCACTTGTGGACGTTTACCAAAATCCTTACGAATACGTTTTTTCTCGGTATAGGAGTAAACCATAGGGTTCCTCAGCTCGCTGATCAGTGACCCAATCTGTCCGTCCGATTAGGGACAGTTCATGCAACACCGTTTTGTCGACCGGAAAGCGGGAACACTTTCCGCAATGTCTCTTGCTATCACGCTTAAACCATTTCATCGCGTCTTCCCCCAGAACTCCTGGTAGTGCAAAGACCGCGGTATATTAAGTCGTCAACAGAAACAAACATTGGGAGGCGAAACCAGCAGCCAAACAGTGTGAAACGCTACTGGCGCCCTACAGCGCAAAAAGGCTGGTGACTAAAAAGTCACCAGCCATCAGCCTAAAAGACTAGGCTGCAACCGGAAAGGTTGGCTTATTTAACTTCAACTTCTGCGCCAGCTTCTTCCAGAGATTTTTTCAGAGCTTCTGCGTCATCTTTGCTCACGCCTTCTTTCAGAGCGGCTGGAGCAGATTCAACCAGGTCTTTAGCTTCTTTCAGACCCAGGCCGGTAGCGCCACGTACTGCTTTGATAACAGCAACTTTGTTAGCGCCTGCAGCTTTCAGGATAACGTCGAATTCAGTTTTCTCTTCAGCAGCTTCAGCTGGGCCAGCAGCTACAGCTACAGCAGCAGCAGCAGAAACGCCGAATTTTTCTTCCATAGCGGAAACCAGTTCAACAACGTCCATTACGGACATAGCGGCAACTGCTTCCAGGATTTGGTCTTTAGTGATAGACATAACAATTGTTCCTAAAATTCAGAAATAGTTTAAATACGTTAGCAAAGGCTAAGAAAGAGTGGCTTACGCCGCTTCTTTCTGATCGCGTACTGCAGCCAGAGTGCGAACCAGTTTGCCGGCAGCGGCTTCTTTCATGGTTGCCATCAGGCGTGCGATCGCTTCTTCGTAAGTTGGCAGCGTCGCCAGGCGGTCGATTTGCGCCGCTGGGATCAGCTCACCTTCAAAGGCCGCAGCTTTAACCTCGAATTTTGCATTCGCTTTCGCGAACTCTTTGAACAGACGAGCAGCAGCGCCCGGGTGTTCGTGAGAGAATGCAATCAAGGTTGGACCGACAAACGTGTCTTTCAGGCATTCGAATGGAGTGCCTTCAACTACGCGACGCATCAGGGTGTTGCGAACAACACGCATGTAAACGCCAGCTTCACGACCTGCTTTACGCAGTTCAGTCATTTTATCTACGGTAACGCCGCGGGAATCCGCAACAACCGCAGACAGCGCGCCTTTGGCTACTTCGCTGACTTCAGCAACAATCGCTTGTTTGTCTTGAAGATTTAATGCCATTAGCTTTTTGCTCCTGGATTAGCCGGGGAAAATCCCCCGGAACTCACTTCACTCGGCGCTTTGTAAAACGCCACGCCGAGCGGCTTAACACGGTGAGCAGAATCCAGCAAAGACATTCTTTTATAAAAAAGAAAAATTTTCTTAGGCTCTGTCACCGTCTACGCAGGAAGGATTAAGTATCTTGCGATACACCTGCGGTCTTGGACGGAGGCCTGGATAGGCCAGGCTCCAACCGAAAAATCTTTGTTTTGCCTACGGCATAGCCAGTAGCAAAACCTTGGGGCATAAGATTCTAGACAAATCTCGGCCCCAAGTCAAAGCGATAATCGCAAGTGCGATTAGTTCGCTGCAGCAGACAGACCGCTCTGATCGATAGCAACGCCAGCACCCATGGTGGTGGAGAGGCTAACTTTCTTGATGTACATGCCTTTCGCCTGAGAAGGTTTTGCTTTTTTCAGCGCAACCAGCAGGGCTTCCAGGTTTTCTTTCAGCTTGTCTGCGTCGAAATCAACCTTACCGATAGTGGTATGAATGATGCCGTTTTTGTCGTTACGGTAGCGAACCTGACCAGCTTTAGCGTTTTTCACTGCTTCAGCAACGTTCGGAGTAACGGTACCCACTTTCGGGTTTGGCATCAGGCCGCGTGGACCCAGGATCTGGCCCAGTTGACCTACAACGCGCATTGCATCCGGGGAAGCAATAACAACGTCGAAGTTCATTTCGCCTTTCTTGATCTGGTCAGCCAGATCGTCCATACCTACCAGCTCTGCGCCGGCAGCTTTCGCTGCTTCAGCGTTAGCGCCTTGGGCAAATACGGCAACGCGAACGGAACGACCGGTGCCGTGTGGCAGAACGGTAGCGCCACGAACGTTTTGGTCAGATTTACGAGCGTCGATGCCGAGGTTAACGGCAACGTCAACGCTTTCTACGAATTTAGCGGTGGCCAGCTCTTTCAGCAGAGCAACAGCTTCGGTGATGTCATACTGTTTAGTAGCATCAACTTTGTCACGGATCACGCGCATGCGCTTGGTCAGCTTAGCCATCTCTTAATCCTCCACTACCAGGCCCATGGAACGAGCGGTACCTTCGATGGAGCGAGTCATCGCTTCAACGTCAGAACCAGTCATGTCCGCAGCTTTGGTTTCTGCGATTTCACGTACCTGAGCACGGGTCACTTTACCTACTTTGTCTTTGTTCGGCTTACCGGAACCAGACTTGATACCAGCCGCTTTTTTCAGCAGAACTGCTGCTGGCGGGGTTTTGGTAACGAAAGTGAAGGAGCGATCAGAATAAACGGTAATAACAACCGGAATCGGCAGACCTTTCTCAACGCTGTCAGTTTTAGCGTTGAATGCCTTACAGAATTCCATGATGTTAACGCCTTGCTGACCCAGAGCTGGACCAACTGGCGGGCTCGGGTTAGCCATACCAGCTGCAACTTGCAGCTTAACGTAGGCTTGTACTTTCTTGGCCATTTAAATTTCCTCGGTTTGGGTAGTATCGCCTCGTGAGAGGCTCCCCGTGTTTAACCTCGCCAGACAGGCATCAGGCAAGGCATCTAAAAACAAAAGGCGCGAAATTGTAGTTCAATTTCGCGCCTTTGACAAGCGGCAACGGACCGCTTATTGCTGATTATTCGATCAGCCTTTTTCAACCTGGCTGAAGTCCAGTTCCACCGGCGTTGCACGGCCGAAGATGGAAACGGAAACTTTCAGGCGGCTCTTTTCGTAATCGACTTCTTCGACCACGCCGTTGAAATCGGCAAACGGGCCATCGTTGACGCGCACCAGCTCGCCCGGCTCGAACAGCGTCTTCGGACGCGGTTTGTCACCAACCTGCTGCAGGCGGTTCATGATCGCATCAACTTCTTTATCGCTGATAGGCGCAGGACGGTCAGACGTGCCGCCGATGAACCCCATGACACGCGGTACGCTGCGCACCAGGTGCCAGCTGGCGTCATTCATCACCATCTGCACCAGCACGTAGCCAGGGAAGAATTTACGCTCGCTCTTGCGACGCTGGCCACCACGGATTTCAACCACTTCTTCCGTAGGCACCATCACTTCGCCGAACAGCTCTTCCATATCGTGCAGTTTGATGTGTTCACGCAGCGATTGCGCTACGCGACCTTCAAAACCGGAAAACGCCTGAACGACGTACCAACGTTTTTTTGGAGCTTCAGACATTTTAGAACCTCAGGCCAGTAATAAACGACACCAGACGGACCAGAATACCATCCAGTCCCCACAGAATCAGTGACATCACGGCGGTTACCGCGGCAACGATCAACGTGGTGTGTAGCGTTTCCTGACGAGTTGGCCAAATCACTTTACGTACTTCGGTACGCGCTTCGCGGGCAAACGCAACGGTGGCTTTGCCTTTGGTGGTCATCAGAGCCACTGCACCTGCAACGGCGATGATCAGCACAACTGCCAGCGCGCGCAATGGCAGGCTTAAATCACGGTAGTAATAGTTACCGACAATAGCCACAACCAACAGAACGGCGACGATCAGCCACTTTGCCGCTTCCAGGCCGCGTCCGCTCCCTTGAGCCTCGGTATTCGCACTCATAAACCAACCTGTCACAATGATGATTCAGAACAAACAACTTTGCCTCGCATTGCGAGGCAAACCAAACCGATCGGATACCGCAATAGCAATATCCCGGTGTTTTACGCCATGACGTATTCAGTCAATACGGTTTAAGAGCCCATCTCACCAATGATTATGACTGCAAAATCGCTGATGAGATAGGTTCTAGTTCACAGCGTAGAAAAAGGGCATCAAATGATGCCCTTTTACCGCGTGTCGCGTCAAACTTTATCAGCGATTAAGCGATAACTTTAGCAACAACGCCTGCGCCAACG
>NZ_CAMFLB010000044.1:0-30436 GCF_945957435.1 Serratia sp. PL7 | reverse complement strand
AACACAGCCCAAAGCGGCAACCTACGGAGTCCCCAATGAAACAACATATCGCTGCAATTATTCGCGAATACAACACCCCTACAATAACCGTCGAAGTAGCCAATACAGACCGCTACGATAGCGAGCAAATCGAGATCCGCCAGGTTGTGGATGGTCGCCTTGTCTGGCGAGCGTGGGACTATGAGACAGGTTTTGAAAATGACCTGCATCGCGAGCTGGCCTATTGCCATATCCCGGCCTGATTGAGCTATAAACACCCCGCCCGGTGAAATCCGGGCAATACAGCCCAAAGCGGCACTTATCAGGAGTAAGCCTAATGACAAAAATCACAACACCGTCCCAGCTGAAAGCAGAGCTGGAGAGCCAGAAAACCTACCTTCTCGAAGCCTGCCTGATGGCCTTCAATCAGTTACCTAACCAGCGAACAAAAGGCGCGTTCCCGTCAACATACGCGCTTGCAGCAAAGATTGATTACCTGTTGCAGCAGGAAAAAAAATAAGCCTCCCTACAACGACAAAGCCCGGTATTAACCGGGCTTTTCTGTATTGCACAATACACTAAAGGTTAAGCGCGTTTGCGTCCTGCGCCAGCCAGCATTGGTATGTTTCCTTTTGAAACTCCCCGCCGCAGCCGCCACCGGCTTTTGATTTTCCGCAGTGCTGGCATGTACCCAGCGCGGCTTTTTCTTTCTCCCACTGTTGCCAGTTGCGGATCAGCAGCAGCTGGAAAAACTCATTTGGTGAATAGGGTTGTTTACCCATCCGGCGTACCTGCCGTAGTTCTTCCAGTTGCGCGGCTTCATCGTGCGTTAGCGTGACTGTCACGCTAACACCTTCGGCGCGTAACCGTTCGCGGCGGCGGGCTTGCCGCCGTCTGGCTAACATCCTCTCGCGTTCTGTTTTGTCCATATTTATCACCGTGACTGTCACGATTGAGAAAAGAGAAAAGGCCGGGAGTCCGGCCTTGTGGTTACTTCAGGATCAGTAAGGTCAGCGCCGCGCCAATGGCCGCGCCGACGATGGAACAAACAGCCGTCATGATCACGACGCGGTTAACGATGGTGCTGGCGTTGTTGTGCTGGAGTGATTGCCAGCGCGTCAGAAAGTCTGACCGCGCTTTGTTTTCCTCCTTCATCGCTGCCTGTATGTCTCTCAGGCTGCCGATGATTTCCGCTCTCGAATCGTCTGCCGTCAATTCAAGTGCGCTTTTGAGTTCGCCCAGCTGCTGAAGCATGTCGGCTTGTTCAACCTTCACTTGCTTCATGGCTTCTACAATTTCCTTCGCGTCTCCCAAAAACCAGTCCATCAATACGTCTAATTTATCGGGCTGCTTATCCATGCTTAATCTCCGATTAACAGGGAGAATGTTTTATCCAGGTTACTTTTAACAGGAATAGCCTGTTTCATGTAAGTATAACGACGCGCCATTTTGCGGCGTTCGTCTGCGTCAGCTGATGCTTTAGCGCGGGCTTTAAATTCTTCCGCATCTTCAGCGGTCAGCGTTTCAAACGAAATTTTGTGATGCGCAAGATATTCGTACACCTCACTATTATAGATCGCAGAGTTTTTATTAATGCGGCCTACTTTAGTTTGCTTCACGAAGTCGAAAATCGGGCTGAAAACATTTTCAACATCATCACCCGGATTAACGCGGTTTGGAACAAAGATAATCTTTTTGTTATCCACGCCAGCCTTGCTTAACGTGTGCGCCGTTTTCATACTTTCTTTGATGGCTTTATCTTCCGGTGTTACTGGAATGAAATACATATCAAATTCATTTGCGCCGCCATCGAAGCGGGACATTGCCATTAAAAACGGTTCCACGTTTGACGCGCCAATATCAATAATCGCTGCATCTTCAAAAACCACATCCTCAATCAGACGGGAGAAATCATCACCTTTAAAACTGGTGACATTTTCAATCCCTAAATCAGACGCTGACTGGTTAATGGTTTCGACCGCGAAAAATTTCGCATCTTTCAGGCGCGGGGCGAGAAGGTAAGTTGAAACTAAAGTTTTGCCAACGCTGCCACTGTAATTAATAACCGCTACTTTCATTGCACACCTCAATATTTTTTGATGAACTCATTAGGATCGAACTCGGCTCTTGCCTCGTCAAAAAATTCCTTTCCGATGATACCCGGTGACTGTTTCGTTTCGTCTCCCTCGGTCGCACTTTGTGTATTGTGCAATACATCTTTTTTCACCTGCTCAGACTTCGCGGGTTTTTCTGTATTGTGCAATACAGGTTTCTTCTGTTGCTCACTGGCTCCGGCTGATTCTGTATTGTGCAATACAGAATCAGGGGCGGTATGTTTCGCCCGGTTTTGCCTGGCCCGATACAGGGCAGTATCAAAACTTCGGACGTTCACATTCTCCAGGCCGAAGCGTTCAGATACCGCCTTGAAAACCTCCTCTCTGGAGACTCCCAGCGACAGCATTTCTTCTACTTCCGGCAACATCATCTGAATTGCTGCCCTGATGCTTTTGGGCTTCATAGTACCCTCATGTAGAATGATGTATTTTTGATGTAATAGTGATGTATTTGTGTCGTATCAACTATCCCATGACGTAAGAGTGATGTAATTGTGGTGTAATGTCAACCATGAATTGACGTAATAGTGGTGTATTTGTGGTGTATGGGTATTCATGCAAGCATGAATACCGGGATATTGAACGCTTTTTCACCAAAATACCCCTTAACCTCCGTAGATCGCTCCCACCAAACTGATTATTTTTTAGCCCTTAACCTGCTATACACCTAACGCAGTGCGATGAATCGCACTAACTAACTGATTAAAAAAACAAAAAATGAAATATTTCGGATTGCGGGTATTAAAAAGGTATTAAAAAAAAAGCATAAGAGCATGGTTTGTATGGAAATTCAGGTATTACTTTGTTAATACTTACCTCATGCGGTTAAACTACCGCCAGATTGAACACGAAAAATCACCAGTTGAGGACATGATGCCGATCATCACATGCAAGGTAACGGACGAAGAAAAAGAGCTTATCGACAGGCTGGCCGGAACGAACAGATCGGACTATATGCGCCGTTGTTTGTTGGCCGGATCAGGTGGCCGGATAGGTGGATTGAGTCAGGTTACGGAACAGATAAACGAAGTAAATCGACGCCTCGATATTCTGTTTGACCAGGTATCAGAGACAGATATGAGCGCGTTTTCCTCGGAGCTGAAAGGTCTGGTCAAGCAGCTGTCACAACTCAAGTTGCCGCCTCCCGGTCAGATGATGCTGCACGAATCCCTGGCAATCGAGACGGTGATCCTGCTGCGTTCGATGGCGACCCCGGCCAATATGAAATCCGCCTGGGGAGAGCTGGAACGTAACGGATACAAGGTATGGGAAAGTAAACAAGAGAGGAAGGAATAATGACAGAACAAGAAAGAGGACTTATATTTTTATGCTCGCTGCTGGGACCGATACCCTTTGTGTGGTTTATTACTGCAAAGTTTGTTTATGGTATTAATAGCGAAACGGCTCACTACCTTGTCCCCTATTTGCTAAAAAACACGTTCAACCTGTGGCCGTTATGGGTGGCGATTATTGCAGGTGCAGTTATAGGTTTGTGTGGCTTTATAGGATTCATTATTTACGATAAGGGTCGGGTGTATAAAGGACCACGTTTTAAACGCGTACTCCGTGGCACTAAATTAGTAAGAGCTTCATCTTTAGCCGAGAAAACAAAAGAGCGTGATCATAAGCAATTAACGGTTGCAGGTGTTCCTGTGCCTACTGAATATGAGACTCTTCATTTTTCAATCGGCGGGGCTACTGGTACAGGTAAATCAACGATTATCAAGGAAGCTATATATTCAAGCCTGAAAAGAGGCACGGATAAGCGTATTGTTCTTGATCCAAATGGCGAATATGTTGAGACGTTTTATCGTCCCGGTGATGTGATTCTTAGCCCCTATGATAAACGTTCTCCCGGTTGGTCAATGTTCAACGAGATACGCGATGACTTTGACTATGATCTCTATGCTGTATCTATTATTCAGGAAAGTAAGGAGCGTTCAGCAGAGGAATGGTATAGATATGGTCGTCTTATTTATCGTGAGGTATCAAAGAAGTTACTCACGCTTAAACGTAGCCCAACAATGGAAGAAGTCATGCACTGGTGTACCATTGTTGAGAATGAAAAATTAAAAGAGTTTGTGAAAGGTACACCTGCGGAAGCCCTGTTTATCAAAGGCGCTGAAAGGGCCACCGGGAGCGCCCGTTTTGTCCTGGGTGACAAATTAGCCCCACACCTGAAGATGCCCGCAGGCGATTTCTCGCTGCGTGACTGGCTGGAAGATGATAAACCCGGCACGTTGTTTATCACCTGGCAGGAGCAGATGAAAAAGAGCCTCAATCCGCTGATCTCATGCTGGCTGGATATTATGTTTTCAAGCCTGCTGGGTATGGGTAAGCGCGACCAACGCACGTTGTTTTTTATCGACGAGCTGGAATCACTGGAATATCTGCCAAACCTACAGGATTTACTGACGAAGGGCCGCAAAAGCGGCGCGTCTGTATGGGCGGGCTACCAGACGTACTCTCAGCTGATTGAGCGCTATGGCATCAACATAGCGGAAACACTGCTGGGAAGTATGCGTTCCGGCATCGTCATGGGTAGCAGTCGATTAGGTAAAGAAACCCTTGAGCAAATGTCCCGCGCATTGGGCGAGATTGAGGGCGAAGTGGAACATAAACAAGGCAACCCATTCCAGGCGGGCATTGGTAACAGGCCACGCATCGAAACGCGCACCGTCAGAGCCGTTACTCCTACGGAAATATCAGAGCTGAAAAACCTCACTGGATACGTCTATTTCCCTGGTGATCTGCCTGTCGGCAAGTTCAAGACTAAACATGTGCAATACACGCGTAAGAACCCGGTTCCGGGCATCATCATGAGGTAGCGCCATGCTTGATATTACGACTATCACCCGTATCGATATTGCGTCAGTTGTAGGCTACTACGCTGATGCAAAAGACGATTACTACAGCAAAGACAGCAGCTTTACCGCGTGGCATGGTCAGGGTGCTGAAGCGCTGGGCCTTTCCGGCGAGGTCAGTTCCCAGCGTTTCAAAGAACTGCTTGTCGGGGAGATTGACCCTTTTACACAGATGAAGCGCTCCAGCGGTGACGCGACGAAAGAACGGCTGGGATACGACCTCACATTTTCCGCGCCTAAAGGCGTATCGATGCAGGCGCTGATCCACGGCGATAAGGCTATTATCGCCGCCCATGAAAAAGCGGTTGCCGCTGCCGTCCAGGAAGCGGAAAAGCTGGCTCAGGCCCGCACGACCCACGCAGGGAAAACCATTACGCAGAATACCGGTAATCTGGTTGTTGCTTCCTTCCGGCATGAAACATCACGCGCCCTTGACCCGGAGCTGCATACCCACGCCTTTGTCATGAACATGACACAGCGCGGGGATGGTCAATGGAGGGCGCTTAAAAACGATGAACTGATGCGGGCCAAGATGCACCTGGGGGATGTCTACAAGCAAGAGCTGGCGCTGGAGCTGACAAAGGCCGGGTATGAGCTGCGCTATAACAACAAAAATAACACCTTTGATATGGCGCACTTTACGGATGAACAAATCCGGGGATTCTCGCGGCGTTCTGCTCAGATAGAAGAAGGGCTGGCGGCTATGGGGTTGACCCGCGAAACCGCTGACGCACAGACCAAAAGCCGGGTATCGATGGCGACCCGCGACAAAAAAACAGACGACTATTCGCGTGAAGATATTCATAAAGAGTGGGTTAACCGGGCTAACGAGCTGGGAATCGACTTCAATGATCTGTCCTGGGCTGGCAAAGGCAAGGACGGCCCGCAAACGTCAATGAATACCGTCCCTAACTTCACCAGCCCGGAGGTAAAAGCCGACCGGGCGATTCAGTTTGCGCTTAAATCCCTTTCAGAGCGCGATGCGTCTTTTGACCAGTCCCGATTGCTGGCCGTGGCAAATAAAAAGGCTATCGGCCAGGCATCAAAGCAGGATATTGAAGCCGCCTATTATCGCGCTGTGGCAAAGGGGGCCATTATCGAAGGTGAAGCGCGATACACCACCACGACTGACCAGAGAAGCAAAGACGCGCCACCGCTACCAGCCATGACGAAAGCGGAATGGCAGGCGCAGCTGACCGACAAAAAAGGGATGAACAACGACCAGGCGAAGGCATTAGTTGCTGAAGGTATCAAATCTGGCCGCCTGAAAAAAACCAGCCATCGGGTAACGACCGTTGAAGGTATCCGGGTAGAGAAAGCGGTGCTGAATATCGAGGCTCGCGGTCGGGGCAAGGTGATCGCCGCGCTAACAAGCGAGCAAGTTACCGCGCAGCTGGTCGGCAAGACCCTGAAGGCCGAGCAGCAGAAAAGCGTCGTAGATATTTGCACCACGACAGATCGCTTTGTTGCGGCCCACGGCTTCGCCGGAACCGGGAAAAGCTATATGACCATGAGCGCGAAGGCCGTTCTGGAGTCGCAGGGCTTTAACGTCACCGCACTGGCTCCCTACGGTACGCAGAAAAAATCCCTGGAAGATGAAGGTATGCCCGCCCGTACCGTTGCCGCTTTCGTGAAGGCAAAGGACAAAAAGATAGACGAGAAAAGCGTGGTCTTTATCGATGAAGCGGGCGTGATTCCGGCCAGACAGATGAAGGTGCTGATGGAAACCATCGAGAAGGCCGGGGCCAGAGCGGTATTCCTGGGCGACACCTCACAGACAAAAGCCGTAGAGGCGGGCAAGCCATTTGAACAGCTGATCAGCGCCGGAATGCAGACCAGCTACATGAAGGATATTCAGCGCCAGAAAAATGACGTGTTGCTTGAGGCGGTGAAGCTGGCCGCAGAGGGCCACATATCCGGCTCGCTGGCCCGACTCAGCAATATTAGCGCAGAGAAGGACCAGGATAAGCGGCTGGAGGCTGTAGCGAATCGCTGGCTGTCATTCTCCCCGGAGCAGCGCGAAGGTACGCTGATTATTTCCGGCACAAACGAATCAAGGGTAATCCTCAACAGCCAGATTCGGGAGGCGTTGCAGCTGCAAGGAAAAGGCGTGGAGGTGAATTTTCTGGAGCGCGTTGACTCCACGCAGGCCGAACGCCGGGACAGTAAATACTACCAGGTAGGGCAAATTATCATCCCCGAAAAAGACTATAAAAACGGACTTCAGCGGGGCGAGTCTTACCGGGTGCTGGATACAGGTCCGGGGAACCTGCTGACCGTGGCCGGGAGCGACGGCCAGAAAATCAGCTTCAGCCCGCGCACACATAAAAATTTATCTGTTTATACCAGCGTGGCCGCCGAGCTGGCCGTGGGCGATAAAGTGATGGTGACGCGTAACGATAAGACGCTGGATGTGGCGAACGGCGACCGCTTCACCGTGACCGGGACTACCGAGAAAGGCACTTTTACGTTAACCAACGCGAAGGGCCGGGAAATCGAGCTGGACCAGAAGCAGGCCGCCTATCTTTCGTATGCCTATGCAACGACCGTCCATAAAGCGCAGGGGCTTACCTGTGATCGGGTACTGTTTAACATCGATACCCGTTCTCTGACGACTTCCAAAGACGTTTTTTACGTTGGGATTTCCCGCGCCCGTCATGAAGTCGAGATCTTCACCGATGACAAAAAGCGTTTGTTGAGTAGTGCCAGCCGCAACAGTCCTAAGACCACGGCCAGCGAAATAGACCGATTCTTAGGGATGGAAGAACGTTACAAAGACGTAAACCGGAGCTATGGCCATAGCGATGGCCAACAGGAAAAAAGTTATGGCCATGATGCTGGCCATCAAACCGAAGAGAAGGAAAACACCATGAAAAACGCGACAGAAGCCGCGCATGATGGCCCTGATACTTCAGGTACTGAAAACACGTCTCAGGATTTGCGCCAGCGTGAGCAGGAGGAAGTCAACGCAGCTATCCGGTACGAGCAGAGGCAAGAAGCTACACCGGAAATGGAGGCGAACCCCTACCACGACTATGAGCGGTATGCTGACGAAGGGCCGGACTATGGCGACATGCAGGACTACAGCACGTATGAAGAATATGAACGTGCGCGTGACGTGGAACTACCGCAGCATGAGCACGAAAATCATCAACATGATCATGACAAGGAGGGCTACGGCCTATGATGTTCTGGAACCGAAATAAGAAAGAAAAAGCCGCTGCCGGCAATGAAAAAAATCGCTTCGATCACCTGCTTTCGGTGGCCGAAAAATTACCCGTTAAGGCGCTACCTGATCTCATTCGCGCCATCGTGCGGCCAGTACAGAGTGATTTCTTGCTGGCGGTAGCCGAGGAAGGGACTGATGCCCGCCCGGATATGACCCCGCAGGAGTTCTTCTTTGAAGGGCTTATCCAGGTGCAATCTTACGAGAAGATGAAAGAGGGTGAACTGGACGGCGCTGATTATCCGTTGTCGCTGGCAAGTGAAATGGTGCTGCCGTGGCCCTGGAGCCTGACACGCTATATCGATAACGTTTCGCACATTGGAACCCATAAGGGCAGGCCGTGGAAGCAGGATAAAATCAACCACTATGTTGACTTGTGGTTGCCCTGGCGCATTGGCTTTGTGCGCGGTGGCAACCATTCCATAACGGCGGGCATTCTGGCCGGAGAAGGGACCGTGATACCGGATCACGTTTACGATATGTCCTACCTTTTTGAGCTGGTCCGAACGGACGGTAATCACTGGTTCGTTGACGGCCAGAAGGTTGAGGCGGTGAAATCCGGGCGGTCAGCGGCTGTTTTCGAAATTGGCCGTTTACTTACGGAAGGAGCAAAAAATGGGTGAGCAAATTACTAACGCGGAGTGGGAAAAAATCTCACCTGATAATTTTGAAACAGCCTCTTTGTTGCGAGCTGTTGATGCTATTGATGATTTACGCGGGGATTTTAATGATGGCGAGTATTCAGCGCCGCCGCAAATCAGAACTGATTTACTCAGGCTTCATGAGATAGCAATGGCAGTGATTAACGAAGGTTCACGTAGCCGGGTTTCAGCATTGTTCGAGCTGGCGAGTGACCTGGACGAACAAATATCCCATCTGGTAAATCGGCTGGATGAAGTGCAGGACACGCTATCTCAGCTAATGGAGTTGTATCCAGAAAGCCTTTACTACGATGATATTGAAGGCGATGAGGAATAACGGAAGATCAAAGATCGTTGATCGATCCTCTGAAGATCCTGTACTCTCTTGCTCAGAAACGAAAAAACCACCCGGCAAGGTGGTTTTTTCGAAGGTGATAAGAGCGTCAACTCTTTGCACCTGGTAACTGAATCCGAAGCAGGGAGAACAGTCACCGTTAAATTCAAATGTAGTGTAGCAGTCGTCATGGCTGCAATTCAAGTCCCATCTCCCTGCTCGAATGACGTTACCGCATTGGCTGTTACCAATGGCGGCGATTTGCCGCGCCTGACGAACTGGAAATCGTGTGTTTGTCATAGTCAGGCGTAACGGCAGCGGGAGACGGGGAGTCTGGTTAAAACCCGCAGCGTTGGAGCGAACTGTCTAAGTCGAGCCGAGAACTTTAAGCGTGAGCTATGAGAAAGCGCCACGTTGCCCGAATGGGCTAAAGGCGGTCAGGTTTCGGTAAACGATATGACAGGAACACAGGACGTAACCAGGGGGAGCGATGCCAACGAAAGGCGGCAGATCTCTAAGCTGTGTCGGGTTTCGCCTACTTCTGACTTGTAGCTTTTTTTTGAAGCTCGTCAGGAGGGGCGGAGCCTTTGGAAAAAGGCGACTTACGCCGCCTTTCATGCTTTTATCGCTCATAAATCGGTATTAGTAGCAGGACTACAACGGACATAGATTGAAGTCCTGTTATGGCAAAATGCATCCATCTATAGGAACTTGAACGATCTTTAGTCTCGTACACACCTCTTATCATTATCGGCTTTTGCATTAACATGATTATCAAAATACCGAGCATATTTGTAATGAAAGAGGTAAAAGCGGGTATACCTATGAACATTAATCCTCTGCGCGATAGCTCCGCAGCTATTGCTACCACAGCAACTAATTTCAGTGGCTGTACGGCATGTTTGAAAATATAGCGTTCAAATTTTTCTATCATTTATAGTCCTCCCCACGATTCCAACGGTCCTCCCAGTGCTCAAGATAAGGTTTTGCCAGCTGGGGCATGTTCCAGATCACCACCGCGTTTTCCGAGTTTTTAGATTCTGCTGCTTTGGTGTAGTTGAAGCTGCCCGTCTGAACTGACCGTTCATCAATAATCATCACCTTGTCATGCTGGATAGGAAAGTCGCTATCCACCCGCAGCGGGATCTCGTTTTTCACAATGTACTTCATCGCACGGTGGCTTACGTCATTACGATTGCCGCGTTCGTCGATAACGATTTTCACATCGACACCGCGATTTTTAGCTTTGACCAGCGCCTGCATTATATCCATCGCGGTAAAGCTATAAGCCATCATTCGGATCGAGGATTGCGCGGAGTCGATAGCGCCAATTACCAACGTTTGAGCGCTACCTTCAGGAGAAAACCCGACCTGTACCGATGGCGAATCGGCGGCTATTGAGGGCAGGGAGGAAAAGGCCAGAACCCCCGTCAGGAATATGATTGCTCCTTTTTTCACTTTATCCCTCCATTCATGCACTCATACTTATATTCTGGCGAATAGTAGATTTCGCGAATCTTCCTTTTCGCCATGAAAACGACCACATCAATAGTGGAGTGCAGCAGGCGCATAATGTCAGAAATATCCAGCATACGGCCCACTTCGGTAGCTTTAACCATCAACCCTATACGGGTGAAGGCATCCATCGCCGAGTTAGCATGTGTGGAGGTTAAGCCGCCAGGGTGTCCGGTATTCAACGCCTGAAGGTAATCCCATGCAGCATCATCCCTCAGCTCTGTCATGAAGATACGATCTGGTGTCAGGCGCATACAGGCTTTAAGGCACTGCGTCGGCGTAGCCAGCCCTGGTTTATCTTTACCGCCATATTTCATATAAACGGCTTCTTCCAGGTGGGTAGCTTCAACTTCGTGAGCATCCTCCATGATTATCACGCGTTCCTGCGGGCTAATGGCTTTGAGCAGGGCGCGGGTGAGTACCGTTTTCCCTGACCCGGTTTCTCCCACAACGACAACGGTTCGCTTTTTCCGTACCGCAGTAAGCAAAAATTCTTCCCGGCGTTTAGCCCGGTATAACTCTTTCAGCAGGAGATCGTCGTCGTCCAGCTCGCGCTTATGGCTGTCAATTTCCCGGCAAAACTCAAAGATACCTTCCTGGCTTAACGTCGCCAGGTCTTTATCCAGCGCGATATTTTTACGAAAAGCGATAGCGGCGGTGTTATCGATCACCGCAGGCGGTAAACAGATAATTCCCCTGGAACCGTCCGGTAACACCACGTCATTAATCATCTGGCGCGAAACGTTATTGGCGCTGGTTAATGCCGCAGTCAGGTTATCGATAAACGCGCCGGTAATGCTGTCGTTCTGGATGATTTTGCGGCCTTCGAATGTGTCACAAACCACCTCGTTATAACGGTTGATTCGGACTTCAAATACGCCCGGATCTTCGAAATACTCCCGCAGCGGCCCCAGCTGGTAATAAGCCGATGATTGATTCATGTAAGTTATCTCCTGCTACAAAGAACAGTGGGCCTTCCGGCCCACGTTGATTAGTTGTCTGCCAGTGAGTAAATATCACTGAAATCGAGGTCACGAACGACGTAGATACTGATTGCGTCGCCCTGCTGGTCGTAGAGTGTTGGCGGGATGTTAATCGTGGCTCTCAGTGCTTCAGAGGCCAGTTCCTGCGAGTTGTTTTGCGTATTACTAAACTGGATATTATTGCCGTTTTGAGCTGCGGCCACGCCAGCCTGAAGCGCGTCAGACAGGACGGAAATGAACACGGCCCCTTCGAAGCGATCCCAAAAGTGGGAGTCAACCTGTCCGGGAACACCGGAACTACCGAGAGAGTTGGTCCCGGCGCTATCCAGATTAACGAATGTGCCATCCGGGTTTACCACTCGCTCCCACAGCACAAAGACGCGAGCCTGACCATTTTTGAGGCCACCGTTCATCTGGCCCGTAACAAATGCGCCTTTGTCGATCAGCTTCACCAACCCATCGAGGGAATACACATCACGCGTCACCCGGCAGGACACCATGCCGGGAACGGTCGTATCCAGCTCCGTAGACGTGCCACACGGTATCATCGTCCCTTTAGCAATGGTCATGCTCATATTTTGCATTACGCCCGCTCTGCTGCCTTTCAGGCGGGCAGGTGTAAGCTCTTTTGCTAACGCGCTGCTGCCTTCGCTGCCTTCGTCGCTTTGCTGCTCTTTTTTGGCCGGAGTCTGGCTACCGCCCTGCTCGCCGGAAAGATCGCCATCAAGACGGCGCTGCATGGCGACTTCTTCCGGTGTCAGCTGCTTCTTCCCGTTGCTGGCCCGGCCCGTGTTGCTATGACTGGCTTCATATTCCGCTCTGGCTTTATCCTGCATCGCCTTCTGATTAGCGTCAGGGGCCGCTGCCCCGCCAACGTTCGGGTTAGTGTTGAACTGATAGTTAGGCAGACTGCTAACCCCATCATTTTTATTACCGCTGTCAGCTTTGGCCGTGTCCGGCGCTTTGCGTGTGTGCGTGTAAATAGTGACGCCAACGAAGCACATGGCGATGATAGCCAGGATAGCAATAAAGGCTTTTAGCCCTGGTGCGGTGCGGCGTTTCTGTGCGGGCATTCCCCCGCGTTCATCGTTGAAGCTGTTGTTGTTATCCAGCTCGCTATCAATATCGACTTTACGGGCCATTAGTTATCCCCTCCTTTTTGCACCCTTCTTACATCCGGGGAGGCTGTGCCAGTGGAAATTGCGCCAGCTGAAGGCACGTAGTTGATATTTTTAATACCAACAACCTTTGTCCAGCCAAGCCTTACACGCCATTCTTTCGCTACGTTCTGGCATTCCAGAATGTTGTTATGTTCACCAACCGGGCGACAGTTAGGGAGCGTCTCTTTGCCGCTGGACGATATGTAATAAACCTGCGGTAAGTCGGCGTTTTCCGGGAACTCAAAGCGCGTGAAACGGTAGTTATCCCAAACATGGATCGGCTGAATATCTGCCATTTCCGGCTCGTCGCTCATTTCATACTGGTAGTTTTTAGGACCAGCGAAAGCAGACTCCCGTAGCTTCTCCGTCAGGCGCTTTTTCTCAGCCACGCTGGAGGCTTTTTTCTGCTCGTCAAACGGGTATTCATAGGTCAGCTGAAGCGTGGCCTGTTTCATTGACCACGGCGTTTTGATAAACGATTTTGTTTCTGTGCCGTCAGCGTTCTTTGTTGTCGTCTCACCGATATAGTGAAGCACGATGTTATAAGACCGTTTATCAGTAACGATGGTCAGGTTGGTATCACTCATTTCGGTCTTAGGTTTCACGAAATAGTGATTAAGTTTGTGTGAGAAAATCCAGCCAGCAGAATCACCGAAAGCGTGAGTGATATAGCTTTCATCCGGGGAAACGACGATATGCGTAAACAGGCCCGCTACCGCATCAATTCGCACCACATCGACCGGGTTATAAACTACCGTTTTGATACGGAAGTCATACGGTGAACTTTTCGGCGCTTGAAGCGCCGCTGCGTTGAATGTGGTCCCGGCCAGCGCCATTGCGATCACTGCGGATAAGACTACTTTTTTCATAGTACAGTCCTCAGTTCGACTCAGGGTTAACGCGGTAACTGGTGACGCGGAAGCCGAGCGGGTTGATGTAGCGCTGCGAGGCGTTCATAGCCAGCGATTTGTACTCGTAGCCCAGGATGGCAATCCAGCGCTTCGGTGGATCGTCAAAGTTATTGCTACGAGAGCGGCGAACGGTCGTAAAGCGAATGGTCGCCACGCCATGCTCTCTATCGAGAATGGTTGAGTTGATGCTTACTCGCGTTGTCTCGCTGTCACCCAGGACCTTATCAATCCCTTGCTTACCCTTGAACCGGGAAAGGTAGGCTTCCGCCACGTTCGGCGTGGACATTAAACCTACGGCGTCATAGTCCACTTGCAGGGAATAAAAATCGTAGGATTCTCGGTGGATAACGTATTGAGTCAGGAAATACTTATCAATTTCGTCGCCATAGGTGGCATCGTCACGCGTCAGCTTAACCTGTGATACCTCGTGATTGCTGGGGTTCAGCGTCAACAGGAACGGCGGTATTGGCTGGCTGTAGCGGTAATTCACAAAGGTAGCATTACCGATTGCCACAACCGCTACAACGGATGCGACCGCGGCGACTATCCACGCCGTGCGGCGTGAAGATAACACTTCGTTCATAACGTCCACTTCCAGCCCTTTACGGCTTTCGTTGAACTCTTTGATGGCCTCTTTGGTCAGCCCTTTCTTTTTCTCTCTCATAACAACCACCTTATCCCTGTGTATCTACTGGAAGCGTTTTATTGACTGGCACGGTGTGGCTCCAGTCCGGCTCCGGCGGTGGCTTGAAACTGCTGGAACATGCCCCTAACAACAACACCCCTAAAAGTACGATTGCGCGCATAGTTTCGACCTCATTTGTCCATTGCGTTCTATTATCTTATATCCGTGAAATTGCAATTTCAACGACTTTTGTTTATTTATGCTGCTTTTCCCCGGCTACCACGCGCCTTTCCTGTCAGACCTGAACCGCCAGCCCCTGCATTGCCGCTACTGCTGGCGCTTTGTCCACCGCCGCCGCCAGCTGCTGAAGGTCTTGCTGAAGGCTTCGCTCCACCAAAAATCCCATTAGAGGCAACATTACCCATCGTATTCATCGAGTGGCCCGCATGGCGGGCCGCAGAAGCTATATCAGCAGAAACACCGCTACCGAAATTCGACGCTACCGCTGGAACCTGGAACAACACATAGACGGAAACAATGGTGAGAATGACCAGTCCAATAGCCGTTGATAAGGCATCAAAGCCTTCGCTGCCGTTAAGACCGGAAATCATTTTTGTAAAGAGGCTCATTAACAACCCAAATACGAGAGCCAAAAGAACTATGACCAAGCTGTAATTAATAACGGTCCCCATCCACTTAGCAAATATGCCTTTTGTTGGATTCCACAGGAGACAGAATATAGCTATTGGACCTAAACACAGGCTTATAGCCAGTAGCACTTTAGCCATAATTATAAAGGCAGAACCCAACCCACAAAGAACTACGGTCGCTGCTATTAGAATGAGTCCGATTACTGCGCTCATTATGCCGTTAGCGCTAATGCCAGCCCCTTCGAACGCTGTTTGTATTGCCGTTATAGACTGGTCTACCCCAGTATCAATAATGGCTGCCATCCCTGTGCTTGAGGTTTTATTTTGAGTCACCAATATTGAAGCAAAATTATCAGGCAGGGTTAAAGCCAAATGCACAAGGTCGGTTTGATATAACCCGCCAGCCGTTGCAAAACTCAAAACAACAGCCGCTTTCATATATTGTGTAATTAAATCCCCAAGCGCCTCCCCGCCCCCTCCGGGGCTAAGAGCGGAATATGCACCTTGAGCCATAAACTTGATGGTCAAAAATATTGCAACCGTTGGTGTGACGGTTGCAATGATGGTTGTTACGTTGGTATCAACCATCATATTTATCAGATCATCAATTATGTCAAATATCTGCTGAACAGTATTAAATGCCATAACTACACCCTGAAATTTAGTTTAACTTCGGCACGCTATGAGAGTTATCTTTCCCATGAACAAAAAGTTCAGTCTCTGCGTCTCTTGCATTTTTACAATCAGCATCCTGCAAGGATTCAGCGTTCTTTTTGCATTCAACAAGCATTTGTTTTCGCTCTGTCTCATGCGACTTATACCAATCTTTGTCATGCTCAGGCTTACAACCAGCGAGAGCGGAAACACCGATAAAAACTAAAGCTACTTTTAAAGTCGTTTTCATATAATCACCTTATTTCAACGGAGCGGGGTTATGACCACCATCAGAACCATAAATAAAATTACCTACGGCGCGTTCTCTTTGAGCTTCATACAACTTATCTTGTGATTCCTGAAGCATACTCATGAGCTTCAGTTTCGCTTGCTCGCCCTGAATTGCGCCTTGCGCGGTTTGAATGCGAGCCTGAAGATCAGCAACTTCCTTTACATCTTTAGTTGTGGAAATCTGCTCGGTTAGTGCTTGCATATCACTTAATTCCTGCATCTGATTGTTATATGCCTTTTCAGCTATAACACGGTCATATGCTCCTTTCTCGGCCAACTTTTTATTTAGAGCTTTAATTGCATCAGAAGGATTCATATCATCAACTTCCGAATTAAAGTCACCAACCATACTTTGAACATCACCAGTTACGGACGATGATGAGTTCATGGCATCGCTATAAACTTTCTTCCAGTCGTCAGGAAGATTTTTAGCGAGGGCACTTGTAGACGAACCCAACAAATTCCCAATATCAGTAGTTTTTGTCAGACTTTTATAAGTCGCCTCTTGGGTTGCCAGTTGTTGCTTTAACTGTTCTATTTGGTCAAGCATTTTAGCCACGCCAGTCGGATCGTAGACCACAACACCAGTACCCTCTATAGCAGAAGCCGTACCAATGGTTCCCGCACCTAACAGCCCAGCCAGTGCAATAGCAATTAACTTCGCTTTCATAACATCATCCTCTAATTAATGACGGCAAAGACGCCAATATTCTTCGATCCAGTTTTCGGGTTCTGGACCATATTTACCTATCAATTCCTCGGCCAACTCGGCATTTTGCGGCTCACCGGAAAGGATGCTGATAATGTTGTTCTTCTCGATTTCATCCCGTTCAGGCGTATTACTACCGTTGATATTCAGGTTGAATGTAGCGAGCGCTGACTGTGACCCTTGCTTAACCAAAAACTGGCGCGAGTGCTCAGGGATTTTGGACATTACTTCAAACTCCGCATCGGTCAGGAAGGAGTAGTCCTTACGGCTGGCATCAGGATCGCGCAGGCAGATTTTTGATGGCGTTTGCGACATCACCGTTTTACCAATGCTGCTTGCGAGCGCGTCATTTGGCTCTTGCGTGGAAAACAAATAAATCGCATCTTTCTTACGGTCTGTTTTAATGCCACGCTTTATTTCCAGCTTTAAAACAGGATCGTCAAGATAAGCATGAAATTCATCGAAACACTGAATAACACGGCGCTTTCCGTCAATTGAATTACGAATACGATAAAGCAAGTACATTAACAATGGCGTTCTGGCCGGGCTGGGAATCTCACCTTCCGCAGCAATAAACTCCGTCAGGTCGAAGCCGAAAATATCATGAGCATCGAGATCTAACGCATCTTCACCATTATCAAAAAGCCAGCCGTATTGGCCGTCATTCGTCCAGTCATTAATCAGGTCTTTGAGATATGGGTGCGTGATGTACCCTTTCAGTCGGGTAATATCTCTGGCCTCAACAGGGATTAAAGAGTGTTCGCCCATGACAGCATCCACAGCCTTATTGAGTTCCATCCCCATATCTTTATCTAATGGGCCGTTATTTGTAATTTCAGCACAGACACGCATAATATTTTTAGTGGTCGCAATATTACGCGGTGTGCCTTTCTGTTTGAGCGGTGAGAAGTTAGTTTTTACGCCCTGCTGTAAAACTTTATAGTAGCCGCCGACACTGCGAATAAACGGCTCCATTCCCCGGTCACGGTCATAGCAGAACATACGCGGATTAAACTTCATGCACTGGCATAACAGGAAATCCAGCAGCGTAGTTTTACCTTCACCAGACGTACCTGTAAGCAACATATGCCCCAGCGGGCGCTTTCCGATTGAGCGTTCTTCCAGTGGGGTGACGTGGAAGTTAAAATACAGCGGTGTACCGTTCGCGGTGCGGAACATCGTCACAGCCGGACCCCACGGATTATTGTCCGGTTTGCCGCGCATAAAATTATGGTACGGGGAGAAATGGAAGAAATTCCATGAGTTAATCGGCGTCGGGCGTGGCGCCCATTTCTGATTACCCGGAATCTTCGCAAAGTAAGCCGCTTCAGAGGCCAGCCCTACGCCGCCCCCCACGAAGCCACACTGACTTAGCATGACTTTAGCTTTACGGGCCTTGCGCTGCACTGCTCGCTGATCGGTATCGAAAACGTGAATAGTGGCATGGTGATAGCCCATCACAATTTCTTTAGAAAGCAGCATATCCAGCGCTGTATTCAACTGTTCAAGCTGGGACTGGCTTCTGTCGCCAGTTTCCATCATGGACTTCTCCTGGCGCTCCAGAAGCGTTTTAGCTGAAGCCTCGGATATGCAAGAAAATGTTTGAGTCAGCAGATATTCAAAATCAGCTTCTTTCAGCAAATTAAACTGACCCGGTTCCGTGTTTTTTTCGTAATCACGGATTTCGATAGCTGTAGTATAAAAATTGCTGTCCAGCGTTCTGACCTGAACAATATCCCCCCATACAGAACTGACAACACGGTTTTCCATGATGTAAGAACCGATACGGTCACGGCAAACAGGAACAATGGACCATTCCAGATTTACCAGAAAATAAAGAAACTCCAGCGCTTTAGAATAAGCGTGAGCAGTCGGCGGGACGGTATCAGCGACGTTGAGCATTACCGGTTCGTCGAAAATATCTGCTTCGTCTACTTCAAGCAGCGACTGTTTTTCTTCAGCGTCAGTTAGCGCTATTTCCTCACCGTTTTTATCCCGGTAATAAATACCCAGGCGCTTGATGCCATAGCCCTTCATCCCCTCCATGATCTGCTCACAGACTTCTTCCATTCCGGTGAAGGCTTCAGCCTGCATTTGAGCCAACTCGTCAGCTGACGGTCGCTCAAACTTAGCCAGGAACTTCTGCGTCTTATCGCCTATCTGGCGATAAAGCACCGTCAGGTACAGGTCATTAACCATCTGGTTAGACCCCGTTTGCAGGCGGCGGTTGTATTCATCCAGGTAGCGTGGGAAGAATTGAGTAAACTCAGAGTCAGGATACTCTTTAGACTGGTGATGATACTCGTGTGACCAGACCTCTACGTGGTCAGTCCCGAAGGATTTAATCAACGTATTAAGATCATCGTTCCATGTAATCAGCTCACGGTCAGAGGCACAGTCATGTGTCCGGCCATCGACTTTAAAGAATGCAAGCAGATCGCCATTACGCATCGAGATAATATAATCATCAAGGTGCTGGCTATGCTGCAAATACTTTTCATTAACGCTCGGCTCGTCTCTGAACGTTTTAGGTTTAAGCAATGCCACCATTTATTTCAGCTCCTTTTTCTTGTAATCCACAGGGGAATAACTTGAACCACTCCATTGTTTAAATGGCGTGTCGTGTGCATTACGAAACTTAGTCTGTAGCCATAATGAAAGGATGCGAAACATACGGTCGTCGTATTTAGTTAGCGCTGCTGCAATTGACCACAGAACCGCAAATACAAGGAGTGACCATAAATGTAACGTCATAAACAGCGTGGCCGAGATCATGAAGATAACCAGCGCCACAGTACGCGGAACGCCAGCAAGCCGGGGGACGCGTGTTGCACCTTTAAATAATGGCCGTTGTCCATTTTCAAACATAAAACCTCACTTAATGGGGGATGTACTCCCCCCCATTAATCAGCTGCCGATACCAGTCAGGGATACCAGATATGATGCGGAGCCAATGCCAACCATTGCGATTGCGAGACGGAACATAAAACCAGCGGAAATAAGATGGAACAGCCAAACGAGGAACGACACGATCACGCCGATAGTACAGGCGATAGGAATCCAGGTATCCAGCCATGACTTGATGTTGTTACCTGTACTGGCCCCGGTGTCTGCCCCGCCAGCTGCGAGGGCCAGTTCTGGCGCTGCGATACATAACAGCGCAACCAGCAGCGCAAACCCGTTATTTTTGAAAAAAGTAACCATATATACCTCTACCTTTCCTTTGTTGATTTCAATATCAATCGGCACTCGCCGACATTGCACTTATCCAGAAGAAACTCCGTCAGGAGTCTCAGGTCTGCCCATGTGCGAAGTTCGTGATCTTTATTCAACCGAATGGAGCAACGAACCTCACCCAAATTTTCATCCTTTACGTCAAATATGGGATACCACTGCTTTAGTGAAATCCTTTCAATTACAACCTCCTGTATTTTTCCGGCTTCGCATAAATCAATTATTTGAGACTGCAACAGGAGATAGATTTTTGTCATTCATAACCTCACTCCCTTTTTGCTCTGCTTTGGTCAGAAACGCGTCAGTGTTATCCTGCGAAAACACATCACCACCACTATCACTTTCACCCGTAAACGCATCGTGCTCACCCTCAAAGGTTGCGCCCTTCGCACTCACAGGCTGGCTCTCCGCTTCCTCGTTCTGCCCATCAGGTAGCAACGTAGGGATCTTTAAATCAGACTGTTTAGCCACGTTAATTACTTTCGTGACATACCCGTTTGAAATCCCCCGCACTTGCGACCCGGTGTTGTAGCAGGACAGCGCGTGTCTTAATGCTATCTGGCCGGGCGGGTTGGATTTCAGGGCCGTACTATAACAGTCTTTTAAAATGGTCTGACTGGCGCGGAGATTGATGCAGGGTTTAAATACCTGCTCAACCGTGATACCTAACGAACTCAAATTGTTAGAATTAATCATCGCAAGCCCCATATCGATGCTTTCATCTTTCTTGAGGTTTTTGATTAGCCGGTTGGCAACTTCTACCGCTTCAGCTTCGGTTTGCGGTTGGCGTTTCAGGTTTGCGCCACGGTTAACGTTAATAAAATACGGGTTGTTCCCGGATTCATGGCCGACGATATAGGCCATTGTCAGCGGTGAAACGTCTGGTGCGCATCGGGCAGCAAGGCTGGCGATCGTATCCGAGGCAGAAGCCGCGTGAGCGCCCCCCTGAAAAGAAAGGCCGGAGATACATACCGCTATCAAGCACCATGATTTTTTCATTTTTGTATGTCCGTGTAATTGTAATTTTGACGACTTTTATTTATCATAAGGGCCAATAGAATCGTGTCAAGAGAAAAAGACGTTAAAGGGAAGAAACCTATGCTTGTTCCTTTGCAGTCGGAGAAGCGACCAAAAGGGACGCCTGTATACCGTGACCCGGAGAATCCATTTAACACCTGGAGCGGGTACGGAAAGCGCCCTGTCTGGTTACAGGAACGATTGAGTGATGGGTATCTTCTGGATGAAATGAAGCTGCCTGGTGCAGTGGTGGATCGGGATACCAAATCCCCTCGATACCGTGACCCGGCTAACCCGGCTAATACGTGGACTGGCGTTGGCCGTCGTCCTAAATGGTTAGTTGAGCTGCTGGAAAAAGGTGTGGATTTGGACGATCTGAAGATTCGAGAAAGGGAGTGAACGATGGGCAATGTAATTGAGTTTAAGAGGCTGAAAGGCGAAAGAAACCAAAAAGACAAAATGCCTAAAAGGGGGGTACTGCTGTGGTTCAAAAAGACTGCCCTGTCCCTCAAAAACAACCTCTTTACCTACTCTAAGTCATGTTGCTGTATTTGTTTGTTTTTTGTAAGCGCTGCGTCAAGAAAGCTATTGAAGTTGATCGCCACACTATCAATCGTGCTGTTTCTTGTCGAGTGGTTTATGGGCCGTTTGGGAGCGCCAGAGTTTTATAACCTGTTGTTCCTAATGGGATTGCTGTTGGTTATCAATGTGATTTCAACAAGCTGTATCAAATGGATAAGAGGGAACGTATGAGTAAGCTAAGAACCGTTGCAAAAATATTATTGATGTACTGCATCTTCAGTAGCGCCAGCGCCTTTGCGGAGGGAAATACTAAGGGTGATCCGTGTCTCGCGTTCACCTGTATGGCCGGAAAGTTACAAGGTAACGAGGCAACATCAGGCCCTGACTGTGTAATGGGCCGCCAGAGCTTCTTTGAGATACGAATTTACACCCCCTACTACAACCCCGACGCGACTGCTGCTGCTCGTAAAGTATTTCTAAGCACTTGCCCTATGACCACTATTTCAGAAAACAAAAACACACTGGAGCTGATTATTCAGCGATACGGACGTTCATTTCAGGAGTAACACATGAAGAAACTAATCCCAGCTATCATTGCCGCCGCCCTGCTCTCCGGGTGCGCCACTCAGAACGACGCGGTAGCACTCTCAAATCGAATCAGCGATCAGCAGAAGCAAATCAACGCGCTTTCCGTTCGCCTCCAGTCTGCCGAGCATCGCTTGAGTCAGCAGGAGTCAGCTTTTCGCTCAGAACAAACGCAGAACAGCAGCTACTGCTACCTGAACGGCGTCAAATACTCTCAGGGATCGGTGTTCGCTGGCCGTATCTGTGATGGCAGTTCCGGCAGTGTAGCCTGGCGTCTTTACTCCCACCGCTAATAAGCAAGGCTTCCGGGCTTGCCCCGGAAGCGCTTCCTCCAGACATGGATATTGAGCTGCACAATCCATGTTTATCACAATAATCATATTGTTAAAGAGCATAAAAAAGTCGCCATGAAGGCGACTTAAATGAGCTTGAATCGTGCATATTTTATTTTTGTAAGTGCCCTGGTGCTGTATTCAGGGTGAATATTTGCACTATATAGGCACTATCTGCAACCACTTTAATCTATCTGACAGCCACATACACTGCTTGCACCTGTAACTGTGTGGAAACGGATGTAATGGCCGAACCCTATTTAAAAAATCGCCGACGCTTCACCTCGTCCCTTGATAATCAACTTGTCCCATTGTTTGACGCGCTAGCGGCCAAAACGCGGATACCTAAAAGCCGCCTGCTCGATGAAGCTATAGAGGATTTGCTGGTCAAACACGGCGTTCCTGGTAAAAAGGTCGATAGCCAGAATTAACTTTTGCTCACCCGCGTAACCGTCCGTTCCGATACGCCAGCGAGTCTGGCCGTCTCGCTGATAGATTTCCCCTGGTGCCGCAAAGAACGGATCAGGTCATGCTTATTCTGGTCGGGCATCCGGCCACGATAAACCCCCTTCTGTTTGGCTTTCTTTACGCCTTCCTGCTGGCGACGGCGGCGATCTGTATAGTCTTTTCGGGCGATGGCCGCGAGCATATCAAGCATCATGCTATTGATGGCCGTCAGCATACTCCGTGTAAATTCATCGCTACCGTGGGGCATTAACGCCGCGTAGCTGGTTGGCAGGTCCAGACTGATAATCGCCAGGTTCTTTTCCTGCATCATTCGCTTCAGCTGCTGCCAGCCTTCATCATCCAGGCGTGAAAGGCGGTCTACCTGCTCAATCAGGATAAGATCGCCCTTCTCAGCATCACTTAGCAGGCGCATAAGCTCAGGGCGTTGCAGGGACGCGCCAGACGCATTCTCAACGTACCATCCGGCTACCCGGTGATTATGCTCAAGCGCAAAGGCTTTAAGCCTCTGCTGGGCGCGTGACGCATCCTGATCGTGCGCAGAAGCCCGGAGGTATCCAAATATGTACATGACCGCCTCTTATGTCATTAGGGTTATGTCACTATAACCTATGTCATTAGAGTTATGCCATTAAGGCGCGAGGGGAAGGATTCAGAGGGTGACAGAAGGGTATACTCATAAGACATAGCTGATAGTTGCTATCTACCAGCTACCAGCTACCAGCTACCAGCTATGCGTGACAGTCACGATAGAAAATCAGATGTAGTTTTGGATCTTGAACTGACGGATAAATTCACGCGATTTGAAATACTTTCCACGCGGTAGTTTTTCACCAACCGAGCGTTTATCTGCCCATGCTTCAAATGCTGGACATGCGCCTTTTAAAACTGATGGTAGATAAATCCGTGTTGGAGCATTTCTCATTGATGTACGCAGAAGCAAAGTGGCATCTTCGATATTAAAACTATCATCAATACTGATAACTCTTTCTGACACATCCTCAATTTTGATTTTTGAGGTATCGATGGTCATTCCGTCTTTGGCCTTCCCCACAACACAAATATTTCTATTCTGCTGGCGTTCTGTCATAGCTTCCTCCTGTTGAAATTAACACTACCGTACAGCCAATAATCAACTATAGAAAGGCTGTGATTGCTCAATTAGTCACGTTTGTTATTGGCGTGGGTATCGGAGAGCAAATCAGCAATGATTTTCCCCATGCATAAACTTTTTCTGCCATGAGGTCGAACATGCACTATATCAGTGCCATCTATGCGCTTTTCTATCACTGCATAATGTTTGTAATCAAAAAGCCAGGTTGTGCCTGTGTCACTAAAGGGTTCTTGTTGTCTCATATGCCATCTACCTCTATACCAATCACTATATTTTACATATCGTGACCATCACGATTACCGACGCTGTACTGATTATTATTCGTCTGTTATACGGAAGTCTCCCATGTATACCCGCCCTTACCTACCGCCGTGATCATTTTTGCTTTCCGGGCCGGTCCTACTTCGCCGATAAAGATAAAGTTAACTTTGCTGCTAGCCATTGCATTCACGAATCGAGTGATCATACAGCTACAGTTATGGGCATGTTCTACAAAGACAACGTTCCTGCCCTCGTCAAAAAAAGACTTAAATAGATGCAATCTAGTATCTTCACTGATCCGACCATTATCTTCATCTTCAACTAAAAAGTTTTCGGCCATATCATCCGAGATGCACCTTAAAAGGCTATCTTTGAAATTAGTTTTACCCGTCGCCGTATTGCCATATACGCACGTCATTACGGGCTGATTTGCTGCCAGATAAGCCGCGTATTCTTCTGGTTCAATGGTTCCAAAATCAGTAATAGTGCCGTCCTTGCTCCAGCTCATAACCCCATAGTTAGGCTTAAATCCATTAATGTTCCGCAAATCATCATCCGTAAGCGTTTTAGCGCCTCTCTCGATCAATAAGCGAATGACATCAGTTTCTTTCACCAATTTTCCGTTAAGTTCAATAGCTCTAACCGTAACACTTTCGACAGTGTTCCATGATGTTGTATCAATGTGCTTAGTTGGCATAGCCTCAACCCTATTCATCTAAATATTTAGATTATAAATTATTAGATGATATTTAAGCGGTCAAGCTAAATTAACCCTACATGCAAGAAATTACAAAGTAAACCATAGTCACCTTTTTTTTTACTGGTAATTACTAATACTGCATGATAGTGTTCCCTCACTGTTACATGACTGCGGAAAATGACAATGGCAGAGGACAGCAAACAGCTAACCAAAAGGCAGCAGAAAGCCATCGATACAGCGGCTCTAATCCGGCAGGAACCGCCGCAGGGTGATGATATGGCGTTCACTCACTCCATTCTGTGCCAGGTCGGTTTGCCTCGTTCTAAAGTGGCCGGGCGCGAGTTTATGCGCCGCTCTGGTGATGCCTGGCTTGTTGTCCAGGCCGGATGGCTGGATGAAGGTAATGGCCCGGTAGAGCAGCCGCTACCTTATGGGGCTATGCCGCGACTCACGTTCGCCTGGATTTCATCGTATGCACTGCGCAACAAAACAAGGGAAATTTCCATCGGCCATAGCGCTAATGAGTTTCTTCACCTTATGGGGATGGACTCACAGGGAACCCGTCATAAAACGCTGCGTACACAAATGCAGGCACTGGCCGCGTGTCGTTTGCAGCTGGGCTTTAAGGGCCGGACCTATAACGGCCAGCCCGTCGAACAGTTTGATGCCTGGATCAAAGATGGTGACGCGAAGCAGCTCACGCTATGGCCGGGAACACTCACCCTGTCCGAAGGCTATTATAACGGCCTGATAGACAGCGCCGTTCCGCTCGACAACAGAGCGTTACATGTGCTGAAAGGCTCTGCACTGGCACTTGATATATACGCGTGGCTTGCTCACCGTCTCCACCGCATTGAGGGCCGTCCGGTTATTTTGTACTGGATGAAGCTACGAGAGCAGTTCGCCCAGGAATACAGCGGGAAGAATGCCGACAAGGATTTTAAACGGGCATTCATGCCAGCGCTGAAACAGGTGCTTTCAGTATACCCGGCGGCGAAGGTTGAGCAGGTTAAAGGCGGCTTATTGCTGTATTGTTCTCCTCCCCCTATTCCGTACAAATCGTGAAAAAGGCCCCGTGCGGGCCTTTTGTTTTTGTGGATAACCCTGTTTATTCAGCAAGTTATCCACGTTAAATCGCCCCCCCTCAACTGCGTTAAATCACCCCCCCTACTGCGTTAAATCGCCCCCCTCAGCTGCGTTAAATTACCCCCCCTAACCCACGTTATATTGCCCCCCCCCTAAACCTGTAAGGTGATCCTTTATGTTTTTCCTTTAATTTCTACCTATAACAGATCCTATAATTACCCGGTGCAATATGTGGAAAACGAGTGTCAGAGCGTGACTGTAACGGCGGTGGATATTACGCTTCCTCGACCTGACAGACTCGCCGCGTTGCGGCTCCCTAATCAGGTCTTGCGGCGAGCGTTGCGGGCGCTCTTTCAAAAGCTATTACTTTCGCTATAATCCAGAACTATCAGCATTTCCTTCGCTGATTCACCCGGAGGCCAGTTGCTGCCGCGACGGCCTCCCCCCTTCGTTTTATTAGTTCAATAGAGTAAAATCATTATTTACTAACATTGACCGTTAGCGATGGCCGCTATATCATGGGCTAATCGTTATCAACCAGGAATGACAATGGCCCGCAAACAGACCCGCAGCATGACGCAAGAAGAATGGGATTTACTCTTGCCCGCAATGCAGACGTTTACCCATCTTTCTACCGAGATCGGTCACTCAGTGCTGGTTAATGGAGAAAGCAATAAAGACGTGGCTGAACGTGTCGGACGGACAAAGCAAAACGTAGGTTCCACCGTGAAACGTATTTGGGATCTGTATCAGTCCGTCACCATAGAGGCAGGCGGTGAGAAACTTCGTAAAGTGGATGTGTGGCTCCCTGAAGCAATGGCCCTGAAGGTGCTGAAGGAAGCCGAAAAATACGCCATCAACCAGAACAAAGCTGAACAACCCGAATAAGAAATAATAGTAAATATTTAGTTTACTTAGATTGACTACAACCCTTCAAATTGCGATAATTATTTCTCCGGGAAGCCCACAGCTTCCCATTATCAGGAGGATAAATTATGGCTTCACGCGGTGTTAACAAAGTAATTCTCGTTGGCAATTTAGGCCAGGACCCCGAAATGCGCTATATGCCTAATGGCGGCGCGGTCGCTAACCTGCGCCTTGCCACATCTGAATCATGGCGAGATAAGGCCACTGGCGAGCAGAAAGAAGTCACGGAATGGCATACGGTAGTTATCTTCGGCAAGCTGGCCGAGATTGCAGGCGAATACCTCCGCAAAGGTTCGCAGGTGTACATTGAAGGCCAGTTGCGCACCCGTAAATGGCAGGATAAGGACCAGCAAGATCGCTACTCAACGGAAATTGTGGTTAGCATGAACGGCGTTATGCAGATGCTGGGTGGTCGCCAGGGCGGCGGCGCTCCCGCTGGTCAGGGCGGTGGTTGGGGACAGCCACAACAACCACAGTTTAGCGGTGGTGGTGCGCCAGCTGCTGCACCGGGGGCGCAAGGGCAGCAACCACAACAGGGCGCGATGCCGGACTTTGAAGATGATATTCCATTTTGAAGATCACACTTCCCTTCCCTAACCATGCGATTCACGCGCTGTAATGAAAATAAAGCCCCGTCAGGGGCTTTTCTTATGAGGGCTGAAGTTCGGCCTTCTCGCAATGCTCCCCGCCGCAGAACACGACCAGACCCGGCTTACCCCACAGATTCACATGACACACCGGGCAGGTGTATTTTGCGCGGTTGGACTTGTTTACCGGGGTTTCTGGCGGCGGCGAAACAAACCTCATTGCCTCGATGATCTCATCGTCCAGTTCGCCGGGTTCGTCGGTGTAATCATCGTCCGGCTGATACTCCCCATCATCTTCATCATCGATGTAGCCCTTTCCGCTGGGTGATTGCGGCGCTCCGGGTTTTGGCTGATACGGAGGAAATCGGTCCATCCAGGACAGCTGGAAATTACGCGTCAACAGTTCATCACACGCCTGGTCAAACGGACCGCCGGTAATGATGTAGTGGGTCATGCTTTGCCCTACCTTCTTTCCCCCTGCTTGTCCTGTATCGGAGGGCATTAAACCGACTCTTTCCATCAACGCGGCCCATTCTTTATTGTGATAGCCACGTCTTCCGGCCTTGCCGAAATGAAACTGCCACTGGTGAACCATTTCATGCACCAGAGTGGATAACGTCGCCTTGATGGTGCGTATGGAGAAGTACACCGGGTTCATGGCTATTTCATCGACCATTTGCCCGCTCTCACGGCCAGCGAAGCGCTGAAACGAACAATAGCCGTAAGTGCGCTTTTCACGTTGCAGAGTGATCAGGCATGGCGGCAGCTCGTTATTAAAAAGCCGTTCATCAAAAAAATCATAGGCGTGCTGGAGTTCTTCGTAGGTTTCGGGTGTTGGCAATGTCATGTTGCTTTCCTTCTGTATTGCGCAATACAGAAAATATACGACTCCTTGTGAGTAAAGTCTAACAAAATATGTGTTTACTAATATTGACTTTGTGAGCAAAAAGAACGATACTTGTTTCATCAGGAGGCAATACCGCCCCCGGTAACACAGCCCAAAGCGGCAACCACGGAGTAAACACTATGTCTAATATCGTCACTGCAAAAATCTACGGCCCCGCTCAGAAAATGCGTTTCCTTCCTTACGCGTTCGCAGAGTTTTATCTTCAGGCAGAAAACTACGTTTGCAGCTTCATGAAAAAATACGCTGTTGGCTATGATGGCGGCTGCTGGGAGTACATCACATATGAAAACGGCGCGTGTGCGTTCATCGCGCCGGATGGCTACCAGCTCACGCTCCCTAACTATTTTGATGAACCAGTTAGTGCCAAAGAAGCCGGGATTATCGTTGCGCTGTATGCCTACAGCCACTTTTGCTGCGTGGCGTTTGAGCGTGGCTGGCAGCGTGTGAATGAGACGATGGCCGAGCGCTATCACACGCTGCGGGACTTTACCGAAACGCTCCCGCCAGAGTCACAGAGCCGTATTTTTCGGGCAATAGATTAACCAGGAGCGGCGGGCATTTGCCCGCCTTACTCGTTCAGGAAGAAATGCTGATGGTTACGACAGATGAAGTCTGGTTTCGGTATCTCGACTATTCGGGCCAGACAAAGGCGGTCCGGGTGGCATCCGTGCGGTTCTGGCCGGACATTCAGGAAACGATCTTTCCCCCTCTCCTGGTGCCGGAAGGCAAGCGCCGCGTTGTGCGCTGCCGCTGCGGGAGTAATGACTGGAATGAGGATGGCCGCTGGCTGGGTGAATACTGCTGCGCCAGCTGCGGGCAATACATACAGGTATTTGAGAAAAAGGACTGACATATGGCTTTCGACTTCAAAAAAGAGGATGCGGCCAAGTATGGCCGCGAGGTTTACCGGGCGTTTCGTAGTAAGGGCAATCACCGCTGGGATACGTGCGTTTTCGTGAATGAATCCGGGGCTTACTCTGCCGTGTTCCGGCACTCGTTCCGCAAAAAGGTTATCGAGGATGGCAAAGAGATCCGGCGCAACGTCATTGATGATGAAATCGTGGTGGCCGCGCCGGACGCGGGCAGTTTTACCAGGGCAAAATTCCCACAACTGGCCGACGCAAAGGAGCTGAAGCAATCCGGCTTTTTCGCCCGCTTACGGTTTCTTGCTGAAGCAGCTGCTTACCGTGAAGCGTGGCCGGGGCATGATGGCGGCGTGGTACTGATATGGGAAGGGAAAGCCTATGGCTGGAAAAATTGCCTGCGTGATGCCGGGTGTGAGCGCCCCGGCGCGATAGCGATCGACACTGACGGTCATGTTTTTATTGCTGAAGGCGGTAACGATTATGACGGCGCGAAATGCTGGGTAGCTATGCCATGTTAAAAGGCGGGGAGTGGTCCCCCCGCCTTTAGCTACGTTTCCGCGCTCATCAATCGACAAATTCGCGGATCAGTTCCAGGATTGCAATCACAGCGTTTGACACCGCGACTACCGCCCGCAGAACGACGATTAACACGTTAATCATCCGTTTGCTCCATACAGAGCCGGAACGTCGCTGATTGCCCTTACATTGCCTGTCACAGCGACTACCCAACGTCAATTGTTTGGTCGTTCCCGCTCCAGCCTGGGCATTGAAACAGCACCACCTGTTTTTCAACCAGGACTTTAATCCGTTCATGCCGCATAAGCGGGGAGCTGGAGCGAGGACGTTAACAGATTGACCCGCGCAGTATACCCTATTCCGCGTCGTTTGCATTTACGCTACCCATGACGTAATATTTCGTTGTCAATTGTTTGGTCGTTCCCGCCTCAGTCTGGGGCAAAACATTAAAGCCCGATCTCACCAGTCGGGTTTTTTTGTGCCTGTCGTTTACCTTTCCACGCTGGGCGTCGCCCTCCGGGCCGCTACGTTGTGCTGCGCATCGAGCCAGCCTTGCTGTCTCGCCCCTTCGGGCTTCCATCGCTGACGCATCAAAAATACTGAATGCCTGTTTTCCCTGCCCGCTGTCGCTAACTCACTGAAATAACGTAAAACCCGAAAC
>NZ_CAMFLB010000043.1:0-32362 GCF_945957435.1 Serratia sp. PL7 | reverse complement strand
CTATTGCGTTCGACCGGCGGGCGTGGATTACTAATCCCAGCTATTGGGTCACAGGCGATACGCCCCATGAAAATTTCTTCGAAAAATAAGGAATGCCCAATCCCCTCTTAACGACATCTACAGGAGGATAAATGGAATTAATAAATCACATAATTACTGTAATTCAAGAAGCCTCATGGCCTGCAAGGATAGGCTATATTGCGTACATAGTAATAAGCATGATACTGCTTATCGTCAAAGTTATACCCGCGATTTACGCATGTTTAACTGAAAAGTAAAAAGCCCCGAAAGGGGCATTTACTCAAAAAGGCGGCATACTTATTAAAAAAGCTTCTCTTTTTAATTTCTCGTCCTCTTCATATTTTTCTTCATTAGTAATGATAGCAGAAGAAATATAACCACTGACAATAGCTAAAAAAACACGAACTAGATTGACTGAGTTTTCAACATCATTGGAAGTAAGAGGAATTCTTTTCCCTTCTATGGTTTTTCCATCGCGATGAACAATGTCATGCCTAAGCTTTATTAACTTAACTAATTCTCCTAACCGATTTTCTTTTGGCTGTTTTGCTTGCAAGACAACCTCATAGATATTTAAAACCTTTGGAATCTGATGATAAAGAATATCAGAAAAGAAATTCATTACTCTCTTTTCTATGATAGAACCATCATCAAGAATTTCCTTCAAAGATACCGTAGTGTCATTTAACCCCTTCACATGGGAAACAGCGTTTCGTATGTAACGATCAGAGGATAAAACCACAGATTTTAACATTTCGCTGAGACAAGATTCCAGGATAGTGACTGAGTAGGCCACTTGCATTTTTATGAGTGTTTCATTGTTTTCAATTGAATTGAGAGAGAGAACAGCTTCTAAGGCACTGGAGTAATTTTTAAAAATATCAAGATGGGGATTCTTTTTTAACCACTCGATCTCCATTTCCTGTTCTTCTTCTAACTCAAACTGATAGGCAGCTTCATCTGCAAGATGATCCTGGTATTCATGAAACTGAAATTCTGCTTCTCCATATTCAATAGATAGTTCATCAAGCTCGCTGTCTTCATCTAGTCCCAGATGTTCGCGTATCCATTCTTCTTTTCTTTCTTCCTGCATGTCATCTAACAAACTCTTAACAAGGCCCATATATTACCCCTTAAAAAAATCAATTAAGTAAAGTTCCGCAACTCTTGAAATGCAAAAATATTCAATCGAAGATTGTTTAAACACCTCAGAAAGAAATGATTTCCTTTCCTCTTTGAAAATCCCATTTCCTTGATAGTCAAACACCGCCACGGTATAATTGTTATTCAAATCATACACAACAAAATCCAGGGTAACACTCAGGATTTTGTTGATGTCATTATAGAATTTATCACTACCTGATTCTGCTGTGGGTTTCACCAGTTCGGCAAGTTTAATTTTAGACAAAACCACGACACCAGGAGGGCAGAGCTGCACCAGATTGGCATAGAACTCCTTCTCTTGTATCGTTAGTGGGTTACGTTGTTGGTAATCCATTATCATTACTCCTTCTGTTGCATAGCAACCCGAGAGCCTACGGCAGCACTGGCAAAGTGAACACATAGCAATGCATGAAATGCATGGATATGTGGTCACTTTGCCTATCTTGCATCGTGTAGTTCTCTTTGCTGCTCCGAAGTTCTCATTTGTCACCTTACTCTATGGTAGCACGGAAAAAACGCTTTGCAGAACGGGGAGGGTATACCAATCAATCATCATTGGCTGCACCGCGCTGGCTACGGTTTTCCCTGGTAAAAGGCGTATTATTTTTAACACGCATCAGACGGAAAAAAGGCTCAAATTTTAAAAATACAATATCCAACACTAAACCCAAGTGAGCTATCACCGTCATTGCGATCAAACAGATAAGCGTGAAGTCAGTACCTTTATAAAAATGCTCATCATAGACCGTATAGTAAAAAACGAGTCCAAGCCCTACAGTCAGATACGTTAACAACTTCCTGAACGGGTAGAGCACATTAGCAGGTAACAGAACGGCAGCAGTGAGCAGTAAAGCAATTGCATACCGAACCGTAAACCAAAGGAAATCTAGCCACCTCAGAACGCGGCCATTACGCACTGCCTTCTTTTTCTCATGACTCACACGTTTCACGGCTGCTTTAAAACTGGTTCTTTCCTTGCCTTGCGGGAACTGATAGATGTTTGACATAAAGCCTCCTTAACCTCTAAAGCCCTCAGGGATTTCTGTGTCTGGCTCTGAGATTGCATTGATATCACGCCGAGAGTTGTTACTCGATGCTTTCACTTCACCTTTTTGGTTTAGTTCCAGCACCTCATCTACAAAATCATCTTCTGCTTCACTCTCTTTACTTACAGAGTAAGTAAAACGAAGCTTAGAAGCTTTACGGGCAACTTTTTCAATAATTGAAAAATCTAGATCTTTAATTTCGGTAACATCATTTATTAGAGAAATGTTTTTTTTCAAAAACGCTCTATTGAAAATTTTGAAGTCTGGATAAAAGTAATTTTTTTCGTTGTCTTCAATTTTAAACAAATTCAACTCATCTTTTAAATCATCAACCTCGATATCAAAATAGCTTCTCTTTCCAATGCTGATGTTTTTTCTAATGAGTTGATAAAGTGAGCTAGCATTCGTCTCTGAGAGTCTAACCGTGGATAACAGAACTTGAGTTGTATAGTTGTCTTTCAATCTACAAATGTATGGTTCGATGAATCGTGTAAAACTCAGCTCTATTGATGACTCACTTTCTGCATAGTCACAATATTCAGTCAAGTTTAAAGATCGTATAGTATCAGCCGGTGATTTTTTCCCTTTCTTCGGTAACAAAGGTTCCCCAGCTCTTGCGAATGGTTCTAAAAGCTGACTCTTTGGAATGCTAATGATACTGGTCTGTAGTTCGCTAGCACCCTCTTTAAGTTGCTTGTAAGCGACAGATATGTCCACATCAGCTATCACAGAATACTCTTTTGCAGTTATTCTGAATGTCTGCCCTTGCTCTAGCATTCTTTTGGAATCAAGTTGGGCAATAGCCATAAACAAGATTCGGCGAGCAGACAAGGGAAGCATGGAGAATGTAGAGTTGATTTCATTCCGATGTCTTATCTTAGTTTTTGGCGTCACATTTTGAAGTTTCATCCGTACAAACCTTTTTATCTTATTCGACAGAACAACAATAACACCAAAGGTGAACTTTGCAATAAAAAAGAGTTCACCTTTAAGTGAGATATCAAAAAAGATAAATCTCACCTTTGAGGTTTTAACTGTGTAATCAAGTGTAATTCGAGACGGCATAGGTGTTCACCTTTTGCGGCATTCTCCCTCACCAAACACGGCATAGGCGTTCACCTTTCATAAAAAAGTCATTACAAACATAAGCATATATCTGATAGGAAAGGCTTACCGTTCTGAAAGGTACTCATCAACAAACTGATCTATTAAAATGATATATATATCAGACTACTATATGACCTGTAGCGCTCAAAAATCAGCCAGGAAGAGCCTGCAACCCCTATTGCAAACGTAAATTACAGCAAACGGCATAGGCGTTCACCTCTTACGGCATAGGCGTTCACCTCTTACGGCACAGGCGTTCACCTCTACGGCATAGGCGTTCACCCTTAACGGCATAGGCGTTCACCTCTTACGGCATAGGTGTTCACCCTTAACGGCATAAACGTTCACCTTTTGCGGCATAGGTGTTCACCTTTAGAACTAACACTCAATAAAAAAAAAGGAATAAACACTTAAATAACAACAATATAAAAATGTTAATAAAATGTTACTTAAGTATATTAAGTTAAGATCAAGTTTAAGTAAGTTTTGAACTAAGTCTTTTAATAAGTAAAAAAAGATCAGTAATACAAAGCCCTGTGGATAACTCGCAGGCACACAACCCACGGTCAGACCTCCTGATCGCCCCAATATGCTACTGTGTGAACGTGCTCACATTAAACACCGTAGCAATTCCGCTTCCTCGTTTTGACAGACTCCGGCGGCGCATAGCTTGCCTACGCTAGCCAAAACTGCGGCGAGCGGTGCGGAAGATCCAAAAAGGATCCTTTTTTGCTCTCTGTAAAGCTCTTTAAGCCGCGATCGGCACATAAGTGAAGGCTCAGCTCATCCAGATACCCAAGATCGCTCTACGCGCTACTGGCTGCGTTTCAGCGCTTAAGCATCATCGCACCTTTGCTTTTTCCTACTGGTCGCATAGTCTTACGGGTCGCCGGAGCTACAATGCTCTGGTTGTGCTTGTTAACATTACAAGGATAATTATTTATGGCTGGAATCAATAATATACAAATGCATCGAATTGAAATGAGCATTCTGGCACAGTGTGATTTGAATAATTTTGCGATCCTTGAGGCAATCAGTACTGGAGGCGTTGACTACTTTGAACAAATCCAGGAACAAACCATCATTGCTGACGAACGGTTATTAGAAAAAAACGCTTTAGTTGATTTGGTTGATTTCTGCAAAAGTCATTATGATCGAGACTTGGGTTTTCAATCAAAAATGGATGACGGTTTTCACTGTTATTATACTTGTGTAATTCCTGCAAATAAATTCATTCCATTTGCCCAAAAGTATTCTCCCTTCATTGAATTCTTGGGTAAATTTAGAGAAAGTGATGTAGATATTATAGAAGTCAGTTTCCCGGAAAAGGTAAAGAAGATCATATTGGATGAATTCGCATATGGGGATGACTTAGCCGCTACTTTATTTATGGAGAAACATAACGATAAAGAGGGTGGTAAATTTTTAATTTATGCGTTGTCGAAATATGGTTCGAACATTACTAAAACAACTTTGATGTTAGAGCGGCTTTACGATTGCACCATTGAAATGGCAGCAAAAACAGACGCGGTTAAATTACTTTGTCACCGAATTAAAGAGGATATTAAAAACGAGTTTGGTATTTCATATATTAATGAATTAATGGAACCGTTCGAAGACGATTTTCGCAGCTAGACACATTGAAAAATACTTTTAATGGTGCTATTATTGGTGTTCTATTGAAGGAGGGTCTCTCATGGCTTATCAGATTTTAACTACTACCGCAGCGTCGATAACCGACCTGAAAAAAAATCCGATGGGAACCGTGGCCGATGGTGACGGTGAAGCGGTCGCGATCCTCAATCGCAACGAACCAGCGTTCTACTGCGTTCCCCCCGAGCTCTACGCCTATTATCGTGAGCTGGCCGAAGATGCTGAGTTGAATCAAATCGCTGATGAGCGCATGAAAAATGCCGAGTTTGTGAGCGTTACCCTCGATGACCTATAAACTCAAGTTTGAAAAACGGGCTCTGAAAGAGTGGAAAAAGCTGGGACATCCGATCAGGGAGCAGTTGAAAAAAAAGCTGGCTGAGCGATTAGAAAACCCTCATGTGCCAGCGTCCCGACTCAGTGGCCGCCAGAACCGCTATAAAATCAAACTACGTTCATCCGGGTATCGACTGGTTTACGAAGTCATCGACAACGAAATCGTCCTGCTGGTGATCGCCGTTGGCAAACGGGCAGGGGATGAAGTCTATTTAACTGCCGACAAACGGTAAGATTTATTACGGTACGCCCCGATTGGCGATTAGGAGTACAACATGCAAGAATTTTCAAATCAGCAAATTACCACCCTTGAGCAAGTCTGCTTGCTACTCGGCGACGGGTGGCACATTGACCGTCTAAAGTCCGAGCAATGGCGTCAAGTCTTGCGCTCTCCTGAATACCGACATTACAGCATCATAATCACCTGCACATATCACCAGTTTCAGCTGTTGGCCGTCATTGACCGTTGCAGCGATACAGCGATTAAAATTTCCCACAGTAGAACGCCAACGGCGATCAGCCGTGATATCCGCAAGCGCTTATTCAATGGCCTCCGGGCAAAGCTTGCAGATGCGGATAGCCAGCGACAAAGAGAGGCTGAACGGAAACAGGCTAAAGAGTGGTTTATCGATGCTATAAGCCGCTTAGTCAGTGTCGAACGGCCTCGCTATGGTCACACCGATAGAGTGTGTGGATTGAGTCATGGGGGGATCGGCGGCGAGGTTCAACGCTATTGCTATGAAAATTATAAACTCGACCTAAAAGGGTTAACGATGGATGAAACTATTCGGATCGTTGGGTTTATTAGCCAACTAAGAGGGCAAAACAATGTCTAAGACCTGCGTCTATCATCATGCCGGTTCCAGCGGCATGAATACGTTTAAAACAGAAGTTTTTAAATTGGATAACGGGCAGTTAGAAGCCGTGTTTACACGAATCAAACGTAAACGCTTTCCAGACGGAACGGAAAAGGAATTTGTGGATCAAGTCTCACAGTTTACCGCAAGCAGCAAAGAAGAATTAAAAGGGCTAGATTTACCCAAGTTGCGCTCAACTAAAATTTTACTCGATTCTGAATTTTTTAAGGGTGAAGAATGACGACACCGACCGGCGCGGAAATCGCAAAGCTGAGAAATCAACTCGGATTGACGCAAAAAAACCTTGCTGCGCTTTTTGGCGTTACTTTGGCTACGTGGCAAAAAAAGGAGTCTGAAACGTCAAAAGAGACGATCGGCATCCGGCCCGGTGAGTTTCAGTTCCTGCTGTTGCTTGCCGGTGAACATCCGCAGTATGTTTTGACGCAGAAGCAACCGGAGCTGATGACGGTGCAAAATAAACCTAGCGCTGACGACGTTAGGCAGTTGAGGGAAGCTGCCGGGTTGAGCGTTGAACAAGCCGCCGCACTGTTTGAGTGTCTGCCGCGCAGCTGGCAGTCAAAAGAGAACCCGAACACACGCGGAACGCTGACCGTAGGGGAGTATAATTTTTTGTTATTGTTGGCCGGTAAACATCCGTATTTGTCAATTTGACGTCAAAGGCGCATTCTGCAGCCAGGCGCCAGGCATGAAAACACCATCATTTTTACACATGGCCACCGACCGGCGCCGCCATTTTTGATTGTGTTTATTCCCTTACTGTTTGTTCTCTACGTTCTCCCCCGTAACCATCTGCGCAAGCGCATCCGCTAACGCCTCGGAAATCACGCTCAAAACGGCGCTGTGCGTCGTTCTGACCGCTCACCGAGGGAAGGGGCGGGTTTTGCGTCTGCGTCGTCTGTTGGCGCGTATAGGCTTAGCAGGGCGGAGGGGGGATTTTGCTTCATGCAATATTGTACCGCCCAAGGGCGGGCATCAGCGGGGTTATAATAGTGTGATTTTTAACTATATAGTGCCGCTTTTCATGCACTTACGTGCATAAATACATTGCGCCATTCATCAAACGATGTATAATGGTTCTATCAAGTCAGCAGTGATTTGAACGGTACGCCCCGAACGGCGCTAGGAATAAAATTATGAACATTCAAGAAGCCCTCAATGTTTTCGGTTTAACTGGTGAAGTTAATCAGGCCGAACTGAAAAAAGCATTTAAACGCCTCGCTGTTAAATATCACCCAGATAAAAACCCTATCGGCGCAGAAATGATGAAAATGATTAATGCGGCGTATGAATTCCTTACTAATAACATTGGAAAAATAAATCAATTTCAATCACAGAATGAAGAGGATGTGTATAACTACAGTGATGAAATTGAAAGTGTATTAAAAACGATTGTGACGTTGGAAGGGGTAATATTCGAAGTGATAGGAAACTGGGTTTGGATTCGAGGTGAAACTAAAAATCATAAAGAGATACTTAAATCGCTAAAATGCAAGTGGGCACCTAGTAAAAAAGAGTGGTATTACAGACCAGAGGAGCATAAAAGTGTTTACAACAGGAAAACACACACCATCGAAGAAATCCGCGAAATGTATGGAACAAATGGGCAAAGAAAAGCAAAAGGTAAAAAACAATTAGAAAAAACAAATTAATACAAGGCGGGGGAACCCGCCTTATTTTTTTATCTTATATTGAATCAAGTATCAAACGATGTATAATGGATTTATTGAATCGATAATTATCACTACAGCAGAAGGTTTCACGATGGAAAAGAAAACTAAAGAATTAGTTGTAGGTGACATGGTTCTAAATGTTCTAAACCGGTCTTATTATCAGCTCGAAGCGGTGGAGAAATCAGGCTCCGGGTATATCGTTACCATGACCCCCGCAAATATAAACGGCAATCGATACTACGCAGAATACGCAACCCGCCATCAAATTCAGGCTTAACTCACACCGCTTAATTTATTATTGATGAATATAAAAGTTGCATCGGATATCAAACGATGTATAATGAATTTATTGAATCAATAGCGATTCGATCGGTACACCCCGTAGGTGATTGGAGTAATGAATATGAAAGAATCTAACCGCAATTTTGATACCCTCCGCTTATCTCGCTTTGAAGTTGTATTTATTGCAGAAAATTCTTTTGGTGAAGTTGTGATTTGCCGTTATATCACAAATGCACTGAATAAATTTGATGCGGCTTTCCAATTCGGCCAAAACAACAAGGGTTACAACTATGTTGTGAAGGAAGTAAATGAAGTAATTCAATCCATCTAAAAAAGAAAGCCGGGTTGCGCTAACAATCCGGCTCTCAGGCAAATCTAAGACTGTCGAGGAATTAAAAATGCCAATTGATATTATACAGCTCGCAAAACAACTCGCAAGCGGAAAACAAACCCGTATACCGGCAATGAAAGCACATGCATGGGACGATCTGCGTTGGTGGGTCGATTACCTGCGGGGGTATGCGCTATGAAAAATAAAGTGATTTACACGAAGTCAATTCACTATTACAAGGCAGGAGTTAAACGGCTTTTTGAGCACCGATATGGCTTAACGATGGAAGACGTTTCTTTGAGTTCGGATTTTATTCTCCAAGCGTATGAGGCGAAAGAGTCCCCAGAGCAGTTAGTTGAGTGGTACGGTGAAAAATACGATTTAACAAAGATTAGATGATGAAAGAAAGGGGGCTAAGGCTCCCTTTTTTATGCCCGAAAGGGCATGTAGGGGGAAAAGAAAAAGAAAGATGAGCGCCGCTGTAACATTCCCCCGAAGCCGCCGTAGGCGTAATTAACCCACATAACGCAAAATCCCCCCCTCCGCCCTGCAAAGCCTAAACCAACTCGCCGCTACACAGAACGTTTTTAACGCTGGCAACGGTGAGCGGGCTGGGCGACGCTATGCGGCGACCTGGGCGTGATTTCCGTTGTCTTGATGGGTGAGCATAGCGAACACATCTAGAGGCGTTAATGATATGATTTAAAAGCGAATATTGTCATTTTGTGTTTTTTATAGCAGAGTTAGATATAGGCTTGTATCAGATCACCATCTGCTGTAAATATAGCCACATAAACATGCATTCTGCTATTATATGAACTATGTAATAACGTTACCGGAGGCTCTCTAATGGGGGATGAAGTAAAACATGTACAACTTAGACTGGATGTTGACGCATACGATATTTTAAAATCAGAAGCGACAATAGCAGGGTTAACACCTGCATCTTTATTAAAAAAAATCGCATTGGCTATTACAGCAACCAAGAGCACCGCTAACTATGAAATTAGTGACTTCAATTTTCAGGATAACTCGGAGAAGCTTAATGTTAAAGTTAGCATGGAGCTGAAAGAAAAGTTGCAGCGTGAAGCCGCTAGAAATGGTTGGTCTTTGTCCAAAGAGTCGCGGTTTCGCCTGGCATCTTCATTGACCAACGCTCCAGCTTTTTACCCGGATGAAGTTGCAGAGCTTCGGAGGGTGAGGAACGCTGTTGATGTGGTAGGGCGTAATTTGCATTACATCATATCAAAAAAACAGATGTTAACTATTAACGATGATGAATTTTTACAGGATGTTCGCCGTCTTAATGAAAACATTGAAGCCTTGAAAAAACAGGTTGATACGTTAACAACGGCTGGGATTAATAGGAGTAACTTTAGGAAACGGGGAGGCAAAGATGGGCGTTAGTGTTGATAAAGAGTACAAAATTAGAAAGGCGCGGAGTGATCGAGCGTCAAAAAATCCTCTTGCACATAAAGCCAGGAATGGTGGTGCTGCTTATCAGAAAGGGGTAAAGCAGCGTACTACTTCTAAAGGTGCTAGTCGTGAAGTCATGGTTAAAATCACAGGTAATGCCAAAACAGCCCGAGGAATAAAAAATTCAATTAACTACATCAGTCGTGATTCTGATTTAAAGTTAAAAGATGATGAAGGGAGAGAATATGAAGGTGATAAAGATATTTCCGAAGCCTACGACTATATGATTTCCCCTGAGGATAAAACACGTCTTGATGATAACAAAAACCCTCATATAACACATAACATGATGTTCAATACAAATTCCATGGTCGGTGTTAGCCAGGATGATATGTTGGATTCGGTTCGGGATGTTATAAAAGAAAAATACCCCGATAATCGATTTATGATGGCTTATCATCAGGACACAGACAACCCTCATGTACATGTTGTTCTGCGTATACCTGACAATGCCGGTCATCGGATAAACATACGTAAGCAAGATCTCCGCGATTTACGCTCTGGTTTCGCACAAAAACTCCAAGACAAAGGCTATAACGTAAAGGCCACTCATAAGCATGACTTTGCACTTAAAACTAAAATAAAAGCAGAACCTGATAAAACGCGTAATCTTTATGAAGTGGTTGATTTTGGGAACACGCATTACAAAAACGACCCTAAAAATAAACGTCAAAACTATATTCAACTGAAAACGATAAAGGGCGAAAAGGAAATGACTATTTGGGGAACCAACTTAGCAAATGAGCTGCTCAGGGAAAAAGTGAATATAGGAAGTGTAATTAAGATAAAAAAGGAAGGGGAAACAACTGTTAAGGTTCCTTTGTTTGATAAGCAAGGTGAAGTCAAAGGCTATAAAGAGTCTAAGCGAAATAACTGGGTTGTTGAGAACAAAGGTGTGATTGGCATTGATAGAAAGGTTCAGTTTAACAACGTTGAAGTGCTGAATGATCCGCAACGTTTCATAAAACAGAGTGTCAGCATAAAGCAGTTCCAGGATGCTAAAATGAGTTTGTTGAAGCAACAACAGCAGGACAAGGTCGGAATAAAAGTGGGCGTGTTCAAGCTATAACCGCACGCGAATTGGAGTTAGAATTCACTTAGCTCATATAGATGATATATTTGATATATCCAATAGAACATATATTGGATAAATTGAGAGTTATCTTGCCGTAGATACAATGACAATATTTCATCGTATAGATGAAAATTTGCATGGCACTGCAAGTTGTTGAAATTGATCGGTTAATCTTTTTTAAGTAATAACTGTGTAAAAAAGAATTTTTGTTTGTTTAAGAGGTTAAAGGCGATCGATTGATCTAGTAATGTCTTAGCGGATGGATTTTAATTCTGGAGTTTTGCATTTTTAATGGTTTTTCTTACTGTTTAATCACCATTTGTTGGCATACTATCGTGGCCTTTTCTGCTTTCATTGGCCGTAAATTTTGATACTATGTGAATGTAGCAGTATATAGATAGATAACAACGTGATCGAGTCCTTCCTTCTTCCCCTCCATCTGGATCGGAAATGGCGTCAGCGTGGTATAACATCAATAGAATGTACGCGGCGGCATGGTTGGGTTGTTGATTTTGTCATACAGGGCTAAAACTTGGTTGGCAAAGCCATCATCATCGATGTAGAAGTAGCATGTAGGAACGTCGAGCACTTTGGCGAACTGGCGTGTCTGTTCATAGGTGGGGCGATTAACGCCATGCTCATATCTGGATATACGAGCTCGGGCTGACCCTTCATCTATACCGCTCAAGACACCGAGTTTTTCCTGGGATAGTCCGGCGTACTTACGCGCAATTCTCAATCTCTTCGGAACCATTATAAAACCTGATAAGTAATTGAAACATTGGCACACGTTTACCATCACTTATCACTTTTAATGTTACGTATTGCGTAACATCAGGGAATCACCAAACAACAACGAGAGTTGCACATGTCATAGATTTGCATAATACTGTATATCCATACAGTTATGGCGTGGCACGTATTGGGGATATCCACCTGGATCGCTCAGGGCGTCAGCGTGGAAAAGGAGGTTCTATGAAGGGTTGGTTTCTGCTTTACCATAGTCCGAAAGCCTACAAGCAAATCCTTGCAGGGTTTGAGCGGTTGTCGGTCACTCATTACACACCATTACTTACGGTGATCACGAAACGGGCAGACAGCAAGACGAGCGTGCGCATCAACCAGCGGCCTCTTTTCCCTGCTTATCTGTTCTTGTGCTTTGACCCCGAAGTTGTTCACACGACGAAAATCACCCAGCTCATAGGTGTGAATGAATTTGTTAAGATCGGCGGTAAGATTCGTCCTCTCCCTGAGGCAGTTATCGCAGGTTTACGATACCTTGAGTTGACGGAAGTTGATAAAAGTGATCAATCGGTTTCTTACAGTAATGTCCCTGTTGACCTTCTGGCTAAACTTGAAGAAATCAACGGGCAAAGTGAACCTGTAAATCGAATGGCTTCTCTCATCAACTTTCTCGATGGCTACGTTAGAACCGCGCATTAACTGATAAACGTAGCACATTATCTAAATATAGATTTTTCATAACCGCTGGGGAAACTCAGCGGCACTTTTTTGCATCCTTATCAGGAGACTTCATGTCATCAAATACAGGTCTTGATCGTATAAAAAAGCCATCAACGGCAGGAGGTGTAATTTACATTGGCGCTCCTCGAAAGCAAGTTGTTGAAAAACTGGCAATCGAAGTGTCATTTATGACGGGGAAACAGATCACCACGGCACAATTCTTTCAATACCTGATCGACCTCTATGGAGAGAGGGCAAAAAACGAAATTATTAAGGAAGTGGGTAAAGATAGAAAATAACTGCCGCTACCATTTTGAGCGTCTATGAATTATTTAATTAGATACACATGGCATTCACTTCTCATCGGCCTTTTTATTTTCTGGACGGCCACTTTTTATTTTCTGTTTTGACTTAGAAGGTCATCATGATTTCTACAACAACATTTATCGCACTTGCGATGCAGTGCGCAGCCACTGTTCACCCTGATACTGCGATGGATGTTGTCAGGGTTGAATCAGGACTTAATCCCTATGCTATTGCAGAGATAATTCCAAAAGAACAAAGGATAAAAGATGGGAAGAGCGTTATAACTCATCTTCCAAATAATAAAAAAGATGCGCTTTCCATCGTCAGAAACATCGAATTGAAGAAACGACGCTACTCGGTTGGATTGATGCAAATTACGAGCACTAACTTTGACAAATTCAATGTTGATGCTGAAAAACTGTTTAACCCTTGCACCAATCTAACTGTATTCGAAAAGATACTCACCGACTGCTACACCAGGGGAAAAACGCTCAAGAACGCGTTGAGCTGCTACTACTCCGGTAATTTTAATACCGGGAAAAAGAAAGAGTCTGAGTTCAATAAGACAAGTTATGTTGAACGTATTGGCTATCCTGATTCACCAGGGAAAACTTTTGTTGTTCCAAGTACTAAATATGACAAGGCTACAGATAAAACAGGAGAGGATAAAAGGGAAATTAAGGATAAGAAGGTCATCACATTATACCCAACCACGTTAATTCGCGGCGAGTTCATCGCCGATAACCATACACTAAATAGGTAATATTATGTTCAAGACTGCTCGTGATTTTAAAAACAAGTTCCTGTTGGCTATCGTCTCGTTGACGGCTGCTTCATCTGTAAATGCGGCTGGGTTGACTAAAACAGAGGAACTGCTTCAAAAAGTATTTGAAGAAGCACACTCACTTGTTGGCGTTACTGTCGCGATTGCGGCGCTGATCGTCGGCTTCCGTTGCTTGTTCCGTGGTGAGTCAATCAAGGACTGTTGGGGCGTTATCCTTGGCGCTGGCATTATCTCTGCTGCGGCAGAGATCGGTAAGTGGCTTTCTTAAGTTTCAGGGGGCTGCATGGCAACCTTATTTAAGGCATTAGCGCGGCAGCCGGTATTACGCGGGATTGGTGTCCCGCTTATTCCGTTCGTTGTCGTAGAAGGGGCGCTGATTACTCTCAGCGCTAACGTAAGCTGGTTCTGTCTTATCCTCGCAATCGCGGCATGGTTTATCATGCGAAGAATGACCAATGAAGATGAGTCGATATTTCATCTCATTTGGTTGAAATATCAAACGCGTGGCGTGTTTAAAATGAATCGTCATTATGACGCCACTGTTATTTCAGCCGCTCAATATGATGCGGTTGATATGTCGGAGATAATCAATAGCATGAAATTGAATGAGCGTATGCCGCTGGAAAAAATCATTCCTTATTCATCTCACATTGATACTCAAATCGTTAAAACAAGAAACACTGATGAAATCGCCACTTGGGAAATTTTGGGTGTGCCTTTCGAGTGCGAGAAAGATGATGATTTGAAAATTATCAATAATCAATTAAATACTATGCTCCGGTCGTGGGAGGGTAAGCCGGTCACGTTTTATACTCACCGTATTCGTGAAGAGTTTTACGAGCATCTGGATTCGCCGAGTGGTAATGATCTTGCTGATGAAATAAGTCGTAAATATTACGACGGAATCAGAGATACGAAGCTTTATCGCAACCGTATTTTTTATACAGTGTGTTATATGCCTTTTACCAAGGAACAAAAGGCACAAAACGCGATGCGTAAACCTGCCGAGAAAAAGAAGGCCATTGAAGAAACTCTGCCTGAGATGCGCGAAATAATCAGTAAATTAAGTGCGTCGCTTAAACGCTTCCATGCAAGGCCGCTAGGTATGTATGAAGATGAAACTGGTGTTTATTCTTCACAACTTAGCTTTTATCAGTATTTGTTATCGGGTATCTGGCAAAAGGTACGCTTAACTAAAACGCCATTTTATGAAGTTTTGGGTGGTGTTGATTTGTTTCTTTCACAGGATACCGGGCAAGTTAATACGGCGAGGTCTAAACGCTTCTTCCGCTCCATAGAAATCAAGGATTTTTGTGAGCAGACCGAGGCAGGGCTAATGGATGCGTTGTTATACCAACCGGTGACGTATGTATTAACGACTTCATTCAGTGCTATGGGGAAACGGGAAACGATCACCAGCATTGATGACAAGCTAAAGCACTTAAACAGCGCTGGTGATGAAGCTGAGTCGCAATTGGTGGATTTGAAAGTTGCGAAAGACCTTGTGACATCGGGTGTCATTTCGTTTGGCCGCTTCCATTACTCGCTAATGATATACGCAGATACGATGGATGAGCTGGTACGTGACAGTAACGCTATTGTGACTGTTCTCGAAGATCTGGGGTTTATCGTATCACTGTCGATGTTGTCGCTGGGTGCGGCGTTCCTGGCTCAGTTGCCGGGGGTGTATCATCTTCGTCCGCGCCTGGTGCCGGTCAGCAGTCAGAACTTTGTGGATATTGAGTCATTACATAATTTTTTCGCTGGTAAACGCGACGGTGTCCCCTGGGGGGAGCCATTGGTGCAGTTGAAAACACCCTCAGGCGGAAAATATGACCTCAATCTGCATAACACGCTAATGGGCATCGATGAGCGGGGAAAGAAGACGCTTGGCCATGCTGATATCCTCGGTGCGTCCGGGTCAGGTAAAACGGTGTTGATGCTGTTCCTGGCCGCAATGGCTCAGAAGTGGCGCAGGGAGGATTTGTTCCCCAGCAATGTGAAATCCAAGCGGCTGACGACGGTGTATTTTGATAAAGACCGAGCAGCAGAACCGGGGATCAGGGCGTTGGGGGGGCAGTATTTCATGGTTAAAAGTGGTGAAGTTAGCGGATTCGCACCCTTCATGTTGGAACCCACCAAGCGCAATATCATTTTCATCAAGCAATTGATGAAAATTCTGTGTACAGCAAATGGCAATACGCTTTCAGAGCGTAGAGAAAAGATGCTCAATGACGGTATCAACCGGGTAATGAAATTGCCTAAAGAGCTTCGTGCTTTTGGTGTTACGAAACTCTTGGAAAATATCAGCGAGCCATCAACAGCAGAAGCCCGGGAAGATGGCCTTAAAATTCGATTAGCAAAATGGGCTCAGGGCGGTGATTTAGCCTGGGTGTTCGATAACGATAACGATACTTTCGATTTGAGTGAGTATGATATATTTGGCATCGATGGCACTGAGTTCTTGGATAATCCCGATGTTTGTCCCGCCATATCCTTCTATCTTCTATACCGTGTTACCAGCTTGCTCGATGGTCGTCGTTTAATTATTCAAATGGATGAGTTTTGGCAATGGATCGGTAATGATGCTTTCGCCGATTTTGTTTATAACCGTCTTAAAACAATGCGTAAACTTAACGGACTGATGATCCCCGCGACGCAATCGCCAGAGGAGATTATAAAAAGCAGTGTGTCAGGGGCAATGCGTGAACAATGTACAACGCATTTCTATATGGCGAATCCTAAGGCCGACTATGATGAGTACGTTAATAAGCTGAAAGTCCCCGAGCGGTACTTTAATATTATTAAAAGTCTTGATCCGTTATCGCGGCAATTTCTTATCGTTAAATCACCTTTGCATAAAGGCGACCTTAATGATTTTGCTGCGCTTGTTACATTGGATTTATCCGGTCTTGGTGTAACCACCAAATTACTCAGCGCTGATAAAGACGATCTGGAAATCTTCGACTCAATCTTTAAAGAAGGCATGAAGCCGGACGAGTGGGTTGATTCGTACCTAAAACTAGTTGCATAAGGAATTACTATGAAAAGCAATAAACTGACTGCATGTGTGCTGCTGGCTGCGTTGTTTTCTCCATCGGCTTCCGTATTGGCCGGGGGTATTCCGGTTTTTGATGGTGTTAGCAATATCCAACGCGCCCAGGAGTTCGTGCGGGAGATGCAAAACTGGCAACAGACAGTTCAGCATTATAAGAGCCAGCTTCGTTCTTATCAGGATCAGCTTGCAACGGCGACCGGCGTGCGTGATGTACAGCAGTTCATTAACCAGGCCAAAAGTATGAAAAATGAGATAAAGGCACTTCAGGAACGTGGCTTGAGCCTGAATGACTTTATTCTCAGTGATAACCTCCCTACTGGCGATTTAGAGCGTATTTACGACAAGTATAAGTCGTTTGATGTTTGCGATCCCAAAGCTGATTCGTCAATTGCCACCGTGTGTAAGCAGGAAGTGGTCAATAAAGCCTGGCAGATAGAGCAGACTTCGGAGGTTGAAAAGAAAATCAACGATACGCTGACCAATATTAACCAGCTGGCCGATCGCATTAGCTACTCCAAGGATAGCAAAGAGTCACAAGATTTGGCGAACAGTATCCAGGCGCAGAGTGTGCATTTGAACGTGCTCTCTACGCAATGGGAAATGAACATTAAATCTGCCGAACAGCGTGATAAACTGTTGGAAGCGAAACGACACAAGGCGTTTCGTGAACAACAGGCAAAGGCGTCTGTACCTACTTACTAAAAGGGAAGATCACAATGAAACTTAACGTCGCGAGCATTACTTTCATTACTGCTGCTCTATTTTCGCTTTCAGCTTGCAAGGATGAGACGAAATCAGAGACTTGGTATAAAAGCCACCCTGATGAAACGTACAAGGTCTATAAGAATTGCCTTGATTCTGGTGAAGCAAGCGACAACTGTGAGTTTGCTCGTCGTGCTGCTATTTCTTTCGCTCAATTAGGTGACGAACAGACAAAGGCAAAGTTTTTACCTCTTATGAAAAGATAAGGTATTTATATGGCGGGTGAAGGACTTTTCGTCCATTTCCATAATACCGTCATGGATGCCCTGCAAGCAGCAACGCAGGGCAAGATGATGGCTTATGCCGGATTAATGGCAACTCTTATTCAAGCAACAATTTCACTCTATGTTTTAGTTTCTGGTTATCGTATTTTTGCTGGTAAACTACAGCGTCCAATTGAAAGTATCATATGGGACTTGGCAAAAATGTCAGTAATATTGGCGTTTATGCTTAATCTCGGAGGTTATTTAACTCTAACAATTGATGCGCTTAATGGAATGAAAGATGGGTTTGCTTCTGTATCTGGGCATGGTTCAGATCCCTGGCAAATGTTAGATTCGATGTGGCAGAGTACATCTGATTTAGCCAATAAATTACTTCAATTGGACGACTCTACTTACGTAAAGCTTGATGGTGGCATTGGCGCTATGCTTGCTTGGGCTGGATCCTTAGTTACTACGCTTGTATCTGCTGCGGTTTTTGTAATTGCAGAGATAACGATACTACTAATGGGAATTGTTGCTCCTATATTTATCTTTTGCATGCTCTTGGGCTTCTTGCGTCAAATGTTTAATAATTGGCTGCAAATTATATTCTCAAGTATTTTGACAGTTCTTTTTGCGACTCTTTTTATTGGTATAACCATAACCCTATTTAATGATGTTCTTGCCAAAGCTAACCAACAAGCGGATATGAGTAATTTAATACTACTCGGTGCTCAGGCTTGTGCGACCGGTGTTTTGGCTGCTGTACTTGTTTGGCTTTCCAGTAAGTTCGCCACACAGCTCGCTGGTGTTGGCGTTGAAGGCACAATGCAGGCAGCGGCAGCAATGGGTGTGGGGGTTGGGTTGTTTGGTGCCTCTAAAGCTGCGCAGAGCATGGTTAAGATGGGGAAAGGCGGCGCAAAAGATTTGGGGAAAGGCATGAGCGAGGGCTTTAAGGGCGATGCCCGCACGACAGGCCGCGCAGGGTATGCAATGGGACAGGGTGCACAAATGACGGCCAAGGCCGTTACTGAGAAATACCGTAATATTATGGCGTCAAGAGTGAGCGGGGAGAGTCCTAAACCAGCTGACATCACTCCGAAAGCGCCAAAAACCTCTTCCGGGATGCAATGGAAAAGCGCACCTACAGTTAAAACCGAACCAAAGATTAAAGACGCCATGTAATCAGATAACTGCTTCTGTTCCTCATTGACGTTACTCTCCATTAATTTTTAATACATTTAAGGTACTCGCTATGAAAATAACGGGCGTGCTGCTTTTGCTGTGCGTGCTTTCTGGATGTGCAACGCAGCAAAACACCCTTCCTCCGGTATCGGGGCAATTAGAACCAATTAATACCTCTATTGGAGGCGCTTATGTTAAGTAAGCCTAGTAAAACTAAAGACTATCTGGCCGCTTCAAAAAGTTTTGAGTTAAAGACTATTCAGCGTGATCAGCGCGATAAGAAAATTGCTTTTATTTTTGCGGGGGTCGGTGTTCTTTTCGGTGTGCTGGCTTTGATTGGCCTTATTACCTTACTGCCATTGAAAGAAACCAAAGTCGATCTCTATGTTGCCGATAAACTGACGGGTTATATCGAAAAGGTCACTACGGTTGAAGATGGTAAAGAATCAGAAAACTTAGCGTTAGCGAAATATTTCATCGGTAATTACGTCGAAAAGCGCGAAGGTTATAACTGGTTCCGTTTACAACATGACTATGACGCCGTTCAAGTCTACGGAACCGGTGAAGTGAATAAAGGTTATCTCGATTGGTACGGTGGTGCCAATGCGCCAGATAAGGTTTATGGCGCAACATCCACCGTTGAGGTGCGAATCATTACTGACTTTGTAACCGAATCATCGAATAAAGATAACCCTGATTTATTGGCAACTATTCGCTGGGAAAAACGTATCCGGGATGTGAAAAGTGGCAACGTTGTTTCTCAATTCTGGACTACACGTCTGACTTATCGGTTTGACCCATCGCAAAAAATGTCTGCTGAGCAACGCCAGTTAAACCCGTTGGGTTTTACCGTGACCAGCTATCAGCGTGAACAGGAACAGGGGGCATCATGAGAGCGTTAAGCGCACTTTCACTTGGCGTTGCCCTGGTGTGGTCAGGGGGCGTTTTGGCGGCGGCTGTACCACAGGGCAGCAGCTATGACAGTCGTATGCAGCAGGTGTCATTTAATCCCAGGAATACCACGGTAGTTAAAGCCTCTGAGGGGTATGTGTCGACCCTGGTGTTTGATGATGATGAGGACGTGATCAGTACGCGTGTCGGCATGCCGAAAGGCTGGGATGTTCAGAAAGAGGCTAACCGGGTGTACATCACTGTAGCGCCGATCAAGCAAACGGTGAAAGCCGTCAAGAGCGGTGGTGATGACGGTGAGACGGAAGAAACCGTTCAGGTATTCCAGCCGACCGATGAGGGGTGGCGTACCAACCTTTTTGTGACAACGACTAAGCGGTTCTACAGCCTGGAGTTGCGTCTGATTGACGCAGGCAAGTCAACGAAAGATGTCGCGTATGTCGTCAACTACCTCTACCCGCAGGAAGCCAGGATGAAAGAACAGGTTGCCCAGGCGGAGCGACAAAAAGAGTTCGAAAAACAACGGATGCAACAAAGCATAGAGCGTCAATTTGAATTGGCTAAAGCTCCCCGCAATTGGGCGTACTCGATGCGAGTGGCGAAAGGTAGCCGCCTTATTACGCCGGACTTTGTCTATGACGATGGCCGGTTTACGTATCTGGGCTTCTCTCCGGTTAAGACATTCCCGAGTGTGTTCCTGGAAGAAAACGGCAAGGAAGTCTCTGTGAAACCAACCACAGAGCAGAAAGGCGATTTTAAGGTGATGGTGATTTCACAAACCAACCCCCGGTTTGTGCTGCGCTCTGGTGACAGCGTGGTCGGGGTTGAAAATCAAGGGTTCGGGAAAGTGACCGTAAAAGACGGGAACACAGTCTCGCCAAACGTTGAGCGTGTGGAGGTACAGCCGTGAGTGACCAGGAAAAAAGCGTAGACGAATTGGAGAATGAAGCGCGTGAACGGGCTGCTGGCCAAACCCCGTCAAACTCATCTGCAGGAGAGTCAGCAGATGCGGAGATGTCAGTGGCTGATATGGAAAAAGCTGTCCGGGAGAAGTATTTGACCGAGCAGCAAGAAGCGGCACCGGCAGAGGATTCAAAAGCCACTGCCGCTGATGTTGCCAAGATGAAAAAACGCCCGAAAAACAAGATGCTGTTTGGCATTGGTTTTATGGCTATCGGGGTGGTGATCATCGGGACATTTGCTTTTAACTATTTGGAAAAGAACCGCAGCCCTAAGACGGATTCGAAGCAAAGCAGTGATGCGCAGCGTAATGATGGCGTGGCTGCGCGGCGTACCGACCTGGGTAAAGGCTCTGATCCGTTTGCGGCGTCTGCGCCTGTTGCTGCCAGTAGTACCCCAGGCGATGACGGCCAGCAACAAGCTGCCAGCGGCGACGCCGCCCCATTACCCCCCCAAAAACCGACATTTTCGCGCTATATGGCATTGGAGACGGTGGACGGGGCAGCCAATGCGGAAAATAGCGGTAAAACCCGCAAAGAAGAGCAGGCAATCGAGGATGCACAGGCCAACGCTACCGCTGTACCGGCTGCAACCTCATCCGGTACACCTGGCGCACCAGGCACATTAGAAGAAGGGGGATCATCGCCGGCTAACCAACCAAAAGTTAGACGCATATCGCTCAACCCCGACTTGTATATATCGGAAAACACAAATATTCCTTGTTCCCTGGACTACCGGTTTATTTCTGATTTGGCCGGTAAAATTCGCTGCACCATCAGTAAAGATATCTACAGCGCGAGCGGGAACGTCAAGCTGATCCCTAAAGGGACAGAAGCCAAAGGCGTATACCGCACCGGGACGTTAAATCACGGCCAGGGGCGCGCGTTCATCATGGTGACAAAGCTAAGGACGCGGGAGAAACCCTACCTCGATATCCCGATGATGGATACACAAGCAGCCGGGGAGTTGGGGGAAGCTGGGGTGTCAGGCTGGATTGATAGCCATTGGCTCGACCGTTTCGGTGGGGCGCTGATGCTGGGGATGATCCCCGACGTTACCGGGGCCATTACCGATCAGGCCGGTAGCAAAGACCGTAATACGGATTACACCGAAAACAGCCGCCAGTCATTGGCGGAAGTGGCTAAAACCGCATTTGAAAACAGCGTCAATATCCCGCCGACGCTTTATAAAAATCAGGGTGAGATTATTAACCTGATTACCGGTGAGGATATCGATTTTTCAAATGTTTATGCTGTTAAACAAAAAGGATGGGGATACTAATGGAAAAGAAAATAAACGAATCACTGTCGTATTACCAAAATCAGTATTTTGGCGATTTTCTGGCAATGGAGGGATTAACCGAAGTTGCGGTTAATCGTCCAGGTCAAATTTTCACAAAAATTGCGGGGATTTGGCAAGAACATGAATCCCCAATATCATTAGATGATTGCATGGCATTCTCGACAGCACTCGCAAACGCCAATGATGATGATATCTCCGACCTGAAACCCATATTATCAGCGACAACGGAAACCGGAGAGCGCTGTCAGGTAATTCTTCCGCCAACTTGTGAAAGGGAAACGGTATCTATTACCATTCGTAAACCGACGTTGGTTAACGTTGAACATCAATCTTATGTAGAAAACGGTTTTTATAATCGGGTGATGGGGAAAGAAAACACCCAGAACCATGATGATGAACTTCTGAAGTTTTACCAGTCGGGCAATATTCCTCTTTTTATGGAAAAATGTGTTGAATACGGAAAGACGATGCTGATTGTGGGGGAAACTGGCTCGGGTAAAACTACTTATATGAAAACCCTGATCGGTTTTATCCCGTTGCATCTGCGCATTACCACGATTGAAGATAACCCCGAAATCAAGTTTTATAAGCACAAGAATTATGTACATCTCTTTTACCCGGCTGAGGCCGGTGATAAGGCGATTGTTACCCCAGCTTCATTAGTGCGTTCTAATTATCGTATGAACCCTGACCGAATTTTGTTAGCGGAAATTCGCGGTGGGGAAGCATGGGACTGTTTAAAAATCATCGGTTCAGGCCATGAGGGGATTATCTCTTCTTTACATGCAGGCTCACCGTATGAAGCGATAATCGGTATGGTTGAGCGTTGTTATCAAAATACCGAATGCCAAAACATGCCTTACAGTGTTCTGCTGCGTAAAGTTTTAAACAGCATTGATGTGGTTGCCAGCATTGACATTAATGGCAATGTTCGCCGGATGGGGGAGATTTATTTCAAACCCGTACATCGCGAGGAATACATGAAGGAGCTGGGGCATGGGGCAATTTAACCGAGGGCAGTGGGTTTTTGTGGCGATCATGATGGGAGTGCTTACCGTCATGGTCGCCAGTGTGGCGGTTTACTTCCTGAACGGCGTCTCGCTGCGCCGATTTTTCAAAATTTATCGATTTTCAATGCTGTTCCAAGTGTTAACGGATAGCAATGTCCGTTCTGATATACGGTTACAAGGGCTTTTGGCTCTGGCTATAGGGTTTGGGGTTTCCCTGGTGGCGATGTTGGGGTTGATGATCCAACTGTCTACTCAAAAGGTCGCGCTGTTCGGGAATGCCAAATTTGCCAGTGATGCCGATATTCGTCGTTCCAAGGTCGTGACCTGGGGCGATGATAGTAAAGGGGGGGTCATTATCGGCCTCCATAAAGGTAAGCTGTTGCGCTACATCGCCCCGGATTTTATCTCTATGGGGGCGGGTACACGCGCTGGTAAAGGGGCAGCTGTAGTTATTCCCAATTTGTTGAGCTGGTTGCACTCGATGATTGTGCTTGACCCTAAGCAGGAGTGTTACAAGATAACCAGTAAGTTCAGGCAATTAATTCTCGGCCATAAGGTTTATCTTCTCGATCCGTTCAGCAGCAAAACCCATGGTTTTAACCCACTTTTCTATATTGACCTGGCCTCAGAGAAAGGGGCTGGTTATTTGAAGAACCTGGCAGAAACTGTTTGGCCGTCAGTTGGATTGAGTGGCCCGGAAGCGCACTTTAACAGCGCGGCCAGTCGGGTTTTTGTTGGGTTTACCGAACTGCTGTATTACCTGATAAAATATGACAAGAAATTCCTTGCGAGCATCAGCGTAAAACCGCTTTTTTCTATCGGTACGGTAATGGATTTGTATTTTGCCGTAGATCAGGAAGCGCTTTTGTCAGACAGAGAAGCACTTGTTGAAATGTCTCAAGGGAATGCTAACGATACGTATATTATCAACGATGCATTGAACAAGATTAAAAAATTGTTTGAGGCAGAGGGTGAAGCTAAATCTAGTACAGAAGAGACATTTCAGAAAAAGCTTGATTCGTTTACGCTTCCGCTTTTTCGTGCAGCTACCGACCGCAATGATTTTGATTTGCGAGAGTTACGTAAAGATAAAATCACGGTTTACATCGGTGTTAACGCCGATGATGCAAAGATTGCTGATTCATTTTTAAATCTGTTTTTCAATTTCGCCATTGACGTTAATATGCGTGAAAACCCGGACTTCGTGCCGGAAAACAAAAATGATGTTCTTTTCTTGCTTGATGAGTTCCCATCCATTGGTGCGATGCATTACATCAAGAAAGCCTCTGGATTCATTGCTGGCTTTAAGCTGAAACTTTTAACTATTTACCAAAATATCGCACAGCTGATTGAGATTTACGGATTGTATGGGGCTAAGTCATTAATGGCAAACCATCCTTGCCGGGTGATTTATGCGGTCAGTGAAAAAGAAGATGCGGATGAAGTCTCGGCTAAATTAGGTTACACCACGTTAAAGAATACAGGGAAAAGTAAGAATAGAAGTAAGGGCGGATTAAGTCGTGGTGAATCAGAGAGTGACGCACAGCGTGCGCTGGTTCTTCCTCAGGAACTTAGTACGTTGAAGTTTGATGAAGAATTTATCCTGCTTAAAGGGGAAAATCCCATTAAATGTAAAAAGGCATTTTATTTTAGCGATCACTACTTCATGGATAGGTTAGTTTCAGTTTCACCCAAGCTTGAAGCAGAGGTTAAAAAACTGAATAGGGGTACAGCGGTAGGTCGGAAAGGACTTAAATATCCCTCGAAGGAACTTATGCTTTCTTTAGGGGAGCTTGAAGCAGAATTGTTTTGATAATTTAAGGAATCAGCATGAATAAAAAACTGTTTGTAGCGTCGGTGCTTATCCTGGCTGGGTGTTCTTCGCCGCCTCCACCGCCGCCAGTAGACTGGAAAGGCAATCAAGAAATCCTGAACACAGGATTACCGGCATGGAAGGAAAACAACATGCTGATCCCGTCGCTGTCGGTGAGTGGCCGATGGTCGAGTATCATTCGTGATTTTTCACCTCAAACACCGTATACCGCCGATATTTACTATTCAGTATTGCATTCGCCATTCGTGATGGTGGCGACAACCAGCTCGGAGAGTTTCTTCTCTACCAAGTCATGGCTTCGTCAGCATGGGGCTAAAGGTGTTATTCGGTATCAGGTTAAAGTTGATTGCCTGAATTGCAATAGCACAGATATTTACCTTTCACGTTAATCCCCCTCCACCGTAAATTCAATTTAGAGGCTCAATATGAAAACCTTGCTTGCAGGGCTGGCACTGTCTGCCCTTTTACTCGTCAGTGGTTTTACGCCTAAAACGTCCTATGCCGCATCAGAGGATGAATGCGCTATCTGGCTGTGTTTGCCAAGTGGATTTCCTGATGGTTGCAGCTCAGCGCATTCTGCGATGCTTAAACGGGTCAAAAAAGGCAAATCGCCGTTACCCAGTTTTTCATCCTGTGCCGTAGACAGTGGTAGCAGCGGATCGGCTAGCACCGGTAAAGGCGCATGGCTCCCTGAGCGTAAAGAGTGTGTACGTTGGGCGCACGGCCACGGTGACGAATGGTGTACGAAATATGAAACCAAGCCCGCCGAATTCAAGAAAAATCAGCTGTGTATTATCAACAATGGGAACCATTACCCGCCAGGATGTCGCAGCCAGAACTACGTCGATATTTATATAGACGGTAAAAAAGTCGGTGAGACGTATTACTGGTGACGTCCCGCGTTACCCACGAACTCCACAATCGCCCCTGATAGCCTTGCACCGGCTATCAGGGCGCTCCCGTTCGCGGAGGTGGCTTGTTGGCCTCTCCGCTTCTCTGGCTTCGCTCATATGGATTTGTGGATAACGCTCTGATGATGGTGTGATAGCAAACCTTTCTCAGCTGCAGCTGACCAGGCTGAACAAATACTGTCATTCTCGCGTTGGCCATCGTGCCGGCGCCGCAACTTTTGATAGCGAATGCAACGATGAACTTTCACTTACTACACGCCATTGTCTTTCTGGCTGTGTTGCTGTTCTTCGCCTGGTTGTCTTGGCGGCGAAGGACGCGGCGACACCGGCGCAAGATCCGCCAGGCTGGCCGTATCCTGGCTAAACTCGACGACATTCCACATCCAGGCCAACGCCTGGCGTATCTACGCAAGATTGACCCCTACACCCTTGAAGAGCTGCTTCTCGAGGTATTTGAGCGGCGCGGCTTCACGATCCAACGCAACAAGCGCTACTCCGGTGATGGCGGATTGGATGGCAAAGTCTGGTGTGGCGATGAGCTGTACCTTATCCAGGCCAAGCGTTACAGCAATCTCATCAATAAACGGCATGTCCTGGAGTTTATTGAACTGGTCGAGCGATTCCAGTGCAAAGGTTTTTTCTGCCATACCGGGCGAACCTCAAGCGGTTCCAAAGACCTTTTTAACGGTCATTCCGACATATTGATGCTGTCCGGGAGCCGGTTACTGGACTTTATCGATTTGGATAAGCCCTTCTCCATTAATAATTGAGAATTAGCTATGAGTAAAAGTAGGGAACTGTTTGAAGAACATTGTACTTCAATGCCTGGGTTTAATTCTGAAAAAGGTATTGATGGAAATTACTTAGATTATGGAACACAAATGGCTTGGGAAGGCTGGCAAGGAATTACAAATGATTATCCTAATATAACGCCTGGGAAAGTACATCTAAGAAAAACACCCTCTATAACCCGCATCACGGATTGGAGTGATGCACTCCCCGAAGATGACCGTTTCTAATTTTAAGTGTAAAGGATTTAGCTATGAGACTTTTTATTGCAGAAAAACCCGCTGTTGCTAAAGATATCGCCGCCGCTTTGGGCGGTGGTAGCCACAAAGGTGCATATATTGATTGTGGTAACGATAAAGTGTCTTGGCTGTTCGGTCATGTTTTACAAACCGTACAGCCAGAAGTTTATAACCCGGTGTATAAACAATGGCGAAAAGAAGATTTGCCGTTAAAACTGTACCCGCCGCAGTATGAGATTTCACCGGATAAGGTTGACCATGTAAATAAAGTTATTGAGCTAATTAAACAAGCCGATGTGATTGTCCACGCTGGCGACCCAGACGATGAAGGGCAGCTTTTGGTTGATGAACTTTTGATTTATAGCGGCAATGATAAGCCGGTTAAGCGTGTACTGATTAACGATAACACCGATAAAGGCGTTAAAAAATCCCTGGCCGATCTGCGTGACAACAAAGATTTTCATGGGGATTATCTCAAGGCGCTTTCACGCAGTGTAGGCGATGAGATTTATGGGCTGAGTTCGACACGCGCCTACAGCATTGAAGCGCAATCACAGGGGTATCGTGGTGTGCTGTCGGTCGGACGTGTCCAGACGCCCACGTTGGGGCTTATTGTTCGCCGCTGGCGTGCCAACAAGGCACACAGCAAGTCCTATTACTACATGCTCGATGGCGCTTTTACATTGGGTTCCGGTAGCCTCACTGCGCGGCTGCAATTCCCAGAGGATGCCCCGGTCGATGACAAAGGGCATGTGCTCCAAAAAAGCTATGTCGACGAGCTGGCCGCCCTGGTGAACGGTAAAACAGCGTGTGTTGTTGAAGCCGCTGTGAAAGACAAGGAAACCGCGCCTAAGCTGCCGTTTAACCTGAGTAAATTGCAGCAAAAAATGAACCGCGATCACGGCATGTCTGCCGCCCGGACGTTGGAAGTGACTCAAGGGTTGCGTGAGAAGTTCAAAGCGATCACCTATAACCGTTCCGATTGTGCCTATTTGTCCGATGAGCAGTTTTCGGAAGCCCCGGACGTGGTGGCCGCATTGAAAGCCAGTGCTGCGTTTGCTGACGCAGACGTAGATACCACGCGCAAGAGCAAAGCGTTTAACAGTGCCAAAGTGACGGCGCACACGGCGATCATTCCAACCGATAACGTACCTGACCTGGATAAACTGAGCACTGATGAGCGCAATGTCTACACGGCCATAGCCAGGCAGTATTTAATCCAATTTATGCCGCCTAAACGCTTCCAGGAAGCCACTGGCTGTATTGAAGTCAATGGTCAGACATTTACCTACCGTGCAACGAAAGAAATCCATCCCGGCTTCGAGGCGTATTTGAAAGAGCCGAAAGAAGTCAGTGAAGATGACGCGGCAGAAACGGCCTTTGACGTGGTGAGTCAATTGCAGGTAGGCCAGGATGGGCGGTGCGAATCAGCAACCGTTCAAGAGAAAGAAACCACGCCGCCCAAACTTTTTGATGAGGCGAGTTTAATTTCGGCAATGACACGCATCGCTGATTTTGTTGATAATGTTGAAATTAAGAAGCTGTTAAAGGAGAAGGATAAGGACAACGATCAGGCGCATGGTTCGATCGGCACTGAGGCGACCCGCGCAACGATTATAGAGACGCTCAAAAAGCGTAACTTTATCGTCGTTGAAAAGGGAAAACTTATTCCTACAGAAACCGGTCTTGCGCTTTTTGATGCGTTGCCAGAAGTTGCGACGCAACCAGATATGACGGCGCTTTGGTTTGAACAGCAGTTGCAGATAGCTGAGGGTAAGTTAACGGTTGATCAGTTCGTAACCGACTTGTATGGGTTTTTGACTGAGCAACTTAAAGACGTTAATGTAGGTGAAATTAAAGGTGAGAAAAGGGAATACGATAAAATACCCCGTCTTAACGAAAAATGCCCTTCTTGCAATAAAGAAATTATGATTCGACCAAAAATTTATGCCTGTACGGGTTGCGATTTTAAAATCTGGGCTATAGTGGCAGAGAAAAAGTTGACAGTGAACCAGGTTGAAACGATTATAAAGAAAGGCAAGTCTAACGAAATTAAAGGATTCACCAGCAAAGCAGGTAAAAAGTTCGATGCGACTTTGGTTTTGCAGGATAAAGCCACAGGTAAGCTGGGCTTTGAATTCTCTCAAAAATCTAAGGGGAAATAATGAGCGACAACGAAATCTACAGCGAAGTAAAACGAATCCTCTCTAACATCCGTTCTGTGCGAGCTTTTGCGCGTGAAACGGATTATGACTTACTGCTGGAGATGCAGGAAAAATTTAGTGCTGTCATCGAAGAACGCCGTGAAGATGCCGAGCGTGAAAAACGAGAGCGTGCTGAACGCGAGACGAAACGTATGGAATTACTCCAGCTGATCCAATCAGAAGGTTTTGACCCGAGCGAATTGTTGCTGGGTGTTGAATCTTCTGGCTCGTCAAAAAAATCAAAAACAGGTGTAAAACGTGCGCCTAAGTACCAATTTGAAGTGAACGGGCAGCTGCAATACTGGTCGGGTGTTGGCCGGAAACCAAAGCCGATTCAAGACGCATTGGATCATGGAAAATCGTTAGACAGCTTCCTTATTCCGACAAACTAGTAAGTAATATATTTAATGATATATATCCGACATATTTCTGATGTGTCGGATTTTTTTTGGACGGTAAAATGGATAAGAAAGCGTTTCTATTCAGGTTTCGTAAGGCCAGCAGTGCAGATACGCTGGAGCGGATGTATGAGCACATGCGTGATAAAGTGGTACAAGGTGACGTTGAGTTTTTCCTGGGTGCATATGACCACCGGAAAGCCGAACTGGCCGTTGGCCGTATCTTTGATAAGGTGCCGATCTCAGCCTGGAAGTACGTGAAGTAATCCCCTTTTTACTATCAGAACCAGCTTGGCCGGCAAAGAGCGTGACCGATATATGATGGTGTTTTCGCACCAGGTATTGTGCTGCAGCGACTTGAAATGCCATCATATCCAACCTTTGTTATCCACAAATCCATATGAGCGAAGCCAGAGAAGCGGAGAGGCCAACAAGCCACCTCCGCGAACGGGAGCGCCCTGATAGCCGGTGCAAGGCTATCAGGGGCGATTGTGGAGTTCGTGGGTAACAAAAAGCCGCCTAGCGGCTATGCCTACTATCCTGATGCGTACTAATTAGACGGTAAATGTCATGAATTAATTTTTTGGTGGGCTATAATATGAATGGCCGACAATTGGATCTCAGAGAGAGAAAATGGATAATTTAAAGTATATTGACAGGTTTTTCGAAAGCAGCTTCGAACTAATGGATGTGACCTACACCCATAAAAGAAACGGAAGAACGCTTTACACATTTCTAAGTAGCCTGCATTCTCTAAATGATAGATTGAAACAAGATTTTGAAAGGGATTTAATGAATTACCCTGAATTCAAAATGCTCAAACATTTAAGGAACTATTATCATCACCAGGGTGATATTGATGAGATTCGTGTTTTCTTTGATCATAAAAACATACTGTTTAGTCATTATGAGATGATAATCATCCCAATTCATATAGTTGCGAAGGCGTTGCGTGAATTTATGTCCGGCAAAGTGCAACCTTGGAAGCTAGAAGAAAAAAAATCACTGATTACATATTGCCATGATTTAAGCTATGTTTTTGATGATTTAGACGGGTTCGCAAATGATCCACAATTCCCGCATAAGGGGGAGTTATATTCAGGGGGATTTGATCTATACACATCTGTTTATAATTTAACCAATATTATTGCCAGTCTTTGTCGAGGTATTCCTGAGTTATCTAACAGAGAAATTATTTTAGATTTAGACGATACTTACGACGAGGAAAATAACATTGGAAAATATAATCTCACAGTACCTTTAGGTGTCCGCCCCTTGCTTACTACGAAGGGATTTATCTTTATTTAGTCTTATGGGCAGCTCTTAAATTGGTTTACTTCATGCAGTTTCGAAGAGTCTCGATCCTTCTTTTTATCGATTGGGCTTTAGCGGTAGGCTGCCCAACTTCTTGCAGCGACTATATTCCCCCTACCGTGATGCCATAACTGCATAACAGCCTGCATTGCTTCCCCTCGTAAGAGGGCACTGTGAACACCACTTTATCAAGTCAAGATGCCTAGACAGCTGCTACTATTTGTCTGTTTTAATATCCCAACATACCCCCTATGGAAGGCTTATGCATATGTATCTTTACATAAGTCATTTTTCTGAGCAAATGAAATTGCTAAAATCATAAATCAAGTTTAAATTATGATGTGAGAGCCACCTACTTAGATATTTTTGACAAAGGATATAAAATGAGCGCACTTACCACAGCACTTCTTGCCAGAGGCATTTATGACCTTTTCGTTAAGGGGTTGTCCTTCACTAAAGATGGAATTAAAAGTAAGTTAACTGAATTCATCACCAATGATGAACATGCTGAGAAATTGGCTAAGAAGATAGCAAAACTAGATTTTAATGAAGATATGAGCGAGAAAGCCATAGAGAAAAAATTGAACAACCAACCCGATATTATTGAAATCCTCAAAAATATACCTGAAACTTCCACAACAACGATAAACCAACAGCATTTCGGTTCTGGTGACAATGTCGGTGGTAACAAAATTATTAACCCAGGTAAGTAAGCCATGGAAAATACTACACAAACACACTATGGTTCTGGTGATAATGTGTTAGGAGGCAAGCTTGAGTACAACATAGAAAGTGCAAATCTGTATATCGGGACGAGCACTGTAATTCCAAGTAACTTGAAGGTGCCAATTCAAGAAATTTTCAAGCTTGTTTCAAATAGGAAAACTGATGATGCACGAGATAAATTAAAATTAATATCAAGCATTACAAACCTGAGTGATGACGTACACTCTCTACTTTATTTGATTGAAGTTAGGTGCGGTATTATTGAAGATGCAAAAATCCAGGTTGATTTAGGTAATTTGCAACGAATAATCACTTCTTCCAGTGACGCAATGATAAAAGACTTTGCTATTTCTTTGGCATTGAGAGCCTCTCTTATTCAAGAAGGGGAGATGGAAGCAAGAAATAGGCTTGATGCTTACAGCATTTCCGGTAACTACAGCAAAGCTGTTGTTCTCGAACTCTTCTCAAATAAGCAAGAACTATTGACTATCGTTGAAAGAAAATACAATCTGTCAGAAGAGGAATTGATTGGTCTTATTGCAGGATTGATGCGAGTGGAGTCTTCCGATGAGGCTTGTAAACTTGCAGAATATTTAAATAAAAATCACACAAGCCTCAACTCAGCCGTTATTAACTTCTATGCTCAGGCTGTTGCATTAAATCCTTATTTAAGAGATTGCGATTACTGGGTTCTTTCTCAAGAAATGAAGGATAAAGTTGACGAGCTAACCAAAAATATTATCACGTTTATGAACGACTATCACGGGAGGGATATTAGGCTGTTTAATATAGTAGTTCCTTTGTACATTTTTACGAAAGAACGCAATATTCTATTGCGGCAATTATGTCTGGATAATTTAGATTTTGTTGAGAAAGTTCATAATGAATTTTCTAAAGAATTCAAATCAATTTTTACAGAAATTCCATTTGATGAATCCAATAAGATTACAGTAGCTAAAAGGTGCAAA
>NZ_CAMFLB010000042.1:0-33454 GCF_945957435.1 Serratia sp. PL7 | reverse complement strand
TACTCAACGCCGGTAAACCGGATTGAATCTTATCACCAGTTGCGTGCCGCAGTGGCCAAAGTCGGCGGAAAGAAGGAATTAACTGGGAAAAATGACATTGAAACAGACATCAGTAACCAGTGCGGACGGCTGATTTCCAATGCAATCGTTTATTACAACTCGGCGATCCTGTCGCGATTGCTGGAACGACTGGAAGCGGAAGGCAATGCCAAAGGCATTGAGGCTCTTGCCAGAATATCACCGGTGGCCTGGCAGCACATTTTGCTGAACGGGCATTATACCTTCCAGAGCAGCAATGAGATTATTGACCTGGATGCGCTGGTTGCCGGGCTTAAACTGGGATAACGGAAAAATCTGGGGTTCCGGCGTAGAACCCCCTGTATACCCGTGCATGGCTCAGTAATGAACGCCCCGGACTGATGTTCGATTTTGCCACCGCGTGGCTGCTTCAAAATAAAGTGTTGTTGCCAGCCGCATCCACCCTGACGAGAGTCATTGGTGAAATCCGTGAGCGTGCGACCCGCCGCTTGTGGCGAAAATTGGCCGCGCTGCCAAACCGTTGGCAGACCGCACAACTGGCTGGGTTACTTGAAATCCCCGAAGGACAGCGACTCTCAGTGATGGAGCACCTAAAAAGAGGCCCTGTCACTATCAGCGGCCCCGCGTTCACTGAAGCACTTGAACGTTACACTCGCCTGCGCAGTCTGGAGTTTTCCTGTCTGAATTTCACTGGGCTGCCCGCCATACAGCTCCGCAATCTGGCACGCTATGCCGGAATGGCATCGGTGAAATATATCAGCAGAATGCCAGAAGAACGGCGGCTGGCGATCCTTACCGCATTCGTGAAAGCGCAAGAAATCTCGGCGCTGGACGAGGCCGTTGACGTGCTGGATATGCTGATCCTCAATATTACCCGGGAGGCGAAGAAAACCGGGCAGAAAAAGCGACTTAGGACGCTCAAGGATCTTGACCGCGCGGCGTTGCTGCTGGCGCGGGCATGCGCACTTTTACTTGATGAAGATACCGCCGATGAATTGCTGCGAAAGACCATATTCAGCAGTGTGTCTGGCGCCAGACTGGCAGAGTCCGTGGAAAAAGTGAATGAACTGGCCCGCCCCCAGGATACAAACTTTCAGGATGAAATGGTGGAACAATACGGACGGGTAAAGCGTTTTTTGCCCGCACTACTGCGCGATCTGCACTTCCGTGCGGCCCCAGACGGTGAACATACCTTGGCTGCCATCCATTACTTGGCAGAGCTAAACGGCTCGAAAAAACGGATCCTGGACGATGCACCTGAACATATCATTTCAGGCCCTTGGAAACGCCTGGTGTACGATGCTGACGGTCGGATACAGCGAGCAGGTTACTCGTTGTGTCTGCTGGAGCGACTTCAGGATACGCTACGCCGTCGTGACATCTGGTTGGAAAACAGCGATCGTTGGGGTGATCCGCGCCAAAAACTTCTTCAGGGGGAGGAATGGCAGGCGCAGCGGGTTCCAGTCTGCCGGGCATTGGGTCAACCCACTAATGGCAGTAAAGCATCGAAGCAATTGGCCGCACAGTTAGATCAAACCTGGAAAACGGTGGCATCACGTTTTGATCGCAATACCGCCGTGGGCATCTGCAATGAAGGTAAACATCCTTCGCTGACCATCAGCAGCCTGGATAAATTGGATGAGCCACTGGCGCTGATACAACTGAGCAGCCGAGTCAGACAATTAGTCCCACCCGTTGACCTGACAGAACTGTTGCTCGAGATTGACGCCAGAACTGGCTTCACCCGTGAATTCAGCCATGTCAGCGAGTCAGGTGCCCGTGTGCAGGATCTACATATAAGCCTGTGTGCGGTGATGCTGGCTGAGGCCTGCAATATCGGACATGAGCCGCTGATCAAGCACAATATCCCTGCACTGACCCGCCATCGTCTGAGCTGGGTGAAACAGAACTACATCCGAGCAGAAACGCTGGTTAGCGCCAATGCGCGGCTGGTTGATTTCCAGTCCTCGTTAGCGTTGGCAGGATACTGGGGTGGCGGGGAGGTAGCCTCCGCTGATGGTATGCGTTTTGTCACGCCAGTGAAAACGGTGAATTCTGGCCCCAACAGAAAATACTTTGGTTCAGGGCGCGGCATCACCTGGTACAACTTTGTCTCTGACCAATATTCGGGTTTTCATGGCATAGTGATCCCTGGAACACTGCGGGATTCCATCTTTGTGCTGGAAGGGCTACTTGAGCAACAAACGGGACTAAACCCGGTTGAAATCATGACGGACACAGCAGGTACCAGTGACATTATCTTTGGCCTGTTCTGGCTACTGGGATACCAATTTTCACCTCGTCTGGCGGATGCGGGTGAGGCTGTGTTCTGGCGGGCCGAAAAAGCGGCGAATTACGGGGCGTTGGACAAACTGGCGCGGGGTTGTGTTGACCTTTCTAAAATCGAAAGCCACTGGGATGAGATGATGCGGGTTGCCGGTTCGCTGAAGCTGGGCACTATTCATGCGTCAGAACTCATTCGGTCGCTATTGAGAAGTACCCGACCGTCAGGGCTTGCTCAGGCAATAATGGAGGTCGGAAGAGTTAACAAGACACTGTATCTTCTCAACTATATTGATGATGAGGACTATCGTCGCCGGATCCTAACACAGTTGAACCGGGGTGAAGGCCGCCATGCCGTTGCAAGAGCCATCTGCTACGGTCAGCGTGGCGAGATCAGAAAACGTTACCGCGAGGGGCAGGAAGATCAGTTGGGTGCGCTGGGTCTGGTGACAAACGCAGTGGTGCTGTGGAATACGCTTTATATGCAGGAAGCCTTGTCGCACCTGCGCAGCATCGAGGAAGGGCCAGAGGATGAACATATCGCGCGGCTTTCGCCTCTGATGCACGGTCATATCAACATGCTGGGACATTATACGTTCACACTACCAGAGGATATTTTAAAGGGGGAATTGAGGCCGTTAAATCTCAATTTAAACAATGAATTATCTCCTTAGCGTGGTTTTTTACATCATTGGCCCTCAAACCCCTAAACAGGCTGAGTCCGGCCAGTAATAGCGTGCGACGGCTGATGATATCCCCCAATCGCCCGACGCCCACAATCAGCGTAGTGATCGCCAGCAGATAAGCGATCACCACCCACTGCACATCTTGAAATGAAGCACCGAACACCTGCGCTAATGTAGGTAGGCTGACGTTGGTAATGCTGCTGCCCAGAGAGGAAAGCAGCGTTGGCAAGGCCAGGCTGGTTAGCCCACCGCGCAAGGCCGATGGTGGTGCGGGCAAGATATTTGGTACGGTGGATTTCATGGTTGGCTGACTCCTGAATTAACTTGTCAGTCAGCGTATGGCAAACCATGACATGGCGGAAGACGCATGGAATACAACTTATAAGTGCACCAAACGCCCTATGTCAGAATCGGGCGCAGCATGCAGCGCCCCTACGGTTGAATTTAGCAATACCTGTGAGCTTTCTCACAACTCCGTGATAAAGCCGGGGGCGAGCAAAAAATGGGAACTGTATAAACAACCGCTGGCAAGCCGCCCTTGACGCTCTCGGTATACTCAAGGCGAATCAACCTGAGTGAGTAAGTAAAATGAAAACAATAGAAATCGTCTCAGACAGTTATGTGAAGGTCGGCGTACGGGAAAAGATTGGCTATGGCTTCGGCGATCTGGCCTCCAACCTGTCGTTTGGCTTTGTCTCCCTGTTCTTACTGTTTTTTTACACCAATATTTACGGCATCAGCGCGGTACAGGCGAGCCTGATCTTTGTGATTGCCAGGGTGCTGGATGCGATTTTTAACATCTTTGTCGGTTACTTTATTGATAAGACTCAAACCCGGCACGGCAAGCTGCGCCCTTACCTGCTGTACGGCGCGGTGCCCTTGGGGATTTTGACGGTCCTGTGTTTCAGCACCTTCGACAGCGACTATAAATTTTATTACGCGCTGATCACCTACACCCTCTATTGCCTGGCCTACACGGCGGTCAACACGCCCTATTCTGCCATGACCAATATGCTGACCCAGCACGAAGGCTCACGGGCTTCACTGTCGGTTTACCGCTTTGTGTTGGCTATTGTGGGTTACTTGATTGTCTCGACCACAGCCGACCTGCTGATCTCACCGTTCACCGATCAGAAGATGGGTTATGTGTTTGCCGTCAGTTGCTTTAGCCTGTTGGCCACCTTCTTCTTCCTAGCGTGCTTTGGTATGACCAAAGAGCGGGTAAAAAGCCTGCCAGATCAAAAGGCCCCCACGCTTAAAGAGATGATCACCGCCGTTTCCGGCAACCTGCCGTTAATCCATCTTTCCCTGTTCACGGTGTTTTTCTATATCGCCTATACGGTATGGATGGCCATTGCTATCTACTTCATCAAATACACCCTGGGAGATGAAAGCTTTACCGCCAAGTTCTTCATGATCCAATCTGCGGCCTATGTGGCGGGTACGGTGATCTCAGAAAAGATCATCAGCCTGATGGGCAAAAAGAAAATGGTTCAGTTGGGGCTGCTGATCGGGATTGTCGGCTTGCTGTTCCAATACTTCCTGGCGGGTGATAACGCCTACCTGATTATGACCGGCGTGTGCCTGTACAGCATTACTCTGGGGATGGGCTTTGTCGCGATGTGGTCGATGATTGCCGATACCGTTGAGTATGCCGAATGGAAACACGGCGTACGTACCGAAGGGGCCATTTACGGCTTCTTTAACTTCATCACCAAAATTGCCATGGCGATTGGTGGCGGCTGTGCCGGCTTGATGCTCGATTACTTTGACTACTCGTCCGAGCATATCAGCGCCAACGCGCTCAACGGCATCAATATGATGATGACGCTGTTTCCTGGCCTGATGTTTGCCCTGGGGATGCTGTTTATCTTCTTCTACAAGCTGGATGAGCACACCTACCGGAATATCATCAAAGACATTGAATTGCGCAAAGCTAGCGCGCAGTAACCAGCAGGTAACCCTATGAAAAAAGATTTCCACGCCATCATTGCCGCCATGACTGCCGAAGAGAAAGTGGCGCTGCTCAGCGGTAGCGGTTTATGGCGTACCGCCAGCTTCCCACAGTATGGCATTAGCGACATTGTGATGACGGATGGCACCTACGGTGTCCGTTACAGCACCAGCCAGATCGAACAGGGGGAAAATTGGCACATTAGCGATTTTCTGGCCGTGATTGGCCAAAGCGCGGGCGAGGTGGAAGAACAAAAAGGCGGCTCTGAGGCACTGTTCAGCAAATCCAAACCGGCCACCTGCTTCCCGAATGGTTCAACCCTGGCCTGTAGCTGGGACGTGGATCTGGTGTACCAGATGGGCGAGGCGTTGGCCAAAGAGTGCCAGGAGATGGGCGTCGGCATTCTGCTTGGCCCGGGGATCAATATTCGCCGCACACCTTTGGCTGGCCGTGGCTATGAATATTACTCGGAAGATCCTGTGGTCAGCGGTGACGTGGCCGCAGCCCTGATCAATGGGCTGCAGGACGGTGGTGTGGGTGCCAGCCTGAAGCACTTTGCCGCCAACAACTCGGAATACCGCCGCACCGAGATGGATTCGGTGGTGGAAGAACGGGCGCTGCGCGAGATTTACCTCTCGGGATTCAAGCGGGCGATCGACAAATCCACCCCCTGGACGGTAATGTCGTCCTATAACCGGCTCAATGGCGTGCAAACGTCGCAACACCACTGGTTGCTGACCGAGGTGCTGCGCAATGAGTGGCGCTATGACGGACTGGTGATGTCCGACTGGTACGGCATCAAAGACCGCCCCGCTTCTTTGCTGGCGGGTAACGATTTGGCGATGCCGGAAACCCAGCGTGATAAACAGGAGCTGTTGCAGGCGACCGAGCGTGGAGAAATCCCTACAGAGGTTCTCGATACTGCCTGCCTGCGGATGTTAACCCTGATCGACAAGGTGCAGCGCCACCGCAAGCCGGGTACCAAAGCCGATTACCCGCAACATCATCGGTTGGCACAGCAGTTGGCTGCCGAATCGATGGTGTTATTGAAAAACGAAGGCAATATCCTGCCGCTGCAAGCCGGCAAGAAAACTACCATCGCCGTATTGGGTAAACCGGCTCAGGAGCCGGTGATCCAAGGTTCAGGCTGTGCTACTACCGTGCCTTACATGCTCGATCGTCCGCTGGATGAAATTTTCGAGGTGGCCGGTAACGACTTCCAGATCGACTATGCCATCGGCACCCCGGATGATAATCACGTCGACCCGCAGGCGCAGGCACATGCGGTTGAGCTAGCCAGCAAGGCGGACGTCGCCGTGGTGTTCGTCAGCACTGCCATTGGCGAAGATGGCGAAAACGGCGATCGCCGGGATCTGAATATCTTGCCTAGTCATGAAGCGTTGATCCGTGCGGTAGCCAAACGACAGCCCAATGTGGTGGTCGTGTTGGCTAACAGCGATGCGGTGGTGATGCCTTGGCTGTCAGACTGCAAAGCCCTGCTGGAGACCTTCTTTGCGGGCCAGGGCATGGGCCGCGCGGTGGCGGATATTCTGTTTGGCCGGGCCAACCCCTGCGGCAAGCTGACGGTCACGGTGCCCAATACGCTGGAAGAAACTCCAGCATGGCTCGATTACCCGGGGGAAAACCTGCGCCATCACTACAGCGAAGGGCTGTACGTAGGTTATCGCTACTACGACCGACGTAAGCTGACGCCGCAGTTCCCGTTCGGTTTTGGCCTGAGCTATAGCCAGTTTAGCTATGCCACGCTGGCGACTTCGGTCACGGAACTTGAAGAGGGCCAGCCCTTAACCGTCAGCGTTGAGGTGACCAACCGTGGCGATCGGGCCGGTAAAGAGATCGTGCAACTTTACCTGACTGCACCGCAGGGAGATCTGGCACGCGAAGTCCTGGCGTTGAAAGCCTTCGCCAAGGTGCATCTTGAGGCGGGCGAAAGTAAAACGGTGACCATGACGCTGGAATGGCCGGATTTTGCCTGTTTCCATCCGGGTATGGCCGCTTGGGTAGTCGATCCTGGCGAGTATCAGCTTCACGTGGCACGTTCTTCGCGGGATATCGCGCTGAGCACGGTGGTCAAGCTGTGCGCCAAGCCCTATTATTTACCGCTAAAGGTGGACAATTCGTTGCAGCAACTGATCGCTACCCCACCGGCTTTTGACCGAGTGGTGAGGTTATTGGTCAGCAAGAACGGCTTGCCGGAGGCGGTGATGCGCGAAAAGCTCATCGCGATTGCTCCGGATCTGTTCTGCGGCCTGTTTATCGCCCTGACGGAGTTCCTGGCTATTGATATTACTCAGCAGGAGTTGGAGGCTGCATTAGCGGAGCCTGCCGCCTTGTGACCCCTCACCCCAACCCTCTCCCGCAGGGAGAGGGAGCTGTACGGTGATGTAAATAAGTACGTAATTCAATTTTCGGCATTTTAACTCTGGGCACAGGAGTAAAGTTGTAGCACGGACAGTTCCCTCTCCTTGGGGTTAGGGAGACGGAGAAAGACGCCGCCCTAATCAGACACGTATTTTCATCACCAACCTCAGGGGATTAATAAGCCGATGTTTCCTTTCTCTGTTACGCGACAACCCAAGCCGCAGTCCCATCGGCAGGCGCAAGCAGCGATCCATGAGGGCAGCGGCTATGAGCTGATCTCGTTTGACGCCGAAAAACTCAACGTCTTCGCCGCCGAGGTTTACTACTGCGAGCCCCATTGGCACTCGGCCCCTGAGCTGATCTGTATCCTGTCCGGCGAGTTTTCCGTCACCCTCGGCCATGCCACCTCAGTGGCCAGCGCGGGAAGCATGCTGTATATCAACCCGGACGAAATCCACTCCCTTGAAGCTCGCGCCCCAAACAGCCAACTGCTGACCATCCAGTTTTCCCCCCATCTGTTTGATGAAACCCATCCGGCCCCGCTGATGTTTAATCAGGGCGACCGCACTGCAGAGCAGCAGATTAGTAACGCCGTGATCGCCCTGCTCGATAACCTGGTCACGGCACAATCTTCGTTTACCCGCATTGCCCTGGTTTATCATCTTTTGGGAACGCTTGCTGCAGCAACGCCAAGCCAGGCCGACCAACAGCAGGTTAGCGTCAGGAAAAAAGACCAACAGCTGGTCAAATACGGCATTGAGTTTATCAACCAGCATTTTGACGATGAGCTCAACCTGGCCACCATTGCCGAACACGCTGGCGTCAGCTATCACCACTTTTCCCGTATTTTCAAAAAGATCAGCGGCTACAACTTTAAAGAATATCTGACCATGATCAGAATTAATAAGGCCAAACTGCTGCTGAAAGACACCAACATCCCGATCACCGACATCAGCTACACCTGCGGTTTCAGCGGCCATAAACAGCTGATTTTTGCCTTTAACAAATATTGCCGCATGACGCCAACCGAGTTCCGAAAAAGCTACCTTAGCGCCATCAATTCGGCGGCAGAACTGCAGATCATGACCGATTTCCGCTGCCTGCCACTGGATCGGCAGATCGTTGCACGCTTACAAAGCTTCAACGCTGACCCGCAATAATTAAAATAATCATTGCCCTATACCGCCCATGGCTATACTTACCTCAGTAGCTACCGCAGGTATTGCTGTTGCCTGAACTCTCCTGTCTTAACTGTCTGTGGAGCCGTGCCCATGAGCAAATCAGCTAAAACTCCCCGCCCTGTTAAAGCCCCAAGCTATCTGGATGCTCTACTGCCGATAGTCACGTTGATTTTGCTGGTCGGAGCTTCCGTTGCTCTGTTTGGACTTGAAGCCGTCAACGGTCCTTTGCAGGTGGCCATCATCCTCAGCACCATGATCACCGCTATGGTCATCCTGAAGAATGGCCATAGCTGGGAGGAGGTTTCCGAGTCCGGCCGCAAAGGCATTGCCACCATCTCGGGGGCCATTTTTATCCTGTTTTCCGTCGGGGCGCTGATTGGCACCTGGAACATGTCCGGCACCATTCCTACCATGGTGTATTACGGCATTATCATGATCACCCCCAACTGGTTCTATCCGATAGCCTTTTTGGTCTGCGTTGGCGTCTCTTTAAGTATTGGCAGTTCCTGGACCACGGCGGGCACTTTGGGAGTCGGGTTGGTTGGGTTGGCCAATATGCTGGGGCTATCACCAGAAATTACGGCTGGAGCCGTGATTTCCGGGGCTTACGTGGGTGACAAGATCTCGCCGCTGTCTGAAAGTACCGTATTGGCCGCTCAGCTCAACGGCGTCGAATTGTATAAACATATTCGCGCCCAGCTTTGGACCACCATTCCGGCGGCGGTCATTGCCCTGATCGGTTTTATTCTGTTAGGGCTAAATCAGCACAGTGCCTTTGATGCCACCATCACCAACAACGAACTGACCCGTTTTAACGAACTGTTCCACATCACCCCGTGGAACCTGTTGCCGCTGGTTTTCCTGTTGGTATTATCGGTCGCCAAGGTGCCCGCCCCGTTGGCCATCATGTGCTCGGCCTTGATGGCGGGGATCATGACGTCCTTTATGCAACCGCAGGTGATCGAACGCTTTATTGTCGAGCCCGATCTTGCCAGCCCGCTATTGGCCATCAAGGCGGCCTGGCTGGCGATGGCGACCGGTTTCCAGGAGAACTCAGGTATTGAACAGATCGACGCCCTGCTGTCACGCGGCGGCATGGACAGTATGTTGTTTACGATCTGGCTGATTATCGGCGCGGTGACGTTTGGCATTATGGTGGATGACTTCGGCCTGCTGAACAAACTGGTTACGCCGCTGCTGCTGCGGGCCAGAACCGTGGGCAAGCTGTTTACCTCGGTGGTTGCTACCGCAATTGGGCTGAATATTGCCGCGGGCGATCAGTATATTGCGCTGCTGCTACCCACCCGGCTGTACCGTGCCGAATTTGCCAAGCGAGGGCTGGCGCCAGAGAACCTGTCACGCATCGTTTCGGATGCCGGGATTGTCACCTCTCCGCTGATCCCCTGGAACTCCTGCGGAGCTTATATGGCTGCGGTACTGGGTGTCTCGACCATGGCCTACATGCCGTTTGCCATCTTTAATATTGCCGCACCACTGATCACTCTGGCACTTGGCATAACCGGTTTTAATATTCGCCATATCCCGGTGGCAGCTCCCTCAGAAGGAGATAATCCGAGCCGTAAAGCGGTTGAGTAGCAACAGCCGTGAAACCAATACCGAGGCGACAAAAACCAGGACCAGTAAGGTAAATTTAAGCGTGGCGTCATTGAAGTCATATAGCGTAGTAATGAAATAGAACACGCTGTAGTGAACGATATAGACGCCCACCATCGCCGGGCTGATAAACTCCACGACGCGGGTAAGCAATCGGCTTTTGATGGCGATATTATCAAACAGGATAAACAGCGCCAGGCTCATGCCCAACAGGTGCAGGTGCTCCAACACAAACCAGCCGGCGACGCTGATCTGGGTATGGGTTGACAGATAAAGTTCGTAGAAATACATGGAGATACCGATGGGGATCACCAGCAGCCTGGCGGCCCACTGCACGCTGGATTTTTTGGTGAACCTGCGACCAGGTGCTTCCCCCAGCACATGGCCAATAATGTAGTAGCCGCCCCAAACCCAAATAAACGAATAGCTGGAGATAAACAGCGGATCGTCTTGGGTATCCAGCGGGCTGAAAATATCCAACAGGGCAATAACGGCAACCAGCCCGGCAAACACGGCCGCAGTAACTTTCAAATGCTTAATGCCCTTAAGGATGATGGGGTAAATTAAATAGATGATCCCCATATTCAATAATATGCCATTCTGTAAAATATAACCTTGATGAATGTATTGGGTTTTAATCAAAGATGAAACAATGTTCCAGAAAATTATGATCAGGATAATGGATTTTATTTTCACCATGATCTCCTGCCTGGTGAGTTTCTCTACCTCATCCATATAACCGATAATGATAAAAAACAAAGGCTTGGCAATAATAGACACAAAGTACAATATCCCCATGGTATTCGCATGGAGGAAACACTCGAGAGCACACATTTGGCTGGTCGAGAAGAAGGTGACGGCGGCAAAACAACTTAAACTCTTTAATGCCTGCTGGCTGACACTGTTGATCATGGTTTTCCATCCATCACCGGGTTGATATGACACACCCTACTGTTTTTTATAAAAATAATCTTAGTACATTAACACCCACTGCACAACGCGCATCTTTAGCCATGATCCGAATGACCACCCATGTAATGGGAATTTTCCCAGAAGCCAATGGACGGACTTTGATATATTAACTATTTTTATACAACCTGCGTTTTTATGCTTAAAGCACATTGGCTCCCCTAGCCGGCAACAATCCGTTACCTTTTGTTATGTTATTGATTTTATTTAAAAAAACAATAAATCTGATTGAGCATGCCAGTTCCAGCCCGCCAAAGTAAAGCATTATCATTATTTTTAGTGGCTTTAAAGGATTGTTAATCAAGAATATTCTCGTGCTTGGTTTTTTATTCCGTCAGGCGACAGTATTTCCCCCATTCGGAATCAACAATGCTGATGTTGAAGAAAAAAGTTATTTGCGACAGGAAAATTTGCCGGTTATGACTATGATTTAATCGTAAGTCGGTTGGTAACGTTATCCTTTAATTACGCAATACTTTATTTGACTTGGTGTCAGTAAGGAAAACCATGACGAGCTCATCAACGAATAAACTGTCCCTATGGTCACTCACCGCACTGGTAGTGGGCTCCATGATAGGGGCCGGTATATTTTCTTTACCGGCCACCTTTGGGCGTGCTACGGGAGGGTTTGGTGCCATTATCGCCTGGTGTATTGCGGGCGGCGGGATGTTAATGCTGGCCTTTGTGTTTCAAACGCTGGCGCAACGTAAACCCGATCTCGATTCCGGCGTGTTTATTTATGCCAAAGCCGGATTCGGTGATTATCTGGGATTTGCCTCTGCACTTGGCTTCTGGGCCGGGACCTGTATTGGTAACGTCTCTTACTTTGTGCTGATCAAATCCACCCTGGGGGCCTTCTTCCCGATATTTGGCGATGGCAATACCATTCCCGCGGTGTTGTTTGCCTCGGTCATTCTTTGGGGATTCCATATTCTGGTACTGCGCGGGGTTAAAAGTGCTGCGGCTATCAACACCATTGCCACCATCGCTAAAATCCTGCCAATCCTCATCTTTATTATTGTGCTGATCTTTGCCTTCAAAAGTGACGTGTTTGCACTCAACTTCTGGGGATCTCCAGAGAGCGCAACCTCTGCAGCCTCTTTGGCAAGCGTGGGCGATCTCTCTCACCTCAACGACTACGGCTATGTCGGTCATGCCGCCGCCGCCATTGTCCCTACTGCGGAACCCGAATCCCTGTTCAGCCAGGTGCGCAGCACCATGCTGGTGACGGTATTCGTATTCCTGGGGATTGAAGGTGCCAGCGTCTATTCCCGCTATGCCAAAGAACGCAGCCACGTGGGCATTGCCACGGTGCTGGGGTTCATTGGGGTGCTGTGCCTGTTGGTGCTGATCACCATGCTGTCTTACGGCGTGATGCTCCGTCCCGATCTGGCGGCGTTACGCCAACCTTCGATGGCGGGCGTGTTGGAAGCTATCGTTGGACGCTGGGGGGCGATCTTCATCAGCGTGGGCCTGATTGTTTCGGTACTGGGGGCTTATCTCTCCTGGTCTTTGCTGGCGGCAGAAGTGCTGTTTTCCGCCGCAAAAAGCAAGAGTATGCCGAAGGTGTTCGCCACCGAAAACAGCAATGCGGTGCCCTCTTCCGCCGTCTGGCTGACCAACATCACCATTCAGGTGTTCTTAATCCTGACGCTGTTTAGTGATTACGCCTTCCAGCTGGCGCTCGAACTGACCAGCTCCCTGACGCTGATCCCTTATCTGTTGGTAGGTGCCTATGGGCTGAAGCTGGCCATGACCGGCGAAACCTACGAAACCGATAAACGCGATCATAAAAAGGATCTGATCTTCGCGCTGATCGCCACCTTCTACGCACTGCTGATGCTGTACGCCGGTGGTATGAAGTATCTGCTGCTCTCCGCCATCATCTATGGCCCAGGCACGCTGCTATACATTATGGCCAAACGTGAACAGCACGCAAAAGTGTTCACCCCGGCCGAGATGGGGCTCTTTGTAATCGTTATGGTCGCCGCCGTTGCTGCAATCTACAGCATTGCCACTGGCGTTATCACAATCTGATCGAGGCAAGTCATTATGTCGACTAAAAAAAAGACGCAGTCCAAGTTTGGTGTTCATTCAGAAGTAGGGAAATTGCATAAAGTCATGGTCTGCGCCCCTGGCAAGGCGCATAACCGGCTGACACCGAGTAATTGTGATGAGCTGTTGTTTGATGACGTGCTGTGGGTTGAGCGCGCCAAGCGTGACCATTTTGACTTCATGACCAAGATGCGTGAACACGGCGTGGACGTGGTTGAAATGCACAACCTGCTGGCCGAAACCCTGGCGCTGCCCGAAGCCAGAAAGTGGATCCTGGATCAGCAGATTGTGCCTAATGAAGTGTCGCTGGGGATCTTGAATGAAACCCGCAGCTTCCTTGATGGCCTGGCACCACGGGCGTTGGCGGAGGTACTGATCGGTGGCCTTTCCACTACTGAGCTGGCTAAAGAAGGCTATGCCGACCACGAAGAGCTGAAGCTGATCCGCGAAGCGGTAGGCATTACAGAATACCTGCTGCCACCGCTGCCGAATACCTTATATACCCGTGATACCACCTGCTGGATCTACGGTGGCGTGACCTTGAACCCACTGTATTGGCCTGCCCGTCACGAAGAAACCATTCTGACCACGGCGATCTACAAGTTCCACCCAGACTTTGGCGAAGCCAATGTTAACGTCTGGTGGGGGGACCCAACGGTGCACCACGGTACCGCCACGCTCGAAGGTGGGGACGTGATGCCGATCGGCAACAAAACGGTGCTGATTGGGATGAGTGAGCGGACCTCGCATCAGGCGATCACCCAACTGGCCGCCGCGCTGTTTGCCAACAAACATTCCGGTGTTGAACGGGTGATGATTGCCGCTATGCCGAAACTGCGTGCCGCCATGCACCTGGATACGGTATTTACCTTCTGCGACCGCGATGTGGTGACGCTCTACCCGGCTATCGTCAATCAGATCAAAACCTTCTCACTGCGCCCGGATGCTGGCCCAACCGGCATGAAGCTGAGCCGCGATAAAGGCACCTTTGTTGAAGCCATTGCCGGAGCATTGAACCTGAAAAAACTGCGGGTGGTGGAAACCGAAGGCAACGACTACGACACCGAGCGCCAACAGTGGGACAGCGGCAACAACATGGTGGCGCTCTCTCCTGGGGTGGTGCTGGCTTACGATCGTAATACCAAAACCAATACCCAGCTACGCAAAGAAGGGGTTGAGGTCATTGAGATTGTCGGTAGTGAGCTGGGCCGTGGCCGTGGCGGCGGCCACTGTATGACCTGCCCGATTATCCGCGATGCCATTGATTATTAATCGCCAGGCGTGATCAGAAAAGGCCGGATTTTCCGGCCTTTTTTATGCTGACAAAATCACTGCGCGTTTACGCGGTGAATATCCCCGATTCAAAGTCCTTCGGTGACAATTTTAGCGGCCGCAGCCAACACGTCTTTGCGGGCTTCGGCATTCTGCTGTGGCTGCGTGAAATAGGTTACTAATACCAACGGTGCGTGGTTAGCTGGCCAAATCACGGCGATATCGTTAGTGGTACCGTAATCACCGCTACCGGTTTTATCCCCAACCACCCATGTAGTTGGCAGACCTGCACGAATGCTGGCTCCGCCGGTAGTGTTCCCCTTCATCCATTCAACCAGTTGAGCACGCTGTGGTTCACCCAGCGCTTTGCCCAAGGTCAGGTTTTGCAGGCTTTTTGCCATCGCCAGCGGCGAGGTGGTATCGCGCTTATCACCCGGAATAGCGGTATTTAAAGTGGGTTCGGTACGATCGAGACGGAAGGTTTTATCGCCGATGGTACGTGCAAACTCTGTAACCTTTGCCGGGCCGCCAAGATGCTCAAGGATCTTGTTCATCGCCGTGTTGTCACTGTACTGGATAGTGGCGGCGCTGAACTCGGCCAGGGTCATCCCGGTATCCAGGTGTTTTTCGGCGATCGGGTTGTAGTTGACCAGATCGGATTGCTTGATCTCCATCCGCTTAGCCAAAAGATTTTTATCCGTCTCGCTCTGTTTTAACAACGCCGACACCGCCATCACCTTGCTGGTGCTGCACATCGGAAAACGTTCATCCGCGCGATACAGGATCTGCGAATTATCAGCGGTATCGATCAGCGCCACGCCCAGGCGGCCACCGGAATTTTTCTCCAGTTCAGACAGTTGCTGCTGAATATTCGCCTTGGCATTAGCGGATTGCGCCCATAGCGGTACGCTACCGAACAGCAACGGCATAACCGTAGCGACCATCAGGGTGGTTTGACGTAATGTATTTTTAACCATGTTTTGCCTCACATAAAATAGATTAATGCAGCGGAGTTCTCTTCAGATGGCGGGAAATATCCTCTGTTAGGCCGTTATTGACAAGCGACAAGAATTTTCTCTAGCATAAAGAAAATCTTTTGGATAACACCTATGCGCTCTAATCTTCCCCTGAATGCCCTACGTGCTTTCGAAGCCTCTGCCAGACATTTGAGTTTCACACGGGCAGCGCTGGAGCTCTATGTTACCCAGGCCGCCGTTAGCCAACAGGTTCGGCTGCTTGAAGAGCGCCTGGGTATGGTGCTGTTTAAACGCTTACCCCGTGGTTTAGAAATGACGGAGGAGTCGCGAGCGCTGTTTGCCGTGCTAACCGACGCCTTTGGCCATATTGAGAAAGCCTTCCGGCAGTTTGAAGGGGGACAATTCCAGGAGGTGCTCACCGTCGCCGCCGTCGGCACCTTTGCCGTGGGCTGGCTGTTGCCGCGTCTTGATCGGTTCAGGCAAGAGCATCCTTTTGTCGAACTGCGTCTTCGCACCAACAATAACGTCGTCAATCTGGCCGCCGAAGGGCTGGATTTCGCCATCCGTTTTGGCATGGGTTTGTGGCCATCAACCCATAACGAGATGCTGTTTGATGCTCCGCTGACCGTGTTGTGTACGCCCGCTACGGCTAAGCGGCTCGTCACCCCTGCCGATTTGCTGCAAGAGGATCTGCTGCGTTCTTACCGTGCTGAAGAGTGGGAAAACTGGTTTGCCGCCGCTGGCCTGCAGGCGGTGAGAGTTAATGGCGCCATCTTTGACTCATCCCGTCTGATGATCGAGAGCGCTATCCATTCCGGTGGTGTGGCATTAGCCCCACCGAAAATGTTTGCCCGGGAACTCGCCACCGCGCAGCTGGTGCGCCCGTTTGCTACCGAAATCAACATGGGCAGTTACTGGTTAACCCATTTAAAATCGAAGGCAATGACCCCGGCGATGGAAATATTTAGCGAATGGTTACTGAAGGAAGCAGCAGAAGATAATTCGTAGGGGCACAGCATGCTGCGCCCCTACAGTATCCAGACTTATTGCAGCTCCTCACGGATCCGTTTGGCCGTGCTCTGCAACAGCTTATAGGCCTCATAGCGGTTAGCGTGCAACGGGTGGAAATCCGCATTCGGTTGGTATTGGCTATCCAACTTGGAAAACTGCGCCATCGCCTGTTCCACCGAGGTGGCAACCTTCCCCGCCACTGCACCCAGGATCGCCGACCCCAGCAATACCGGCTCCTCTGCCTTGGTTGTCACTACCGCGCAGCCACAGCTATCCGCCAGCAACTGCCGCACCAACGGATGGCGGCCAGCCCCGCCGCTGATCACGATCTGCTCAACGGTGACGCCCATCTGGGACTGGGCATCAAGGATTTGCCTGAGACCATAGCCAATCCCGCAAATACCGGCAACATACAGGGCCACCAGGTTATCGAGGTTGCTTTCCATACCCAACCCGGCCACCACGGCACGGGAATGGGGATCGGCAAAGGGAGCGCGGTTACCAAGGAACTCGGGAACCACATGCAGGCCATTGGCGAGTTTTGCTGCTGACGACGCACAAACCATTTTGGTCAGCGCCAAATCGGCCAACAAGGTTGGCAGTGAAATACCCAACGCCTTAGCCTGCTCCGCCGCCTCTGGTGCCGCGGGGTGGAACGAGACCAGTTGCTTGATCGCCGCCCCCGCCGCGCTTTGCCCACCTTCATTAAGCCAGAACCCAGGCACCATCGCAGAGTAATAGGGACCCCAAACGCCTGGAACAAAGGCCGGGTTTTGCGTAGTGGTCATCGTGCATGACGACGTGCCAAACACGTAAGCCAGGTTATTGGTGACTCCACCGCCAACACCAACGGTACCAATCCCGCCAGCATGAGCATCAATCAAGCCCACGGCGACAGGCGTGCCCGCTACTAATCCCATTTCTTTGGCGGCTTCTGTCGTCAGGCCGTTGCCACAAGGCGTACCAGGTTCTTTGATATGTTCCCCAATGCGGCGGAACGCGTCGTCTGTCAACTCTTCAAGGCCGATGGTGCGGAAATAGTCCGGGTCCCAACGTTTCTCATGGGCCAGATAGGTCCATTTGCAGGTCACCGTACAGACGGAACGAGCCAGATCTCCTGTGGCGCGCCAGGTCAGGAAATCGGCCAGATCGAAGAACTGCCAGGCGCTATCGTAAACCGCACGACGGTTCTCCTTCAGCCAAAGCAGCTTGGGCGTCTCCATTTCTGGAGAGATTTTTCCGCCAACGTAGTTAAGTACCGGATGGCCGGTGGCGTTGATCCGCTCGGCCTGCTCCGTTGCCCGATGGTCCATCCACACGATAATGTTACGGTCGGGATCTTCCGATGGCCCTACCGCCAGAGGTTTGCCGTCTACATCGAGTACCACCAGGGAGCAGGTGGCATCAAAGCCAATGCCTGCCACGTTGTCTGGGGAAATACCGGATGCGGCAACCGCCTGCTTGATGCTGCTGCACACCGCTTGCCATATCTCACGGCTGGATTGTTCAACATAATTTTCCGGGCCGCGGAACAGGGTGATCTCTTGGCTGGCATGTGCCAACATAGTACCGGAGAGATCAAAAACCCCTGCCCGTGCGCTGCCTGAACCCACATCGACACCAATAACGACCTGCTGTTGATTGTTCATCATTTTCACCTATCAGAGATCGACACTATTTGGCAGGATCACCAGGTCACGCACGGTGACATGCTTAGAGCGCGTTACCATAAACAACACCGCTTCGGCCACTTCCCTTGGCTGCATCAGGCTGCCGTTGGCCAGCGCCTCATCCATCTTGGCTTTTGGCCAATCGTCCAGCAGCGCGGTAACCACCGGCCCTGGTAACACGGCGCCAACCCGCACGCCATACTGCGCCACCTGGCGGCGCGTGGAGTGCACAAACGCCTGAACGGCAAATTTTGAGGCGGTATAAATCGGTTCCCAGACCACAGGTACGACCCCGGCGATCGAACTGGTAAACAGAATATCGCCAGACTTTTGCTCGATCAGATGCGGCAGCACCGCCTGCACCGAACGGAAAGCGGCGTTAATATTGAGATTAAGCACGCGATCCCAAACGTCCGGATCGCCTTCCGCCACCGGGCCACCAATGTACGCACCGGCATTGGCATGAAAAATATCGAGGCGTCCGGCAGCAGCCAGAATGCCGGGCAGCATACCGGAAACCTGCTGTGGGTTGAGCAAATCGATGACCAGTGGATACGCGTTTTCGCCAAGTTCATCGGTGAGGCGTTGCAGCTTTTCCTGGTCACGGTCGATCAGCACCACTTTAGCCCCGGCCTGCAGGAAAATACGCGCGCACTCCAGGCCGATACCCGAGGCCGCACCAGTGATCGCCGCGACCTTACCTTTGAGGGAGAAATTCAATTGGGTGAAATCTGTCATGGTTGGGTTCCTTTATTAAACAAAAGATCAAATCATCACGACGAAGTCACTGCGTGTAAGTTCATCGCGTTAAGAATTTGGCTGTCGATATTGCCCCTCACCCTAACCCTCTCCCACAGGGAGAGGGAACCGAGCGTGCCACGGATTAGCTCCCGAGCCTGACTTAAGCACCGAATTCGCAAGGGCTAAAGCGTGCAGCTGTTCCTGACCCAGCTATATATTTGCAAGGGTTGGAAACGTACCACCGCAGCTGACCCCAACGCCGTACCAGCCCCTCTCCGTGTGGGAAAGGTTTGGGGTGAGAGGGTATTTACGTCCCCTGTCACACCCTTTGCTCATGGTGCTCAATCGATTGAGCATAATTGCTACTTTTTATTTTTACTGTCAAGATATAGAAAATTGGGGAGCGAAATTTGTGACTGGGTTCAAAGCAAAAAAAACGACGATTTACGATCTGGCCGAACTGGCCGGGGCCTCCTCAAGCGCGGTCAGCGCCGTGCTCAATGGCAGTTGGAAAAAGCGCCGTATCGGTGCCCAACTGGCAGAAAAAATCCTGCGCCTGGCCGAAGAACAAGGCTATACCGTCAATCAGCAGGCCAGCCTGCTACGCCGCCGCAAATCGACGATGATCGGCATGATCGTCCCCAAGTATGACAACCGTTATTTTGGTTCGATCGTCGAGCTGTTCGAATCGATGGCCCGTGAACGCGGCCTGTTTCCGGTGATCACTTGCACCAGCCGCGATCCTGAACTGGAAATCGAAGCGGCTCGCACCATGCTCTCCTATCAGGTTGACTGGATCATCTCTACCGGTGCTACCGCCCCCGACAATATCACCGAGATCTGCGCTGCCTCCGGTATTTCAACGCTAAATCTCGATCTGCCAGGCACCCTCGCCCCTTCGGTGATCACCGATAACTATGCCGGGGCCAAAGAGCTGACGTTACGAATTCTGGCCAACTGTGAAAAACGGCTGGGCTACCTCAAGCCACTGATCTTCGTGGGGGGACGCGGGGTTGACCATAACACCACGGAACGCCTGCGCGGCTTCAGAGATGCCCACCGGCAGTTAGGCGTTGAGGTCATCGAAGAGAACCTGTTGGCCTGCGGCTATTCCCCAGACAAGGCCGAGCTGGCGATGAAAACGTTTATTGCTCAAGGCGGCGATCTGCAAACCGGGCTGTTCGTCAACTCGACGATCTCGCTTGAAGGTGTGATGCGCTGGTTGGTGGCGTCTGGCTATCGCGGAGATAAACAGCCGGTGATGGGCTGTTTTGACTGGGATCCTTTCGTACTGATGTTAGGCCATGACATCGTGATGGTGAAGCAGGACGTCAACAAGATGTTGCAGGCGGCGTTTGCACTGATCGATGCCAACTCGCAAGAAAAACAACTGATTGAAATACCGCCGATCTTCCCAGAGATGATTTGAGGTAACTGCAGCACGGCAAGGGGGTCGGGATTAATAGTCATTTCTCCTGAATCTAACAGGCGGTGTAAGTAGGCAATCAGAAGTAAACCATTGTCCCCGAACATTATGATTAACGGATTGCCGATAACTCGGGTTCCAACAAATGATTTAGACGCTTCTTCCTTGGCTTTTTTACGACTGTACCTATGATTGGTCATCAGGTCTTCAATATAGTCATTTAAAGAGAGGTCCGCCCATAGGTCAAACTCGTCGCAATGCATGGGCCTATAAATTGATTTGGGGATTTTTGACTGTTTTGTTTTCAATCGACTGTCTCACACTTAATAGTAACGTAACGCGTGCTCAGTACTACCCTACCGAATTAGCCATCGATTCAACATGGGTCTGGTGGGGCGAATAACTTGCCGATTACCCCTGCATGAACTTGGATTTCTTGATCCGGTACATGATGGAGTCTCCCTCTGCCAGCAAGGTTTCCAGGCTATGGGGCGCAGAGGGATCAAACTCGACGATGCCATAGGAGAACGCCAGTTGGTAAGGGGTGATCTGTGAAGCATTATGTTCATCCACGTAGCGTTGCAAGGCTAAAATCCCCTGTTCGGCTTCGCTTTTGGTTCGGCTGCCCATCAGCGCGACAAACTCGTCACCGCCTAAACGGGCTATCACGTCAAAATAGCCAAACACCCGTTTCATCAGCTCGGAAAAGTAGATTAACGCCCGGTCACCTTCCCCATGACCGTAGGTGTCGTTAATCAACTTGAATTTGTCGAGATCGATAAATATCAGGCTGGCCTTAACCCCTTTCATCTGACAATGATGCAGCATATGACCTGCCAGGGAGATAAAGCCACGGCGATTGGATATTTGCGTCAGTTCGTCAGAGGTTGATGCCTGAAAGGCACGTAGCTCATCCTCCACCATCGAGGCCAGATCGCGCAGCGCCACCGCATCTTCGGCATCAAACTGCCGGGGTTTGTCATCAATCAGGCACAGAGTGCCCATTTTTAGATCGCCAGAGTAGCTCAATGGACAACCGGCGTAGAAACGGATGTGTGGTGAGTCTTTGACCAGCGGATTATCCGCAAAGCGATCGTCCTGCAGCGTATCGGGAATGAACAAAATATCGTTACCCAGGATGGCGTGACCACACAGCGAGATATCTCTTGGCGTTTCCGTAGCCGCCCCCAGCCCACAGTTGGACTTGAACCATTGGCGGTTTTCGTCGACCAGACTCACCAAGGCAATGGGTACACCGAACAACCGGCGGGCCATGCGTGTCACCCGATCGAAGCGTTCTTCTGGCAGAGTGTCCAACAGATGCAGGGAACGCAGAGCCTTCAATCGCTGTACTTCATTCGCAGGTATCTCTGGCGTTTTCATCGCTACATCCACTCCAATTAAACTCAGGGTCTTTCTCGGAAAAGCAAAACAGCAAGTTGCAGGATAATATCGTTCGCTACCGCTGGCAATCCGATGCACAAAACAGATGCCACTTTGCCCCTGTTTTCAGACGTTTGATCAGGCTATAGCCACTTAAACTAGACATTTAGCTTAAAAGCAAGGCATCCGGTGTGGCAAAACCCTTTTTACGCAGTGGCAATCTAGATGACGTTCTTACATTGGGCGAAAATGGGCAACCTGTCTATGCGTTGGCGTCGCAGTTACGTGAGGCGTTGCGCCTCCAGCAACAGCCAGCCGTCGCGAATTGCCTGGCGATCCCGATCCCCAACGCACAAGGCGACCGCATTGACTGGTATGCGCCAATCGCTGGACGGGCGATCTCCTGGCAAGCGGCCGATGACGATGCACGGGCAGCCGCCTTGCCGCTGTTGGAGCATTTCCAGACCACCGCAGAAGCCATCAGTCTACGCGCTCACCACAGTGGTAAAGCCAACCTGCAAATGTTTGCGACCTTGCTTAGCAAGGCCATGCAGTTCCCGGATCAGAACGCCGTTTTCCTGGTAGATGGCAAACCGGTGATTACCTTCTGGGGGTGCGTGAAAGCCGATGGCAAGATCCGCAACGCGCCTTTGGATTGTCTACGCCCGAAAGATCGCCCCGCGCCCCCCATCGCCCCACCGATTATTGAACCCATTGCCGAGCCCATTGCTGAACCGCAACAGCCCGCACCTCTGTCCCCCCTGGCGGATGACAAGCCTCACCACGCCTGGTGGCTGTTGCTACTGCCTGCTGCTTTCATTCTGGCCGCCGCGATCTGGCTGTTACTCCCTAAACCAACCCCACAGCCAGCAATAAAAATGGCGGAGCCAGCCAAGGTACAACCCAAGCCGGTTATTACTCCCGCCGCTCTACAGTTGCCATTAGGCTATGCGGAGGTGCTGCCCCCGCCGGTCATCACACCGGCAGTGGTCGATAAACTGGCGCTGACGTTACCCGCTGAAGCGGTAAAAGCCGGTTCTACCACCTTCCTCAACGGTAAATGGCGCGTCACCTTGGCGATCAAGGATCCGCTGACTGGCAAACCGCCGAGCCTGCTGTATCAGTTTAACCGTGGCAAGGGCACCGCCAGGATCGTTCAGGGTGACAAAGTCACCTGCCGGGTTGAGGTCAACGCCGGTCTGATGCAATCCGGCAATCTGGTGATCAACAGCCGTACCAAGGCCCGTTGCAGCGACGGTTCCCGTTATCAAATGCCGGAGCTGGTGTGTAAGCAAGGTGAAGCTGGCGCAGCCGCAGAATGCAGCGGGCGCTATGGCAACAACGAAACGGTATTCCCTATGACGATCAAGCGCGAGAGTAAATAATGTTGGCGACCCCCATCGCATATCCGCAGCGCGTTACGCTGATACCCAACAGCGGGATCCAATTTCTGGACTTTTCCCTTACGCCGGTATTGGATGCCGAGCGCCCTGGCAAATTTGTCCGACAGACCGCCAACGGCCCACTGCTGCGGCTGAACTATCATCAGGCCAAGGATCGCTATTTCCTGCCGGTAGCCCCAGGCGAACCGGCCGAAATGGTGCGCCCGGAATTCAGCTTTCCTCTGGAGCAGTCATTGCGGCTGCTAGATCGCGTTTGGTTACCGCTGCCGTTCTTGCGCTTCAACCCGCCAAACAGTTTTCTCAGCGGGCCGGACAACTGGGTACGCATGCAAATCAGACGGTTGGATCAGCCGGATCGGCAAGGCCACACGCTGCGCATCACGTTGGCATTTGATACCCAAGTCTATCCAGCAGGGCATGAAAACCAACAGTTGGCTCTTAATCAGCAGGACATCATCACCGGGTTGAGCTTTGCGCTGGCGCACCATAGCCAGGATCTTGGGGATTTCCTGGATGCCACCTGGGTGGATGGCTGGCTACGCGAGGTCTTTACCCAACAGGCCATCGCCCTGGAGCAGCGCCCGGAACGCAATATCAACGCTTCGCTGCGCGAATTTGAATATCAGGCACATTACCTGAACCTGCTGGAACTGCTGGGCAGCCAACTAAGCGTGCCGAATATCACCCTAGGCAGCGATGTGCAGCAAGCCGCGGTGAATGTGGATTTGATACTTGATGTCGGCAACTCTCATACCTGCGGCATCCTGGTAGAAGATCACCCGGCGGAACGCAACGGCTTGAAACACAGCTATGAACTGCAACTGCGCGATCTCAGCGAACCGCATTATCTGCACCAAGGCCTGTTTTCCAGCCGCACGGAATTTGCCCCTGCCAACTTTGGCAAGGCCAATTATTCGTTTGAAAGTGGCCGCGACGATGCGTTTCTGTGGCCTTCCCTGACTCGGGTGGGCCATGAAGCCTGCCGTTTGGCGCTGCAACGGCAAGGCGATACGGCATCTACCGGCCTATCCAGCCCACGGCGCTATCTGTGGGATGAGGAGAGCTACGCCCCAGGCTGGCGCTTCAACCGTACTGCAGAGCATTGCCTGCAGGAACCGCCTGCTATCGCGACACCATTGGCTCTGTTGATCAATGACCAAGGCCAGCCGTTATCCAGCCTGCCACCGGAAGAGCGCCTGCCGGTTTTCACCCCAAACTACAGCCGCAGTTCGCTGATGGCCCTGATGCTGAGCGAGTTGTTGGCCCAGGCGCTGATGCAGATCAACAGCGTGGCCCAGCGCCTGTCTTTGCGGGACGGGGCAGCACCTCGCCGTTTGCGTAATATCATTCTGACCCTGCCTTCCGCTATGCCGGTACCGGAACGTGAAATCTTCCGCCAGCGGATGCATGAAGCGATCGCGCTCGTGTGGCAAGGTATGGGTTGGCATTCGACAGATGAAGACTTGAGCGGCATAGCCAGTTCGGTGCCGGTCCCCGCCGTGCAGATGGAGTGGGATGAGGCCACCTGTGGCCAGATGGTCTATCTGTATAACGAAATCCAGGTCAACCTCGCGGGCCAGGCTGAGGCGTTCTTTAGCGCCATGGCACGTCCAGACTCCGCTGAACCGGGGAAAACGCTGCGTATTGCCTCGGTGGATATCGGCGGCGGCACCACCGATTTGGCAATCACCCAGTACCGTCTGGAAGAGACGGCTGGCAACAACGTCAAAGTGACGCCACATCTGTTATTCCGTGAAGGGTTCAAGGTGGCGGGCGATGACATTCTGCTGGAAGTGATCCGCCTGTATCTATTACCCGCCCTACAGGCCGAATTCAAACGCGTCGGCGTGGCAGAACCGGCAGCCCTGATGGCAGAACTTTTTGGTCAGGAAGAGAGCCCAGTGCTGCAGCAACAAGTGACACTGCAACTTTTCATCCCGCTCGCTCAGGCGATCCTGGAGCGCTATGAAAGCTTCACCCCGGTGCAGACTCGCAGCGAGATAGACGCCGTGCTGGGCGAACTGTTGACGCAAAAGCCCACCGATAACGTCTTGAAATATATCAATGCTGCGGTACAACGCGGTTTACCGGCAGAGGCAGAACTGTTTGACGTTTTGCAGACGCCGCTAATCCTGCGGCTGAACCACTTGCACGCCGAATTCCTGGCATCACGCATGGCACTTACCCGCAATCTGCGGTTGTTGACCGAGGTGATCGCTCTGCACAACTGCGACGTGCTGCTGCTCACTGGCCGCCCTTCCCGGTTCCCCGGCATTCAGGCCCTGTTCCGACAGCTCCAGCCGGTGCCGATCAACCGTATTGTTTCGCTGGATGGTTATCACACCAGCGGCTGGTATCCTTTCAGCCAGCAAGGGCGGATCGACAATCCCAAATCCACTGCGGCGGTCGGTGCTATGCTGTGTCTGTTAGCACTGGAGTTGCGCTTACCGGGCGTTTACTTCAAAGCGGCCGATTTCCGCCCTTATTCAACGGTGCGTTATCTGGGGCGCCTGGATGGGGACAATCGCCTGCCCGCCAATCAGGTTTTTTATGCCGATCTCGATCTGGACACCCCGGATGGCGGCTTGGACAGCAACGTCAGCTTTGCCCTTAACGGTGCTTTGTGCCTGGGATTCCGTCAGTTAGATAACGAGCACTGGCCCGCCGCCCCGCTGTTTACCCTGACGATTATCGATCCGCAGCTGGCGCGTAACCTGGCTGGCGATAACCTGTTACGGGTTAAAATTGCTCCGCAGCCGGACTCTCCCGCTCGCTGGAGCGTCACTAGCGCCGAACTGGAAGACGGTAGCCCGGTGCCCACCGAACATCTGCAACTCAAATTGAATACGCTGATCGACAGTGCCTCCGGGGCTACCCACTATTGGATCGACAGCGGGAGCGTTTTTGCATGAAGTCAGCCATCCCCCCAATCTCCCCGCTTACCCAGCGCTGGCCGTTATTAAATCAAGGTATCGCTCAGGCGCTGGTCTGGGCGGATAATGCCCGCCTGCAGACGCCCCGCTTTGCACTAGAAGCGCCAACCCTAATGCTTAACCTGCGCCGATGTCGCATTCGGCTTCAGCGGCTGGCGATTGCCGCCACTCAACCGGGGGCGCTGGGCTTTTATGGCCGATCGCAAGCGGCAAAAAATCATCTTATCGCCTCGCTGGCCACGGCCGAGCCAGACTGCCTGGCGACCACCTTCGCCGGTAAAACGCTGGATTACCTGACACATATCCGCCCAGGGCACTCCGCCGTAGGGGTAGCGATCCGCTTTAGCCACGCCGTACCTCAACAAGATCCTGATTATCCAGTGCAGCTTCAGTTGCTCACGGCGGTGGAGTTAGTGTGCATGCTGGCGCGTAGCAGTCATACGGAACAGGCAATAGAAAAAACAGAGGTCGAAGAACTCCTCACCTCGTTGACAAAACGTTGCCAACCTCAGGCTCTGCCGGGCATCGGTGCCGATGATATTGTTGCCCTCTGGGATAGCTTGCGCAGCGACGACCCACAGTTACAACAGCGCTGGGACAGCGAATACTGGCCAAACGCCTTGGCTATCGCTCCCTATCTGTCCATTGATGACCGAGCCCAGCTGTTTGCTCCGCTGTGGGGGAAAGAACCGGCACTAACCGCCTGTTATCGTCGCTTGGCTTACCGGCTGGAGCAACTGGAGGGCGCAGCAAGCGTGCTAGCTCCGCTCAGCCTGCTGACGGATGAAAATCAGCAGCCCAGCTACGGCATCCTTACGCCAGCAAACCTGGAAGAGACCGATGACAAGGTTCAGCTCAAACTCGATAACGGTGTGATAACGATGCCCGTGGCAGAGCTGAGGTTATTGGTCGCAGAATTGCTGATCCCATTACAAAGCCCCCCGGCCCATAGCGGCTTTGCGCAGACCGATTATCTGGACCTGCCTGCCTATAGGGCAGACGACGAGAGCCTGCAGCAGGCCAAGAGCCTCACGTTGCTACAACGCTATAGCGACCAACAGGCCATGCAAGCGTTGATCGTCTGCCATGCGGCGGCCTGCCGTGAAGAAGCAACCATGGTCGGCCGGGCGCTGGATTATTGGGTACAACACCATCAGGAAGGAGGCAGCCGTGGGCATCCCGAGTTGATCTGGGCATTTACCCCGTACGATCGGCGTTCGTCGGCCCATTTTGACCAAGCCGTACAACGTTACGTTGGCCATCCCGGCGAGGTTTGGGGAACGCTGCTGGCGATGAATGAAGATGAAGTCCGGCGAATGACCGACTACCTGCTCACTTCGGTGAATGTTGCAGCCCGTCATAATCGCCTGCAACAACGTTTCGGTAGGCTTGAGCAAGATTTACAGCATAACCTGCTTGGCCGCTGGCTCAATGTAGAAACCGAGAATAAAGCGCCCCTTGCCAAGGCCACGGTAAAAGCATTGCAAGACCGCACCACGCTGCATGGTGAACTGCTGGAGCACCTGTTGCCTGACCGCAACGCCCTGCTGCCACTCTTTTGCCAGCAACAGCAAGATCGCCCGCATAACGACGATCCCTTGGCGATCGCGTTAGATCTGTTTGACGAGCAACCTACAGCGGCATCTCCGCTGGAGTCTGGCGCCAACGTGGTTTTGCGGGTGCAACAGCTATGGATCACCCAACTGCGTAATCTGGCTGATAATCGTGCGTTAATCGACCTGCTGGCGGTTGAAACGGCCACCTTGACCACGCTGGCCGATGAGTTGATCACCGCCAGTTTCCGGCTGGATATCTGGCAACGCTTAGGGAATGCCCTGGCCGAACCGGGACACGCGGGCCACAGCAGGGAAAATCACGTCGAGCGGCAAATCGCCTGTACCTTGACGGTGCTGGGGGATTTTGTCGCCTGGCTTGGCTTCCAACTGCGTCCGCAGGCGCAACGGCCAGAAAGCCGCATTAACCGCGGCCATAAGATCTTTACCAAACCCAGCCAGAACGCCGATCTACGCATGACCGCGTTACCGGTCGAACCGATCAATAACACGGCGCTGTATATCTACGATTGGCTGGTGGGGTTATATCAATTAATCGCTGAGAATGCGGGCCACGGCGCTGCGCAAGCGCTCAGTGGAGCGCAGCGTGAAAGTTTGGGGAAAATTATTCAGGGGATGGGTTAGTTCAGCAACCTCTCTCCCAACGGGGAGAGAGGCAATTCAATTAAAAACGGTCGATCTGCACAATCTCATCAACCGGCAGTTTACCAATGCGCGGATAAGGTTGGCCGATGCCCTTGCCAATCGCCACCATCAGCGCAATCTGGTAGTGCTCGGGCTTATTGATGATCTTGCCCACGGCGTCAAAATCAAAGCCGTCCATTGGGCAAGAGTCATAACCTTGAGCCTTGGCTGCCAGCATCAAAGTCTGAGCAAACAAGCCGCTGCTGCGCATCACTTCATCACGCTGCACCTGAGCCTTACCACGGTAATATTGATCGACAGCGGGCAGCATAAACTGTTGCACCGGTTCCGCCGCTTCACGCCAGATGTTTTTCACCTGGGATTCCCAACTGGACAGATCGCCACACAGTACAACCAGCATGGAGGCGTCGGTTACCTGCGCCTGGCCCCAGGCCACCTCGCGGATATGCTCACGCTGTGCTCGATCTTCGATCAGCAGCGGGCGCCAATGTTGCAGGTTGAAAGCACTGGGGGTGTTTTGCAGGGCAATATTGAGCAGCGCTTTCTTCTCATCCAGCGTCATCACATGCTGGGTATCGAACTGTTTGGTCGCGCGGCGTTGCTCAATAGCGTCAAGTGTATGCATTACTTCATGTCCTTTGATTAAGTTAACCCGCTTATTGTCGCTTTTTCGCAGCCTCTGTCCACCGGGATTTGTGATCCATTCGGCTCAGGCATCCCCTGCCGCTGTCAAGTAAATAACAACGTCTGTTTTCGCATGGTAACCTACGCCAATCAAGCACAGATAAAAGCGTCAATAACATACATTTTTATAATTGAACAATGGGCTGACATTTTAATTTTGAATAACAGAAACTGCTGCGCATGCGTTTTTATAGACAACCCCTGTTATTTATAGGTAATCTGTATTATTGATGATTCATGACAAGGGAGGTTAGTATGGAAAAAGAATCAAGGACGCTATTCGGTCATAAAACTCCGGCGATGGAGCAACTAGTCGAGCAGCTTGAACAGGCTCTACGCGATAGTCCCTTAATACCCGAAGAAAAGCTGGCATTACTGATGCGGATTTGCATTTTATTATTCAGAGCAAATAAGACGGATAGCGCTGAGATGAAGGTTTCAGATGGTCGCATGCTCAAACTCACCCTTGAAAAATCACCCACCACTTCTCATTAATGCCTGTGGTGACTGTTCTTATGAAAGAGGCATGGACATGACCAAGACAAGCAACAATGTCATTAATGACCAAAATGAGTTGGTGGCCAAACTGGATCGACAACTCAATGAAAGCATTAAAAATAGTCAACTTGAAACGGTAGAAGTATTATCGGTGGTTATGGAGCGTTTTTTCTCATTGTATGCGGAAAATGAAGGCCATATCGCCGAGGCGAAATTTACGGACTCAAGCGGCGAGCATTTTCGGTTTACGCTCGAACTTACGGTGCCCCCAGCGCCGCCACAGCGGCACTGATCGTGTTTTTAATGAAGGTATGGACTACATAAGGAAGCGATATGTCTAATTTGATTTACGCAAGTATTAACGGCAAGAGACAGGGCCTAATCTCCGCCGGATGCTCATCGCTGGACTCTATTGGCAACCGGTGCCAGGCAGGCCATGAAAATCAGGTGCAGGTATTAGGCTTAAATCATAGCATCAGCCGTGAACAGAATGTCTCCCACCACCCTGTACAATTTATTAAGCCTATCGATAAGTCATCTCCGTTACTCGGTGTGGCAATAACGGAAAATGAACCGATAGACATCATTTTTTACTTTTACCGCGTCAATCCCGCTGGTCAGTTAGAACTTTACTACGAAGTTAAATTGACCGAGGCCACCCTTGTCGATATCACCTGTATCTACCCCCATTCCATCGATGAGGGTGACAAAATGCCGTTTGAAAAAGTGCAGGTAAAGTATAAGTCCATTAGCTGGAGCCATAAGAGCGCGGGCACTTCGGGTTATAGCATCTGGGATGACAGGGTTTACTGATTTTCATAACCAGATACTCTTCTTACGGGTATCTGGTATTTTGTTATTAACACAACTTCATATCCATTACATATTCTGTCGGCGCATTCCAGGATTTTCCGGGGCAGGTTTTGTAGCCGTTCTCTTTGAGGCTGTAGCCCACATAGAATGAAAAAACAAACTAATTACCGCCCCAATCATAGCAAGCATGCCTAATCGACCAAATAGTTTATTGCTCGCTTTTGTCGGCAAGCCTCTCAATTGAAAATAACATATAAAAAGTAAAGCATGAAAGGTGTTGAAAAAACCATCAACCCAACTCACCAAGAAAAAATAATGACATCACTTAATCTAAAGAAGTCAATATAGCACTTAAAGATAACCAACTAGTCCAACATACAAGCAATAAAAGAAAAACCGCAAAAACGGCATAACGCGGTCTGGTTACATCATCCATCACTGAGAACCCTCCAAGTACAGAAGAGTTAACAATTTCACTACGGACACATTTTTAGATCTCTTACATATTCATTTGGAGCCATCCAGGACTTCCTTGGGCAGATTTTATAACCATTATCTTTAAGGTTTTGGCTAATATACATCGAAGATAATAAGCTAAGTACTGCACCAGATATAGCAATAGTAGATAGAAAATTAGCTATTTTATTATTCATTTTTGAGTATTTATTCTTTATTGCACAACACATTGTCAAATATGAAAAATAGAAAACCCATGGAGCAAAGAAAACCAAGACCCCAACCTTCCATGAAAAAATAACAACCTCACTTAATTTAAAAAAGGCCAGGTACCCACGTAAAGAAAACCAACAACCCCAAAATGCAAGGAGTAAAAGAAAAACTGCGAAAGCTCCATAAATAGGTCTATTTAACTTAACCACGACTGAGCCTCCCCCAAGTGTTAAAAAATTGATCTGGATGATAAGGTGAGTTATGTATTTTATAGGACTTCAAGTGCTTTATTATTTTTTCACTAATTTTAAACTCCGTATCAATCCAGTATAATAAGAGGCTAACGAAAAGTCCGATGGCAAACACAGCAATAGCGATCCCAACAACACTACTTCCCGCGACCATAAAACCAGTAGCTATCGTTTTTGCTCCCCATGCAACCCCAGTTGACACCGCCAATTTAGCCATATCCATAGTTAAATTTACAAAGAAATCGGTTAGACCATATTCGTCTTTTAGCAACAACTCAACGGCGCGATAAGCGGCGGCAAACACAATACAGAATCTTGCCCCACCAATAATGCCATTCTCAATACCTCTGGTCCCGATGCCTATATCTAATATTCTCTGGTTATCAATCAGGTAGCGGGTAGCATTTAAATACCTTCTGATGCCAGGGTATCCCGACAACCGGATGTAGCGATTGCCATTTCTCCCCACGTATTCGGTTGCCGTGACGCCAAACCCTCTCAGCTCCATCGCGATCCTGCCTACGGACAGTGCCTCGGCGATATTGCCAGCAAAAGACGACATCGGGTCGGTGCAGGAAAACATCGCATCCTTCCACGACTGGTTTGCATTGGGATCGCATAGGGTTTTTAAGAAATACTGCGCCTCCTCTACCGTGAGTAAGGCATACATGTTCTCATCTTTCATTTCGTTGAGCTGAGCATGCAGCTTTTCATAGTTGATATCCGCATGCTGCCGCTTAAAATCAAGGTGATCTTGCAGGCGGTAGTCATCATCAACAAAAGTTTGCGAAACTGGATCGTACCTCATAAGCCTTCAGTCCCTCGATTTAGCCTAAGTCAATACAGTATATGAGTTTGCTTGTCACAATCCCATAAGTTTTTCTCACCAATGCGAGAGTCGTCATATTTTCTCAGCATGGTAGAAAACATGCCTTATACTTGAATATTAGCGGATCACATAACGGGAAATAAGGTTTTTCAGTAAATTCATGCCGTTCATTACATTCACAAAGAGAATGAATGGCACCGTTTTTCTGCAACTATCACTTATGATGGGCGCTTTTTACTTTTAAGTTAACAACCCAAGAATATTCTTATTTCACTGCTACTACCTGCCATGTAATACAACAAAACGCTAAACGCAAATGAGTAACCTTATCATTACAGCCATGAAATCATTAAATTACCCCTAAATAAGTAGATCCGTTTGATATTTCGCAATGAAGCGAGAGTGGCTAACCGTCGATAATATTTTTTCTTTTGAGTAAATATCATGACCGATAAATATAATAACGATTCCCCACCAGGGATTATAGCGTGCGAAAAAATTTGATACTAAATTGAAAATCTATTGATACATCGGAAAACCTGAATATTGAAAATATTTGATACCAGATAAGTGGCCATATTCAGTCACTTGTCATGGTTATCTTCAAATCCTCTTCAGCTTCATCAAGCGGATTTCCTTCTCCGGAGTAATTGAACAGATGGTAGTACTCTCCCGGCGTTTCGGAATCCCCAACCTGCACAGCAAACAGCACCTGAGCGACGGCACCTGACAGGCTTACCAGACGATTTGCGGTGTAGATAATTTCTTTGCTGGCAGTGGTTAACGGGCACGACGCGCCCAGCTCAGGATACGAAACCAGTTCTTTGACTTCTTTTGTTACTGTGAACGACATAATTTTCTCCTGCTTATCCCGGCTGGCTGGTCTGACTGACTGCCAGTTGTTTAGAGCCGCCTTTGCCTGTGACGTTTACCGTCAGGAACCCTGATGAATATGTCCAGGCGATATCTATCTGGTCGGCATTATTGATTTGTGAAAATGTCTCCACCAGATAGCCATTGATGAATCTCAGTATTTTGTATGCAGGGAACTGATAACCACCGTTGGCGGCTATCTGAATCTCACCGGACTGGCTGGTTATCTGTAGTGTTTTCGATGCACTGAGAGTCATGGCATTTTCATGAAGGTATTTCTTCAGGAAGCGGACGCGCTTAATCACAATATCCGCGCCGTTATTTGAGCGTGAGAAGTAAATACCGTTCGAGGAGCCAGAAATTCCTGTCACGAACTCCACCCGCATTTTTCTGGGTGTCGTTGACAGCGTGAAAGTTGTCGAGACTTTACCTATCCCGGAAACAATACCGCCGAAAGTGAAGTCTTCAGTACCGCTGGCGCAGTATGCCTCCACCTCGATAATGTATGATTTCTCCGGTTCAAACAGTCCCGATGAGGCAGCATAGCTAAAAATGCCGGTGCTGGCGAAACCCGCCATCAGCACCATCTCATTACCGCGGGCACGCAGATAATCAGACAGAAGGTTTCTGTAGAGAGAG
>NZ_CAMFLB010000041.1:0-38702 GCF_945957435.1 Serratia sp. PL7 | reverse complement strand
CATCCCACGCTAAACCTGTTTTTTAAACCGACAGGCGTTGACGGGCAGCTATGAGCGAAAAGCGGACGTAAAAGTGGTGCTTAGACTGCTACGCATATTTGCATAATTTTACGGAAGCTTGACCCGATATGCGCGAAACTTGGCTCTTATGAAGCAGTCGAATTGCCCGATAATCACTATAATAGGTTATCGGGTCATGGTTGACATGACTCCTGCTGGTTTAAACAAAGTTTGGAGAACATATAATGAAAATTACTCAGGTCCGTAATGCCACTCAGATTCTCGAATATGCGGGTAAGAAGTTCCTTATCGATCCTATGCTTTCTGACAAAAATATCTGGTCCGGTTTTGAGGGAACTGTTCGCTCAGAAATTCGTAACCCTATGGTGGAATTGCCTCTGGATATCAGCACACTGCTTGCTGTGGATGCTATTATTGTCACCCATACCCACCCGGATCATTGGGATCAGGCCGCTGTGGATATTGTGCCAAAAGATAAGCTGATTTACGTCCAGAATGAGAATGATGAAGCGCTGCTGCGTACTCAGGGCTTCACTAATCTGGTTGTTCTCACCGAAACCAGCAGTCTTGAAGATATTGAACTGATTAAGACAGCATGCCAGCACGGTTCAGATGAAGCCTATGCCAACCGACAGTTGGCAGAAATGCTTGGTGATGCCAGTGGTGTTGTATTCCGCCACCCATCGGAAAAAACCTTATACCTTGTTGGTGATACAATCTGGATCAAACCCGTGGAAGAAAACATGCGCAAATATATGCCGGATGTGTTGATTATGAACACTGGCTGGGCACATGTTCTAGGCTATGGCGCAATCATATTTGGTAAGGAAGATATTGTGAGGGCGCATCTTGTATTGCCAGAAGCCCAAATTGTTGCTACCCACATGGAAGCTGTTAACCACTGTCTGGTCACACGACTGGATATCCTGGAGTATGCGCAGATTAACCATGTTCAGGATTACGTTTCAGCGCCCGCAGACGGCGAATCTGTTTCGTTCTGATTACAACCGACAACCCGGGAGTTACGGTGTCTGTGATTTCAGTTGCTATACTTGTTACTGAGGGCTTCAGCACTTATCACGTATCAGTTCCGCTGATCCTTTTTGGCGATACCGCCACAGACCAACGGCTCTTTACCCGGCTGATATGCGCTGAAAAACCGGGTCTTATCTGGTCTGACGAAGGAACGGCAATACAGGCTGATCATGGTCTGGATGTTCTGACCCAGGTTGATACTGTCATTGTGCCGTTCTGGGGAGATGTGCGGAAGCGGCCATCCGAGCCTGTGCTTAACGCTCTGGTAAAAGCGCGTGAAGCGGGAGCTCAGATAGTAGGGCTATGCTTAGGCACTTTCGTGCTGGCTTATGCAGGTTTGCTGGACGGGCATATGGCGGCAACACACTGGGAGTATGAGGAAGATTTTCGGAAGTTGTTTCCGTCCGTTCATTTGAATCTTAACGAACTCTATGTAGATGATGATGGACTGACTACATCGGCAGGAACGGCTGCGGCGATGGATTGCTGCCTGTATATCATTCGTCAACATTTTGGCAGCCTGACGGCGAATCACATTGCCCGCAGGATGGTCACACCTCCCCACCGTGAAGGTGGTCAGGCGCAGTATATTGATCATCCCGTCATTCAAAAAACTGCCGACTGTCGAATTAATATGGTTCTTGATTACCTGCTACTAAACCTTCAGGAGCCGCACGATATTAATTCTCTGGCTGAATACGCCTCAATGAGTCGTAGGACACTGACGCGACGTTTCACGAAAGCGACCGATATGTCCGTCGTTGAGTGGATCACGGCTGCACGGCTGCACCGGAGTCAGGAACTATTGGAGAACATGGATCTTCCTGTAGAACAGGTAGCTGAACAAGCGGGGTTTCAGTCCGCCCCAACTTTTAGGCTGCAGTTTCGGGAAAAATTCGGTGTCAGCCCCAGGGAGTGGCGGAAAACATTCCGTAATACATAACTCATTAAACTGAAGACAGATGACCCAGTACTATGAACGTCCGCTTCTGGCACTGAGCGGACGGTCAGATCTTATACAACCCAAAGCAGAAAGTGTCAGATTAAGTATAAAACGCCCGTTTCTTCCTAGGATTCACAGCGGGTAAATACACACTAATCGAGAGCCTGGCCAACAACCATTCTGTGGCCATCGGGTGTTCCTACGGTAAATTCACGCATACCATGCGGTTTATCAACGGGTGGAGCCATTATGATCGCCCCCTTGCTTACAAACTCTTCATAAAGTGTCTTAGCATCATCGACATACAGATAAGCAAAATAGTTGTGATCGCCGGTGTCAGAGGGTGGCATTGCATCCGGTGAATGGCCTAACATGATACGCACGCATCCCCTAGTGGCGAGTTGCCAGCCCATGCCCTCAGGCCATGCCAAGTCAAATCCCAGGACATCGCAAAAATAAGCAGAGCTTTTTTTGAGATCGCGGACTGCAATCACAAACGAACTGGACTGAAAGCTGGCTGTAGGTTTAGTCATCATGTAGTTCCACTTCTAGATTTTGTTGAGCTAGAGCGTAGCACATGCCTGACTAGGCTAGGAATCACCCTCTCCACTCTGGTACATTTGTTGCTTTCATGCAGGGTAGATCTTCTACCACACAACGGTGTTCAGAATGTCAGAGAGTAAGCAAATTCATATAGCTGCGGCCGTCATAACCGATCTGGCTGGCCGGGTCCTTCTGGTCAGAAAACGCAACACGGAGTGGTTTATGCAGCCGGGTGGAAAAATCGAATCTGGTGAGCGGCCAGAGGTGGCACTTGCACGTGAACTACAAGAGGAACTGAATGCCTCCTTCCCCCCTGATGAGATGGTCCCTCTAGGGCGCTTTACGGATCTTGCAGCCAATGAGCCTGGATATATGCTGATTGCTGACATGTTTAGAGTCAGCACTGAAGAGACCCACTTTCTCCCCGCTGCAGAAATCGAAGAAGTGATATGGTTTGAACCTTCTGGCAACCAGCCGTTGCAACTGGCCCCGCTAACCAAAAATCATATTCTTTCTATGCTGGAACGTTAACGGGTCATTGGTAATAACAGCCCCTTCACCATAACAACACATTAGAAAAGGATAATTTCTTGCATTCGATTACCCTGCCATTCTCCACCGAGCGCCTGCTGCTACGCCGTTTTACACCTGACGATCTCCACGCCTATGCGGCTTACCATCGCCTGCCTGAAGTCTACCGCTACTTATATGCTCCACCGCCAGAGCTGGCGCAAATGGAAACTCGGTTGGCAAAGGCCGTAGCCTCACGTTTCAGTGAGGATGGTGACACTTTTTATTGTGCCGTCACATTGAAAGAGAGCGGCGAACTCATTGGTGAAGTGTTACTGAAGCTGGCCAGCAGCGCGGCGCTACAAGGTGAAATCGGTTATATCTTCAACCCGGTTTATGCCGGTAAAGGCTATGCGGCAGAAGCGGTACGTTCGGTACTGGAACGCGGCTTCACCGAAGTGGATTTCCACCGCATTTTTGCTCGACTTGATGCAGCGAATCGCGGCTCTATCGGCGTGGTCGAACGCTTGGGCATGCGTAAAGAGGCACATTTGCGACAGAATGACCGCTTTGATGGCCAATGGGGCGATGAGCTGATTTATGCGTTGCTGAAGCAGGAATGGCCACAAAACTGATGCCGAGGGGGATACGGCGGATTTGCTAATGTCTAGGAGTAGGCCCTTTTATGCGAGGAAACGGTATGTGTTCCACTACAAAAAGTATGATTATTGTGGGGGCGGGAATTATAGGGGCCTCTATAGCTTATCATTTGGCCAGCCGTGGAATAAAAGTGACCGTTATCGACCAAGCGCATCCAGCTTCTGGTGCCACCGGCAGCGCTTTTGGCTGGATCCACACCACTGTGAGTGACGATGCCCCTGATGCACTTCTCCGCCGAGCGTCGGCGGAAGACTGGCACAGGTTAGAAAAAGAAATTCCGGAGCTTTGTATACGTTGGGTTGGCGCGTTAAGTTACGGGGCCGATTCGCCTTGCGAACAAGATGAGTCGAAAATACTTCAGCAGTCTGATATATCCCGGCTTGAGCCAGCGATGAATGCCCCACCTTCACGGGCGCATTATGCCGTTCAGGATGGCGCAATAGATCCGACAGAGGCCACCCGAGCCTTGCTGGATAAGGCCTGCCGTCTTGGTGCGGAGTTGAAAACACAGACGCTCGTCACCGGGTTCATACAAGAGGGAAATAGAATAACTGGCATCGAGACAGCGGAAGGCATATTAAACGCGGATTTTGTGATTCTGGCCTGCGGGACGGGTATAACTTCGTTGCTGAGCATGATAGGGATTACGCTCCCGATCGTGGCTTCACCAGCCATTCTCCTACGTTACCGCGTGACAAAACACATTGTTAATACCCTAATATCTGGCGATGACATTGAAGTTCGCCATGCATTTAACGGGGATCTCCTGGCTGCCGAGGATTATCCGGTTACGGGTGATACTGAAGCAGTGGCGTATGAAACCCTCACGGCGATAAAAAACAGGCTACAAGAAACGGCATCGGCCTATCTTCTCAGGCAGTCGGTAGGACAACGACCTGTACCGCAGGATGGACATCCTGTCATGGGGTTTATTGATGATATAACGGGTATTTACGTGGCGGTCATGCACCCTGGCGTAACCTGTGCGGCAACTGTTGGAAGGATGGTGAGCGAAGAACTGACCATCGGCAAAAACCTGGAAATTCCCGAAAGCTATCGACCTACCCGTTTAAGGTCTTGATCATCTGGTGCCCCGCCAGAGTGTTCAGCCTCTAGGGGAAAATATAACGGGCCGAGACCTGCCTCCATGATTACCCCGTGAAGCTTTCTTTTCTTAGGCGACTGATGCCTATTTCTTCGCCAACCAGGGAGACGTCGTGCTCCAGAAAATGATATCTGCACTGAGATAGTCTTCTGCGAATTGTACAAATTCGTCCTTGCTAAATAGCTTACCCGTATTGGGGTTCCTGTAGGTCAAGGTCGGCTCCTGCACAGCCATGGCAACCAGTGCCAGCTTACTTTTGTATTTGTTGAAGAACGGATAGGAGTTCTTCATTTGCGCCTTGCGGTTGGGAACAATATCTGGGCCGCCGAGCCCAATATTATTGGCACTTGCGAACTCAAACAGTCGCCCCATGTAATTGTGGTCGTTGTTCCACTCGCACGGCCAGAAATTTACATATTGCACCACATGTGATTTGGTGAACACCTTGCGCGCAAAGGCGAGATTTTCCATTTCGCCTGCGAAATAGTTATCGCAGGAAAATCCCTTGGGTAGCTTTTTCTCGTCAAGATCAATGGCTGTTTCAGGTAGGTTCACACCATAGACTCGGCCATCGAAGCGCTCTGCAAGCGCTGCCAACAGAGCCTGATAACGTTGACGCACAGCAGGATCCCACTGCTGTGCCACCCAACCCGAGCCAATCGGCTTTCCTTCGCCAGGATTGTCAAATTGCGGCGATATCCCACCACCGTACCTGGCATCATTCATCAGATAGTCCGGAACGTATCGGGCATTCTGTTCGAAAAACCGATCCTGGATCTGGATGAAAAGTTTTTTCTTGTTTGCTTTGAGACGAGTCAGATCCTGCTCAATCTGCGAAAAGTTGTATTTGCCCTTCTCTGGTTCGAGTGAGCGCCAATTGTAAACGATCTGCGCACCGCCAATATCGCTACGCACCATAATGGCTGATGCCGCTTCGAGATCGCCAGAGCTGGTATAGACAAAGTTTTCTGGCATTTTAGCTAATACGGGCAGTGTCACAGTAAGCAATGTTATTGCGACAGTGAGCCTGATACGTATGGTCACGAAGTTACCCCTTTCTGATGGTGCGACTATCTGAAACTCCATTGTGCACTAACGACAAATATCGAGGGGAGAATAATACCACTTTCCACCCCAAAGTAGCTGGTAAAATTGTATTGAACTGCATGATAGATATAGGGAGAGAAACCCACACCGGTAGTATCCTTGAACTTTTTATATGAACCATCATTACCACATTGACTGAAGGCATCAAAGAAGAACTCACCAACATACCCATAAACCCCCTTAAAAACCCATCCAGAGTCATTAGACATCCAGTCTCTTCTCAGACCCAGTGCGATACAGCGGTCATTGAAGCTGTTTTTCATTGTGCCAACTAAAATACTATATTTTGAATCCTCAGAAAACTTTCGTTCTACGGAGAAAAATTTGTTATCAAAGTTCTCCGTGTATTGTCCCTCATTGTTTATCGTATGATACACAAAGGAGCCGGTGTTAATTGAGTATAAATTTATTTCACCTGCGACACATGCGGGCACCACTGTTAACAAACATACAATAGCCACTGACTTATTAAGCATTTAAATGACCTCTTTTAATATGCGTGGTGATTTTTTGAGAGCCCACTCCCCCTGAGAGATACGGCGTAGTAACTCTGTACGCTTTTCTCTCAGTAACGCTTTGCGCAAATAGCGCTACAGCAGACAAAGGGGCTGCAATGACCAGCAGGCACGCGGCCATCAAACGGGGGAACGAAGGTTTTGCCATACCAAGCTTCTTCCATCACGGATAACATCTATTAACAGTAGTACATTCTTTATGGCGGACAAGGATGAACAACGTGGTGAAATTTGCCTCCCAGCCCCTGGTAGCGAACTCGTTCCGGCTTTGGGGTTAGGGATAATGCAGCCCCCCGTCTAGTCACCACATCCCCGATCGGATAGTATTTCCCCACAGATGGAATAATCAAAAGCAGCGATCCATGGACATTTCAGACTTAAGCCAAGCCCGTAGTAACACCGTCAGTAAGATCCTTAATGCGCCAGATTTTTCGGCCCTGCTGATTGAACACGGGTGGGCAGCGTTCCCGGATCGTTTTTTAAAAGCCGTCGCTAATGCGCAAGATACCGCCACTCAGGTTCTGCTCGATGTGCTACCCGCATTGTCGCTGGATATGAAAATTCAGGTGGCGCAGCAAAGCAAACACCCTTTTATCGTGCCCTGCATGATATGGCCAGAGTTGGTCTGGCGTTGGCAGCCATGGCAATATGCCAGCGAAACATTGGCTTGGGAGGCATTGAGTTCCCACTATCCAACGCTGGTTGTGGGGCTTGCCAGCCGACCAATGGCTTCACGAGCAGACCATGACCGGGCTGCGGACAAAGTTTACTCAGACTATTTTCTGGATCCCGTTGGCCCCATTCTTGATAAGTTGGCAGCCAATCCGGTATGGCCAGCGTGCTGGGCAAATATTGCTATTTATCATCCGGATGAAACCGTGCGTGAAAATATGATTTTCCGGCTGGTTAATCCCTCTCAAGCCCTATTGCAGTCACTGACCAAAGATCCTTCTCATTTGGTAAGGTGTCGACTGGTTTCCCGCTATCATGACGATGAAATGTTGATGATGGAGCTACTGGACGACGCCAATGTCTGGGTTAGCGGTGAGCTGGCGGAACGCGCCATTTCCAGTCATATATTGACCCAGCTTAGCCAATCGATGGATCTGTTTATCCTGAGCAGGCTGGCTCATAACCGGCAGTTTTTCCTTAATCCAAATCCGAGCACAGGCGCCCGACTCGTATGGCAAAAGCTGGCGCAGCATCCCTATGTGTTTACTGAGGATAGCTTTGCCGGTATGGCCGCACTGGCGGAAGATAACGTCATAGATTGGCCAATTTTTTCTCGTTGGGCTGAACAACTCGCAGATAACTATCCTCAAGTGCGTGATAAAACGCCGCCGTTCCGCACCTTTGGCTATTCTGAATTTCCGGCTTCTGAAACCAATTTGTACGACACTGCCAACAGCCTGTTTCAGTTTAACCGTTCACTGGCACTCAACCCTTTGACCCCGGTAGCGATCCTCCGCTTATTCAACCAGTGCCCATTTGAGCCGTTGAGGCAAGAGGTTGCCCAGAATCCAGCCCTGCCTGCATCCTAGATGAACAAAGTGGTGAAATTCGCTACCCAGCAGTTGAAGAAGCGAAAGTAACGAACCTGCTGCTCCCGACAGGCTCAATCAGCAAATTAAGGATATAGAATGTCGAAGTTAATTTATTATGTTGCAGCATCTATGGATGGCTACATTGCCACCCAGGATCATGAGCTTGACTGGCTGACTAATTTTATCTTAGGCGATGATGCTACACCTTATGATGACTTCTACCAGAGTATTGGCGCGGTGATTATGGGAGGAAAAACATACAGCTGGATAATGGAAAATGCCCATGGCGACTGGCCTTATAAAGATGTTCCGGCGTTCATTTTGACAAGTCAGGATCTGGCAATACCGCAAGGCACAGGCATAAGTAAAGTGAGTGGGAATGCTAATGATATTGCCAGGCATGCAAAACTGGCGGCAAAAGGTAAGGATGTTTGGGTTGTTGGAGGAGGTAAGTCCGCTGCATTTTTCGCCGATGCTGGGGAGTTAGACCAATTATATATCACAACCATTCCCGTATTCCTGGGGGAAGGGATCAAGATCCTACCCGTCAACCGTAGTGTGGTTGTGACACCAGTGACGAACAGATTTTTACAAAGTGGTGCGCTAGAAACCGTGTTATCTATAAGAAAATAGTGACGCTTAGTCACCATGCAGGATGGTTATAGTGGAGCGCCATCCTGCAGTTTACGTTTGTCAGTATAATTTATCGCCGTGAGGCTATTGATACCGTTAGCGGCTCAATAATATTGAGGCGAGAATATAAGCGAAATAAAAAGCCCCATTAATAAATAACATCCACACTTTCAGCTTTTTGTTTCTGGCATTGATCCACAGCCAAAATGCCGATGAAAGCGTAATAAATACCCCGATCAACACTTCATGCCGGGGCTGCCATGGCGTCAATAATATACCGATGGCGGGTAATATCGTGCCTTGGAAAACCATTGCGCCGGTAATATTGCCTAATGCCAGGGTATCCTTTCCTTTACGTATCCACAGAATGCTGTTCACCTTCTCTGGCAATTCGGTAGCTATAGGAATGATAATCAATGACAGCAATAACACCGAGATGCCAAGCTTTTCCGATACTGCGGCAACACCGTCTATAAAACCTAAAGCCCCTGCTACCAATACGCCCAAACCCATTAAGGTTTGCAGGATGATGGTAAATAGCGTGGTGGGCAACCCCACTCGGGATAAGAACATGACGTTATCTGCCGCAGTTCCATTGCCTTCAGCCACTAGTTTTTTCGAAGCGTGTAAGGTTTTTACAATATAGGTGACATAGAGCAAGACTAACAAAACGCTGACACCCATCCTGGCGACTTTCATTTCCACAGGAATGAACAAGGCGATTGCGGCTAACACAAAAGCCATCAGGAAGAAACGCGTATCCCGTATAAACCCCGTAGGCTCTGGGGTGATTGACCCGTTAACCCCCCGCCGTCTTACCACGGCCAGCGCCATCAAAAAGATCGACAGCGTAGACAGCATCAGCGGCGCGCCCAATATCGCCCCTACGCCAATCTCTTCGTTAACATTAGCCGCTGACGTACCGGCAACCAGGGCCAAAATGGGCACCATGGTTTCAGGTAAGGCGGTGCCAATGGCGGCAAAAAGCGAACCGGTTACCCCTTCAGAGATCTTCAACCTTTCGCCAAGGTGCTCCAGGGCATTGGTGAAAATTTCGGAGGCAATCAATATGACGACTAAAGATATTGCGAGTTGGAAAAATGACAGCGTCATCCTTTAGCCCTCAATTCGCCAGGCTTTTGGGTGAGGTTAGTTGAGGGTAAAGCAGCAAAAAGAGACATAATGGAAATACCGACTGGACGTAGCAAACCATGGTGTAATATTCCTCGTCCAATCCAAAAGAAATATTACCCCTATGGTCTCGCCAATCTGATAGACGGATGTGCCACAGCAAATTGCTGAGTATGTTGACACATCCTCCTTCATGATGAAGGAAGGCTACTCCCCAAATGAGTGGGGCAAGCTTAGTCGAACTGTCATGGCGCTGTCAAAGTCAATTACTCTGCCGGCCTTTCACCAGGCGCAGCGTTTGATAAATCGTCATCAACCGCTGGACTAATTGCGTGTGGTTATTGGAGCGAATACGCTCGGGTAACTCGTTTAACCATGCAGACAGCTGCACCAGGCCATAGCCATTTAGCGCCTCGGCTAACATTTCCACCCGCTCAATCCCGCGCCCTCCTTGATGCCGGATCCCCTGCTGTAACCACTGAGCCAGTAACGTTTCGGTGTCTGCCAACGCTTGTTGCATGCCTGAGCGCTGTTGCAGATCGGCCTGGCGCTCCATCGGGAAAGGCTCAGCCTCATCGGCACACAGCGAGAAAATCTGGGTGTCACTGGCGACGGCTAACGGCTCGATAATCAGTTTGCCTGACGCGATCTTCACCCTGCCTGAAATCAACCGCGGCGGAGTTGCTGGCGTGAGCATTGCCCTGGCCAATACCTCGATAGCCTGAGGGGCAGCACTATCGTAATTTAGTGACACTGTCACCAAATTATCATTACCCGCCTCTCCGCTTAAGAGTTCAAGCTGCAAGCACTGCAAGGCCGGGTCCCAGCACCAGTCGAGCACCTCGCTAACCGGTAAAATATGCAGCTGTTCGATCGGCTGTCTCGGGCGTACAAAATCCGGCAATGCCTGCTGGAGATGACGCTTCAGCGCTGCCGCATCAGGCTGCCTGAGCGGTTCCCCCAGCAGCTCCCACGCACGGGCAGAGAGCGGCAATACGCTGGTATATTGCTTACCGCTGGCAATGTCCAACGCTCCGTTTGCCCGGCGTTTGGCGGCATTGGTGATCACCTGGCAGGCCGCCAGTTTTTTTACCGGGTGGCCGGCAATCCTGCGGCTGCCTATCGGCGTCGCCACGCCTTGTGGATCGCTATTTCTAGGCCACTGGCGTTCGATCACCATCAGCGCTTGGGAGTCCGGGTCGGTATAGATCAGATCCACCCCTTCCTGCTGCTCGTCTGCCCAATAACGCGCACCGAGTGAAACCAGTTTCAGATGTTCCAGCTGGATCTCACCTTTGACGCCCAGGCCAAGAATTTCAGCCGCCGGAAGGCGTGGTAAGGTCTGCTGCTGCGCCTGTTGGTCCATGCACCTGGCCGCGACCAACCGGGCGGAAAGCCCGCTGATGCGCTGCAAGAATTCGACCGGATGATAGCGGCTTGAACGATTATGTTGATCGGCCATCCCTTGCTGAATATCCGCCAGGCTTTCGCTAATCCAGCGCCACTGAAGCTGCTGGGCATGGCGACTCACTTCTGCCATCAGGGGTTTGATGGCCGTCTCAGGCTGGCTGCTGCCGTCCGACCACAGCTTGAGCAGCAATTTATCCAACGACGTTTGTAATAACACTGCTTCTGATTGGTCGAATAAGGCGTTTGCCTTCGCCTGTTCGCCGTCAGGCAAACTGATTTGCAGCGTTAACTGCTCAAAGTCTGGCTGGCTGAGTTCGGCCTGCTCAAAACCCCAGACCGCCATCACAATATGTTCGCAAATCGTCTCCTGAATACAGTCACAGCGTGCATGAGCTAGGCTGCTGCGGGAGAAAAATCGCACGTCACACATCGGTAAACGCGCTGACGGAGTGGCTTGCGCCCCGCTGCCTTTGCTCAATTGCACCACTACGCTGCTCTGGATCAGCTTTTTAGCCCGGCTAATAACCGAGACCGGGACATCGCCAAGCTGTTCACTAAATTTGGCTGGGGACCAAGCCGGTGCAGGTTCTTGCGGCTGAGCATCGTCAGCTTCTGGGGGCACCCCAGGGGCATGTAACGCCTGATAGGCCAGGACCAGCGTAACCCGATGGCGGCACATGCTGCTGGCCGGGCAGCTACAAGCCGCATCCCGCAAGGTTTTGCCTGGCGGAAAAGTGACTTGGTTGCCGTCGCCGAACTTGGCATCAATACAGCCGTCATCACGCTCTGTCACTTCAGGCAGTTTTCCTTCGGCAACCTCTTTCTGTGCACGCTTAACGAAGCCCGCGTTGCTTAACGCCATTAGGGCTTCCGGCGTGAGTTCGAGTAAATCGGAACGTTGAGTCATCCTTGCACCTTTTCTGCCAGCCAGGCCGCCAGTTCGCCGGGCGTCATGGCGCCAATTTGTGCGCCGACCGCGACCAGCCGGTTAGCCATGTCACGATCGTATTGTGGGTTGGCCTGGTGATCTAACGCTGCCAGCCCCAACACTTTGGCTCCGGCCTGAATGCAGGTACGCACCCGCCGTACCAGCTCGCTTTCGCTGCCGCCCTCGAAAAAATCACTCAGCACTACCACGATCGTGCGCTGGGGATTGGTGATGCAGGACTGGGCATAGCCCACCGCCTTGGCGATATCGGTGCCGCCACCTAGCTGTACTTTCATCAGCAGTTCAACCGGATCGCTGACGTCTGCGGTCAAATCCACCACCGCGGTATCAAAAGCGACCAGCCGGGTTTGCATGCCTGGTAAATTCCATAGGCAGGCCGCCATCACTGCGGCATGGATCACCGAATCCACCATCGAGCCACTCTGGTCTACCAGCAGGATGATGTCCCAACGTTCGCTATGGCGTTTAACCCGGCTCATAAACGCTGGGGTTTCGATAAACAGCTTGCCGTGCTGTGGGCTCCAGCGGTGCAGGTTATCGGCAACGGTGCGTTTAAAATCAAAGTTGCGCGCCACCTTGACCTGCGAGGGGCGGCGGCGGTCACGGCTGCCGGAAAAGGATTGGCGCACGTCACGTGCCAGGCGTTCCATGATCCGCCGAACCACTTCCGCCACCAATCGGCGTGCGGCGGCCAATACCTGCGGGTTCATCAAGTGTTTGGTGTGTAACACCGCTTTCAGTAACGCTTCCGAGGGTTCAATACGTTCCAGCACGTCAAGATTGGTGACCACATCGTCAATGCCGTAGCGCTCAACCGCGTCCACTTCCAACCGTTCAATCACCTCTTTCGGGAACAGCTGATGAATTTCATTAATCCATTCAGGCGTAGTCAGGTTGGATTTACCTAGGCTGGCTCCACGCTCACCGCGAGCCAAACGCTCCGGATCCCGTCCATACAGCCATTCAAGTGCGCTATCGACTGAGCGATAGTGATCGTCTAATTCACCCAACGAGGCCTCGGCGGCTTCGCCTAACAGCAAGCGCCAGCGCTGTAATTCTGGAGTTAATTGATTTGCCATTATGCCAGCCCCCATTGGCCAAGGATTTCCAGTGCCCGCTTTTCGGCCTGTTGCATAGCAGCAATCTCTTGCGGCGTTGCGGCAGTAATTTCGCGATTTAACGACGAAATCGGTAGATGACTCGCCTGATGGAGCTCCAGTATCTGGCGGGCAAACTCACCGCGCTCCCTTGGTGGCAGCCAGGCAAATGCACCGCGCATCGCGGGCAAGGCCAGCAGGAAGTCTTCATCATCCAGTGCGCTAACCAGCTGGTTCAGACCTTCAACAAAGGTTATATCCTGAGTCAACTGGTGGCGCGCCAACGCAATCAATCCGCTGAGCGCATCGCCCATTTTATTGGCTGCCAGGGTGGCCAGCAGCGCTAACGGCTGTGCGATCGGCGATGCGGTATCAGGCTGGGTGTCATTCAGGCTGAGTAATGCGCCCAATGCCGCACCACGGCTAAGCGGATCGGCATCGGTAGACGCGGCTTTTCTTTGCCAAACGGTGAGCGCGCGATCGGCTTCCAGCGCGGGAAATAACGTATTGCGGTCGGCATCAGGCAGCGCGAGCAGATCCCGCGTCACCAAACGGATCGCCTGAAATGCCACAATGTGCCGATGGCTGTCGACGGGGTTCACGCTGCCATAGCTTTCACATAGCCATAGTGCGCGGTCGAAAGTTATCTGGATCACCGTCAACAAGATCGCTGATCCTTGCATACCTACGCTTTCACCGTGGCGATAGAGCGTGTGGGCGGCTTCCAGCGCTAACCCCAGGTCTTCAAAGTTCCCTTCCTGGCTGACCGCCGCAGTGAGCTGTTCTACTACCCGGCTGCTGAAATCCGCGAGCCCGGCCAATGCCGCCTGATTCAGTAATCTAACCAGCGCTACCACCATCCCCTGGCTACCGTGCAGATCCAGCAGGGCCTCTTCCAGCTTGGCCAGTGCGGCATCGGCCAGCGTAGCGCCGTAGGAGGCTGCTTCAATCAGCGCTGCAACCTGCTCAAGCGGTGCTCGAAGCTGCCAGTGTTCGCTCATTTCGCCTGACATGGCTTGCCCAACCCCCTTCAGGCAGTGAATGCCAGGGATCGCCAATATGGCTAACTGATGCAAGGCTCTGCTGCGCTGGCGATCTTCCGGTTTAAGCAGGTCGAGTTTGACCTCCGAGGGGATCGTAATCGCCAACCGCGCCAATTCGAGTTCCAGCGAAATCAACAACGGCGGACGTGGCGTATTGGCCGCCAGTTTACCGTGCGACTCCCCGGCTAAAACCGCCATCATCTGCACCAGAATGGGGTCGGTTCCTGGCCGTAAAGGACCGCGATAGGTCCACGGCAGCGGGACATCCATCGCCTCTTTCACCAGCGAACCGGCCATGGCATCCAGCCAGTCATTGCGTAACGGCAACTGGTGGCCCCGCAGCCGCGCAAGTGCCTGAACCCGTAAATACACCGCGCCCATATCGGCGGTAGACGCCGGTAGGTTAAGCTTGCGCAGCCGTTCAAGTATGCGCTGGAAAGCGTATAGCCCCGCCTGCTCCAGGCCAAATTCCCACACCCACTGCTGGAACGCCGGTGACGGCATACCGGAAGCATAGCCAGTGAAAGCATCCAGCCGTTTATAGCTGTAGGGCACCAAATAAGAACCGGTGGTGTATTGCGCGTCGCCTTGCCAATCGTCAAAACATTGGCTTAAAGCGGGCAGCTCAGGCTCATGATCTTCACTGGGGAGGTTTTGCCACAGCTTCATCAAGGCGGGGGCGTGATAGCCGCCACACACCACTAACACGGCCCCGTTCTGTTGATCCATAGCCCAGCGGATCCAGCGGGCCATCATGGCTTCACGAGCCTGATTGCCTTGCGAGCCGGAAACCTCTCCGCGTAACCGTTCGAAATAGAGGCTTAGGCGTTGTTCCAGCTCCTGCACATCGCACCGATCTTCAAATAACCGATCCCAAAGCGCATCGCGCCCCTGAATACCCAGTTCCAGGCTCAATGCTTGTTCAAAATCCTCGGCCCGTTGCTGCTGTTCGGCATCGGCCAAATCGGCGTAGCGGTTGGCAATATCGGCAAACGCAGCATGCCAGGCCGGCAGATCCATAAAGCGTATTTCCGCCTTGATAGCTCGTGCCTGCTGCAGCGCCTGCCACTCAGGAGAATGCTCGGCAAACGGTGACCAGGAACCTCTGCGCACGCCCTGTCCAGGCTGTTGTGGCACGCCATAGCTATAGATAGCCAGCGGCAGCTGATGGGGCAAAAACAGCTCATCAAGCCGGGAGTTGAAGTCCATCGGCCCTTCTATCAGCACGTAGCGCGGTTTTAGCGTGTTAATTCTCGCCGCTACCAGCCGGGCACAGGCCGGGCTGTGGTGGCGGATACCGATGATTTCCGGTGATTGATTCATTACGCAGCGCCTTTAAGGCAAACGGTGTCTGGCTTGGTAATAGGCCCGCCAGTGGTTACCGGGCTTTTTCGCGACCTTCTGCTCAAAATAGCGCCTGAGTTTCGCCCGATCGTCCGCATTGTCTTTGACCACCGTCCCGGCGATACACTCCACCAGATCGGCAGGCTCACCGCTGCGCTGTTCAAGAAACCATGCCCGCACCCCCACCGCATGGGCCACGTTCACCGCCTCGGCGGTCGACATCACGGCAGTTAACCGATCCATGGCACTGTCGCCGCCTTTACCCGCTGATTTCTCACCGCCGCGCAGATCGCGGAAGGTCGTGACCAGTAACTCCAGCACCTCAACGGGGACGGTGTGAGGAATGGCGCTCTTTTCCAACAGCCGGTTTGACGCCGTAGCCACCAAATCCAGTTCCTGTTGGAAATCCATGATCGGAAATACGGTTTCAAAATCAAAGCGACGCTTCAGTGCGGCACTCATTTCGTTCACCCCGCGGTCACGGGTGTTGGCGGTGCCGATAATGTTGAACCCTTCCTGAGCATACAGCAGGTTATGGTCATCATTCAGCTCGGGGATGGTCATCACGCGATCGGACAACATACCCAGCAGGCAGTCCTGCACTTCTAATGGTGCACGAGTGATCTCTTCAAAACGCACGATTTTGCCGTCGCGCATGCCCTGATAAAGCGGTGCCGGAACCAGCGCTTTCAGCGAAGGCCCTTCGTTGATCAGCATGGCGTAGTTCCATGAATACTTGATCTGATCTTCGGTAATCGATGCCCCGCCCTGGATCGTCAGGCTGGAGGTGCCGGAGATGGCGGTCGCCAGCAGTTCAGACAGCATGGATTTGGCCGTGCCCGGCTCACCAACCAACATCAAGCCTCGGCCAGTTGCCAGCGTGACCAGCATCCGCTCAATCGAGGCCACGTCGGCGACAATTTTACGCTCAATGCCTAACTTTTCGTCACCCAGAATAAAGCGCCGAGCGGCATTCAGGCTAAGTGCCCAGCCCGGTGGGCGCGGCTGATTATCCAACTCTGCCAACAGGGCAAGTTGTTCTGCATATTGAATTTCCGCTGGTGGCCGCTGCATTTTTTGTTGTTGTTCAGACATAGGGATGGATTCTCTTGGTAGGCGGTACGATCCCGACATACGTCGGGATCAAGGCAAGCTTAGGCGCGCAGGGCTTCCATATCGCGGATCAGTTCGCTGATGACGATGTCATCCACAAGGGTGAATGGTTTGCGTTCTTCGGTTCGCTGCCAGTAATACTGGCCGTCGTCGATCACCACCGTCTCCAGCGTCTGTTCAGGGTATTCATCGACCATGCCCACGATAATGCAAGGTTCAAACGACAGGCTAAACCCCAACTGGCGATCGATGGGTTTGATGAAGTCCATGATCGCGCCGCCATCCTGGGCATCGCCCCGGCGCCAGCCTTTGTTCGCCAGCCCAAGAATACGGCCAGTAGGGACTACGGCCCCTTTCCAGCGCAGCAGCTCACGGCTCGCCCGCTCTTGTTCGGTCAAGCTGTAGGTATCGCGGCCCAACTGCACGAACGGTTGCAACAGTTCATAATCGGCAAACAGTTGGCCGAAGCCTGCCGCCTGGTGCTCAGGCAACTCTAACGCGTGCGGAATACCAATGCGCACGTTATCGCCCTGTGGCAAGGTGTATTCGTCATCTTCTGCGGTGGTCAGGCTGCCGTCTTCGGCAACGCGGAAACAGTCCAGCAATTTGCCGCCGTGAGTCGATGCATCGTCCACCAGATAGACGCCCCACGCCAGGCGTTGCACCAAGTGGCGTACCAGCGGATGGCGTACCAAAAACAGCTCGAACAGCTCAGGTGTCCAGCGGCGGCGCTGGCACATGGCAATTTCCAGGCGCACAACTTGCTGGGCGGCCACGGTGCGGGCATCTTTTTTCAGCAGCTTGAAGATGTTCACCGCTTCGTTGGCCAGTTCCTGATTGTCGGTCTTTTTCGGCTTAGGCAGATCTTTCAGGCGGGTGCCATCCATATCGCGCACGAACGGTTTCAGCGTTTCATCGAAGCTGACGGTAAACTGGCGATCGCCAAAATCCAGCCGCAGCGAGCCGTTTTCATCCAGCCCTAAATCCGGCGCTAAACGGTCTTCCAACTCCTCAATGGTTAACTCGCGGGCTTCGGCAATGGCCGCGATCTTTTCCCGCGCCCGGTCCTGCAAGCCTTTAAATTTGACCTTCTGCGCGATGCCGTTCAGCAGCATCAGCGCCACATCAGATCCGATCTGATTCAACACTTCCAGGCCGTTAACCGCCCGCTGGTGCTGGGCCTCTCCCGGCCAGGCACGAATAAACGGCGTGAGCTTGCGTGCGGTGTCATCGGTACCAAACAGACCCAGAGACGTAAATGCCCAACCCTCTTTGGAGGGCGCTGCAGCAAATAACCATGCCGAGAACATATCCCAGGCAAAGTCCGCCAGTGAGTCTGGATCACAGGCCTGTTTAACCTGATTGATCCCTTCATACAGCCCCTCACTGATCGGGAAGCGCAGCATCGTACCCAAGTGTTCCAGCGCACTGTCCGGTAAGGCTTTGTTACTGGACTTGAGTAAAGGACGACGCCAACCGGCGGGTTGATAGAAGTCCGGCGATTTGCTGATTTTACTTGGGAAGCGATCGAGCGGATCTTCATCCAGCATAGCGCGCAGTGCGTCGATCACCTCTGGATTGCCGTAAGCTTCAACGGTTTGCATAATCAACGCTTCGTGCCCCTGCGTTGCCAGCATCCGTAACGCCGAGGTCGCGCAATCTTTGGCTTCCCCTTTTTTGCCTAAGGCCGTAGGGATCAGGCCGATAGCGCTGTGGTGCGGATATTTGCACAGCCACTGCTGGGCTTCACTACGCAGCGTTTTCAGCTTGAGGTAGGCACGGGCGATTAGCGGAGCCAATTCGCAGGCCCCCACGTGGCCCCAGATAGTGGTCAGTTCTGTTGGACGAGAGCGCACCGCGTTGATCAGGCCAGGTAGAGCCGCTTCGCCAAACTTGGCCACCATATACCCCTCACCACTGCATTGGTGAGTAGACAAACTGTTCCATAAGGCCAGCGCCATCTCATCGGGCAACAGGGAGGTAAAACGCAGACTAAAGTTTGACCAACTGGTCTGCGCAAGCTGAGCCTTCCAGGCGTCAATCAGCCCCTGCGTATCCCGGTTTCTGATGGCAATGGCCGCCGTTTCGTTCTGGCTCTTTCTGTTACCTGATTGATAAATCTGAAAACCCAGCTCATTAGCCAGCGTGTTCATATTTTTTGCGGCAGCCTGATAGCGTTTTTCCTCCCACCCATTCAGCGCTAACCACTGTTTTTTCTCTTCATCGGTTAAATCGAGTACCGGTGCCAGCACCTGAGGCTCAAGTACCAGGGTTGCCGCTTCGCGTTTTTTCTTTTTCTGAAGCCAAGGTGGGCTGACCAGCACCAGGGGTAAATCAGCTTCATCGGCTAATTCAACCGGGCCAGAAACACGGGCAATCAAATCTTGCACTTGAGTTTGCGCGGCCCCGCTCATCCACGGCAGTAACTTGGCCACTTGTTCAGGGTTGGCCAGCAGCAGATTGCTTAGGCAAGCGCTCAGCATGCCGCTGTCTTTGTTGTTAGAGGCCAACAGTTCGGCAAGCGCCGGGATCGATGCCAGCGGCCAACGGTGCGCGGCGTCGATAAACCGCGCCAGAAACGCTTTACCTTGGCCGGAAACCAGCGCCAGTGCGGTAATTGCTGCTGGCGTGCCAATACAGGCCAGAGCATCACCGGTAAGGGTTATTTCCGGTTGGTAGGCCAGGATTGGCACCGCGTTAACGCCGCGCTCTGCAATCAGCGTAGCGATACTAAATTCACAGTTAAGGAATGCGGCGTGACGATACACAGAACGGCTCATTGCACCTAACGACTTCAGGACAGCCTCGTCGGTGGCGACCAACTGTAGCCATGGCGTGACGTCACTATCTCCCTGTTGAAGCAACTCACTGGCTAATCGGTTGGCGATATCCGGGCGCTCAGGCAACAACAGAGCAATTAACGGCTGACGGCTGACATGCAACTGCGGCAAGCCCGCGATCAATTTATCCACGCAAATCTGCCATTCAGCTTCATCAGCACAAGACAGGAACTGACGGAAACGCAGCTCAGCGTAGCTATAGGGACACATCCACGAACTGCTTAGCGGTTGTTCGATCTCCTCATTGAGATAGTAACTTTGCTTTTGCGCACCGCGATCCCAGTTCGCTTCAACGCAAATCCCCTGCGCCAGTAACAGCACATCAATCGCATACGGTAATCCCTTTCTGGCCACTAAAAAGTCGGTAATATCTGCCGTTCCTTCGCCGTTATAACGGTGACCACCGACATTACTCGCAAGGGCAAACAACACCGCATCTGACTCGAGGGAGCCATCCATCTGCTGATCGGCCAACCGTTGCCAACTGGCAACATAGGTCTGACGTAATTCCGCAGAGGTCGAGTTAAAGTCAGCCAGGATACTGTCGTTTTTATACAAAATGTTGCGAAGCTTGATCCAACTCTGCTTATCGTTCAGCTCGGGCTTTTCAGCCGGATGGGCGCGGTTGGTCAACGCTTGATCGCTTAAATCTTTCGGTAAGGCAATCGGCTCACCGTTAGCTAACCACGGCGGCGTTTCTCCGGCGGGTTTGGCGATGTCCGATGAAGCGACGGATTGCGAGAGTATGGTGGCAGCAGAGACCGGAGGCGTACTTTCTGCAGGGGTATCGCTTATTGGCTCAGCGCGGGGCTTTTCTGCTGGTTCGGCCTTCGGTTTTGGCGCTGTGGTGCCAATGGTGGCGTTTTCATCAACGGCAATTTCAACGTAGCCTTTGCCGGTTTTTTCCTTCACCAGCTTGGTCATGGCAGCCGAGGCCTTGGCTTCGTTATCAAAACTCTTGGTCTGGCTTTGCCCTTGCGTACCAATCTTGCCCCAGCGCAGGTTTAAATCACTGTCCGACTGCTCGATTTGCCAAAATTTGTTTGATTTATCATCTTTGAATTCGAAATGACGCACCGCTGTCTCCCTGGGGATCAATTATCCATAAAATAACGCGTGGGATTAAGTTATCAGATATTTAGGCTATGAATAGAGGGACCACATGGAATTTGGGAAAAACGCCATGCGGTCAGATTGATGACAAAGCGATGTGCACACATGCTGCGCCCAAGGTCCCTCTTAAAGATAACAATGCAACTGTATGACCCGCTTAACCGTTGTTAATGCCTCACGCAGGGTGGGCAGCGGCAGCGAACCCAACGCCAAACGCAGGGCATGTGGTATATGAACCGAAGTAGCAAAAGGTTCTGCGGTAGAGAGCGAAATACGCTCTTTTAGCAGGGCTGCGGCGATGCGATCCGCCCTAACCTCCTCTGGCAAGGGTAACCACAAAAAATACGAATCAGGGTGGCCAATATAGTTCAGCTCGCTCAGTGCTTCACGAGCGATTGACTGACGTAACCGGGCATCTTGGCGTTTTTCGTCTTCTAGCCGCATAACGGTGCCGTCTTCGATCCACTCACACAGGATCGCGGTCATGATCGCTGGGGTATTCCAAGTGGTTGCCCTGATGGCGCGTTCCAATGCGGGGATCCATTTTTCCGGCGCGGCCACTATGCCAACACGCAACCCGGTCGCAACATTCTTGGAAAAACCGGAGATATATACCGTGGATTCAGGGGCGAGACTCGCTAACGGCAATGGCGGTTTCTCTGCCAGATAGGCGTAGGCGGCATCCTCAATGATTAGCAGCCCATGCTCACGCGCCAGCGCCACCAACCGATGCCTCTGTGACTCGCTCATCACCCAGCCAAGTGGATTATGCAGCGTTGGCATGCAGTAAACGGCCCGCACCTGTCGGCGCTGGCATAGCCGTTCAAGTTCAGCCAAATCAGGGCCGTCACTTAACGCGGGAATGGCGACCAGCTCAAGATGGTAGCTCTCGGCCAGGATTTTAAAACCCGGGTAGGTCAGGGCATCAACCGCGACCACGTCGCCCGGTTGCAACAGCCCCATCACGGTGACGGCTAACCCTTGTTGAGCGCCATTAACCAGTAAAATATTCTCTGCCGCCAGATTTAAGCCACGGTGGCTCAGATGTCTGGCTACGATCGCCCGCTCGTGTGGCCGGCCTGCATGGGGCTGATAGCGTAGCAATGCGTCCAGATCGCCGGAGGAAGCCAACTGGCGTAAAGCAGCCCTCAGCAGTTCGCTTTGTGACGACAGCGTTGGGTAATTGAAGTTCAGATCGAGCATGTCCGTGGCGACGGCCTGCTGATCGATGCCCAAGCCCGGCGGCAGCGAAATCTCCCGAACAAAGGTCCCCCGGCCTGCCTCCCCGCTGACTAACCCCATCGCTTCAAGTTCCGCATACACCCTTGAGGCAGTGACCAACGACATACGTTCCTGGGCGGCAAGCTGGCGATGAGTGGGTAAACGGGTCCCTGGTATAAGACGCCCTGCGCGAATATCAGCGGCAAAGCTATCGACCAGCGATTTGTAACGAGCACGCGCCATAGCAACTTGTATCCATGACAATTTTTTGATTGTCATTATTTTGCGGCATAACATGCCGATCCACAATCTTCCAACGTCGAAAATAAGGGTGTCACATGCAGGTGAAGAACGAGGTAAATAGCACCAGCGGCTGGCTCAACGGCTTTCTGGGCATGGTGATCTTCAGCGGTTCACTCCCCGCCACCAGAGTCGCCGTGCTCAGTTTTGATCCTCTATTTCTTACCGTCGCTCGTGCTTCTATCGCTGGCTTGATCGCTCTCCTGCTGTTAGGGCTGTTTAAGCAACAACGGCCACGAGGCGATCAGCTATTCTCTCTGGTGATCGTTGCGTTGGGCGTGGTGGTGGGTTTCCCACTGTTGACCGCGTTGGCGCTTCAGCATGTCACCTCAGCCCATTCCATCGTCTTTCTTGGCCTGCTGCCGTTAGCTACCGCGATATTTGGCGTGTTACGGGGTGGCGAGCGCCCTCGCCCGGCTTTCTGGCTGTTTTCCATTATCGGCAGCCTGTTGGTGATGAGTTTTGCGTTTGTTCAGGGTGTTTCCGCTTCGCTGGTCGGGGATTCGTTAATGCTGGCGGCGGTGGTGGTTTGCGGGTTCGGCTACGCCGAAGGGGCAAAACTGTCGCGGGAGTTAGGGGGCTGGCAGGTGATCTGTTGGGCGCTGCTGCTGGCGTTACCCGTGATGCTGGTGACTTCACTGCTGCTGATGCCTTCATCCCTGGAGGCTATCCGCCTGCCAGCCTGGATAAGCCTGGCCTATGTTTCGCTGTTCAGCATGTTGATTGGTTTTATCTTTTGGTATCGGGGCCTGGCCCAGGGGGGTATTGCCAGCGTCGGCCAACTGCAATTGCTGCAGCCCTTTTTTGGCCTGGCCCTGGCGGCAGGCTTGCTGCATGAACCCGTCAGCCTGTTGATGTTGGCCACTACGTTGGGGATTATCCTCTGTGTGGCGGGATCGCGACGATTCGCCGGTTAACTCACCCGCAAATAAGCAAACAGCAGGGCTAGCAGGATCACAGCGACGATGGTGGCAATAGCCAGGCGATCGGCAAAAAGACGGCGCATTGGCTCTCTCCTCAGGCAAAGTTATAACGCTCGCAATGGTAGCGCGACATCGGCACGTGCAAATCGGCCAGCGTCTGCTCTATCACGTCCATCATGACGTTCGGACCACAAATAAAGTACTCATGTTCGGCATAACCGGGTGGCAGATGGCGTTTGAACAGTTCCGCAGTGATAAAGCCCCGCTCACCAGGCCAGTCCTCTGGAGGCTGTGTCAACACATGGACAACTTTCAGGTTCACTCTTTGTTCCAAGGCGGCCAGTTCCTCACGAAAGGTGACCGACTCCCAGTCTTTGCTGCCATAAATCAGCATCAACGGTTGGCGATCGCCACGATCGGCCAGCGTGCGGATCATGCTTATCATCGGCGTAATGCCCACACCATCAGCAATCAGCACGCGCAGATCGGCCTGTTTACCCAGCGTGAACGCGCCATAGGGGCCATCAAGATAGACGCGTTGCCCAACCTGCAATGTAGCAATAGTGCTGGTGAAATCACCCAGATTACGAATGGACATCTCGACCTGTCCATCCGCAACTTCGGCACTGGAGGAGAATGAGAACGGGTGGCCCGTAAGGCTGAATGGGCTACCCCAGACGGTCAGCCAACCAAACTGACCGGGGGAAAAGCGAAAGCCTGGATGCCCTTCCGGCTGCATCAGCAACGTGGTGGTGTCTCCCCGTTCCTGGCGCACTGCCGCAATCCGATAAGGCTTGCGTAGCATAAACAGGGGTTTGATGATCCGCACATACAGCAACAAGGCGAGCCAAAAAGCGATCAGCGCAATCCACAACCCACGTTTCCAAGGATCATCCAGATAGAAACTCCAGCCAATCATATGCAGGATCCCTGCCCCAAGCGCGATCAGTGCCAGGATGATATGAGTAAGATGCCAGGTTTCGTAACGGATATTCAATTGCACGCGCCAAAGCGCGGTGACCACCAACGCAATTAGCGAATAGGTTGAGAGCGCGGCAAAACGGGCGCGCCAAGGGGCTTCAATAAAGTTGAGTAATGCCAGCAGTTCGGGGCGGACGACAAACAAGATTATCGGGTGGGCAATCACCAGCCCCACGGCGATTAGCGAGATACGACGGTGAAAATGGTAGATGACATCTTCGCCCAATGGTTCGGTCACATAGCGGAAACGAGCGGTCAGACCGAACTGCAACCCCATCATTGCCAGCCCGGCATAACCTAAGGCAACTGAAAACTCGGTCCAGAAATCCCTCGCGGGCGGCATAGCCCCCAGTAATAGAGCAAACAGCGGAGCAACAATGAAAAACAGATAAATCAGCAGCCAGCCAGCACTGCGCATTGTGTAGTTCATGGCCATACCCCGTGCCGAACGCCTTGAGCTCAGTATAATTCAGCATCAGCTATTTGCTGTCTTATGGCGAGAGGTTACCACCTCGCACCAGAGTTTAACTCCCCGTTTTCACTTTCAGCGATTCACCGATAGCATAGAACTGCCCACCGGCAATATAGTGCAGGCTACGCAGCGCAGGTTCGGCTGAGTCAAAATGCCAGTGACCATCTTTAAACACTCGCGTATCGGACCAGGCTCCGGTCACTTCGCCAATAAACAAATCGTGGGCCTGCTGATTATGGGGCTCAGAGATCAGCCGACACGCCAGCCAGGCAGAGCATCCGGCCACAAAAGGCAGTGGTCGATCGTCAAAACTGAACAGCTCAACACCACAGTTTGCCAGTTTGTCGGGGTCGTTATGCAGGCTGAGGTTGCCAACCTCATAGGTCAGCTGTAGCTGGGCCGCAGTGGGAACCTGGATCACAAAGCACCCGCTCTGCTCGATCAGCTCACGGGTTTTGGTCATCTTGTCCAGCACCACCGTCAGCTTCGGCGGCGAAAAGTCCAGCGCACAGGCCCAGGCGGCGGCCATCACGTCATTGACACCGTCGTGGCTGGCGGATACCAACACCGTTGGGCCATGATTAAGCAGGCGATAGGCCTTTTCCAAGGCCACGCTGGCAATAGGTTGGTTCATCATTTATCCCTCAAAGTTAGGCTGGGCTGGATACATTATCGTAGCTCGGCCACGAGCCATTGTGAAAGAGATGTTGGGGGGAGCCGCGTCTGTGACAACGTCACTCTTGTGTAGCAAGCTGCCCCTTGCGATACAACTGGCTCCACAGCGCCAACAACAACCCCAGCCCTGCTAAAACGGCCGCTACCAGATAGGTCAGCTGTAAACCTGCCGCACTCCCTAACCGTATATCGCTGGCTGCCGAGGCCAAAGCGAATATGCCCCCCATGGCGGAAGCCCCGATGATAAAGCCAAGGTTGCGCGCCAGATTTAATAGACCAGAAGCCACCCCACGCCGCTCGATGCCAACCTGCTTGATCACCGCCGTGTTGTTGGCCGCCTGGAACAAGGCATAGCCTGCGGTGATCAGGCAGATCGGCAAGATATAGCCCACAACACCCTGCGTGGGTGAAATCATCGACAAAGCTGATGCCCCCAGGCAGACTCCCAGTAATCCCAGGCTAATCATCTGCGATGCCCCGAAGCGGTCGACCAGATATCCCGATGGCACCCCCGCCAATGCGGCGATCAGCGGCCCAGCGGACATTACCAAGCCAACCTGCTGTGGCGCTAACTCTAACCCGTGCGCAAGATAGAACGGCCCTACCACGAAGGACGTCATGATCACCGTACTCACCAGCATATTGGTTAGCAGGCCGCTGCTCAGGATTGGCTGATGCAGTAGGGCCAGTTGGACCAGCGGGCTTGCCACTTTTTTCTCAACCCAGACGAACGCGCAGGCCGCAACGGCTGTTCCCAACAGCAGTAGGCTATTAAGCGAGCCGAAATGGCCGTGCCCTAACGTCATGGCAAGCGAAAATAGTGCCAGCGTCAAACCGAGCAAGGCCATTCCGACGAAATCAAAACCCCCCTGTTTCGTTACCTGCTGCGGATCGGTTTGCGGGAGATAGCGATAAACACAAAACAGCGCGACGCCCCCCAGCGGCAGATTAATCAGGAAAATTGACTGCCAGCCAAACCCGGCAATCAAGACGCCCCCCAGCGTTGGGCCAAGCGCGGTTCCCACTGCGGATAAGGTGCCGAGCAGCCCCATCGCCCGTCCGACCTTATCCTTGCTGATGGTTTCGCCAACTAGCGCCAGAGTGATGGCCATCATCACTGCCCCCCCTAACCCCTGCGCAACACGTGCCGCAATCAGCCACCAGATGGTCGGAGCGACAGCACAACCCAGCGAGGCGAGCATAAACGGGGTTTGAGGGCCAATGATGTAAAAAACCACGCTAAGGAGATAATTTATTGTTTATGTTGAATGTGATGGCCCTGGCAACTCTCAGGGCCGACTGCCATTGTCTCAGACTGCGTCAGAACTTCACGTTAACTTTTGCCCACAAGGTGCGGCCCGGTTCATTAACAGACGTATTCGCGGAATAGCCGAAACTGCTGTTTCCAGCAAGGTTCAGGTGTTCGCTGTAATCCTTGTTGAACAGGTTATCGACACCCGTGCTGACTTTGACGTACTTATTGACTTTGTACGCCGCATTCGCAGAAAAGACCGCAAAACCCGGGCTGGCGGCAAAATCCTTGCCAACGACATTCCCTTCATTCTCGGCGATCCGGTTCTGGCTGCTGACCAGACGTAGCAAACCGGTACTGCTCCAGTCCCCTTTTTCCCATGACAGCCCTAGGCGGGCTTCCAGCGGTGGGATTTGTGGCAATGGTCTGCTGTCACGGGTATTTTCAGCCCACGAATAAGCCAGGCTGGTCTCGGTTTTCCAACTGTCCGTCAGTTTATAACTAAAACCTGTCTCTCCCCCCATAATACGGGCATTAACGTTATCGGCTTCGCTAACGCGCGCATTATTGGGGTCATAACGGAACAGAATAAAGTCGTTAACATGCCCAACGTAGGCGGACACCCACCCGTTCAGTTTCTTGGTGCTGTACTGTGCACCTATATCCAACTGAGTGGTTTTCTCCGCTTTTACACTATTAAAGGCGCTGGTATTGCCACCTGGCCCATAGGTTGGAGAGAACAGTTCCCAATAATCAGGGAAACGCTCGGTATAACCCACTCCGGCATACAGCATCAGTGGCAGGTCTGCCAGCGAGTGTTCGATGCGGGCAAACCCGGCATGTAACACATCGTTGCGTCCTGCAAGGCCAGTGTCGGTAAAGTTATCTACCAACACACGATCCAGACGCGCACCGATAACGACGTTATCCTGAGCGGTGGCTGTCCAGGACAACTCACTAAAAACGCCATAATTACGGAAGCGAGCATCTTTCACCCAGCTATCGCTTTCTTTATTACGGTGCGTGTTCTGTTGCATGTCTGCGCCGCTTTCAAGTTTGATATCACTCCACAGCCAGGTTCCCATCATGCGGCCACCGACGGTCCGGCGATCAAGCTGCATGGCCATGGGCATGCTCATATTCATGCTCGAACTGCTCGCCGTGTTCATTGAGGATGACGTCCCCATACTCATTGATGAACTGTCGTGCATGGACCCCATGGACGAACCCATGCCGCCCATGGACATGCTGCCGGGTGATCTCAACGAGAAATTGTCCATGATATGGTCGGCATAATTGTAATAAGTGCTGGCTTCAAATTTGTCGAACACATCCCCGATGTTGGACTTTTCAAAACGCATCCCCAGGCTTTCGCGTTTGAATTGTGAACCATCCATACTGCGCCCGGCATAACGTGCTTCGCCATCGCCTTGCCCTGCGGTCAGCTCCAGCCAGGTGTCTTTATCCGGCGTCCACCCCAGTGCCATATCCGCGTTCCACTTATCCCACTGAGAAGGCACCCGCTGGTTGTTACCATCCTTGTAGTCGTCAGATCGAGATTTGTTACCGCTCAGGCGCAGATAGCCTTGCTCATTTCCCAGGCTGATATCTGCATTTTGATCCCAACGACTATTTGATGCCCCGAGCAGGCTGGCATCACCCTGAATACCGGCTTTCTCAAAAGAAGGTCGCTCACGTTCGAAATGCACGGTTCCTGAAGAGTTACCCGGCCCCCAAAGTACCGTTTGCGGCCCCTTGGTCAGCGTCAGAAGATCAAAACTTTCCGGTGAAATATAGGAGCTCGGTGCATCCATACGCGCGGGACAGGCTCCAAGCATTTCACTTCCGTTGGTCAAAAGGCGCAAACGCGAGCCGAACATACCGCGAAAAACCGGATCGCCATTGGTTCCGCCGTTACGGATTTGAGAAAAACCGGGGATAGTTTTCAGATAATCAGACCCGTCACTGGCCGGAACCGGTTGGCGCGGTGTTTTAGGTGAAGTCACGATCGTCAATGGAGAAATGGCCGGTGCAGTAACTACCATCACCGACCCATCATCTGGGGTAGCCGCGCTATTCTGATGCTCTTCATGACCGTCTTCAGCCTGAACAAATGCGGGTAAGGTGAACATCAAGGTCATCACCGTTGCCAGCGGTGATAAAGAGAGTCGAGTATTTTTCATAGTTAAAGCCTGTTTTTATTGGCCTGCCTTTCCCAAGCAGGCATTTACTGGCCATCAGTTGGAATGACCAAGCATAAAACGTGACGGAACAACAGGCCTGTATCAGCCTCTGTTTCGTGAACGGTAAATTAATGTCTTGCTGAACGGCAAAACTTAACGCAATGAAAACAGGCTAGGCGGGGCGCGGGGCTGGCATTTGGAGTAACAAGCGGACAGTAACGGAGAAACAATGACAGGCAAAAACGGCGCCTGTGAAACAAGCTGTATCAACCAGATAAAAGGAATGAAAACGGTCTGGATCAGCGGCAAGTGAATGAGGAGCTGACAATAGCCGCAGGCGATGTCCTCCATCGGTGAACTGCCCGGGTTTGAAGCCAGGTGGTGGGACATGCTCTGGGAAACTGCGCAGGCACTGTCCAAAGAAGAGTGGGGATCATGCTCCATACCTGACATGGCGTGATGCATGCCCGCCATATCAGACATGTCATTGTGTGTGGTGGTTATCGCTGCCGAACAAGGCTGACTTGCACGCTGATGCTCCAGTGATTTCGAAATCACTGGAGCCACGAACAACATCAGTATTGCCAGCAACGCCAGATAAATAGGGAACTGGCGGCGAGAAAGTGAAAAAAGCGATAGCACCCGAACAACCGCACTTTAAAAAAATGTTGCCCTATAGTACCGAATGAGAAAGATGATTGTTACAAAAAAGCTATTCATCTATCAAAAGGAAGGGCTGTTTATCTCTCAATACAACGCCTAAACCCATCTACCAATCCTACACAAATCAATCTATGAACCGAACGCTCCAACGTTCTATCAACTGGCGAGGCAATCTACAACTCTGCAAGAGACAACTGATAGGTTTTATAGCCCCCGGAGAGATTTCTTGCCCGAAAACCCTGCTGCTTCAATAATCGGTAGGCAACATGCCCGCGCACGCCTGACTGACAGCCAATCAGGATTTCTTTGTCTTTCGGTAACTCATTAAGACGCGAGCGTAATTCATCCACCGGGATATGTAACGCCTCAGGATACCGGCCCAGCATTTCCAACTCGTTCGACGTACGGACATCCAGCAGGCATTGTCGCGATGGGTTAATATTCAGAATGTCGGCCACATGGCATATCCGGGTATCACCATTGATCACATTGGTCGCCAACATGCCAACCTGATTGACCACATCACGGGCACTGTTGAATGGCGGGGCGTAACACAGTTCAAGATCTTCCAGATCCTGCACCTTCAGCTTGGCCCGCTGCGCTACCGCCAGTACATCAATACACTTGTCGATACCCGCTTTACCCACGGCTTGAGCCCCCAAAATATCGCCGGTATCGGGGGAAAACAGCAGTTTTAGCGACACAGGGGAACTTCCCGGGTAATAGCTGGCATGGTGAGCGGCATGGACATACACTTTTTCATAGTTCATGTTCAACCGCTGCACGGTTTTTTCATTCAAGCCGACGCTGGCTATGGCATGGTCAAATACTTTACAGATGGCGGTTGCCTGACTGCGCTGATAACGATGAGCCCCACCGAGCATGTTCTCCGCAGCAATGCGTCCCTGCCGGTTGGCGGGCCCCGCCAGCGGCACCGACATCGCATTGCCAGTGACCCATTCTGCCGTTTCTACCACATCCCCCACCGCATAGATACTCGGGTCTGATGTCCGCATAAACGCATCAACCAGGATCCCACCATGGGGCCCCAGCGCCAACTCGGCACTTCTGGCTAATTGCGTATCCGGTTTTACACCGATAGCCAGCAACACCATCCCGGTTGCCAACACCTCGCCCGTATTCAAACTGAGCTGTAAACCCTGGGTATCACCCACCTGCGTAATCGCTGCCAAGCCCGATTGCAAACGCAAATCGACGCCCTTCTGCCGGAGCACCTGGTGTAATACGGCAGCCATCTCGGCATCAACCGGGGCCATCACTTGGGCACCCAACTCCAACAATGTCACCCGGATCCCCAGATTGACCAGTGCCTCCACCATTTCCAACCCGATAAACCCGCCCCCGACGACCGTGGCATGTGTTAGCCGATGTTGGTGGATATGCGCCAGAATGTTATCCATATCCGGCAGCGTACGCAGAGTAAAGACACCCGGGAGGTCAACGCCTGGCAGGGGAGGACGAATAGGGTTGCCCCCAGTGCTGAGCAGGAGTTGGTCATAGCTCTCGTGGTAAACCTCCCCCGTCTGCTCATTCCTGATGTGGACCACTTTCTTGTCCGCCTCGATCTGCAACACCTGATGCTCAATACGGACATCAATGTTGAAACGTTGAAGAAAATCCTGCGGTGTTTTCAAAAGCAATTGCTGGCGATCGGGGATCTCGCCTCCGATGTGATAAGGCAGGCCACAGTTGGCAAAGGACACATAGGCACCACGCTCTAACAGAATAATCTCGGTCGTTTCCGATAAACGCCGGGCCCTCACCGCAGCCGAAGCTCCCCCAGCCACACCACCGACAATCACTAACTTGATTTTACGCATGATCAAAACCTTCCTATTTCAGACAACAATAACCGCTGCTCGGTTACAGATGATTTAAAGGGATTTTCAAATAACAGACGCCATTATCTTCCGCTGGCGGGAATTCACCGGCCCGGATATTGATCTGAATGGACGGTAACAGGAGTACCGGGGCGGCCAGGGTTTTATCCCGCGCCTGCCGAAGCGCCACAAAGGTGACCAGATCGTTCCCATCATGGACATGAATATTAGCCGCCCGCTGTTCGGCTACGCTGCTTTGCCATTGGGGACCCCGGCCTGCAGGGGGATAGTCATGGCACACATATAAACGGGTCTCAGCCGGAAAACTGAGGATCTTGCGGATGGAATGATAAAGCTGCTGTGCATCCCCACCTGGGAAATCACAACGCGCGGTGCCCACATCAGGCATAAATAGGGTATCGCCAAGGAAAATAGCATCAGCAACCTGGAAAGCCATATCGGCTGGCGTATGACCAGGAACCTGCAACGCCTGTACGGTCAAGGCCCCCAGTTCAAAGGTTTCACCGTCAGTCAGCAGATGGTCAAACTGTGAACCATCCAGTGCAAAGGTGTGCTCAAGGTTAAAAACGCGCTTGAATATCCGCTGAACCTCGACAATTTTTTCGCTGATGGCGATGTTGCCACCGACCCTCTCGCGCAAATAATGGGCTGCCGAAAGATGATCGGCATGGGCGTGAGTTTCCAGTAGCCAATTGACGGTCAGTTGCTGCTTTTTCACGTAATCCATCAACCGATCGGCGGAGGTTGTCTGAGTCCGGCCGGATTTCGGGTCATAGTCCAGAACCGGATCAATAATGGCCGCAACTCCCCCAATCCTATCGGCCAGCACGTAGCTGACGGTACAGGTAGCCGGATCGTAAAAACCCTCGATAAGTGGTGTCATGGTGAACTCCTTATCTGTACGTTGAATGGCGTGTCTTCACTCTGCCTTGCTTTAATTATACAATATTATATTATATAAATATGTAAAGTGTTATCACTAACGTGGATCAGGATGGTAAAGAGAGCTCATGAGTAACGCGCTTATTGACCAAAAAAAAATGCGTGATGCCGCCAGTGCAGCCGCCGCCGTATTGCGTGCCCTGGCGAATGACGACCGCCTGCTGCTGCTGTGCCATCTCAGTCAGGGAGAAGCTTCTGTGGGGCAAATGGAAAGTGCTCTGGGGATTGGTCAGCCGACATTGTCACAGCAGTTGGGGGTGATGCGACGCCTGCAAATGGTGGCGACACGCCGCGAGGGGAAACAGATTTTCTACCGCATTGATGATCCAAATGTGTTGATATTGCTCAATACCCTCTATCAACTTTACTGTCCGAAAGATGACGCAAAAGGTGTTAACCATGACCATTAATCTGGTGCAATTTACTCCGTTCCTGAGTTTCTTAGGGGGAGTCTTGATCGGCTGTGCGGCCTGGATATTGATCCTGTTCTGCGGACGTATTGCAGGGATCAGCGGCATAATCGGAGGAGTGCTCTCACGAGGCACTCCTGATCGTGGCTGGCGTCTGGCTTTTCTCGTGGGCATTATCATATCCCCCTTTTTGTATGCTCTCGTTTACCCGCTTCCTGTGATCGAGGTTTCTGCCTCCTGGCCTATCCTGATCATCGCTGGGCTGCTGGTCGGGATAGGAACTCGTTATGGTTCGGGGTGTACCAGCGGCCACGGAGTTTGCGGTCTATCGCGTTTATCCTCCCGTTCTCTGGTGGCCACACTGACGTTTATGGGGGTTGCGTTTATCACCGTCTGGCTAATGGGTTTGCGGATTTAGTTGAGCCGACTCGCACAGTAAATCGCTCAAGGAGGTATATATGAATCTGTTTTTTTCGCTGTTGGCAGGGGTGATATTTGGCATTGGATTACTGGTCAGCGGCATGGCAAACCCCGCGAAGGTGATTGGTTTTCTGGATATTACCCGCGTCTGGGATCCTTCACTGGCTTTTGTCATGGGGGGGGCCATCAGCGTGAGTTTCTTCGCCTTCCGCTCTGTGAAACGACGCACCTACTCGGTGTGCGGTGGCTCGATAAACCTGCCGATCAGCAAACAGATCGATAAGCGTTTGATCGGGGGCGCTATCCTGTTTGGTATTGGCTGGGGGCTGGCAGGTATTTGCCCTGGCCCAGGACTGGTATTACTCGGTGCCGGGGTGAGCAAAGGTATTATCTTTGTTAGCGCAATGGTCGCGGGCATGCTGCTTTTTGAACAGCTTGAACGTAGACGAGCGAAACGTCAGGCACCGTAATTCTGTCCGAGACGTTGTCAGCCACACATCAGGAAAGCACCATGGTCATCTCGTTACTGTTAGGTCTGTTCGTGGGGGCAGTGCTCGGCATCACAGGAGCGGGTGGTGGAATTTTTGCCATTCCCACCCTGGTTATGGGCATGGGATGGGCACCACAGCAGGCCGCTCCGGTGGCTCTGGTCGCCGTTGCAGGAAGTGCGGCTCTGGGTGCCATCGATGCCTGGCGCAAGGGACTGGTGCGCTACCGCGCCGCTATCGTGATAACACTGGCGGGCGTGCCCATGACGAGCGCAGGGTTATGGGTTGCCCACCGTTCTTCCCCTACATTGCTGATCCTGCTGTTTGCGGGGGTGATGCTAACCGTCGCGTGGCGATTGGTTCGTGCGCCCGAGATGACTGCCACGCATGTTTATCCTGTCACACTGGATGAACACACTGGACGATTTGTCTGGACTGTAAACACATGGCTGCTGTTTCTCACTTTCGGGACGGTGACCGGTTTTATGACCGGACTGTTGGCCGTGGGCGGCGGATTTATTATCGTCCCGTTACTGCGGCAATTTACGCCCCTGCCCATTCACAGTTGCATCGCGACCTCCCTGATGATTGTCGCATTGGTAGGTATGGGCGGGATTGCTACGGCGGTGATGCAGGGTGCCACTCTGCCCATGCCTTTTACCCTCTGGTTTGTGATAAGCGCAGTGTCAGGGATGTTTATTGGCCGGAGGCTAAGTCATCATTTACCTGAACATATAGTGCAGAAGGGGTTTGCCGGGCTACTGATCGTTGTTGCTCTGGGGATGGTATTTAATGCCGTTATGATGAAGTCCATCAGCTAAGAAAATAGTATTGCCACTGGGGGTACCAATGGGTACGAAACCCTATTCTCAACCGGATTGAAAGAGAAAAGAGATTACTCCTGATGGTTCTCTAAGTAGACCACTTTGACCTGATTTCTCCCAGACCTTTTCGCTTCATAGGGTTTTTAGTCTTCCACTTTCAATAAATCATAAAAGTGAACAAGCTCCCCTTCTTTCGGATGGCATGTCACTGCACCAATACTGATCGTGACCGTTCCTCTGAGCGAGGTCAGGTTTTCAATGCTTTTTCGTAATTTTTCGCAAGCCAAAAGACAGCCCTTTTCATCCGTTTCAGGGAAAAGCATGATAAATTCCTCCCCGCCAAACCGCGCGATTTTATCCTGGCTTCGTAGGGTATGGCTGAGTGTTCTGGCAATATTTTTAGGGTAAAGTCTCCTTCCTGGTGACCATAATAATCGTTACACAACAACCAATCAGACAAGATAGGTGGTATTTGAATATGACCGGCTGGTTCCAGCATTTACATACTGAAGTATCTGTGTGAACCGCAGCTGGAACGCAATATCCGTCGCTCCCAGAATCGGATTTAATCTTATCACCAGCTACGCGCCGCAGTATCCAAAGTCGGCGGAAAGAAAGAGTTAACCGGTAAAAATCACCTTGAAACGGAAATCAGTAATCAGTGCGGGCGGTTGATCTCCAGCGCGATCTTTTACTACAACTCCGCTACCCTGTCGCGATTGCTGGAACGGCTGGAAGCCGAAGGTAACGCCAAAGGCATTGAGGCCCTGACCCGGATATCGCCAGTGGCCTGGCAGTACATTTTGTTGAAGGGGCATTACACCTTCCAGAGCAGCAATGAAATTATTGACCTGGATGCACTGGTTGCTGGGCTGAAACTGGGGTAGCGGAGAAATCTGGGGTTCCGGCGTAGAGCTTCTGACAGTCTCAGTTAAAGTCCCAGAGACTGATTAAAAACAGAGCTAACGTAGAATAATCTCCTGTTTCAACATGTACTTCCAGGCTCTCAGCTAAAATGTTACATTAATCGTTATATCAAAAAAGACATAACGATTAAGAGAGGAACACATGTCGTCAGTTTCAAAACGAAATGGGAAAGGTTTTTTTTCAGGTACAATAATAGGGGCTTTAGGAGGGTTAATCGGCCTCGGGGGCGCCGAGTTTCGTCTTCCTGTCCTGATCAGAAGTTTCAAAATGCCAACCCTGGAAGCTGTCATTTTTAACAAAGCAATGAGTCTCGCCGTTGTTGCTGTCGCTTTAATTTTCCGCACAAAATCTATATCTCTGGATCAGTTGATACCACATCTTGATATTGTCATTAATTTGCTGGCTGGTAGCCTGATTGGTGCATGGTGGGCAGCAGGTCGGGCCATAAAGATGTCTCGTATCTGGCTGGACAGAATCATTCTAATCCTGCTTGTTTTGCTGTCGTTTGTCATGCTCTCAGAAGCATGGATGCCATTGCATAGTATTTCTGGCGGGTTATTTCAGTCTAGTGTTGCCACGATTATCTCGGGTGTGATTTCAGGGCTCTTTATTGGGATCGTTGCTGCATTACTCGGCGTGGCCGGAGGAGAACTCCTTATACCGACAATCGTCATTCTTTTCGGAACTGACATCAAACTGGCTGGTAGTCTGTCTCTGATGATTAGCCTACCGACAATGATTGTCGGATTTTCCCGTTATACGAATGCAGATGCCTTCCAGATCCTGAGAAAAGAGAAATCGTTGTTCGTATGGATGGTCACAGGTTCAGTTATTGGCGCTGCAATTGGTGGGCTGCTGCTCGGTATGTTCCCGATAAAAGTACTGATGACTTTACTTGGCGTGATACTTCTTATCTCGGCAATCAAAACCTTCAAACATACTCGGAAAAATTAGTTGACCCCTTCAGAGATAATCTATTCGGAAAGGTGACAAGATGAAAAAAAGCACGTTGAAATCTGACTTCATATTAGTCAGACCCCGAATTTATATAAATGACAATATCTCTCTGGGACCAGGGAAAATTGACCTTTTACGCGCAATAGACGGATTCCACTCTCTGTCATCTGCCGCTAAAGATCTTGGAATTCCTTATAAAATGGCCTGGCTCCTGATTGATACGTTGAACAAAGGGATAGGTAAGCCCGTCGTCGTGACTTCCACAGGCGGCCGTAAAGGTGGTGGCTCTGTTCTGACACAGCTTGGTCAGGACTTACTTACCTGGTATGACAAAGCGGAGGCACATCTTAATGAACAGTCACTGCAAGATTTACAGGATTTAGAAAAAATACTCTTTGAGGAAAACTAGCCTAGAGTAACCATTTAGCTCGGACAAGCCCTTATCCGGGTCAATCTATCTAACATGAAGCCATGTTTACGATAGATATCAGTCCGTACAAATAATTATATTAACGAATGGAAGGGACTTCCCCTGGATATGCGCCTGATTAACTATTGTGCAATCATGGGGTAAACATAGCCCTGGAGGGATTCGTTATGACTATCACTACTGTCGGTATCGATCTTGCTAAAAATGTGTTCGCTGTTCACTGCGTTGATCAAAATGGAAAAACTGTTCTGGTTAAACCCAAAGTATCGCGTGCAGCGCTTCCAGAGTTGATTGCAAGTTTACCTCCTTGTGTCATCGGGATGGAGGCATGCTCCCGCGCCCATTACTGGGTAAGAGTGTTTCGGCAGTATGGCCATGAGCCCCGTTTGATGGCTGCAAAGTTCGTATCGCCTTACCGCATGGCCGGTAAATCAGGGAAAAATGATGCAGCTGATGCCCAGGCTATTTGTGAGGCTGTCCGTCGCCCGCATATGCGGTTCGTGCCAGTGAAGGATGAGAGCCAGCAGGCGATGCAATGTCTACACCGTACCAGACAAGGTTTTATCGAAGAGAAAACAGCAACATATAACCGATTAAGAGGTTTTATATCTGAATTCGGCGTCATCGCTCCACAAAGTACAGATGCCCTGCGCCACATGGTTTCTGAACAGAAGAATTCTTTGCCGCTTCAGGTTCAGCAATGCGTTGATGATCTGCTGGAACACCTTAATCGCATTGAAGATAACATCGCTGAATATGACCAGATCCTGTCCCGCATGGCAAAAACGGATCACCGCAGCCAACGACTGATGGAACTGAAGGGGATTGGTCCCACAACGGCTTGTGCGTTGGTCGCCAGTATCGGTAATGCCCATGATTTTAAGAATGGACGCCAACTGGCAGCTTGGCTGGGACTTACACCATCACAGTACAGCAGTGGCGGAAAATCAAAGCTTGGCAGAATAACGAAAGCGGGCGATTCATATCTGCGATCGCTTCTGGTTCAGGGGGCCCGTTCGGTTTTGATTGGTGCAGAGAAAAGGACTGACTCATTCAGCCGTTGGGTTTGTACGTTGGTTGAACGCAGGGGGGTACTGGCGGGCTGTTGTGGCCATCGCCGCCAAAAACGCGAGGCTGTGCTGGGCATCGTTGCATTACGGTGATGATTTCAGGCTGTACTCAGCCAGCTAAAGCACAAAGCAGTATAACCATCTGACCTGCAACTCGTTGATGACAAAGGGTTAGACCCCGTGAGGCCTATCTGGCTATTGTACAGGATATACGTATCCGCTTAACGAACAAGAACCTCACGCGCGTCTTTCATCAGGGCCCGAATCGATAACGATTCATCATGGATGTTTATAGTACCGCAGTCTCTCCCCTTTATTTTACTGACGAGCAGACAGAAACCATAAAACCGGCGTTGACATGCCGGGAAAGCCCTTATAGTACAATATTTCCCGTGTCCCAAACGGAGCCCAAAAAGTACTGTACTACCGACAGGTTAAGAAATTGAGCATTCGGGAGACTGCTGAGGCAACGGGTTACAGTTCTTCCCAAGTCTGCAGAATACTGGCGCTTTATCATAAAGCATCCGAAGACGGCAAAGGATAATTTCCCCCAGTCCCACAGTTCGAATCAGAGCTGGGACGGATTGCGTCAAATACACTGCGATGCTTGCCTGGGAATACCTATGCCGTTAGACTGCCTACGACATAATAAACGGATCACTATCACGTAATCATGCGTCTTACTCCACCTTAAGTCACCATCCTCTGACAGGCTGAAGCGCTACCGCTTCAACGCCTTCACACTCAATCCCAGCCCTGGGATGCTTTTTGTATCTGAAATTTGACTAAAACAGCCCCGCTATCGGGGAAATAACTATCAGGATAGTAAAAATGCTGTTGTCCTCCACACGTAAGGACTGGCTCGGTAACATCCGTGGAGATGTGCTGGCCGGTATTGTCGTTGCTCTCGCTTTGATCCCTGAAGCTATCGCATTCTCCATTATTGCCGGTGTCGATCCCAAAGTGGGGCTCTATGCCGCGTTCTCGATTGCCGTCATCATCGCCTTTGTCGGCGGTAGACCGGGAATGATTACCGGCGTTGAGTG
>NZ_CAMFLB010000040.1:0-39616 GCF_945957435.1 Serratia sp. PL7 | reverse complement strand
ATATTCATCTTAAAGACAGTTCAAAAATTGTATTCACGAACATTACATTTAAATCAATTGAGCTGTTGTCGTTACTTATAAAGCAAAAAAATGAATTTGAGATAAGTGATAAGTGCATTATCACACCAACAAATGCCGACGTTAAAAAATTAATTTTACAACTAAAGAAACTGACAGACATTAGTCATGTTTGGTTTTACATAAACAGTACATATCTACTGACTCACTATGCAGGAAGACTGCTAATTAAATGGTTAATATGTTATGATATAAAAGTTGATATAGAATCACTAAAAGAACGCTACTTCTATGAAGAAATCCTCCAGGAAAAATCACAGAGAGAGCAAAAGGTTTTACGAACAACGATTCAACCAGTTACCTGTAAAGCAATTACAAAAAAAAGATTATGAATTGAATCTGCCTGAACACTCTCCCCTTGGCTTTAACCTTTAGTTAGATAGCCAAGGGACGCTAACATCATTAATTTAATACAAAGCCCCACATTGCACCTTAGCACTTTGAGAAATTTATTTTTTAAAACACCCTCATCGCCAATTCATACAATATCAATTACTACTCTCAAACCAAATCAATCAAATAAAACACAGCACTTTTTGATAAAAATAATTAACAATGAAAAACAACACCTTATATGAAATATAATAAAAATATATCTATTTAATTAAATAAATATAAAAATATATTTGCATTTTGTTTATTTAATAATATATATTTCCTTTGTTAATTAAATAAAGGAGAACTAAAATGAATAAAACAAACTATCCAAGCCTGACTAACTATCTCGCCAAAACAAAAAAGAACGCAGATCTTTATAGATTATATAATCCACAATTTTCTTTTTTTTGCAAAAGTGACACTCAGGAGCAAAGATTTTATTTCGATTATTTCTCAAGACATATGGTCTCGAAGAGAAATATTTTAACCGTATTCTCTATCTATACATTCACCTCTTATAACATGAACAAAAAAGAGACAATAAAAAATTTCATTCGATTTCTCAAAACGACGAATGAAAGTACATTCCATAATGCTTTTTCATTTCGCGGTGGTAACATTTTGTATGTAAGCAACAAAAACATGTTGAAAGAGATCTCATGGTTTTCACTCGCTCGAATTTACGAAGACATTAAAAAAATAAAGGAATATAAAACCAACCATGACAACTATATCAGATTAGTCGCTTAACAGAGGAGAAAAATTATGAATAACAACGCAATAAATGCATTACTCTCTTGTAAAACTCCAAAAGACATTCAGGCTTGCATTAATGCAGGCTCCGATATTAATACACTGGATTCGTTTGGAAGAAATATACTGTTTTACTGTAAAAACCCAAGAATGATTGACACTCTGGTTAAAGCAGGAATAGATTTTAACCATGCTGACAACTATGGTCACAATGTTTTGTTTAACCAGCGAAATCCTCACATACTGAAAAAATTGATTGATTCCGGCGTAGATATACACCACAAAAATGGTCTCGGCCAAACCTGTTTATGCTCGTTAGCTGATAATATATCCTGTTGCAAAACCCTGATCAATGCTGGAATTAATGTCAACAATGTGGATAAATGCGGAAGAACAATACTTTTTTACGTAAAAAATCACTCTATCTTTGATTTGATGGTACAGGCCGGTTGCGATATAAACCACAGAGATAACCAGGGTCACGGTATTTTTGAAATTTGCTATTCATTAGGCGATTTCAAAGCCAAAATGCTCATTCGTCATATTAGTATGAAGGATAGCAGTCCAGTAATTTTCAACTACCTCAACAGCGAAAGTCTGCAGATAATGGATTTGCTTCAGAAGAAAAACCTTAACTTTACTATCTCTGATAACTGCCAGGTTTATCTAAGTGCCAATGAAAATGAAATGAGCTCTTTCTTCAGCGAACTAAAGAAGAAGACAGATATCAGCAACACACATTTTCGCCATATTGTACTGCGAGGTTATGATTTACGCGGGGACATTGAAACAATTAAATGGTTTATCCGCAATGACATCAAAATAGATAAAAAACAACTGGAACAGCATATTCGACATGATGAGATTTGTAAATATATAGCAGAACATGAGAGAAAGAAACTTAGCGAAATTATGAAACAAACAATATCTTTAATGCCAGTAAAACGTAGATTGTAACCTCCGCTCCTCCTCACTGTCATAATGAATTTAATATGAACCCTATTTTTACCCAGAGCAGATTACCTAATTAGCAATCTGCTCCACCTATCTTATTTATAAATTTCGACACTGCCTTGACTTATTTTACCAATGCGCTAACTGTAGATCATGAACACATTTTAAAAAAGGTTAGATATGCATAAAAATGAAAGTAAAGAAGATCTATCAAGAAGCTCAAGAAGAGGTAAATTCCATACAGCAAAATATTCACCTAATGAAGTTCGAACTCACTGCGTCAGCGTTCGGTTAAACGAAGAAGAATTATCTATTCTCGATAGTAAAAGAGGCCCTTATAAAAAAGGGGAATGGCTAAGAATGGCATCCCTCAACAAACTCCCACCGGTATTACCTGAAATCAATCGTGAAGCATGGGTTAAACTCGGCAACCTTTCACAGGATTTAAACCGCCTGCTGAATCATCTCGACAGCAAAAGCCCTGACAGCGAACTGACCCGTACAGAACTCTTCGCCCTGCGCAGACAAATCAAAACTCTCAGGGATCACCTTATTCCATCAACCTTTCTGGAGCAAGACCAGTGAAAGGCATGCAGAAAATAAAGCGGGGTAAACAGTTTGCAGGTGTGGTTCTCTATAGCCTTAAGTCAGGATCTCACCACAAAATCACGCCTTATATTATCGGTGGCAACATGACGGGAAGCACTGCTGCTGAACTTATCAGTGAATTTGAAGGCACAAGACTACTGCGCCCCGGTGTCGCCAAACCTGTCTGGCATAATTCGCTTCGCCTGCCAAAGGGAGAAACACTGTCAGTCAGACAATGGGCGGCATTCGCTGACGATTATATGACCCGGATGGGATTCACTGAAACCCATCTTCGCTGCTATATCATGCACGATGATTCGGACGGGCAGCATATCCATATAATAGCTAACAGAATTAACATGGTCGGTGGGAAGCTGTACCTTGGGAAAAATGAAAATCTTATCAGTACCCGGATTATCAGCGAGCTGGAGAAAGTCCACAAACTCACTCAAACCACATCTGCAATCAGTAGTCATAGTCAGGAGAAAAGAAAGCCTTCCCGCAACGAGCTGATGATGGCTGAAAGAACGACAACTCCCTGCCCCAGGTCCACTCTGCAGAGCCTGATTGATAATGCGTTAACCGGCCGCCCTGATTTGCTGACTTTTATCGCTATGCTGGAAAAGGTAGACGTCAGCTGCAAACCCAATATCGCCTCAACGGGAAAAATGAACGGCTTTTCATTTCAGTACCAAGGTATTGCCTTTAAAGCCTCTCAATTGGGTAAAAAATATGGCTGGTCTTCCCTGCAAACATTGATTGATTTCGTACCGGAACATCTGACTTTACTGAAACAAGCACAAAAGCCAACAGTACCTGCACCTGTGCCATTAACAGTGCCAATGCCAGTGCCAATGCCATCATGCGAGTCTGAAGAACAGGCTGCAAACCGGGAAACGATTCTGGAGAAAATCCATCAGCTTGAAGAAAAAATTCGTCTGGAAAGACAACAGGAGACAGTGGGTATCATTCAGCTCAGGAGCAAGCTGCACAATACAACCCGTCAGATACCCCGCCAGCGTCGCCTGAAGGCGTGGCTTGTATTGCTCGGCCATATTGTGGCACTTCTCAGGCGCAGGGGCATGTCTCTGTTACATGCCACTGCACATTCTTTCCACCAAATCCTGCACCTGCATCTTCTGACACCCTGTCATTCCATGACAACAAATCCCATTAAAGAACAATTAGTTAAAAACAACCCCCATCCTGCACCATAAGTTAAACAGTCCATACTTTAGTAATAGTCAACAAAATATTGATCGTTTATATAGATCGATAAACTAGTTATGATAGTTAAAACCTATCATCTAAGATCCATCGATCGGTACAAGCAATTTTACTAAAGCGGATCATTCATCGAAAATGTTCAAAAATACATCACTTTAAATCAGGCCACGGAGTCATGATGGATAGTAAAACGATTAGCTGCCCCTTCTGCTTTACACAAAGCCCGCACGGCGTGAGGATTTGCAAAGGTTGCCATGCAAAAGTGGCCTATGGTGAAAGTCCGCTCAGTGTGGCATTCCTGTTTCAATTCGTGGCATTCGGTCTCGCCTGGTTAGTATTTTCATTGACCGGTAGCACTCCTGTCTCAGTCATTACATTTTTTGCCAGCGTCATTATTCTTATCTGCATAATTAAAAAGAAATATGCAGACAGAGTTGTTTTTATACGGTGATATTAATTTCGCACCACCGCAAACATAAAAAATTAATATGGGAGAACTTATGAACAGATTCATGATTTCTGTTTTTTTTATTTCTGCATTCCTTATTTCTGGTTGTTCAATATCAGGCAACCAGCATCTAAAAAAAGAAACATCACAAAGTCTGCAGTCGAAGATTATCAAAAATAAAACAACGAAATCAGAAATCATTACCGCATTAGGTGAGCCGGAAACCAAAACTACACTTGATAGTGGCAATGAAGAATGGACTTATTCCATGGATAACAATCAGTTTGATGCCACCACATTTATTCCCGTGATTGGACTGCTGACAGGGGGTTCACAGACGCAGGCCAAAACGCTGGAAATCGAATTTAAAGGCGAAACGGTCAGCAAGTGGACGTTCTCTGAAAACAACAGCAAGATGAAAACCGGTCTTATTCAATAACGTACTCTACAGTCTGGGATTATTTTATGAAAACATATGCATTTACCACACTCATTGCGTCCATTTTTTTGCTGAGTGGCTGTACCGGTGAACCGTCTGAGCAGGATATTTACACTGCGATGAATAAGGTCGTGGAGCAGACGAATGCCATCGTTAAATCCATAGCAGGTAAAGATGTCCCGAAAGACGCACTGCGGGAATTAAAATCTGTCAAAAAGCATGACTGCGTGAAAGTATCGGATAAAAGCTATAAATGCAATGTAACAGCTGTTGTCGATAACGAAAAACGCACAGCGGCAGTCACGCTGGTCAAAACGGATGATGGCTGGCAGGTCGTTGACAAGTAAGACCACAGTAAAACAATCCCGCCAGGCAGGACACCAAACCGGTGGCTCCTGCCTTTTTAATACTCGATTATGACCTGCCGGAAACGCCAGCTCCATTTCTCTCCACCATTCAGCATCCCATTCCTTGTACACGCTGCTGCCGCTATCAAAGTCTTTTCCTGATCACTGAGCCTGGCGGAGTATAAGCCAGAGAGCCTGCAATGCGTTTCTTTTCATACTGAGCCAGCAAATCAGCATAAATATGCTCTGCTTCGTCCAGATTGCCTGAAATATAATTCACAAGTGAATTCAGGCAATGCAGCAATGTATTGCTGTTTGCAAGCTTCCTGAGCAGAGTTGTGTTCAGGGTTGAAACGACTCCTGTAAACATCTGCATAATATTATCAACATGATAACATGAATTGCGATACTGCGCCCGTGAATAAAAATACTTCAGATGATACCCGGCGAAGAGAACATAAAGTTTTTTGTAAAAGACATTGTTATTAACGCTGTTGTGATGATGGGTTATAAATTTATCAACAACATGTATAAACTTTTCCTCCTGAGATAAAACATCAATAGCACTCATAACTTTCTCCATTTTTTGTTTTTATAATTAAGTACTATCATCTTCAAAAATAAAATCAATAGTAATTTAAAAATATTTTTATAAAACAATATTTATTCTATCCTCACTTAAAACAGCTTTCACTGTGGAGATATTGAGTCCTCCAGATTGCATTACTATTTCATATTTCAATTATCTGAGTCATTTCCATATTTCAGATAAAAAAACCACAGGAATATTTTTGAGAGCGTGCTACGCACTGGCTTACGCCCCGACTACCGATAAATGTTAATTATTTTTACCAAACCGGTGAAAACCATAATTTTGTTTCCCTGGCAGCGCCGCTGAGTGCCCACAGCACTCACTCGCTGAAGCAGAAAGGTTTTTTTCCGAAGGGTCCCGGCGTGAGCCGTACTCAGCAAATGGGCAAATCATGTATCTGTGTTCTCTTTCCCGATCAACTCAGCCTCCTGATTTTTTGCGCGAAGCGTATTTGTAATGACAGTTAACCTCAGGTCTATGAACTCGTGCGCGAAGCGTATTTATACTTACAGAAAATACTGTAGTAATGTTCTGAAGCCCAATGGCGCAACACACAGTTGCGCAGGCTTCACTTAAGAAATGATATTATGTAAGAAAAACAATAATAAAAGTGTTTTCATCAGGTACACCAAGGCCTTGAGTATCGTTCTAATGCAAAACTGTGGTTTCTTATTTCTTTATCACTCTTTTATCTTGCAGAACACAATTGAAAATTAACCAATAAAATCAAATAATTAAACAAACCCTGCCGTTATTAATTTCAGAACCAAAAATCATTAATTACATAACAGGTGATGGTGAAATTTAGCACCCCTTGTTTTAAATTTGATAACCAACCATCTCCCACTAAATAACAACCGTAAAATCTCAAAGTAAATACAATTAAATAATACTACCAACCAAGTTGACAAATAAATTAAATGTGCCATATATGTAATCACAACAATAAAAAAGGAGCCATCATGTCAATCACAAGCGTTGTATTAACTAAAGAACAAAAGTCCATTATTGCAGAAGCATTAGAGGTTATGCCCGAAGATCTGGAAGAAATAAAGATTAAAGCAAATAGCTATAAAAAAACGTCATTCAGAGACGATTTCTCAATGATATTCAAAGGCAATATGGCCACACTCGCCAGGATGGATTTGACGCCCACAGCGTTTAGAATTGTACTTTATCTCTTCTCAGTAATTGATTATGGAAATATTATCCCTGATTTTTCACAGTCACGTATAGCCAAAGATCTTGGGCTGAATAAATCAAATGTCTCACGCGCATTCAAAGAGTTATTTGAGAGAAAAATACTTATTCGTGACGCCATAGATAACCAAGTATACCTTAATTCAAACTTGTGTGTTAAAGGAATCCCTCGTCGTTTCAATGAAGATCTGATGGATAAATTTAGAAAGTCCAGACTGGAGACAGAAGACTTTGCCAATTCGTTTAACTTTTATCGTGCAGGGAGTAAAACAAAGCCGGTTAAAAATCCCAAAAGAAGATATCCTACAGACGGCATTCCATTTGATTAAAATAATAAATAATGCTGTTGAACAATTTATACTTCCGCAAATGACTATTTCCCAATATAAATTCAATTTTATATTGGGAATGAAATTAATCATAAAATATCATTAAGTATATGACGTTCTTGTTCAATTTCACATGATTTAACCATCCCACTTAGTACACTAACAAAAACATCATTCCATTTCTGGCGCTCTCTCGAAGCATGCCAGTTCTCAAACAACACTTTCTCAAGAGAGATCCAAATAACTTCTGCACGAGAGGTATTTAATAGCTCCTTGAATACTTCGTCAGATACAGTAAGGGCATGAGAATAAATTTTATTATCAATAGTCCAGAAAGGCTCTGGCTTGGTAAAATCAGCCAAAGAAGCAAAAGCCAACCCACGGACCTGTGCTGCTTCCATTGTGCTGTTCACTTTATGATTATCCCGCCAGGTTTTTAAATCACCCAACAGATAATTTACGCGTTGATTTCTTGCTTTGCTATCTTCAGCCTGGTATTGGATATAAGCAGGGCCATTACCAGTCTGGCGATAACGAGCCAATGTTTTGACACTTACACCAAGGTAAAGGGCCGAAACTTCAGCACTCAGGGTTGCATCATCTGGCATACTACCAAATAGCCGCCATACTTCAGCATATTCCCTTAAAGTATCGATTGCACTCATTCCCTGTCCCCCTAATTTGTTGGCAATGGTTGATATTTCGCCGAAGCCAAAAGTGTATTATACAACTCAGGTACTGTCATCAGCATATGAAGCTCAATCCGTTGAAGTACCTCAAAAACTCGCTCGTTATCAGGCTCAGCATATCTTTCAGTAGGGTCCGTGGTATTACGGTGGTTAAGCAATCTTTTCACCACTGCATACGAAGTTAGTTCTTCTGCAACACGGCCAAAAGTTCTTCGCAGATCGTGCATTCCCAGCTTCATTATTCCAGCTTCCTGACAGATATACTCGCGCAAGCTTTTACTGTCAGAATAATGTCCAACCTTGCTTCGTGATGAACGAGCCGGAAAAACCCATTTGCGTTTATCTGCCCGTATTTCGGTATCGTTGACGATATCTCGTCGGTCTTCCAGAATTCGCTTTGTAGCATCACAGATTGGAAGCTCATGGTCGTTACGATTTTTCGTGTCGTAAAAGCGAATAACCCGGTTTTCGAGATCGACATAGCTTGTCGTTCTGACTTCCTCTTCTGTCAGGGCCTCTCGCCAGCACAGTGTTGCTGTCTCTTCTTTCCTGGCTCCTGTCAAAATGGTCAGCAACAGATAATCACAACCCAAACGATTAAAACCTCTCTTATTGTGTAATGCAGCTAGAAACCGTCCCAAAGTATCTTTGGGGGACAATGGATTTCGTACGCCCTTGGCACGATAGCTATCTTCCAGCTCAGATCGTGTTCTGAACTTCTTCTGTACCTTTAAAATTGAAAAAGGATTATAGGACAACGAAGGTTGTCGTTGCTGGGTCTGAGCATTCCCAGCTTCAATCTCGATTGCGTGTTTTACAGCAACATTGGCCCACCTAAAAGTCTGTTCTGCTGCTGTTCTGGCTCTTGAAGCAATCTCGTCAAACTTTCGAAGGATTTCATTACCAGTAAGATCCTTGATTCGAAGGTTTTGCCATTCTTTCAACCGATTCTCAGCTTTGTCTAACACATTGAGAGTGTTTGGTTTAGCAGGTTTGGTTCTGCCAAGTAAGTGACTCCTGTATTGGGCAAAAGCTTCACTCACGGTCAATTCAGCCAGATCGAGTTCCCTTTTAATCTTGTTGGGATTTCTCTTTGTTGCAATCATTGTCTGAACCAACTGCCGAGCTGCCTCACGGGCTTGATCGATACTCGGAAAATCGGACACATTCCCAACCTTTACTTTCAAGACAGAGCTTGGCTTCTTACCCTCACTGACATTACGATCTGAAGAGGCTACTCTTCGCTGGATTACATAGGTTTTTTTCGTCAAACTGACCTTCACACCGAAGCCAACGGGTGAATCTCGATGATCGTCAAAAACTATGTAAGGTTTTTGGTCAGGGTTGGCTTCGAAAACGACTTTTCCAGAGCTACTGAGCTCAGGCTTAACATTAATACTTAACTTGTTGATAATAAAAGCCTGATTGAGAGTTGTTTTCAAAGTATCACCACCATTTGTAACCCAAAGAAGGAGTACAACCAATCTATCACGCTTTGGGCTACAAGTGAGCTACAAATTTATGGGTTTATGTGGGTTTAAAGGGGTTTTACCTGGGGCCATATGAGCACTTGAAAGAATTAAAAAATGAGTAAAATCAATATGAATGAAGACATTGATAAGGACTTCTCTAGCCATACCCCCATGATGCAGCAATACCTGCGCCTTAAGGCGCAGCATCCGGAGATCTTGCTGTTCTATCGGATGGGGGATTTCTACGAGCTGTTCTATGACGATGCCAAACGAGCCTCTCAGTTGCTGGATATCTCGCTGACCAAACGCGGTGCCTCCGCGGGTGAACCCATCCCAATGGCGGGCGTACCTCACCATGCGGTGGAGAACTATCTTGCCAAGCTGGTACAGCTTGGGGAATCGGCCGCAATCTGTGAGCAGATTGGCGACCCAGCCACCAGCAAAGGCCCGGTAGAGCGTAAAGTGGTGCGCATCGTTACCCCTGGCACCATCACCGACGAAGCCCTGCTGCAAGAGCGCCAGGACAACCTGCTGGCCGCCATCTGGCAAGATGGCCGTGGCTTTGGCTATGCCACATTGGATCTCAGCTCCGGCCGCTTCCGCGTTGCCCAGCCAGAAGATCTTGAAACCATGGCAGCCGAGCTGCAACGTACCAATCCGGCTGAGCTGCTGTACCCGGAAAACTTCGAGCAAATGGCGCTGATCGAACAGCGCCACGGCCTGCGCCGCCGCCCGCTGTGGGAATTTGAGCTGGACACCGCACGCCAGCAGTTGAACCTGCAGTTCGGCACCCGCGATCTGACCGGCTTTGGCGTCGAGCAGGCCCATCAGGCGCTGCGCGCGGCGGGCTGCCTGCTGCAATATGTCAAAGATACCCAGCGTACTTCGCTGCCACATATCCGTGGCCTCACCATGGAGCGCCAGCAAGACGGCATCATTATGGATGCGGCCACCCGTCGTAATCTGGAAATCACCCAGAACCTGTCCGGCGGCGGTGAAAATACCCTGGCCGCCATCCTCGATCGTACCGTTACCCCAATGGGTAGCCGTATGCTCAAGCGCTGGTTGCATATGCCCACCCGCGACGTCCAGGTGCTGAACAACCGCCAGCAGGCCATCGCTGCATTGCAGCCATTGAGTAGTGAGTTGCAGCAACCTCTGCGTCAGGTTGGCGATCTGGAGCGTATTCTTGCCCGTTTGGCACTGCGCACGGCTCGACCACGGGATCTGGCACGTATGCGCCACGCCTTCCAGCAGTTGCCGGATATCCGCGCCCTGCTGGAAAACGCTGATGCACCACAGATGCAAAAGCTGTTGTCACAGGTCGGTCAATTTGACGAGCTACAGGCACTGCTGGAGCGCGCTATTGTGGAATCCCCACCGGTGCTGGTCCGTGATGGTGGCGTGATTGCTCCGGGTTATAACGAAGAGCTGGATGAATGGCGGGCGCTGGCCGACGGTGCTACCGACTATCTGGATCGCCTGGAGATCCGCGAGCGCGAGAAGCTGGGCCTGGATACGCTGAAGGTTGGTTTCAACGGCGTACATGGTTACTACATTCAGGTCAGCCGTGGGCAAAGCCACCTGGTGCCGATCCACTATGTGCGCCGCCAAACGCTGAAGAATGCAGAACGCTACATCATTCCCGAGCTGAAAGAGTATGAAGACAAGGTGCTGACCTCAAAAGGGAAAGCCTTGGCGATCGAAAAAGGGCTGTATGACGAGCTGTTCGATCTGCTGCTGCCGCATCTGGAACAACTGCAACAGAGCGCCGGAGCCTTGGCCGAGCTGGATGTGTTAGCCAACCTGGCGGAACGTGCCGAAACGCTGAACTACGCCTGCCCGACCATCACTGAGCAGCCCGGCATTCGCATAGTCGATGGCCGCCACCCGGTGGTGGAACAGGTGCTAAGCGAACCCTTTATTGCCAACCCGGTTTCCCTTTCGCCGCAGCGCCGTATGCTGATCATTACCGGCCCGAATATGGGCGGTAAAAGTACCTATATGCGGCAAACGGCGCTGATTGTGTTGCTGGCGCATATCGGCAGCTATGTACCGGCGGCGAAAGCCACCATAGGGCCGGTGGATCGCATCTTTACCCGTGTGGGTGCTGCAGACGATCTGGCTTCTGGCCGCTCAACCTTTATGGTGGAAATGACCGAGACCGCCAATATCTTGCATAACGCCACTGAGAACAGTCTGGTGTTGATGGATGAGATTGGCCGTGGCACCTCTACCTACGACGGGCTTTCTCTGGCCTGGGCCTGCGCGGAAAACCTCGCCAGCCGTATCAAGGCGATGACGCTGTTTGCCACCCATTACTTTGAGCTGACCACTCTACCAGAGAAAATGGAGGGCGTGGTTAACGTGCATCTGGATGCGCTGGAGCACGGTGATACCATTGCCTTTATGCATAGCGTACAAGACGGCGCTGCCAGTAAGAGCTATGGCTTGGCGGTAGCGGCACTGGCTGGCGTGCCGCGTGATGTGATCAAACGTGCGCGCCAGAAGCTGCGTGAGTTGGAGAGCCTCTCCAGCCAGACGGCGGCGGGTACGGTAGATGCCACCCAGATGACGTTGTTGAACGACGAGGTGTCACCGGCGGTAGAAGCGTTGGAGACGTTGGATCCGGATTCTCTTTCGCCACGCCAGGCGTTGGAGTGGATCTACCGGCTAAAAAGCTTGGTGTAAGGCTGTTCCATTGACTTGGGCATATGACCCCTCTCCCACAGGGAGAGGGGATTGTCCGAGTTCGTTATCAATTGCAGACACTGGCCTAACCACGTTACTCGTCATCTCTCTTTTACGGAAAAACAGAACGATCACCGTACCTGATGACAACACCGTCAATCGCAGCAAATCGCAGGCATAAAAAAACGGTGAGCGTCATCAACGCTCACCGTTCTTATTTTATGGCTATAACGCGTTTATTCGCGGAACAGTGCCTCAATACTCAGGCCCTGCATTTGCAGAATTTCACGCAGGCGGCGTAAGCCTTCAACCTGGATCTGACGAACACGCTCACGTGTCAGGCCAATCTCACGGCCAACATCTTCCAGCGTAGCCGCTTCATAGCCTAACAGGCCGAAACGGCGAGCCAACACTTCACGCTGTTTGGCGTTCAATTCGAACAGCCATTTGACGATGCTCTGTTTCATATCATCGTCTTGCGTGGTGTCTTCAGGCCCGTTGTCTTTCTCGTCGGTCAGAATGTCCAACAGGGCTTTCTCTGAATCCCCACCTAACGGCGTATCGACAGAAGTGATACGTTCGTTCAGGCGCAGCATACGGCTGACGTCATCAACCGGTTTGTCGAGTTGCTCCGCAATCTCTTCAGCGCTGGGTTCATGATCCAGTTTGTGAGAAAGCTCGCGCGCGGTGCGCAAGTAAACATTCAGTTCTTTGACGATATGGATCGGCAAACGGATAGTCCGGGTTTGATTCATGATCGCCCGTTCAATCGTCTGGCGGATCCACCAGGTCGCATAGGTGGAAAAACGGAAACCGCGCTCTGGGTCAAACTTTTCCACCGCACGGATCAGACCAAGGTTACCCTCTTCGATCAGATCCAGCAGCGCCAGGCCGCGATTGCTATAACGACGGGCAATTTTCACTACCAGCCTCAGGTTACTTTCTATCATGCGGCGGCGGGACGGCACGTCTCCGCGCAGTGCACGCCGCGCAAAATAAACTTCTTCCTCTGCGGTTAGCAGAGGGGAGTAACCGATTTCGCCCAGATAGAGCTGCGTGGCATCCAATACGCGTTGGGTAACACCTTGAGACAACAGCTCGTCTTCCGCCAAGTCATTCTCGCTGGTCTCTTCTTCTACCTGCGCTTTTTCATCGAATGACTCAGCCTCCATGGCGTTCTCATCGAAATCTGCATCGTCATGTAACTCGTTAACTTTCAGCGTATTTTGGCTCATAAAGCGGCTCCTACCCGTGATACCGCGAGCAGAATACAACGCATTCTGCCCAATCTATCGCTGCGGAAGATAACGCAGCGGGTTTACGGATTTCCCCTTGTAACGAATCTCGAAATGCAAACGTACTGAACTGGTTCCGGTGCTTCCCATCGTTGCTATTTTCTGCCCCGCCTTCACTTCTTGTTGTTCCCGGACCAGCATGGTGTCGTTATGGGCGTAGGCACTCAAGTAATCATCGTTATGTTTGATGATGATTAGATTACCGTAACCCCGCAAAGCGTTGCCTGCGTACACTACACGGCCATCGGCGGTAGCAACAATCGGCTGCCCACGGGAACCAGAGATATCGATGCCTTTGTTCCCACCTTCCGATGAGGAGAAGTTATCGATGATCTTACCGTCAGTTGGCCATTTCCAGGTGCTAACTGGGGCGCTGTTGCTGGCGGTGCTGCTCGCCGGAGGCGTAGCGGCTGGTGCGGTAACAGGAGCTGCGGCTGAGCCTGCCACAACGGCTCCTGATGCAGGTAACATTTTACCTACATTCTGTTTACTCGAGTTATCAGAATACGCGTTCGTTGATTGAGAATCAACCGTTGCAGTTTGTATCTGAGTGGTAGAAGGTGGTTTTGACACCGTACCATTCCCACCCGCTAACATCCCACCGCCGCCGTTGGCAGAACCGCTCCCCAGTTGCAGGGTTTGGCCGACTTCCAGGCTGTATGGCTGTGGAATATTGTTGCGTTGGGCCAGATCGCGGAAATCGTTGCCGGTGATCCAGGCAATATAGAACAACGTGTCGCCACGTTTAACGGTATAGGTGCTGCCACCGTTGTAGCTCCCTTTGGGGATCGAGTTATAGCTACGGTTGTAAACAATACGCCCCTGTGATGCATTGCCGCCACCGGCGTTAGCCGATGCCGCGGCTCCACCACCACCAACGCTGCTGATAGGTGCCGAAGTAGAATTTTTATCCGAACAACCCACTAACCAAACACTTAACATCGTACACACCGCAACTCGGCGTAAAGAACTCATTGGGCTTCCCGTGCTCATGCTTCCCCCATGACAGCAATATCAAAAAATACCTTATACATCGTAGCCGAGCTTTATCGTTCTACAGCACAAGGTTTCCCCGGCCGATCCCTGAAAACCAGAAGATCACCCACCAGGGAGCTAAAAAACCGTGGCGCCAATGCTAGCCACATTGGCACGATCACGCCATAAGACAACTACATACTGGAACAATTCTGATGAAAATTAATATTATTCAACTTATTTATCCGTCATGTTGCTCTGCGTAGGCTAAGCCAGTTCGCCCTTGACCAAGGGAACGAATCGCACCGCCTCAACGGTATCGATGGAAAATTCACCGCCCCGCCGCTGAATGCATTGCAGTACCTGAGCCTGTTCGCCTACCGGCAACACCAAAATGCCACCGTCGTCCAACTGCTGCATCAACGCCTGCGGGATCTCCGGCGGCGCGGCCGTCACGATGATCGCATCAAATGGTCCACGCGACCCCCAGCCTTGCCAACCGTCGCCATGGCGGGTTGAGACATTGTGCAGATCAAGCTGCTTGAGACGACGTTTGGCCTGCCACTGTAGCCCTTTGATGCGTTCAACGGAGCAGACATGCTGCACCATATGCGCCAGGATCGCGGTCTGATAACCCGAACCGGTGCCAATCTCCAGCACGCGTGAGCTCGGCTGCAGGTTCAGCAGCTCGGTCATGCGCGCGACCATATAAGGCTGAGAAATCGTCTGCCCCGACCCAATAGGCAGGGCCGTGTTCTCATAGGCTTTATGGGCTAATGCTTCATCAACAAAACGCTCACGCGGTACGTTCTCGATTGCCTTGAGCAGCCGTTCGTCCCTGATCCCCTGCTGGCGCAGCTGTGCCAGCAGCGTTTGTATGCGTTTGTTCACCATTCCCCGCTAACCTCTGCTTTGGTTAACCATTTTGATAGCACATCTTGCGCCCCGTAGGCGGTCAAATCCACCTGCAAAGGCGTGACCGACACGTAACCCTGCTCCACGGCGGCAAAATCCGTGTCTGGGCCCGCATCGAATTTATCACCCGGTGGCCCGATCCAATACAGCATCTGGCCACGCGGATCCGGTTGGCTAAACACCTTATCGGCGGGATGCCGGCTGCCACAGCGGGTCACACGTATCCCTTTAATTTCCGCCAACGGTAAATCAGGGACATTGATATTTAGGATTTTACCGGTACGCAGCGGTTCTTGTTGCAGCGCGCGCAATATACAGCAGGTGACTACCGCCGCCGTCTCATAATGCTGGTGACCATTGAGCGACACCGCCAAAGCGGGTAGCCCCAGATGGCGGCCTTCCATCGCAGCCGCCACGGTGCCGGAATAGATAACGTCATCACCCAGATTTGGTCCGGCGTTGATACCAGACACCACAATCTCCGGTGCTGGCAGCATCAGTTCATTAACGCCAAGGTAGACACAGTCCGTCGGGGTGCCCTGCTGCACGGCAATATCGCCGTTGGGCAACGTCAGCGTACGCAGCGGCGACTCCAGCGTTAGCGCGTTGGAAGAGCCACTACGGTTACGATCGGGGGCCACCACCTGCACTTCGGCGAATTCACGCAACGCCGCCGCCAGTATCTGGATACCCGGGGCGCTAACGCCGTCGTCGTTGCTCAGTAGTATTCTCATAATGAATTTAAACGACTTTCTTGATGAAAGCGATAAAACGAAGAGTTTGACTTACCTTGCTACATCCATCTGTTTTTAATGATATTTTCAATAGTAAGCCCAACCTGCCGTGTTACCCATTGTGACTTGCGTGGTACAGCAAGGCTTGCCTCGCTGTTGCTGATAGTATTAGCCAAAACAGCCAGCTATGCGATCTACTATACAATTCAACGGTCATCAGTGGCAAACGGGGCAGGATAGCCCCTCGGCAAAGGGGGCAGGATAGCCCCTCGGCAAAGGGGCCGGGTTGACTACCTGAGGTTGGGTGAGGGCCGACGAGTTCGCCCCTCCAGACTATTGGGTCGTGGGCATATAAACAACGCGCAGCTTGCCGGTGTAATCCCCCGCCGTTTTATCCGCCATTGAGAAGGCAGGCGTCGTCAGGGTCAGCGGGGCCGGCACGCAAAGTACCGCGGCTCCACCGCCAGGTAGAACCACCAGCCGCTGAATATTGCGGCGGTTGGTATCGCTCCAGACGATTTCTTTGCTATTGGCGACGTTTTGCACTGCCCCGGTGGTGGGATTGATCACGCTGACCTGGTAGTCCAGCCGGTCATGTGGCTTGGATTTATCCCCCCCATTACGATACAGGGAGAATTGCCCGTCTGCTCGCTCCGGTGCGGTGATGCCCTCATCCTGAAATAGCAGGCTGATGCGTTTACTGGCCGAGTTGTTGCCGTCGTAGAGGCACATATCCAGGCTGGTACTACCGCTAACGCTCTTGCCGCTACCAACGCCTGGCCGAGTTTTCAGGTTCAGGTTAACAACGGGTGCCGAAGTCGGGAAAGCGGGTAGATAAATCTGCTGATTACTATCATCCGTCACATTGAACACGATGTCCGCAGACCAGGTATGTAATTTCGTGACGTTCGTACACCCCTCTGCCGTACTGCTCCAGTCTCCCGAACAAGAAGTAATAGGCCATTGCATCAGGTCTTGTTTAAGCGTGGCCGTCCAACGTCCAGCACTTAACTTCTTCAGTTCTGCCTGAGGAATCGAAAACGTAAAAAAGGCCTCACAGGGCCCGTCAGCCTCAGCGCTACCAATAGTACCCAGAGTGCACTTCTTCCCGTCCGTCTTCGGTATCGTTATTCTGCTGCCTTCAATGACCAAAGAGACCACGGTTGTCGTTTCTGCCAAAGTAAAATTCAGCGTTATTTTTGTGGGCCTTACCGATGAATTATTCCAGACCGGTTTAGTCAGGCATGCACCATATTTTTTGTCGGTCCGACTTTGGCAGACCAGAGTGTTACGCCCCCACTTTGGTTGATCATTTTCATCAAACCCGGCAGATAAATTATCCCAGATAACAACTTTTGCAGGCACAGAGTCCAGAGCTAGCCCCATGGTTAACACCGTATTTTGTGCTACGGGTGGTGTCGCAGCCAACGTCGCGGTGGGGAAAACCAACAACGCTGGCAGAAGCATTAAAGCATTTACGCTTATTTTCATTTTCAGATCCTTAATTCATGTTCATCGCCACCGGCACTCCAGAGCCATGGCCCTGCCGCACGGCCATCAATTGCGCCTGCTTCTGCTCGGCTGGCGGTATGTTAGCCATGGTCACCCCTGCACAGCGGGTGGTACCGACATAGCGCACCACGTCACGCATGGCCTGCACCTTCATGGCACACTGATAGAACTGCGAGCCACGCATCAGATACAGTTGCTTCATTGGCCGGGTGGTTTCCAGGCTAAAGCCACCTTCACCCAGCGGGGTCCAGGACAGCACGTTAAGAGGAATGCCGTTAACCAAAGGCCTATCCTGCTCATCCAGCATTCTGCCCAACCAGGTGTAACGCGAAGTCACCTCAATATTCCGGCGCAGCACTTTCCCCGGCACCATAAACGCCATACGCGTTCCCGCCCCTCGGCGGATCTCGCTGCTGATACCGGCAGGAGCGCTAAGTGATTCGTTGATATCAAAGGTGGTTGGCTGATAGCCCGGTACGGTAAACAGTGCCCGGCTGTTGCTGCGTACGTCCGTCTGGCCGCTGCCGTCTACCGCTACGCTGATCAATGCGGCACGGCTCTCTTCCCCTGCATCCACCCCAACCGTGATCGCGGAGGCCGGGCGGCCATCTCCCCAGCGTCCCCAATAAAGTCCGCTGCGATCGACCAACAAAGAAGAGCTATAGCTGCCGCTGCTGCTGAGCGTGTGCCGGTTCGCTACCTTGTCATAGGCGTCACTGACGGCGAAGCTGCCGTTACCGTACTGCCCACCGGCACGGGCGTAGGTTGCAGCGGTCAGGGTCTGGCTATTGACGCCATAAATCGAAGCCCCCATCTCATTTTGCCCGCTCTCATCCATATAGCGGCTGTAGTTGGCGTTATAACTGAGTTGCCCTTCCCCACGCTGGCTATTGCGATAGTTGGCGGCCAGAGAGGTAGTGCTGTTAGTGGCACCGCCACGGCGCCCAGAGAACGATAGGCTGACGGTGAAGTAGCCGCCTTTGTCGGTTCCCTGCTGGCCGCTATCATGGCGCCTGAAAGCGCTGACTCCGCTATTGATGTTAATGTCGTTGAACGCAAAGGAACGGCTGACCCCAATCTGCCAGGTTTGACTACGCGAACGCGTCGTGTAGATCTGCTCCCAAGGGGCGACATCCTGATGGTGGTCATCATTGCCAGACAGTTCACTGCGATAGCGGTAACGCCCTCCACTGCTGTTAAGCGAGTAGCCAATATTGGCAAACCACTGCGCGAGCGGGACTGAAAGCATCAGGTTGGAACTCTGGTAACAACCGCTAAAACCATAGTTTCTCTGTTGAGAGCCGCAGTCAGGCACCGAGAGGGCCGAGCGGTAGAAACTCAATGAAAAACCGTCGTTATAGTTTATTTGCTGAATATTTCCCCGTGTCCCCTCGCTACCGGCCAGATAACTGGCGCGAGCCGTCATGACGCCATCCAACGGGCCACTGTTAAAACCATGGCTCCAGTCCGCCGCCCCTTCCCAGTAGTGTACGTCGCTCAATATCGTGCTACCCGCAGTCAGCGACAGCGAATCGGTCAACGGAATACGCAACCCGCCTTGTACCACCCGCCGATCGTCCGCCATAGGATGCGTATCGTGGTCTACTTCAACCCCGGCTTGCAGGAACCACTGAGGGCCATTGAGCTGAGACACACCGGTGTTGGTATAAGGAACGGTTTCTGTCCTGACTAACTGGTTATCCTCATAGATCCGCAATGTGACGGTATAGCTGCCGCTGGGGAAGGTACGCGTATCCAGTTCCTGTGCCCCGGCATTCAGGTAAAAGGAAGACAGTAACTGTTCGTCACGATAGGCGTCGATGCGAGCGTTGCGCGAAAGGAAGACCGAGACCGGGGTCCCACGGGAAACCAGGCTCTGGTTGACCCAGGCCGTGGTCGAACCAGCCCGTAACCCACGGATCTTGCCAATCGGCAATTGGCTCAGGTTGATGTTGCCCCCCGCGTTGCTGAAGATGTCACGGGAGTCCATCATACCGCCTTGCAGATAGAGGCTTTTCCACAAGTCCTGCCGAAAATAGGCATTATTCATCTCTATCTGCTGATGGTTGCTATGGCGGTAGCGCTGCCCCGTATAGAACCAGTCGGCATTAAGATAGCCATTTTCAGTGACGCCCAGTGAGCCAGTCCCCTGCAGCGACAATGACTGATAGCTTTCATCAGCAACAAAATTGAGGTTTTGCTGATGGATCAGCGCATTTTCACTTTCTGCTGTCGCCTGATAGAAACCGCTACCGACAGCTTTTTTCGGGAGGTACTGACGGTCAAGGAACAGGTTAACCCGGGAATTATTCTCGTCATAGATGATGCCAACCGTCTGGGTTTCCAGATAGTCGCAACTTGGCGCGTTACCATTACCGCTGCAGGCAAGGTTGCCATTACGCGCGAGCGGTTGCCCCAGCGCTGTCATCAGTTGTGCACCAAGCTCAGGATCGTCGTTGAACTGTTGCTTCACGGCATCAGCCAGTTCCGCTGGCTTTATGAAGACAACCTGTTCCAGATTAATATTGGCTTCATAAAGCCCGAGAGACTTGCCATAAAGGGAAACATCAACCCAAACAAGCTGCCCTTGTGCCAAGGCCTCGAAGCCTGGTGGAATTTTAGGGGTAGCCGACGAATCGTGTTGCATAATCATAAGGCCTACCAACAACCCTGCAGATAGGCTAGCGCGAAAAGCCATTATTCATCCCTGATAAAAATGGGGCTAAGAGCCCCATAAGATATGAAAACAAACTTTTGAATTGGGTCGTCTTAAGGAGCCTTGGTCGCCTGAGTCACCACCAGGCTAACAATGCCGCTGTAGGTGCCAGTGGCGATAGTGCCTTGCGTGGTCTGGGCAAAACGCAGCGGCAGAACGTCTGAACCATTTTCGATTCCCGCAGGGAACAGGGTCGCCGCTTCCAGCAGTTGGTTGGTGGTGGTCAGCACCGTTCCACCCAGGCTTACGGTCAATGGGATCTTGTTAACCCCATTGACATCCGCCAGGCTCGCGGCTCTGACCAGGCGAACGTTAACGCCAGCGGTAGCGTTGTTAGACCAGACCTTGGTGTTCAGGTTAAAAGGCGTCAGGCCTTTGCCTGGCAAATACTGCATATCGATGCTGCTTGGCAAACCGGTATTATCAGGTTGCGTCATATCAATCGTCGCATCCACGTTGGCATTCACAGTAATATCTTTCTGTACAGCCTGAACTGAAAATACGGCAGCCATGGTTGAAACGATCAGCAGTGGTTTAATAAACTTTTTCATAAAATCTCCATTTTATTTTATAAATAACATCCAACTTTACTCACCCCATAAAATCGGGGCTATACATGATTTGACTCCACACTTAAAGCTTTACAGACAAATCAATTTCTTCAACGCGCTTCTTAAGCCAGTTAAAATAACGCGCTTTATATTTCTTCCCTGGCATTACCATTAGCGAGGCAATTTTAAGCTCGGTACCGGGATATATCGTGGTGGTTTCTTTTTTCCAGTTGCAAACACCGCCCTGGTCACAAACCCCCACCTCTCGTAGCGGAATACGCAACGTACCGTCATTGATAACCTGGCCGCGCTGTGCATCCAGCGTCAGGCTGGCAATGGCCTTTTTAGGTGCAACGTGGACCAATGCCCCCCACACCAGGTTGATGCCTACCTTTGTCGTGGTCATCTGCGGGCTGGCAGCGGCAACGTTATCTTCTAATTCCGGCACGCCTTCAAAATAAACTCGCCAGGTGGTTTCTTTTTCCGGTAACTCCAGGGCGACCAACCGTACAAGGCGTTGGCTACCTGCCGAAATAGCCAATTTTTGCGGCGTTATCACCAGCGAGCTTTGTCCAAATTGTTCAACGTCCGCTTCTTGTTCTTGTTTAGTGCCAGGATTTAGTATTTGTTTTTCCATTACCTTGACGAATTGCACCCCGTCGCTTTGGGATATAACCCTTATTTGCGCGGCTCCAGTTTCGCCGATCCCGACTTCCATAGGATAAACGCTCATATTGGCCAATACACAACCTGGTAAAAAACAAAAAATAGCAACACCACTCAGGCGTTTAATAATATTGAGCTTCATGATTAATCCGTAATGAGAGTCTCTTATATCAAACTTTAAAACACAGCCAACTCCAGCCACGCTTAGTCTCGTAAAATTCGCAGCAAGTATAAAAACCAATGAGCACGCAGATCAACTTAATAATTATAATAATAACAACAAGAATAAAGGACTCGGTAAGCCAATGATAATAAACAAGATAATTTTTAATTATAACAAACAGAAATAAACAAATTATAATATTTAAGGTGAATTAGAAGATGAGGTTTTAATCAATGGCGCAATACGGGGGAAATTAGCTTGGTAAGCCAGGACGGTGACAGCATTTTCGCTGTCTTATTCAGTTCAGGCAGAGTTCCCCTCTGCCTGAACGAGAAAGCAAAAATTGATTAAGCTAACGGCTACTCGGCAATATCCGCGTCACTGCTAACCAATTGCATTATTTCGCGTACCACGCTGGTAGCGAAACTGCCTGCCGGTAACCAGAAACGTAATTCCACGGTGACATCATCCCACCAGTTCCACTGCATTTTCTGCGGCTGTAGCAGCAAGGCCCGTCGTGCAGGCTCTACGCGCTCACGCTTTAACAGACTCAGCAATTCCGGCTGCTGCGCCAGGCAACTTTGTTCAAACTCCAGTACCTCTGCGGCAGTTCCCGGCTCACCATCCCCCGGCAATGGAGCGGTGATCATCAGTTCACCCGCGTCTAACCGTTGTTGCAGGGTGGCTAGCTCTTCCGCTTTGGCCACGAACCAGCTCCCGCGGCCAGCCAGCTGTAACGCATCCCCCTCCAGCACCGTTTGCTGCTGTTGGTTAGCCAAACGTTGGCTGGTAATGAGGTTGAACAACGCACTGCGGCTGGCAGACAGGTAGAAGCTACGTTTGCTGCGCTCCTTGACCCGGATCTCATCGTTGGCCCAGCGACGTGCCATCGTCAGGTTGTTGCCACCACGGCCAAAGCGCTGGCTGCCAAAGTAGTTCGGTACGCCGTCCGCCGCGATGGCCTGCAAACGCTGCTCCACTTCTTGGCGATCGCTGATCTGGCGCAGCACCAGGGTAAATTCGTTACCCTTCAACGTACCGATGCGTAGCTTGCGTAGGTGGCGAGCGGCCTGTAGCACTTCGCAGCCTTCCAACGCAAACTGGCTGAGATCGGGAGATTCTTTCCCCGGCAGATGCAGACAGAACCACTGCTCGGTGACCGCATGGCGATCTTTCAAACCGGCATAGCTGACCGAACGGGCATGAATGCCGGCAAACTTCGCCAGAGAGTCCGCCACAAACTGGGTGTTGCAGCCGTTCTTGCGGATGTTCACCAACAGGTGCTCACCTTCGCCGTCCGGCGTAAAGCCCAGATCCTCAACCACCACAAAGTCTTCCGGGTTGGCTTTCAGCACGCCGGTAGCCGCTGGCTTGCCGTGCAACCAGGTCAGATTAGCCATGTCCATGCGTTATTCCTTGATCAACAGGGCAACCGCTTCGCAGGCAATGCCTTCGCCACGGCCGGTAAAGCCCAGTTGCTCGGTGGTGGTCGCTTTGACGTTAACATCGTCCATATGGCATTGGAGATCTTCCGCCAGGAAGATGCGCATCTGAGGAATGTGTGGTGCCATCTTCGGTGCCTGCGCAATGATGGTGACATCCAGATTACCCAGACGATAGCCCTTGGCACGAATGCGTTTCCAGGCTTCACGCAGCAGCTCACGGCTGTCTGCCCCTTTGAAGGCCGGATCGGTATCCGGGAACAGCTTGCCGATATCCCCCAACGCCGCCGCCCCCAGCAGGGCATCGGTGGCTGCATGCAGCGCCACGTCACCATCGGAGTGAGCCAGCAGTCCTTTTTCATAAGGAATGCGAACACCGCCGATCACCAACGGCCCTTCGCCGCCAAATTTATGGACATCAAAACCGTGACCGATACGCATGATGCGCTCCTTTAGTTGTTCAACTGAGTCAAATAGAACGCCGCCAGCGCCAAATCCTCTGGCCGCGTCACTTTAATATTGTCCGCACGCCCCGCCACCAGCAGCGGATGATAGCCGCAATGCTCCAGCGCCGAGGCTTCATCGGTCACCGTAGCCCCTTCATCCAGGGCACGTTGCAGGCAGAGTTTAAGCAGTTCCAGCGGGAACAGCTGTGGCGTCAGTGCATGCCACAAATCCTGGCGTTCGACGGTGTGCGAGATGATGCTTTGGCCCACCTGCGCACGCTTCATGGTATCACGCACCGGTGCAGCAAGAATGCCGCCGACCTTACTGTGTGCCGTGATCGCGAGCAACCGCTCCAGATCGTCGGGATGCAGGCAAGGGCGGGCAGCATCGTGGACCAAAACCCAGTGTGCGTTGCCTGCCAATTGCAGCCCGGCCAGTACCGAATCGGCGCGCTGTTGCCCACCCTCAGTGACCAGGACCCGCGGATCGCTGGCGATCGATAATGTCTTGAATTGTTGGTCTTCGGGGCTGATAGCCACGATCACCTGGGTAATACGCGGATGGCGTAGCAAAGCGTGGATCGCGTGCTCAAGAATGGTTTGATGGCCGATGGTTAAATATTGCTTCGGGCACTCGGCCTGCATACGGCTGCCAATACCGGCAGCGGGCAGGACGGCGATCACCTGAGGGGAGGAGCCTACGGATGGATTCATGCGTTACTTCGATGGGTTGTTCTGTGTGGCAGACGCCGCGTTGCGCCCGGAAGGTTCAGGAACCAGACGATAGAAAGTCTCGCCGGGCTTGATCATACCCAGTTCATTGCGTGCGCGTTCTTCTATCGCTTCCTGACCGCCGTTCAGGTCGTCAATCTCGGCAAACAGCTGATCGTTACGCGCTTTCAATTTGGCATTGTTGCTCTGCTGAGCCACAACGTCATCATTGACCCGTACATAATCGTGAATACCATTCTTCCCCAGCCACAGCGAATACTGTAACCAGCCAAGCAGCGCCAGCAATAGCAGCGTCAGTTTTCCCATCTCCGCCCCCTAAAAAAAGCGCTTAATCATCCCACAACTTGCCGTTTGACTCCACAGCAGCGGCGGCTTTTCATCTGCCGCCATCAAGCGTAATCAGAATTTCCTGAGTTTAGCGCCTGATTGTCGCCTGAAAGTGGCATTAAATCCAGGTGGCCGCAGGCAGCATGGATCGACGGGCACCGCATGCTGCTGCATACATCGACATCATGCACACATCGTCGCCCCACATCAGTATGCAGTAAGAATAACTGGGCTGAGGGTATTTTTACCGACATTTAAGCCAGTTTTTAAATAATTATTCATATTTAACACTGTTAGCATTTTCATCATCAGGTAGGGGTTGTGTTTTTATTCATGTAAGTTTATTTTTATGCATCTAAAGTGCATAAATAAATCCAATGTATAACCTTTACTTAACGACTCAACTTATTCGGGGATTGCTCATGTTAAAACGTCTCGTGCTGATTAGTGCCTGCCTGGCGGCCACTTTTTCCGCGGCCTCCTTTGCCGCAGAACCGACGTATGTTGTCGGCTCCGGCGGTACCTATCGTCCGTTCGAATACGAAAACAGCAAAAAAGAGCTGGAAGGTTTTGATATCGATGTGATCAAGGCCGTCGCCAAAGCGGAAGGTTTCCAGGTGAAGCTGGTAAATACGCCGTGGGAAGGCATCTTTGCCACCCTGAACTCTGGCGACCGCGACATTATCATTTCCGGTATCACCATTACCGACAAGCGCAAGCAGATGGTCGACTTCTCTACGCCATACTTCCCGGCAGAGCAGGCCATCGTGGTACCGAAAGAGTCTACAGTAGACTCCATCGACGCGCTGAAAACCCTGAAGGTGGGCGTAGTCAACTCCAGCACCGGCGACATCGTGGTTTCCGACGTGTTAGGCAAAAACAGCACTGCCATCAAGCGCTTTGATAACACCCCGCTGCTGCTGCAAGAGCTGTATGAAGATGGCATTGGCGCGGCTGTGGGTGACGTTGGCGTGGCCAAGTTCTATATCAAGACCCACCCGGAGAAAGAGTTCAAGCTGGTGTCAGACGCCAAGTTTGAGCGCCAGTATTTCGGCATTGCGGTGGCCAAGGGCAACGATGAGCTGCGTAACAAGATCAACAGCGGCCTGAAGAAAATCATCGCCGATGGCACCTACGCCAAAATCTACCAGACCTGGTTCGACAGCAACGTCCCTACGCTGCCAGCAGAATAAACCGGCTGTAAATAGGGGCGCAATTGACTGTGCCCCTACGTATCAATGACCTGCAAGTTCGCACTACCACCGTAAGGATTCTATTTTGTCAGCATTCCGTTGGGAGATCATTGAGGAATACGCTCCGCTGTTTATGGAGGGTGCCTGGATGACCATCAAATGTACCATCATCTGCGTGATCCTGGGCACCACTTGGGGGCTACTCCTCGGCTTAGGCCGCCTGGCGCAGGCACCGCACGGCATCTGGAAACCGATCCTGCACTATTGCGTGCAATGGCCGGTGCGCATCTACATTAGCGCCTTCCGGGGCACGCCGCTGTTTGTGCAAATCATGGTGGTCCACTTCGCGTTGGTGCCGCTGTTTATCAACCCGCGTGACGGCCTGCTGGTCAGCAACGGTTTGATGAGCGTCGACTTCGCGCGCGCATTGCGTTCCGATTACGGTGCCTTCCTGTCTTGCGTAGTCGCCATCACGTTGAACGCCGGTGCCTACGTCTCGGAGATCTTCCGTGCCGGGATCCAGTCGATCGATCGCGGCCAGATGGAAGCATCGCGCTCGTTGGGAATGGGCTACGGCAAAACCATGCGTAAGGTGATCCTGCCGCAGGCCTTCCGCCGCATGCTGCCACCGCTCGGCAACAACGCCATCGCCATCGTCAAGGATTCGTCCCTGGCCTCCGCGATTGGTCTGGCGGATCTGGCTTATGCCGCGCGCACCGTTTCCGGCGCGTACGCCACCTACTGGGAGCCCTATCTGACTATTTCAGTGATCTATTGGATCATCACCTTCCTGCTCTCGCTGATGGTGCAACACATGGAAAAAAGGTTCGGTAAAAGTGATTCGCGTACATAACCTGCAAAAACAATTTGGCGAAGCCCACGTGCTGCGCGGGATCTCCTGCCAGATCGCGCCGAAAGAAGTGGTGTGTATTATCGGCCCATCCGGCTCCGGTAAAAGTACCTTTCTGCGCTGTATCAACGCGCTGGAAACGCTTTCTGGCGGTGAGATCGACGTTAACGGCTTTGCCATTCACGACCAGAAGACCGATCTGAACAAGATGCGTGAAAGCGTGGGCATGGTATTCCAACGCTTTAACCTGTTCCCGCACATGACGGTGTTGGAAAACATCATCATGGCGCCGATGGAGGTGAAAAAACTGTCCCGCAGCGAAGCCATTGAACGTGCCGAGGTGCTACTGAATAAAGTAGGCCTGCTGGACAAGATCGATGCCTATCCCAGTAGCCTGTCCGGCGGACAGCAACAGCGTGTTGCCATCGCCCGCGCATTGGCGATGGAACCGCAAATCATGCTGTTTGATGAGCCTACCTCGGCGCTGGATCCGGAGTTGGTCGGTGAAGTGCTGGCGGTGATGAAAGCGCTGGCCCTTGAAGGCATGACGATGGTGGTGGTAACCCACGAAATGGGCTTCGCCCGTGAAGTGGCTGACCGGGTGCTGTTTATCGATCAGGGGATCATCCAGGAAGAAGGCACACCGGAGCATATCTTCAGTAACCCGACCAATCCGCGTACCCAGGCATTTTTAAGCAAAGTTTTGTAACCTTCGGCATCTCTTGGACGCATGTTCCCCTCACCCCAACCCTCTCCCACAGGGAGAGGGAGTTGGCCCAGTGCTAGCGGCAGGAACCGAAGCCAATCTTTCGCTTTGAGCTGATTCGGGGTCTAGGTAGACACAAACTCTATCTGTGGCACATGCTATCCCCTCTCTTGGGGGAGAGGGAGTTGGCCCACTGCAAGGGGCAGGCACCGAAGCCAATCTTTCGCTTTGACCTGATTCGGGGTCTAGATAGGCACAAACTCAATCTGTGGCACATGCTATCCCCTATCCTGGGGGAGAGGGCTAGGGTGAGGGCGTCTGGATTACCAACCGCTCAGAAAGCTGAACACCAGCCAGAACAGACAAATGACGGTGATACCAGTCAGCAGCAGTGTGAGGAACAAACGCCCGCGCAGCACCACGCTGAAGACGATACCCAGCAGCACGGAAGCTGGCATCAAAGCCAGGAAAAATGGCCAGGTATAGAGAAGGAAAAACAAGGTGTTAGAGCCGTAAACCAGAAAAGGCACGGTAAACGCCAACCAATAGAAGACAAAGCCGCTGGTACCGCCCAAAAACGAATATGAGGGTTCCTCTGGCTCGAGTTGGCTATCAATCACTAGTGGCGTGGCATTTTGCATAGCGTTCCCTGGTCTATTGGCTCGCTCTGCGGCGACTTACTAGAGTAAAAAGCGCGTGGCTGGATCACGCCACGCGCTTTTTGCGAATTCAGGGTTTGATAATAGCCTGACCACGCAGCAGGTCTAACAATTGCGCGGTCAAATTTGTTACCAATTGTTCACCATTAAGCCGGATATCCGGCCGTTCCGGCGCTTCATACACCGAGTCGATACCGGTGAAATTACGCAGTTCACCAGCGCGGGCCTTTTTGTACAATCCTTTCGGATCGCGAGCCTCACAAATCGCCAGCGGGGTGTCGACAAACACTTCGATAAACTGCCCCTCTGCCAACATTTCCCGCACCATCTGCCGTTCAGCACGGTGCGGTGAGATAAATGCCGTCAACACCACCAGCCCGGCATCCACCATCAGTTTCGCCACTTCACCCACCCGGCGGATGTTCTCACGCCGATCGTCGTCGGAGAACCCCAAGTCGCGGCACAGGCCATGGCGCACATTGTCGCCATCCAGCAGATAGGTGCTGACCCCCAACTGGTGCAACGCCTGTTCCAATGCCCCGGCCACGGTCGATTTCCCCGAACCAGACAGGCCGGTAAACCACAGCACCACGCCCTGATGATCGTTCGCGGCTTCACGCTCCGCACGCGTTACCGCATGCGGGTGCCACACGACGTTGTCGTCTTTCGCTAACTCAGCCTCGGCCACGTTAATTCCCCTTCAGCAGGTCACGCGCACCCCAGTGTGGGAAATGCTTGCGTACCAAGGCATTCAGCTCCAGTTCAAAGGCGCTGAAATTACCCACCGTTGCCAGATTATCCTGCTGCAAAGCTTCGCGGATCAACCCCGCGCCAACCGTGACGTTAGTCAAACGATCGATAAAGATCAGGCCGCCGGTATCATGATTCTGTTGATAGCTGTCCAGCACCAGCGGTTCGTCGAAGGTCAGCTCCACCAGCCCAATGCCGTTCAAAGGCAACACATCGGCCTGATGCTGCGACAGCGAGTTAATCTCCACCTGATGGCGAATGCTCTCAACGCGGGCGCGGGTTTTCTTCCCGGCTACCTTGATGTCGTAGCTTTGGCCCGGCAACAGCGGCTGTTCTGCCATCCATACCACGTCTGCCAAGGCACTTTGCGTGGCCTGTAAGGTTTCGCTGGCATCCACCAGCAGGTCGCCCCGGCTGATATCGACTTCGTCTTTCAGCACTAGCGTGATCGCTTCACCCGGCCCCGCCTCCTGCAGATCGCCATCAAAGGTCACGATACGCGCCACGGAGGATTCAACGCCAGACGGCAGCACCTTGATGCGCTGGCCCACGCGGACCACACCGGCAGACAACGTACCGGCATAACCGCGGAAATCGAGATTCGGGCGGTTGACGTATTGTACCGGGAAACGCAGCGGCTGATGTTCACGCTCGCTGATCACATCCACGCTTTCCAACACTTCCAGCAGCGTCGGGCCGCTGTACCAAGGCATCTGTGTGCTCTGGGTAGCGACGTTGTCCCCGTCCAGTGCCGACAACGGGACGAATTTAATCTCCAGGTCGTTGGGCAACTGCTCGGCGAAGGTCAGGTAGTCCTGTTTGAACTGTTCAAACACCGCCTGGCTGTAATCCACCAGGTCCATTTTGTTCACCGCCACAACCAGATGGCGAATGCCGAGCAATGTAGCAATGAAGCTGTGGCGACGGGTCTGGTCCAGCACGCCCTTGCGCGCATCGATCAGCAGGATCGCCAAGTCACAGGTCGAAGCACCGGTAGCCATATTGCGGGTGTACTGCTCGTGCCCCGGCGTATCGGCGATGATGAATTTGCGCTTTTCGGTCGAAAAATAGCGGTAGGCCACGTCGATGGTAATGCCCTGCTCACGTTCTGCCTGCAGGCCATCCACCAGCAAGGCCAGATCGAGCTTCTCCCCTTGGGTGCCGATGCGTTTGCTGTCGGTATGCAAGGTTGAGAGCTGATCTTCGTAGATCTGGCGGGTATCGTGCAGCAAGCGGCCAATCAGGGTACTTTTGCCGTCGTCCACGCTGCCGCAGGTCAGGAAGCGTAGCAGGCTCTTGTGCTGCTGCGCGTGCAGGTAGGCTTCTACCCCGCCCTGTTCGGCGATTTGTTGTGCAATAACGTTGTTCATTCCGGCGGCTCCTTAGAAATACCCTTGGCGCTTTTTCAGCTCCATCGAACCGGACTGATCGCGGTCGATCATGCGGCCCTGACGTTCGCTGGTGGTGGAAACCAGCATTTCCTCGATGATCTCCGGCAACGTCTGCGCAGAAGAATCCACCGCGCCGGTCAACGGCCAGCAGCCGAGGGTACGGAACCGCACCATACGCTGGCTGATCACCTCACCCGGTTGCAGATCGATACGATCGTCATCCACCATCATCAGCATGCCGTCGCGTTCCACCACCGGACGTGGTTTGGCCAGGTAGAGCGGAACGATGTCGATCTTCTCCAGGAAGATATATTGCCAGATATCCAGCTCGGTCCAGTTCGACAGCGGGAACACGCGGATGCTTTCGCCCTTGTTGATCTGGCCGTTATAGTTGTGCCACAGCTCTGGACGCTGGTTTTTCGGATCCCAACGGTGGAAGCGATCGCGGAAAGAGTAGATACGCTCTTTGGCGCGGGATTTCTCTTCATCACGGCGTGCGCCACCGAAAGCAGCATCAAAGCCGTACTTGTTAAGCGCCTGCTTGAGGCCTTCGGTTTTCATGATATCGGTGTGCTTGGCGCTGCCGTGGACAAACGGGTTAATCCCCATCGCCACCCCTTCCGGGTTTTTATGGATCAGCAGCTCGAAACCGTACTCTTTGGCAGTACGATCGCGGAATTGGTACATTTCGTTGAATTTCCAGCCGGTATCCACATGCAGCAGTGGGAACGGCAGCGTGCCCGGGTAGAACGCCTTGCGTGCCAGATGCAGCATCACCGAGGAGTCTTTACCGATGGAATAGAGCATCACCGGATTGCCGAATTCGGCGGCCACTTCACGGATGATATGGATGCTCTCCGCCTCCAATTGCCGCAAATGAGTGAGTCGTTTTTGGTCCATAACAGATCCTTTAAGCCAAATTCACGACGGCCGGGCGCGCTGCCACTGCCGTCTGCGATTGATGCCCAAACCAGGCGATTTGATGGTGTAGCTCCACCACTTCACCGATCACCAGCAGCGCCGGTAACGGGGCCTGCCGAGTTAATTGTTCCAGCTGTTGCAAGGTGCCAGTCTGCACCTGTTGATCGGCCCGTGTACCCCGGCTGATCACGGCGACTGGCGTATCCGCATCACGGCCATGGGCGATCAGGTTGCGGCTGATATCCGCCGCCTTCATGGTGCCCATGTAGATCGCCAACGTCTGCCGCGCCCGCGCCAAAGCGGGCCAATCCAAGCCGTCGTCATCGTCACGGCAATGGCCGGTAATAAAGGTCACGCTTTGGGCGTGATCGCGGTGCGTTAGCGGAATACCTGCATAGGCCGTAGCCCCTGCGGCAGCGGTTACGCCCGGCACCACCTGGAAGGGGATCCCGGCAGCGGCGGCCACCTGTAACTCTTCGCCACCCCGGCCAAAGATAAAGGGATCGCCGCCTTTTAACCGCACTACCCGTTTGCCCTGCTGCGCCAGTTCCACCAGCAACCGATTGGTCTCTTCCTGGATCACCGAGTGCGCGCCCGCGCGTTTGCCCACGCAGATACGCTCGGCGTCGCGACGCACCAAATCCAGCGTCTCTTCGCTCACCAGGTGGTCGTAAAGCACCACGTCAGCCTGCTGCATCACCTGCAGCCCGCGTAGGGTTAACAAACCGACATCGCCCGGGCCTGCCCCGACCAGTGCGATCTCACCTTGCGCCCCCTCATTACCCTGTGCAAAAGCCGTTAAATCCTGTTCCAACTGCTGCTGCGCCTGATCCGTCTGACCATTCGCCACCAAAGTCGCGAAACGGCCATTGAAGGTTTTCTCCCAGAAACGGCGTCTGGCCCCGATGGAAACCAGCCGTTGCTTCACTTTGCCACGTAACCCTCCGGCCAGTTCCGCCATCTTCCCCAGGCTGGCAGGCAGCAACGCCTCCAGCTTCTCACGTAACATCCGAGCCAATACCGGTGCCTGGCCGCTAGATGACACGGCCACCACCAACGGTGAACGATCGATAATCGACGGGAAGATAAAGGAGCAGCGCGGTTGGTCATCCACCACGTTGGCCAACACGCGGCGTTTATCCGCTTCGGCATACACCTCGGCGTTCAGCGCGCTATCATCGGTAGCGGCAATTACCAGAAAGACGTCGTCTAACTGCTGCGGCACAAAGTTCTGCCCCAGCCACTCAACGCGCCCTTGCTGGTGTTGGTGCTCCAGCTCCGCTGAGAGCGCCTGCGCCACGATCCGCACTTCCGCCCCTGCGCGTAGCAGGAGGTCAACTTTGCGTGCAGCCACTTCGCCGCCGCCAACCACCAGCACCGGGCGTTGTTTCAGGTCGGCAAATATTGGTAGATAGTCCACAACGGCCTTTTCATATAACAGATTGATAGGGTGACTATACGGCGTGCGATTTGCCCCCTGAAATGACGAAAAGGCATGAGATGTTCTTAAATGGAATAAGGCTGTTGGCAGTGCGCCTAACTCGCTGTACGTAATGAGGTTACAGGTGTGGGTTAACAGGGCTTGCTTGATGTTGCCCCTACGGTAGAACATACGGTGCCACTAAACGTGGTTAGCAGAGGTTTACCGGCGCGCACCTCAGACAAAAATAGGACGCGAAGAAATTGTCTTATCGCCCGTAGCGTCCCATACTGAACATCGCAAAAATAATCGGCATCACCGCTGTCAGAGAAGGATTTTTCGGTATGTTTTCCCGCTTGTGTCTGAGAGCAGGGCTGTTGCTAGTCGCTCTCGGCAGTGCTGTAAGCGTTTCGGCCGCTACCAAACCCGTAAAAGAAGCCCCGATGGGCCAGTTCGCCGCTAAACAGATCCGCCATATCGCTACCTACTTCCCCGGCCGCATGGCGGGCAGCCCGGCAGAATTACTGGCCGCAGATTACCTGAAACAGCAGTTTACCGAGATGGGCTACCCGGCTGATACCCGCACCTTTGACGCCCGTTATCTTTACACTAACAAAGATACCAGTGAAAACTGGCGCAAGATCAGCGTCACCTCGGTGATTGCCACCAAAAAGGGTGAGCGGCCCCAACAGGTCATCATCATGGCGCACTTCGATACCTATACACCGCTTAGCGATGATGAGGTAGATAATAATCTTGGTGGCCTGACGCTACAGGGGGTCGATGACAATGCCTCCGGCGTGGGTGTGATGCTGGAGTTGGCTAATCGGCTGAAAAATATCCCCACCACCTATAGCCTGCGCTTTGTAGCCATGAGTGGTGAAGAACTAAAGTCAGTAGGCGCTAAAAACTACCTTGGCCGAATGACGCAGGAAGAGCGTAACAACACGCTGCTGGTGATTAACCTCGACAGCCTGATCACCGGCGATCGCCTCTATTTCCATTCCGGGCGTAACACCGAGCCGGAAGTGGTGGCCAGATCCCGCGATCGTGCGCTGAGCATCGCCCACCGTTATGGCATTGAAGCGGCCATCAACCTAGGCAGCAAAGGTTTTCCAACCGGCACCGGTTGCTGTTCCGATCAGATTGTCTTCGATAACGCCAAAATTCCGGTGATGGCGGTAGAAGCCACCAACTGGTCGCTGGGGGATCAGAACGGTTACCAGCAGCGTGCTGTCAGCCCCAGCTTCCCGCAGGGCATTACCTGGCATCGCCCGCAATACGACAATCTGCAATATCTGGAAACCCACCTGCCAGGGCGGATCGACAAACGCAGCCGCGACAGCGTGCGGATCCTGTTACCGTTGGTAAAAGAATGGGTGCAGGCGCATCCTGCTCCAGAGCAGAAGAAGAAAAAGAAGAAGTAGTACGTTACAGCCCCTCACCCTAATCCTCTCCCACAAGGAGAGGGACCGATCGAGTCAGGCTGAAAGTGAGTGATTCATCATCAATACCGAGTAACTCGCCTCGGCTAAGAGTGAACTTCTTTCTCCCAACAGAGCAGTGACTTTCAGCTCCCTCTCCATGTGGGAGAGGGTTAGGGACATCAACCTTCGTGCAGACCACACTCGCGCTTCAGGCCGAAGAAGCGGGTCTCTTCCTCGCTCATGCCTTCCTCCCATTTACGGGTGGTGTGGGTATCGCCCACCGACAGGTAGCCCTGATCCCACAGCGGGTGGTAGCTCAGGCCATGCTCGGTGAGATAGTGGTAAATCTGGCGGTTATCCCAGTCGATAATCGGCAGGATCTTGAACACCCCTCGTTGCACCGCCAGCACCGGCAGATTGGCTCGGCTGCCCGATTGCTCACGGCGCAGGCCGGCAAACCAGGTTTGCGCACCTAGCGTTTCCAGCGCGCGGTTCATCGGCTCAACTTTGTTGATTTGGTTGTACTGCTCAATACCCTCAACGCCCTGCTCCCACAGCTTGCCGTAGCGCGCCTCTTGCCAGGCTGGTGAATGCTCGGCGCGGAACACTTGCAGGTTCAGGTTCAGCTTGTCGGCCAGTTGGTCGATAAACTGGTAAGTTTCTGGGAACAGGTAGCCGGTATCGGTCAGGATCACCGGGATATCCGGCTTGATGCGCGTGACCAGATGCAGGCACAACGCCGCCTGAATACCAAAGCTGGAGGAAAGCACAAACTCCCCCGGCAGATGTTCCAGCGCCCAGGCAACCCTCTCCTGTGCAGAAAGCTGTTCCAACTGGCCGTTAACGACCGCCAGTGCCAGCGCTTGACCGGACTTCGGTAGCGCGTTCAGCGCCGCCAGATCCAATTCAGCCATGATGCGATCTCCTGAAAGTGTTGATGTGGCCCCTCACCCTACCCCTCTCCCACAGGGAAAGGGGACAGTAAGGTGCACAAACTTAGCTGCTGCACAAAGAGTAAGGAAAGCCAGCAAGGTTATTCCCAGAAATCCTGCGCGGGATCCACCACCGGCCGGATAATCCCGGTACGCACGGTGAAATCGCCAAAGCCTTCGCCAGCGGTGCGCTCTGTTGCCCAACGCCCTACCAGTTGGTCGATGGTCTGCAAAATCTCTTCTTCGTTAATATTTTCCCGATACATGCGCGGAATACGCGTCCCTTCACGGTTACCGCCCAGATGCAGGTTGTAACGGCCAATCGCTTTACCGACCAGCCCAATCTCCGCCAGCAGCGCTCGGCCACAGCCGTTCGGGCAGCCGGTGATACGCAGTACCACGTGCTCATCGCCCACACCATGCCGATGCATGATGCCTTCTACCTTGGTCACAAACTCCGGCAGGAAGCGCTCGGCCTCCGCCATCGCCAGTGGGCAGGTAGGATAGGACACACAGGCCATCGAGTTCTTGCGCTGCTCGCTGATGCCGTCGTCGATCAGGCCATGCTGGCGCGCCAGGGCTTCGATCTTCGCCTTTTCGCTTTCCGGTACGCCGGCCACGATCAGGTTTTGGTTTGCCGTCAGGCGGAAATCCCCCTGGTGGATCTTGGCGATCTCGGCCACGCCGGTTTTCAGTGGACGGCCTGGATAATCCAGCAGGCGACCGTTTTCAATAAACAGCGTCAGATGCCAGTGATTATCAACCCCTTTAACCCAGCCGATGCAATCGCCACGGCCGGTAAACTCGTACGGACGCACCGGCGCAAAGGTGATGCCAGCCCGCTTTTCTACTTCGGCGCGGAAGGTATCAACCCCCACCCGCTCCAGCGTATATTTGGTTTTGGCGTTCTTACGGTCGGTGCGGTTGCCCCAGTCGCGCTGGGTGGTCACTACCGCTTCAGCGACGGCCAGCGTGTGTTCCAGCGGAATATAGCCAAACTCACTCGCCGTACGCGCAAAGGTTTTCTTGTTGCCATGCTCGATAGACAGGCCACCACCCACCAGCAGGTTAAAGCCCACCAGCTTGCCGTGTTCGGCAATCGCCACAAAGTTCATGTCGTTGGCATGCAGATCCACATCGTTCTGCGGCGGGATCACCACCGTGGTTTTAAACTTGCGCGGCAGGTAAGTAGCGCCCAGGATCGGCTCTTCGTCCGTGGTTGCGACTTTTTCTTTATCCAGCCACACTTCAGCATAGGCACGGGTACGCGGCAGCAGGTGCTCGGAGATTTTCTTCGCCCATTCGTACGCTTCCTGATGCAGCTCCGACTCCACCGGATTCGAGGTGCAAAGTACGTTACGGTTCACGTCGTTAGCCGTCGCCAGCGCATCCAGCCCCAGGCGGTTCAGCAACTGGTGCACAGGTTTCACGTTACCTTTGACGATGCCATGGAACTGGAACGTCTGCCGGTTGGTGATACGGATGCTGCCGTAGAGCGTGCTTTCCGCGGCAAATTTGTCGATCCCCAGCCACTGTTGTGGGGAAATAATCCCGCCCGGCAGGCGGCAGCGCAGCATCATGGCGTGGCGTGGCTCGAGTTTTTGTTCGGCACGTTCGGCGCGAATATCGCGATCGTCCTGCTGGTACATGCCGTGGAAACGGATCAGCAAGAAATTATCGCCGGTAAAACCGCCGGTCAGACCGTCTTGTAAATCTTCGGCAATGGTTCCGCGCAGGAAGTTACTCTCTTTCTTCAGACGCTCGGCATCGGCCAGTTTGCCTTCAACCACCAGAGGCCCAGGGTGTTTATCACTCATTAGTAAACGTCTCGCTGATAACGGCGCTCAAGGCGCAGCTCGCTTAAGAATTCGTCTGCCAGCTCGGTATCCATGCCACCGTGCTCGGCCACCAGTGCTAACAATGTGTTTTCAACGTCTTTCGCCATGCGGTTGGCATCGCCACAGACATAGATGTGCGCGCCCTGCTGGATCCAGTTCCAGATTTCCGCACCTTGCTCGCGCAGCTTGTCCTGCACATAAACCTTATGTTGCTGATCCCGTGACCAGGCCAGATCGATACGGGTCAGCAGGCCCTCTTTCACATAGCGCTGCCATTCGACCTGGTACAGGAAATCTTCGGTAAAGTGCGGGTTGCCAAAGAACAGCCAGTTCTTACCCCCGGCACCTTCCGCTTCACGCTGCTGCATAAAGGCGCGGAATGGGGCAATACCGGTACCAGGGCCGATCATGATCACCGGCGTTTCCGGGTTGGCAGGCAAGCGGAAGTTGTCGTTATGTTCGATAAACACCCGCAGTTCGCCTTCTTCTTCCAGACGATCGGCCAGGAAGCTGGAAGCCCCACCGGCACGGCTGCGGCCATCAATGTCGTAACGCACCACGCCAACGGTGATGTGCACTTCGTTTTCATTCTCTGCCTGAGAGGAGGCGATGGAGTACAGACGCGGCGTCAGCGGGCGCAGCAGGCTGAGTAACTGCTCTGCGTTCAGGTCGGCCGGAGCCTGGCGTACCATGTCCACAATTGGAGTGTTATGGGCGTAGTGTTGCAGTTTAGGCTTGTCAGCCAGCAGGGCAATCAGCTTTTCGTCCCGCGATAGCCCGGCATATTTTTCCACGATCGGCGTGGTGTTCTGCGTCAGTTCAAAGTGGCTACGCAAAGCTTCACGCAGTGGCAGGGTTTGCCCCTCAACCTCGACCGGTTCGTCACCTTTCAGCCACAGCAGTTGTACTAGCTCATCCACCAGCGCCGGATCGTTATCAAACCATACGCCCAGCGCATCGCCCGGTTGATAACGCAGGCCGGAATCGCCTAAATCGATTTCAATATGGCGCACGTCTTTATCGGAAGCACGGCCAGTGATCTTTTGCTTGGTCGCCAATTGCGCGGTCAGCGGCTGTTCTTTGCTGTAGGGGCTGCTGTCCAGTTGATCGACCGCACCGCTGGCCAATGCCGCCGGAGCGCTGTTTTCCGCTGGCGCTCGAGCCTTCAGGACTTCCACCACCTGCTTACGCCAGGCGATAGCCAGTTCCTGATAATCCACATCCGCATCGATGCGCTCCACCAGGCGCTCGGCCCCCAGCTCGGCCAGCTTGCCATCAAAGTCTTTGCCGGACTGGCAGAAATTCTCATAAGAGCTATCCCCCAGGCCAAACACCGCAAAGGCGGTTTCATTGAGTTTGGGGGCTTTTTTCGAATGCAGGAATTTGTGCAGCGCCACCGCTTCTTCCGCTGGCTCCCCTTCCCCTTGGGTGGAGGCGATCACCACCAACAGGCGCTCCTGGGCGATTTGCTTGAACTTATAGTCACCGGCATTCACCAGGGTGACGCTCAGCTTCGCCGCCAGCAGATCGTCGCGTAGCTGTTCGGCCAGACGGCGTGCGTTACCGGTCTGGGAAGCAGAAATCAGGGTGATGCTGGCCGCAGGAGGCACGGCAACCGGTGCTGAAGCCACGATTTCCGGCTGCTGATTAACCCTGCCCCAGAAGTAACCAGAGAGCCACGCCAGCTGCGTTGGGGAGTACCCGCCAATGACGGCCTGCAAACTCGAGAGCTGTTCGGGGGTCAGCGGGAGCAAAGATGTTGGAGGAACCTGAGTCGTCATCGCGGTACGGATATCCTATGCTTAGCCAGTGTCAGTCGCTGTAATGGTTGTTGTGTAATGTCCTGAAAAGACCAGGAGAGTTTGTAAGGTTACCGAGCGTAATTGCAACGATTAAATAAGGGATAGCAATAATTAATAACCAAAACGACTAAGCAGTTTTCCTGGTAAGGGATAGTGGCTAAATCGTTAGATATTTATTTTTAATAAATTGATATCTAATGATTTATTTTTTTAAAGTTTGAATGAATCGCATTTGAGGTTGATAACCGCCTCCGATGGGCTCAATCCCGCCCAAATAAAAAAATGCCAGCAGCGCTACATGCTGCCCCCCCTGGATCTCCCCTGAAGCAGCCCAAAAGATAGTAACCAGGGCCGCTTTCCGTTAGTATTCGGCGGTTTTTGAGTCAATGAGGCCGTAATAATGGCAACCACGCTATTTAAAGATTTTCAGTTTGAAGCCGCACACCATCTGCCAAACGTACCGGAGGGCCATAAATGCGGCCGCCTGCACGGGCATTCGTTTATGGTGCGTATTGAAGTGACCGGGGAAGTGGACGCCCACACCGGTTGGGTGATGGATTTTGCCGAGCTGAAGGCCGCTTTCAAGCCGATTTGGCAGCGCCTGGATCACTATAATCTGAACGATATTCCTGGTTTGGAGAACCCGACCAGCGAAGTGCTTGCCGCCTGGATCTGGCAGCAGTTGAAACCGCAGCTGCCAGAATTGTCGGCAGTGATGGTCAAAGAGACCTGTACCGCAGGCTGCGTATATAAAGGTTAACAGGGCAAGGCTCGGGGTGGGGCGATTGGCTCCAGTGCGATCTCCCTCACCCTAACCCTCTCCCCAAGGAGAGGGAACCGATCGAGTTAAGCTGATAGTGTCATGATGTATCATCAGCACCAGCGGTTGAAGGGAACCCATCGAGTTAAGCTGATAGTCTAGTGATGCATCATCAGCACCAGCGGTTGAAGGGAACCCATCGAGTTAAGCTGAAAGTACAGTGATGCATCATCAGCACCAGCGGTTGAAGGAATGATCCGGGTTGCTGAGATTATCTCTCTTCTCACAACAGAGCAGGGGCTATCAGC
>NZ_CAMFLB010000039.1:0-49738 GCF_945957435.1 Serratia sp. PL7 | reverse complement strand
CAAGGAGAGGGAACAGTCTGCGCCACCGGTTATTCCGCCATTAACCTAGCCGCCGCAAAGAAATAAATATTTTAAAGGCAATTAGTTACTAACCATCAAAAACAAAAAGGGAGCCCAACTCGGCTCCCTACGGTTTTAACGCATTGGCAATAACTCAGGCCGCCAACGTCGCCCCACCATCGATCACAATATCCTGCATCGTGATATGGCTAGCCCGGTCAGACGCCAGGAACAGAATCGCGTCGGCAATCTCCTGTGGCTGGGCAATTTTGCCCAACGGGATACCCAACTTAAACTGGTCAGGGAAACCCTTGATCATATTGCTTTCACCGTGTTCGTCCTGCCACATCCCGCGCAGCATCGGGGTATTGGTCGAGCCGGGAGAAACCAGGTTACTGCGCACACCATAAGGCGCCATTTCCAGCCCCACGGTTTGACACAGGCTGCGCATAGCGGCCTTGGAGGCGCAGTAAGCCGCCATACCAACGCGTGGCACATGGGCCGCGTTAGAAGCAATGCTCACGATGGCCCCCTGCTTCTGGCGGCGGAACACCGGCAAGGTATGACGGAACAGGTTAAAGGCACCACCCGCGTTCACCGCCATGCATGCCAGCCAGTCCGCATTGCTGGTTTCATCGGTCAGCCCCATGCGCAGAACGCCAGCCCCATTGACCAGCACGTCCAACCGTTCATGTTCCGCCAATAAACGCTGGCAAACGCTATCTACCATAGCGGCATCAGTGATATCCAGCACCTCGGTGCGGAACGGATAGTCCAGATCGCTAAAATGCAGATCGAAGCCGATAACCTCGGCCCCACTCTGTGCAAATGCCAATGCGGTTTGATAACCAATCCCCGCCCCGGCACCGGTCACCCAAACGCGTTTACCGCTAAATTCCGGTTCTCTAGCCATCAGGATCTCCTATCGGAAAGCAGCGCCCACCAGCTATCGATCGTCGGTGATTTGGCCAGCGCAATAAAATCGATATCTTCACGAATTTTACGCCAGCGGGTTGCCAACTCCATGATACGCACCGAGTCCAGACCGTAATCGATCAGGTTTTCGTCATTGCCGATCTCTTCACTATCTTCATCAAGCAACGGGATAATTTGCTGGCGCAGCGCATCGATGCTGGCAATACCGGGTAGCAGATCGGCGGTAGTCACCACTCGGCCACAGCGCCCGGCGGTGTAACGCAAGGCCATCAGGTGTTCCTCGCGGGAGAAGTCCGCCAGGCCATCGGCCACCATAAACGGCTTGATGTTACGCATAAAGGCGTCGATAGCCGTGGTCATACAGCCAATATGCGCGTAAACGCCGCAGATAATCAGCTGATCGCGCCCACTTTCTTGCAGGATCTCTTGCAGCGGCGAGCGGTGGAACGCGCTGTAGCGCCACTTCACCAACACCGTATCATCAGCATCCGGTGCCAATTCGCTGACCACCGCCTGCTGCTCAGGGTGCTTGTTCAGCCCCGGCCCCCACATATCATTCAGCAAGGCACGGTCTTCATCACTTTGCTGATTAGGCTGCGCGGTATAAAACACCGGGATACCCTGCTGCTTGCAGTAGCGGCGCAGAGCGGCAATGTTCGCGACCACCTGTTTGATCAGCGGGCTATCTTCGCCCCAGAAATTGAGGAAATATTGCTGCATGTCGTGGATCAGCAGTGCCGCGCGCTGTGGCTCGAAGGCCCAGTTAACCTTGTTAACCGGCAGCTCGCTCGGCGTTGGCAACGCATAATCGTTAAGTTTAGGGATCGCCATGACTTATTCTCCTTTGGCCTGAGCCAGTTGTTGCGTTTCCAGGCGTTCACGCAGCAGTTTTTTATCGACTTTGCCGACCGGGGTTAACGGTAGTGACTCCACCTGAATAAAGCGGTCGGGCAATTTAAATTCGGCCACGCCCTGCTCACGCAGATGGCGGCGCAGCACCACGGGTTTGACGGCCTCGTGCGCGATGACAAAGGCACAGCTTTTTTCACCCATCAGCTCGTCTGGCATCGACACCAGCGCGGCGTTAATCACCGCCGGGTGGCGCAACAACAGGTTTTCAATTTCTTCTGCGGCAATCTTTTCGCCACCCCGGTTGATTTGGTCTTTCTGCCGCCCTTGTACCTGCACGTAGCCGTCCGCCGTCAGGCTGATCAGATCGCCGGAACAGTAGAAACCGTTCTCGTCAAAGGCTTCGGCATTATGCTCAGGGCTTTGGTAATAGCCGCGGAAGGTGTATGGCCCACGCGTCATCAGGCGGCCCGTTTCCCCTACCGGTAGCGGATTACCTTGTTCATCTGCCACCCACAGCTCGTCGTCCGGGCACATTGGCGTGCCTTGGGTGGTGAGAATGTGTTGGTCGTCGTCATCCAGCAATGTGTAGTTCACCAGCCCTTCGGCCATGCCAAACACCTGCTGCAACTGGCAGCCGATCTCGTTGCGTATGCGGGCCGCCAGGGTTTCCCCCAATTTGGCTCCGCCAACCTGCAGCAGCGCCAGGCTGGCTAACGGCTGATTGCTGCCCCACTCTTCGATCGCCTGTAACCACAGGGTAACGGCAGGCGGCACCAGCGCGGTGACAGTGATCTGATGCTGTTCGATCAGTTTGAAACATTGGGCGGCTGCGGGATCGCTGGCAAACACCACCAGCCCGGCACCGTAGAACACCCCCAACACGCCTGGAGAGCTCATAGGGTAGTTGTGGGCCACTGGTAACGCACACAGATAGCGGGTAGCGCTGTCGAAGCGGCAAATCTCTACGCTGCGGCGAATGCTGTAGTAATAATCGTTATGGGTACGCGGGATCAGCTTCGGCGTACCGGTGCTGCCACCGGAAAGCTGGAAAAACGCCACCCGATCGGCGGCCATTGGCGTCGGTTCAAAAGCACCGAGTTCCTCTTCCAGCCAAGCGGCCAACGCCTGTTCACCTTCGGCCTGATTACGCAGCCCAACCACCCGTAGCGAAGGATGCTGTTCTCTGAACGTATCCAGGAACTGATCCTGAGCGAACAGGGCGTGATCGCGATCGGCAATCAGCAGCGCAGGCTTGATTTGGCTGGCATAGGCGTTCAGTTCGCTACGTTGATGGCTGAACAGGGCATTCACCGGCACCACGCCGATTTTTAACAGAGCAAAGAACACCACATAGAATTCAACCACGTTGCCAAGTTGAACCAACGCGGTATCGCCCGATTGCAGTCCGCGTCTTAACAAGGCGGCACCTAGACGATCGGAAAGCTGTTCCAGTTGGCGGTAGCTTAAGCTGCGTTGTGGGTCGATCATGGCAATAGCGTCGTTGTCTGCCTGACGGGACAAGATGTCGGTCAATGACCGATCGATCCAATAGCCGCGTTCGCGGTAACGGCGCGCGAACTCTTCTGGCCAGGGGGTAAAAGCAATAGTCATGGGACTCTCTATCCTTGATTAAGGCCAAACGCACGCAGAATGGTGCTGAGCTTGGTACCGGTTTCGTGCCATTCGGACTGCGGGGAAGAGTCCTGCACGATGCCCGCACCGGCAAACAGACGTACCTGATTCCCCTTGACGGTGCCGCAACGGATGGTGACGACCCATTCTCCGTTACCCTCGGCGTCACACCAGCCGACGATGCCGCCAAACAGTTGCCGGTCAAACGGCTCAAGCTGTTCGATAAGATCGCGCGCTACCAGTGTTGGGGTACCGCATAATGCCGGCGTCGGGTGCAACAGGCAGGCCAGCGACAGGGCATTCTCTGCCCGATCGGCCACTTCACCGTCGATTGGCGTCGAAAGATGCCATAACGTAGTGGTGCTGAGCAGTTCAGGGGTTGCGGGAATATGCAAATGACTGCAACGCCCGGCCAAGACCTGGCGCATACCTTCGGTCACGATCTGGTGTTCATAACGGTCTTTGCCTGAAACCAACAGTTGTTCGCTGACGGCCCGATCCCGCTGCGGATCGCTTTCGCGCCGAGCCGATCCCGCCAGCGGGTTGGAATGGAACTGGTCGCCAAATTTACGCAGCAGCAGCTCCGGGCTGGCTCCCACCAATGCCCCCTCTGCCAGCGGCACGTGGAAATGGAAGCCGTGCGGATTCTGGGCAATGATGCGTGTCATCAACGCTGCGTGGTCTACCGGCTTGCTGGTTTCAATGTCCAACAGGCGGGCGAGCACCACCTTATCCAATCGATCACCACTAGTTGCCTGTACGGCATCGCTAACCATCTGCATAAACTGCGGCTGCGCTGGCAACTCGGTTTGGCGGACAATCTCAGGGATCGATCCAGCAGCAGGTGCCAAACTGGCCTGCAAGGTTTCACGATCGAACCATTGCGTCTGTTGTGGGATAAACAGTGACGAGGGTTGACGAGTGTCAAAAGGGATCGCGCCGCACAGCAGCGGATCCTTGATGCCTGCCTTGCGGGCTTGCGCAAAAGCCTGCTGTATCGCCTGCTGGAATTGACCCTGCAGGTCATCGCCATCAACCGCTGGCAAGGTGATGCGGGCAAAGCATCCCTGGGTGCTCAGACTGCGAAAAGGCGAGGTAAAAAAGAAACCTGAAGTCGGGGATATTGTGGCGACCTGTGCCAGATCTACACCCTGTTGCAGGTCCTTTTGCGCAGCGCCCTTAACGGCTACGTCCATAGGTACTTCCTCTTGTTTCATTAACAATAACCAATATAATAATGATTATCATTTGTATTGCATCCGCGATAAAGTACCTGCCAGAACTTACCATGTCAATAAACGTAACCTCTTCTGCTAACCCACATTAACAGTTAAACTTGGCGGTTTCTGACCAATGAATGATAATCATTCGAATTAAAAGGATGTCACCGATGTCAATTCCCCTGCGGCTCAGCCTGGCGCTGTTTGGCCTGCTGGCATTGAGCGTAGCCCAGGCCGAGACTCAAGCCTGGCCGCGCAGTATCGAAACCTCGCACGGCGTTATCACCCTTAACCACCCCCCACAGCGCATCGTTTCCACCAGCGTGACGGTTACCGGGACACTGCTGGCGATAGACGCTCCGGTGATCGCCAGCGGAGCCACCAGCCCAAACAATAGGCTGTCGGATCGGCAGGGCTTTTTCCACCAGTGGGGAGAGATTGCGGCCAAACGTGGAGTGAAGCGGTTATATATTGGTGAACCCAATGCCGAGGCGATCGCCGGTGAGGCACCTGACCTGATTGTAATGTCCGCTACCGGAGCCGATTCTGCGGTGCGCCTGTACGATCAACTGTCGGCCATCGCTCCGGTACTGGTGGTGAACTACGACGATAAAAGCTGGCAGGAACTGGCCAACATCCTCGGCGTAGCGACCGGCCATGAAGCACAAGCGGAGAAGATCGTCAGCGAGTTTGATCGCCGTGAGAAAACGCTGAAACAGCAGATGACATTGCCACCCCAGCCCATAACGGCACTGGTGTTTCGCAGCGATGGCAAGAATGCCAACCTGTGGACCGCCGACTCATCACAAGGGCAACTGCTGCAACAGCTAGGCTTTACCTTGGCCACCTTGCCGCCCAAACTCAACGCCAGCACCAGCCAAGGGGCGCGGAAAGACATCGTCCAACTCGGCGGTGAAAACCTGGCAGAAGGCTTGAATGGCCAAACGCTGCTGTTATTCGCCAATGACGAAAGCGACGTGCAGCGGCTGATGAGCAACAGTTTCCTGGCCCATCTGCCCGCGGTGGAGAACAAGCGGGTTTATGCCCTGGGGAACGACACCTTCCGGCTGGATTATTACAGCGCCAGCAACTTGCTGACGCGTCTGGAAAAGCTGTTTATTTCTCCGTAGTCGCAGTGGCGGGTTGGAGTTTATCGCTCTGCCCGCCCATGCTCACGTTGCGCAGGCCACGCATGGCAAACGCCAGCACCACAGCCAGCAGCGCCGCACCGAAACCGAAGCTGGTCGAACTCATCGCTGGCAGCATAAATGCCCCCATCGCGCCGAGCAGCAAAGCACCAAGCGCATCCCCTACTACGTTCTGCGCGGTCCACAGGCCGTTAATCCGGCCCAGAAACGCGTCCGGCGTCAGGTTCTGTATCAGGCCATATTGCAGCAGCGAGTTCAGTGCGCTGAGGTAGCCAAACACCACCAGGCACAACAACGCCATGCCGTACCAAGGCATCAGTCCAAACAACCCCACGGCCACGAAAGCCGCTATCGCCGTTATCAACATCATCCAGCCTGGCCGTGCCATCTGAGCCACCCGGCCACTGGTAAATGCGCCAATCGCCGCCCCTAATGGCACCGCCGCATACATGATCCCCAAACTCTGGGTGGTAACCTGCCACATGCCCGAGATAGCTGGATATAACACGCGCACCGCACTGGCCATGGTCATCAACGCACCAATCAGCGCCACCATGCCAATCACCTTGTTCTGGAACAGGAAGGTGAAGCCGCCGATCAACGCCCGCAGCGGGTGTTCACGGGGCTGCGGCGGAGGTGGTAACTGGGGCAGTTTTAATAGCGGGATCAAAGTGATCAACGTTCCCAAGGCCGCCAGCGCATAGTTCCAACTGATACCCGCCCCGGCGATCACCAGCCCGCCGATAGCGGGAGACAGGATCGACCCAAAGCGCACGGTCAGCATGCTGATGGCCCCGGCCTGTACGATATTCTCACGGCCAACAATGGCCGGTGTCGCCGCCAGCAACGCCGTTACGCCTACCGCACCAAAAAATCCGTCCCACACTGCGAGAAGATAAATGGCCGTCAATGAAGGTGAAGGTAGCGCAGCATTGAGGCACAGCCCCAAAAAACCCACACCGCAGGTTGAGCGCGCAAACAGGATCAGGCGACGGCGTTCATAACGATCGGCCAACACGCCGCCCATCAGCAAACCGGCAAACATTCCGCTGCCCGCCAGGGTCACCGACAGCCCGACCAACAAGGTTGAGCCGGTTAACGCCTGGATCTGCACCGGAATGGCGATCGCCATCAGGCCCAATGCCAGGATCGAAATAAAACGGGCGCAGAATACGGCACGAAAAGCGGGGTTGGTCCTAAGCAGGCCAAAATCGAGCAAAATAGAGGGTTTATTCATCTGGTTATCACCACAACTTATATCCTTGATCTTCCACAAACAACGACACGATATTCGATAGGCTCGGTGCTAGTGCTGGTTAGGCTGCCATGCTACCATAGATAAATACAATCAATAATGATAATAGATATCATTGATATTCAGTTAAAATGGGCTGTCATGTTCCGGCTTACACCTAATTGTTCTCCTCCGCTTCCTGACCGCAGGGGCATACTGTTTCTGGGGTTATCCCGCGCCTTCTGGCAGCGCCTGTTTGGCCTGCTGTGCGCCTTTGCCGTGCTGCTGTTGGTAATGATGCTCAGCCTATCGCTGGGAGCTAAATCCATTCCTTTCAGTAACGTCGTTGCCGCTCTGAGCGGCCAATGCAGCGGCGCAGACTGCGTCATCATTACAGAAGCACGCCTGCCACGCACCCTGATCGGCGTATTGGCTGGCATTGCACTTGGGCTGGCTGGCGCGCTGATGCAAACCCTCACCCGCAACCCACTGGCAGACCCTGGCATCTTAGGAGTTAACTCCGGAGCCGGTTTCGCCGTAGTGTTGGGCATAACTTTCTTTGGTGCGACCAACGTCAGCCAATATCTGTGGTTCGCCTTTGCCGGGGCGCTGTTTGCCTCGCTGTTGGTGGCGCTGGTAGGCGCATTGGGCGGCAGCCGCGTTAATCCTGTGCGACTGACGCTGGCCGGGGTAGCGCTGGCCGCTGTGCTGGAAGGGATGACCACCGGCATCGCTCTGCTCAATCCTTTGGTGTTCGATCAGCTGCGTTTTTGGCAGGCTGGCACACTGGACATTCAGAATATGGCGGTAGTACGTGCCGTAGCATTGCCAATCCTGTTGGGTACGCTGATCACCCTGTGGCTTAGCAAGGCGTTGAACAGCTTAAGCATGGGGAGTGAGCTTGCAGCGGCGCTCGGCACCGGGATTATCCGCACTCAACTGCTTGGCCTGTTAGCTATAACGCTGCTGTGTGGCGGAGCTACCGCCGCCGTTGGTCCTATTGCCTTTGTCGGACTGATGATGCCCCACATTGCCCGGCGGTTAGCAGGTTCCGAATTAAGCTGGATGCTGCCCTGGACGCTGGTTTTAACGCCGATCCTGCTGCTAAGCGCTGATTTATTGGGGCGCTTTCTGGTTGCGGGGGAACTGCGGGTCTCCATCGTACTTTCCCTGATTGGTGCACCAATGTTGATTATGCTGGTGCGCCAGCGCCGTATGTTCCGGCGGGGAGGATAAGATGAGCCTGTTGGTTTCCCGCCAAATCCTCGCCAGAAAGCCATTTCGGCTGGCGCGTCCAATGGCAACTGCCCTGCTGTTGTTGCTCACCTGCCTTGCGCTGGCGGTTTATGCCCTCGGTTCTGGTACCTTGCAGCTCAGTGCTGCGCAGGTGATCGACGCGTTACTCGGCGAAGGCCCGACCAATCTTGCGGTGATCGTCACCCAGTGGCGTTTGCCACGTGTGGCCATGGCTTTACTGTTGGGGGCAGCGCTCGGCCTCAGCGGTGCGATTTTCCAGTCACTGTTGCGTAACCCGCTCGGCAGCCCTGACGTGATTGGTTTCAATACGGGAGCCTATAGCGGCGTACTGGTCGCCATCGTGCTGTTTAACAGCAGCGTTATCGGCATTACCTCTGGGGCGTTGGCCGGTGGCCTGCTTACCGCCGGGGTGGTTTATCTGTTGGCCTGGAGCAACGGGGTAGAAACCTTCCGCCTGATCATTGTCGGGATTGCCGTTCGTGCCCTGCTGCTGGCCGCCAATACCTGGATGATCATCAGCGCCTCATTGGAAGCATCCATGACAGCTGGGCTGTGGAACGCCGGTTCCCTCAACGGCATCACCTGGGCGAAAAGCCTGCCGGTGCTGGCGGTACTGCTGCTGGCGTTACTGGTATTGCTGACGTTGACAAGACGTATGCGGTTGCTGGAAATGGGGGATGACACCGCCTGCGCACTCGGCGTTGGGGTTGAACGCTCCCGGCTGCTGTTGCTGCTGGTCGGAGTGATACTAACCGCTGCCGCCACCGCCGTGGCCGGGCCGATTTCCTTTATTGCCCTGGTCGCCCCGCAAATTGCCCGCCGCCTGTGCGCCAATCAGAACGTCTTGCTGCTCACCGCGCTGACCGGTGCCCTATTATTGCTGGCGGCCGATGTGGCAGCGCAGCGCCTGTTTATGCCTTATCAGTTGCCGGTCGGTGTGTTGACCGTCAGCATCGGTGGCATCTATCTGATTTGGTTACTTATCCGTGAGTCACGAAAAAAATGAATGCTGAAACCCCGTTAACCGCACCGCTGCGTGCCGAAAACCTGACGCTGAGCTACGACAAGAAAATCGTCGCACGCGATCTTTCAGTGTCTATTCCTCATGGCGAACTGACGGTCATAATCGGGCCAAACGCCTGCGGTAAATCCACGTTGCTGCGCACCCTCAGCCGCCTGATGCAACCCCAGGCGGGCTCGGTGTGGCTGAATGGCCGACAAATCCGGGAATATCCCACCAAGGAAGTCGCACGCCAACTGGGCCTGTTACCACAAAGCTCAATTGCCCCAGGTGATATCACGGTGTTCGATCTGGTTGCCCGTGGCCGCTACCCTCATCAGAGCCTGTTCAGCCGCTGGCGCGAAGAAGATCAGCAGGCAGTGGAACAGGCCATGCGCTCAACCGGCGTGGCACAGTTGGCCGATCAACCCGTCGATACCCTTTCCGGTGGGCAACGCCAGCGGGTGTGGATCGCCATGGTGTTGGCCCAGCAAACGCCGCTGCTGCTGCTGGATGAGCCGACCACCTGGCTGGACATCACTCACCAAATCGATCTGTTGGAGCTGTTGCGCCAATTGAACCGGGTGAATCATTACACGCTGGTGGTGGTGCTACACGATCTCAACCATGCCTGCCGCTATGCCACCCATCTGATCGCCATGCGCGACGGCAAAGTGGTGGCCGAGGGCGCGCCAAAAGACATTGTTACGCCAGAATTGATCGAGGAGGTTTACGGGCTGAAGTGCGTGATCATCGACGATCCGGTTTCGCATACGCCGCTGGTGGTACCATTGGGGAAATAGCGGCCAGCAAACTCACGATGAAAATCAGACCACCGGCTGATAGCCGATGGCTCTACTGACAGATCATCACCGTGAGCGCGAGAGCCCTCTAACTAACTTTGGCCACCCAAGGTTGGAAGCCTTTACGCAGGCAGCCACAGCCGTGCTCCATTTACTTGGCAGGTGCGACATCCAAGACCGTGACGTTATAGACCATGGTCGAACCCGGCAAGATATCAGGGGGCAGGCCTTTATCGCCGTAAGCCAAGCTTGGCGGTACGACCATCGTGATACTGCCGTGATTTTGCAGCTTAGAGATTGCCGTTCTGAATATCGGTGGATAGCTGCTCAGTAACTGGGTGACCGAGGTGCCTGCCGCCTGCATATCCTTGACGACTTTACCGTTGATCAGGCTCTCTTTCACCGCCACGCTGATCATGTTGTTTGCGCCGATAGTCCCCTTTCCGGTCTTATCGATCCGGTAAAAGTAGCCTAAAGCCTCTTTTTTCACCTGTTTTTGCTTGGCAAACTGCTCGATGTAACGTGCCCCTGCCTTTTCGGTGTCCAATTTTTGCTGCTGTGCATTACGTTGCACCAACTTTTCGCTGGCATCCAACGCCTTGTCGATCTGCTCCGGTTGCAGCTTGAGTTTGCCCGCGAAGGTATCTTGCACCCCCGCCAGCGCCAGACGGCTGTCCACTTCAACTCCCTGAGCCGCCCGCTGTTTGAGCAAGGCCAACATATCTTCTGCCAGGGAACTGCCGATGGCATAATCACGGATCTCAAGCTCTGACTTCGGTTCTATGATTTCTCGTGGCTGTGTAGCCAACTGTTGCTGCAGCCGGCTGTTTTCCGCCTGTTGCTGTTCGTTGGCTACTTTCAGCATCGTCAGTTGGTTTTGCAGGCTTTCATCCAGCGCAAGCTGCAAGATGGGTTTAGCTTCAGTTTTCGCCGATAACTCGGCCAACGCCTTTTTCGCTTGCTCGGCCTGTTGACGGCTGTCGTTCAACTCTGCCTGCAACGCCTTGTTTTCCTCGCTATTATCGGTGTGTGCTTTGGCCAGGGCAGCCAACTGCTTCTGCAACGCCGAGCTCTGTTGGCGGCTTTGGTCCAGCGCCTGCTGTAGCCTACCGTTTTCGTTGGAGTTCTCACCTTTAGCCGTCGCCGCAGCCACCATATCCTGCTGCATCTGCTCCGTCGCCTGCAGATTCTCCTGCAGGGTCTTTTTCAACTGGCTAACCTCGGCGCGAGCATCTGCATCCTGCTGTGCAGCCTGACGAAGTTGCTGCAGCTCTTGGTCACGTTGGGCAAGGGCAGCATTTAACTGTTTGATTTGCGCTTGCAGGGGCGCTGACTCGCGGGTCTTGGTATTGGTGGAGGGTTTACTCACTTTCCTTTCTGCGGGAGGGCTGATCTCATTCAGTTGTGAAGGGCTCAGCAACAACAACGCCGGAGCCTCACTCTCTTGGCTGGTGATCGCTTCCAAGGCCTGGATGGTGCTGGCCCTGTCATCCTTGAGTTGCTCTGCACCCAATGCGCATCCCACTGGCAACGTCAGGCTCAAGGCCAAACCATACTTTAACCCCAACTTCATTTCACGCTCTCCATTTTGCGGATCAGTCCGTTAAGCAAGTCCTGCCCGATCTGTGCACACAGCTGATTGGTTTTATATTTATACAGTGCGTCTACCGTATTTTTGGTCAATGCGTTCACATCACCGCGTACCCCGCTGTAAAACGAGGCGTTGGCCAGCAGGCTGTCAAAATTGGCCTTCCTGACTGCATAGGTCCGAGGACTAACGGTTTGCAACGCGGCAAGATCGCTCTGACACCTGCTTATAGGCGTCGGTTCTGGCGGGGATGGCGGAGTTTCAACGACAACAGGCGTAGGCTCCGCAGTGGGTGTGACAAACGAGGTGACCGGGCGTTCATTCGCGCAGCCAGCCATCAGCAGGACATTGCCGATGATCAGACAGGCAATCAGTGGCTGCCGGTATCCACGGGTTTTCTGAAGCTGTTTCAAATTTTATTCCTTCCTGACTGGATAATGTCCGTCACCGCTGCCCGTGCGCACGCGGATCGCCTCCATTGGCGGGCAATATTGCTATTGCCCGGTTGGGATGATAAGACAGGTCATACTTGGTGGCAACAGCAACAGGGCAAGTGCCGCGTTAGATCTCCTGCCACTTATCGCAGACACTCCACCAGGAAATGTTTTTCAGCGAGAACGGCTCACTGTCGTTTTTAACCTGCTGTTTGCACATGGCATTACAGTTACAGTGCCCGCAACACCCGGTTCAACAAGGGGCCCAATACCTTGAACGAAGCCGGTGAAACGATATCCACATGCGCACAATCCAGTTCAAACACCTGCAACGCGTCGACATATTCCGCCCAGGTGTGCTGCACATCCATGCCTGCTTGCAAGGTGCGCTTGGCCACAAACAGCGTCGCTTGCCCCTGGAAATGCGCCGTATGGGTGTGTGACAACAACCTGACCGAATCCGCGTAGTTGGCTTCGATATTGTCAAACATCGCGACCCGCGCCTCGCCCAACGCCGGATCGAGCGTATCTTCTGATACCGCCAGGAACTGCTCACGCTCGCGCTGTACCTCTTTGAGCACGTTGTCGTCCAGCATCACGTCCCAGTTCTGAGTTTCCGGCGGATAGGTATCCAGCAAGCCAAGGAAAGCCACCTCCTCCCCACGTGCCTGCAAACGCGCTGCGATACCTTGAGCCAACGTTCCCCCCAAAGAGTAACCGATAAAGTGATACGGGCCGTGTGGCTGTACCTGTAATACCGTGGCCAGATGCGCATCGCAGACCTGATCCATATCCTCACCCAGTGCCAGAGGACCCTCCGGCCGTGGAGACTGGATACCCACCAACGACCAATGCTGATCGATATAACGCGGCAGCACGCTGAACTGCCAGGAGAAACCGGAAGCCGGGTGCAGGCAGAACAGCGTTGGGCCTTCGGTAACGCGCAGCGGCAGCACGCTGTCGAAACCGCACTGGTCGGCCTCTTCCTGCGTTCGTTCTTCCGCCAGTAGCTGAGCCAGTTGTTCCACTTTCGAAGCGACCATCACCTGGCCAACCGACACCGCTTTACCCAGATCGCGCCGCAACTCGGCGGCCAGGCGCATCGCCAGCAATGAATGCCCACCCAGGGCAAAGAAATCGTCATCGGCAAATACCTGCTCGCGCTGAAGCAAACGGGCGAAAACGGCAGCAATCTCGCTTTCCAACCCGGGTTGCGGCTCACGCCCGGCCTTTCCCCCCCCGGTTTGCGGCTGTGGCAAGGCTTTGCGATCGAGCTTGCCGTTAGCACTAAGCGGCAACTCGGCCATTTCAACCAGGGCGATCGGCACCATATGCGGCGGCAAGCGATCGGCTAGCGCGGCACGTAGGGCTTCGCTATCCAGATGTACGCCGGGCTGTGGGACCAAGTAACCCACCAGTTGCCGGGCATCGCCGCCCATCGTATCGACAACCGTGCCCTCCAATACCAAGGCATGAGCCACCGCCTGACGTACGCCCGGCAATGACAGCAAGGCGTGGTCGATCTCACTGAGTTCTATCCGCTGACCGCGAATTTTCAGCTGATCGTCACTGCGCCCCAGATATTCTACCGAGCCGTCTGGCAGCCAACGGGCAACATCACCGGTGCGATACATCCGGCCACCGTTGCCCTGCGGATCGGCGACGAAGCGGCTGGCGGTAAGATCCGGCCTGGCCAGATAACCATGAGCCAGTTGCACGCCTGTCAGATAAAGATCGCCAGCTACGCCCGGCGGTACAGGGCGTAAGCGCGCGTCGAGAATGCGTAAACCGGTATTCCACACTGGCAGACCAATAGGGATGTTAGCGCCGGTGACAGCAGCGAGGGCGTCACCAAAGGCCGGATGCCAGGTCACATCCACCGCCGCCTCGGTAGGACCGTAAAGGTTATGCAACGGCACCTGAGTGCGGCTCTGCCACAAGCGGCACAACTCTGCCGGTAATGCTTCACCGCTACAGAACACCTGACGCAGTGGCTGGCAATGGGCGATGGCGGTTGTGCTGTCCAAGGCACCGACAAAGGCCGCCAACATCGAAGGAACAAAGTGCATGGTAGTGACTTTATGCCGATCGATCAGCGCTTGCAGTTGTTGAGGATCGCGGTGCGCCTCCGGCGGTGCCATCACTAACTGCGCGCCCACCATCAATGGCCAGAAGAATTCCCACACCGAGACGTCAAAGCTGCACGGCGTTTTTTGCAGCACCACATCATCTGCCGCCAGCGGGTACTGATGCTGCATCCACAGTAAACGGTTAACGATGGCCTGATGCCCAACCAACACGCCCTTTGGCCGCCCGGTTGAGCCGGATGTGAAGATGATATAGGCCGGATGATGCGGCGTCGGGCCTTGGATCGCACTCGGTGCAGCGGCGGTAGCTACCAGTGGTGCATCGTATAACAGCACTTCCCCCTGCCCCACAAAACGAGCCTGTTGGGAGGCATCGGTGATAATCAGACGTGGGGCTGCGTCTTCCAGCATCATGCTGAGGCGCTCATCTGGATAGCCGGTATCCAGTGGTAAATAGGCCGCCCCCGCTTCCACAATCGCCATTAACGCCAGCGACAGGAAGACAGAACGCGGCAATGCCACGGCCACGATGTCGCCCGGTTGCACACCCTGATCCACCAAACGCTGGGCCAGAGCGATCACCTGTTCGCGAGTTTCGCGGTAGTTAAACCGATGGTATTCATCTGCCAGCGCCGGGGCATTCGGGGTTTTATTCGCCTGCTCGGCCAGCAGACCACTAAGGGTCAGGGCTGCCACCGGATAAGCGGTGTCGTTCACCTTGGCCAGCAGTGCGTGATCTTTTTCACTCAGCAAATCGGCTTCGCTCACCGGCAATGTCGGTTGGGCCGCAAACTGCCGCAGCAACAGCGGCAAGCGCTGTAAGTGCTCCGTCAATTCGGCCAACTGATAACGCTCGGCATTGGCCAATAGCTCAATCTTCAGCGTGCCCACCTCGTCGATAAACAAGGCGATTTCCAAATCACGCACCGGGCCAGAAGCCAGATCGTGAGTGATCCCTTTGATACCAGCAAAATCGAGCTGGTAGTCGAACATCTTGAAGTTGAAGACGGTGCCATACAACGGCTGGCTGTCGCCAATACGCCCCAGATCGCGCTGTACCTGTTCGGCATCATAGCGCTGATGGCGGCGGGCAAACTTCAGTTCACGGCTGATTTGCGCGGCGATATCGGCAAGCGTAGCCTGCGGCGTGACGTGCATCTCCACCGGCAGCACGTTAATCACTGGCCCGGTGGCACAAAGCGCAGCCGAGCCCATGCGGCGCATAAAAATAAACCCGGCGCTGTAGCGGGTTTGCCCTGTCAGACGAGCCACCCACACGGCCACCAGCGCCATCGCCATATCGGCAGCGCTGAGCTGTTGTTGCTGGCCTACGCTGACCAGTGGTGCAAGATCCTGCGCGGCACAGAACTGTGCCAAGCGATGAATACGCGTCGAGGGTGCCTGCCCGGCCAACGGTTGCGGGCATAGGGTGGCTGGCATGGGCAACTGCCGTGCCTTGTTCAACCAAAAATCGGCATCACGCTGATAACCAGGGGATTGCTGGTATTGCTGATATTCCGCCACCACATCGCTAAAAGGTGTGAACGGCGTCGGTTCAGGCTGCTCGTGATGACATAGGCGGGTATAAATATTGGCGATACGGCGAGCAATAGCGGTAAAGCTGAAACCATCGACCACCAGATGATGGTAACGCTGATACCAGAACCAGCGATCGTCGGCCAGACGCATCAGGATATGGCGATACAGCGGTTTGCCGCTGCTCACTCGTAATTCAGCACCAAGGTCGATCTGCATCAACGCGTGGGCCGCCGCCTCTGCATCCGCCGAGTCGCTTAAATCAATCCATTCCGGCGCAGCCAACGGCATCGTGGCGTCGTAATACTGCATTGGCACACCATCACGCTCGACGAAACGCAGCCGTAAGGTATCCACTTCAGCCAGGCCCAGTGAGATCGCCTGTAACAGGTGGTCTTTATCCAGCGGGCCGTTCAGTTCGATATAATGAGCAACCGCATAGGCATTGCCGTACGGTGAAATTTGATCGGCAACCCAAATACCGGGCTGCGCGGCCACCAATGGCAACTCAACGGTCACCTGTTGCCCGGTGGGTAAAATAGAGGTTTCTGACACGACGTTCGCTCCTGTTGTCGGTTCTTGCTGCTGCGTCTCCATCACGCCTTACGCAGTGATGCGGACCGCATATCCTGCCAATTCTGTTCTAGCCAGTTGACGCAGTGCTCCCGGGACGCCGGGCCAAAAACGCTGACCCAACCAGTCGGGATGGTGCTGAAATCCGGCCACAGGCTGTAAAACAGCTCTTCATTACGCAGGACGTAGCAAACTTGCTGCTCGTCATCGAACGGGTTTAAGGTTTCCATTACTTACTCCTTAAGCATGAAGAGGGTTGGCGGACGGCTTCAATGCGGCACGGAGGTTGACCAACTCCGACCAATGCGCTTGTAGACCATCGAGTAAGCCACCACGCCAGCACAGCGCATCGTGCCCGCCCTCCACTAGCCGATATTGCACCTGATGCCCGGTTGCGTTTAACAGGGCCGCCATGCGGTCATTCACCCGGTGGACCAGCTTTTCATGCGCCCCAGCCTCTAAAAACACCTTCAGCTTGCCGCGCGCACCCAACTGCCGCTCTTCTACCTGGCGGATCAACCAGCAGGCATCCTCCGGCACGGTGGGGAACTGCAACATATCGCGGCGTGGCCACCAGAAAGAGCCCGATTGGCTGATGGTGGCACCAAAATATTCCGGCCAGCGCAGGCCAGCATAGAGCGCCCCCAAGCCCCCAAAGCTTTGCCCTGCAACTACGGTATTGGCAGCCTCACGGCTGTGCGGTGCCCAGTCGGCCAATTGCGGTAATAACTCTTCCTGTAGGGCCAACCAAAACTCATCGTTGCAGGTCAGTTCCCGTGCGCGGTGTTGCTGGTCGATCACGTCGATCAGCAGGTAGACCGCCTCCGGCAGTTGGCCAGTACGCGTCAGTTGCATCAGCGGATCCCAGACCGGCATCTGATTGGCCCAGAATTGGCCGTCCAGCAAAATAGCCAATGGCCGCGCCGCCGGGTTACTTTCACCGGTGGAGTAGATCCAGACGTGGCGGGAGGTTCCCAATCGCTGGCTATGCCAGGTATGCCGTTGCAGTTTGGCTGGAGGTGCAGGCGTACAGCGGCCGCTGGTCACGGCATAGTTGTCAAAGTCCCGCCAGGCCGGCTGTTGAGGAGCCTGTGGCATATGCAGGCCAGAAAGAGTATGCCCCCCGACTCCAGGCCAGGCGCGGTAAGGATTAAGCAGATCGTGAGTTGCGTTGGCAAACACCTGGTGCCACCAGTGGCGAATAGAAAGCATATTGGCGTGGGGATTATCCCCCTGAGGTTCGAACGGACTATCCTCCATGCAGGGGATAAAACAGTAGCTACCGCGCCAGTCACCTTGCAGCTCGGTTTGCCAATACCAGACGTCCGACCCAGTGAGGCGTTGCAGGCTTTGAGGAGGAGAAGCTTGATGATGATCGGTGAGGCAATTGATATGGATCCAGACTCGTTGATAAGCCGAGGTCAGTTCACCGCCCTGAGGATCGCGCCACAAGAACGTTACCTTCCATCGCCCATTATCTAGCGGTTCCACCAAAGGGGTGCCACGCCGGGCGATATCCAGCCACCAACCGTGGCTCCCTGCATGCTTGCTCGCCAAAAACGTACTGCTTGCTGGTTGTTGTTCAGTTTTCAAAACGCCCACTCATTGTGTTGTTGGCAAGGCACGCCGTGCGACTCACCGGTTCCCAAATGCCAAACGGCATAAGGAATACTATTGATAATTATTTGCATTTGCAATAGTGTATACAAGCTTGAAATAGAGCGGGCATTCTTCAACAGGGATGGATGCCGAATTATTGAGCGGGATCTTGCTGCCAGTCAGCCTGGCCTCTGGGTTTCGTTACTATTTTCGACTACACAATAAAACTACAACAAACCGTTCCGTGACCGGTTGTCACACAGCGCCGCATCAGGAAGGGTTGTTAGGTAGGAACCTCAAAATGAATCGGAAGTTATCTCGTTATTCTTTAGCCACACTCATCGGGTTAGGATTGGGCACATCTGCATTTTCCTTTACGGTCAATGCCGAGCAAACGGCCCCCCCCTCAGACAGCGCCGCGCTGGCTGAGAAAAGCAAAAAAGAATCCGCCTCTGAAGATGTCATCGTCGTCACCGCCGCCAAACAAAACCTTCAAGCTCCCGGCGTTTCCACCATCACTGCCGAAGAAATCAAAAGACGCCCTCCCGCTCGTGATATCAATGAGCTGATCCGTACCATGCCGGGGGTCAACCTGACCGGTAACTCCACCAGCGGCCAGCGGGGCAACAACCGCCAACTCGATATTCGTGGTATGGGGCCAGAAAATACCCTGATCCTGATCGACGGCAAACCGGCCAGCAGCCGTAACTCGGTGCGCCAAGGCTGGCGCGGTGAGCGTGATACCCGTGGCGATACCGCCTGGGTGCCGCCGGAGATGATCGAACGTATCGAAGTGCTGCGTGGCCCAGCGGCTGCCCGCTACGGTAACGGCGCGGCAGGTGGCGTGGTCAACATCATCACCAAAAAAGCTGGCCAGGACCTGCACGGAACACTGAACGGTTATTTCAACGTACCGCAGCATAAGGATGAAGGCGCTACCAAGCGTACCGATTTCAGCCTTTCCGGCCCGTTAAGCGATCAGTTGAGCTTCCGTCTGTTCGGTGGCTACAGCAAAACGCAGGCCGACGCCTGGGATATCAACCAAGGGCATCAGTCCGAACGTACCGGCACCTATGCCAATACTCTGCCTGCCGGTCGTGAAGGGGTGGTCGACAAAAATATCGATGCCTTGCTGAGCTGGGAATTCGCCCACCTGCAGACCTTGGATTTCCAGTACGCCTATGGCCGCCAGGGCAACCTGTACGCCGGGGATACCCAGAACACCAACACCAATGCACTGGTGCAGAGCAACTACGGTAAAGAAACCAACCGTATGTATCGTGAAACCTATGCGGTCAATTATCGTGGCGCATGGGATAACGGCGTTAGCACCAACAACTACGTCCAGTTTGAGCGCACGCGCAATACCCGTTTAGCCGAAGGGTTGGCCGGGGGCCTGGAAGGGATCTTCGCCAGCGACAGTTACAACACCACCCGTCTGGACGATTTCCTGGCCCATAGTGAAGTCAGTATTCCGTTCGATATGTGGGTGCCGCAAACCGCCACGCTGGGTACCGAGTGGAACCAGCAGAAAATGAAAGATCCTTCTTCGACCACCCAGTCGCTGACCGGCACGAATACCGGGGGAGCGATCCCAGGTACCAATAGTACCAACCGCAGTCCGTATTCCTCCGCAGATATCTTCTCGCTGTTTGCCGAAGATAATATTGAACTGACTGATACCACAATGCTGACCCCAGGCCTGCGTTATGATCACCACTCCATGGCCGGTAACAACTGGAGCCCGTCGCTTAACCTGTCACAGGAATTGGGCGATCTGTTTACCCTGAAAATGGGTATCGCTCGCGCCTATAAAGCCCCCAACCTGTTCCAGAGCAACGGCGATTATATTCTCTACAGCAAAGGCCAGGGCTGTGCCGCCAGCTCGACGGGGACCGGCTGCTATCTGATGGGTAATGACGACCTTAAGGCCGAGAACAGCATCAACAAAGAGATCGGGCTGGAATTCCACCATGAAGGTTGGCTGGCCGGCATCACCTACTTCCGTAACGATTACCGCAACAAGATCGAAGCGGGCTATTCGCCAACGGCCTCTAACGCTAGTAAAACCGATATCTATCGCTGGGAGAACGTGCCTAAAGCGGTGATCCAGGGTCTGGAAGGAACGTTGAACGTGCCGGTGAGCGAAACGGTAGCCTGGAACAACAACGCTACCTACATGATTGAGAACGAGAATAAAACTACCGGTGATTACCTGTCGATTATTCCCAAGTTCACCATCAACTCAACCCTGAGCTGGCAGGCCACGCAGGATCTGTCTTTGCAGACCACAGCGACCTGGTATGGCCGTCAAAAGCCGAAGAAATACAACTACCGTGGGGAGCCAACCGCTGGGCCGGAAACTCATGAGGTCAGCCCTTACGCAATCTTTGGCCTGAGCGGCACCTATGCGTTGACTAAAAATGTCAGCGTGACGACGGGAATCGAGAACCTGTTCGACAAACGCCAGTTCCGTTCCGGTAACTCGCAAAACGTAGGTAACCCAGTCACCGGGGCAGTCAATATCTATGGTGCCGGGGCGGCAACCTATAACGAACCGGGTCGGACTTACTTTATGAGCCTGAACACCCAGTTCTAAATGTGTGCTACCAAGTCAATCTCAGCGCGGCGCTTATGCCGCGCTTTTTTTTGCCGTTTTCCTCAATCATCCCGATCCCGCTGCTGCCCATTTCGGGTTAGAGTAGCGGTGACAAAGGAGAAATGATGGATCCACAGCAACAAATTATTGATTGGTTACGCCAAGATAGTGAACGTATGCAGGCATTGGCGACCGCCCGGCGGCTCGGGCTGAACGATTGGTGCCTGGGTGCGGGCTTCGTGCGTAATCTGGTGTGGGACCGGCTGCATGGTTTTACGGCCAGCACGCCGCTTAATGATATCGATGTGATCCATTTTGATTCGCGCCATAGCGATGCCGAGCGCGACCAAATGTTGGAGTCGCGCCTGTTGGAGTGGTCAGCACAACCCTGGTCGGTTAAGAATCAGGCGCGTATGCACCTGCGTAGTCACCGCGCGCCCTATCGCGACAGCGAAGACGCCATCAGTTATTGGACGGAGATCGAAACCGCCGTGGGTGCCCGATTGCAGGCCGATGGCAGCATCCAGCTCGTCGCCCCTTTTGGCCTACAGGCGCTGTTCAATCACAGCATCACCTTCAATCCCAAGAGCAACAACCTGGCCGCTTTCGAGCAGCGCGTAGTGGAGAAACAGTGGCTCGAACTCTGGCCACGGCTAAAACTGATGCCAAGGTAAAGTTTTGCCGCGATTTGCCGATACCTTTGGCAAGCTGCCTGGGAGGATCGCATGTCGACCAACATTACCATGATTGTGCCCATCAAGAACCCGATTGCCGGAGTCCGCGAGGTATTCACCGCCACGGGTAAAGGCGGGGCTGCACTGATGTCGGCACCGGTTAACAATGTCCCTGAAGGGGAGAAATCCAAGAAAACTGATAATGATGCGCCAGTAACCCCAAAAGATAGCAGCGCGGCGTCACGTATTGCAGCGCTGTATAAGCAGATCCAGAACCTGCAGCAAAAACTGATCGAACTGAAAGACTCGGGTGGCGACACTCAAGAGATCGAACAGCAAAAACAGCTGATCATGAGCCAGATTGAAATGCTCCAGGCTGAGATCGCGCGCATTCAGAAACAAGAAATGGAAAAACAGCAGCAAGAGCAGATGGCCAAAGCCATGAGCGGTGATGGGGTTAACCGCCCGACCGACGCCAACGCCGTGGACGTTTATATCTAGACGATAAAGGGGCGCAACATGGCGTTACGCCCATCGACTCAGCTTTTCTTCAGGGGTTTGATCAGGTGATCCAACCCTTCAATTTTAATCGCCAACGTCATTTCCATCAGCATTCCCAGTCTGCCGTTGGGGAATTCGCCCTTACGGGCGAACCACAGCAGATACTCTTCCGGCAGGTCAATCAGCACCCTGCCCTGGTATTTGCCAAAAGGCATCACGGTGTTGGCGATTTCAATCAGATTCTCTTTTTCCATCAGGCCCCCAGCAGGCGGATCATCTCTGCCTCGTCGATCACCTCGATCCCCAACTCCTGTGCCTTGACCAGCTTGGAGCCAGCAGCTTCACCGGCGATCACCAGATCGGTTTTCTTGGATACGCTGCCACTGACCTTGGCCCCCAGCGCCGTCAGCCGATCTTTGGCTTCATCACGGGAAAGTTGGCTGAGAGAACCGGTCAGCACCACGGTTTTACCGGCAAACGGGCTGTCGATCTCTTCAGCTACCACCACGATCGGAGCAGGCCAGTTAATGCCGATTTCTGGACTAATCAGCTCGGCGATCACCTGTTGGTTATGGGCTTCGGCAAAGAAGTTCACCACGTGGCTGGCTACCACTTCGCCCACGTCCGGTACCTGTTTCAACGCATCCAGGTCGGCCTCTTGCAGCTTCTCCAACGAGCCAAAGTGCGCTGCCAGACCGGCTGCTGTAGCCTCACCCACTTCCCTAATACCCAACGCATACAGGAAGCGCGCAAAGGTAGTTTGTTTGGCGGTGGTCAAGGCATTGACCAGATTCTGTGCCGATTTTGGCCCCATGCGATCCAGCCCGGTGAGAAGACCGGCGGAAAGACGGAACAGATCGGCTGGCGTTTTGACATATTCCTTATCGACCAGTTGTTCGATAATTTTATCGCCCATGCCGTCAACGTCCATCGCCCGGCGGGAAACGAAGTGCTTCAGCGCCTCTTTACGTTGGGCACCGCAGATCAGCCCGCCGGTGCAGCGCGCAATGGCTTCGCCTTCCACTCGTTCCACATCGGAACCGCACACCGGGCAATGCTGTGGGAATACCACTTCACGCGCGTCCTGCGGGCGACGATCTTCGATCACTCCGACCACTTTCGGGATCACATCCCCGGCACGGCGCACGATCACCGTATCGCCGATGCGCAGGCCAAGGCGTTCGATTTCATCGGCATTATGCAGCGTGGCATTACTGACTATCACCCCGGCCACCAATACTGGCTCAAGACGCGCGACCGGCGTAATCGCACCGGTACGCCCGACCTGGAATTCCACTTCACGCACCACGGTGAGCTGCTCTTGCGCCGGGAACTTGAATGCCGTAGCCCAGCGCGGTGCACGAGCAACAAAGCCCAGAGATTCTTGCAGATCGATATCGTCGATCTTCACCACCACGCCGTCGATATCAAAGCCAAGATTGATGCGGTCCTGTTCTACCTGACGATAAAACGCCAGCACCTCATCGCTACCGGTACAGAGCTTAACGCGATCGCTCACCGGCAAGCCCCAGGCTTTAAACTGCATCAAGCGTTGCCAATGGCTGCGTGGCAATTCGCCCCCTTCCAGCAGGCCAACACCGTAGCAGAAGAAGGTCAGCGGGCGCTTGGCAGTGATACGCGGATCAAGCTGACGCAGCGAGCCCGCCGCCGCGTTACGCGGGTTGGCGAAGATTTTGCCGTCTTTGCGGCGCGCCTCTTCGTTCATCTGCTCAAAGCCGGCATGCGGCATAAAGACTTCGCCACGCACTTCCACCCTGCGCGGAATATTGTCGCCAGTCAGGCGCAGCGGGATGGCGCGGATAGTGCGCACATTAGAGGTGATATTTTCCCCGGTGGTGCCATCACCACGCGTGGAGGCACGCACCAGCTCGCCATCTTCATACAGTAGGCTGACGGCCAACCCGTCCAGCTTCAGCTCACAGCAGAAGGTCAGCGGCTCGCTGCTTTTGAGGCGATCCTGCACGCGCTTGTAAAACGCCAGATAGCTTTCTTCATCAAAGACGTTGTCCAACGACAGCATCGGCACTTCATGCCGCACCTGATCAAACGCCGCCAAAGGGGCGGCCCCGACGCGCTGCGTCGGCGAATCGGCGGTGATCAGCTCAGGATGGGCCTCTTCCAGCTCACGCAGCTCACGCATCAGGCGATCGTATTCCGCATCCGGGATCTCCGGCGCATCGAGTACGTGATACTGATATTCGTGATGGCGCAATGAGGTGCGTAGTTGATTGATTGTTTCGTTAATCGATGCCATGGCTCACCATCAAAGATAAAAAACCCCCGGCTGGCGGGGGTTCTGGATTACGGATTATGCAGTGCGCAGGCAACCGGTCAGGCGTTGTTTTCCAACACTTCGCGGATACGTGCTTTATAGGTTTCCAGCTTTTGCGGGGTCATCATGCGGCGCTCATCGTCAAGCACCACGCCACCCACATCGTCGGCAATACGTTGTGCCGATTGCAGCATCAGCTTGAAGTTCTGATTAGCGTCGCCGTAAGACGGCACCATCATAAACATCGAGACGCCCTGCGTGGAGAAATCGGACATCATTTCCGGATCGAATGAGCCAGGCTTGACCATATTGGCCAGGCTGAACAGCACAGGACCACTACCTGCCGGGCTGATATGGCGATGGAAGATATTCATCTGGCCAAATTGGAAACCTGCCTGCAACACGCTCTGCAGCAAGACTTCCCCCCCGATAACGCCACCTTGATGAGCAGCGACGTGCAGCACCAATACGGTTTCCTGCAATTTTGCCGGTTTCAACGATTCCGGCGCGGGCTGCGGTTCAGGCACAGGCTCTGCATGTTGGAAAGCAGGCTCTGGCGCAGGAGCGGTAGCCGGAGGCATATCGTCAACGCGCGGCTCACGACGCACAACAGGTTGCTGCGGCTCTTCGTCCTCGTCCTGGGCATAGTTATCCAGCAGGATGTCATCATACTCCGGCCGCTGAGAAAGCGGCGCGGGCTGGGCTGGCCGAGACGCAGGTTGAGCTGCTGGAGCTGGCCTTGGTGCAATTACCGGCTCTTCGCGTGCGACATCGATATGGCCCATTGATGGCTCATCCTCAACTTCAGCGCGAGTGGCACGGATACGTACCTCTCCCACGCTTTCGGCAGGATCATCAAGTGGAGTAGGTTCACGCTCGTTTTTCGAGCGTTTGGCTGGGCGATCGCGAAAAAGGGACGAGCGTTCCTTACGGCTGGTCCAAAGACCATGTAATAACAACGCTATTATGGCGATCGCGCCAACAACGATTAATATCAGACGCAAATCCTGCATCATTGCTATCTCTGTTGTTCCAAGACATTGCCACCGCGGCAAACATTCACTCTTTAACTCTATTTGCCCGCAGGCACAAGTGCAAGTCCGTGCTGAACTTTATGCCAATAAAGATGATTATCCGGCATTTTTTTGCTGTTTTTTCAGCCAATGTGGCTCTAGCCAGTGGAAAATCAACCCTATATGATAGGTTAGCCTGTTTAGCCAAAGAGAAAATCTTAAGATATGTCCTATGTTCCTCCCCCTGTCGGACCCACCAACGGCTTCCATTATTTTGCCCAAGGATGGCGCCTGATTTCGCGCCCGGGTATTAAACGCTATGTCGTCTTGCCGTTGCTGGTGAACGTGCTGCTGATGGGTTCTGCCTTCTGGTGGCTGTTCAGCCAACTGGGCGACTGGATCCCGAGCATGATGAGCCATGTGCCAAGCTGGCTACAGTGGCTGAGTTATTTACTCTGGCCGATGGCGGTCATTTCCGTGCTGTTGGTGTTCAGTTACCTGTTCAGCACCATCACCAACCTGATCGCCGCCCCGTTTTGCGGACTGTTGGCGGAACAGCTCGAAGGCAGCCTGACTGGCAAACCGTTGCCGGATACCGGTATGCTCGGCGTGGTCAAAGATCTGCCGCGCATCATGTCCCGTGAATGGCGCAAACTGATGTATTACCTGCCGCGCGCGCTGGGCCTGCTGTTACTCTATTTTATACCGGGCATCGGCCAAACGTTGGCACCGGTGCTGTGGTTCCTGTTCAGCGCCTGGATGCTGGCCATTCAATACTGCGATTATCCATTTGATAACCACAAGGTCAGCTTCGCCGAGATGCGCCAGGCGTTGCGCCAGCACAAAACCGACAACCTGCAGTTTGGCGCGTTGGTCAGCCTGTTCACCATGATCCCCATCCTCAATCTGGTGATCCTGCCGGTGGCGGTCTGCGGTGCCACGGCGATGTGGGTAGACCGTTATCGTGCACAATTTGTTCGTCACTAACGGCTTTATTTGAGGGCGCTTCTTGCGCCCTTGCTATTGTGATTAAAACTTATTCTCTAATAACATATCGATATACCAATTCTTTACTTCCCTGCCGAGACCGTTAGCGTATGCTTTCGATGTTCCCTACATTTCATAGAGTTATAAGGACGGGCCATGAGCAAGATTTACCAAGACAACTCATTAACAATCGGCCATACGCCGCTGGTTCGTCTGAACCGTATCGGCAACGGACGCATTCTCGCCAAGGTTGAATCTCGCAACCCGAGCTTCAGCGTCAAATGCCGCATCGGTGCCAATATGATTTGGGATGCTGAAAAACGTGGCATTCTTAGCGCAGGCAAAGAACTGGTGGAGCCAACCAGTGGCAACACCGGTATCGCCCTAGCGTTTGTCGCCGCGGCGCGGGGCTACAAGCTCACGCTGACCATGCCGGAAACCATGAGCATCGAACGTCGTAAACTGCTCAAGGCGCTGGGTGCCAATCTGGTGCTGACCGAAGGTGCCAAAGGCATGAAAGGGGCGATCGCCAAGGCCGAAGAGATTGTGGCCACCGATCCGAATCGCTACATCCTGCTGCAACAGTTCAGCAACCCGGCCAACCCGGAAATCCACGAACAAACCACCGGCCCGGAAATCTGGGAAGATACCGATGGCGAGGTCGATGTCTTTATCGCGGGCGTCGGCACTGGCGGTACGCTGACCGGCGTCAGCCGCTTTATCAAGAACACCAAGGGCAAAGCCATCACCACAGTGGCGGTTGAACCGACCGACTCACCGGTCATCAGCCAGGCGTTGGCAGGCCAGGAAATCAAACCCGGTCCGCACAAAATCCAGGGCATCGGTGCCGGTTTCATTCCTGGCAACCTGGATCTGAGCCTGGTTGACCGCGTCGAGCAGATCACCAACGACGAAGCCATCAGCATGGCACGCCGTCTGATGGAAGAAGAAGGTATCCTGGCCGGGATTTCTTCCGGTGCCGCCGTGGCGGCCGCCGTCAAACTTTCCGAAGAAGCCGACTTTACCGACAAGACAATTGTGGTTATTCTGCCTTCTTCAGGTGAGCGCTACTTGAGCACCGCTTTGTTTGCCGATCTGTTCACCGAACAGGAACTGCAGCAATAGCGCAAACAGTGCACAAATAGCTAAAAAAGCACCTATTCAGGTGCTTTTTTTGTGGACTGGATCAAAGTTTACACCACTCAACGATTGATTTTCGCCGCTGGCTTTAGTATTTAACCGGTCAATTATTTCGATGCGCAAAATTAATCACCTTCCTGCCATTGTTTGAGCTGAATCGATTTACTCATTTGTCGCTCAAGCGAAAAACACGGCATAATGGGGAGCTGATTGAAACAACGCCAGATGCTCGGATTTTTTGATCTGAAATGCTTAAAGCGTCGTTTTATGTTGCATCAACGCTCGCCCCTGTACCATAGTCAGGCGCTAACCAGACAAGCTAAAATCACGCCATTAGGCTAAACTTTAGCTCCACAACCTTAAATCCGATAAGTTGGGGAAACATCAATGTTCCAGCAAGAAGTGACTATCACCGCTCCGAATGGTCTGCACACTCGCCCTGCCGCTCAGTTCGTAAAAGAAGCCAAAGGCTTCACGTCTGACATCACCGTGACTTCCAACGGCAAGAGCGCTAGCGCCAAAAGCCTGTTTAAGCTGCAAACTCTGGGCCTGACCCAAGGAACAGTAGTCACCATCGAAGCCGTTGGTGAAGACGAGCAGAAAGCCGTTGAGCACTTGGTAAAACTGATGGCAGAGCTTGAGTAATCGGCCCGTCTTTTTAGTTAACACCAGTCAAGAGTAAGGTAGGGTTATGATTTCAGGCATTTTAGTATCACCGGGTATCGCTTTTGGTAAGGCTCTCTTGCTGAAGGAAGATGAAATTGTCATCAACCGGAAAAAAATCTCTGCAGACCATGTAGAGCAGGAAATCTCACGTTTTCTGGCAGGCCGCGCCAAAGCGTCTGAACAGCTGGAAGTAATCAAAACCAAGGCAGGCGAAACCTTCGGCGAAGAAAAAGAAGCGATCTTCGAAGGCCACATCATGCTGTTGGAAGACGAAGAGCTTGAGCAGGAAATCATAGCCCTCATCAAAGACGATCTGGCGTCTGCCGATGCGGCAGCCTACACCGTGATCGAAGGCCAGGCGAAAGCGCTGGAAGAATTAGACGACGAATACCTGAAAGAGCGCGCGGCTGACGTGCGTGATATCGGTAAACGTCTGCTGCAAAACATCCTGGGCCTGGCGATTGTTGATCTGACCGCCATTCAAGATGAGGTGATCCTGGTCGCGAAGGACCTGACACCGTCAGAAACCGCACAGCTGAACCTGGACAAAGTGCTGGGCTTCATCACCGATCTGGGTGGCCGTACTTCCCACACCTCGATCATGGCTCGCTCCCTGGAACTGCCCGCTATCGTTGGCACCAGCGACGTGACCACCCAGGTGAAAAACGGCGATTACCTGATCCTGGATGCGGTTAACAACAAGATTTACGTCAACCCGACGGCCGAGGTGATTGAACAGCTGAAAGCGGTTCATACCCAATACGTCACCGAGAAAAACGATCTGGCCAAGCTGAAAGACCTGCCGGCGATCACGCTGGACGGGCATCAGGTTGAAGTCTGTGCCAACATCGGTACCGTGCGCGACGTCGCCGGTGCGGAGCGCAATGGCGCCGAAGGTGTCGGCCTGTATCGTACCGAATTCCTGTTCATGGACCGCGACTCACTGCCAACCGAAGACGAGCAGTTCTCGGCTTACAAGGCCGTTGCGGAAGCCATGGGCTCACAGGCAGTTATCGTCCGTACCATGGACATCGGCGGCGATAAAGACCTGCCGTACATGAACCTGCCAAAAGAAGAGAACCCGTTCCTGGGCTGGCGCGCGATCCGTATCGCGATGGACCGCCGGGAAATCCTGCACGCTCAGCTGCGCGCCATTCTGCGTGCCTCTGCTTTCGGTAAACTGCGCATCATGTTCCCGATGATCATCTCGGTGGAAGAAGTGCGCGATCTGAAGGGCGAGCTGGAAACGCTGAAAGCGCAGCTGCGTGAAGAAGGCAAAGCCTTTGACGAGAGCATTGAAGTGGGCGTGATGGTGGAAACACCAGCTGCGGCAGTGATCGCTCGCCACCTGGCGAAAGAAGTCGACTTCTTTAGTATTGGGACAAACGATTTAACCCAGTATACTCTGGCAGTAGATCGCGGCAACGAGCTGATTTCTCATCTCTATAACCCGATGTCCCCATCAGTGCTTGGCCTGATCAAACAGGTTATTGATGCATCTCACGCAGAAGGCAAGTGGACCGGTATGTGCGGCGAGCTGGCTGGCGATGAGCGTGCTACACTGTTGCTTTTGGGCATGGGGCTGGATGAGTTCAGCATGAGTGCGATTGCAATCCCGCGCATCAAGAAAATTATTCGTAATACCAATTTCGAAGATGTGAAGGCATTGGCAGCGCAGGCCTTGGAACAACCAACGGCACAGGATTTGATGAACTGCGTCAATAAGTTCATCGAAGAAAAAACGCTCTGCTAAAATTCCACGACACTGGAACGCCGCCCAATTTAATGCTTAGGAGAAGATCATGGGTTTGTTCGATAAACTGAAGTCTCTGGTTTCTGATGACAAGAAAGACATGGGCACTATCGAGATCGTCGCTCCACTTTCTGGCGAGATCGTCAATATCGAAGATGTACCGGACGTCGTATTCGCCGAGAAGATCGTCGGCGATGGCATTGCTATCAAACCTGCTGGCAACAAAATGGTTGCTCCGGTTGACGGCACTATCGGTAAAATTTTCGAAACCAACCATGCGTTCTCTATCGAATCTGATAGCGGCATTGAGCTGTTCGTGCACTTTGGTATCGACACCGTTGAACTGAAAGGCGAAGGCTTCAAACGCATCGCGGAAGAAGGCCAGCGCGTCAAGAAAGGCGATGTGATTATCGAGTTCAATCTGGCCCTGCTGGAAGAGAAAGCCAAGTCTACCCTGACTCCGGTGGTTATCTCCAACATGGACGAGATCAAAGAGCTGATCAAACTGTCCGGCAGCGTCACCGTTGGCGAGACCCCGATCATCCGCATCAAGAAGTAATCGCGGTTCGATCGTAAAAATGGCGCCTTTATCGGCGCCATTTTTTTATCCAGAATTTCTAAGCCCTACTGCGCTACCAGCGGCTCCGCTTGTAGCTCCTGTTGCTGTCTTTCACGCTCCAAAGCCAATACGCCACGATGTGACAGATAGCAGAACAAGATGCAGCACACCACGCCGCCCATCAGCAGATAAAAGCCTCCATGCCATCCCATGTTATCAACCATCACGCCAAACAGGCTGGTGCCCAGCGTGGCCCCAAAGATATAGCTCATAAAGCCTCGCAGGCCAACGGCGGAGCCGACAGCAAAGCTGGGAACGATCTCCATCGTCTGTACCGAAGCCAGGAACTGTGGCACATAGATCAGGCAACCGACGATGGCGGCAAAGATGGTGACCATCAACAGCGAGTCACTCTTCCAGTAACCAATCAGGCAGATAAAAATCATCACCATGCAGATCATCGCCAGCGGCATACGGCGTCCCTTGAACAGCTTATCCGACAGCCACCCAGCCAACAATGTGGACGGGATCGCCGCCCATTCAAAGAACAAAAACGCGATGCTCATCTGCTCTTTGGAAAAATGTTTTTCGGTGAGCAGGTAGATGGGCAGCCAACTGATCATGCCAAAGCGCACCATGTAGACAAATACGTCCACCAGCGAGACATACCAGGCATTTTTATTACGCAGGACATAAGTACAGAAGATCTGGAAGGCGCTCATATTTTCCGGTGCCTGCTCCTGCACACCGGTTTTCACCCTGATGGTTTCTTCCGGCATCATTTGTTCCAGGGCTGGCAAACCTTCACTGCGCGGGGAGCCTTTACCCAGCCACAGCACCACCAAAGCAAACAGCACTGCCACGCCCGCTGGGACGATATAGCTGGCACTCTGCCAGTGTTCACTGCCCAACACCGCAAAAGCCACGCCAACGATGGGGGCCACCACCCCACCGCCGATATTGTGGGATATATTCCAAAATGCGCCAACGCGGCCGCGCTCACGGCGTGGGAACCAGTTGGCGATGGTAATGAACGAAGGGCCTACGCCCATCCCCTGGAACAGGCCGTTAAACACCACCAATGCGGCAAAGATCCAGAAAGCTGAGCTGAACCCCAAACCGACGTTGACGATGGCACACAGCACCAGGCCACAGGCCATAAACACTTTGGGATTGGCCTTATCGGCCAGGCTGCTCATCACTCCTTTGCTGATGCCGTAGGCAATCAGCATGCAACTGCTCAACATGCCGATCTGCGTCGCACTCAGATCCAGATGCTCTTTCAGGTAGGGCGTCGAAAGGGTGAAGTTGTTACGCACGATGTAATAGGCCAGGTAGCCCAAAAAGACGCTCAGTAACGCCTGCATGCGATAACGCTGGTAGGTTGCCTGCACCTGTTCTGGCGGAACACGCTTTGCCGCCGCGCTAGGTTTTAATAATGAAAACATGTTATTCCCCTGTGAGGTTTATCTGTACTGGCTCAATGCGTCTGCTATTTATTAATAACGCTCGCAGCGGATGGTGTAATTAATTCATTAATAAGACAAGCCCCGTAATATGTGTCAAAATTGACTCAAACCCAAAACAAATAAGCCCATTTTTGACCCATCAATTAACATTACCATTATTAACCAAAAGCCAGTTCGCTCACCTCCCCGCGCCAGAGCGCCACAGCAATGCGGTTGCACACCAAGCCAGCCCACCAGTGGCGATGTTTTTGAAGGTGTTAACAGTATTGATGGTCTATCAATGGTAATATCCTGGCTTCATCAACGTTATAACCCCGGCTAAATCCTATTGGTTCACGAAAATATTTTTGTCCCAAATGTTTTGCGGGTTATTTTTATCGTCATTGCGATTTTATGAATAAGATCACAAACGATGAGGTCGAGGGAGAATTTTATTATGCGTGCAACGCTCATTTTTACGGCAATGGTCTGCTGGCTGTTATCCAGTGTCGCCGGAGCCAAAAGAAATGAACTGGTGATGGCCACTACCTTTTCACCAGAGGCAACCGCCTACCTCATCAGCCGTTGGCAAGGCCAGCCTCAGTCGGTGGTCATCCGCACGCTGAACCGCACCAGCAGTTCCCTGGAACAACTGCTCGACAGCACCGGCAGCGACAACGTCGATCTGGTACTGACCTCCTCCCCCATGCTGCTCCAGCACCTGCAACAGCATCAGCGTCTGGCAAACTATGAGGGTGCTCCGGAACAATCACAGCGGCTGGTACCTGAACCTATCCGCAATACCGCCGTGGCGGTGGCCATTTCGGGCTTTGGCCTGCTAATCAACCGCACCAATCTGGCAGAGAAACGGCTGCCGCTGCCAGACGATTGGGACGATCTGACCGATGCCCGCTACCAGGGTGCTTTGCTGATGAGCAGCCCTTCCCGCTCGGATACCAACCACCTGATGGTGGAATCGCTGTTGCAACAGCGGGGCTGGCAATCTGGCTGGCAAACGATGCTATCGGCGGCCGGTAACCTGATCACCATCTCTTCGCGCAGCTTTGGCGTGGCGGATAAAGTCAAAAGCGGCCTGGGTTCCGTTGGGCCGATTATCGATAACTACGCCAATCTACTGCTCGACGATCCGCATCTGGCCTTCCATTATTTCCCTCAGGCCGCGGCCTCCCCCACCTATATTGCCGTAACGAGCAATAGCCATTATCCCGCTGAGGCCCGGCGCTTTATACAGTTTCTGCTCAGCCCGCAGGGGCAACGGGTTCTGGCAGATACCAGCACGGGAAAATACCCTGTGGTTCCATTGCCGGCAGATAACCCACGTTTTGCGCAACAGCAAAAGCTGTTACAGCGGCCACCGCTGAATTACTCCCTAATTTTGCAACGTCAGCGCCTGGTGCAAAAGCTGTTTGATACGGCCATCAGCTTCCGCCTGTCTCAGCTCAAGGACGCCTGGAAAGCGTTGCATGGCGCTGAAAGCCGCCTCAAACGGCCTTTGCCGGAAATCCGTGCATTGTTGACCGCTATTCCTGTCACCCAGGCCCAAAGCGAAGATCCTCAGTACCTTAAACAGTTTGCGGCACGTAGCGAGAGTGAGCAGCAAGTCATGGAATGGCAGCTGTTCTTTCAGCAGCAGCAGAGAAAGGCCATCAAGGCGCTGGAAGAGTTGAAATGAGCCGTTTATTGCCGCGCTTCTTTAAACGCCTGACCATCAGCGCCTGCCTGCGGGGAGCCTTTCTCACCGGCGCGCTGCTGACGCTTACCGTCAGCGGGGTCAGCCTATACTCCTGGCATGAGCAAAGCTCGCAGGTCCGCTATGCGCTGGATGATTACTTTCCACGCATCCAATCTTCGTTCGTGATCGAAAGCAATCTGAACACGCTGGTCGATCAGCTCAATGAATTTTTGCAGGCCGCCAATACCAATGCCCGCCTACAGTTGAGAAATCAGATCGTCGGCCATTTGGAACAAATCGAGCAGGCCAGCATGCTGTTGGATAACCCTGAACGTCAGCAAATTCAGGCGACGCTGGCAGAAAGCCGCCAACTGTTGGGCCGATTGGACAACGCGCTGTACAACATGTTTATCGCCGGGGAAAAGGTCAATGAGATCGCCGCGCGCATCAGTTGGCTACATGATGACTTCACCACCGAGCTGAATTCGCTGGTGCAGGATTTCAGTTGGCAACAGGGGGCATTGCTCGATCAGATGGAGACAGGCTCTGGCCAGGTATTCCCCCGATTGCAGGCTAGTTTGCGCGAAGTACAAAGTGAACAACAGCAGGTCTATGCCCTGGCACGCATCGAGAACCAGATCGCCGATGCCCTGCGCGATCGCCTCAACGAGCTGCAATCCGGCGCTGAAGAGCCCACCTCGGTTGCCGAGCATGTACGTTACCTAGCCTATCTGCAAAAGACGGCGAACGAAAATATGCAGGGGTTGCAGGCTCATCCCAGTACCATCACGCTACGGCAAACCATCGACGAACTGCTGGAGACCGGCATTGCCGAAAACAGTATGCCCGCAGCGATGAAAAACTATCATCAGGCGCAACAGGCACTTACGCTGGCCACTCAGGCCAAGGAGGCCACGCTTGCCCGCTTTCGCACACAGCTGGAATCGCAACTGAGTAACAGCCACCAGCAGATGCAGACCTTTAACCATCGCCTGGAGCAAATCATCCGCGTCAGCGGCAGGCTAATTGTGATCGCCACCCTGCTGGCGATGTTATTGGTGTATTTGCTCAATCACTACTTTATCCGTTCCCGCCTGGTCAAGCGTTTTACCCAGCTGAACCAGGTGGTGGTGCGTATCGGCCTTGGGGAAACCAACGCGGCGATCCCGGTTTACGGTGGCGATGAACTGGGCCGCATCGCACGTCTGTTGCGGCGCACCCTAGGCCAATTGAACCAGCAAAAATCCCGGCTGGAGCAGGAAATTACCGAGCGCAAGGGCATTGAGCTGCATTTGCGTGCCACGCAGGATGAGCTGGTGCAGGCCGCCAAGCTGGCCGTGGTTGGGCAGACCATGACCACCCTGGCCCATGAGATCAATCAGCCGCTGAACGCTCTATCGATGTACCTGTTTACCGCTCGTCATGCGGTGGAGAAACAACAACCAGAGGCGGCCGCGCTGGCCCTGACCAAAGCAGACGGTCTGATTGGCCGCATGGATGCCATCATCCGCATGCTGCGGCAATTCACCCGGCGAACGGAACAGGATAGCCCCTCTCAGCCCGTTGATTTGCGCCAGTCATTCATCGCCGCCTGGGAGTTGCTGGCTCTTCGCCACCAACCGCTGCACGGGGAACTGCGGCTACCGGAAGGTGCGCCAAATGTGTTAGGCGATGAGGTGCGCATTCAGCAGGTGTTGGTCAATCTGATGAGCAACGCGTTGGATGCCTGCCAGGAACGACCGCTATTGCAGATAAGCTGGCAACACCACGAGTCCGGGTGGCAGATCATGCTGTGGGATAACGGGCCTGGCTGGCCGCTGGCGCGGGCTGAATCGTTACTCAAACCTTTCACCACCAGCAAATCGGTAGGTTTGGGGATTGGCCTGTCCATCTCGCTTTCGCTGATGCAGCAAATGGGCGGTAGCCTGCATCTGGCCTCTACGCTGACGCAAAACGCCTGCGTCGTTTTACAGTTTCAACCGGTGGATCAACCATGTTAAGCCAACAAGCGCAAATTCTGTTAATCGACGACGATGCCGACGTCCTAGATGCCTATACCATGCTGCTCAACCAGGCAGGCTATCAGGTTCAGGCCTGTAGTAACCCACTTAAGGCACAGGAAATGCTCGGTGAGGAGTGGCCAGGGATCGTTATCAGCGATGTCTGTATGCCTGGCTGTTCCGGAATTGAGCTGATGGCGCTACTGCTCGCTCACGATGCCTGTTTACCGGTGTTGTTGATCACTGGCCATGGCGATGTGCCGATGGCGGTTGAAGCGGTGAAAAAAGGGGCCTGGGACTTCCTGCAAAAACCGGTCAACCCGGCCCAGCTACTCGAACAGGTCGCCACCGCGCTGGCCCAGAGACGTTCTTACATTGCCCGTCGTCGTTGGCAGCAAGAACAGCTGCAGAGCAATCTGATTGGCCGTAGTGAGTGGGTAAAGCAGCTACGAGTGCGTTTGCAGCAGGTGGCCGAAACCGATTTGGCGGTTTACCTGCAAGGGGAGCTAGGGGTCGGCAGGACTTTGGCAGCACGTTATTTACACCGTATGAGCCATCGTAGCGAACAGCCGTTGATCGTGGGTGAATTGACGCCAGGGGGTGAGGCACCGTTAGAGCAATGGATTGAGCAGGTAAGCGGCGGGACGCTGATTTTACGCCACCTTGAGCACTTGTCTATCCCCCAGCAGGCGCGGCTGATCCAGCTCCAGGGGCAAGACCCGCTCCCCTTCCGGCTGATCGGCACTGGGACTTCACCGTTGGTGGAGCTGGCCGCCGGGCATACCCTCCTGCCCGATTTCTATTACTGCTTTGCCATGACCCAAATCGCCTGCCTGCCGCTTTCTCTGCGTCCCGACGATATAGAGCCGTTGTTCCGCCACTACCTGGAACAGGCCTGCCTGCGCCTTAACCATCCGTTGCCGGATCTGCCAGCCGAGTTGATTAAGCGTTTGGTCAAAAGGATATGGCCAAATAACGTGCGCGAGCTGGCCAATGCCGCAGAGCTGTTTGCCGTCGGGGTGATGCCACTGGCAGAGACCGCCAATCCGCTGTTACACGGATCCGATCCCGCTCCGCTGGATCAGCGTATCGAAGACTATGAGCGCCAGATCATTACCGAGGCGTTGAACCTGCATCAGGGGCGGATTAATGAGGTGTCCGAGTATTTACAGATCCCGCGTAAAAAGCTCTACCTGCGGATGAAAAAGTACGATCTGGACAAGCAGCATTATCGTTAAATTGGCCAGCGCGGTACCCGCAGCGTGATCACCAACCCCCCCTGTTCGCCATTGTGTGCCTCAACCTGCCCACCATGGGCCAGCACCACTTTGCGAGCGATCGCCAAACCCAGGCCATAGCCCTTGCCAGACATCGCCGACTTTACCCGAACGAAGGGATCAAAGATGCTGGACAGCTTCGACTCCTCCACGCCCGGCCCCTGATCGCGGACCTGGATCTGGAACAATTGGTCGATACGCGACAGCACCACCGTCACGCTCTGGCCGTGACTGGAAAAGCGCAGGGCATTACGCACAATGTTCTCAACCGCACGGCGCATCAACTCGGCATTGCCTTTTACGGTGTACTCCACGTCGGAACTGGCCTGCAACACGATCTCTACGCCGGGGATTTGCGCCTCGTAGCGCGCATCGTTAACCACCGCGTCCACCAACCCATAAAGATCGAAATACTCCTCATCATTCGACAGGCCGCTGTTCTCGGTGCGTGACAGCGCCAACAGTTCGCCGATCATCTTGTCCAACCGCCCGGCTTCATGCTCGATACGCTGCAACGAGTTCTCCACGTTACCCGGATTTTGCCGCCCCAGGCCGATGGCTAGCTGCAAGCGGGCTAATGGGGAGCGCAACTCATGGGAGACATCATGCAGCAATTGCTCACGGGCGCTAACCAATACCTCCAGCCGCTCTGCCATGCTGTCAAAGTCACGCGCCACCTCAGAAAGCTCGTCATGTCGCCGCCGCATCGCCGGGAACAGCCGCACCGCCAGATCGCCCTGCGCTACCCGCTCAAAACCGACGCGCAGTTGGCGCATCGGGCGCGTCAGGTTCCAGGCCAACATAGCGCTGAACAGCAAGCCCCCCAGCCCACCGACCCACAGCATCGGCTCCGGAATATTCAGCAAACGCCAAGGCTTGGCTGGCCGATATTCGGCCCGCAGCCCCTCCACATCGTAGCTCAACAGGTAACCCTGATTGTCCGCCCCCTTGACCCACTCCACCATCTTGGTAGGCCGAGGTGCCTGGTTTTGATCTGGCTGCTCGGCTGGAGGTTGGGCCATAGGCGTCACGCTAAAGAAGCGGCGCTCGACTTCAGGCCAGTCGGCGACCATCGCGTTCAATGCTGGCATGCCACCACTGTGTAACACGGAGGCCGCAGAGGTCAGTTGCAGATTGACAATGCGCCGAGCCATGTTGTTTTCCGGCGATTCATGGCGATTGCCATAGAACGCGAACGTCACCCACAGCGCCTGGGTCATGATGATAAACGTCAGCCAGAAACCGAGCAGGATTTTCCAGAACAGTCTTCCGCGCATCGGCATTACCTGATGCGGTAACCGATACTGCGCACGGTTTCAATGCTCAGTCGGTTATCGGTTAGCGCGCCCAGCTTCTGGCGGATATTGCTGATATGTACATCCACGCTGCGATCGTAAGCCTCGCGTGGCCGCCCCAGCCCTTTCTCTGACAGTTCATCCTTCGACACTACTCGTTCAGGAGAGCGCAGCAGTAACTCCAGCAAGTTGAATTCTGAGGCGGTGAGATCAAATGCCTTACCCTGCCAGGCACTGCTGCGGGTGGACGGGTTGAGCGTCAATTCATTAAATTTCAGGGTCGAGACTTTATCCACCGCTTCCGGCTGCTCTTCAAATCGGCGCAGCACCGCACGCAGGCGTGCCACCAGTTCGCGTGGGTAACAAGGCTTGGGCACATAGTCGTCGGCCCCCATCTCCAGCCCGATCACCCGGTCGATATTGTCTCCCTTGGCCGTCAGCATGATGATCGGCAAACGGCTCTTTTTGCGAACCTCGCGCAGCACGTCGATCCCGCTCATGTCCGGCAGCATGATGTCGAGGATCATTGCGGTATAATCGCCAGAAAGCGCCCCATCCACTCCGGCCTTGCCAGTCAGCACCAGGGACGCGTTGAATCCTTCAGCCGTCAGGTATTCGCTCAGCATGGTGCCAAGTTCCAGATCGTCATCGACCAATAAAATTTTCATGCCCATTCCTCCGCTGGTTTACCGCCATTTTCGCGTCTATTGTGGCTGTACGCAGCCGGTTTTACCTAATCCTTACACATTGACATTCTCCCGGCACAAATGAAAGACGGGGCTTATGGCTCAGGGGATACTCGATCTTGAGGGGATAAATGGCAGAGGTTGGGGAATAGGTAGAGAGTCTCGCTCCTCCCTACCGATTATCGCTCAGCTAGGAAAATACGCCGGTAGACAGGTAGCGGTCACCGCGATCGCAGATAATAGCGACAATGACGCTGCCAGGGTTGGCCGCAGCAACGCGCAACGCCCCAGCTACGGCTCCACCAGAGCTGACACCGCAGAAAATACCTTCCCGCTGCGCCAGTTGGCGCATGGTCTGTTCGGCTTCGCTTTGTGCCATATCCAACACCTGATCCACCAGCTCCGGGCGGAAAATACCCGGCAGATAGGCCGGTGCCCAACGGCGGATACCCGGGATGCTGCTGCCTTCTGCAGGCTGTAAACCGATGATATTCACCTGCGGATTTTGGCTTTTCAGGTAGCCGCCAACGCCGGTAATGGTGCCGGTAGTGCCCATGCTGGAAACGAAATGAGTGATACGACCGGCGGTCTGCTGCCAGATTTCCGGGCCGGTAGTGGTGAAATGCGCGTAGGGGTTATCCAGATTGTTGAACTGATCCAACACCTTGCCCTGCCCCTGCTGCTGCATCTCCAGCGCCAGGTCACGCGCCCCCTCCATCCCCTGCTCACGGCTGACCAGGATCAGTTCAGCACCATAAGCTCGCATCGCTGCCTGGCGTTCCATGCTCATGTTTTCCGGCATTAGCAGCTTCAGCGTGTAGCCTTTCATTGCACAGATCATCGCCAGCGCGATGCCGGTATTGCCACTGGTGGCCTCGATCAGCGTATCGCCCGGCTGGATTTCACCGCGCAGTTCCGCCTGCTGGATCATCCCCAGCGCGGCCCGATCCTTGACCGACCCCGCCGGATTGTTGCCCTCCAGCTTGAGCCAGATTTCACTGTCCAGCCCTTCGGCCAGTCGTTGTAGTTTTACTAACGGTGTATTACCGATGCATTGTTCCAGCGTGGTCACAATCATTGCCTGCGTATAATGTAAAAAGGCAACCCTGGGTTGCCTTAAATGGGAATGGTTAGAAATTATCAGGCGCTTTTCGCTAACGCAACCGGTTGTAACAGTTGTTCACCGGCGTAAAGGCGGGCATTCAGGCTGCCAACGTAGTAACGGTCCCCGCGCGCCGGTGCGACATGGCCTTCTGACATAATCACGCTGATAGGCTCCTGATGCCAACCAATCGGCTGCACGGTCAACTGCCAGAAGTGGCCACGCGGGCTGACTTCCAACACCTGTACCGGTAATGGACAACGGGCGCTGCAATCGGTGCCAATCTCCATTTCCCACGGGCGCAGGAACAGATCGACGCTGCCTTGGTGCATTGGCTGGAACGACAGCGGCCATTGGTGAGCGCCCACAAACAACTGTGAACCACGGATGTCACCGTTCAGGCGGTTAACTTCGCCCATAAACTCCAGCACGAAGCGGGTCGCGGGTTCACGCATGATCTCGGTCGGTGAACCTACCTGCTCGATATTCCCCTGGCTCATCACCACGATGCGATCGGCGACTTCCATCGCTTCTTCCTGATCGTGAGTCACGAACACGCTGGTGAACTTCAGTTCTTCATGCAGTTGACGCAGCCAGCGGCGCAGTTCTTTACGCACCTGGGCATCCAGCGCACCAAACGGCTCGTCCAGCAGCAGGATCTGGGGCTCCACCGCCAGCGCGCGCGCCAAGGCGACACGTTGCTTCTGGCCGCCGGAAAGCTGTGAAGGGTAGCGGTTAGCCAGATGACCCAACTGCACCATCTCCAGCAACTGCTCCACTTTCTGTTTGATCGCCGCCGCATTCGGACGCTCACGGCGTGGCAAGACGCTCAGGCCAAAAGCGATATTGTCGAAAACCGTCATATGACGGAACAGCGCGTAGTGTTGGAACACGAAGCCGACGCGACGATCGCGCGCATGCACGCGGCTGACGTCGGTGCCGTGGAAACCCAGCTTACCGCTGCTCTGGCTTTCCAGCCCGGCGATAATACGCAGCAAGGTGGTCTTGCCCGAACCGGATGGGCCTAACAGCGCCACCATCTCACCGGAAGGAATATCGAGCGAGATATCGTTCAATACCTTGGTACGGCCAAAAGACTTGTTGATACCGTTAATCTCAATGCTCATGATTTTCCTCCCGCTCAAGACGCGCATCCTGACGCGCCAGGCGCCATTGCAGTCCGCTTTTCAGAAATAGGGTGACTATCGCCATCAGGGTCAACAGTGCCGCAGCGGTAAATGCCCCGGCGGTGTTGTAATCCTGATGCAGTAATTCCACTTGCAGTGGCAAGGTATAGGTTTCGCCACGGATAGAGCCGGACACCACCGATACTGCGCCAAACTCGCCAATCGCGCGGGCGTTGGTCAGCACCACGCCATACAGCAATGCCCAACGGATGTTCGGTAAGGTGACGCGGCGGAACATCTGCCAACCGGAAGCGCCCAACAGCACCGCGGCCTCGTCTTCCTGGCTGCCCTGGCTCATCATCAGTGGCACCAGTTCACGGACCACAAACGGGCAGGTCACGAATATTGTCACCAGCACCATGCCCGGCCAGGCGAACATCAGTTGAATGTCATGGGCATCCAGCCAGCCGCCGATCGGGCCGTTGGTACCGTAAAACAGCAGATACAGCAGCCCCGCGACCACCGGCGACACCGCAAACGGCATATCGAACAGTGTCAGCAGCAGTTGGCGGCCAGGGAAGGTAAAGCGCGTCACCAGCCAGGCCAGCAAAGTACCGAACACCAGGTTGACTGGCACGGTGATCAGCGCCACCAGCACCGTCAACCAAATGGCGTGCAGCATGTCCGGGTCCGAAAGGTTATGCCACACGGCACCCACGCCGGAGGAAAATGCCTCGATAAAGATCATCACCATCGGCACGACCAGCAGCAGGATGGAGAACAGCGCGCCAATGGCAATCAGCGTCCATTTCCCCCAATTTACGCGTGGGCGCTCTGCGCCGTTCAGGGCGGTAACATCAGCCATCAGTGCCCTCCAATTCGGCGGCCAAAGCGGCTCTGTAGGGTGTTAATGGCGAACAGCAGCAGCAGTGACGCCGCCAGGATCACCGAGGCAATCGCACTAGCGGCCGGGTAATCGAACTCCTGTAAGCGCACAAAAATCATCAATGAGGTCACTTCGGTTTTCCAGGCGATGTTGCCAGCGATAAATATCACCGCACCAAATTCTCCCAGACTGCGGGTAAACGACAACGCCGTACCGGCGAGCAGCGCTGGCGCAACCTCTGGCAATACCACGCGGCGGAAGCTCTGCCAGCGGGTAGCCCCGAGCGTTTCAGCGGCCTCTTCATATTCCGGCCCCAACTCTTCCAGCACCGGTTGCACCGTGCGCACCACGAAAGGAATGCTGGTAAAAGCCATCGCCACCGCAATCCCCAACCAGGTGAAGGAAACCTTGATATCAAAATGAGCCAGCCATTGGCCGTACCAACCGGTGGTAGAAAACAGCCCTGCCAAGGTCAGGCCGGCCACAGCTGTAGGCAATGCAAACGGCAAATCCATCAGGCCATCCAGCAAGGAACGGCCGGGGAACTCGTAACGAGTGAGGATCCAGGCCATCAGCATGCCAAACACCGCGTTGAAAATGCTGGCAACTCCGGCTGCCAGCAGCGTCACTTTATAGGCCGCGACGACCTGCGGATTGGTGATCACTTCCCAATACTGTGCCAGACTCATCTGCGCCAACTGCATCACCAGCGCGCTGAGCGGCAACAACAAAATCAGGCAGGTGAAAAGCAGACTGCTTCCCAAACTGAGAGTAAACCCAGGCAGAACCCGCTTGCTGGCCATCGAAAACATTACTTATGCCCTGCCGCTAACAGTTGGTCCAATTCTCCGCCGGTTGCAAAGTGGGCACTCATCACCTGTGGCCAGCCACCGAACTGATCTTCCACGCTGAACAGCTTGGTCTCAGGGAACTGGCCTTTGGCCGCCGCCATCACCTGTGGGTCATTGACGCGATAATAGAAGCTGGTGATCAGTTTCTGGGCCGCCGGACTGTAGAGATAGTTCAGGTATTCTTTGGCCACCTGCTCGGTGCCGTTTTTCTCGACGTTTTTGTCCACCCAGGCCACCGGGAACTCCGCCAGAATATCAACCGGCGGCACGATCACTTCATATTTGTCTGCGCCGTACTGCTTGCGGATATTGTTCACTTCGGATTCAAAGCTGATCAGCACGTCGCCCAGGCCACGCTCGACAAAGGTCGTCGTTGCACCACGGCCACCGGTATCAAACACCACCACGTTTTTCAGGAAACGGGTCATGAACTCGCGGGTCTTGGCCTGATCGTTGCCGTCAGCCTGGCTGGCAGCGCCCCAGGCGGCCAGATAGGTATAGCGGCCATTTCCGGAGGTTTTCGGGTTCGGGAATACCAGCTTCACGTCATCACGCACCAGATCGCTCCAGGTGTGGATGCCTTTCGGGTTGTCCTTGCGCACCAGGAACGCCATGGTGGAATAGAAGGGAGAGCTGTTGTTCGGCAGGCGTTGCTGCCAATCTGCCGGGATCAGTTGGCCGCGATCGTGCAGGATTTGCACATCACTGACCTGGTTATAGGTGACCACATCGGCACGCAGCCCCTGCAAGATCGCCAGCGCCTGTTTGGAAGAACCGGCGTGGGACTGTTTGATGGTCAGTTTGTCGTTCGGATGCTGCTGATCCCACTGTTTTTCAAAGCCAGGGTTCAGCGCAGCAAACAGTTCGCGGGAGACGTCATAAGAGCTGTTGAGCAATTCTGCCGCCGAAACCGTACCGCTGGCTAACAATGCCGCCACCAGCCACCCTTTCAACAGCGTATTTCTAACCCGGGAATGTTCCATTGCGCACCTTATCACTGAGTCTTACCGCCGGGCTGATGCCCTGATATTGACCAGTGTATTTATAACTTGATGCAGACCTGTAACGCTTTTATATACCGTTTAGTGATTTTCAAGCATCAAACGCTATAAGGCAGGAGGGGAGCGGTTCACCGCAGAGGGAGGGAAAGCCCGGAGCCAGAAGAACTGGCCCAGAGAATGACAATGTTGATGAATTTATTGTAGGGGTGCCGCATGCTGCGCCCGTTTAACAGCGTGCTATACCCCTACATAAAAGCCAATTACATCAAAGCGACATCAGACGCGTCAGCGAAGGGGCAAAGTAGTAGCTCCCGGTCACCGCGCGGCTGAAACGCAGCATCGCGTCGTGTTTGCCGTCCAGCTCGCCGAACATGCTTAACAGCTGCTGTTCGATATTATGCAGGCGCGCGCAATAGGCGATGAAATACAGGCCATGTTTGCCGCTGGCGGTGCCATAAGGCAGGCTCTGGCGCAAAATTTTCAGCCCTTTGCCGTCTTCTTTCAGATCGACACGGCTGACGTGCGAGGTATCTGGCCGTTGATCCGGCGGCAGTTCTTCACTGTCTTGTTTGGTACGGCCAATGATCTGTTCCTGCTGTTCGGTAGTGAAACGCTGCCACTGGCGCAGGTTGTGCTCGTAACGCTGTACCAGCACGTAGCTGCCTCCCTCGTCCTCTTCGCCAGCGCCAATCACCGCGACTTCCGGACGTTGTTCGCCCTGCGGATTTTCGGTACCGTCGATAAAGCCGCTCAGATCGCGCTCTTCTACCCAGCGGAAACCGTGCGTTTCTTCTTCAATACGAATGGTGTTACCAAACGCGGCCAAGGCGGCCTGCGCCAGGGTGAAGTTGACGTCATGACGCAGCGATTGAATATGGATCAGCATATCGCGTTGGGTGGCCGGTGCCAGCCCTTTGCCCAACGGCGTGAAAGGCTTCAGCTCTTTGGCCCCCTGGCCATTGGAGAGATCATGCCAAACGTCGGAGCCAAAAGCGATAACCGCACCTAAGTGGGCATCTGGAAACTGTTGCTGCAACTCGCCAAGCACCTGACAAAACTGTTTGCAACCTTGGCGCAGATCGACGAATTCGCCCTGCACCATCGCTTCCATAAAAATACCAAAACGGCAGTGTTCCAGCAGGATGCCGCTCTGAACCTGTGTCATGTTGATTTCCTCAAGACCTGAATCGGGTAACAGGTTGCCCTGTTATAAACGCGCAATATCATAACGCACAGCAGGCTGATTGCCTTGCCCGAACGCAAAGAAAATAGGGATTTAACGCCAAACGAGGCAGGCACACCGCAAGGTGCGCCCGCAATGAGAATTATTGTGCTTTGGCATGCCAGACGATTTTACTCACCGTCCAGCTCTGCAGAGTATCGTCCGGTGGGATCAGGTCCTGCGGGCCAGCCCATTTACCACTGAAGATATAGCTGACATTGTGGCTTTGCTGTGCCACACACTCGACCTTGCCAGCATCCTCACCTTCGGCTGGTTTACAGGCGCCGTAGGCCTTGTTGAACAGTTCACTAAACGGCGTACCCAACTTACTGCCCCATTCGGTGGCGATCTTGGCATCCATCACGTCAATGCGCTGCACGTGGCCTTTAGGCTCCCCGGTGATCACCAGCTTCACGTCATCGCCGTCCAATGCCTGGAAGTAGGAAACAATCTGCCCTTGATTGGTCGCCATCCCGCCACGCATGCGGTAATTGTTATTCAGGCCCTTGCCAATCGCCGCTTCCGTCATGGGGGTACCAGCCCCCACATCACCGACGCCTTTAGCACTGACCTCTACGCTGCCGCCAAACCAGTTGAACGGCGACAGGCTTGACCAGGAGAAGTTTGACATGGCCGAACAGCCGGTCAACAACAGCGGTAGCCCTAACAACAGTGGGCGAATATTCATTCATAGCTCCTTAACATCAAAGACATCGGCGAAATGCAGCCTCTCATAACCACTGTGGCTGCGCCATCAATTGCCAGGTTGGAGTGCGTAAATTGGGAAAAGTGCCGCAACTTTTAACAATTAACCCGCCTCATCCTGCGGGATAAAACAGGCTTTCAAGCGCCGATTCATTAACAGATACCCCATCGCCAGCACATCCAACAGCGCCAGCAGGAGATCCAACGGAGGTTCATTGCTGTCTTGCTGCCACAGGCTGTACAGCGAGCCGAGCAGCGCTGCCGCCAGCGAAACTATCAGTACCCAACGCCAACTACGCCACAGTCGTGGCCAATGCAGGCGGCGGCCAGCAATCAAAAAGGCCAGCGCCGCAGGCAGCCCAAGCGCAATACCGTACCAAAAGCGCTGAGTATCTGGATAGAACAGTTGTAACAAGCCAGCACCCTGATCGCGTGAGGTGCCCGCCATCACAAACAGTAGCCAGGTACGAGCCTGTAAGATCAGTACGCCCCAAAACCACAGCGGCAACCGTAACATACCGTGCTGATCGTAATCGTCCGGTGAAAACCGGTGTGTTGACGCCTTCAAAGACTTTTCCTTGCCGATGTTATGATTACCCTTGCAAATGGCGACGGTGGCCACCATTTTCAATCTCCAGCTTAAGAAGCTCTTAAGATCCTTATGGTTTAATCAGGTTATGTCCCGCTAACGGGAAATCATTCAGACCACTGATAAGGAAGATCCAGATGAAAAAGATCGCTTTACTCACACTCATCGCATTATGCAGCGCACCGGTTCTAGCTCAACAGGGCGGGTTCCTCGACCCCAACGCAACACCGGCTCAAACGCAAACCAGCCCGCAAGGTGGCTTTTCTGGCCCTAGCGCCACACTGACCACGGTAGATAAGGTCAAATCGATGAGCGATGATACCTGGGTGATGTTGCAGGGCAATATCGAACAGCGCGTGGGGGATGACACCTACACCTTCCGCGACGCCACCGGCACGCTGACGGTAGAGATCGACAGAAAGCGCTGGAACGGCCAGACCATCACCCCAAAAGACAAGGTACAGTTGGAAGGGAAAGTGGATAAGGACTGGAACAACGTGGAAGTCGATGTGAAAAACATCAAAAAACTGCCTTGAACCAGGGCTTGGGGGCGGTGGCAACCACCGCCCTGACGATCAATACTCTTGATCTTCGATCAGGCGTTTCCCCAGACTGGTGATCGCCTGAATTTCGTAGCCGAGCTTTTCATACATTTCGATCACGGTGTCGTTATCTTCACGCACCATCAGCTGAATTTTTGGGCAACCGCGCGCAATCAGCTTTTTCTCCAGCCGATTAATCAACGCATTGGCAATGCCTCGCCCGCGATAGTCTGGATGAACGCCCAGATAATACGCCGAGCCACGGTGGCCATCGTAACCCCCCATCACCGAGCCCACCACCTCGCCGCCCACTTCCGCGACCAAAAACAGATCAGGATCGTGGTTCAGTTTGCGTTCAATATCCATCTCGGGATCGTTCCATGGTCGCAATAGGTCGCAACGCTCCCACAGGGTGATGACCTCTTCAAAGTCGTCTTGCCGAAATACGCGAATTTCCATCGTTGCTCGCTACTGTTAATTAACTTATTTAATACCCTATGGATTTCAAGCTGCAGCGTGAAAGACGACGGGTATATCTGATTATTACGTAATTATTGACTGATACCCGCCGTCTTTCAAGCCGCAGGGTTTTGTCAGGTAATAAATGGCAATAGTTATCAAGTCGATTAATGAGTATCAATACGCTATAACGTCGCGAAATAGATTGATCGAGTTGGAGCCGCGCGTGATGAAAAAACAGAGCAAAACCTACCTCAATTTCAGCCCCCTCACCGCTTCATCGACCCGTCGCCAACTGCTGCTCTCCGGCCTGGCCCTGGCCCTGCTCGGGGGGAAAACCTCAGCCACCCAGGCAAATATGCTGCAACCCAAGCCGCACAGTAAACCACTCCCCAAGGCCACGGGGAGCAGAAGAGTGGTGATGATCGATCCCGGTCACGGCGGTATCGACTCCGGTGCGGTGGGCCATGAAGGCTCACAGGAAAAACACGTGGTGCTGGAAATTGCCAACCACGTGCGGCGTTTTTTGCATGAGCACGAACACGTTGAAGCCCGGCTGACCAGGGAAGAGGACGAATTTATCCCGTTGTTCCAGCGCGTGGAAATCGCCCACCAGCATCAGGCCGATCTGTTTATCTCGATCCATGCCGATGGATTTACCAGCCCGGATGCCGCCGGTGCTTCGGTGTTTGCCCTTTCCAACCGTGGAGCCAGCAGCGCAATGGCACGCTATCTCTCCAATAAGGAAAACGCTGCCGATGACGTCGCGGGGGGCAAATACAAAGATCAGGATAACTATCTACAGCAGGTGTTGTTCGATCTGGTGCAAACCGACACCATCAACAACAGCCTGACCCTGGGCCGCCACGTGCTGGGCCAGATCCGCCCGGTTCACCGCCTGCATAGCGAAAGCACCGAACAGGCGGCGTTTGCCGTATTAAAGTCCCCTTCAATTCCTTCGGTGTTGGTAGAAACCTCGTTTATCACCAACCCCGGTGAGGAGCGCCTGTTAGGCACCACCGCCTTTCGCGAAAAAATTGCCCGCGCCATCGCCGACGGCGTGATCAACTTCTTCCAATATTACGACGCACACCAACGTAAGCCGCGCTAGACCTGCAAAATACGGGGCGAGAAGGTATACTTGTCGCCCCGTTCAGTTACCCGTTGCGAATAACCTGTATGAGTTTACCCACCATTGCCGCAGTAAAATCCTTCCTGCTGGCGTTGCAAGATAATATTTGTGAGCACTTGGCCCAGGCTGATGGCGGCGCCGCTTTTAAGGAAGATCGCTGGACGCGTGAGGAAGGCGGCGGTGGCCGTAGCCGGGTGCTGACCAACGGTAAGGTGTTCGAACAGGCAGGAGTAAACTTTTCCCACGTTTCCGGTGCCACACTGCCCGCCTCAGCCACCGCGCATCGTCCCGAACTGGCCGGGCGCAGCTTTCAGGCGATGGGCGTATCGCTGGTGATCCATCCGCTCAGCCCCTATATACCCACCAGCCATGCCAACGTGCGCTTCTTTATTGCGGAAAAACCGGGTGAAGAGCCCGTTTGGTGGTTTGGCGGTGGCTTTGACCTAACGCCCTTCTATGGCTTTACAGAAGACGCCATTCACTGGCACCGCACCGCGCAACAACTCTGCGCCCCCTTCGGTGACGATGTGTACCCAAAATACAAGAAGTGGTGCGATGACTATTTCTTTATCAAACACCGTAATGAAGCCCGCGGCATCGGCGGCCTATTCTTTGACGATCTGAATACCCCGGATTTCGAAAGCTGTTTCGCGTTTACCCAGGCGGTAGGTGAAGGTTTCCTGGAGGCCTATCTGCCGATCGTGGAAAGACGTAAAGCACTGCCTTGGGGCGACAACGAACGCCAGTTTCAGTTGTATCGCCGTGGCCGCTATGTCGAGTTTAATCTGGTGTGGGATCGCGGTACGCTGTTCGGCCTGCAAACCGGGGGGCGCACCGAATCGATCCTGATGTCGATGCCGCCTTTGGTGCGTTGGGAATATAACTTCCAGCCTGCAACCGACAGCCCGGAAGCCGCGCTATACCGTGACTTTCTGCCAGTGCGCGACTGGCTACAGGAGCAAGAATAATGCAGATTTGGGTCGATGCCGACGCCTGTCCAAACGTGATCAAAGAAGTGCTGTTCCGTGCCGCAGATCGCGCGGCGATGCCAGTTACCCTGGTGGCTAATCAGCCTTTGCGCACGCCCCCTTCCAAATTTATCCGCACCTTGCAGGTTGCAGCGGGATTTGACGTGGCGGATAACGAAATCGTGCGCCGCTGTGAAAAAGGCGATCTGGTGATCACCGCGGATATCCCGCTGGCCGCCGAAGTGATAGAAAAAGGCGCTATCGCCCTGAATCCTCGCGGTGAGCGTTATACGCCAGACACCATTCGTGAACGCCTGAATATGCGTGATTTTATGGATACCCTGCGCTCCAGCGGGATCCAGACCGGGGGGCCGAATACCCTCAACCAGCGCGATAGACAGCAGTTTGCCAATGAGTTGGACAAGTGGCTGCAGCAGGCGAAACGGGCCAATTAGCACCGAGATTACCCCTCACCCTACCCCTCTCCCCAGGGAGAGGGAACCGAACGTGCCACCAATTAGCTTCCGTATCTGACTTGCCACCCATTGACTTCTATATCTGAATTCAACCTTGTATTGGCTGAAGTATGAAACGTGCCACATTCGATTCCCGCACCTGAACGCTGCTCCGGAACAGCTCCCTCTCCCTGTGGGAGGGGACCGAACGTGCCA
>NZ_CAMFLB010000038.1:0-62864 GCF_945957435.1 Serratia sp. PL7 | reverse complement strand
GAGGGAGATATCACCGTTGGCTGAGGAGGCGGTTGCCGGGGAGGTCAAAAGAAGTAGGGGGCGAGCATTTGGCACCTGTACGGTGGGTCGTGCAGGATGACCGGCCGCCGCCGTTGTCTCGCAAGCGAGACTCGAACCTGAACGCAGGTTCTCACCCACACGACCCTTCTTTGCGTATGTGCTGAGGGAGACGGTACTCTTGTGGGGAGCGCACATGCGAAAAAGGCGCCTAAAGGCGCCTTTTTCTAAATGATGGTGGGTCGTGCAGGATTCGAACCTGCGACCAATTGATTAAAAGTCAACTGCTCTACCAACTGAGCTAACGACCCACGAATGTGGTTTACTGCTGTCTGAAACTGAAATGGTGGGTGATGACGGGCTCGAACCGCCGACCCCCTCCGTGTAAAGGAGATGCTCTACCAACTGAGCTAATCACCCACTTCAGGACTTCCAGATACTACCAAATGAGAGAATGATGGTGGGTGATGACGGGCTCGAACCGCCGACCCCCTCCGTGTAAAGGAGATGCTCTACCAACTGAGCTAATCACCCTCATTGTTCTCATTTCTTACTGCGTTAACAAGATGGTGGGTGATGACGGGCTCGAACCGCCGACCCCCTCCGTGTAAAGGAGATGCTCTACCAACTGAGCTAATCACCCCGTCTTGTTGGAGTCGCATTATAGGGATAGTTGAAAGTGAGTCAACGGTTTTTAAAATGATTTCAATCGTTCGCCGCAAATTTAGACAGGATGCGATATTTATCGCCGACCAGGATGATTCTTTACACAGTATCATGCGTAGTGGGCCGCAAAGCGTAGCGGCCGATAGCGTGTCGGCGTTGAGGAATTAGCATGGAGTGGTAGAATGTCGTCCACTATTTTACATTCCGAGCAATCGTCGGCACTCCGCTGACACGCGTTGCGTAATAAGGCAGTGAACCCAATGAAAATCAAAACCCGTTTCGCCCCAAGCCCGACCGGCTATCTGCACGTCGGCGGCGCCCGTACTGCGCTCTATTCCTGGTTGTTCAGCCGCCATTTCGGCGGTGAGTTTGTATTGCGTATCGAAGATACCGATCTCGAACGTTCAACCCAGGAAGCTATCGACGCAATTATGGATGGCATGAACTGGTTAAACCTGGATTGGGATGAGGGTCCGTACTTCCAGACCAAGCGTTTCGATCGCTACAATGCGGTGATTGATGAAATGCTGCAACAGGGAACGGCCTATAAGTGCTATTGCTCGAAAGAACGCCTGGAAGCGCTGCGCGAGAAGCAAATGGAAAACGGCGAGAAGCCACGCTATGACGGCCATTGCCGTGATAGCCAGTGCAGCCACACAGATGACGAGCCACACGTTGTGCGTTTCCGTAACCCGCAGGAAGGCTCGGTCATCTTTGACGATAAAATCCGTGGCCCGATCGAATTCAGCAACCAGGAGCTGGACGATCTGATCATTCGCCGTACTGACGGTGCGCCAACCTATAACTTCTGCGTAGTGATCGATGACTGGGATATGGAAATCACCCACGTGATCCGTGGTGAAGACCATATCAACAACACACCGCGCCAGATCAACATCCTGAAAGCGCTGGGGGCACCGGTGCCGGAATATGCTCACGTGTCGATGATCCTGGGTGATGACGGTAAAAAACTGTCCAAACGCCATGGTGCCGTTGGCGTGATGCAATACCGCGATGACGGCTACCTGCCGCAGGCATTGTTGAACTATCTGGTGCGTCTGGGTTGGTCCCACGGCGATCAGGAAATCTTCTCTATCGACGAGATGAAAGAGTTCTTCACCCTGGATGCGATCAACAAATCCGCCAGTGCCTTCAACACCGAAAAGCTGCAGTGGTTGAACCATCACTACATTAACCATATGCCAGCGGAAGAAGTGGCGGTCTATCTGGCATGGCATGTTGAGCAGCAGGGGATTGAAACCCGTAACGGCCCGGAATTGAAAGATCTGGTCAAACTGCTGGGCGAGCGTTGTAAAACCCTCAAGGAGATGGCGGAGTCTTGCCACTACTTCTACCAGGACTTCAGTGAGTTCGACGCCGATGCGGCGAAGAAGCACCTGCGTCCTGTCGCACGCCAGCCGCTGGAGGCCGTGCGCGCCAAACTGGCCGCTATTACCAACTGGACGCCAGAAAACGTGCACGACGCCATTCAGGGCACCGCAGACGAACTGGGCGTGGGCATGGGTAAAGTAGGGATGCCATTGCGCGTCGCGGTCACTGGCGCTGGCCAGTCACCGGGCATGGACGTTACCGTACATGCTATCGGCCAGGCTCGCTCCCTCAAGCGTATTGATCAGGCGTTGGCTTATATTGCCGAGCGTGAAGCGCAAGCCTGACCGTTAGTTGCCAGCTAAACCGACAAAGCCCTGCGAAGCGATTCGCGGGGCTTTTTTCTTGCCGGTTTATTTTGTGCCCAAAGCGGCGGTTTTTTAGCATTAAACGCGCTGATTTGGCGGCTTTTTCAGCGCTTGATCGAGGAATTCAATTTAGCCGTTGACAGGGTTTCTGGGGTTTCATATTATGCGCCCCGTTCACAGGATTTCGTGATTGTGGATTGGGGCTATAGCTCAGCTGGGAGAGCGCTTGCATGGCATGCAAGAGGTCGACGGTTCGATCCCGTCTAGCTCCACCAACCTTTTATCTCAGGAAGGTTGGGGAATACCGTAACGCACGGTTAACGCGTACCACTTTTGTGGGGCTATAGCTCAGCTGGGAGAGCGCTTGCATGGCATGCAAGAGGTCGACGGTTCGATCCCGTCTAGCTCCACCACCATTTGAAAAGCCGACCCAAGGGTCGGCTTTTTGCTTTTGTGCTGTAAGAACACCGCCGCATGTTGTGTCTATTCCTCCCCTTCAGTTCGAGCAGTATTGTCATTGGGCCATCAAATAAAAAACGCCCGATAAACTTCATCGGGCGTCTTAAGACTAAAATTTGTCGATTCTAAAGCTGTTAGCCCAGAACCAGGCCTGTGATGGCCGCTGACAGCAGGCTAACCAGAGTTGAGCCGTAAACCAGCTTCAGGCCGAAGCGTGAAACCACGTTGCCCTGATGCTCGTTCAACCCTTTAATCGCACCGGCTACGATACCGATAGAAGAGAAGTTGGCGAAGGACACCAGGAACACGGACAGGATGCCCATGCTGCGTGGGGACAGCTCAGCACCGATTTTCTGCAGTTCCATCATGGCGACGAATTCGTTGGAAACCAGCTTGGTGGCCATGATGCTGCCAACCTGCAACGCTTCGTGCTTAGGCACGCCAAGGACCCAGGCAAATGGATAGAAGAAGTAGCCCAGGATTTCCTGGAAGCTCAGGCCGAAGATGGCGCTGAACAGGCCGTTAAGCGCGGCAATCAGGGCGATAAAGCCAATCAGCATCGCGGCAACGATAATCGCCACCTTGAAGCCTGCCAGAATGTATTCACCCAGCATTTCAAAGAAGCTTTGGCCTTCGTGCAGATTGCCGAGGTGCAGCTCTTCTTCTTTACTGGTGTCATAAGGGTTGACCAGTGAGAGGACGATAAAGGTGCTGAACATGTTCAGTACCAGCGCTGCCACCACATACTTGGCATCCAGCATGGTCATGTACGCACCAACGATAGACATGGAAACTGTCGACATCGCGGTAGCGGCCATGGTGTACATGCGTTTTTCTGACATCTTGCCCAGCACATCTTTGTAGGCAATGAAGTTCTCAGACTGGCCCAGGATCAACGAACTGACGGCGTTGAAGGATTCCAGTTTGCCCATACCGTTCACTTTAGACAGCACGGTCCCGATGATGCGGATGATAAACGGCAGTACTTTGATGTATTGCAGAATACCGATCAGGGCAGAGATGAACACGATTGGGCACAGCACCTTCAGGAAGAAGAAGGCCAGACCTTTGTCACCCATCCCGCCGAACACAAAATCAGTCCCTTGCCCCGCAAACCCGAGCAACTTGTCGAACATTGCTGCAAAGCCTTTTACAAAGCCTAAACCTGCTTCTGAGTTCAGGAAGAAATAGGCCAGTAATACTTCAATAACCAACAACTGAATAACATAGCGGATGCGGATGTTTTTACGATCGCGGCACACTAACAGGGCCAGGATCGCAACCACCACTAACGCTAACGCAAAGTGCGCAATATGGGACATGTTTGCTCCAAATTTGAGGCAGGCTGAATTTCGGTTGTCATTTTATGTAACGCCAAGTTTAAAAACGAGACATTCATAGCAAATATGGAAAATCATAGTGGAGATAGTCCTAATCTATGACGGCAAAGCACCAAAGATCAAGATGTTAATAAATATGCGTGTTCGTGGCATTTTTGTGCTACTTTTATTATCAAGCGTGATCCGCTCTGAACCTTGTGATCCAGAGTAGATGGAAACGCCAGGATTTCATGCGATCTGTTCGATAAAACCTTCGTTTTTGGCTATCGCAGAGATAACCATTATCGCTGCAAATGCACTTGATAATCATTATCATTTAAGTAAAGATGAAGGTGAGCTAAATTAGTAAGGGTTTTCGCTATGCTGAACAGTCGCGCGGTTAACAATACTTCCTCCAGCCGCCCGTCCAGAAAGATCAAACTTTCTCTGATGGGGCCTGCCTTTATCGCCGCCATCGGCTATATCGACCCCGGTAATTTTGCCACTAATATTCAAGCTGGCGCTTCTTTTGGCTACACGCTGCTGTGGGTGGTGGTATGGGCCAACGTCATGGCGATGCTGATCCAATTGCTGTCTGCCAAACTCGGTATTGCTACCGGTAAAAACCTTGCCGAACATATCCGCGATCGCTTTCCGCGCCCTGCCGTCTGGGCCTATTGGGTGCAGGCGGAGATTATCGCGATGGCTACTGACTTGGCCGAGTTTATCGGTGCCGCGATCGGTTTCAAACTGCTGCTAGGGGTAACGCTGTTGCAGGGCGCAGTCCTCACCGGTATTGCCACCTTCCTGATCCTGATGCTGCAAAAACGCGGGCAAAAGCCACTGGAACTGGTGATTGGCGGCCTGCTGCTGTTTGTGGCGATGGCCTATATAGTAGAACTGGTATTTTCTCAGCCGCAACTGAGCGGGTTACTTAGAGGGATGGCGATCCCGGATTTGCCAAACGGTGACGCGGTGTTTCTTGCTGCGGGGGTGCTAGGGGCAACCATCATGCCGCATGTGATTTATTTGCACTCCTCGCTGACGCAGACCGCCGGTAAAGACTCTAAAGCAGAACGCTATTCGGCCACCAAGCTGGACGTGGCGATCGCCATGACCATTGCCGGTTTTGTTAACCTGGCGATGATGGCCACCGCCGCTGCCGCATTCCATTTCAACGGCCACAGCGGCATTACCGATCTTGACCAAGCCTACCTGACGTTGCAGCCCCTGCTCGGCAATGCGGCGGCCACCATTTTTGGCCTGAGCCTGGTTGCAGCAGGTCTCTCTTCTACCGTAGTAGGTACTTTGGCAGGGCAGGTGGTGATGCAGGGCTTTGTCCGCTTCTATATTCCTATCTGGGTACGGCGGGTGGTCACCATGATGCCATCGTTTATTGTCATTATGATGGGGATGGATGCGACGCGTATTCTGGTTTTGAGCCAGGTACTGCTGAGCTTTGGTATTGCCCTGGCGTTGGTGCCGCTGCTGGCGTTTACCGGCAACCGTGAACTGATGGGGGATATGGTCAACGGTCGTCTGATTCAGAATCTCGGTAAACTGATTGTGTTGGTGGTGGTTGGGCTAAACGGTTATCTGCTGATCAGCAACCTGCTTTAGGATAGTTCCTCTCATCCGACCCTCACTTATGGAGAAGGGATAAACGTGATACAGGTTGACTTCTGTACCTGATGACGATGCCGATCGGCTCCCTCTCCCTGTAGGAGAGGGTTGGGGTGAGGGGTCAATCATCATGATCGTGATGGTGTTTTTCGTGATGATGTTTGTTCTTATGATGTTGTTTTTTATACTTTTTGTAATAGTATTTATCGGCCTTGCGGTAGCGGCCATCATGATAGTAATAATTTTTCTGCCAGTAATCGCGGTCACGCCAGCGATAGCCATCCCAATAGTAGCCCCGGCGGCTGCGCTCCCCTAAATCACGCCCCTGATGGCCATGCCACCAATCGCGATCGCGCCAGTCGTAACCGTCCCAGTAATTGCCCCGTTTGTCCTGGTCACCAATCTGCAGTGAGACCCCCGGCAGCAAATCAATATTGACGCTGCTAGCATGGGCGATGGGTATGAAAAGCGCCACCAGAATGGCAGCGGTAAACAGAGGTTTGAACATTTAGGCTCCCTTGGCCGGGTACCGATAATGAAGCACGTTCATCGGTATAGGTTTTGGCCATGCAAAACGGTTGTTATCCCTCGTTCTTTAACGCTATGCGTAAAATCCATGAGGTATTTATCCGAGGGATGCTATCGCCGTGGAGCGGCTGCGCCTTTGGGGAAATTCTGAAAGCCATGGGGAACACCAGGGATTGGGAGTTATCTGAGGAGGAAGGTGAAAAAACCGCCGATAATCCACCGGCGGTTTGTAAGCGATTACATCAGTATCTGCTCAATCTTGGCGATTTCTTCTGCGCTGAACTTACGGTTGGCCAACATACCGACCGCATCTTCAATCTGGCTGACTTTGCTAGCACCGATCAAAACGGAAGTGACCCGATCGTTGCGCAATACCCAGGCCAGCGCCATCTGCGAAAGCTTTTGGCCACGCTGTTCTGCCAGCGCGTTCAGTTGGCGAACCTTTTGCAGTTTCGCTTCGGTAATCTGCTCGGGAGTGAGCGATCGGCTGCCGCTCGCTGCGCGTGAATCAGGCGGAATGCCTTGCAGATAGCGATCGGTCAGCATGCCTCCGGCCAATGGTGAGAAGGCGATAGACCCCACGCCATGCTCTTCCAGCGTATCCAGCAACTCGGGTTCGACCCAGCGTTCAAACATCGAGTACTTCGGCTGGTGGATCACGCAAGGAGTACCAAGCTGTTGCAGTATGGCAAATGCCTGCCGCGCCCGTTCGGCCGGGTAATTCGATAACCCGACATACAGCGCTTTCCCTTGGCGGACTATCAAATCCAGCGCCGCCATGGTTTCTTCCAGCGGCGTATCTGGGTCAGGGCGGTGATGGTAGAAGATATCCACATAGTCGAGCCGCATGCGTTGCAGGCTCTGGTTCAGGCTGGCGACCAGGTATTTCTTCGATCCCCAGTCACCGTAGGGGCCAGGCCACATGGTGTAGCCCGCCTTGGAAGAGATAATCAGCTCATCGCGATAAGGCTGGAGATCCTGATGCAAAATGCGGCCGAAATTCTCCTCGGCAGAACCCGGCGGTGGCCCGTAGTTATTGGCCAGATCGAAGTGGGTAATGCCAAGATCGAAGGCACGATGTACCAGACTGCGCGCATTGTCATACAGCGAGCTATCACCAAAGTTGTGCCACATACCGAGCGAAACGGCTGGCAGTTGCAGCCCGCTGCGGCCACAGCGGCGATATTCCATATTCTGGTAGCGGGCAGGCTCAGCTTGATAAACCATATAATCCTCATCGACGGCGGGAAATGATATTCAGTGTATGCGCTTACATCTGGGTTGTCAGAGTGCCAGATCACGCTAATTGTCCGCCATTTATTCAAATTGCTTATGGATGATCTCTACTGCATACCGTTAGTGCGTAGATGTAAAGTGAGGTTTCCAGTGCCTCTTGCCGATAAAGTTCGAAAATTCGGCAGCATCTTTAATACTTAATACTAACCATTCTCCCGTTACCTAGGTGATGATCATGAGCAAGAGCTATACGGTGGCAGATTACCTTCTCGATCGGTTAGCCCAGATTGGCATTCGCCACTTTTTCGGCGTACCGGGAGATTACAACCTGCAGTTTCTCGATCACGTTATTGATCATCAGCAGATAACCTGGGTCGGCTGCGCCAATGAGCTAAACGCCGCCTATGCTGCCGATGGTTATGCCCGCTGCAAGCCTGCCGCGGCACTGCTGACCACCTTTGGCGTGGGTGAATTAAGTGCGATAAACGGCATTGCCGGTAGCTATGCCGAATACCTGCCGGTGATCCACATTGTTGGCGCCCCGGCTTTGCGAGCCCAGCGTGCCGGGGATTTGTTGCACCATTCGTTGGGGGATGGGGATTTTGGTCATTTTGCCCGCATGGCGAAAGAGGTCACTATCGCCCAGGCCAGCCTGACGGCCAGCAATGCGGAAGCGGAAATCGATCGCCTGTTGACCACCGCACTTTACGAGCGCCGCCCGGTGTACCTGCTGTTGCCAAGTGACGTTGCTGAAGCTCCGTTGGCTTCGCGCCCGGTACCTTTAGTGTTACGCCAGCCCAATCTGTCCGACGTTTCCCTACAGGCATTTATCGCCGCCGCACGGGGAAAACTGCAGGCAGCGCAGAAGGTTTCCCTGCTGGCGGATTTCCTGGCCGAACGCTTTGGTGCCGAACCGGTGCTGGAACAATGGATGAATGAGGTCAATATTCCTCATTCCACATTACTGTTAGGCAAAAGCGTGTTGGATGAAACCCATGCCTGCTTCACCGGAACCTATGCCGCAGCCGCGAGCGATCCGCAAGTCAGGCAGCAGATTGAGGGGGCCGATGTGGTGATTAACGTCGGGGTGCGTTTCACCGACGCCATCACTGCCGGTTTTAGTCATAACCTGCCCGTGGATAAATGCATAGATATTCAGCCGTTCGAGGCAAGGGTTGGGCAGCAGGTATTCAGCCAGGTCCCGATGCGGGACGCGGTGAAGGCTTTGCACCAACTGACGTTATCGTTGGCCAGCAAATGGACGTTGCCGTCGATCAAACGGCCAGCGCTGCCAGGTCCCAGTGCCAGCGGTCTGGATCAACATGGTTTCTGGCAGCAGATCCAAGACTTCTTGCTGCCGGGAGATATCCTGATTGCGGAGCAGGGTACCGCCTGTTTTGGCGCTGCGTCGCTGACGTTGCCGCAGGGGTGCCGGTTTATCGTACAGTCCTTATGGGGATCGATCGGCTATACCTTACCGGCGGCGTTTGGCGCGCAGACTGCCGAGCCTCAGCGTCGAGTGATATTGCTGATTGGTGATGGAGCCGCTCAGCTTACCGTGCAGGAGTTGGGGAGTATGTTGCGCGATGGGCAAAAGCCGGTGATCTTGCTGCTGAATAATGACGGTTACACTATCGAGCGAGCCATCCATGGGCCGGAACAGCGCTATAACGATATTGCGCAATGGAACTGGACGCGGCTACCGCAGGCTTTATCGCTCGACCATAAGATGAAGTGCCTGCGTGTCACCGAGCCTGAGCAACTGCGTGCGGCGCTTGGAGAGGTCGGTGGTTGCGAGCAACTGGCGTTTATCGAGGTGGTGCTGCCGAAAATGGATTTTCCCGAACTGCTAGATAGCGTTTCACGGGCCATTCAATCGCGTAATGCGGCGGCCTGATCGGTGGCATTCTCCAGCAGGCGATCCAATAACCACAGCCCCGCTGGCCCCGGCGGGGTAAGCTTGGACCATACGGCGTCTACCGAGATGGTTTGCGGCCAGCCACGCATTTTCAGCTCTGTCAGACGTTGCTGTCCGTACTGTTTGACCAGCCAGTGCGGCAATATCGCCCAACCCGCCCCTTGTTCCGCCATCTCCAACAGCATCAGATAGCTGGGTGCCGACCAGGTTCGCCCGCGCGGTTTGGCCGCGTTGTTGCTGGTATAGGTGTTGAGGTAAAGTTGGCGGCTGCTGGCAAGGTGGGCTTGTGTCAGGACAGGGAGATGGGTCAGTGGATGGTCATGAGCAACAAACAGCCCCATTTCAGTCTGTTCTGGCAGCCTGGAGACGGCAATCTCGGGGGGATAGGTGGGTTGAACCGCCAGCATCCCCAAGTGAGCGCGGCCAGTCTGTAGCAGATCCAGCACATCCTCCCCTTCGGCGATCATACATTCCAGCTCGATATCCTGATAACGCCGCTCGAAATGTTTCAGCAGGTTATCGTGATGGTTGGGTTGATAGGTATCGGAAAAAACGATGGTCAGCCGTGGTTCGATATTGTCGCCCAAGCGGATGCTCAACGCATCGAGCCGTTCGCTGGCCGCGAGAATTTCCTGCACGTGGCCCAGCACCTTGCGGCCGGCCTCCGTCAATACTGGTTGGCGGGCTTGGCGATCGAACAGCGTCAGTCCGAGATCTGCCTCCAGATTGGCAATGGCGGTGCTGATGGTGGATTGGCTTTTGCGCAACCTGCGTGCGGCGGCAGAAAACGAGCCTAACGCGGCGGCCTCAACAAAGGCCAGGAGGGCTTCTGGGGAATAGCGCATGATGTATCTACTTTATCGATGGAACCTATTTTTAATCTACGCAAAAAAGCGATGATAATCACCTGACTTTTTCAATAATGATCACAAAGCAGGTGAAGTATGCAGTTGCAAAACAAGTCGTTGACTGAACGTATCGTTCACGCAGTGGGATTCGAAGCTATCGCTGTAATGATCTGTGCCCCTGTGGGGTCATGGTTGCTTAACCGCTCTATGGCACAGGTCGGGACGCTGGCGATCATGTTATCTACTGTCGCCATGCTGTGGAATATCGTCTATAACTCGATCTTTGATCGGCTGTGGCCGGTGAGCCGAGTGGTCAGAACGCTCAAAGTGCGTATTGGCCATGCCTTTGGCTTTGAAGCCGGGTTTGTGCTGATTGGTCTGCCGATAGCCGCCTTTATGCTCAATATTTCGTTGTGGCAGGCCTTTGTGTTGGAGATTGGTTTCTTCCTGTTCTTCCTGCCCTATACCATGGCGTATAACTGGCTCTACGATACCCTGCGCCAGCGTTGGTTCGAGCCGCGCCAGGCTCAGGCTAGCAGTTCGCGCAGCAAATAATTGCTTCGTCAGTCGGGTCGTTCTCGGGTAATGTCTGGTTGATAGTGAGTCAAAACCAAGGAGAACCGAATGAAAGTGTTGGGATTATTGGGCGGGATGAGTTGGGAATCCACCATTCCCTATTACCGAATGATCAACGAGCAGGTGAAACAGCGGCTTGGTGGCCTGCATTCAGCCAAAATCGTGCTCTACAGCGTGGATTTTCATGAGGTGGAACGCTTGCAACACCAAGGTGATTGGGAAGGCGCTGGCCGTTTGCTGGCAGGGGCCGCCGCTTCGCTGCGTGCTGCCGGTGCCGAAGCCATCGTGATCTGTACCAACACTATGCATAAGGTGGCGGATGCGGTGGAACAGGCCAGCGGTCTGCCACTGATCCATATTGCCGATGCCACGGCATTGCAGGTACGGCAGCAAAATATTCGCCGTATCGGCTTACTCGGTACGCGCTTTACCATGGAGCAGGATTTTTACCGTGGGCGTTTGCAGGATAAATTTGCTATCGAAGTGGTCACGCCGGATGCTGCCGATCGCGATATCGTACACCGCATCATTTATGAAGAGCTGTGCCTGGGCAAGATCGTTGATACCTCACGCGATGAATATCGCCGGATTATTGCCAAGCTGGAACAGCAGGGCGCCGAGGGGATTATCTTTGGCTGCACCGAGATCGGCCTGTTGGTTAGCGCACAAGATGCCGCGGTGCCGGTGTTCGACACCACGGCAATTCATGCGCATGCCGCTGCCGAGTATGCTCTGGCCTAGTCTTCATGCGGAGGCTGGTATTTTACTACCAGCATTAAAGGTTTGCCCGCCAGCACTAACCAGGCGGGCAACATCACAATACACAATATCGGTAACAGGTGCAGCTCTGGCACCACCGCCACGGCCATAAACAGGCTCAGCCAGCCGTCGCGAGTCACTACCAGCACCAGCCCCATAATGGCACAAGAAACGGTGATCGCTGCCGGAACCGCCGGAACATGTTGATGCAACATCAACCCCAGTGCGACACCGATAAATACCGCCGGGAAAATACGCCCGCCACGGAAGCCACTGGCGGCAGCTACCACCAGGGCGGCCAGCTTGGTCAGGGTGATCACCAACAATTGGCTGGTGGTGAAACTGCCGTCGACCACCAACAGTTTCATCTCATCCAACCCTTTGAACAGGGTGATATCTCCGCCAATGACCCCAAGGATACCCAGCAACAGACCGCCTAGCCCGAGCATCAATACCGGATTTTTCAGCGAATGGAACATGTGGTGCATACGTGGGAAGCACCAGATCGCCACCATCCCCAGAGCAATAGCGATCAGCGCGACCACTGAGCCGCTGAAGATATCGCGTAGCCGGGTCACCTCGTAAGCATCAAGCTGTAGGGCAAAGTTCGGGGTAAAGAACATCTGGGTAGTGACGGCCCCGGCGGCAGCGGCCATCAGCGGGGCAAACAGCCGGTCCCACAGGGGGACTTCGCTATTCCCCCCCAGCGTTTGCGAGAAAATCAGGGCGGCGGCAACCGGTGTACCAAACATCGCGCCAATCGTGCCCGCGGCGGCGAGGATGATCCAGTCCATCTTGGGCACTTTGGGTAATAGTCTGGCCCCGAGTGCGACCACCAGGGCAATATTGATGGCGGTGATCGGGTTTTCCGGCCCCAAACTGACGCCGCCTGCCAGGCCGATCATCAAAGCTAACGCCAACCCCGGCACGGCGGATAGCGGCAAAGGCATGCCTATCAGTGATTCGGTAGCCGGATCTGGCCCGGCATGGCCCGGTACGAAACGTATGATCAACCCAATGGCTATACCGGTCAGCGTGAGAATACCTATGGTCCACCAGGGTGAATGGCTATCGATATTGAGCAGTTCCGGGAGGCGAGTCCACAGTAAACTCTGCAGCATGCTGGCACTTTCCATCAGCAAGATGAGGATCAGGCTGGAGACAGAACCGATAACGATCGCGGGCAGGGCGAAGGCCAACATAGCATTGGCGCGCGGATGCAGCATGCAGGATCCCTTGTTGTTACGTCCCTGATTGGCAGGGAAAACAGAGAGTAAAGCCAGCAGAATCGCCAGGCCCCAGAGAAATGGTTTGCATAGTATATAGCTCCAACGGAGCGATTTCGCTAATGGTAGCCGCACGCCATCGCTTTCATCTCACGTTTTTTGCGCCAATCTGTAACCGCCGGTATAAATCGGTGAAAACGGTGCTGGCTGAAACGATTTTTGTGATCGAGATCGCTATTGCGCAGCGGGCCACAGAATGGCGATTGTTGTTTGGGCGGCGTGATTTTACAGTGTACCCAATTTCGCATTATTCATTTTAGGGAGAAACACCGATGACCTATGCCCTCGTAGGTGATGTTGGCGGCACCAATGCCCGCCTGGCGCTGTGCACTGTCGAGACGGGCGAGATCGCCCAGGCGAAAACCTATTCTGGTCTGGAGTTCGATAGCCTGGAAGCGGTGATCCGCCAATACCTGGCCGAGCTGCAACTGGAGGTTCAGGATGCCTGTATTGCCATCGCCTGCCCGGTAACGGAGGATTGGGTCGCCATGACCAATCACACCTGGGCCTTCTCCATCAAAGCGATGAAAGAAAGCCTGGGCTTAAAGCACCTGGAAGTGATTAACGATTTTACCGCGGTTTCGATGGCTATCCCGATGCTGTCCGAAGATGACGTGTTGCAGTTTGGCGGTGGCAAAGCGCAAAAGGATAAACCGATTGCCGTTTACGGTGCGGGTACTGGCCTGGGGGTAGCGCATCTGGTGCACGTTAACCGCCGCTGGGTGAGCCTGCCGGGTGAGGGCGGCCACGTGGATTTTGCACCGAACAGCGAAGAAGAGGACATCATCCTCGAGGTACTGCGTGGCGAAGTAGGGCACGTCTCAGCGGAGCGTGTGCTGTCTGGCCCTGGGCTGGTGAATCTGTACCGTGCCATCGTTAAGGCAGATAAGCGGCTACCCGAGAAGCTGGAGCCAAAAGACATCACCGAGCGTGCGCTGGCGGACAGCTGTACCGATTGTCGCCGTGCCTTGTCACTGTTTTGCGTGATTATGGGGCGGTTTGGCGGCAACCTGGCGTTGAACCTGGGGACGTTTGGTGGGGTGTATATCGCCGGGGGCATCGTGCCGCGCTTTATGGAGTTCTTCAAGGCCTCCGGGTTCCGCGCCGCCTTTGAAGACAAGGGCCGCTTTAAAGACTATGTACGTGAAATTCCAGTCTTTATGATCACCCATTCCCAACCGGGGCTGCTGGGAGCCGGTGCCCATCTACGCCAGACACTGGGGATACACCTGTAATCAGCCAATAAAAAAGGGGCGCTACCAGTTTGGCTGCGCCCCTTTTTTTGCCGACCAAAGACTATGGGGTGATTAGCCGTTGGCCTTAGCCAATACCGGCTCTGCGTGAGACTCTTCTTCCTGCTCAACCGCTTTCGGCGCTTTGATAAACAGGGTGATCAGCAGTGAAATCACCGACAGCACACCCATCACCATAAAGGTCGCGTGGAAGCCGCCGAAGTGGTTGGCAACAAACGACCCTGCCAGCGCGCCCAGACCAAAGCCCTGATAAATGATGCCGTAGTTTTTGCTGTGGTTTTTCAGACCGAAGAAGTCACCGACAATCGCCGGGAAGACGGTAATGTTGCCACCGAAGCAGAAAGCAACCGCACCGACGCAGATAAAGAACAACGTATGGCTCAGCGTCACGAAGCTCAGTGCGGCAATCGCCAGAATAGTGACCAGCATGGTGAAGCTGATGACGCGCATACGGCCTACTTTATCGGACAGGGTGCCCAGAATGATGCGGCCTGCGGTATTGAAGATTGCCACGGCGGAAACGGTGTTGGCGGCGGTGGCCAAATCCATCCCAGCCAGCTGTACGCCCATGTCTTTAACGATACCAATCAGATACAGGCCACTCATGCAGGCCGCGAAGAAAATCACGAACAGCATGTAGGCTTCTTTGCTGGCCAGCATCTGGCGCACGGTGTAATCGTTGCCCAGCGTGCCGTGGTTAGCCTGTTGGTTAACCTGCACCGGTTCTTTGAGCAGCATGGAGCCCAGCACAATCAGCGCCATCACGATCACGCCCCAGTAGAAGAAGGCGGCAGAGACGCCGGCACCGCTAATCAAGGCGGCGTTAACATATTTGAACAACAGGCTGCCGCTGCCGAACGCCCCGACGGAGATGCCGGAAATCAGCCCTTTGTTGTCTGGGAACCATTTGATCAAGTTAGACAGCGTAGAGATGTAAGCGATACCCACCGCAAAACCGACCACCACGCCCGCTAACAGATAAATCATATCCAGCGATTGCACGTGGGCGCTGGCAATCAATCCCAGGCCGACCAGCACGCCGGAGACCAGCGTCAGATTACGAATACCGAAACGCTCTTGCAGTTTACCGGCGAACAGTGTGGCAAAGGCCAGGAAGAAGCTGGTGATCGAGAAGGTGGTAGCGACATCGCCAAGGCCCCAGTGGAACTTGTCTACCAACGGCTGGTTGAACAGACTCCAGGTATAGATAGTGCCGAGGCCCATCTGGCAGATGATGGTGCCGAGAACGATTAAGCTGCGATTTGCCGGTTTGCTGTTCATGGCCGGTCTCCTTCCTGTAATGGCGTTGCCTATTGGCAAAATTAGCAAGGCCACCAGAGCCCTGCGGTATGGGCTTATTATAAAGGGGGCGATCGTTGCCAATGGCGGATCGGGAATGAACTGCCGCTGCCGAGGAATGAAATGCCGTTATCGCTGCATGAGTTGCCGAATAAGGGCCAAAATGCTGTTGGAATGCGGCCTGCCGGGCGTGATCTATATCAAAGATATGTCAAATAGATGGCTAAACCGACGCGGCAAACTGTGTGGTAATTGTGAAGGATATGTCTGAAAGACGTAATTGGGCTTTCGTCCTATAGAGAACGTACCGGTGCGGAACTACTGTGATGGGGAAATGGACAGGTTCTGTTCTCTGGGAGTTACCCAATGAAAAAAATGCTGTTGTTATTGGCTGCGTTGCTGCCGCTGTCACTGCCTGCGGTGAGCCATGCGGATGTTTCTGTCGGGATCAATGTGCCCGGTATGTCGGTGCATATTGGCGATCGTGATGACCGTGGCCATTACTGGGATGGTTATCGCTGGCGTGAACCACGCTGGTGGTACCAGCATCGCCCACGCGAATATTATGGCCCACGTGAATACTATGGGCCGCCACCGCGTGAATGGCGTGATGGGCCACGTTATCACCGGATGCCGCCTCCGCCACCACCGGGTTATTATCGTGGAGGTCCACGCTGGTAATTACAGGCGCATCAGTTGGCGGAACGCCTTGACCTTGCTGCGGCTGACCGGAACTTCAAAATCCAGATCGCTCAGCCGCAGAATATAGGTGTTGTTGAACCATGGAACGATTTCCCGGATCTTGGACAGATTGACGCAATACGACCGGTGGCAGCGGAAGAAAAACTCTTCCGGCAGCCGTTGGTAAAACTCGGTGATATTCATCGGCATCACAAACTCTTCGCGCCGGGTATAGACCCGCGTGACTTTCTCATCGGCGGCGGCGTAGTAGATGTCGTTGATATCCGTGACGATGATGCGCTCGTCTTTGATCAGGTTGATGCTGTGGCTGGTGCGATTTGCTGGTGCGCTAGGCTCCGGCGTCTGCGCCGGTCGGCTATGCAATGCTTCCAGCTTTTGCAGCATGGTGATGATACGTGCTTCATGATACGGCTTGAGGATGTAGTCGAACGCCTCGATCTCAAACGCCTCCACCGCATGTTCTTTATAGGCGGTGATAAACACGATCGACGGACGATGCGCAAACTTGCTGATGTTCTGCGCCAGTAATACGCCGTCTAACGACGGAATATTGATATCGAGGAAAATGGCATCGACCTGATGGGTTTGCAGGTATTTCAGCACGTCAAGGCCGTCTTCAAAGGTGGCTTCGATGATGATATTACTATGTTTATTAATTAGATAAGTCAGCTCTTGCTGGGCGAGAAACTCATCTTCCACAATGATGGCTTTCATAGCTGTTCCCCGACAGGTTGTGGGCTGTTTTCGCTCTGCAGTTTATTGCCATTTTTGGTGACATAGAAGGCGATTTCCGTTCCCGGCTCCAGCCGTCGGATGCGCAATCCTTCGCCGTAGAGCAATGAAACCCGGTGATGTACGTTGAGCAGGCCGATATTGTGGCCAGGCATTTCATTGCGCGCTACGCGTTCGATTACCATCGGATCGATGCCGTTGCCAGTATCCTTCACCGAAATCCTGACACGATCGCCCCGATCTTTCACCGCGATCACCACCACGCCTTTCCCTTTACAGGGTTGAATACCGTGCACGATGGCATTTTCCACCAGCGGCTGGATCAGTAGACTGGGGATGCGCACGGCAATATCGTCGTCGATGTCATAAATCACCGTCAGCTTACTGCCGAAGCGCGCCTGCTCGATGGCGATATAGTCCTGGATCTGATGCAGTTCCTTACGGATATCGATCAGTTCGTCGTTCAGTTCCAGGTTATAGCGCAGGTAACGTGAGAGGTTGATGATCAACTGGCGGGCAGTATCCTGGTTAAGCCGGATCGACGACGAGATGGCGTTAAGCGCATTAAACAGGAAATGCGGATTGATTTTGCTTTGTAGCGCGCGCATTTCGGCCTTGTCCGCCATTTGGCGCAGATGCTCAATGCGCGAGACTTCCATCTGGGTGGAGATAATCTGCGACAGACCAACCGCCATCACCTTCAGCGTATTGGTGATCTGATGGGCATGGCAGTAGTAAATTTTCAGTGCCCCGGTCACCTCACCCTTTTCCCATAGAGGGATCACCAGTTGGGAATGGATCTGCGGTGCGGTCTGGTTCTCGAGGTTGTTTTTGATGATGATTTTGCCCTGCTGGATGCTTTCCAGCGTGACTCGGCTCAGCCCTGCGCGCCCGAGTGGGTAGTGCTCTGCTCCCACGCCAACGTAGGCCAGCACATGTTGGGTATCGGTGATGGCGACCGCATCGGCATTGATATCGTGGCGGATAATTTCGCAAATGGTGGTCAGCGATTCGCTATTGATATTACGGAAATAGGGCAGTGTTTTACGGGCGATATCCAGCGCCAGCTTGGCCTGCCGCGCCGCAATCACCTCTTTCTCGTCTTCGACGCTTTGCACCAGCAGCACGATCAGGCCGATACACACCGTGCCGAGGATCATCGGCAGGGCAATTTTAGACACGATATCCAGCCCGAGTTCGGTGGGTTTGGCCCAGGCAACGATCAGCAGCATGGTGAGTGATTCGCACAGCATGCCTCCCAAGATCCCGGCACGCCAGCGCTGGCCTTTCTTCACTTTCAGGTTGATATAACCGGCACCGATCCCGGCAATAATGCTGGTGATCAGGCAGGGAACCGAGGTGATACCGTCGATATCGATCAGATAGCGGTGCAATCCGGCGATAATGCCGGTAATGATGCCGACCCAGGGGCCAAACAGGATCCCCCCGGCCATAATGGCAATCACGCGTACGTTAACCAGAGAGCCTTCGACGTTGATGCCAGAATAAGTACTGAACAGGGCGAACAGAGAGAAGATGGCCGTGACTGCGGCCAGTTCCAGCGGAGTATGATCTTCCTTTTGCAACAGCTGGCGAAACAGCCGGGTGCGGGTGAGGAAAAACAGGCAGATCAACATCAGGGCGGCACGATCGAAGACCGCTAACAACATTTCAAAAACAGGGTGCACAACGGCGGCTCACTGCGACGAACGGGAGACCACAGTATATCACAGCGTGGCAATGACCGCGGTGGCCGGAGCACACCGCGATCATCAGGGCTATTTGATACCCAATTGCGCCTTGCCTAGCGGCGTCAGCAGGTCAACGGTGGCGCGGCCAATGAAATCCACTTCGAAATCATCCGCAGCAAAATCCACCGGGCTTTTGCCGGACAGGAAGCTTGGCAACTGCCGTTGCAGATAGGCATCGTTCTTCTCGCAACCCGGCGCGGCGGCGATGTACATCACGTTGCTGTCGAACTCGCCGTTATGCTCGTTTTCTACCGAATGGATCACGTCACAGTGCCAGAATACCGTATCTCCCGGCTCCAGGTCGGGAATAGGGGATAACCCACCTAATAAAAGGGGATGCCATTGTTCCGAGATAGAGAGCGCCCGGCCTGGTGCGGCTCCGCACAGATCGTCATCCGCCACATCGTCTTGCAGGGCACGCAGCAGGATATAGGCCATGGCGTTGGCGATCGGTACCACGTTCAGCGTTCCGGCGTGGGTGCGTTGCGGTGTCAGCGCCGTCCAGCCCTGGAAGGTGCGGAACATGGAACAAACCGCCGGTGAGGCAATCTCGCGCACTTCGGTGCGGCCATCGGCGGCAAAGGGATCGTATTGCTGCCAGTTGCCGGAGAACACGTGACGATAGACATAGCGGAAATTCTCATCCAGCCAGCGTTCGATGGTGCCGCTATCCACATGCGGGGAAAGGCCCAACGAAGAGGAGTTTGGCGGGCGGCGGCGGGTTCGGTCGGCATAGGTAGCAACACGCGTTGGGTCAAAGTGCTGTTTACCGTTGCTTTCGGTTGCCCATAGGCTGTTGAGGAACACCTGCACCGCATGCATGCGCTGATCTTGACGAGCCTCGACCTGAGGCTTTGACCAGTAAATGCCATAGATCTGTGGCTTACTGGCAGCCAGTTTGCCAAAGTAGTTATCTTCGGCGGCATTTTTTAGCCGCTCGACGAAATTATTGCGTTCGAGATAATCGCCGATCTCCTGGTTCCAGGCCTCGGCTTTGCTGCGTGGGAATACGCCCCGAATTGCGCACACGCCGCGCTGTTTAATCAGGGCAATTTGTTGTTCGGTAACACGTTGTTGCAGGATATCTTCGGCGTCCACCTGCGGCACCGGGTCCTGGCCGTTGGCCAGTTCCTGACGGATTTGCTCCACCTGCTGGCGAATATTGTCTTCCAGTTCCAGGAAGACTTCGCGATAGTTGGGTAAAGCCTGGCGTAACTGCTGCTTGACGCTTTTTATTGCGGCAGGAATATCATCGATGAGTAATGAAGCCATGGTGTTCTCCTTGGCCCGCCGGTGGGCGAGGATGGTGGTGGTAGGGTAGTGTTATAAAGTTGCTGTTTTGTTGTAACCTAGTTAACGATTATCTGGGTTTAATAGGGGAAAATAAAGGGATGTCTTTCATTCGTAACTTCCTCTCTTTCGTTTTTCGGAGATTTACCTGATGAAATTGGAAACACCGCGCTTGCTGCTGACATCACTAACGGCAGATGACTGGCCGTTATTCCTACGTTTGTTCCAGGATCCCCAGGTGATCCGTTACATTGCCGATCCGCTGCCGGAACACGAGATCCGTGAACGTTTTGAAGCACGCTTGCCCGCATGGGATAAGCATTGCGATCGCTGGTTGTGTCTGGTGATGAGAGAAAAAAACAGCGGTCACGCGGTGGGAATGACCGGGTTTCGCCCTGAGTGGTCCCCTTGCCAGCAGGCCGAAGTGGGTTTTGGCAGCCTGCCGGAAGGGCAAGGGAAAGGTTATGGCAAAGAGTCGCTGCCCGTGATCTTGGACTTTGCCTTCAATGCCTGCGGGTTTCACAAAGTGTATGCCACGGTGACAGAGGGGAATTTAGCCTCACGGGGTCTGTTGGAGAGCTGCGGTTTTCAACTGGAAGGGACGTTGCGTGACAATTTCCGCCTGGCGGACCGGTGGTGTAATGACTGGCGGTTGGGGTTGCTGGCGACGGAGTTTGCGGCTGCCAAACGGTAAAAAAATTGTTATGCGGGGGGCTCGACAGCCTGACAAGGCTGAGTTATGTTCGATGTTCGGCCATTCTGTGGCCAGCGTCGCTCGGATGGTCCGGGCGCTAACGTCTCTTCGAGGTAGCTATGTCTGATAACAACCCGCGCCGTTTCACGCGCATCGAACGCCTGCCCCCTTATGTATTTAATATCACCTCTGAACTGAAGATGGCCGCGCGCCGTCGCGGGGAAGATATTATCGATTTCAGCATGGGTAACCCGGACGGCCCGACGCCGCCGCATATCGTAGAGAAACTCTGCACCGTAGCCCAGCGTGACGATACGCATGGCTATTCAACCTCACGCGGTATTCCGCGCCTACGCCGAGCTATTTCGCACTGGTACCAAGAACGCTATCAGGTCGATATCGATCCTGAGAGCGAAGCCATTGTGACCATCGGCTCGAAAGAGGGGCTGGCGCATCTGATGTTGGCAACGCTCGATCACGGGGATACGGTGCTGGTGCCGAATCCAAGTTACCCGATCCATATTTATGGCGCGGTGATCGCCGGTGCGCAGGTGCGTTCCGTGCCGCTGGTGGACGGCGTGGATTTCTTTGGTGAGCTGGAGCGCGCCATTCGTGAAACCATTCCGCGGCCAAAAATGATGATCCTGGGCTTCCCGTCCAACCCGACGGCGCAGTGTGTAGAACTGGATTTCTTTGAGCGGGTAGTGGCGCTGGCGAAGCAGTATGACGTGCTGGTGATCCACGATCTGGCCTACGCCGATATCGTCTATGACGGCTGGAAAGCACCTTCGATCATGCAGGTGCCGGGAGCCAAAGACATTGCGGTAGAATTCTTCACCTTGTCGAAAAGCTATAATATGGCCGGCTGGCGGATTGGCTTTATGGTGGGTAACCCTGAGCTGGTTAGCGCATTGGCACGCATTAAAAGCTACCACGACTACGGCACTTTTACGCCGTTGCAGGTGGCCGCTATCGCCGCATTGGAAGGCGATCAGCAGTGTGTGTTGGACATTGCCGAGCAGTATCGCCAGCGCCGTAACGTGCTGGTGAAAGGGCTGCACGAAGCCGGCTGGATGGTAGAGAACCCGAAAGCCTCGATGTATGTGTGGGCCAAAATTCCTGAGCCTTACGCGCATCTGGGGTCGCTGGAGTTCGCCAAGCGTCTGTTGGCGGAGGCTAAAGTGTGCGTATCGCCGGGGATCGGCTTTGGCGATTACGGCGATACCCATGTGCGTTTTGCCTTGATTGAAAACCAGGATCGTATCCGCCAGGCGGTGCGCGGCATCAAGGGGATGTTCCGTGCCGATGGGTTAATCAAGCCAGCTAAAACGGCAACCCCTGCTACCAAATAACCCCTCATCTTGAGGGAGCTGGTGTGTTGCCTGAGACTCGGCAATCGCTGTTGCCCCTCACCCCAACCCTCTCCCACAGGGAGAGGGAGCTGTTAGCCCCAGCTCGTTTGGAAGTAAAGCGATAATCTCAGCAAGCTCGATTGTCTCTCATCCAAGGTAAGTCACCACAATTTCAAACATGCCCCTCACCCACTCCCACAGGGAGAGGGAGCTATTAGCCCCAGCTCGTTTGGAGGTAAAGCGATAATCTCAGCAAGCTCGATTGTCTCTCATCCAAGGTAAGTCACTATAATTTCAAACATGCTCGATCGGTTCCCTGTGGGAGCTGGCAGCCGCTGCTCGTTTGGAAGTAAAGCGATAATCTCAGCAAGCTCGATTGTCTCTCATCCAAGGTAAGTCACCACAATTTCAAACACGCTCGATCGGTTCCCTCTCCCTGTGGGAGAGGGTTAGGGTGAGGGGCGTGTTACGTACTCACAATCCTGATTTTTCTTCTACTTAAGGTTCTTTTCAGTTGTTATCCGCTATGCTCAGCTAATACCGTATTTAGTAGGAGTCTCTATGAGCGTTCGTTTTGCCAAATCGCAAATCCTCCTGCACTGGCTGACGCTGGTGATGGTGATCCTGACTTACAGTGCCATATTGCTGAAGGACTCTGTGCCGGATGACAGCGCGGCATTGGTGAAGGATCTGCACTTTAACTTTGGCCTGTCGGTGTTTGTGCTGATGTTTATCCGCCTTGGGCTACGCCACCGGCATCCGACGCCGCCGATCACTCCGGCCTTGCCGGAATTACAGGCGCTAGGGGCGAAAATTCTCCATTGGGTGCTGTATCTGCTGTTTTTATCGTTGCCGATTTTGGGCTTCTTGACGTTGGCCTATGGTGGCAAACAGTGGATGCTGTTGGGCTGGCAGGTGCCGCAGTGGGTCACGCCCGATGCGGGCATACGCCGCACGCTGAAAATGGTGCACGAAACCTTGGCAAACACGGGATATTTCATCATCGGCATCCATGCCTTGGCCGCAATTTATCATCACTATGTGCGGGGTGACGACACCATGCGCCGGATGATGCCCGGCAAATAATTCGCGGTGCAGAAACAACAAAGGGGCGCAGAAGCGCCCCTTTATCTATGTACCTGGTGAGATTGCTGTTAGGCAACCATCAGCATGAAGGTGCCTACCCATGCAACCAGCATGAATGAAACGCCCATCAAAAAGTATTTCACGTAACAACTCCTTGTGGAGTCCTCGCAAACCAACGATCCCGATTGTTGTCTGAGTATTTTGTGGCAAATCAGCGGCGGATGGCGGGTTCTTCAATCAGAAGGAACAACGTCCTGAGCTACGATTTACCGGTCGTTGCGATTCAAGTTCCTTGAGGTTATCCAGGAATCGCAACAGGATCGGCGCTAATGTACTCCCAAAATCCTACCCATTTCAATACTGTGTTTTTGATCACACTTTTGCCGATTTTTTACCCTGCCAGGGGGAGACGCGATTTGCCTCACTATGAGGAGCAATGCATCAGGCCACGGCGCTGACGCTGGCAATCAGGATAGCCCAGAAGATCAGACAAGAAAGCAGGATAGCGGCCCAGACATGACGACGGTTGAGTTCCATTTTTAGCCTTCACTTTGCAATCGGTGGTTGTTTAATAACCCTATCGGCGCAAAACGGTAAAAATTTACTCTCTGGGCAAACTATTTATTCTGATGGCAGGTGGATCGCCACTACCGCGGTATGCACTTCGTAGCCCAGCAGAAACAGGGCTTGCTCAAGGGCCTCGACTTTCGAGGCATAGGCCACATCCAGCAACCGATCGATCTGAGCACCGTTAAGCCCCATCTGGCGAGCCAGCAGCGCTTTTGACGTGTTGCTGCTCAACATATGGTTATGCAGTTCCAGCTTTAATTTTACCAGCACCGGCAAATGCAGGGCGATATCGCCGCTTTGTAATGCGGAGGCCGTAGGCACTGGACGCCCTTCTTCCATTTCAATGGCAATAGCCGTCAGCAGGCTTTCCTGCGCCTCCAGTTCAACGTCCTCACGTTTGTAGCAGGCGGCCTGCTGCTCGGGGAAATCGCGTAGGGTAATTTGCCAGGCATCGCTTTCGCTATCGAAGGCGTATTGGGCGGGATAGTGGCAAGGCATCATATTTCCTGCTTGGGGGGAAGTGAGCCGCATTGTGACCGGTTGGCGACAACAATGCCAGAGATTGGCGTTCTTAACGCGCGAGGAAAATCACTGCGTAGGCCGTCAAGCTGAGAGCACTGTTGCACCGTATCTTTTTTGAACGGTGACTGATGTTTTATTAGGAACTTATGCCAGAATTATCCTATAAGCCCAATGATGGTCCGGATTAACATGAAATACAGATTTAACGATCGTGTGCTGTTTGATGATGATAGCGGAACGTTGGGTCCAAGCGACTTTTCCGATGAGCCCACTTCTATTTCCAATCCTGCCAAACGCCTTTTGCAATTACTGCTCGCCAACTATGGCAAACCCGTGGAACGGGAGGTGATTTTCAAAAAGGTGTGGGACGACTACGGCATGATCTCCAGCAATAACAACCTTAATCAATGCGTAAGCAAGTTGCGCCGGGTGCTTAAGGTGATGGGTATCGATGATGAGGTGATTGTCACCGTGCCGAAAATAGGGTTCATGTTACGCCGCGAGATCCAGGTTGAAATCAGCCAGGAAGACGATGGACATTTTACTCCGCTAGTTCCTGCACAGACAGTAGGCAATGAGGCCTATTTGCCAGTAGAGAGCGGGCTGGAAGCCGAGACTGACGATGATGTTGCTATCGCTTCAGAGATGGATGATGAGCCCGATCTGCCGACAAGCGTAGAGATTGCGACTCCAGTTAACAAAAAACGTCTTGGTTGGGGGCTGATCGCTGGGGTTGCTGGTTTGGTCTTTGTACTGGGGATCGCTTCTACGATGTACGCCACCAATTCGCTTGCCAGACAGGAGGTATTTCTTGGCAAGGCGGGGAGTTGCAAGGTGTTTATGTCGACATCCACGCAGTCAGGTGTCCCCGGCCCCAGTCTGAATCAGGACATGTTGTCCTATGTGGAGCAACGAAAAGCCGAATGCCGGGCAGATGAATATCTACTGGTGATACGCAGCAACCAGGTACGCTCTTTTATTTCTGGCGTGAGCCGCCTGTTTTTTGTGCGCTGTACCATCGTACGTGAGCACAAAATAGAGTTTTGCTCAGGGTTAGAGAACGACAGCTTGCCGTTGTTGCAGTGAGGCCAAGTAAAAGAATGGGCCTGATCATCGCAACAGTAGTCTGGTTTTTTGGCGGATGAGCAATAACTCGCCGAATTGTTTAAAATTTGTATAATTTGAACATAAAACAAACAAGTTTTTTGTGCTTAACAATGAGGCCATACAGAGCTTTATGCATTAAATTAGTGATCTAAAACATTAAATTTAGGTTTAAAACCTAAATAATTGCAGGTTAATAGTTAATGATTCTTTTATACCGATTGCGGGTTAAGATTTTTCTCGTCAACGGGTGGTTGGGATTTTTCTTAAGTCACTGACTGATGACGCTCACCACGGAACCTGCGGAGTTATTGCAGAACGGTGGAAACAAACAAGTACGGCAAGATGGTAAATAACGGACCGATGACAGTAAAGATTCTCGGGCGCACCAATCGGCAATGTGCTTGGTTAACTACAGTTATCTTGTAACGGATTAGGATCATTATGAAATTTTACAACACCAAAACTACCCTGCTGGCCGCTGTTATCGGTATGACTTTTGCGGGTTCTGCCCTGGCAGCAGATGGCACCATTACCATCAACGGTACCATTACTGACACTACCTGCGATATTTCGGTTAACAACCAGTCTAAAGACGCCACGGTAACTTTGCCGACTATTTCCATCTCTGCGCTGCCAGCCGTTGGGGCAACAGCAGGGGCAACACCTTTCAGTATCGCACTGACCAACTGTGCGGGGGCTACACTTAATACTGCCAGCACCTTCTTTGAAGCAGGTGCTTATGTTGAACAGAGCACCGGTCGCCTGAACAACTCGGCATCGGGTACGGCGACCAACGTTCAGGTTCAGCTGTTGAACGCCAATCTGGGCAGCATCATGGCGGGTAATGCACATAGCCAAGGCGATTTGGCCGTTGATATCAGCTCCGGTGGCGGCGTAATGAATTATTACGCGCAATACTATGCGAACGGGACGGTCACGCCAGGTACGGTTAATACCCAGGTGGATTACACCATCATCTACCTGTAAGACATCCAGCCGTGGGATGGGGGCAGCCTCATCCCTTTCAGAGGACAGCGCCATGTTAAGAACTCTATTTACCGTTTCCGCCCTTAGCTTGGCGCTGACATGGACAGTTGCCGCTGATGCTGGTGTGATCATCAACGCCACACGCATTATTTATAACGAAAACAGCGGTGAAGCGATTACCCAACTGCGTAACCAAGGGACGAGCCCGGTGTTGATCCAGTCCTGGATCGATAACGGTGATGTCAAATCCAAACCCGACACCGTCAAGGTGCCTTTTACCCTGACGCCACCGGTCGCCCGTATCGATCCGGGTAAAGGGCAGGCGTTGCGCATTGCACGTACCGGCGGAGGATTGCCGGGTAACCGTGAATCTCTGTTCTGGCTCAATGTGTTGGAAATACCACCCAAGGCTTCCCAAAAAATAGCCGCGGGCGACAACCTGATGCAGTTCTCTTTCCGTACCCGCATCAAACTGTTCTACCGGCCGGATAACCTGCCAATGACCCCGGCTCAGGCTTACGAAAAACTGGATCTGAGCTTACGCAAAGGGGCTGCGGGTTACGAAATCGTCGCCAAGAACCCATCGCCTTATTACCTTACTTTCCGCCAGATTGAGATTCGCAGCGCCAAAGGCGCGCCAGTGCTGGGCGATCTGGGGAAAACGCAGGAAAGAATGGTGGCCCCCTTTGGCGAGTTGGTGATGAAAATTCAAGGAATGAAATCGGCACCGTCAGCAGGCTTAAAAGCGTTTTACAGCCTGATTGATGATTTCGGTGGGGATAACAAAAATGAGCGGACGTTGGCGGGCAGTGGTAAGTCTTGATTGGCGACCCACTTTTCTCAACCAGATTTACATTGCCGGAGCCATTTTACTGGCTCCCTTGGCGTTGGCTTATGCGGATGAAACCGAGGCTATTGAGTTCAACGAGTCTTTTCTGCGTTCGTCCGTCGATGTCAGCCAGTTCTCCAGCGGTAACCCGGTTGCTCCCGGCATTCACCGCATCGATCTCTATCTTAACGACCAATGGAAAGGGCGGCAGGACGTCAACTTTTCCCTGGCTTCGCCGCAAAGCAGCATCGCTCAGCCTTGCTACGATCTGAAACTGTTAAGTCTGTTCGACATTGCCTTGGATAAACTGGACAAGGCGGTGTTGTCACGCTTGCAGCAAGGGGAACAGTGTATTGCGCTGGGTGAACTGGTGCCTGGCGTGGAGGGCAATTTTGATAGCGGTGGCCAACGGTTGGATGTGCGTGCACCGCAGTCTTTGCTGCAGCATGAAGCCCGTGGTTATGTCAGCCCTGAGCTGTGGGATAACGGCATCACGGCGGCTACTCTGCAATATGACTACAACGCCTACCGTGCTGATCATTCCGACTCATCTGCTCAAACCACCCAGTTTCTGGGGTTGCGTGGCGGATTGAACTGGGACGTGTGGCGTTTGCGTTACCGGGCGTCGGCCAATTGGAATGATGACGAGGGTTTTCGCTATCAAAGCAATGAAACCTATCTGGAGCGGCCTTTGGTTGGCTGGCGTAGCCGGATGGTGCTGGGGCAATCGACTACCGACGGCCAAGTCTTTGACAGCATTGGGTTCATTGGCGCTCAGATCAGCTCGGACGATCGTATGTACAGCGATTCCCAACGTGGCTTTGCCCCGGTGGTGCGTGGTATCGCCAATACCAACGCGCTGGTGCGTGTAAGCCAGCGTGGCAGCCAGATTTATGAAACCACGGTACCGCCAGGGCCGTTTGTTATTGACGATCTGTATCCTACCGGCAGCGGCGGCGATCTGCTGGTCACGGTGACCGAAGCCGACGGCACCGAACGCAGCTTTACCGTCACCTATGCTTCGATAGCCGAACTGCTGCGGCCAGGTGTAACCCACTATTCACTGATGGCGGGGAAATATCGCAATAATTCGGTGAGCGAGGAACCTGCCATTGCGGTGGGCACCTTGAGGCATGGTTTCACTAACCTGCTGACGGGTTATACCGGCGTGATCGGTGCCGATGGCTATGCGGCCGCCTCGGGCGGTCTGGCATTCAATACCGATTTTGGTGCGCTCTCGGCGGATATTACCCAGGCACAAACGCAGTTTGATAACCGTCCTAACGAGCAGGGGCAGAGCGTACGGCTCACCTATGCGAAAATTTTGCCGGTGGTGGATACCAACATCACGCTGGCCAGCTACCGCTATTCCAGCTCTGGGTATTACAACGTGGATGACGCCATGTTGCTGCGCGATCGCGACAGTAACGATAGCGGCTTTGCTGACTACAACAGTTGGAAACGACGTAATCGTTTCCAGATCAACGCCAGCCAGTCGTTGCCGGAGGGTTTTGGGACGGTCGCGTTGAATGCCAACGTGCAGGATTATTGGGATCATGACCAGACTGACCGCGAATATCAGCTCAGCTACAACAATCACTATAACAAGCTGAATTATGGGGTTAACTTCGCACGGACACGCAACCTGGCAACCGGAAACTGGGATAACAAAGCCATGCTGACCCTGTCGATCCCATTGGGCTCCAGCTCGCGTGCGCCTAACCTGACCAGCAGCTATACCCAGCAAAAGGATCGCCAGGGGTTGCAGAACTCGCTTTCCGGTAGCCTGGGAGAGGACCGGCAGTATAACTACAGCGCCTTTACCAACTACGACTATGCTAAAAATGGTAGCAACAGCGTTAGCGGCGGCGTCAACGGCTCATGGGCCGCACCTTATGCCTTCGTTGGGGGCAGCGTTTCCGCAGGCCAAGGTTATCAACAATATGGTGCCAATATGTCCGGTGGCCTGGTTGCTTATAGCGGTGGAGTGGTGTTTACACCGATGCTGGGGGAAACTTCGGCGATCGTCGAGGCAGAAAACGCCAAGGGGGCCAGGATCACCAACTACAGCGGTCTGCGCCTGGATAACAGCGGGAAGGCGGTGGTCCCTTACCTCAGCCCTTACCGCCAGAATACCGTGGAGTTGGATCCGAAAGGGCTTTCCAGGGATGTGGAGCTGAAATACACCAGCCAGAAGATCGCGCCTACCGCCGGTGCCGTCGGGCTGTTACGTTATGAGACCGAAAGCGGCTACTCGATCCTGGTGACGGCCCGAGACGTTGCTGGTAATCCGTTGCCCTTTGGCGCAAACGTGTCCGACGAACAACAGCGCAGCGTGGGGTATATCGGTCAGGTTGGTGAAGGCTTACTGCGAGTCAACAACCCTAAAGGCCAGTTAGAGGTGAAATGGGGGGAGGGGGCCGGAGAAAGTTGCCGGTTTACCTATCAACTGCCCGCCGTATCGCCTGGGGCTGAATCTGACTATCGCCGCCTGGAGGTAATATGCCAATGAAGCAACGACTGACTTTGACCCGTTTTTTCACGTACTGGCTTGGCGCGGGGTTCCGGCAGCGTGGTAAGCGCTTGCTTCTTGGCTTATTGCTAATATTTGGCTATGGCGGAGCGGCCAGTGCCGAAGGGCTGGCGGTCAGTTGCGCGCGTAACAGTGGTTATTATCAGTTTTTCGATACGGCCACCATTGAGATTGGCAAAGACAGCGCCGTGGGTGATGTGCTGGGTCCTTGGATCAACTCTTACAACTCCACCGCCTGGAACTGCACCCCCAATAGCGCCTACCAGCAGCCGGTGCAGTTTAGCGTACAGGGCTACCCGCCTTACACCACGCGTAATACTATCGTGGTCGATGGGCAAACCTACATGCTGTATAACACCACGGTAAAAACCGGCCTGGGGTATATCGTCCGTTGGCGTTATACCCTGAATGGTAAAACGACCAACTGGCAGCCGCTGACCATTGGCACCGGCGGGCAACAGACCCATCCTGAGTCTATCACCGTCAACTACAGCGGTAACCGCTTCTATTTGGGTGTTGATGCCCAGGTGCGGTTTGTGAAAACGACCACCGGCCTGACCGCTGGCGCAATTCCCCTGTTCGATCCGATTTATCTGCGACATTTAGAGACGTATAACGGTATTGCTGCGCCAGGCGATCTCACCTACATGATTGCCCAGTTCAAAAGCGGCGGCACGATCGCCAGCGGCGGCACCTGCACCACACCTAATGTGAATGTCGATCTGCCGGAGGCCAGCGTCGGACAGTTCAACGGCGTGGGGACAGTGGCAGGGCGTAAAGCCTTTGAGTTGGCGTTCAACCAATGCCCAGCCGGCTTGGCCAGCATTGGTTACAGCTTTGCCGCCACGACTCAGGTGCTGGATGCCGCCAATGGCGTAGTGGCACCGAATGCAACCTCAAGCGCCCGAGGCGTCGGGATCCAGTTGTTACGTGGCAACAATCTGCCGGTGACGTTTGGCACTATTTATCTACTGGATAACTATGATAGTTCGGCCAAGGCCAACTATCGGGTTCCGATGCAGGCTGGTTTGTTCCAGGTGGGTAATACCGTAACTGCTGGTACGGCCAATACCGCAATCACTTTTACGCTCAATTACAAGTAGGGTGAAAATGGCAGCTATGTATGGTTTCACGCCACAATATCGCAGGCTTGGCCGTTGGCTATTGATTACGGTGATGGCCCTATTTATCCCACTGAGCCACGCCGAGATATACCTGGGAGCCACGCGCCTGATTGTCAACGGCAAGGATAAGGAAGCGACGCTGCGCGTGACCAACGAGGGTCGCTCTGCGGTGTTGCTGCAAGTCTGGGTGGACAATGGTGATAGTGAGGCGGAACCGGAGAAAATCGCCACACCGTTTACCGTATCGCCGCCAATCTTGCGCCTGGACGGGAAGCGGGCACAGCGTCTGAGAGTGTTGTTTACCGGGGCAGAACACACGCTGCCGAGCGATCGTGAGTCGGTGTTTTGGCTTAACGTGTTGGAGATCCCGCCGAAAGTGGCCAGCAATACGGCCAGCCAGATGCAGATGGCGTTCAGAACCCGGATCAAATTATTCTACCGGCCACGGTCATTGCAGACGGTGAACACGACCAACGTTCAGGAGCAACTGCGCTTTAGCCTGGCAAAACAGGGTGGCAATCCAGTGTTGGTGGTCGGCAACCCCACGCCTTTTCACCAGACATTGCTTGAAATGACGGTGGGCCGCGATAAGCAGCAGGCAGTCGCTACCTTGGTGCCGGAAAACGGTATGGTAAGCCCAAAAGGGCAGGCTGATTTTGCGTTAACGGCGACTAAAGGCCCGGTGAGTGCTGGCATGAAGGTGTTTTACTCGGTGCTTGACGACTTTGGCTCTGTGGTGACGGCAGAGCAAGTTTTGCAAGCTGCGCAGTCGTCCTCGCCGCGCTAGGTATTTATGCGATCACTGCCCATTTTTTGCTCACACCGCACGTATGGCGTATATTTTTTAGCCTTTGAGAGTATTCTTAGAGGTGCAGCACATTTAACGAGCGATTGTCATCCTGCTTGTGGCACGTCAACTTTATTGTAAATGTTGAGGAGGAGATCATGGAAACTTTGGAAAAGTGCTATGTCTATGCCAAGAACACCAGCAACATGGATTTTCTCGCTTCTACGGTGGCATTCTTGGAGTTTCAGGGACGTGAAGTCGATGCTAACGGCGTGGCGGGTAATATGTCGCGTGAACAGAGCGATAACTTCTTCGAACGGCTCAATCATTACCGTTCTATCTATAAAAAGCAGACCCAGACCGTTTGAATCCACCCTAAGGCCCCGTTTTCGGGGCTTTTTCATGAATGCCCTGCCTAAATTCTGCTTTCCTTATATGCCTTTTTTAATTGCCATAAATCCACCTTATTCCTGTGCCGGTGCGGTTTTTTTATTACTGCCCCGAGCGAACCATTTCTTCTATTTCACGCAGGGGGCCATCGGTATATTTAATGGCATCCTGAAGCGAAATTTCATATACATCACGGCGTTCGAAACGCTCGTTATTCTCTGGGGTGATGGCGTGAATGATGACGGCCACCTCGGCAAATATCCTGAGCGGTGAGGCAGTTCATCACTGCCTGGTTACAGGTGGGAAGTTGCCTATGCAATTACCTGTTCTCGCGTCAGGTCCGTCAGAGATTTTTTCAATTGTGACTGATTGAACCATTCACAGTAGAGCGGCGAGCCGCGCTGAAAACGCCAGCCTTCTTTCAGTACGCCCGCATCAACCACGTCAAAACCAAACTGGTCGATCAAATCGCTAACCCGTTTTTTGGCATCTTCATTATCCCCAGCGATGGGCAGGGCGCGGCGCCGTTCATCCCCTTGTGGGCGGCCATCTTTATCCAGATCGATGACGCGTATGGAGTTAAACGCCTTCACAACGTGAGATGCATAAAGGTGACGTGCGAGCAATTCGCTGGTGGTGGTGAGTTGTTGATCCAGTTCGACGAAATTACCGTCGCGTTCGGGATAATAGTTATTGGTATCGATTACGATTTTGCCGCGCAACGCCTCCGCAGGTACTGTCGCATAGTGTTTGAACGTGATCGCAATGACGACGATATCACCAAATTCTACGGCTTGTTGCACCGTTCCCGTTTCACACGCGAGAGCGACTTTCAGGCTGTATAAAGTGTCCGGCCCGCGTGAATTGCTGAGCATAACCTGATGCCCTTTAGCCAACGCATGTTCTGCGAGCGAACGTGCGATAAAACCTGCGCCGATGATGCCAATTTTCATGGTGTGAACTCCTTGATTAAGTTCGGCTACTGTAATTCATCATTTTTATGTGATAAATAGAGGTAAGGTTGCGATACTCGAAACTAAAAGTAGGGAATGATGGATCGGCTTAAGTGCATGTTGGTGTTTGTGAAGGTTACGGACTGCGGTTCTTTTGCTGCCGCGAGCGAGGTGCTGAATTTGTCACCGCAGATGGTGGGTAAACAGATCAGCATGCTGGAGGAACATTTGGGGACCCGTTTGTTAAACCGTACGACCCGGCGGCAAAACCTCACGGAAGTCGGGCGTATTTTTTATGAGCGTTGCAAAATTGTGCTTGCCGAGGCGGATGCCGCTGAGTCTGTTGCCCAGGATATGACCGCAATGCCGCGCGGAATGTTACGGGTTAATGCGCCTGTCACATTTGGGGCATACAGCCTGCCACCTTTGGTGAATGACTACATGCGTCGTTACCCAGACGTTCAAGTTGAATTGACGTTGAGCGATCGCTTTGTGGATCTTGTCGATGAAGGGTTTGAGGCGGTTATCCGCATTGGACCGTTGGCAGATTCGGCACTGATTGCTCGTAAACTCAAACCTTACCAACTAATTGCCTGCGCATCCCCTGGGTATCTGGCCGAATATGGTACTCCAGCTCAACCTGAAGATCTGCTCGATCACGAATGCCTCGGATATACTTACTGGTCCCGTCCTTCAGAGAAAGAATGGATTTTCACCAAAGGGGGGAAGCAGTACGCCGCCAAGGTGAACAGCCGTTTGCAGTCAAATAATGCTACGGCGCTGCTGTCTGCAGCGCTTAGCGGCGGTGGGATTATTTTGGGGGCAGAAGTGGTGCTCAGAAGCTACATTGCCTCCGGCCTGTTGACGCAGATCCTGGCTGATTATCAGGCACCTTCGCGCGAAATGCATTTGCTGTATTCGCCGAACCGTTATCCGACGCAGAAACTGCGCTGCTTTATTGATGCTGTGATGGCGGAGTATGGCTAACGTCAGGCAATAGTACTTACCACATCAGATCGTCAGGCACGACAAAATCGGCATACGGATCGTCTTCATCTTTAGCTTCTTTGCTCAGTTCGGCATTTAATACAATACTGCTCGCATCACGCTGCGCAATTTTATCGGCCACGATCGCGGGGATAATCGCGTATTCGCCATCAGGATTCTTATCGGTAATCAGCCGAGCAATGGCAAGACGGCCACTAATCAATTGAGATTGGGTTGTTTTATCCACATATATTTTTTTAATTAAATTGTTATCTGTGAAGTTATAACCAATATCGCCATTTGCAATAACGATCCGATTCATTTCAATGAGCTGCTTAACCTGAGCTTTATATTCTTTGGCCAAGGCGGCTTGCTTTTGCTGCTCATTCAGCTGTTTATCACGTTCAACCTGCGCTTTTTTGTTTTCTTCCACGGCCTCTCTTGCCTCACGAGCCTGAACCCGCGATTTTTTCGCCGTTCTTTCCACTTTCGCCAGTTTTTTACTGTTGACCAATCCAGCTTTAAGCAGCTGCTCTTGTAATGTTAGCTTTGCCATGTTCGTTTCCGAAACCGATTAAATAATGCCTTGGATTATACCCTTAACGTACGAGGTTGTGCTAGGTAGCGGGTGCCGGTCACACATTATATTGATAACACAGTATACCCTGTCCTCAGCGCCAGCATGGGTGCTGATTTGTAAGGGCCGAACATGTTCGGCCTGAGTTAACCCATTGGTTATCTAAAGGGCGGAGCATTGCAGCCCCCTACACTGAGCAAGATTAGGGGATCAACTGCTCGGGGGAGCAATCATACAGCGCCGCTAGTTTTTCACGGGTACGCTTCTGAGGGCGGTCTGATGCCTCCCATTGTGAAACGGTGGATTGGGTGGTGCCGAGTTTTTCGGCCACATCATACTGAGACAGGTCCCGATACATCCGCCAGGCCGCCAGAAGAGAAACTTCCTGGTCAATCATGATCTTGACGATCGCGTTAGGCACGGTCACATCATCGGATTTTGAGGCAGTGTAGGGCACATCTTCCCAATCAGTTTTTGCGTTAATCAGTTTTTCATATTCGCTGTAGGGCACCACGGCATACTGTGGTTCGCCTTTATCGTTGCGGATAATTTGCACTGCCATTTTCGGTTACTCCTGGTTTTACTTTAGATAGCTATATGAGGAAAGGGCGGGTTTTCCCGCCTTAGTACGTTTTCGATGACCTACGCTTAATTGCTGCAATCTCACAGATGACCGGTTCACCGTCAGTGATTTCGAAGATTACCCTATAGTCCCCAACCCTTAGCCGAAACTGGTTATCAGTTGCGTGAAGCTTCCTGATGTCGAGCTTTACGGCAGGGAAATCTTCAAGTTGGTTAACCTTCTCACTGATGGCTTTGCGGTACCTGGTGTCGATTGACAGCAACTGCTTGAGTGCTTTCTTCGTCCATTGAACCGTAACCATCATTTCCTCATTTTGTTAAGGAGCGCTATCCTTACTGGTCGATTAGATAATAAGTTTTAGTGATAAAAATCACAACTTAAATGCGATTAAAATACGATATTTTGTGATTTGCTTTGCACGAAAGAACGCTTGGTCGGGATTATCGGGGGATGGTATGCAGGGTATCGGATTGCCGAATCGACGAGCAGGTAGTAGGGTTTCTCTTTTAGTTTTGCCGTGACTGTATTTTGCTCGCGTGGGGGAGATTTGTTGGCATCAACATGGTGTCCCCTGCAGAAGTGTATTTTCTGGTGTAATAAATTGATTTTAAACGTTTAAAACATAATTTTAAATTTAATTTATACACTTACTTACTCACAATTTATTCCTTGTCTATTTAAACGCCACTCGCGGTTGATGCTTTAAGCTTCTTATATTGCCTGAGCGTGGCTTACAAAAACTTACATTCAAGATTACAAATATTTACATTAAAGATCTGCGGTATAATATGTGAACATACATATGACTCCTGACAACTCATGATAACTCCTCACCCTTCCGATATCAGTGGTGTGCATTTTATAACCTCATCGCTATTTTCTCCCCCCTTTACATAAAAATAATCGGCGTTAATCTATAGGCATCCAACGAGATTCCAGGGTGTTTATATAGCGCTTACAAAATATTACAATTAACGGATGTTTAGTATTTATTGGCATCTATTCGTATTTGTTCGTATTGGTTTGTATATATTCCATCTGACACTTTGTCCTTGAACTGTTGTGAGGGGTAGGGGGCTTTACACAAGTTACTCTAAGTGTGATTCTATACTCGTTTTTTATATTTAATTCATAAGCAAGGAGGGTGTTGTGCAGGTAAATAATGAGAATGTTCACATTCGCTTAATAAGGTTGCCAGATGTGATGATGATTACAGGGCTAAAAAGATCAACTGTATATAATAAAATGAAGAGTGGTGAGTTTCCGAAGAGTGTGTCTATAGGCGAAAGGTCTATCGCTTGGGTTGAGAGTGAGATTAATAGTTGGGTTGCTAACAATATATCAAGGAGAGTCATTCAGTGAATCAAATCAAGTACACAAGAAATGACAGTGAATTAGCTACTGTCTCTAATTATCATATTGTTCCATTCGATGAATCACATGGTGATGGCGGGTATGCAATACGCACTATTGAAATTTATCGCCTGCATAAAATGGAACCGCTTTTAAAGCAATTTGGACAGCTGACAGGATACGAGCCACCACGCGCAGATTGTACGCCACAAGAAATTCATATGCTGATAAAGCAAGGTGAAAAAATTTGTTTAGAGGCTGAGTCTAAAGTATCCGATATTCAAAATGAAATTATGCTGTGTGAACGTGAGCTAGGAAATGCCAAACGCGGTGTTAGTGATATCTCTCGTTGGAATGGTAGTATCAAAGAAGCCATCATCCAGGCAAAGAACAGACTTGAGCGAACCCAAACGAAACTCATTGAAGCTAACGCCATTGTTGCCGCTCGTAGAGGGTTGCTGGGATTGTTGCGTGAACCTGTCGAGCACATGTTGATGTGTGGTGAAAAGGGGTTTAAGGGCAAGATATTAACGCTTTTACCGCTTGAGACTTTACCGACCTACACCTACCGCAAGGGAATGTATAGTGAGGGGCTGCGTTCTCATATCTATGCCTGGGGATTAATGGATACCCTGGAAAATGCGTTACGTGCGATAGTCAATAAATGCACGCCTCCAACAGATAAATATACCCTTAATCAGGGGGGGTTAGACCGTGCTCTACTGGCTGTGGAATATTACAGCGTTTCGGGTGAAGAATGGCGTAATGTAATGGCTGTTGATGATTATATCAATCTTATGATGGGTTCGAAGTTACATCTGAAAGATAAACAGCAAGAAATGCGCGCATCACTTTAATTCAAAAAAATACATATAGGTAAAATATCATGGCTGCAATTAATGCTCCCGCCGTGGCGGAACGCTATCACCAAAATTTAATGAAAAATGTCACTTTCCCTTATGGGCATCAGCGAACATTCACAATCTCAGACGTTGCAGAAAATAAATTGCGTATTGCAATGTTGGAATCTGGTTGGATGATGAATGGCATCACGTTAATGGATGTCGATACAGAAAAAGGCCAGGCAATAGAAATTGGTGACTCGTCTTTACATACAGGTCGTGCTATTGAAGGGCGTTTTAATAAAAGCTTGGCGGTAAACGGAACAGATTATATCTTGGTCGAAACGGACTCATGCGCTTCCTTGCCTTATGGGAAAATGTCTGCGATTGCGAATGTAGGAGGAATGGAACATTTCACACAATCCGTGTCTGAGTTCTTTGGTATGGCGGTTTCTCTGGATATGTTGCGTATTGGATTAAACGGTGAGCGGATAGCCTATCCTACCGATCCACAAAATAATACTAAAGGGCAAGATGTTAATATTGGATGGCACGCTATAGCGAAAGCCTTTAATAACGGTTCTCAAGTCATGACTGAGGCCGTATCGTTAGGTGAGGGTGGTGATTTTCCGCACCTGGATGCACTGGCTAACCATCTTATTATGCAAAACATTCCAGAGGGGTTCCGTGAGGATCCGCGCTTGGTCGTCATGGTTGGTGCGGAACTGGCGGCAGCGGAGCGTTTACGCTTGTTTAATGCGGCAGACCGTCCGGCAGACATGGCAGCGGCTCAGATGCTCACCAGCTCGGTGGCAGGGCGTTTTGCTTTTGTACCTCCCTTTATGCCTGGGAAGCGTCTAGCGATTACAACACTGGATAATTTGCATATTTACACCCAAAAGGGCAGTCGCCATTTCAGGGCTGAGTTTGTCGACGATAGCGCCACGTATGAACAAGGCTATTGGCGTAATGAGGGCTATGCGTTAGGAAATGGTTTCCTTTATACGGCAGTGGATGAAAATGCAGTGAGCCTCGTACGAAAATAAACCCTGTTAACTTGAGTAACACCTGAAATAAAAAAAAGCCCGAAATAAAAATGGTTTCGGGCTAATCAAAGTGTTTTTGTCAAAACAAACGTGGTTGAGGAAAGAATGACTGTTATTATTGTCAGGCGAAATATCGCATTCAGCTTATCGGCTGTCAATCTTGGGTATTCGGATAAAAACGGCTTGCAGGATTTAGCCGCCACAAGGTATAGTTTCGCCGTTGCCGCAAAATCGGCAGCCGGGCGTAGGAACCCGTGTAATCTGAAGGCGATACCAGACGCCCTATGCGTCTTTTTTTGTATCGTAGCTTTGACTCACCTAAAGTTTTTGGTGTGGTGCTCACAGGGCTGTAGGGGCGTTATTTTGGCCTGTGTGCATCACCACCACGGCGTTATGGTAGTCCAGGCGGGGCAGCTCTCGGGCTGGCCGGTATCCTTCAGAGCCGGTATTCCTACCCCCGTTTGGGCTACCACCAGTCTTGGGCGTAGGAACCCCGGTGGTAGCTGTTTATGCTATCTGAAGGAGGTTGCCGCCATGGCCACTACCCCAATTTGCTCACATCCCCAATTTACCTATCTGTTTCTGGCCGTTCGTCGTGCCGATATTCAAGCCATACCCCAGCGTATACAAATTACTGCCGATTCCCAACAGGCCGCGCACCGTGCGCTGGTTAGAGAGTATGTGTTGGCGTTTGCTGGTCGCCTGCCGTCACGTCATGCCGTTGAATGGCGCTAAGGGGGAAAAATGAATACGACTCATAATACGGCGTTACATTCCCTGAATGATAAAGGCTGTGAGCAGTTAATTCGTGCCACGTTAGTATGTGAACTGATGGCCGACTTGATGAGTAACCAGGGAAACAGCAATCAAAAAATGGTTTCGGCTTTGGGGGTTGCGGCTCTGTTTGAATGCTTGGCCGTGCAAATGGATGGCGCTATTGATAACAGCGGTTTATTTAATGCTGCGAGAACACAGGGGAAAGATAATGCTATCAATTAATCACCCCGCATCACCTGAATTTAAAATTGCCTTGCTTCGTCATTATATTTCCTGCGCCTTTATCGACATGATGGTATTTAAACATGGCCAGGCGGTATTTATTGAGGACGGCGAGGAGGTTGAGTTAACGCTGGATAAGGTTGCATTGAACATCATTTACCATATTGAAGCACCTTTTATCGAGCGTTTTGGCGTCATGGATGGCGGGCAATTGGCCGCAGCGGATTTGATGGCCATGCTCATGCCTGGATTTATGGCCGCACAAGTTCAGTTATCCCCATATGGTTATCATCGGCTTTGCGAGGTGTACCGAGATATTATATTTGGTGCGCCAGATGGTGAGTTGCCTCCCGGGTCGTCGGTGTGCGCCTGTAACGTCAGGGAGGCGCACTGATGAGCCAACAACCAGTTACAGCGGCCATTAACGCTGCCAAAGGGCGCTGGCCGCATATTCTCCCCGCGTTGGGGATTACCGTTCCCTCCAACGGTAAGCATGGCCCTTGCCCTAAATGTGGTGGCACGGATCGCTTTCGTTTTGACGATCGTGATGGGCGTGGCACATGGATATGCTCACATTGCCAGCATGGTGACGGTCTGGATCTGGTGAAGCTGGTTGCCGGGATCGATGCCGCCAGTGCAGCGAAAGAAGTGGCCCAGGCGTTAGCCTTGCCCAGCGTGCAACAGCCCCCCATTTTGCCTGCCAGGAAAGAAGCCTCGGACACGCAGAAACTGGCCAAGGTACAAAAGAGCTATCAGGCGTTGTTATCCCGCAGCTCAACGGGTGAAAGCCCGTATCTGACAAACCGAGGTCTACAGGGGCAGACGGTAACACAGATTGGACAGACGGCGGCTTATGGCGGCATAGAGTTCCCTGTGGGGGCGCTTTTATTGCCATTGATAGACGTTTCCGGGCAACTGCGTGGGGCGCAGTTGATCCACCCCCTGGGAGAAAAGCGGCTTTTACCAAATTCGCTGTTGGCCGGCGCATTCATTGCCGTTAATGAGCCAGGGGAAGGGCCACCGGAACAAGTGATTATTACCGAGGGCTATGCAACCGCATTGACCGTAGCCAGGTTAACCGAGGGGGTGGTTGTCGCTGCGGTTGCGGCCAGCAACTTGATCAATGTGGCCCAGCAACTACGGCAAACGTGGCCGGAAGCCCGTTTGATTGTGGCGGGAGACAATGACTTTGACGATGGCAAAGAGAACACCGGCAAGCTGTGGGCGGAGAAAGCGGCCAAGGCGGTAGATGGGTGGGTGACGTTGCCGCCTACCCGCCACAAAGCCGATTGGGATGATTTTCGCCAGGAACTGGGGCTGGAGCGTGCCAAAGAAGCCTTTCGGGAGGAGATGATCCTGTTTGGTAAGGGTAAAACCAAGCTGCCGCAGGGGTTCCGGCTTACCCAGGAGTATTTGTGGTACGACAAGCTGGTGAACAAGTCGGATGGTGATACCGAGATCCGCAATATCAAACTGTGCAGCCCGCTACGGGTTACCGCTATCACTTGTGATGAAGATGGCAGTAACTATGGCCGTTTGTTGGAGTGGGAGGATACCAACGGGATCAGCCGTAAATGGGCGATGCCGATGGAAATGCTCTGTGGTGGTGGCGAGGAGCTGCGGCGCGTGCTGTTGGTCAATGGGTTGTCATACATCAATATCAACGGCCAGGCCCGGGCGCACCTGATGGAGTATATCTCGTTGTGCAAACCCGAACGTAAGGTGACGTGTGTTACTAAAACCGGCTGGCATGGTTCGGTTTACGTGCTCCAGGATGAAGTGATCGGCATTGGTGCGGAGTCGGTGATCCTGCAAACCTCCAGTGTTCAGGGCCGCGATTTCCGCCAGGCTGGCACGCTGGATGAGTGGCGCGAACAGATTGGGCGTTACTGCGTAGGGAATGGGCGGGTAGCATTCGCGGTTAGCCTGGCTTTTGCCGCGCCGCTGTTAAAACTGGTCGGCGTCGGTGGCGGGGGTTATCACCTTAAAGGGGAATCAACCGATGGCAAGACCACAACCATGAAAGTGGCGGCGTCGGTCTGCGGTGGCACCGATTTTTGGCATACCTGGCGTGCGACCGGTAACGCGCTGGAAGGTACGGCCAGCCGCCGTAATGACGCGACCTTGATGCTGGATGAGATCCGCGAAGTAGATGGCCGCGAGGCCGGTAATATCGCCTACATGTTGGCGAATGGCCAGGGTAAGGCGCGCGCCCGAACGGATGGCAGCGTGCGGGAGACCAACCGTTGGTGCTTGCTGTTCCTGTCTACCGGTGAGTTATCGCTGGTCGAGCACGCGGCCAACGTGGGCGAACGTACCTACGCCGGGGTTGAGGTCAGGATGATCCAGATCCCCAGCGATACCGGCAAATATGGCGTGTTTGAGGAGTTACACGGCTTTGCCGGGGGGAAGGCGTTGGCGGAACATCTGGAGCAGGCAGTGACCGCAAGCCACGGAGCGCCGTTCCGTGAGTGGTTGCGCTGCTTGACGGCGGATTTGCCGGGTATGACGCATAAGGCAAAAGCCTTGCTGAAAGAGTACACCCGGTTGCTCACTCCGGAAAACGCGGGGAACCAGGTAGGGCGAGCAGTCACACGCTTTGCTCTGGTGGCGATGGCTGGAGAATTGGCCACCGAGGCGGGGATCACCGGTTGGGCGCAAGGTGAGGCGCTAAACGCCGCCAAAAGCTGCCTGGCTGCATGGATGTATGACCGGGGCCACACCGCCAATCAGGAAGATGCCGCCGCGCTGGAACAGGTCAGGGAGTTTATGACCCGTAACCAGTTTAGCCGCTTTGCCGATTGGTTTGATACCCAAAGCCGCCCCGGCAATATGGTGGGCTTTCGCCAGGTGAAGAAAGGCGACAACCAGGAAGAGGCGGTGACCACGTTTTACGTGTTGCCGTCAGGCTGGAAAGAAATCTGCAAGGGGTTCGACGCCAAGAAGGTGGCGCGTTTATGCGTGGCGGCGGGTTACCTGGAGGTGCCGGAAGATGAAACCCGGACACAGAAAAACATACGCCTGCCAGAAATAGGGCTGAAACGGGTTTATCAGTTCAACAGCAGCGTCTTGGGGTAATTCTCTTACGCGAGTCTTATCTATGACTGGTAACACTGGTAACAGAGGTAACAACCAGGTGTGGCAAGGCTTGGCGGTGTTACCAGTGAAATAAACCTACTGGTAACACTGGTAACGTTTTGCCGCTGTTACCAGTTGATACCAGTAGATAAAGTGAAGTGGTAACAGCTTTTATCCTTTTAAATCAATGACGTTACCAGTGTTACCACTGTTACCAGTCAAAAAGGATAAAGAGAAGATGAAATCAGGCTGGCTGAGGCTTCTTTCCTGGCTGGCGGTGTTAAAAGATAAAGGAGTAAAAAGAATGGCAGCATTTACAGTGATATGTCCTGATTGTGAGTCAAAGTCTATTATTGCTAAGACAAACCGCAAGCATAAGATGCTTGCTGATGTGTACTGCACATGCAGCAATCCCGAGTGTGGTCATCGGTTTGTGGCTAATGTGACGTTTTCCCATACCTTATGCCCTGGCGCGTTGACGCACGGTAAGATAATGCAAATCATAATGAGCGGCATCACACCGGATCAACGGGCGAATGCTATAGAGTGGCTCAAAACGGCCCAGGAGAAGGATGCACAAGAGGCAAAGGCTAGAATGCCCGATCCCACCAAACCAGTCGTTACGCGGCGCAAGCACGCCAATTACGTGGCAGGTCAGTAATGCCATTACAGGCCAAGTCGTAGAGGCCATGTCGGGAGCTTGGCTTACAACCTTTTTCAGTTGGACTATTTTCTACAATCCCCGCAAAGCCGCGCCCTGCGTGGCTTTTGTGTTTTCTTTCCGCGTGCCGCTGGCTTTATTTTTTTCCTGCACGCCCACGTAAAATAAAATAATTCAATATAATCAATGTTTTATTTTTCCTTGCGGTAGTGTATCTGGAAGCCAAAACTGAAAAACACTGAAATTCTTTTCAAACTTTTCAGTTGGGGGTTTCTCGTAGAAGCCTAGGCGTGGCGCGGGCTGGCGGATTGGTTTGTAAAAAAATAAAACTGAAAAATTTTTATGATCCAAAGTGTGCAGGCGGGTGCGGTGTAGTGCCGTTTCCGTGGGGATCGGGTTTATGTCATGGGGATTCTGGGGTGTAGGCGGTTCGCTGTGAGGTTAAGCGGTTTCGTTGGTGTGATTTTGCAGCTAGGGCATCGAGAGGCTCAGGAAGGCGTACAGGTGCACCAGATAGCAGGCATAAGCAATCCTGCAAAAGGCTGGGGGGTATTGCCGATTCCGTAATTATTGGATTACAGTATAGAATTCCGTAGTATTGTTATCTAGAATCGTCCCCAGATGAGGACAATGGTATTAAAAATAATTTTCTTTTTTTAAAGGGGTTGGGATGTCTCTGAAAACTAATAAGAATAAGCATTATAAAAAAAGAGTAGAGAAAATAAAAAAGAAGTTATCGTGTTATTCAGATGAGTCATTTCTTGAAAAGATGTTTTTACACATGAAACGTGCACGTGAGCCAAGTAATGGTATCATATCTAACTTTCCATGGTGTTGCTTTTTGGCTTTGAAATGGAAGTTTACAGTTATAAACAAAAAGTATACTAGTCACTTATCTGAGAGTGAATTTATTTCTATAATAAATAGTATTTACCTATTGCAAGATGATGCAATTGATTTAAGCGAAGATAGCAATGCAATATTGGAAATGCGGCGTTATATGATTTCACAACTACAATATCAATCCCCCTTTAAATTTGATATCAATACATTATCTCGACAATATGGTTGGTTCTGTTGTAGTGAATCAAATTATTACAAGGATTGTTTTTATGAAGTAACAGGCGTTAAATTAGAAGACTTTTATATTATTAGTGCATATCTTATTATTATGTGTAGTGATAATTGCAACGCTGATTCGAAAGTAATTCCTTATCAACACTTTATTATTCATTTGCATCCATTCTTTGGTCTTGATGTTTTAAAAGGATATCTTAGTTTTGTTAGTATTAAATTAAATGAAATCAGAGCGTTCATGGGAGCATACAAAGATGAGGGTGAGTTGAGTGTTGAGTATTTTAGGGAAACACCAATGTTGAAAAAACCCATCATCATTACAGATGATGGATTATTGATTTTAAGTAAGAAAATATTGAAGTCAGCATTGTCCAGTATGGTTCCCAATGTATTGAAAGGTAATGTTGATAACTACAAAAATAAGTTTGGTAATTTAATGGAGGTGTATATAGGTAATGTTATTAAAGAAATAAATGGAGAAGTGGTTTTTGAAAGCGAAATAAAAGAATTATATAATAAAAAAAATATAGAGGGGAAGTCTGTTGATTTTTTACTGAAATATGACAAATCAACGGTATTTATTGAATCTAAGGCAATAGAACCAGACTTAGTGGTTAAATCAACAAATGCATCAAAATCTCTAAAGGATAGATTAAAGAGAAGCTTTATAAAGGGAATCATTCAAGGGCAAGAGTGTGCTAGCCATTTATCAAAGACCGACTTGTATGAAAATAGTGAATCGGATTCCTTGCTTATTATAACTCATAGAGATCATTATATATATAATGGTGTTATGGTTGATGAATTAATTGACAAAAAACTATTTCAGCATATTGAAAATGAGCTTGGTAAAGTATGGATTGATAAAAAAAGGATTTTCTATATAACAATTGATGAATTCGAGAATTTGGTCTATGTTAGCAATTTTAATAATATTGCCGTAACAGATATTATAAGCGGGTATGCAAATGGTGAAGCTGATACTCTTACACGGAAAGGAAGCCTCAATGATTACCTTTATTCTATAGTGGATAAAGGAATACCTGATTGTAAGTTTGTAACTGACTCTAGAAGTATATTGTCAGATGTTCTTGTTAGCTATATTTCCAAGTCAAACCACCTGTGGAGTGGTCGTGTTAATGAATATGTTTATATTCTAAATAGTATTTTGGAGTAATTATTTATGATGGCTTGGATATTATCGTTTTTTTAATAAGATAGATGGGGTGTTACCCGGTAAAGAGAACCCGTTGCCATACACCTTCACTGGCAAACATCATATGAAATAGATAACTGAAGCGGTATTAGGCGCAGTTATTCAGAGTGGGTGTATTAATTAATGTTGTCCCCATACCATTGCAACATAGTTCTACGCCCTTCCAAATATTGTGCATGGTTATAGGTTCCTCGAATCGAGTTCTTGTCAACATGCGCAAGCTGCATCTCAATCCATGCACTTTCAAAGCCGTGTTCATGCAAGATGGTACTCATCGTATGACGGAAACCGTGGCCAGTGGCCCGACCATGATAACCAAGCATCGTGATCACTTTATTAATGCTGGCTTCACTCATTGGCTTACGCGCATCATTACGGCCAGGGAAGAGCAGATTATAGCGCCCGGTAAGCACTTTGAGTTTTGCAAGGATCTCTAAAGCTTGGGTAGACAGTGGCACTAGGTGAGGGCGGCGCTTTTTCATCCTCTCTTTAGGCACTTCCCATACTGCATTATCAAAATCAAATTCTGACCATTCTGCCCCACGTAGTTCGATAGTGCGAACGCCCGTTAAAATAAGCAACTGTGTGGCATATTTCGTTAACATACTGCCCTGGTAGTTACTGAGTGCCTGCATAAATTCCGGTAATTCACTTTCAGTCAGGAAAGGATAGTGGCCACTTTTGGGCTTGTTTAAAGCACTGGCTAGATCAGGTGCTGGATTATAGTGTGTGCGTCCTGTCACCACAGCGTAGCGGAATACCTCGCCGCAAAGCCTTCTAATCTTTCCCGTTAATTCCAATGCTCCGCGCTTTTCTATCTTTTGTAGAACAGTAAGTAATTCCAATGGGGCGATCTGGTCTATCGGACGTTTACCGATGTAGGGGAATATATTGTTTTCAAAACCACGTATTACGTCATTGGCATAATTTGTTGACCAGGTGGGTAACTTTGAGCCATGCCATTCACGGGCTATTGCTTCAAACGTGTTGATATTTGAATGTGACAGAGCAATTTTTTCTGCCCGGCGTGCATCACTGGGATTGATGTTGTTGGCGAGTTGGTGTCTGGCTTCATCGCGTTTTTTACGTGCTTCGGCAAGAGAAACGTCCCCATATACCCCAAAGGAGATCATCTTTGCCTTACCAGCAAAGCGGTAACGGAAGCGCCAGCCCTTGGTGCCAGAGGGATCGATAAGAAGCGAAAGACCATTGCCATCATTCAACGTATAGGGCTTGTCTTGGGGCTTAGAGCGGCGGATCTGTACGTCTGTGAGTAGCATAATGTGTATAACCTAAACTTCGAACCTGGAGTTATACGCAATTTTATACACAAACATACGTAGATTCCAGTAAACATCCTTGGATGTCATTAGACGCGGGATAAGCTAATGTATTTGTTTTGAATGGATTTTATAGACATTTTGGGATGTTGTTAGACGTACCAATGGTGTCCCCTGCAGGAATCGAACCTGCAACTAGCCCTTAGGAGGGGCTCGTTATATCCATTTAACTAAGGGGACTTTGGGCGGCTTTGATTTGAAGTGTTCGCCTGAGTTTCTATCCTACCGTAAATCCTCAAGTTTTATCAAGCCTTATGTTTCTTTCCTTTCTCTATCATCCCTCCTAGTTTCGCCGTTTGTTCGCTTCGTTCACTTGCCTTTGAGTACAGATTGAGTACAGAATGCAATTAACGATTGTGTACAGGATCTATAACATGGCCCTTAGCGATACCAAACTGCGCAGCATACACAACAAACCATATTCAGGGCCTGCGGAGCTTACCGACAGTGACGGCCTAAGTGTACGCATAACCCCGGCTGGTACTGTTACTTTCCAGCATCGATACCGCTGGAATGGCAAGCCGGTGCGCCTAACTGTTGGCCGCTATCCGGTGATGTCACTCAAGGATGCGCGGGTAGCTGTTGGCGAGATGCGCGAATTGTACCTGAAGGGCATCAACCCTAAAACCTATTTTGTAGGCGCAACGGGAGAACTGACCCTTAAGGAGTGCCTAGATCAGTGGTGGGAAAAGTATGTAACTGGGCTTAAGCCTAACACCCAGACGCTTTACCGCTCGGTTGTGTACAACACGATGTACACACAATTCGAAGATGTACCGGTGGCACAAATCCCTGTGTCGCTATGGGTTCAGTTTTTTGATAAGCAGGAAAAGCTTAATAAGAAGAAAGTCCGAGTTTTGCTGCTCCAACTGCGTTCTGTGATCAACTGGTGTATCAGCAGGCAGTTGATCCCTTCATGCGAACTATCAAAGCTAAGTGTGAAGAATATCGGTAAAAAACCCGATACCGGTAGCCGCGTTTTAACGTTTACAGAACTAGCAAAAGTATGGTTGGCGCTGGAGAACAGCAAAATCGTATCTTCTAATAAGTTGCTTCACCAGTTGCTCTTGCTGTGGGGAGCTCGGTTGTCAGAACTGCGCCTGGCTAGGGTTGAAGAGTTCAATATGGAAGACCTGATTTGGACTACACCCGGCGCACATTCGAAAATGGGTAACGTGATCCGCCGCCCTATATTTGCTCAAGTTAAACCTTACATAGAGCGGCTGATAGCAGCAAAAAACCCGGTTCTCTTTCCTGGGCAAGAGCTGGATAAATCGATTGATCGGTCTTCGGCAAACCTGTACATGAAAAAGCTTAGGGATAAGATTGATATTCCGGAGTGGCGTACGCACGATTTCCGGCGTTCGCTGGTGACGAATCTTTCAGGGGAAGGGGTCATGCCCCATGTCACCGAAAAGATGCTGGGGCATGAATTAGGGGGGGTGATGGCCGTGTATAACAAACACGATTGGTTGGCAGAACAGAAAGAAGCGTATGAGCTGTATGCTGATAAGATTTTTTGGCATGTTAAGCAGCTCGGTTAACCCCTCCATTTTCGATCCATTTCTCAACTGCCTGGCGGCTATATCTTGATGGATGGGTAAGCACGGGGGAGGGGAAACCATATTTAGTGCGTAGCCGCCACAGTGCAGTACGTTTCTTCCCTGTGAGGGTAAACACCTCTTCTTCAGTCATGAAGTCAGTAATCATTTTAAGCCTCTCTTCATTAGGTATAAAAAACCCCGGCGCATAGCCAGGGAGTTTTCGTTCAACTATTTTGCTATTTGAGCCTTCGCAAAGAACTTGCTTGGTAAGTCCGGCCAACACGTAGCACTGTGGCGATCAGGGATTCAACACAACGCGCCGCTTGTGGGTCTACTGCCAGTAAATCACTGCTTATCTGAGCCCACGATTTTTCAATCGTGTTAAAGCATTCAAAAAAACGCTCAACGTCTATCGCTGAAGCATCAGGTTCTATTTCAGCACTCTCTGTAAAAGGAACGTTATTAGATGACATATGGCCTCTCTAATTAATTGAAAATAATGGACAAATGTCCTTTCACGAGTGCGCGCTGATTGAGTGTTGTTAATGAGTGATAAACAATCAAATAGAACCTAGCGATCAATTACGCCTTATCGATCGGTTTAACAGATCGATGATGGTAAGTGACTAATTTTGCTGGTGGGGCGCAAGTAGCCGCTGATAGATTGCCGATACATATTTAGCCTGGTGTATCGCATCATGTAGAGCGTTATGGGGCTCGCCGTCAAAAGGCATATCCCGCTTAGGGTCGAATCCGATTTCGCGCCCTAGCTCTACGATGGTGCGTACATCGCGATCGTTGAACCAGTTCCAACACGGTGGCATGCCGCAGCGTTCATACGCACCGCGCAGAATCACATTGTCGAAAGAGGCCCCATTACCCCAAACCCTGAGGTATTTCGGCTGTTCGCAGTTGGCTGCAACAAAATCGGATAGGTTAAAAAGAGCCTCAGAAATTGGAATGGCCTGATCGCTGGTGATTGCTGCTCGGGCTTCGCTGCTTTGCTTCAGCCACCAAATGATGGTTTCTGACTCTACAATCGCGCCAATAGCCATTTCACTTTCGAGGCTTATTGCGGCATAGAATTTTTTGCCTATCGCCCCAGAGTTTGGGTTAAAGAACACTGCGCCGATCGAAAGGATTGGGGCAGTAGATTTTTTTCCCATGGTTTCAGCATCAACCATTAAATGTTCATTAACCATATGTTTTTTCTCTCTTATCTCATAATTTGCGTGAATGAGTAGAATCCATAATCGCAAAATACTGTATGCATAAACAGTATCAGCGAATCAGGGATTGATCAATCTGGGGGAGGGGTAATAAGGACACTTTGCGTACAACATAATGATTATTGTGTTGTATTAGGCACTGCACACAACAACTAGAAATTACTTAGTCAGTCGCAGGCATAGCTGCCAGGATAGCGCGGCGAAGTATGTTAACGGAATTGCAAGAGCCTCTATCATCACCATTACAGCGGGCGATGAAATCATCAATCCAATCCAGCGCCGCAGCCACATCATCAGGAACCACTGGTGCTTGAAGTGTCAGTTCTTCAGCTCGGATACGGTCAGCCAATTCTTTGGCTTCTCCAGCCAGCTTAAGTGCGCGCTTAAGGTGGTCAGATTGCGGTATCCCCGTCAGCTTGTGAGGCTCGTATGCGGTGTGGCAGGCTTCAGGAGGAGTGAAACCTATGACCTGATCCCCTTCAGTAACCAGGCGAATCAACATGGCCAGATTATCAATGATTTCACCTTCGACGTTCACCCACTCTTCGCGCCCTTCGGTGTAGTGGATTACAGCCTTGATAACTTCTCCGCTTTCCTCAGCTACTTTGTTAAGTACATAGTTCGGTTGCGGATATTTACGCATAGCTTTGTCAGCTGATGCTCGCGCCTTTTGCACCAAGACGCCGAAGTAATCGTCCGGCAGCGCTGGCGGAGCGGTGAATAGCTCATGATGCCCGTCCGATAAATTATGGTTCTCGTACTCGCTGAAGCCATCCATAATCACTAAGCCATCTGCAACAATGCACGACGCTACCGGTTCGCTAACCGCACTCCTTGCGGCTATTAACTCGTCAATGATTGAAACAAACTCTTCTGTTGATGCTCTGTCGTTCCATCCGCCGCCCGTTGTCAGGAACCGGCGAATGACCGCGACACGTTCAGTTGATATGGTCATGCAACCTCCTCGAATTCAACGGAGCCATCTAAGCCTGGGATATGATAAGTTGCGACGCTATCATCGTCGGAATATGTCAGAGGATGGGCTATCCACTCACTATTTGGATAATCATCATCACCAACAGAGAGCATGCCTGCACCTGCGTAGTCAGCCGCATACGTTTCTCCTTCCGTCCAGAAACCAGTTTCGTCTTTTGTGCATTTCAGCTTTGACATATCACTCCCCTTTAGGCGCAGCACGATCTAAGCGCTCAATCTCTGCCAGAATTAGCGCCCCAGCTTTAACTAAGTTGCGGCGGTAGCTGGTGGGTTTCCAATCTGAGAAATCCCACGGCCAGTATTCAGGGGCATAACCTGGTTCACAAAACTCATCATGACCATTTAGCGCATAACAACCCGCTGCGTGAGCAATTGAGCCGCTGGCGTGACCGTCATCATGTTCCGGCGTCCAACCCTCGGCGCTGATCTGTCGCTGCCGTTCGGCCACCACATCAACAAGCGCTGGCCGTAATGTTAGATTTGGCCCCATACACACCTTAAGAGCCTCATAGAAACAACCTTTGAGATTGTTGAACTGGTGCCCATTCAGCGGGCCATGTTCTGTCAGCATGTCGTGTAGCTTCCATGCTGCATCGTTAACCTCATTTGAACTTTGCGCAGGGATAATAGGATGCTGAAGTCGCTGTTCTGCTGACTCTGCACGGTGTTTCATTTCGCCCAATACAACAAGCAGCTCGTCATGGCTGTTGAGCAACGCCTTTACTGCTGGAGAGTAACGCCAGTTTTGGCTATCCGGGCCAGTGGCAGCGTCTCGAAGTTCTTCTTTTGCATCTTCCAGTGTGATTTTTAACTTGCTCATGCTTTCTGCTCCTGCATTATTGCGTTGTAATCATTATTAATAAGTAGCTGCCAGTTATTACCGTTATCACGAGACAGCAAACGCCAGCGCTTGTTAACACGGAAGGTCAGATAGCCTTTTAATTTTGTTCGGCGGGGAATTAATTGGCTTTTGCTGAATTGAGATAAGGTATGAAGCGCCTTTGCTGTTATCCACAAAGGCGCATTGTTAAAGTTAATATTGCTCATTGCTGGTGGCCTTCATTTCGATAGCAGAATGGATTTCGGCACGCAGCATTCTGATGTTTTCCCATTTATCACAAGGGATGGTATCTACAAGTGAAATAAAATCGCCCATATTCATCACTGGACTTTCCGGATCACCCATAGTCTCTGACGAGACATCATGCAGCCGCTCAAACATCGAGTCAGGCACTTCAGCATTACCGAACTTTTCATTCAGCCAGGTTCGAAGCTCTTGAGCTTCCTGATATTGGGTAATAAGCGCTTTGGCCTTATAGATTGTCTCTGTTGGCACAACAACGGCTTCTGGATTTTCGAAAGAATCAGCCGCCCAGGTGTGAGCGAACTTCGACTCGTGAAACAGAAAATCATCTTTATCGCCAAATGCTGCTGCCGCGCATGCCCATACCTCTATTCCACTCTTACTGATAATGTCGGTTTTCAGTAAAGGGAGTTGATCGCCATCGGTGGTCTGTACTGGTTCACTTGTAGATGCCGTGTTGCTAGCGCTGGTAGGCTTATTTTCGTGACGATATTCTTGGAGGATAGAGATTAATTCAGCTTTAACTGAAGGGTGGATGCGCAAAAGGTGCTCGTCGCCGTTCTCTACTGTTTCCGCATCGAACAGGAGCTCAAGCGCTCGACGGGCTTTTTTGGCGCTGAACTGCGGCTGTGCAATGCTTTTGGTAACTTTGGTTTTACCAGCATCCTCAGCTTTTTTCATGAGCCGCGCTGCTTCGCGGTCAGCGTACACACCGTGCTCACGGTTAAGCTGGATAGCTAATGAGTAATTCATAGAACCGGCCCTAACCAGGCTCTTAACGTACGGAGTGCATTCCTGTAATTGCAGGTGCTGAAGGATGTCAGACTCAGACCGCTTAACCTTCTTGGCGATCTCTGCATTGGTCCAGCCTTGATTCACAAGCCGCTGATAAGCCGCGCCTCGTTCTATTGGGGAAAGTGCCAGCCCTTGCGAACTGGTGACCATGAAGGCGATTTTATCTGCTTCAGTGCCGACGAAATCCTTACATTCGAGGCGCAACACTTCATGTCCGGCAGCAGACGCTAATAACGCACCATGGTAGCGGTGGTGACCGTCGATCACTTTCACACCCTTTTCCGTTATTTCAACAGCAAGAGGGGGAATAAACTCACCGGCAATCCAGGAATCCCTAAACTCTTCAACGTGTGCTTGGTTTAATTCACGAACGTTATAGCCTTCCTCTGCATAAATTTCATTGAGAGGAACCATAAACGTTTTACGGGTGGAAATATCAGAGCCAATACTTTCACGCGCAGCATAACGCTGACTTAAAGTTGCCATAATTTATCTATCCATTCAGAGGGGTGAAAATGCTTCACTATGCGCCACACGAGGCGGCGCATAAGACAGCACTTTATTAGGTGGTTAATATTTAAATGCGGCCTTCAAACACCGGTACATCTGGTAACTGGCTTTGCAAATCAACAAGAATTTCATTGTATGCATGCTCAATGATTTTCTGCGGTTCAATCAGCTCGTACCAGAGAGTGAGCCTTCCTTCGCGGAGGCGATAACGGAACCGCGCATCGATTTGGTAAGGAGTGCCGTTATGGAACGGGGAGATTGCCAAGCTGATTTTTTCCGGCAACTGAGTGTTACCACTACCCGATTTTTCGTTGCTGAACGCCATCTGGTATGTACCATCATTCAAGCGGTTTACCGATTTAAATTCAGATGTACGCGTTTCTTGGAATGCCAGCACCATTGCTAACAGATCGTTGCCAGAGGTTTTATTTGAGTCAGACACAGGGGCAATGCTTTTAATGTTCTGCTCAATAAACTCGGCGAACTCAACCTGATCCATTTTATGCTTATCACTACCGGTAAAGGCTTTCCACTCTTCGGAGTGTGGGCAGTCATACGTAACAATATGCGTGTTTTTAAACGGGCTTTTACTATCCAGATGGTAATCCAGCACGCCGCGAAAACGCGTATTTTCAGTATCGGCAAAAATAACGCTACGGTCATCTTTGAAGCGCACAAGATAGGCGATTAGAGAAGAGGCAGACGTAACCATTACACTCTGTTTAATCTGCTCCTTATCAACCATGTATTTTTCAAGGGATGCGAGCTCATAACCGCGCGGCACAACTGCATAAGGAATATCAGTTTTAACCAGGCTGCTTGCTACCGCTAGTTCTGCAACATGCTTAACTGACTCGTTGGTAATATCCATTTTAAATCCTTCTTTATGGTGAGGGTTTAACTGCGGTGGGTTATTAGCCGTTCTGCGTCAAACGAATTGGCGCGGCGGCTGGCTGTGTATCAATAACTTTCAAATCCATCTGAACTTGTGAGGGGTCGTCACGCATCAAATCGCCATCTGCCGTTGAAAACATAATGGTGTCAGCGCGGCCAAGTTCAGGGATAGACGTTTTGACAGTTGGCGTGATTTTCATTGTGTTTTCATCACGCGTGTTAAGCATGGAACAAGTAAGGACTAAGGTAACCGCCCCTTTTTTACCTGTTTCACGCACGGCCTTAATTACTCTTGCCAACTCTTCAGAAAGTTCACTGTCAAGAGTGCCTTTATTGATATATGAAAGATGTTGACTGAACGATGTGACCTTATTTTCACTCATTGATTAATCTCCTGAGTTAAACCTTTTTGAGGCATTGCATAATGCAAACGTTATTAGGCCCAGACAAGCGCCTACGACAGCTCCTATCACAAAAGCAATTAGCAGCATTTTGATATTCCATTGAGAAGTAAAAAGGGCGGCTACCCGCTGAACATTGTCGCCATCCTCCGTTAAGTAGTGATTGGAAGAACGGATAGCCGCCAAACTGTTACCACAACGAAAAGAGCACTGCCGAGCGCGGCAACACTCTACGCATGGATTGGGCTATGAACCCGTCATGTGCCAGTGCTCTTGTCGTTGTGCGCCTGGGTACTTCTCCACCTCAGGCGGCGGTGTGGGTTTTAAATTGGGTTGCCTTTCTGGGTAAGTAGCTTGACCAACTTAGACTTACGCACTTCAACAGCAGGTTGAGAGGAACGATCGCGGCGAACAGCTTGAACGGAAGGGCGAGCCCTCATCCAATCTGTGGAAGATGTGATAATATTGGTGGTGATCATGTATGAAGCTCCTTTGTACTGGTCAAGCCCCGGCGAAAGATGGGCGTCAGAGCCGGGGCTACTTAATTTTAATATTTGCGAATGTTGCAGCATGCGTACCGTATTGACTGATGAAATAGAGCCTACAATCCTCACAAAGAGACATGCTGCCGGTTACCCCGTTTTCATCAGGTCTTGTTTCGGTTGCAATAAAAACAGGCTTATTGGTACATCTAACCAGGCCGGGAACACCGCCCAGTGAAAATAAACTATGCCCATTTGGCTTTTCTGCCTGACATTGCTCATAGTCTGGGGGAATAAGCTGTTGCTCCGTCATAATGAAACCCTCTATTTATCTAAACCTAACGCCTCACGAATTTCAGCGGCGCGTTGTTCACTTCCTGCGATTTCGCCTGCATGGTACGCCCTGTTAATAAGGTCGATGATCAGGTCGAAATCATCCCTATAAAGCTTTACTGACAAATTTGCAGCAGGCTTACCATTTTCAAACTTGAATGTGGTTTGCTTTTGCATTGCCAGGTACTTGCCGCTGATGTAAGCCATCGTTTAACCCTCTGCTGTAATGGTGCGCACCGTAGGGAGCGATAGGTGTTATTAGCACTTCCAACCTTCAGCGGTTTTTATCCACTTGCGACCCTGATGGCGTCCAATCCGTAAATAGTACGCTGCACCATCACGCGTTAGCCTGTGGGCCACACCATCCGCATCAATAACACGCCAGTTAGTTCTACTATCCATCGTTCAACCCTCTGCTGTAGCCCCGTTGCCGGGGCGGTTTTTTTATGCCTGCACTACGTGGCGGTCGTTGTAATCTGCGTAGTAGGTGTTACCGTCCAGGCTTGCCGGTACTAGCGTGACGATGTAGCCAGCGCCAGATTTTCTCACTGACTCAAACGGGTAGTAATTGCCGTTAAGGATGTTGCGAACCATGTCACCAGCTACCAATTGTTTAGTTTTCTTTTCCATCGTGTAATCCTCTGCTGTAGTGGTTTTATGCCTACCGCCGAACATCAAGGCGGCAGGGTAAAACTACTCTGCGTTTTAAGGCTGGTTGCTGCGTTAATGGGTCGCCATGCCAAACTGCCCAGTGCGCATTGCGCCTCCTTTCCCCTGGTGCGTCGCTTTGGGAACGTGGCCCCGTTCCTCGCCGTTGGCGGGGTGGCCGGTACTGCGTTTAGTGCTTCATTGGCTTGATCTCCTATGGTTGAACACTCACGCCACATCATCGTGGCGGTTCGAGTTGCACGACTTATTAGCCTTCCTGTTCGTAACCTTTGCGTAAGGTATTGTCTGCTGACAAATTGCCTACCTGCCATCCATCCTGTCCGGCGCTGAAACAGCTAGGGCGAAGGGGTTAGCCTGTCGTGCGTTCCGTAATGTTAAAGAGCGGGCGGCGGGTGCCGGTGGAATGAATATCACATAACGTGTAATTAAAATCAAACACGAAATGTGTGTTATTGGTGTGTATCATGATTCCCCTTTGATTTGGATGGAGATTTATTTTCAGTAATGTTTGTGGGGACAGGATTTTTAGGCACAAAAAAACCGGCTCGGGGCCGGTTCAGTTTGGGGGGGTTTTACTCATAGTAGGATGTGGCTAAAACTTATCATCGCCCCATTTTGCAGCAATGACTTTACCCACTAACTTCACTCCACGCTCTATAAATTCAATCATATGGAACGAAGAGTTAAGGGCTACGAGATACTCAGTTCCTGCATCTTTCAAGTATTGCCTAAACACAGCCTCATCACTGTTGTTAACTTCAGAAATGCAGTAATCACCCGATGCTAAGTCTTCAAGCGGGTCTACAAGGATAAGCATCCCAGCAGGAAAACTAGGGCTTGCGCCTTGTGGGGCGGTCATTGAATGCCCCTTTACCTCTAACCAGAATGACGCCTCACTTGCTCGCTTATCAGATGTGATCCATCTAATCGGCTCAATGTCTGCGCCACTGCCTGGCGAGGATATGAGACTACCTGCCTTTAGAGAAGTAAGAAGCATGTACTTATAGTTTTTATAGACGGCTGAGCTTTCTTCACCAAAAAGCAACTCCCCCGGCGAAATCTCCAGGGCAGCACTTATCACCACAGCATCTTCTGCGCTGATCTTTCTAGTACCTAGTTCGTAATTGCCAATACGGGATATAGAACTCCATCCGCAAAGCCTTGCTAGCTGTGACTGGCTAAGGTTTTTGCTTTCTCGGAGCTGCCGTAACCGTTCATTGGGTTTTTGCATCAGCATTTTCATCCCTCAATGCTACCACATAACGTGTTTCTTTCAATTTCACGCTTTGAGTTGATCTCTTACACATATTGTGTGATATTTATCGAAATCAAATTGTGTGGAGTAGTTATGAACAACATAGCCGTACACCGAAAAAAGCTCGGTTTATCTCAGTCTGCACTGGCTTCGCTGATCGGTTGGACTACCTCGCGACTCTCAAATTATGAAATCGAGATTCGCACTCCTAGCCTGGATGACTCTCGTCTAATCGTTAGTGCTTTGAACAGCTTAGGGGCAGAGGTAACGCTGGATGACATTTTCCCGCCGCAAGCTGCTTAGCTGGTGGAAAGAGTATCTCCCGTTAACTCACGGGATGTAACTACCAAAGGAAAAGCGAAATGGTAGAGCAAAACCTTAAAGAAGTTGTGAAGGAGATGTGTGCTGCCTTCCCTGGTGGACGTTCAGCAATGGCTGGCGCATTGGGTATGAGCAAAACGCAATTCGATAACAACCTGTACGAAAAGAACGGTTGTCGCTTTTTTGAAGTAAGCGAGTTGGAAGCGATCGAAGACCTTTCTGGAACCTGTCTGCTGGCTGATTACTTCTCTGCCCGCAAGGGACGGATCAGCGTGAAAGTGCAGTCTCGGGATGATTTGGATCACGTTGAACTCTTTGCCTTGGGAACGCTGGTGGCGGCTAAACGAGGCCAAGTTGATTTAACCATTCAGGACTCAATTGCAAATGATGGCGTTATCGACGCTAGAGAAGCGGCGGAAATCCTAACTCTGCATAACCGCCATGTTGCAGCTCGTGAGGAATACGTGAGAGCCGTCATTGCTTTACACAGGGAAAACTGATGAACGCTCTGGCACTGACTGGAGGCACATCACTGTGACGTAAGCCATGGGGGGTGAGCATGTACGAAAACACGTTCGTGAGAACAGTAATGCCCACGGCTTTTTGCCGTGAGGATGCCGCATGGATACAGGCAAGGTTGAGTGAACTACCGATCGGGACGCGCAGCAAGGTAGCAAACCAGTATTCGGATGTTTACCAAGAAGCGTTTGACGCTGAGCCAGTGACCTACAGGCAAGAGAACGCGGGGCGCAGGGCGGCAAACGAGCGGTTGAGGTTATTCGCTGACAGGTATGCAAGGGCGAGCGTTGGACATACACAACCGCCTCCACTGGCTAGATGAATTGGGTGATTGGATGTTTGGACGGCTAGAAGTCTTTTTTTCTTTTGGGGGAGAGGGGAAGGGTAAGAGGGGGGTAAGGGGGGTGATCGGGTTGGGGTGTGGGGGAAGGAACAGGCTTAACCAAGAAGGTGATCTTAAAGGGATCGAGTAGTTAAAAACGCCGGGCAGACATTTAGACGGCTAAACATCTAAACGAGGAATAGAACGAATGCTTACCATCCAGCCACGCGAAAAACAGATTGTTGCACTGAATATGCTGCGCTCGGCATGGAAGCAACACGCATCATTCATGATGTACGCCCCGGTAGGGTTTGGCAAAACTGCGATAGCGGCGTTGATTACTGCCGGGTTTATCAGTCGCAACATGCGCGTAATGTTTGTGGCTCCGTACACCGTGCTGTTAGACCAGACGGCAACGCGTTTTATCGAATACGGTTTGCCTGCTGAAGAGATTGGCTACATCTGGCGTGATCATCCGGCATACGACCCGCGCCGCCTGATTCAGATCGCCTCTGCCGATACGCTGATCCGTCGTGACTTCCCTGAAGATATCGATCTGCTGATCATTGACGAGGCACACCTCAAGCGCAAAAAGATTCTTCAGACCATCGAGCACCTGACAACTAACACCGCCGTGAAAGTTCTCGGCCTGTCTGGCACCCCTTTCGCCAAGTTCCTCGGCACGTATTACCAGAAGCTGATCAAGCCAACGACCATGAAAGAGCTGATCAGCATCGGCGCTCTTAGCCCTTACGAGTTTTACGCACCATCCCAACCTGACTTGAGCGATGTAAAAACCTCCGAGCAAGCTGGCTATGGACGTGATTACAACGAAGAGCAGATCGGCGAGATCATGAGCGACGTTAAGTTAGTGGGCGATATCGTTAAGAACTGGTTGGAGAACGGGGAAGACCGACCAACGGTATGTTTCTGCGTGAACGTGGCTCACGCCAATTACGTTACTGTTGAATTCAACCGGGCCGGGGTAGCTGTTGAGATTATGACAGCAGCCACGCCGCATGAAGAACGTCAGCTTACTATCCGTCGCTTTGAGCAAGGTATCACCAAAATAATCGTTAACGTTGGTGTGCTGGTGGCCGGTTTCGATAGTGATGTTCGCTGCATCATCTTTGCCCGTCCTACCAAGTCAGAAATTCGTTGGATTCAGATTTTAGGGCGCGGCCTGCGTCCAGCTCCAGGCAAAGACACCTGCCTCATCTTCGACCATAGCGGCACCATCCACAAATTGGGCTATCCCGACGATATCGAATATGACTACCTGCCTGCCACGTCTGACGGCATGGAAGATGCCCCGGCCAGGGTGGTTAAAACCGATGAACCTGAGCGCCTGCCGAAAGAATGCCCCGAGTGCCACTACGTCAAGCCTGCGGGTATCTACATTTGCCCTAAATGCGGTTTCAAACCTATCGGCGGCGAAGACGTAGAGACAGACAAAACCCGCAAGCTCAAGAAAGTGAAGCAAACCAAGGAAGTGATCACCAAAGCGGTGAAACAAGCCTGGTGGAGTCAGATCCTCTATTACCAACGTTCCCGCAGCGCACAGGGCCGACCTATCAGCGAAGGCTGGTGTAAACACATGTTCCGCGAAAAATTCAGCGAATGGCCGAACGGCCTGAGCCATATGCCAATGGAGATCACTCCAGTGGTAAGCAACTTCATTAAATCAAGACAGATCGCCTTTGCTAAGGCGAAGCAGAAAGAAGGGAAAGCCGCATGAATACCAAACAAGCAGTAATCGGGCGTTGGCCCGAAATATTCAAGTTTTACGGCTTACCTCCGGTGACCGGTAAAAACCATTTTAAGGGTGAATGTCCGCTGTGTGGCCGTAAGGGGAAGTTTCGTTGTGATGACAAGAACGGCTCAGGTTCCTACGTATGCACTTGCGGTGCTGGGGATGGTTGGGCATTGCTGACTGGTTCCACAGGCAAGGACTTCAAGACGTTAGCGGCAGAGGTTGACAAGCTGATCGGTAGGGTATTTGTGCCTGGTGAATCCGTTCCTGCCCCCCGTTCTGGAATAGGCCCATTGCGTGAGCGTGTCAGCCATAAGTTTGCAAAGCTTACGCCGCTGCGTGGGACAGGTGCAGATGCATACCTGAAGAAGCGTGGGATCACGTCCTTGCCAATGGATCATGTTCGCTACTGCGATAGCCAGCGGGCTGCTGGTGGTGAGTACCAATCGATATACGCGCTAGCAACCGATGATAAAGGCGAGCTGTGCTACCTGCATCGCACCTTATTAGATGGTGACAAAAAAGCGGCTGCTGCTGGTGGAGCCCAAAAGAAGATGATGAAACTACAGGAAGACAGCTATCTAGAGCATGCCAGCTCGGTAGCAATCCGCATGTTCCCACCGTCTACCACGTTGGGTATCGCAGAGGGCATAGAAACCGCGCTTTCCTGCCATCAGATAACCCGCTGTAACACCTGGGCGACTCTCAACACGGCATTCATGAAGAAATTCCGTGTTCCGCTTGGCGTTCAGACCCTGATTATTTTTGCTGACACAGACCGCCACGCAGCGGGGCATGCTGCGGCGTTTGAATGCGCCCGAGCCAATCTTCATGCAAAGAACGATCTCCAAAGGGTGTTGGTTCGCTGGCCAAAATCTGGCGACTTCAATGATCTGCTGCAAAACGGTTCAGAGGTTTACGAGTGGGTATTCGAGAGGGAAAGCAAATGATAGCCAAGAAATTAAAAATCGACGCTGAGCCGCCTAAGTCTCACATGCTCATACCAAAGCTTGTTAGGCAGGAAGACAGCAAATACATCAAATGGGTTAAGACCCGACCTTGTAGCGGCTGCGGTGGTTCATCTGATGACCCACACCATGTAATAGGCCACGGCCAAGGGGGGACAGGAACCAAAGCGCATGACCTGTTCGCTATCCCTATGTGCAGGGGATGCCATACCAAACTGCACGAAGACCCGAAAGCATGGGAAGAGGAACACGGTAGCCAGGTAGTGATTTTATTCCGGTTCTTAGATTATTCAATTGGCATAGGAGCGATAGCATGACCCCTAATCAGAAGAGAAAGTTAAAACATGAGGCATGGGCTCTTGTTGCCGGTATCCCTCGCAAGTCTTACCTGGGTAAGTACAAGCGTCTGACCGAGATACAAACCCTCTGGATAAAATCATTATTGCGCGCCTGGGGCGATATGTACGGTGGCCGGGTAGATGGAAAGTTGAGGTGTAGCGGCGGTAGCGGTGTCTGGGGACAACTGGTCGCTGAAGAGTGGGACGACGACAACGCCAGCCAGATAGTTAAGGTGATGGGAGAGCTGCGCAAGAGCGGCTATAGAGGGGAAGCACAGTTAGAGCGGGCAAAAGCCATCTTGTGGCCTAAACAATCACTGGGGGCAATGCTGGTGGCTGCTGACCGGAAGGAGGAAGAGGATTTCATGGAACGTGCAGTGCTCACAGCCATGGAACACCTAAACCCTGCATACATCATCGGTAAAAGCTTCTATGCCGGTCATCACACTGTAACAGAGCTTGGTGAAACCCTCCGTAATCATTACGCGCCGTGGCTCTCTCGCATACAGTCTGAAGATAGAGTTCGCTGGTGTCTTGAAGTGTTTAACTCTGCTGTCTTCTGCTCCGTTCGTGTGGCTATTTGCATCGAAAACTCAAAAAATATGGAAAAAAGCTTGCAAACGGATAATGAAACTCTATAATTCAGGTATGCTTTCGCAAAGCTGTACCATCAAGCGACTGAACAAAATGACCCGCCTCGTAGCGGGTTTTTGTTTATAAAAAGCTTTAAAAAGCGTAATGTGACACCATAATATTATTGAAGTTATGGAAACCTTCAGATGCTCTCATTGGATGAAATAAGCCAGGCAGTCCGTAATAACCTTCAATTAATCATTGATTCTCAGCAGCTTAAGTTGGCTGTTGGTCCGATATCTGAGCAGGATTATCGAATCCTATCTGGTGGATTTGGTGAACTTGAGTGGGATGTAGGGTTGTGCAGTTACGGAAACAACCCGAACCGTTTTGAGTTTTGCATCAAATTGGTTAAAAATGCTGTTGAGGCGGTTCCTTCAGGAGCAGCTTTATGTGTTTACGGTATTGATGATCATATCTTCCGTATCCACATGATAGAAAGCTTTGTGAGGGATGAGGATGAGCACCCCTTAAAAGGCCGAATGGTAATGCTTACACTTATGGCAGCTTACCTGTTTTGCATGGCTGTTGATGCAGAGGGGGTACAGATATGCGAGCCTGTGAAAGAGTTGTTAGGGTACTATGCATCTTTCGGTTTTGAGATGCATGATAGTGGTTATGCCATGTTTGCGGATGTGAGTACGTTAGAAGTTGCATTTGAAAAATTCTTCAAAAGCGTATAAGTTTTTAGCACAAAAACAGTAGACGCTAGTTGTCAACATGATAGGATGAGCCTCCCAACGGTAGTCAAAACTACTGATATAAGCAGTTATAGGTAACGAAACGTAACTGGTGAGTTGGGTGTTTTTAGCATAGATGCTAGAATGTTTCTTAATGAGAGCCGCGTAGGTACTCATAAAGGGGTCAATATGAAAGAGCAAAAAGTAGCCAAAACTGAAGTTAAGTTCGACACAAAAAGCGCATTTGCGAAAATGGGCGCTGCTGTTGACGTTCTGATGAAGGCTGCCCCAAACGCATTCGAACACAAAGCCGGATGTAGTGAAAAACAGGGCCAACCTCGTCGTAGAAAAGCAGTAGCTTAAGCTTTTCGCAGGCACTTTTTGTAACCCGCCATTTTGGCGGGTTTTCTTTTATATGTATCCATAGAATTTATCGAAGAGCCCTAGCTTAACCGCTGGGGCTTTTTCATTTGGGCTACCTCATG
>NZ_CAMFLB010000037.1:0-65398 GCF_945957435.1 Serratia sp. PL7 | reverse complement strand
CGTTGGCGCTGGTGTTGTTGCCAAAGTTATCGCTTAATCGCGGATAATATTTGACGCGACATGCGATAAAAGGGCATCATTTGATGCCCTTTTTCTACGCTGTGAACTAGAACCTATCTCATCAGCGATTTTGCAGTCATAATCATTGGTGAGATGGGCTCTTAAACGGTATTGACTGAAATACGTCATGGCGTAAAACACCGAGATGCTGCCAAGCGGCATCTGTTCGGTTTGGTTTGCCTCGCATTGCGAGGCAAAGTTGTTTGTTCGAATCATTAGTGACAGGTTGGTTTATGAGTGCGAATACCGAGGCTCAAGGGAGCGGGCGCGGCCTTGAAGCGGCCAAGTGGTCAATCGTCGCCGTTCTGTTGGTTGTGGCTATCGTCGGTAACTATTACTACCGTGATTTCAGCCTGCCGCTGCGTGCGTTGGCCGTTGTCGTGGTTATTGCCGTTGCAGGTGCAGTGGCATTGATGACCACTAAAGGCAAAGCCACCGTTGCGTTTGCGCGCGAAGCGCGTACTGAAGTACGTAAAGTGATCTGGCCAACTCGTCAGGAAACGTTACACACCACGTTGATCGTTGCCGCGGTAACCGCCGTGATGTCACTGATTCTGTGGGGCCTGGATGGTATATTGGTCCGTCTGGTATCGTTTATTACTGGCCTGAGGTTCTAAAATGTCTGAAGCCCCAAAAAAACGCTGGTACGTCGTTCAGGCGTTTTCCGGTTTTGAAGGTCGCGTAGCGCAATCGCTGCGTGAACATATCAAACTGCACGATATGGAAGAGCTGTTCGGCGAAGTCATGGTTCCCACCGAAGAAGTGGTGGAGATCCGTGGTGGTCTACGTCGTAAGAGTGAGCGTAAATTCTTCCCTGGCTATGTACTGGTTCAGATGGTGATGAATGACGCCAGCTGGCACCTGGTGCGCAGTGTTCCTCGTGTTATGGGCTTCATCGGTGGAACTTCCGATCGTCCAGCACCGATCAGCGATAAAGAAGTGGACGCTATTATGAACCGCCTGCAGCAGGCTGGTGATAAGCCACGTCCGAAAACGATGTTCGAACCGGGTGAACTGGTGCGCGTCAACGATGGTCCATTTGCTGACTTTAACGGTGTCGTTGAAGAAGTGGACTACGAGAAGAGCCGCCTGAAAGTGTCTGTCTCCATCTTTGGCCGTGCAACGCCGGTGGAACTGGACTTTAGCCAGGTAGAAAAAGGCTGATCAAATAATCAGCAAGGCGAGCGAAATTGTGGCTTGTCAGAGGCGCGAAATTGAACTACAATTTCGCGCCTTTTGTTTTTAGATGTCTTGCTCTTGCAGCGAGACGAAACACGGGGAGCCTCTCAGGAGGCGATATTACCCAAACGAGGAAATTTCAATGGCCAAGAAAGTACAAGCCTACGTTAAGCTGCAAGTTGCAGCCGGTATGGCTAACCCAAGTCCACCAGTTGGTCCAGCTTTGGGTCAGCAAGGTGTTAACATCATGGAATTCTGTAAGGCATTTAACGCTAAGACTGACAGCGTTGAGAAAGGCCTGCCGATCCCGGTTGTTATTACAGTTTATTCTGATCGCTCCTTCACTTTCGTAACCAAGACCCCGCCGGCAGCAGTTCTGCTGAAGAAAGCGGCTGGTGTTAAATCTGGTTCCGGCAAGCCAAACAAAGATAAAGTTGGCAAAGTGACTAGTGCACAGGTTCGTGAAATCGCAGAAACCAAAGCTGCGGACATGACTGGTTCTGACGTTGAAGCGATGATTCGCTCCATCGAAGGTACTGCTCGTTCCATGGGCCTGGTAGTGGAGGATTAAGAAATGGCTAAGCTGACCAAGCGCATGCGCGTGATCCGTGACAAAGTTGATGCTACTAAACAGTATGACATCCTCGAAGCTGTTGCTCTGCTGAAAGAGCTGGCCACCGCTAAATTCGTAGAAAGCGTTGACGTTGCCGTTAACCTCGGCATCGACGCTCGTAAATCAGACCAAAACGTTCGTGGTGCTACCGTTCTGCCACACGGCACCGGTCGCAGCGTTCGCGTTGCCGTATTTGCCCAGGGCCCTAACGCTGAAGCTGCTAAAGCTGCAGGCGCAGAGCTGGTAGGTATGGAAGATCTGGCTGACCTGATCAAGAAAGGCGAGATGAACTTCGACGTGGTTATTGCTTCCCCGGATGCAATGCGCGTTGTAGGTCAACTGGGCCAGGTTCTGGGTCCACGTGGTCTGATGCCTAACCCGAAAGTGGGTACCGTTACTCCTAACGTTGCTGAAGCTGTTAAGAACGCTAAAGCAGGTCAGGTTCGTTATCGTAACGACAAAAACGGTATCATCCATACCACTATCGGTAAGGTTGATTTCGACACAGACAAGCTGAAGGAAAACCTGGAGTCTCTGCTGGTTGCGCTGAAAAAAGCCAAACCATCTCAGGCAAAAGGCGTGTACATCAAGAAAGTTAGCCTCTCCACCACCATGGGTGCTGGCGTTGCTATCGATCAAAGCGGCTTGACTGCTGTAGCGAACTAATCGCACTGCGATTATCGCTTTGACTTGGGGGTGGGATTCATCTAGAATCTTATCCCCCAAGGTTCCGCTATAGGTGGAACAACAGATTTTTCGGTTGGAGCCTGGCCTATCCAGGCCTCCGTCCAAGACCGCAGGTGTGCCGCAAGGCACTTAATCCTTCCTGCGTAGACGGTGACAGAGCCTAAAGAAATTTTTTCTTTTTTAAAAAGAATGGTCTTTGCTGGATTCTGCTCACCGTGTTAAGCCGCTCAACGGCGCGTGTTCGCACACGCTGTTGAGTGAAGTGAGTTCCGGGGATTTTCCCCGGCTAAATCCAGGAGCAAAAAGCTAATGGCATTAAATCTTCAAGACAAACAAGCGATTGTTGCTGAAGTCAACGAAGTAGCCAAAGGCGCGCTGTCTGCGGTAGTTGCGGATTCTCGTGGCGTTACCGTTGATAAAATGACTGAACTGCGTAAAGCAGGTCGTGAAGCTGGCGTTTACATGCGTGTTGTTCGTAACACCTTGATGCGTCGCGTAGTTGAAGGCACTCCGTTCGAATGCCTGAAAGACACGTTTGTCGGTCCTACCTTGATTGCATTCTCTACTGAACACCCGGGCGCTGCTGCTCGTCTGTTCAAAGAGTTCGCGAAAGCGAATGCAAAATTTGAGGTTAAAGCTGCGGCCTTTGAAGGTGAGCTGATCCCTGCGGCACAAATCGACCGCTTGGCAACGCTGCCTACTTACGATGAAGCAATCGCACGCCTGATGGCAACCATGAAAGAAGCCGCTGCCGGCAAATTGGTTCGCACTCTGGCTGCAGTACGCGATCAGAAAGAAGCGGCATAAGCCTCTCTCTTTCTTAGCCTTTGCTTACGTATTTAAACTATTTCTGAATTTTAGGAACTTTTGTTATGTCTATCACTAAAGACCAAATTATCGAAGGCGTTGCAGCCCTGTCTGTAATGGAAATCGTTGAACTGATCGCCGCTATGGAAGAGAAGTTCGGTGTTTCTGCTGCTGCTGTAGCTGCAGGTCCTGCTGCTGCTGTTGAAGCTGCTGAAGAAAAAACTGAATTCGACGTTGTACTGAAAGGTATCGGCGCGAACAAAGTTGCAGTAATCAAAGCAGTACGTGGCGCAACTGGCCTGGGTCTGAAAGAAGCTAAAGACCTGGTTGAGTCTGCACCAGCAGCACTGAAAGAAGGCATCAGCAAAGACGACGCTGAAGCACTGAAAAAAGCTCTGGAAGAAGCTGGCGCTGAAGTTGAAGTTAAATAAGCCACTGCTTTTGGAGTGCAGTCTGTTTTAACTAACAGACTGATGGCTGGTGACTTTTTGGTCACCAGCCTTTTTGCGCTGTAGGGCGTCAGTAGAGTTTCACACTGTTTGACTACTGGCTAACCCCAATATTTCTTTCTATCGACGACTTAATATACTGCCCTCTGCGCCGCAGCCGAATCTGCCGCCACGGCAATGAAATGATTTAAGCGTGATAGAAACGAGTATTGCGGAAAGTGTTCTCGCTTTCCGGTCAACAAAACGGTGTTGCATGAACCGTCCCCTATCCGGACGGACAAATAGGTTCGACTTTCCAGCGAGCTGAGGAACCCTATGGTTTACTCCTATACCGAGAAGAAACGTATTCGTAAGGATTTTGGTAAGCGTCCGCAAGTTTTGGACATACCTTATCTCCTTTCTATCCAGCTTGACTCGTTCCAGAAATTTATCGAGCAAGATCCAGAAGGGCAATACGGCTTAGAAGCCGCATTCCGTTCTGTTTTCCCGATCCAGAGCTACAGTGGCAATTCGGAGCTGCAATACGTTAGCTACCGTCTTGGTGAGCCGGTGTTTGACGTTAAAGAGTGCCAGATCCGTGGTGTGACGTACTCTGCACCGCTGCGCGTAAAACTGCGCCTGGTCATCTACGAACGTGAAGCACCAGAAGGTACGGTCAAAGACATCAAGGAACAAGAAGTCTATATGGGCGAAATTCCGCTCATGACCGAAAACGGTACCTTTGTAATTAACGGTACCGAGAGGGTTATCGTATCCCAGCTGCATCGTAGTCCTGGTGTGTTCTTCGACAGCGATAAGGGCAAAACCCACTCCTCGGGCAAAGTGCTGTATAACGCACGTATCATCCCTTACCGTGGCTCATGGCTGGATTTCGAGTTTGACCCGAAAGACAACCTGTTCGTGCGTATCGACCGTCGCCGCAAACTGCCTGCGACCATTATTCTGCGCGCGCTGAGCTACACCACTGAGCAGATCCTTGACCTGTTCTTTGAGAAAATTGTTTTCGAGATCCGTGATAACAAGCTGCAGATGGAGCTGGTTCCAGAGCGTCTGCGTGGTGAAACTGCGTCCTTCGATATCGAAGCCAACGGTAAGATCTACGTTGAGAAAGCACGCCGTATCACCGCTCGTCATATCCGTCAGCTCGAAAAAGACGAAATTCGCAGTATTGAAGTACCGGTTGAGTACATTGCGGGCAAAGTGGTCGCGAAGGACTATATCGATACCAATACCGGCGAACTGATCTGTGCAGCCAACATGGAGCTGTCACTGGATCTGTTGGCCAAGCTGAGCCAGTCAGGCCACAAGCGTATCGAAACGCTGTTCACCAACGATCTGGACCACGGTGCGTACATTTCTGAAACCGTACGTGTCGACCCAACCAGCGATCGTCTGAGCGCTCTGGTAGAAATCTACCGCATGATGCGCCCTGGTGAGCCACCAACGCGTGAAGCGGCGGAAAGCCTGTTCGAGAACCTGTTCTTCTCTGAAGACCGCTACGATCTGTCTGCGGTTGGCCGGATGAAGTTCAACCGTTCTCTGCTGCGTGACGAGATCGAAGGTTCGGGCATCCTGAGCAAAGACGACATCATCGAAGTGATGAAGAAGCTCATCGATATCCGTAACGGTAAAGGCGAAGTGGACGATATCGACCACTTGGGCAACCGTCGTATCCGTTCCGTTGGCGAAATGGCCGAGAACCAGTTCCGTGTCGGTCTGGTGCGTGTTGAGCGTGCGGTGAAAGAACGTCTGTCCCTGGGCGATCTGGATACCCTGATGCCTCAGGACATGATCAACGCCAAGCCAATTTCGGCTGCGGTGAAAGAGTTCTTCGGTTCAAGCCAGCTGTCCCAGTTTATGGACCAGAACAACCCGTTGTCTGAGATCACGCACAAACGTCGTATCTCTGCATTGGGCCCAGGCGGTCTGACCCGTGAACGTGCCGGCTTTGAAGTTCGAGACGTACACCCGACTCACTACGGTCGCGTGTGTCCAATCGAAACGCCGGAAGGTCCAAACATCGGTCTGATCAACTCCTTGTCCGTGTACGCACAGACCAACGAGTATGGCTTCCTGGAAACCCCGTACCGCCGCGTGCGTGACGGCGTGGTGACCGATGAAATCAACTATCTGTCTGCTATTGAAGAAGGCAACTTCGTTATCGCTCAGGCGAACTCCAACCTGGACGAAGAAGGCCGCTTCGAAGAAGACCTGGTTACCTGTCGTAGCAAAGGCGAATCAAGCCTGTTTAGCCGCGACCAGGTTGACTATATGGACGTATCAACCCAGCAGGTTGTTTCTGTTGGTGCTTCACTGATCCCATTCCTGGAACACGATGACGCCAACCGTGCATTGATGGGTGCGAACATGCAACGTCAAGCGGTGCCAACCCTGCGTGCTGACAAGCCGCTGGTAGGTACCGGTATGGAACGTGCCGTAGCGGTTGACTCCGGTGTTACTGCCGTAGCCAAACGTGGTGGTGTGATCCAGTACGTGGATGCTTCCCGTATCGTTATCAAAGTTAACGAAGACGAGATGTACCCAGGCGAAGCTGGTATCGATATTTATAACCTGACCAAGTACACCCGTTCTAACCAGAACACCTGTATCAACCAGATGCCTTGTGTGAATCTGGGTGAGCCAATCGAGCGCGGCGACGTGCTGGCAGATGGCCCGTCTACAGACCTGGGTGAACTGGCGTTGGGTCAGAACATGCGCGTCGCGTTCATGCCTTGGAACGGCTACAACTTCGAAGACTCCATCTTGGTCTCCGAGCGTGTAGTACAGGAAGATCGCTTCACCACCATCCATATTCAGGAACTGGCTTGCGTGTCTCGCGACACCAAACTGGGGCCGGAAGAGATCACCGCCGACATCCCTAACGTGGGTGAAGCAGCGCTCTCCAAACTGGATGAATCCGGTATCGTGTATATCGGTGCAGAAGTGACCGGTGGCGACATTCTGGTTGGTAAGGTAACGCCGAAAGGTGAAACCCAGCTGACGCCAGAAGAGAAGCTGCTGCGTGCGATCTTCGGTGAGAAAGCGTCTGACGTTAAAGACTCTTCTCTGCGTGTACCAAACGGCGTTTCCGGTACGGTTATCGACGTGCAGGTCTTTACCCGCGATGGCGTGGACAAAGACAAGCGTGCGTTGGAAATCGAAGAGATGCAGCTGAAGCAGGCGAAGAAAGACCTGACTGAAGAACTGCAGATCCTGGAAGCTGGCCTGTTCGCTCGTATCCATGCGGTACTGGTTTCTGGTGGTATCGAAGCCGAGAAGCTGAGCAAACTGCCACGCGATCGCTGGTTGGAACTGGGCCTGACCGACGAAGACAAGCAAAACCAGCTGGAACAGCTGGCAGAGCAGTACGACGAACTGAAATCCGACTTCGAGAAGAAGCTGGATGCCAAGCGTCGTAAGATCACCCAAGGCGACGATCTGGCACCCGGCGTGCTGAAAATCGTCAAGGTGTATCTGGCCGTTAAGCGTCAGATCCAACCGGGTGACAAGATGGCAGGCCGCCACGGTAACAAGGGTGTTATCTCCAAGATCAACCCGATCGAAGATATGCCTTACGATGAAAACGGTACGCCGGTTGACATCGTTCTGAACCCGTTGGGCGTTCCATCGCGTATGAACATCGGTCAGATCCTGGAAACTCACCTGGGTATGGCGGCGAAAGGCATTGGTGAGAAGATCAACCAAATGCTCAAGCAGCACCAGGAAGTGGCCAAGCTGCGTGAATTCATCCAGAAGGCTTACGATCTGGGTGACGGCGTTTGCCAGAAAGTTGACCTGAACACCTTCACCGACGACGAAGTCTTGCGTCTGGCAGAGAACCTGAAAAAAGGTATGCCGATCGCAACCCCAGTCTTCGATGGTGCGAAAGAGTCAGAAATCAAGCAACTGCTGGAAATGGGCGGTATCCCGACTTCGGGTCAGATTACGCTGTTTGATGGCCGTACCGGCGAGCAGTTCGAGCGCCAGGTAACTGTCGGCTATATGTACATGCTGAAACTGAACCACTTGGTTGACGATAAGATGCACGCGCGTTCTACCGGTTCTTACAGCTTGGTGACTCAGCAGCCGCTGGGTGGTAAGGCGCAATTCGGTGGTCAGCGCTTCGGTGAGATGGAAGTGTGGGCGCTGGAAGCATACGGCGCAGCTTACACCTTGCAGGAAATGCTTACCGTTAAGTCGGATGACGTCAACGGCCGTACCAAGATGTACAAAAACATCGTGGATGGCGATCACCGTATGGAACCAGGCATGCCGGAGTCCTTCAACGTACTGTTGAAAGAAATCCGCTCGCTGGGTATCAACATCGAACTGGAAGGCGACTAATCGCTATTCCAGCTCTGGCTCCCGACCTTAGGGAGCCAGAGGGTGGTTGTTCAGGTCACACGGGCGCGCGATTTGTCAGCGTGCGCCCAACAGGTTTAACTCCGACAGGAGCCAATCCGTGAAAGACTTATTAAAGTTTCTGAAAGCGCAAACTAAGACCGAAGAGTTTGATGCGATCAAGATTGCTCTGGCATCGCCAGACATGATCCGTTCATGGTCGTTCGGTGAAGTTAAAAAGCCGGAAACCATTAACTACCGTACGTTCAAACCTGAGCGTGACGGCCTTTTCTGCGCCCGTATCTTTGGGCCGGTAAAAGATTACGAGTGCCTGTGCGGTAAGTACAAGCGCTTGAAACACCGCGGCGTGATCTGTGAGAAGTGCGGCGTTGAAGTGACCCAGACCAAAGTACGCCGTGAGCGTATGGGCCACATCGAACTGGCTTCTCCGACTGCGCACATCTGGTTCCTGAAATCGCTGCCTTCGCGCATCGGTTTGCTGCTGGATATGCCGCTGCGTGACATCGAACGTGTACTGTACTTCGAATCCTACGTGGTAGTCGAAGGCGGTATGACCAACCTCGAGCGTCGTCAGATCCTGACTGAAGAGCAGTATCTGGATGCGCTGGAAGAGTTTGGTGACGAATTCGACGCCAAGATGGGTGCGGAAGCTATTCAGGCCCTGTTGAAAAACATGGATCTGGAAGCCGAGTGTGAGCAGCTGCGTGAAGAGCTGAACGAAACCAACTCCGAAACCAAGCGTAAGAAGCTGACCAAGCGTATCAAGCTGCTGGAAGCGTTCGTGCAATCTGGTAACAAGCCAGAGTGGATGATCCTGACCGTGCTGCCGGTACTGCCGCCAGATCTGCGTCCATTGGTTCCACTGGATGGTGGCCGTTTCGCGACTTCAGATCTTAACGATCTGTACCGCCGCGTGATCAACCGTAACAACCGTCTGAAACGCCTGCTGGATCTGGCTGCGCCGGACATCATCGTGCGCAACGAAAAGCGTATGCTGCAAGAAGCGGTAGATGCCCTGCTGGATAACGGCCGTCGCGGCCGTGCGATCACCGGTTCCAACAAGCGTCCTCTGAAATCTTTGGCCGATATGATCAAAGGTAAGCAGGGTCGTTTCCGTCAGAACCTGTTGGGTAAACGTGTTGACTACTCTGGTCGTTCTGTAATCACCGTAGGTCCATACCTGCGTCTGCATCAGTGCGGTCTGCCGAAGAAAATGGCACTGGAGCTGTTCAAACCGTTCATCTACGGCAAGCTGGAACTGCGTGGCCTGGCCACAACGATCAAAGCCGCCAAGAAAATGGTTGAGCGCGAAGAAGCTGTCGTTTGGGATATCCTGGACGAAGTGATCCGCGAACACCCGGTACTGCTGAACCGTGCACCAACCCTGCACCGTTTGGGTATCCAGGCGTTTGAACCGGTTCTGATCGAAGGTAAAGCGATCCAGCTGCACCCGCTGGTTTGTGCGGCATACAACGCCGACTTCGATGGTGACCAGATGGCTGTTCACGTACCGTTGACGCTGGAAGCCCAGCTGGAAGCGCGTGCGTTGATGATGTCTACCAACAACATCCTGTCACCAGCGAACGGCGAGCCAATCATCGTTCCTTCTCAGGACGTTGTATTGGGTCTGTACTATATGACTCGTGACTGTGTTAACGCCAAAGGCGAAGGCATGGTTCTGACGGGTCCTAAAGAAGCTGAACGCGTTTACCGCGCCGGTCTGGCCTCTCTGCATGCACGCGTAAAAGTGCGTATTACAGAAGAGATCAAGAATACCGAAGGTGAATCTATTCACCAGACTTCGATTATCGATACCACCATCGGTCGCGCCATCCTGTGGATGATCGTACCGCAAGGTCTGCCTTACTCGATCGTTAACCAGCCTTTGGGCAAGAAAGCGATCTCCAAGATGCTGAACACCTGTTACCGCATCCTGGGCCTGAAGCCGACCGTAATCTTCGCTGACCAGATCATGTACACCGGTTTTGCTTACGCTGCCCGTTCAGGCGCGTCTGTAGGTATCGATGACATGGTTATCCCAGCCAAGAAAGCAGAGATCATCGAAGAAGCGGAAACCGAAGTTGCCGAGATCCAGGAGCAGTTCCAGTCTGGTCTGGTTACCGCGGGCGAACGCTACAACAAAGTGATCGATATCTGGGCTGCGGCGAACGAACGTGTTGCTAAAGCGATGATGGAAAACCTGTCGGTTGAAGACGTGGTTAACCGTGACGGCGTGGTGGAACAACAAGTTTCCTTCAACAGCATCTTTATGATGGCCGACTCCGGTGCTCGTGGTTCTGCCGCTCAGATCCGTCAGTTGGCGGGGATGCGTGGCCTGATGGCCAAGCCAGATGGCTCCATCATCGAAACGCCAATCACTGCGAACTTCCGTGAAGGTCTGAACGTACTCCAGTACTTCATCTCCACGCACGGTGCTCGTAAAGGCTTGGCGGATACCGCACTGAAAACGGCAAACTCCGGTTATCTGACCCGTCGTCTGGTTGACGTGGCGCAGGACCTGGTAGTGACCGAAGACGACTGTGGTACTCACAACGGCATCATGATGACTCCGGTTATCGAAGGTGGTGACGTTAAAGAGCCACTGCGTGAACGCGTTCTGGGTCGTGTGACCGCTGAAGATGTCATCAAGCCGGGTACGGCTGACATCCTGGTGCCACGCAACACCCTGCTGAACGAGAAGACCTGTGACCTGTTGGAAGAGAACTCTGTCGACAGCGTGAAAGTCCGTTCCGTAGTTAGCTGTGAAACCGACTTTGGTGTGTGCGCCAACTGCTATGGTCGCGACCTGGCACGTGGTCACATCATCAACAAAGGTGAAGCCATCGGCGTTATCGCGGCCCAGTCCATCGGTGAGCCGGGTACACAGCTGACGATGCGTACGTTCCACATCGGTGGTGCGGCATCTCGTGCGGCAGCAGAATCCAGCATCCAGGTGAAGAACAAAGGTAACCTGAAGCTGAGCAACGTGAAGTTCGTTATGAACGCCTCAGGCAAGCTGGTAATTACCTCGCGTAATACCGAACTGAAGCTGATCGACGAATTCGGCCGTACCAAAGAAAGCTACAAAGTGCCTTACGGTGCTGTAATGGGCAAAGGTGATGGTGCAGAAGTTAACGGCGGCGAAACCGTTGCTAACTGGGATCCACACACCATGCCGGTTGTGACCGAGGTGAGCGGTTTCATTCGCTTCGCCGATATGGTTGACGGCCAGACCATTACCCGCCAGACCGACGAACTGACCGGTTTGTCCTCTCTGGTGGTACTGGACAGCGCAGAACGTACCGGTAGCGGTAAAGACCTGCGTCCGGCACTGAAAATCGTTGATGCCAAAGGCGACGACGTATTGATCCCAGGTACTGATATGCCTGCTCAATACTTCCTGCCGGGTAAAGCGATTGTGCAGCTGGAAGACGGCATTCAGATCGGTGCGGGTGATACCCTGGCGCGTATTCCTCAGGAATCCGGCGGTACCAAGGATATTACCGGTGGTCTGCCACGCGTTGCGGATCTGTTCGAAGCACGTCGTCCGAAAGAGCCGGCAATCCTGGCTGAAATCAGCGGGATTATCTCGTTCGGTAAAGAGACCAAAGGCAAACGTCGCCTGGTAATCTCTCCACTGGACGGCAGCGACGCTTACGAAGAGATGATCCCTAAATGGCGTCAGCTCAACGTGTTCGAAGGTGAAATTGTGGAACGTGGTGACGTTGTTTCTGACGGCCCAGAATCTCCACATGACATTCTGCGTCTGCGTGGTGTGCATGCGGTTACTCGCTACATCACCAACGAAGTGCAGGAAGTTTACCGTCTGCAAGGCGTTAAGATTAACGATAAACACATCGAAGTTATCGTTCGTCAGATGCTGCGTAAAGGGACCATCGTTAGCGCTGGTAGCACCGAGTTCCTGGAAGGCGAACAGGCTGAAGTATCACGCGTTAAGATTGCTAACCGTAAACTTGCTGCTGAAGGCAAGATCGAAGCAACCTTCTCACGCGATCTGCTGGGTATCACCAAGGCTTCCTTGGCGACCGAGTCCTTCATCTCTGCTGCATCGTTCCAGGAAACGACGCGCGTTCTCACCGAAGCGGCTGTTGCCGGTAAGCGTGATGAACTGCGCGGCCTGAAAGAGAACGTGATCGTGGGCCGTCTGATCCCAGCCGGTACCGGTTACGCTTATCACCAGGATCGTATGCGCCGTAAGGCTCTGGGTGAAACTCCGGTTGTTCCGCTGGTTAGCGCGGAAGAAGCGACAGCCAACCTGGCCGAATTGCTCAACGCTGGCAACCTGGGTGGCAGTGACGAATAAGTCACCTGATCCCTGACTGTACGTTTTGCAGTGAATGACTAAAGCCCTGGCTATCCTAGCCGGGGCTTTTTGTTGTACAGTGCTGTAAAGTTAAAATAACGGAACAGGCATGGACACCTCAACTTCAGTCAGTGGCAGCAGCGCTGCCAACAGCGAAATAACCTCACCAACCCAGTACTCTCAAAGCCGGGCGCGGCGTGCCGCCTGGGGCAGCTTTGTTGGCGCCGTAGTCGATTGGTACGACTTCCTGCTGTACGGAATAGTTGCCGCTTTAGTTTTTAACACCGAATTCTTCCCGCAGGTCAGCCCAACGATGGGCACGCTGGCCGCCTTTGGCACCTTTGGCGTCGGTTTCCTGTTCCGCCCGCTAGGTGGCATGGTGTTCGGGCACTTTGGCGATAAGCTTGGCCGTAAGCGCATGCTGATGATCACCGTCTGGCTGATGGGGATCTCTACGGCGTTGATCGGCTTGCTGCCCTCGTTCGATTCAGTTGGCTGGTGGGCCCCGGTCATGCTGGTGCTGCTACGAGCGGTGCAAGGATTTGCCGTGGGGGGCGAATGGGGCGGCGCTGCCTTGCTGGCGGTAGAAAGCGCGCCGAAGAAGAGAAAAGCCTTTTACAGCAGCGGCGTACAAATTGGCTTTGGCGTCGGGCTGCTGTTGGCTACCGGCTCGGTTTCCCTGGTCAGCCTGATAGGGAGTGAGATAAATGGAGTAGGTGGAGCGAGATAAATCGAAAAATACGGGCAAATAGTGAGAAATAACGTAATGGAGATTGTAATTGTATTTCACATACTGAAAGAGAACCAAGGGCGGAAAAATTTCATTCCGCCCTCAATTTTAGTCATCATCAGGGAACAGCTCAAGGCCTGGCTGTGAACGTTTCAGAATCCGTTTTTCCACACGCTTGATCACCTTACGCAGTCCACCTTCCGTCATGCCGTATGTGATGACCAACTGCTGCCAGGGCATCCTCTTGCGCCAGTCTTCGTAAATCTGAAGATCTCGCGCCGACAACTTGAAGAAATAGTCCTGCGGGAATGTAATCAATTGACCGGCGAAATGTTCACAAATGAAATTAGCTACATTAGTGCCTAACTGATCGGCAGAGTCAGTAGGCAGGCCGTGTTCCTGAGCGACCAGTGTTACATACTCTGCCAGTTCTGTAAGTAACCAATGCCGTTTTTCTTCCATCTCGCTCTTCATACTGACCTCGCCTACTTACGGCTCAACCACTGCTTAAGCTTCTCAATGGCTTGGTGAGCCTGATCTGGCTCTTGTTTCAACCAGATCAACCGAGCTACACCAGTTTCGCCCAGTAACCAGGCATCAAGGGCTTTCTGTGATTTATCTCGCACCAGGCCAGCTTTGGCCAGATCCTGCCACAACACCCAAATCTTGCGGCCCATAGGGAAATCAGCCATAGGCACTTCGCGAGATTTGCCTGAAAACTTGAACCCACGACCACGCAGGTGGGCGAGAACGTTGGCCAGTTGCCTATCATCCATCTTGCTGCATGAGTCTTTACCGGTCAGGTTCTGCAGCATCACGCGGTAGGCATCGTCGGATACTTCCAGTTTGTTTCTGGCGATATGTATCAACTGGATGGTTTTGGCCCGGTTCATGAGTCCTCCCCGTCATCAGGTGCAGTATAGGGTTCTGGTAAGTGTGACCAGGCAATCACATCATCGTCATTGTCATACCAGCCGCTAATAGATGAACAGGTATCAACATCGACATACCCATCAACAGTGGTAACGAGCAATCGAGTGTGCATAGGCGGTTCAAGGTCATTAATGTTCCATTTGATGGCTGTAGCGTCTGACCAAGCCACCGAACATAGGCGACCGCCTAAAATATCCATGCCAGCACTAACAGTTGGAGTTTGACCATCGGGAAAGTCGACAACAAAAGTGACCTTACTCATGAGCCCCCCCTTGTGGATACTTCCAACCACGGTTGCAAAACTTGGCTCGGGCCTCGCACCACAGCTCATTAACTTCGTGCCGTGCCGCAGCTGCTGCTTTGAGCCAAAGGGGCGCTGCATCATCAAAGCAGTTGTGCTGTTCAAAGCTACGGGCTTGGGACGCGAATAAGTAGTAATCGCCAGATGGAACTCGTAGTTCATTGCTCTTGCCATCACGGATGATTTTCGGCGCAACACGCTTCAAGGTTCCTGGCTGGCCATAGCAGCGTTCTTTACCTTTCCAGCCGCGCTGTAGCGTTCCTTTATTAAGATCTCTGGTAAGCAATGCACTAATGAGATGTGCTGTAATGCCTGTGTACGCCCCCAGTTCCTTGCTGGTGCTTGGCCCCAGAATGGTTAATGCCTGGCGCAGTGATTCTGTTTTATTCAAATTATCCACTATGACCTCCCGATCCGTGCATGTTCCTGCTGAGAACCATTCACTGCATGGTGCAATTTCGCTTCTTGGCCAGCCTGGTACCCGGCAGATTTGGCAATATCATCCCCTCTGCATTTTTTGGCAGTTCTGGGATCAAGGGTTTTATGCCCAAACTCACTCTTTAGCCGGTTGTAATAGGCAGTCATCAACGTTGTCTCTGGTTCGCTGACAATGAAACTTTCAATAACCTGCTGCGCACCCAGCACCCAACCTTCGCAGAACTGGTCAGCGCGGTTGATCTTGGTGCTGCGTTTAATACTTTTACGCTGCGAGGCACTGAATTCATTCCTGGCTTTAATTAACTGCCGGGAAAGCACATCAAAGCCGTATGCGGCAATTTGTGGACGTTCATTTGGGCCATAGAAAACAACCACTCGACGAGAGACGTTATAGGAGTGATAACAACGCACACCGAACGCACTGCAAATCATATTGGCCAGGGAAGTGGCATAAGCAGGGATTTTGACCGCATTGGTAGGTGCTCCCTTGCTGCTGAACTCATCGATATCCATTAAATCGACATCGGTTTCAGTCAGGTTATGCGCCCGCATCAGGTTTTGGGCCTGGCTAATGGCATTAGCCGCTTCATTTTGATTGGTACTGCGCCTGGCTAAATTCAGCAGTTTTTTAATTTTGGTAAGATACTTTTCGTTATTCATATATCACCTTAAAAAGTATATAAGAAGACAAAGCGATTAGAACCAAGTTGGAGTAAAAAAATATGGCTACGCCGACTGATACATTCCTGTTAAAGATTTTCATGGCAAATTCCCAATGCTATTGACTGGAAATTGGCGTAAGCCAGCCAAAACTGATTTACGCCATGTTTATTTACGTTTGCGGTTAGAGGGCTTCCAGGTCACCAGTAGGTACAAATGTGTTGTAGAGTTGCCCGCAATGCGGGCATTTTAGAACCAGGTCAACACACCAAACGCCATCATGTCCTTGCATGATATTTGCCTGTTCCAAGTCAAGCTCGTTGACTTCTTTCTTACAGCTTTTGCAAGATAGGCTCATTCGCTGCTCTCCTGCTCAAATGGAATGATGGCAAAATCTTCCAGGTCGCGATTAATCGTGATGCCTGGAATGTTTTTTACCGCGTCTGGTTCATTTAAAATTGCTTCCTTATTAATTTCATCCTTAGAGCGAATAAACCGAATAAGTTTTAATTTCTTCAGCGCCTCCATGACGGACTCAACACCTTTAATGGTGCAGCTCGGTGGCCGATTGCGCCAAACGATCTCACCTGTTGTCAGGTTTACGGTCTTGGTTTTGCCGTCCTGGGTCAGTTCCTTGCGGTTCGCCTCACACCAAGTCTGGAGACCCGTTTGGAAGCTGGCGATTTCAGCCTTTAGCCTTTCCATCTCAGGGGAATGATATTGAGTGACCGCCGCGATCTGATCATTCATTTCCGTTTCGGTGCGGGTTAATTGACGCTGTAAGTCACCAAGGGTTTTAATACCCTCGATTACCTCAGTTTTCGATTGAGCGACGTACAGAGCCGCCGCAGCTTTAAGCCGCTTTTTACCTTTAGCCATTTTGCTTACCTTCTAATAAAGAGTTACTTGGTTTGTGGTACTAACTCGAACGTGATGTCTTCTGGGTCGTTTTCATAGCAGCAATCTTGAACACCAAGACCATATTTACAGGCTATTTCACCGATGAGGCTATCCAGATCGACACCTTCTGCACAGATGCGCTGATATTTTTCAAAGTCGGCCTTATCCATCTCGACGGTTTTATCTAAATGGATATGTTGATTAGCGCTGATGCTTACTTTCACTTTTTCAGTCATCACCGCTCCTCCCAAACAATCCGACAATTGCCCATTTGGCACTGATACTTTTTAAAGGGGCCATTATCATCAGAGCCATGGCAATAACGGACAGCTTTGCCATCTTTAACCAATTGCTCAGTATTGCTATCAGCCTGGACAACCAACGTTGGGCGACTGTGCTGAACAATATCAATCCTGATTACTGTAAACCCGATGGCGGTGATTGCCGTTAGAGCATGACTTGCACTACCTAACGCCATCTGAATTGACATGCTATTAATATTGACTGTGAGGTTTTGACTCATATTCATAGCGAAATGCCCCCATTAATCCGTAAATAAAAGGCCGTGTGTATAGTCATAGGTATTAATAACAATGCTGTCATCCGACTCACGAGAGCTAATACCCAAGGTCTCTGATTTGCCGTAACATTCAGCACTGAGGTTGAGATTGCAATACCCAGCAGAGACGACTGTTGCATCCTCTATTCCTGGGTACGCAACCAGCATCCGCATCGCATTGACGACATCCGCATGTACCAGGTTATCAGGGAAAATAATCGGTATTTCCCTGGCCATCGGCTTATTTACGCGCAGCATGATGTATTTCATCTACAGCCCCTTAATAACGTCAGCATTGACCACCGGCACACCGAGTTTTTCCGACAAGTTCATTGCTGCGATGGTGAGATTACTGATGGCCAGCGGATACAGCAGGCTGATCACCCCTCTTTTGCCGCCCAGATCGTGACTCAATCTGGCCTTGATGGCATCGATAGCGCTGGCGTCGAGCACGTCGGCAAGTGGCTTGCCCAGGCGCTCAAACTTGAACTTCAAAAACGCCTCCAGATGCATACCAAGCGGCGGTAAGTTGACGACCTCGCACCGTTGGACGACCTCGCGCACTTCCATGCTACGTTCAGACAGCTTGTCAGCCAGTTCTGGCTGGCCAATCAACACGATACTGAGCAGTTTCTTGAAGCCGTTCTCCAGTTCGTAGAAGCGTTTCAGGTGCTTCAGCGTGGGCAGCGGCAGGGAGTGGGCCTCTTCGATGATCAGAACGTGGCTATACCCGGCGTTGCTGCTGTCTTTGAGTACCCGGTGTAGCTGGCGGTACCGTGCCTCCTGGCTTTGTTTGATGCCTTCCAGCGGGGCCAGGGTATTAATGATGGCTTCGGCAATGGATGCCGCTTTCAGGGTTTTCCCTTTCTTGTCATTGTCCTCCATGGCAATGATGTGCGGTTCAATCACCACTACTGGCGCTCGTTCGCTGTTGATACGGTCAATCAGGTCGCGGCGCAGGGTGGATTTGCCCGAACCTGACTCGCCAATTATCGCCACAAACCCGCCATGCTTGGCGGTCTGCAACAAGGCTTCACGCACATACCGAATGTCTGGTGTGGTAAACACATCATCGGCACTCTGCAGGGCATCATCGGCGAACGGGTCGCGGAATAAACCGAAATGCTTTTTGGTCGCTGGTAGTAACACCTGTTTTGCGAGTAACATATTGTCGTCTCCTTCTTCATTTGCCTGTTGCGAGACATCGGTGCGGGTGGTCTCCGCTGCCCGCACCACTTCAAAAGCGGCCACTGCATCTATGCCGCGTCCTGTTAAATAATCACTGATAGACTGGCGGATTTCCGCCGTGCGACGCTTAGGCCAGACGGCATGATTAACCAGTTGAGATATGGTTGGTTGAGACACCCGTGCTACCGCCGCGATGGCGCTCTGCTCGATACCGTGGGCCTGCATTAAACTCTTGAGTACCAGCATGATCCCCCCTTATTGACCGTTGACGACGCGAAAACCACCACGCTGTTGCTTTGCTTGAAGGTCGCTGGCCAGTATGTCCAGCTCCTCAGCAGGAACACCGTCAGGGAACCGTTCAACGATCTGACTGTAATAATGTTTGTGCCACTCCAGCCCCTGGGCAGTAAACCGCTCACGCAGCTGCTTGGCGGCTTCAACATGCGTCAGTGGGCGTTCTTCCATGCGTGGAGCACGTACCTGAGATTCCTGGCCACGTTTCGGCAGGTACTCAGGGTGTTCGACCTGTTCCATTTCCATATATGGGTTGAACCGGCCACCGAATGGCAGCGCTTTAGCCTTGCGGGCAGCGTCGGTTTCTTCCTGGCTGTTGGTGCCATAAACAAGCTGCTCAACCTCTGCACGGTTGCGCTGGGCATCGGTGTCAGGTATCTGGCCGTACTGCTGGCCAATAACGGATGCGGTAACGGAGTAGCCCCAATCGTCTTTGGCAATGGCATAAATGGGGTAATAGGTCGTAAAACCATCCTCGCCAGTCATGACCACGCGGGCCTCATCGTCATGCCAAGGGTTGCGGCTCACCTTAAGCAGGTCGCCAACACAGGCACCTGGGATATCTTTGACACAGAATGATTTGCCCCGGAAATTGACACGTAACTGAGCAGAAACCTTGCATTCTTTCGGGGCGCTGATGGCCAGTTCACGGCAAACCTCAACAGGGGGCGCTTTCACCAATTGCTCGGCGGTGATCTTTAACCAGGCATCAGTGCGGGGCATGCCATAGCGGCCATGAACCTTGGTGCGGTTGTAGTTCATGCGCCACAAACGGGCGAAGCTGTTGAGCTGATCAATGTTATCGACCCGAACGAACCGCAGTCCTGCTTCGAAGTCGCACTCGATAATGTCACGGGCTTTCTCTACTGCACCGGTGGCGCGGGCATTGCGGGCCTTGTGCTGAAGGCACTGAATACCCAGCGACTGGCACATATTGAGCAGACTGGCAGAGACCAGCGCCGAGCCGGGGTCGGTATACAGGATGGCCGGTACACCGTGCAGAACATCGGCACCGCCACGCTCTTGCATGGCGTTGATCATCACCGTTAAAAAGTTCTCGGCGCTTTCACCACCAAAGTGGTATTCGACGTAGATCCAGTGGGTGGTATGGTCAATCAACTCAAACGACCACACACGGTCATTGACGATGCGCTCCAGGTTTTTCGGCTTGTTCTTGTAGAATTCATCACGGCCCATAACGCGCAAGCCGGAGTCGCCCTTGGTTTTTTTGTCCGGGTTCTTCAGGTAATACAGCACACACAGCGAGGCATCGACCTGCCAAACATGGTTAGGGTGCAGGCTGGCCAACTCCAGTGCTGGTGCCGGGTTCTGTAACTGATCGTAATGCAGGCGGTACCCTATCAAGGCTTTGCTGATAGCGTCGATTGACAGCGGTAAAAACTCACCAGTCTCTTCATCGATCCGGCCAGCGGTGATCATGCCGTTGGTACGCAGGTGGTTGACCACGTTCTCCAGGCTATACAGTCGCTTGTCGTTGTTGCGGCGAGATTCCAGCCATATGCCGGATATCACCAGCGCATCGTCGCGGTTCAGTGCCGTCTTGCCTGCATCAGAACGCTTTTTGCGTGAGGTTGCAGGCTGTACAGACTTCAGCTTTTTCAGCAGCGTTGAACGGGACATCTGCAACTCCTTACAGGCAGACTGATAGATAGCTTCTTTGCCCCCATGGCCTGCCGCGCTGACAGCATCTGCAATGGCGACTAAACGTTGGATAAGGGCTGGACTCATGGTTAATGTCCGTTTATCTGGTTGGTGTGCGCGAAGGCTTCCTGCAGCTTTTCGCAAACGCGGTCAGACAACCCCAGCAGGAATTCAACCTCAGACCAGTTCTCATGCTCGGTATAGAAAGTGAGCATGGTGCTCCAGTTCTTGGCCTCTTTTACCGCCGCCAGAAATTGATCACGCTGCGCCTGTTCTGCCGGGGTGCGCTTTGGTGTGATGACAACCGCAGCCAAACTCACCGCTTCATCCTGTGACAGGAGGCGCTTACCGTTGGAACGAGTTGATTCCTGTAGTAACTGGTCAACTTTATTGTTTGAATTCATGACGCTTGCCCCTTCTGGATTTGATTGATTTTCTGCAGCAGCAGGCTTTCCAGAGCTGCCGCAAAAGGCTGGGCATCTCCAGCCAGGATAGTGATCTCACCGTGATAGGTGCAGATGGTGAAACCTTGTTGCATATCGGGTACATGCCATAGCAGGGCTGCGCTGAGCGACTCCACGCTATCAACGATGGGGGAGCTGGTGCTAGGCATTGTCAGCCTCCTCACTCTCTAGGCCGTTCTTCACCCAGTCAGGGCGTGGATCAAACGGCTTGTGCTCAGGCAGGTTGAACTGCTGGCGCAGTGCTGTGATCTGATTTTCGATGTCATCCAACATGCCGGTCATAAAACCGGCGTGGGCGATGCCGGAGCTTTCGGTATGGTCTACAAGGGCGGTAAAGCCGTTTTCCAGATTGGTGAGGTCAGCCAACACGGCATGCTGCAGGATATTGACCTCCTGGGTCAGTTCAGCGCCAACTGTCTCAGGGGTTTCACGCTTGACGCGGCGGAGGAGCTTTTCTTCTAGATCGGATTTTTCATCCTGAACCTTGTTCAATTTCTCTTTGCTTTCGGCCAGGGTTTGACGGCTGATCTCTAGGTCAGTAGCCAGGTTTTCCTTCTCTCTGGTGTGCTTGGCGATCATCTCTTCGGCCAGCTCCAGCAAGGCATTCTTGTCACCTTCTTTGGCCACTTCGATTAGGGCGTTTTTCTGGTCTTCCGGCAACCGGCGGTACTGGCGCAACTCGCGGTAGCCGATACCCATACGGGACATAGAATCGAGAGCTTCTTCACCAAAGGTGCGAAGGTTGGTGATATCTCGATCAACTTGGTCAACAGAACGCCCCAGAATGCTGCAGAACTCTTCCCATGTTCCTGAGAGAAACTCCGCACCGTGCGGATTTTTAGAACCTTTAAGTTGGCGGTAGAGCTTGTTTTCCTTAACAAAAGCTAATTTTGAAGTCCGCACCGTGCGGAAAAAATCCTCAGAAGCGCCAGCCATCTGGGCCTGGCCCAACAATTGGTTCAGCAGATCCCGCTCGTCATTAAATTCACTTTGAACCGTCGCCATGATGTTCTGAGTGTCTGTCAGGTCTGGATTAAGAGGAGTGTCCGGCAATAATTCAGCAGTTGGAGTTGGTTTACGTGCCATGAGTCTTGTCCTTTAGCGAGAGCCAGCGGTAATGCGCTGTGTGATTTCATCCATCCGCGATTGCATGCGGGCGATATGTTCGGCATGAGCCGTGGCGATCTGCAGCATCTGTACGCTATGTGCGTATCGACCATTATCAAGTTGTATGGCTAGCCCCTCAGCTACCAATGTGGCCAAGTCGCGACTGATATTGGCTGGAGAGACGTTCAGCGCTTTGGCGAGTTCACCGTTAGATAGGCCGGTCATGGTGTGACCCTTCAGCGCTATTAGCACTTTCAAGGTTCTCGATGCTGATGATGAGGTGCCGGGTTTTTTAGTCATCGCTTACTCCACGTTACTGAGGATGCCTGGGGTAACTTCTCGCCCAATAAGCACTGATAGCTCGCGCAAAATTTTGTATGTCAATCTGCCGCGAGGCAGCTCGCTTCTTCCTGCCCAGCGTGTTACCGCCTGGGTTACCGTACGTGGTTCGTAACCTGCGCTCAGTGCGAACTGACGGAAATTGCTTCCCCGCTCAATCAGACGGGCCTGGATCTGTCTTTTGTTCATAATCTAGTTGTTCCCATCGGGTTATCATGTAAACATTATGCATAAGCGTACTTATTCGGAACAAATAAAGCAAGTGGGATTTATTCGAAATGAATAACAAAAGTGTAGATGCCGTACTTTCGCGCTTGGCGGGGCTCCTGAATACAGAAAATGATAGTGACCTGGCGAGAATGTTAGGAATCAACAGGCAGACTTTAGCCAGTTGGCGTAAGCGAGACTCTGTGCCTTATTCTTTTTGCATAAATTTTGCCGAGGAAAGGGGGCTATCAATCGATTGGTTGCTGACTGGACGTGGGCAGACGATCGTTGAGCCATCCTCAACAACCCCATCAACTGAAAGTAACTACAGCCAAAGCGATTTAGCCTTGCTAGAAATGATTAATCAGCTTGACCCAGAGGCAAGAAGAGACCTGTTACGAAGCGCTGAGGAAAAACGGCAATTTATTGAAATGAAAAAGAAGGTTGAGGCGTTATCCATAGAGCTCGAGCGGAATAAAAATGCGGGCTAATTTGTTCTCATTAGGAACAATTTTCATTGTAAAATAACTTATAATATAAGGATGGCTATGAACGGGTTATTAAGATTACTCACCGCAACTTTGGTGATACTCGGCCTAACTGCTTGCGATACCGTCGATGAAAAAATGATAAGAGATGCCCAAAAGCTAATTGCTGAGCAACTGAAAGATCCAGGCACAGCGAAATTTTCTGGCGTCTATATTGTTCGTGAAGAGCAAGGCACTACAGACTCAGATGACGCGCTGAAAAATGTTGCGGTATGCGGCTATGTAAATGGAAAAAATGCATTTGGTGCATATGCTGGCGCTACGCGTTTTGTTGTGCTTTTTGCGGAAATTGAAAAATCAAAAAGTTACAGCGTTATCATTGCAAAGATGGAGGGAACCAGTCAGCCATCAAAGGATGCCACTGTCGAATCGAACAAAACCTCAAAGCCAGAGTCCGTATTTGATAAGATCTATTGGAACAAACGTTGTGTTGATGAGGTTCACCCTCCTGTTTTTTCTGGTGTTAACTGGTAGATTGAACTAGATGGCTCATTTGCGGTGGCGTCAAGACTATCTCTATTGAGCATAAAAACGATACCATGTGATGTTTGTGTTTCGACAATATGAAAGGGGTAAGGATGAAGAGTTTTTTATTTATTGTTTTTTCTCTGATTGTTTTATCAGGCTGTTCTACTAAAAATTATGGTCGGCAGGGTGAAATTACTCAGTACGAACAAGATACAATGACGTGCAGAGAAATTGAGCTGGAAGAAGCAAAGGTGCATGGATTCCTAGCACATGTTGATAAAGAAAGTCAGTTTGATGGGCGTTCAGTCCTTTCGTTTCTGGGTGACTTTGGTATTGGCAACGTTATGGAAAAAGACAATGCCATTAAAAGTGCTAACACCAGGCTGGCACAATTGCAGGTCCTTCGGACTAAACGTAATTGTACGTCAACACCTACTGCGGCAACCGCCTCACCATTAAAACCTGAGTAAAATCTCAAGTATTGGCCACCTACCTGTGGCCAATGTCGGTCTTCCTTACCAATTTCTGATCACAAGCTCTCGCTGCCTGCCGGAATCTCTTCCGGCTCCCCGCAGTGTGTAGTGAACATCTACGGTATCCATCGATAGCCCGGCAAAAACGTGACGCATCTCGGGGATATCGTTCACCGAGATCAGCATTTTTCCCTCTATCGATCTTGCTAGTTCGGCCATACGTGAGTAGTTCTCAAACCCAAACTCTACCCCGTAGCCCTCAGTTTGCCAGTACGGTGGGTCGCAGTAGATTAGCGTGTGAGGCCGGTCATATTTCTCAATACACTTTGCCCAGTCCATATGCTCAATGAACGTCCTGGCCAGGCGCATATGTGCCTGTGATAAGTCCTCTTCGATACGCAGCAGGTTGAACCTTGGCGGTGATGTCATTGCCGTGCCAAAGGTCTGCCCCTCCAGCTTGCCGCCGAACGCCTGCTTCTGCAGATAGTAAAACCTCGCAGCCCGCTGAATGTCGGTCAATGTCGCCTCAGGGGTGATCTGCAACCATTCAAACAACTGCCTGCTGACCAGCGCCCATTTGAACTGCTGAATGAAGGCTTCAAGGTGGTGCTGGATAACCCGATACAGGTTCACCAGCTCGCCATTGATGTCGTTGATCACCTCAACCTTGCTCGGGGTTTTGAGGAAATACAGTGCCGCTGCGCCGCAGAACGGCTCAACGTAGCAGGTGTGTTCAGGGAATTGCGGGAGGAGGTTTTTAGCCAAACGGCGTTTACCACCTATCCAAGGTATGATCGGTGTCGCTTTCATAAACTGTAAGCCTTTTTCATATGATGAAAATGCAGTAGGCTGGATCTGTCTCGCGAGACGGACTGAGCCTTCGGTTGCTCACAGGTGCGTTCTGTGTGTGACGGCCTGCCCAGTGTTGACGCACTGGGCGGGTCGCTCTTTCTTGTTGCGGGGGTAAACTGCGTGATTTATGGCAAGGGGTATTCTATCCGTGGATAGAATGATGGAAGTGAATGCATTCTGCCAACAGGTAGAATTACCATGAGGATGTTGTGGTGGATAAAACAAGAGAAGCCCCTATTCAGGAAGCATTTGACCACCTTCAGAAGCGTATAAAACAGCTCGAAATTGAAGCAGTAAAGCAAAAAATGCTTAATGAGATTTATGAAGCAATGATTGGATGTTTGATTTTGATTAATCCTAAGCCCGAAAAACTTGATGAAGTTTGGCGAACTATTGGGAAAGATATTGGTATTGGGCTGGCGTCTCGCTATACGTCTGCGTTTGGTGAATCACCTGAATTTAAGGAGGCTGTCCACTCGGTGTTGGACTCAGACTTCACAGGTTGGAAAGCGCTTATAAATGAAGTCATTGAAATCCGAAAACCTGGTACCGAAGAGTCGGCACCAAGCTAGTAGTCATTCGATTAGTTTGCATTGGTACTGATGGTGTTGCTATGGCTGTCAGTATCAATATTCCTTTCCAAATTTTTACCTTCTAGTATTTCTTGCAGTCTTTTCCTGAAATCGGGCTTTTTCAGGAGATCACGTATCAAATCAAGTGCAACATGTCTTGGCATAGTCGAAAACATTTTAACGCTCCAGGATGAATAGTTGACGCTGGCGGGGAAACTGTCGCATGCTAATTAGCCATCCCCTTGTACGCCTCCCCCATACACAGCTCTTTTATCCGTGTATAAATCACAATCCCTAAACCACCCGGCACAATGAATTCCTCTGTTGACCTATTCATCTCAACCAAGGAAGTCACCATGTCGTTCTTGAATAAATACCGCAGTTTCCGCCGTCAGCGCTTGTTGAGCTGGCTCATTGCCGCCGTTCTGTTGCTGGTGCTGATCGCGTTTCTGTCACCGGCACAAATCGGTGTCACGGTTTACAAGCTGGCCCTGGTCTCGATTGCCGTTGTGCTGGGCTATCACCTTGATCGTGGCTTGTTCCCCTATGCTAGCCCAGGCAGCTACCTCTCTCAGGACTGGAAAACCACACCGCCATTCATGGGGACTAAGGATGTTGAATATCCGATTGTCGCGGGTTACCAACTGGTCTTTGCCGCCGTTCTGCTTCGCCGCGCCATCATCGTATTGGCGGTGGTCATTGGCGTAACAATGGGGCTCTAACTATGCATTGGCCGCAAATCACCTGGATTGTTCTGGCTTCCGTAGCCCTTGTCATGGCGTTCCTCGCACACAACCTGCCACAAACGGGCAAGCATAATTTCTGGTTGCAGGCGTTCTCCACCGTGGTCACCGCCTGGCTCCTGTGGTGCGGCGGTTTCTTCTCCCAGGCCAGTGCTGCGGGTATCCCGCTGGAGGCTCAACAACACCAGCGGGAGTTGACCCGTAATGCCCGCGCCATCTGGGGGCTGGATGCACCGGTTGCGCTGTTCGCTGCGCAAATCCATCAAGAATCCACATGGAAAGCGACAGCTCGCTCGCCGGTGGGTGCGCTGGGTCTGGCACAGTTCATGCCTGCGACCAGTGACTGGATTGCGGGCGTTTACCCCAAATCTTTAGGGGCTAACCAACCGTACAACCCGTCATGGGCCATGCGGGCATTAGTCAGTTACAACCTGTGGCACTGGGATCGCATCCTGGGTACCACCAGTGATTGTGACCGCTGGGCCTTTGTGCTGTCTGCCTACAACGGCGGTCTGGGCTGGGTGCAACGTGATCGCAAGCTGGCTACGACCAAGGGACTCGACCACTCCCGTTACTGGGGGAACGTCGAGACCGTCAATGCCGGGCGAACGGCAGCGAACTGGCGAGAGAACCGGGGTTATCCGCAGCGGATTATCCAACGCTGGCAACCTCTCTATGTCGATGCTGGATGGGGACTGGGGGTATGCCATGAAGGTTAAGTACATCGTACTGATCGCAGCGGTTCTGTTTGGGCTGCTTTTCATCACTGTCGAATTTTCGCGGGAATATGGCTACCAGGAAGGGCTGAGTGACGCCAAGCTGGAATGCCTGGAAAACCAGTTATCTGACAGCAAACAGGCACTCAATTCATTCACTAAGGCGGCAGATCTTGCAGCAGAACGGGTCAGACAGGCAGACCGCAGCCTATCTGAACGCATCGCAGAGCAGGAACAGCGCGATGAACAGACCACGAGGGATATCAAGAATGCACTCAAAAAAACGGCTGCTGACCGTGTTAAATGCGTGTTTGATGACGACAGCATGCAGCAACTCGCCGCCGCCCGTGACCGCGCCACCGCTGCTGTTACCGGCGGGATTAACGGTCACCTGTCCGGTACCGCCACTCCCTGATGACAATAGCGCGGATGCCGCGTTCGTCACGCTGAAACGGATGTACGACATCTACGCAACCTGTGCTGGCCGTCATGTCGAGCTGGTCGATTTTATAGGCAAAAGACATCATGAACCTGGAAGAATTGAGTTTTAGTTTTAGCGCCGTGCAGTGGTTGCTGACCGTGGCTATCGGTATCTATGCCTGGGTTATCAGCCGACAAGCGGCGACCAACAGCGAGGTTCTGGAGCTGCGCACCCGTGTTATTGCCCTGGAGGAGCGAGTCAAACAGATGCCAACCCAACAGCAGTTGGCCCAACTGATGGTCCAGCTCGGCGCAACAGAAGCCCAACTGAATAATATCGGCATCCAGTTAGGGGCAATGTCGCGACGTGTTGAGAGAATTGACGATTTTTTGATGAAGCAGCGAGGTGGCAAATGAAATACCAGGATTTTTTACGTGAAGACATGCGCCTGGTGACTTTGCGCATCCTGTCTGAGATGCCGGGCTATACCTCTAACAGCTCGGTGATTTTTGAAGGGCTGACGCGTTACGGCCACAACCCCAGCCGTGACCTGGTCAAATCAGAGTTGCTCTGGTTAGAAGAGCAAGGGCTGGTTTCTACCGAAGATATCGGTACCGTACTGGTCGTTCGTCTGACAGCACGAGGCGCTGATGTGGCCGCTGGCCGTGCCATCGTTCCTGGGGTGAAGCGTCCAGGCGCGGGAGGTTGAGATGGGCCGTAAATCCACCATTCACAAGTTGCCCACTGATGCCAGGGAACATATCGACAAGCTGATGCGTGATAACAGCATGACCTTGGCCGAGATGCTGGCAGACATCTGTGAGCATTTCCCTGATGCCGCCGCCGAACTCAGTACCAGCACCCTTTGGCGCTATAAGAAAGCCGGTGGTTTTGAAGAGTTCATGAACCAGATGCAGCGCCAACAACAAGCGGCCCGTATGGCCGTCAGTGCCCTGGGCGAGAACCCGGACGACAAGGCCGGAACGCTCCTGGTGCAATCGGTGATGACGCTGGTGCAGTCTGCGGCCTTCGCCGCGCAGGGCGACACCCCGGACACGGAAGAAGTGCTGCAACTCTCAATGGCCATGAAGAACACCCTGCAGGGCAGCAAGCTGAGTCGTGAAGAGCGTTCAGCCGTGATCCGCGAGGCGCGTGAGCAGCAGTTGCGCGAGCAACAGGCCAATCTGGACAAGGTCGCCTCCGCGCAAGGGCTGAGTGAAGACCAGGTGCAGTTCTGGCGCGAAAGTGTCCTGGGGATCAAGTGATGAAACCATTAGCCTCAACGGTGCGTAACGTCGAGTGGGATGAATTGCCCGCCCGCGCCCGCGACATCCCGTTCGCCTTCAATCCGTTTGCGGAAGGGGTGTTGATGGCGCATCAGGTCGAATGCCTGAAGTACAACGTATCCATCCTGGCGATCCCCAAGGGGCGACGTACCGGCATCACGTTTGCCTGGGGGCTAAACTCCACGCTGATCGCCGGTGCTCAGAAAGCCGCTGGCGGTGATAACGTCTTTTACATTGGCGACACCAAGGAAAAAGGGCTGGAGTTTATTGGCTACGTGGGGAAGTTTGCCCGCGTTATCGCCAGGCAGCAGTCGCAGGATATCTCCAACATCGAAGAGTTCCTGTTTGAAGACCAGGATGGCAAAGGCAATACCCGGCAGATCACCGCCTACCGAGTGCGTTTTGCCAGTGGATTCCAGGTCACCGCGCTCTCCTCTCGCCCGGCGAATATCCGTGGCCTGCAAGGCGTCGTCATTATCGATGAGGCCGCGTTCCACCAGGATGTTCAAGGCGTGCTGGATGCGGCAACAGCCCTCCTTATCTGGGGCGGGCGTATCGTGGTTATCAGCTCTGAGAATGGTAAGAACAACCCGTTTTATCAGTTCTGTACAGACATTGAAGCAGGTCGATATGGTGATGATGCCGCCGTTCTGCGGATCACGTTTGATGATGCGGTGACCAATGGCCTTTACGAGCGCGTATGTGCAATGAAAGGCGAAGTCGCCACGATTGAAGGTAAAAAGACCTGGTATAACCGCATCCGTAATGCCTATGGCCCGCGTAAGGCGGCAATGCGTGAAGAGTTGGACGCCATCCCCCGCGATGGGAACGGGGTGTGTATCCCCGGAGTGTGGATCGAGCGGGCCATGCCTGAAGAGCGCCCGGTCATTCGTCTGGCGCTGGACGATGAATTTATCAATAAGGGTGAGGGGGAGCGCGAATCCTGGGGTAATGCCTGGATTGAGCAGAACCTTGCCCCTGTCATGGCCACACTCGACCCTACGCTGCGGCATGTGTTCGGCATGGACTTTGCCCGCCACCGTCACTTCTCAGTGATCTGGCCCATCGCTATCACCCAAAACTTACGCCGCGTGGTGCCGTTCGCCCTTGAGCTGAACAACGTGCCTTCCGGCCTTCAGCAACAGATCCTGTTCTGGTTTATCGACCATTTACCCCGTCAATCCGGGGGCGCTATCGATGCGACTGGCCCTGGCATGGTGTTGGCCGAGTACACCGCAGACCGCTATGGCAGGCCGCGTATCGCTGAGATCAGCCTGAACCGGGCGTGGTACGGCGTGTGGATGCCGAAGTTCACTGGGCTGTTTGAAGACAACATGATTGACCTGCCGCGTGACGAGAACATTGCCCAGGACTTGCGGACGGTGGAAACCATCGACGGTATACCGATGGTGTCAAAGCTGGAGAAAAAAGACCTGAAGGACGCTGAACTGGTGCGGCACGGTGACTCGGCCATCGCCGGTTGCCTGGGAAATTACGCCACGTTGAATCTGGCTGTTGAGATTGAATTTCAGTCTACAGGAGCGCGTGACATCTTCCGGGTGTTGTCAGGCTATGGCTCAAGTCACGGTGGTGAATTTACGGAGACCGGCTTCGGTACCGTGCGTGGTAGTAATGATTTCGGAGGGTTTATATGAGTCTGTTGGGGAAGCTTAAAGGTGCATTTAAACGCCCTGTGCTGGGTCAGGAAATTGCGACCACCGGTGATGGTCGTGATATCACTCGCCCGTGGGTAGGCTCCTTGGCCTTGGCCGATGATAGCGTGCTGATGAACCGGGGTGCACCAGATCTCAAAATCTACCGTGAAGTGCTGAGTGATGATGAGGTCAAATCCGCGTTCACTCAGCGCCAGGATGCGCTGATCTCCCGCGAGATCAAGGTGGATGCTGGTGGGGATCGTCCGATTGATATCGAAGCTGCAGATGCCATGCAACGCCAGATTGATGCACTAGGCTTTGACCGTATCACCCGGCTCATGCACTACGGTGTGTTTTACGGTTACGCGGTGTCTGAGCTGATTTATGGAATACGCGACAACCTGCTGTGGATCGATGAGGTCAAGGTGCGAGACCGCAGGCGGTTTCGTTTTACGCCCAAGGGCGAACTGCGGTTGCTGACACCGGGCAACATGTTCACCGGCGAACCTTGCCCTGCGCCTTATTTCTGGTCATTCGCGACCGGGGCTGACCATGATGATGAACCGTATGGCCTTGGCCTGGCCCACTGGTTGTACTGGCCCACCTTCTTCAAGCGCAACGATATCAAGTTCTGGCTGATATTCCTGGACAAGTTCGGTATGCCGACAGTTGCCGGTAAACATCCACCAGGGGCAACGCCAGAACAAAAACGTGACCTGCTGGCACTGACCCGTGCCATATCTACCGACAGTGGCGTGGTTATGCCAGAGGGCATGGCCCTTGAGATGTTGTCTGCATCGCGTTCTGGCGCAGCGGATTATGAATCCATGTACAAAGCGATGAATGAAGCCATCCGTCGCGTGGTTGTCGGGCAAATTTCCAGTTCTGGCGGAACCTCAAAAGGTATCGGCGGCGATGAGTCCTTGCAGGCAGGTATTCTGGCCAGCATTGCAAAATCTGATGGCGATGTGATTTGTGAGTCCTGGAACCGTGGCCCCGCCACCTGGCTGACCGAACTTAATTTCCCTGGTGCAGCCGTTCCCCAGGTATCCCGCGTCTTTGATGAGCCGGAAGACCTGAAGTCCCGCGCCGAACGTGACAAGTCTATCTCTGAGACCACCGGCTACCGCCCGACATTAGCCTATGTGAAAGACACGTATGGTGGCGATTGGGAGCCAAAGCCAACCAGTGATACGCCGCCAGTAGCACCTGCAGGCAACAAGCCCAGCGAATTCGCTGAGCATAGCCACCCACAGGACGCACCCGCTGCGATGGCCATCCGTCTGAACAATGAATTGACCCCGGTCACCGATAGGTGGATGCAACAACTGCAGGAACTGGTAGACAATGTGGACTCCCTGGAAGCCTTGCGGGATGGCCTGGATAAATTGGTGCCGGATATGACGCTCGATAAGTATGCCGAGGTGTTGGCGCAGGCGATGTCCGCTGCCGCACTGGCGGGTCGCTATGAGTTCCTGGAGGCAGTCAATGGCCGGTAACGTTGGCTATGGTTCGCTGCCATTCAGCGAGCAGATTGCCTTTTTCCAGCGCAAGCTCAATACCAAAACCGATGCCTGGACAGATGTCTACGGTGCAGCCCATGACCATGAGTTTATGGTGGCCGGGGCCAATCGCGATGACCTGCTGGCCGACCTGCGTAAGGCGGTAGAACGGGCAATTACCGAAGGTCGAACGTTGCAGGATTTCCGCAAAGACTTTTCAGGTATCGTCGCGCGTTACGGCTGGAGCTATAACGGCGGGTTTGAGTGGCGTACCCGTGTTATTTATGAGACCAATCTGCGCAGCAGCTACATGGCCGGACGCTTTCAGCAGCTGATGGCCATGCGGGAAACGCATCCCTATTGGGAGTATGTTCATAGTGACGTGGTCGAGGAACCCCGTGAGGAACACCTTGCCTGGAACGGCATGATCTTACGGTGGGACGACCCGTGGTGGGTAACCCATTTCCCAATCAACGCCTGGGGATGTCAGTGTAGCGTTATCGCCTGTACCGAAGATGACCTGCGGCGCATGGGCAAGTCAGGCCCAGATACTGCGCCGCCGATCAAATGGGTTGAGCGCACAATTGGCCAGCGCAGCCCCGGTGGCCCGCGCACTGTTTTAGTACCTGAAGGCATTGATCCAGGGTTTGAACATACGCCTGGCCGCAGCCGTAACTTTAGTGGCCAGGTACCGCCACCGCGTGGTAGTCGCCCATTGCCCCCTGAGCATCTTCCGCCTTTAGACCCTTTACCCACTGCGCCTTCGCCTATTTCCCCTCCTGACCCATTGCCAGAGCCGCAACCGGTCACGCCGCCAGACTGGGAAGGCAACGCCATTGAGGAGTTTCTGGGGTCGTTTAAGGCATCGTTCACACGTGCGGCCGCTTTTCTCGATGCTGTTGGCCAGCGCCTGGCGATAGGCTTGGGCATGTTTTGGGGCAATGACGGGAACCCGGCTGACTATGCCGAGCCAGCATCGCTTGATACAGCCACCGCATTGCCGCTGATTGCTCAGGCAATCCAAACCCCTGACGAGATTTGGGTGCAGATAGTCTGGCTGGCCGACGTGCAACTGGCCGTCGTTCGCCGTCGTTATCTGGCCCGTTTCCAGGTAAGTGGTCAGGCCGAACCGGTGGCGGTGGTGTTCGAAGTGGGCCGTGATGGTTGGGCAGGTAACGTGTCAACGTCTGAGGCGATGCTGCAGTCATTGCGCCAGGGCGTGAGACTCTATCAACGGAAGGTAAACTGATGGCCGGTGCAACACTGACGTTTGATTATCAAGATGCGTTATCCACTCTGCTGGCCACTCATGCAGCATTAAGCGATCCAACACCGTTGTTGTCAGACATGGGCGAGAAGCTGCTGGAGTTTCACCAGCAGCGGTTCCGTGACCAAACGGCTCCCGATGGTACGCCGTGGGCTCCCTTATCGGCACGGTACAAAAAGCGTAAGCGCAAGAACCAGGACAAAATCCTCACGCTGGATGGCCCACTGCGTAATACCTTGCGTTGGCAAATCGCCGCGCAGGAGCTGCTGTTCGGCACTGACCGACCTTATGGCGCCATTCACCAGTTCGGCGGGACAATTGAGATGCCTGCCCGCAGTCAGCAGGCGTACTACCAGCAGGATCGTATTGCTGCCGGTGACCACCGGTTTGTCCGCAAATCGAAATCAGACTTTGCACAGTGGCATACGCTCCCTGCTTACAAGATCACTATACCTGCCAGGGAATGGCTGGGCGTCTCTGCCCAGGAGGGTGATCGTCTGGTCGAGCTGGCCAGAAATTACCTGCAGCGTTCACTAAAACAGTAACCGTCACCAACGCGCCGTAGTGACTTCTATCAGCCTGAGTGGCATGATGGGGCCAATGTGAACACCAAGCCGTATTACAATACGTTCTAATACGGCTCTCGGTGATGTTCCACCCTCCTGAATGATCTCACTGTCGTTATTCCCCCTGTCGGTAATTTAGTCCGAGGATAAATTACCGTTTGTACCGCCCTCGTTACGATGTCGCCATCTACAGTGATGGACGATAACCGAAATGCCACAATCAACCTCTACAGCCACACTTTCTGTTTTTGCTCCCGGTACCCACACCGCAATGGACGGGCGCTCTGTCACGTTCACGCTGGATGATTGCATTGATCTGGCCAGCAGTTACGACCCTGCGCTTTCTGAAGCACCGTTTGTGATCGGGCATCCGAAGCTCACCGCACCGGCTTATGGCTGGGCTGCTCGTTTCGAGGTGCGCGATGGCCTGGTCTACACCGAACCCAAGCAGGTCAACGCTGACTTTGCTGAAGCCTTCAATGCTGGCAGCTTCAAGAAACGCAGTCTTTCCCTCTATTTGCCAGATTCACCAGGCAACCCCAAACCCGGTCATTACTACCCGCGCCATGTGGGTTTTCTCGGCGCAACGCCTCCGGCTATCAAAGGTCTGCCGGATGTGTCGTTCTCTGAGGCTGATGCCCCGTTGGAGTTTGCCATTCCCTGGGAAACCGAGCTGCTGACCGACATGTTCCGGGGCTTGCGTGACTACCTGGTTGAAAAGGAAGGCGCGGAAAAAGCCGACCAGATTTTACCCCAATGGCGCATCAAATCGGTTGAGGAGCTTGCTGCTCGCGCCGCAGAAGATGCGCAAATCTCACCACTGGCGTATGCCGAGGAGTCCAATGTGTCAAAAATCGATCCGAGTGCATCCAGTGCAGCAGTTGATCTCGCTGCATGGAAGGCTGACCTCGATGCCCGAGAAGAAAGGATCAAGCTTAAGGAAAAGCAGGATCAGGAAGCTGCAGCAACCCAACGCCGTACTGACATTACCTCATTTGCCGATGGCCTGGTCACAGCGGGTCAACTGCTGCCACGCCAAAAAAACACGGTAGTGGAGCTGCTCGTCAGCTTGGCCAATGAACCTATTTCATTTGCCGATGGTTCCACCACCGTTAGCAAAACGCCGGAAGAGTTGCTGCGTTCGGTACTGAGCGAAAAGCCCAAGCTGCTCGATTTCAGTGAGAAATCGGGTCAAGGGGCTGAAGGCGACGCGCTGGATTTTGCAGACGTCAATGCCGTAGCGGAAAAGGCTCGCGAGTACCAGGAGGCGGAAGCCCAAAAAGGCCGCACCATCTCCATGACCGCTGCCGTCAACCATGTGAAAGGGGGTAACAAGTGAATATTCCAGGTTTGACCACCGGTTCACGGGCGGAGGGTGCTATCGCTGCCCGCAGCCTGGTGAACCACGGTACTGAAGAAGGTTTTTCCGCGCAGGCGATGGACGGCACCAAATTGATCACCGGCGTCACCACCATTGTTCCCGCAGATGATGGCGAGGTGTTCGACATCATCCGCAGTGGATTGGCATTGGTGATCTACGGTGCGGATATCGCCCTGGGCGATCCATTGACAGCAAACGCTGATGGGCTTGCCGTTCCTGCTGCTGCAGGTGATTGGGTCATCGGTTATGCCGAGATACCTGGCGCAGAGGGCGATATCGGCTCGGTGTGGATTAACCCTGGCAAGTTGGCTGCAGCGGCACCGTAACACACGTTATAAACCGCCATGATTCGCCGGGATCGGCTCCGGCACCCATTCTTATCTGGAGAATTACAATGGCTCAATTTCCATTCCCCGTTGATCCCCATTTGACGGCGATTTCCATTGCATATCGCAACGTTTCATTGATTGCCGATGACGTATTACCCCGCGTTCCAGTCGGTGTTAAGTCATTCAAGTGGTGGAAATACGACATTGCTCAGGGCTTCACGGTGCCTAATACCACTGTTGGCCGTACCTCACAGCCTAACCAGGTCGAGTTCCCGGCAGAAGAAGAAACCAGCTCTGCGGAGGATTTTGCCCTTGATGCACCGATCCCTCAGGACGACATCGACAACGCACCGAAAAATTATGATCCATTGGGCCATGCTACTGAGCGAACGTCGGATCTGATCGCCCTTGATCGCGAAGTCCGTGCCAGCAAACTGGTGTTCTCTCCGAATAGCTACCCTGTTGGCAACCGTCAAATCCTGGCTAGTGCCAATCAATGGAGCCATGCAGACAGTAACCCGTTAGTCGGTATTACCGATGCGCTTGATGAGTTGGTGATGCGGCCAAATATCGCCATTTTGGGACGCGTTACCGCCACGGCTTTGCGTCGCAATCCAAGCATTGTCAAAGCCTATCACGGCACGTTGGGTGACAGCGGTATGGTGCCGATGGCCTTCCTGAAAGACCTGCTGGAACTGGAAGACATCTATATCGGTTCAGCCTGGGTCAATATCGCCCGTCCTGGCCAAAAACCAGTACTGGTACGTACCTGGGCAAATCATGCTGCCTTCCATTACCGCAATCGCCTGGCCAACACCCAGGGCGGTGTGACATGGGGCTTTACGGCGCAGTTTGGCAACCGTATTTCCGGCTCTATCGCTGACCCAAATATCGGGATGCGCGGTGGCCAGAAAGTGCGTGTCGGTGAGTCAGTAAAAGAACTGTGCGTGGCTAAAGATGTTGGCTACCTGTTCCAGAATGCCGTGGCGGGGTAATCAATCCATGCCAGTGATCAAAGCCCAAAGCTCCCACCGCCAGCTCACCGATGCCGAGCTGGCGGCGATGGAGGAACTCACCGACTTGGGCAACCTGGTTGGTGATTACCTGGATGGCCTGGCCGAAAACCCGGATATCGATCCGCGCTGGTTGGCCATCGCCCGCACCAACTTGCAACAGGGTTTCATGGCAGCAAAACGCGCTGTCGCCAAACCCGCTGCATTTTGAGGAAGCGTGTCATGACAACGGCCTGGTATGTAACGCTCGCGCACCTTGCTGAACGACCTGGTGCGGTCGAACTCTCTCAAACGACCCAGCAAGCAGGAAAGCCTCCGGCCCGCCCAGAGCTTCTGGATGCGCTATTACGCGGTGAAGACACCAGCCCTTGGCCTCCGGCTGAAGTCGAGGTTGCTCTGGCCGCTGTTGAACGCATCGGAGAAGCGGTTGAGAAAGCGCAGTCGCTGATTGATGGCTTTCTCCGCCAGCGTGGCCACCGCCTGCCGTTGACAGTTATCCCGCCGATCCTCTCTGGGTGGGCATTGGATATCACCCGCTATCGGCTCCATGCTCATCGCATTACTGATGAGAAGACCGACCCCATTGTGCGTGATTATCGCGATGCATTGAGGCTGTTGAGGGATGTCGTCAAGGGGGATTACAGCTTGGGGATCGAAGATCCACTGCCTGCGGCTGGGGGCGGCCCAAACATTACCGGCCCTGGTCGCACCTTCAGCATGGGCTCCTTGCGGGACTTCGGCAAATGAGCAGCGCCCCGTTTGATATCAACCTGGTCGTTGAGCGGTTGCGGGCGATTGACCCACAACCCTTCAGCCAGGTCGGCACCATTGTGGAGTACGGCAAAGTCACCGACCTATCAGGTTTTGCGATGCCAGGCGCTTATGTCCTGATGGGGCCGGAACGGGGTACCCCTGGCAACGGTAGTCGTGCCCAGGTTGCAGAAGCGGTTATCGGCGTAGCGATTTCAGTTCGCAACTATGGCCAGGGAGCCGAGGGGTTGACGCATCAGGTTAACCCGCTAATCAGTACCGTGCGTGAACATCTGATTGGCTGGGTACCCAACAAGTTTTGCACCACCGGCATTCAATGGGTGAAGGGCGATGTGTTGGATTATGACGCTGGAACCCTAGTCTGGATGGATGTCTTTATGGTGAACCACGTTATCGGGGGCATGAGATGCAAAAAGTAACACTGAATGGGCCACATACCCATCAGGGGAAACCCGTTACGGCGGGTGACACCATCGATGTCAGCGACGAAGAGGCCAAGTGGCTTGAACGGCGCGGACGTATCGCACCACCTGCAGTGAGCCACAGCCCCATCGTGACCGCACCGCAGACAGGCAAAAAAGCAAAATCGGAGAACGACGATCATGTCGCAGATTGAAACCTATCAATACAACCAGGGCAAGGTCTACCTCGCCCGCCGTGATGCTTACGGCAAGCCACTGGCCTGGCGCTGGATCGGCGATGTGTCCGTACTCTCACTGGCTCTGTCAGTAGAGAACCTGTCCCACAAAGAGTCTTACTCTGGGCAGCGCATGACCGTTCGTCGTTTCCCCATCAGCAAAGACGGCACAGTGAGCATGACCTGGCATGAGTTCTCTGCCGATAACCTGGCTCTGGTGTTTTACGGTGAGCGAGTGGTGATCCCTGCAGGTACGGTCACAGGGGAACCGTTGCCAACCGGGATTGAGGCGGGGAGTCGAGTCACGCTGGAACATCAAAATGTCAGCGATGTTGAGATCGGGACTTTGGTACCGGGTGTAGATTTCGATATTGATGTCCTGTATGGCGCGATTGATTTCCTGAAAACGCCAGCCCCCGCTGCATTGCCGCTCACCGTCAGCTATTCCTATGCCGGGAGCACCAATACCGAGATGTTTACCCAACAACCCGAGCCACTTGCGCTGCGGTTCGACGGTATCAACCTGGCTGAAGGGGGGGCGGCGGTCATTCAGATCCTGCACAAAGTGGTCTTTGACCCGGCAGCGGCGCTGGCGATGATCAACAGCGATACCTCGCTGGCGGGGCTGGAAACGACGGCAGGTGTGCTGTTCGATACCAACCGCCCAGCTGACCCGGTACTCAGCCGCTTTGGTCGCATCATCCACGTTGCGGAGCCTGCAGAATGAGCCGGAAAACCAAAAGACCAAGGGGACCAGCAGCAAAACCCGTGGCGGTAGTACCTGATGCCAGTGATGACGTGTCAATTCTACTGCCCAACATCAATGTCACCATCGCTGGCACGCTCTTGACCGTGCGTGAGTTCACGCTGGACGATTCGCTTACCTTGCATGCCGAACTGAAGCCCATCATTACCAGCCTGGCAGATGTGATGCAGTCGGAGTATCCGGGGTTTGAGGCCGTGATGGATGTTCTGGCACAGCATGCGCATTCGTTACCGCTGTTATTGGCCCGCAGTTGTGACCAGCCATCGGAATGGGTACGCGGTCTGCCCGCCAGTGAGGGCTCGACGCTGATCGATGTGTTCTGGACGGCGAATCGGCGTTTTTTTATGAGTACTGCCATTCGGCAGGTAACGATCCGGGCCGCACTAAAGAAACCGTCAGTTTCGGCAGAGTCTTCGCCACGCTGATCCGCGCAGGCCACAACCCGGATAGGCTCGCCCACTACACCCATCGCCAGTTGATGCTGTATTACCGGGAGGCGTTGCATCTGGATAACCAGGACAGCATCGCCCGGATACTGGATGTCTATGCCGGGTTTGCGGGTGGCAAGGATGCCAACACACGTATCAACGCCCTGAAAAAGTAACTCAGGGCAATTCTCTTCCTTTATATAGGGTGCTGTCATGGCCGCTGGAAACTCTACCCTCAATCTTGCGTTACGTATCACTGCCGACATTAATGATGCCAAACAAAGCCTGGCCTCGTTGGCTGATGATATTAAAACAGTGGGCGCTGCAGCAGAGGTCAGTAATTCGCAGTGGGCAGCAGCAGCTGAGGGTCAAAAAGCCGCTGCCGAGGCTGCAAATCAGCAATCCCAGGCACAAAGAGCGGCTACAGACGCTACCGAGCAACAGGCGCAGGCCAGTCAAACTCAGGCCGATACCTCACAACAACAAGCTCAGGCACAGCAGGCCAATGCAGATACAGCCCGGGAGCAAGGGCAAGCTCAACAAGCGGTGGCTGATGCCGTTCGCCAACATACAGACGCTGAGCAAACTGCGACTAATGCCACTCGGCAGCAGACTGATGCACAGCAAGCCGCTGCAGAGGCTGCACTCAAAAACACCCAATCACAGCAGACACTGAACAGCGAACTGAATACCTCGGCGTCTCAATCACAGCGCGCGGCCCGTAGCTCTGAAGAGGTTACCGCTGCCTGGCATGCGCAAAGTGCGCGTGGCCATGAGTTGTACCAACAGGAACAGAAGGTTGCACAGGCTGAAGAGGCCGCAGCCAAAGCCGCTGAGGGCCATGCCAAAGAAGTCGACAAGCTGAAGAAAGACCTGGACAACCTGCTGGGCAGTATTGATCCCGTCACGAAAGCGTTCGCCAAGCTGGATGCGCAAGAAGAGAAACTGCGTAAATCCTATAAATCTGGCCTGATTGATACCGGTTCGTTTGATGACTATCTGGCGAAGATACAGGCTCAACGTGATGCGTTGGGGGACATGTCTGATAACCCATCAGCAAACGCACCAGGTATGTCCGGTGCGTTGCGTGAGCTGTCAGAGTTGATCCGTGAGATCACTTCTGGTGACTGGCAATCCACGCTTGATGGTCTTGACTATTTTGGGACTCGTTTGCGGGCTTTGCCTGCACTCATTACCCCAGTCAGATTGGGACTTGGCCTCACTGCTGGTGCCGTGGTCGGTGTAGCAGCGGCTATCTACTCGGTAATGGAAGACCAGGACAGGTTCAATACCAGCATTCAGCAGACAGGCAACTATGCCGGAGTTACTGCTGGCCAACTGGAGATGATGGCGCAGGCCGGTGGTGATATGACCGGCGACTACAGCCAGATGCGCGATATCCTCAATGGCCTGGTCAGCAGCGGCAAGTTTACCGGTGAAACGCTGGAGTCAGTTGCACAAGCGGCATCAGTGATGGCCGAACTCACTGGCCAATCAGCTGATCAGGTGGTTTCCGAATTCGTCAAGATGACCGACAGCGCCTCTGACTGGGCCAGAAACAGCAGCGAGCAATACCACTGGTTAGACTCTGAAACCTATCAGCGTATCCGATCACTGGAGGAACAGGGCCGCACTGAAGATGCTATTGAACTCGCCTCACAAAAATACAAAGAGGCAGCATCTGATCGTTTGGTAGACCTCGAGACGAAACTGAACTGGGTGGCCGCAGGCTGGAAAAACGTTAAAGACCGGATGAATGAAGCGATCCAAACTGCAAAAGGTGAGCTATCCGGCGCATTGGGTCTGGATTCTGAAACTGAAGCACGAGCAAAGGAAATTAAGGAACTTAGAGCCCGGATCAACGCAGCAGGCAGTGAAATGGAAATTGCTGCCCGGGGGCCACAATACGCTGAGTCACTGACTCCTTTTAAAGAGCGTTTAGCACTCTTAGAGGAAGAACAAGCTGCTGAGGAGGAAATCACTAAAGAAAAGGCCAAACAGCAGAAGATTGAAGATGATGCCATCGCTGCTTCGGATGCGATGAAACGTACCTGGGACAGCAACAAGTCAGAGATCGACAAAGAAGCCGAGGCGCTGGACAACCTCCAGAAAAAATACCAGAAAATGTGGGCTTCTGAAGGAACTCGCGAAGGACCAGGCGGTTTGCGAGACCGAGGTGTTACGTCTACTGACGGTATCAACTTCTCGGGTGGCCAGTGGGATATTGATGCGAAAGCCTTAGATACGTCAGCGAAAAAAGCCAAACAATTTAACGAGCAACTTCAGCGGCAATTAGATCTCAAGAAAGATAATACTAATGCGGCACGTGTCGAGTATGAAATTGAGCATGGCTTATTAAAGAACGCCACTGAAGAAGCGCAGAGCGACGCTCGCGTTCGAGCCGAAATATTGGATGAAGAAATTGCACGGCAAAAAGCAGCAAAAGCCGGAGCAGCCTCGGATAAAAAGTCCTTTGCCGAAAACCAGCGTTTTGTTGAGCAACTAGAGAAACAGGCAACCAAACGTACAGAGGGGGCAGCGGCTCTCCGGGCTGAAGAGATCGCCACCCGCAATTTAACGGCAGCACAGCGCCAGGCGGCTGAAACAGCGAACGCCGCTATCAATGCCCGTGAGTTTGCGACCCAGAACGTTCAGTTACAGCTCGAATATATGCGGGCTACCGGCGACACGGCGGGAGCCAGTTTGCTGCAGGCCAAAGAAAAGTTTGCTGAGTTACGTACCGAGTTTGAGGCCAGCGGTAACACTGAAGGGTTGAGTTGGCTCGACAAGCTGTTGCCAGTCACCGAAACAAAAATTCGTGTCGATGACATGAAAAAGCAGCTCGACGATCTGTTCACCTACCAAGCCCAGCAAGAAACCAGTATCCAGGCGCAAGTCCAGGGCGGTTTGCTGTCCGAGCTGCAGGGACGTCAACGGCTGATCGAGTTGCATCAAGAAGTTGGCGACAAGGTGAAAGCCTACCTGCCGCAACTGAAAGAAATGGCCGACCTACCTGGTGAAGCGGGCGAGAAAATCCGCGAGATGATCCGCCAGTTGGAGGGGCAACTCGGCAAACTCAGCCAGGCTGGTAATGAGCTGACAGTTGCATTCCGTGACGGTCTGCAGAGCGGTATCGAAAGCTCCCTGCTCGGGTTGGCCAAAGGCACAATGAGTCTTTCCGATGCTGTGCGCAACCTGGCACTGAGTATCGTCGACAGCATGGCCAAAATCGCCGCCCAGCAATTGGCTCAAATGGCTACATCCAGCCTAATAGGGTCATCGGGCGGTATGGGGGGCATGATCGGTGCGCTGTTTGCCGCCGACGGTGGCCATATTCAAGGGGCGGGTACCTCAACCAGCGATTCTATCCCGGCCATGCTCTCAAACAACGAGTTCGTGACGCGAGCCGCAGTGGTTCAACAGCAAGGCGCACTGGATTTCCTGCATGACTTCAACCGTCACGGCATGGCTGCGTTGGAAGGCTGGATGCCGCGAGTTCGCCATTCCACAGGTGGTCTTGCCGGTATTCCGGCTCCTGCAGCTGCGGCACCGATGTCGCTGCCGGAAACTAAAACGGCTAGCTCAGCGGCTACCGTGCCTGAGCAACCACTGTTCCAGCAAACATTGGTCTTTAATGCCGGTGATGCGATGTCTGCCGGATTTAATAGCCTGAGCGGTAAACGTGCAGCCATGACATTCCTCCAGGCTAACGCCCCTACGATCCGTCAAATGATGGGGATGAAATGATGAGCCGCTTACCCTGGCTGGCCGAGCCGAACTGGCAAGGCGGCATCACTGAAACGCTGGAGTGGAAGACCGACGTTCTGCCATCGCCTACGGGAGCCGAGCAGCGGATTGCCCGCCGTCTGTCTCCCCGCCGCACCTTTGAGTTCAGTATCCTGGTCGGTAACAACGACAAACAGCGGTTTGAAAATGCCCTGTTCATTGCCGGTGCTACCGAGTGGGCAATGCCGGTATTTGCCGATGTGGCCGTGCTCGATGTCGATCACCCTGCAGGCACAACGCAGATTGCCGTCTCCACATTGGGCCGCGACTTTATCGTTGGCGGTTCGGTGTTGCTGATGTCTGGTCTGGGTCTGTCAGCTGATATTGGCCTGGCGACCGTTATCGGCATTTCAATGTCAGCGATCACCCTGGCTACACCGCTGCCGGTGACCTGGCCAGCAGGTTCTTGTGTGTATCCATTGCGCCCTGCAGTGCTCACCGACCCGCCGTCATTAACCCGGCACACCGACAGTCTGTTCTCAGCTCAAATCCGTTTCCGGGTGACCGAGCATAACGCCAACAGCGACAGCATCCAGGCATTACCCGTTTACCGTAATCATCCGGTGCTGGAACCGACCTCAGACTGGAACGAGCCGGTTACCGGTCAATACCTGCGACTGTTGCAAGAACTGGACAACGGCTCCGGTATTCCCGTTCGCACGGACACCGCCCGCCGTGCCTTCACGTTGATGAACCACCACTGGGTATCAGTCGGGCGTGAGAAACAGGCAGCACTGCGCCGGTTGTTCTACTTCCTGCGTGGCCGCCAGCGTGCAATCTGGGTATCCAGCGGCAGCAACGACTTTACCCCGGCCTCTGGGCTGGCGAACGGCATGATTGATGTCGAGTATGCGGCGTTCGCCGAGCTTGGTGTGGTCAATGGCCGTTGTGATCTGCGTATTGAGCTGGCTGACGGCACCTGTCTCTATCGCCGGATCACCGGTGTGGCCATCATCAACTATGGCGTCGAGCGCCTAGCGCTCGACGGTGCCCACATCACTGTCGCCATGGAGCAAATCGTTTCCATCTCTTACCTGACGCTGTGTCGTCAAGAATCCGACTCTATCGCCTGGCAGCACGTCACCGACGCTGATGGCCTGGCCACCGTTTCAACCACATTCAGGGGGATCAGAGATGAGCTGGAATCAGTTTGAGTATTCAACCGCCGATGGCCGTCCCGTTACGCTCTATGAGTTTATCCGGGGCAATGTGGTGTTTTACCGCTACACCAATGCTGACCGTGATATCGAGGTCGGTGGCCATATTTGGACGCAAACCGCCATCAGCGACAACGGCTTGAGTGCCGGTAGTGGCAACAGCCTGGACATTACAGCGCCGGTCGATAATGCCGTGGTGCAGTTGTTCCGGGGCATCCCGCCAAGCAGTCCGCTGCGCATCCGCATTCACCGTTTTCATATTGATGATACGGCTGCTGAGTTCCGCACCGTCTGGGTGGGTACGGTTAAAGAAGTGAAACGCGAAGCCATTGATCGCGCCCGCATGTTGACGTCCAGCCTGGCGAGCACATTCAACCAGGTTGGGTTACGTCTGACCTGGAACCGAGCCTGTCCTTACGCCCTTTACGACCATAACTGCAAAGTCAATCAACAGCAGTTTGCCGTTGGCGCAACCATCCAGGCGCTGGACGGTGCCGGTGTGACCGTCAATTTGCCTGGCGGACTGGCTGAAGACCATTTTTCTGGAGGCTATATCGAGTGGGTTATTGATGGGGTTATCGAGCGGCGCGGAATGAAAGCGCAGAACGGCAACCAGATAGGGCTGCTTGGCGGCACTGTGGGATTGTCCGTTGGTCAGGCGGTGACGTTGTACCCCGGTTGCAACCGCACAATCGACGTCTGTGCAGCCAAGTTCGCCAATCACCTGAATTACGGCGGGACACCCCACATGCCAGGCAAAAGCCCTTACACCATTATTAAACTGTTTTAGGAGGAACTTATGGAGCCGTTCAGTTGGATGGCGGTGGCCAAGTTTGTTGCAACCTTGGTCGCCTCATACGTAATCAGTGCCGCACTGGCCCCCAAAGCGAAAAACAGCAGCCCAGAAGCGGCGACCGAGGACGACTGGGAGATGCCACAGCCAACCGAAGGAACTCCACAGTGTGTTTTTTTCGGCGATTGCTGGACAGAAGACTGGTTTGTTCTCGGTTATGGCAATTATCGCTATGACGCCATTCGTAAATAAGGAGCACAACATGCTGATCACGATGGAACACATTCGCGCTGCTGGCGGTTGTGCCTGGGGGCTTCGTTCGTTCTTTACCCGCTATAACCTCGATGTTGAGGCGTTTATCGCTAACGGGGGTATTGAGTCAGACCTTCTTATGGCCACCGGCGATGCACTGGCGATCCGCGTTGTTGAACAGGCACAAGCAGCGGCAGATAACGGAGACGCAAAATAATGGGTGGCAGCAAAGGGGGCGGCGGCAAAGTTACGGTTGGATACCGCTATTCCTGGGATATCCAGGCGGGTCTCGGGCGTGGGCCAATCAATGAGATTGTCGCTATTACTGCGGATAAAAAGACCGTATTTGCCGGTTATGAGGGGCAACTCTCCAGCAGCACCTCCATCTTTATCGATAAACCGAACCTGTTTGGCGGTGACGACACAGGCGGCGAAGGTGGCATTCAAGGGGTATTCGAAGTCGCGATGGGGGAAGCTGATCAGGTACCGACCCCGAATGTCCTGAGGCTCTTATCTGGCCTGGTACCGGGGTTTCGAGGCATGGTCACTACGTTCTTCAGTGGGTTGATCAGTTGCTACAGCGCCAGCCCAAAGCCCTGGGCTTATCGCAATCGCCGAACGACTAAAGGGTGGGATCGCGATATCGTCTGGTACCCAGAGAAGTGCCTGATACGCCTTGAGAACACTCAGGCTCAGATTGATGGCCAGGACGAAATGACACCGGATGTTATCGCTAATCTACGGGCTATCCATGCGATGAACCCGGCGCATATATTGGTTGAATGCGCGACCAATCGCGACTGGGGCCGAGGGTTGTTGCTGAATGAAGACCTCGACCTGGACAGCTACCGTTATGCTGCTGACCAACTCTATGCCGAAGGGTTTGGTCTGTGTTTTCGCTACAACCGCCAGGACAGCCTGGATACATTCGTCCAGCAGATGCTGGACCATATCGGTGCAGCCCAGTACGGTGACCTGTCCATGGGCAAGACGACGCTGAAACTCATCCGCGATGACTACAACCCGGATGATTTGCCCCTGTTTACCTATGACAACGGCATCATCGCCGTACAGGACGATGACAGTACCAGTTCAGATACTGCCCCTAATGAAATCACGGTGACCTATCATGACCCGGTCACCAATTCAGACGGCGAAGTTCGGGCGCAAAACTTGGGTTCAATTCAGTCTGTCGGGCTTATCAGCAGCAGCGTTGAGTACAAGGCCATACCGACGCATGACCTCGCGGCCAGGGTCGCCCAGCGCGATCTGGAGGTAGGTTCTGCCGGGATAACTCGCCTGGTTATTCAGTTTGACCGGCGCGGTGGCCAACTGACACCTGCAAGCTGTTTTCGTGTGTCGCTGCCCGACCGTAACATCGTCAATATGGTGCTGCGTGTCAGCAAGATTGATGAGGCCGATAACGGCACACTGACTATCACTGCAGTGCAGGATGTCTTTGGGCTTCCAGCCACATCCTACAGCAGTGGTCAGCAAGGCAGTGGCTGGACGCCGCCCAATAAATCAGCCGTCCCGGTTTCTGATCTGCAACTGGTCGAACTGCCGTATTTCAGCCTGGCAGCAACGCTCAGTGCTGCTGACCTGTCGTTCGTCAGTCCAGAGGCGTGTTATCTGGGGGTAATGGCCACTGCGCCGACGTCGTTCTCAGTCAATTATCATCTGCAGTCTCGCGCTACCGGTGCTGAGTTTGCCGATCGGGGCCGTGGTGACTGGACAGCCACCGCCACATTGCTGTCTGAGGCTGGAGCCTTGGACACAGAACTGCTTGTTTCAATGACGTTCCCGCCCGCTGTTGGCAGCGGAGTCATCATTGATAATGAAGTCCTCCGTGTTGACGCTGTTGACCTGGTCACTGGCAAATTGATGGTTGGCCGTGGCTGTGCGGATACCTTGCCGCGCAGGCATGCTGCTGATACACATCTGCGATTCCTGGGGAGTGTTGTTGAAACTGATGGTCAAGAGTATATGCCTGGCGAATCGGTCGACGTGCGCCTGCTGACGCGAACCAGTATTGCAACACTGGATGCTTCGCTGGCTCCAATATCCAGTGTGCAGATGAACCAGCGCCAATTTCGGCCCTATGTACCCGGTGATATTAGGGTGAACGGCGTCAGTTATCCTTCAGTTGTTGAACGGGCAGGCATCTACGTACTTTCGTATGCACACCGTGACCGTGTATTACAGGCAGATCGGTTATTTGATTGTACTGAAGGAAGTATTGGTCCTGAGCCTGGCGTGGCATACACCATTACGCTCACTCACCAGGACTCGTCAGAGGTCGTTTGGTCATTGGAGACAACAGAAGCGAGCGTTGAACTGCCGTATGAGTCAGCCGGTATTATTGCCATCGGTGCTGCTGTGCATATCCTAACGCTCAGTAGTACACGAGATGGCATAGAATCGCTGTATCGTTACCAGGCTATTCTCCCGCGTGGCTGGTACATTCCCGTCGTTCCGATTGAGCCACCAGAGCCTGAGGACGCGCCATGAATGAAACGTACTATTATGGCCAGGGTAAAGTGTATTTAGCCCGTAGGCTCAATGATGGCTCTTCATTAAATTGGCGCTGGGTCGGTGATGTTTCCGATCTCACTGTTTCTCTGGTTGTTGACCGTAAAACAAAAAAACAGTCCTATGGTGGGCAACTGGCAGTTTCTGAGTATTACATTATCGAGCAATCCGGGTCAGTAGCCGCTGTTTGGCATGAGCTTAGTCCGGAAAATCTGTCTGTTGTATTGCAGGGTAATATTGTTTCAACAGAGGCTGGCCGTGAGACGGAAACCTTAAAGAATGTCATTGCAGGAGGCTGCTATTCGTTACGTTATCCTAATATACGTCGCCTGGTGATTGATGGGTTAAAAGCCGATATTGACTACACCGTTGATACTCTATTTGGAACCATAGAGTTCTTGGTAACCCCTAGAGTGCAGCCTGTGTCCGTCTTTTATACCTACGCAGGAAATATCAATACGGCGCTCTACACGAAAAAACCAGAACAACTAGCACTGCGTTATGAGGGTATCAATCTGGCCGAGAACGGCATTCCGGTGTTAGTCGAACTTTACAAACTGGAGTTTGATCCGATTTCTGCAATGGCGCTAATTAATAACAGCACATCATTGGCGGGTTTGGAAACAAACGCAATGTTAATGCTGGACTCTTCCCGAGCCGCAGATGATGAATTAGGTCGATTTGGTCGTGTGACGAGTATCGCGCAAGTAGAGGCAGCGGTAACCACACAAACCGATATCGTTTATAACACCGCCTCATTAAATGGTGAGTTAATTACTATTTATCCAAAACCGCGTAACTGAGATGACTGCTATGGACATTCAACATCATTCAATTTTAACAACAGCTGGTACAGAATATTTTGCCCAGGCTATTGCAACAGGTACGCCGGTTATTGGTGCGGAGTTCTTACTGGCGGTAGGTGATGGTGATGGTCAGCAATATGAACCTGACACATCGCAAACCAATTTGGTCGCTGAAAAATGGCGCGGTAAAATCAATGATATCTATACAAATGAGAATGACGCTTCACAGATCATTGTCGAAGGTATCGTACCAACCAGTGTCGGTGGCTGGTTTATTCGTGAATGGGGTGTGTACAACAAGGAAGGTGTACTGATTGCTGTAGGCAGCATGGATGATACCTACAAATCGGTTATCTCATCAGGTATCGGCAAGCAGATCATCATTCAGGCTATTCTAGATATTGATAATGCTGCGGTACTAGAGCTAATTATTGATGGAAATGTGGTTGTTGCCAGCAAAAAATATGTTGATGACTTAGATAAAAAGCATCGGGCTGACCTCGCAAGTATTGATGGGGGGCGTCAGATTGGCTTACAGCAAGGTGGTAGCGTTCAGGATGCTCTTTCATTCCGTACCCCTAGTATGGCTGGGGCTAAGGGAGATGGCGTTCGTAATGATACTGCTGAGCTGCAAGCTATCATTAACAGTACGGCTGCAGATTCTATTACCATTGATTATGCAGGTTCGTCTGAAGGTGCTGTCTCTATGGTTAGAGAGTGCATTCTGAATAAGGTTTATAGAATTACCGGACCAATCATTATCGATGCGACAAAGGTGAGGCTTGGACAACTTGGTGGTGCAGGAATATTTGTTGATCCGACAGGGAACTACCCAAACGGCTATGCAATTAAAGTCACTGGCGCTGCCAATTTAGCTGCATATCATGGCCATGTTGCTGCTATTTTTAACGGTGTCCATTTCTATTCATACGGTAGGTCTGTAGATGTGTTTTATGTCGAGAATGCAGTGACAAATTCAAATAACAATGGTTCGGCCTTGCATAACATCATCGGTTGTTCATTTCGTGGGTTTCGTGAAATTTTTACACATGGCGTTGGCGGTTGGGGGTGGAATTGGTTTGGTTGCCAAGTCAGTAACTGTGATACATGGATGAACTTGCGTAAAAAAAATGATACTTATGAGCGACACTCGTTTGACTCGTGCATTTTCCAAAATGGTGGCGTGGCGTTTATAATTGACAACGTTGAGGGCAAGGTGTACTGGCATAAAGGCTCAATTGACTATTGTATTGCGCTGGCTCATATCTCAGCAGGCCACATCGAATCAAATGGGCATCATGAGTTTTCTGCACGTACAACGCCGTTGGTAAAGATCACAGGTCAAAATGCGTCAGCTTCTATTTCTGGGACGTTGTTTATACGTAACAATACTGCGTCAGAGTATTATATGTTCGAACAATATAATGATAATCAAGTAGACATAAGCAATCTTTTTATCAACTCAGATGGTATTAACCTTGCATCTGGAAGACTGTCCAACTTCAGGCTTAATAAACGAGCAATTGCATTGCGTACAGATGCTGCTCGATACATAGCATATAACTCGGCTGATGAGCGCCAGATAGATGGCTCAGTGATCTACCCTGACTATTCGTTATCAGAGACAACGTATCACTCAGTGTCGTTTTCAAACGGTGAACTGGTTGTTCAGTGCTCAGGTAGTGGTGTTCCTGGCTACTTGTTTATTGACATACCTATCGCTGGTAATGAGTACATAGCATTTAAAGTGACGGCAAGGAATACATCAGAAAACGGTAAAATTTTTCTTGAAAAGAAACTGCTTTCACTCAACAAAAGGGAGGTGGCTGATTTTTCTAGTAGCGGTACTACAGTATGGGCCCCTGGTGGCGCAAGTGCTTTATATGTCAACGGTGGCAGCATGACAGTATTCAAAGTTGATAAGAGTGCTGGATTTTTGCGGACAGTGTTTAACCTAGCTCAAATGCATGCTGGAGATATGTTCATTGTGTCCAGCCTGAGCACATTTAGGTTCTGAAGCGGAGGTATAATGGAAAGTAATTTAGTATCCATATCGTTCACTGTAGGCTCAACAGTCACCTGTTTTGACAATAGTGATAATGAGGAGATCCTCATCGTAGGTGATGAATACATCATAGAAGGTGTTTATGGTGATTCTGGTGAGTGGCTACTGAAACTAGCGGGTGTTGAACCCGTGGTGTTTTACTGGAGGTTTGTTGATCCTGAGACTGATAGTTTCAAGTAAGGGCAATCCCATACGAAGGCTTCCTTTTAGCCTTCGTAATTCCTTTTCATATGTTTAAAATTTTTTCTCTTTTATTTATCGCGCATTCTTATGTCAATTTATCGCGCGCGGCATCATCAGCCACTTCACCAGCAATGCGGACTTTATCAACTGGGGCTGGCGTTTGCCGTTCCTGTTCAGCCTGGTGCTGGTTGCCATTGCCTGGTGGATCCGTAACGGCATGGACGAGTCGCAGGAGTTTGAAGCCAATAAAACGCTGCACGAACGGGCCGAGAAAATCCGCAAGTTCCCAATATTTGAGGCACTGCGCCAGAATCCCAAAGCCTTTTTGTTGATCATTGCCCTACGCTTTGGCGAACTGCTGACGATGTATATCGTCACGGCCTTTGCCATGAACTACTCAACCACCCATCTTGGTCTGTCACGGGATCTGTTCCTGAACATCGGCTTGTTGGTGGGCGCAGTGAGCTGTATCTCGATCCCATGCTTCGCTTATTTGGCTGATAGCTTTGGCAGACGGCGGATCTACGTGACGGGGGCATTGATTGGTGTTGCCAGCACGGTACCGTTTTTCATGGCGCTCGAGAGCCGTAACACGGTGATGATTATCTTCTTTGCCATCATGCTGGGAAATATGGCGCACGACATGCTGGTCAGCGTGCAGCAGCCGATGTTTACCGAGCTGTTCGGCACGGCATACCGTTATAGCGGAGCCGGAGTGGGCTATCAGGTCGCTAGCGTGGTCGGCGGTGGATTCACGCCGTTTATTGCCGTGTTGCTGGTGGAGTTGATGGACGGCTCCTGGCATCTGGTTGCCGCCTATCTGGCGCTGGGGTGCCTGCTTTCCGCCATTGTGGGGATGCGTATGAAACCCCAGACGGCCGAATAACACAGAGGAACCGGAAGCGTGCGGCCAGTCCCCGCACGCTCCGGCGTTTGGTAAGCAAGGCTATCAAGAGGGGGGAGATAGCCTTGGTTGGCTTAGGAACGCTTGCCAACACCGCCACTATAACGAGGCCATTTTTCCCTGCCAGTTCGCCTTGGCGGCTTTGCGCAGTGTTTCCAGAGCTATTGGCTCGATGGTGTAACCGTTACAGGCAGTTGCGTAGCGCGTCCCAGATAATCATCCCAATCTTTCCACACCGGCTGTAGCCCAGCGGCACCGATCGCCTGTGCCACCTGCTGCGGCGTTCGGCTGTCGTGCGGTTCGAACTGTTCCAGCTCTGGCGGCACATCGTCGGCATAGCCACCCGGCTGGGTTTTGGAACCGGCACTGACGCTGTTGATGGCTACCGGGATCATATTGTCGCGGAAGAAGGCCGACTCCCGCGTAGATAATGAAAGCTCAACGTCAGGAGCGAATAACCGGAAAGCACAGATCAACTGTACCAGTTGCGGTTCACTCATGATCGAGGCCGGCTCAATACCACCGGCGCAGGGCCGCAGGCGAGGGAACGAGATGGAGTAACGGCTCTGCCAGTATGTTTGTTGCAGATAAAACAGATGCTCTGCCAGCAGATAGCAGTCCGTGCGCCAACTGCTGGAAAGCCCAATCAGCGCCCCTAGCCCGATCTTGTCGATCCCGGCGCGCCCCAGACGATCCGGCGTACTCAGCCGCCAGTGAAAATCCTGTTTCTGGCCACGTAGGTGATGCTGCTGATAGGTCGCGGGGTGATAGGTTTCCTGATAGACCAACACGCCGTCCAGCCCAAGGGCTTTCAGCTCGGCGTAGTCTTGCTGCGCCAGAGGCTGCACCTCCATCATCAGCGAACTGAAATGACGGCGAATGGCGGGCAGATGCTGGCGGAAGTAATCCATGCCGACTTTGCGCTGATGTTCACCGGTCACCAGCAGCAGGTGCTCAAATCCTAATGCCTTGATGGCTGCGCACTCCCGTTCGATCTCTGCCGCATCCAGCGTTTTGCGCTTGAGGTGGTTACTCATCGAAAAACCGCAGTAGGTACAATCGTTGGCACACAGGTTAGAAAGATATAACGGCACATAAAAGCTCACCACGTTACCGAAACGCTGGCGGGTGAGCTGCTGTGCTCGTTGCGCCAGGGGCTCCAGATAGGGAGCGGCGGCAGGGGAGATCAGTGCCATAAAATCCTCCCGTGTCAGCTTGGGGCTATTGAGTGCCTGCTCAACGTCACGCGCCGTTTTGCTGTTAATGCGCAGCGTCAGGTCATCCCAATCCCACTCTAGCAGGCGCTCGCTAAAATCACTGGCCATCAGCGTGTCTCCTCTGAATGACTGAGAAACGCCGTCAGCGGACTGGATGCGGCGGCGATCGACTGGCGGCTGCCTAGCCCGGAGTTGCGTGCTAGCTCTCCGGCCTCTAGCGCCAGGCGGAAAGCCTGGGCCATTTGCACCGGCTCCCGCGCCACGGCGATGGCGGTATTGACCAGTACCGCATCGGCTCCCAGTTCCATCGCCTCTAACGCGTGGCTTGGGGCACCGATCCCGGCATCAATCACTACCGGCACTTTGGCTTGTTCAATGATGATCTCAAGGAAATCACGGGTCAGTAAGCCACGGTTAGAACCGATTGGCGCGCCGAGTGGCATCACGGCGGCACAACCCGCTTCCTCCAGCCGTTTACACAGCACCGGATCGGCACCGCAGTAAGGCAGTACCACAAAGCCCTGTTTGACCAGGGTTTCCGCCGCCTTGAGCGTTTCGATCGGATCTGGCAGCAGGTATTTCACCTCTGGGTGTATTTCCAGTTTGACCCAGTGAGTCCCCAGCGCTTCGCGCGCCAGCCGGGCGGCAAACACCGCCTCATCTGCCGTTTTTGCCCCGGAGGTGTTGGGCAGTAATTTCACGCCCAATCGTTGCAGCGGTGCCAGAATGGCGTCATTCCCGCCGCGCAGGTCGACGCGTTTCATCGCCATAGTGACCAGTTGTGAGCCGGAAGCTTGTAGCGCAGCCAGCATTAACTCGGGCGTGGCGAATTTCCCCGTGCCTGTAAACAGGCGTGAGGTAAAGGTGGTATCGGCGATGTGCAGCATGTCAGCCTCCGGCAATCGCTTGAAACAGCAAGATATCATCACCGTCCTGCACCTGACGGGTGGCCCAGTCGTTGCGTGGAATGATGACCTGATTGATCGCCAAGGCGCAGCCTGGCTGGTGGCGTTCCAGCCGTTCGAGCAACGCGCCGATGCTTAACGGCTGCTCCAGCTCCAGCGGTTGATCGTTGAGCGTAATCTTCATGCTGGCTCTCCGCAGTGGAGGCAGGTGCTGGCCTTACTCAGTTGCAGGGTGCTCCAGCTTTGCTGCTTGCCGTCGAACAGGCGCAGCTTGCCGCTAAGGGAGGAGGGTATTCCAGCCAGCATTTTTATCGCTTCCAGCGCCTGCAGCGTGCCGATCACGCCAACGACCGGGCCGAGCACGCCCGCCGTGCGGCAGTTGCGCTGCGGTTCGGTTTGCTCCGGGTAGAGGCAGGCATAACAGCCATGGGCATAGGGCGGTTCGATAACCAGCAACTGGCCGCTGAACCCCACCGCGCTGCCGCTGATCAACGGCACGCTGGCTTGGATGCAGGCGGTATTCACCGCATGACGGGTGGCCATGTTGTCGCTGCAATCGAGCACCAGATCGGCACGGGCGACCGCATCGCTCAGCGTTGCCCCTTGCAGGCGTTGCTCCAGCGCGATCGACTCCACCAGAGGGTTCAGCGCTTGCAGATGCTGCTTTGCCAACTGAGCCTTGTTGGTGCCGATATCACCGGTGCGGTACAGAATTTGCCGTTGCAGATTAGTGAGGTGGAGCTGGTCATCATCGGCCAACAGCAAGGTACCAACGCCAGCGGCAGCCAGATACAGCGCTGCCGGAGAGCCTAATCCTCCTAATCCGACGATCAGCACCGTGGCTTGTGTCAGCTTTTCCTGCCCCTCGGGGCCGACGTCTTCCAGCAGCAGTTGCCGGCTGTAGCGCAAGAACTCTTGGTCATTGAGCATCGCATGACTCCCTGCCTTCAATCAGTTGCAGCAGCGTTGCCGTAGCGGCGCGCCAGTCTGATGCCTGGGTGATGGCGCTGACCACGGCCACGCTGCCAACGCCGCAGGCCAGCACGGCGGGGACGCGCTCGATGCTGATCCCGCCAATGGCTACTGTTGGATACTGCTGTAATCCGGCGACGTGGCGTTGCAACTCGGCCAAGCCTTGCGGCTCAGAGGGCATCTCCTTGGTTTGCGTTGGGAAGATATGCCCCAGTGCGATATAGGAAGGTTTGACGGCGATCGCCCGGGCCAGCTCGGCATCGTCATGGGTGGAAACGCCCAAACGCAGTCCTGCCCGATGGATGGCCGCCAGATCGGTGGTGTCTAAATCCTCCTGGCCCAGGTGTACGCCATAGGCCCCATGTTTGATCGCCAGCCGCCAATAATCATTGATAAACAGCCGGGCCTGATAGCGCTTGCCAAGGGCAATAGCGGCGGCAATATCGGCCTCCACTTGCTCGTCTGGCAGATCTTTGATGCGTAGTTGGATAGTGGTAACGCCTGCCTCCAGCAGGCGGGCGATCCATTCAACACTGTCGACGACCGGGTATAAACCCAGCTTGTGCGGTGTTGCAGGGAAGGGAGAGGTGAGGTTAGTCATTATTTATCTCCTCCTGCAAATTGGCCGCACTGTGGTACAGCTCGCTGCCGCGTGAGCGGAATTCAGCCGACATTTTCTCCATCCCGGTCAGTTGCACTTCGATCGGTTTGGCAGCCTCTTGTGCGGCGGCATAGTCACGCACTTCCTGGGAAATCTTCATCGAGCAGAACTTCGGCCCACACATGGAGCAGAAGTGGGCGATCTTGCCGGATTCTTGCGGCAGCGTTTCGTCGTGATAGGCGCGGGCGGTTTGTGGATCCAGCGCCAGGTTGAACTGATCTTCCCAACGGAATTCAAAGCGCGCCTTGGACATGGCGTTATCGCGGATCTGTGCGCCCGGATGGCCTTTTGCCAAGTCGGCGGCGTGAGCGGCGATCTTGTAGGTGATCAGCCCCTGCTTCACGTCTTCTTTGTTAGGCAGCCCCAGATGCTCTTTCGGCGTCACGTAGCAAAGCATCGCGCAGCCGAACCAGCCGATCATCGCCGCGCCGATCCCTGAGGTGAAATGGTCGTAACCCGGAGCGATATCGGTGGTCAATGGCCCCAGCGTGTAGAACGGCGCTTCATGGCAATGTTCCAGCTCCTCGGTCATGTTGCGGCGGATCATCTGCATCGGCACGTGGCCAGGGCCTTCGATCATCACCTGCACGTCATATTCCCAGGCAACCTTGGTCAGTTCACCCAGCGTATGCAGCTCAGCGAATTGCGCTTCGTCATTGGCATCCTGGATCGAACCCGGGCGCAGGCCGTCGCCGAGTGACAGCGAGACATCGTAAGCGGCGCAAATTTCGCAGATCTCGCGGAAGTGCTGATAGAGGAAGTTTTCCTGATGATGCGACAGGCACCACTTCGCCATGATCGAGCCGCCACGGGAGACAATGCCGGTCAGGCGTTTGGCGGTCATCGGCACATAGCGCAGCAACACCCCGGCGTGAATGGTGAAGTAATCGACGCCTTGCTCAGCCTGTTCCAGCAGGGTATCGCGGAACATTTCCCAGGTCAGGTTCTCCGCCACGCCGTTCACTTTTTCCAGCGCCTGATAGATCGGCACTGTACCAATCGGCACCGGGCTGTTGCGCAGGATCCATTCGCGGGTTTCATGGATATAACGGCCCGTGGAGAGATCCATCACGGTGTCAGCGCCCCAGCGGGTTGACCACACCAACTTCTCGACTTCCTCTTCAATCGAAGAGGTGACCGCCGAGTTGCCGATATTGGCGTTTACCTTCACCAGGAAATTACGGCCAATAATCATCGGCTCGGATTCCGGGTGGTTGATGTTGGCGGGGATGATGGCGCGGCCAGCGGCCACTTCCTGGCGCACAAATTCCGGCGTGATGTTTTCCGGTAGATTTGCGCCCCAGCTCTGGCCAGGATGCTGGTGGCGCAGCACTTCACCATGAATGCGCTCACGGCCCATATTTTCGCGAATGGCGATAAATTCCATCTCTGGGGTGACAATACCGGCGCGAGCGTAATGCAACTGCGTAACACATTTACCCGGCAAGGCTTTGCGGGGCAGCGGCAGGTGCTCAAAGCGCAGATGGTCTAACCCAACATCGGCCAGTCGTTGCTGTGTGAAGCCGGAACTGACGCCGCTTAACGCTTCGGTATCGGCACGTTCGGCGATCCAGCTCGCTCGTACTTTTGCCAAGCCACGATGTACGTCGAGCACCGCCTGCGGATCACCATATGGCCCTGCGGTGTCATACACCGGAATGGGTTCGTTCTGTTCATATTGGGGCTGATCTTTGTTGCCGCCGATCAGCGTCGGGCTGAGCTGGATCTCACGCATCGGTACCTGGATATCGCTGCGCGAGCCAGCGAGATAGATCCGCTGTGAGTTGGGGAAGGTAACGCCTTGCAGAGAGTCGATAAAATCTTGCGCCTGGTCACGCTGTTGTTTACGGGCACGAGGTTGGTTCACGGTAGACATAGCAAATTCCTATCAGTGTAGTGATGTGTGGAAAATTGCTTGTCTGGAGCTCGGAGGGAGTAATGATGGTAGCCGGTAAGGCAGGCACAGCCCCTGGTGGGAGCATCTTGCCTATGGCGATAGATTACTCTTGTTCCCTTCGCGGGTATTAACCCGATCAGGTTCCGCGGATCCCGAATTAACGGTCTCAGCCTGGCTAATTTGATGAAAAATCAGCGCTAGGCACTCCGACAAGAGCCCTCAGTATAAGAGGGTCAACAAAAACCACAAGCCCTCCCCCGTCATCTTTCAAGCCGTAGCGTTGTTGACCGCCTGGCTACGACTTGAAATCTATAGGGGGATAATTAGGCTGGATGAGACATAGATTCAGTATTCGTGGTGCCCGGTTGGCCCTGCTGCCAGGTTTCTGTCGCCAGCTGGATCAACTGATCTTCCAAAGCGAAACGTGACGCCAGGGCTTCGCCGATATCTGACAGTGCCTGATTGAGTTCTTCACACACGTCCTGATCGATAACGACTTCGGTGTAGCGGTCATGGAACGCCATCACGATTTCAGTATTGCCCTGTAATTTTGGGTAGAACTTGGTGGCTAGCGCCATCTTGGGGCTGGCAGAGCCTTCCACTTGTTTGATAATTTTGTCATAAATGTGAAAATGCCCGGCAGAGAGATAATCCACCAGATTCTGGCAAAAGTTCTCCAGCGCTTTTTCATTGAGCGGCGTATGCTTTTCTTTGTTGGGTTTAATGCCGACTAGACTGCAATAGGCTACCAGCAGCTGTTTGCGGGCCTGTAACCATTGATCGACTAATTCATTACTGCCACCAACGCGCTGAGTCAGGCTTTCCAATCGGTTTAGCATGATTGACTCCGTGTGTAAGAGAAAGAAAAAGTGGTAAGTTAATAAAATGTAACAAAGAGCATTCCTAGATTGCCAGTGAAGCAGAGGTTGTGCAACAACATATGGAACTTGCATTAACGGGTAACGAAAATGGCTGGTGGATCGTCAGCCATGAAAGCAAAATTTGGTTACCAAACGGTGAATTGCCGTTTGGTTCTGCCGCATTATTTTCCTTGCAAGGCCGACCGGCTCGTCAGATTGGCGAATGGGAGGGAGCACCGGTCTGGCTGGTGCGCCAACCGATGCCGAAAGAGATGGGATCGGTGCGGCAACTGCTCAGTCTCGATCGTGGCCTGTTCCAACTGGCCGGGCGCGGCGTACAGCTGGCCGACTTTTACCGCTCGCACCGGTTCTGTGGCTACTGCGGTCATGAGATGCACCTTAGCCGAACCGAAAGCGCCTGTCTTTGTGATAACTGTCGCGAACGTTATTACCCGCAGATTGCCCCTTGCGTGATTGTCGCCATCCGCCGCAATGATGAGATCCTGCTGGCACAGCATGTGCGCCACCGTGGTGGCATCCATACCGTGCTGGCGGGGTTTGTCGAGGTGGGGGAAACCCTGGAGCAGGCCGTGGCGCGCGAGGTGATGGAGGAGAGCAATATTGCCATTACCAACCTGCGCTATGTGACCTCGCAACCCTGGCCGTTCCCTCATTCGCTGATGATGGCGTTTATGGCCGAGTATCAGAGCGGCGAACTGCTCCACGATCCGAAAGAGTTGCTCAATGCGGGCTGGTATCGCTATGACCAACTGCCGCTGCTGCCACCGCCTGGTACCGTGGCGCGCCGCCTGATCGAGGACACCGTGGCGCTGTGTCGGGCAGAATAATGTACAATGGCGGCAGATAATCAAGGGAGCCCAAGAAATGAATGAGTTGAAGAACGATCGCTACCTGCGTGCGCTACTGCGCCAGCCGGTGGATCTCACCCCTGTATGGATGATGCGCCAGGCCGGTCGTTATTTGCCAGAGTACAAAGCCACCCGTGCTCAGGCCGGGGATTTCATGTCGCTGTGCAAAAATGCCGAACTGGCCTGCGAGGTGACATTACAGCCCCTGCGTCGTTATGCGCTGGACGCCGCCATCCTGTTCTCCGACATTCTCACCATTCCCGATGCCATGGGGCTTGGGCTCTATTTCGAAACCGGGGAAGGTCCGCGTTTTTCTTCGCCAATCACCTGCCGTGCCGATGTAGAGAAGCTGCCTGCATTCGATCCGGAAGATGAACTGGGCTATGTCATGAACGCGGTGCGCACCATCCGTCGTGAATTGAAGGGTGAAGTGCCGCTGATCGGTTTCTCCGGCAGCCCATGGACGTTGGCGACCTATATGGTTGAAGGCGGCAGCAGCAAGGCATTCACCAAGCTGAAGAAAATGATGTATGCCGAGCCGCAGACGCTGCATTTGCTGCTGGATAAACTGGCGGACAGCGTGATCCTGTATCTCAATGCCCAGATCAAGGCCGGGGCGCAGTCCGTAATGGTGTTCGACACCTGGGGCGGCGTGCTGACGGGGCGTGATTATTGCGAATTCTCACTGCACTATATGCATAAAATTGTCGATGGCCTGCTGCGTGAAAATGACGGACGCCGGGTGCCGGTGACGCTGTTCACCAAAGGCGGCGGCCAGTGGCTGGAAGCGATGGCGGCCACGGGTTGCGATGCGCTGGGCCTGGATTGGACCACCGATATTGCCGACGCGCGCCGCCGTGTGGGCGATAAAGTCGCGCTACAGGGGAATATGGATCCTTCCATGCTGTATGCCGCACCGGAACGCATCGCCCAGGAAGTGGAAACCATTCTGGCCGGTTTTGGCCAGGGCGAAGGTCATGTCTTCAACCTTGGCCACGGTATTCATCAAGATGTGCCACCGGAACACGCCGGGGCCTTCGTTGAAGCGGTGCATGCGCTGTCGGCCAAATACCACCGCTAAACCGCAAGGAGACGCTGTGATCGATACTCAGGCTCTGCGCGCCGAACAGCTAAGGCGCGCCGGGGAAGTCATTCGTCACGATGATTTTCTGCAAGACCCACCGGCGTTTATCGCCGGTGCGGACGTCGGTTTTGAACAAGAGGGTGCGGTAACACGCGCCGCCATTGCTATCCTGCGCTATCCTTCACTCGAGCTGGTGGAGTATCAAATCGCTCGTATCAGCACCACCATGCCTTATATCCCCGGATTTCTCTCGTTTCGCGAGTACCCTGCGCTGATCGCCGCCTGGGAGCAACTGCAACAGAAACCCGACCTGATCTTTGTCGATGGCCACGGTATTTCCCATCCAAGACGCCTGGGGGTTGCCAGCCACTTTGGCCTGTTGGTCAACGTGCCGACCATTGGCGTGGCCAAGAAGCGTTTATGTGGTAAATTTTCCCCGCTGGACGCTACCGTTGGCTCGCTGGCCGCGCTGGAGGACAAGGGTGAACAGTTGGGATGGGTATGGCGCAGCAAAGAGCGCTGTAATCCGTTATTTATCGCCACGGGCCATCGCGTGAGCACCAACAGCGCCTTGGCTTGGGTGCAACGCTGCATGGCAGGCTACCGTTTGCCGGAGCCCACGCGGTGGGCCGATGCCATTGCCTCACGCCGCCCGGCCTTTGTACGCTGGTTACAGCAGCATCCAGAGGTGTCGTAATGAGCGATTTCGGGTACACTGCGCGGCAGATAATGAGTAAGAGAGTAGACAATGCTACGTAACCCGATTCATTTACGCTTGGAAAAGCTGGAAAGCTGGCAGCATTTGACCTTTATGGCCTGCCTGTGCGAGCGTATGTACCCGAATTACCAGATGTTCTGCCTGCAGACGGAGTTTGGCGACCCGGCTGTTTATCGCCGTATCCTGGACTTGGTCTGGGAAACGCTGGTGGTGAAAGACGCCAAGGTCAACTTTGACAGCCAACTGGAAAAGTTGGAAGAGGCGATCCCGTCGGCAGAAGATTACGATCTTTACGGCGTTTACCCAGCGATTGATGCCTGCATTGCATTAGGGGAATTGATCCATTCGCGCCTCAGCGGAGAGACGTTGGAGCACGCCATTGCCATCAGCGAAACCTCAATTCGCACCGTGGCGATGTTGGAAATGACCCAGGCTGGCAAAGAAATGACCGACGAAGAGTTGAAAATTCTGCCTGCCGTTGAGGAAGAATGGGACATTCAATGGGAGATTTTCCGCCTGTTGGCCGCCTGCGAAGAGCGTGATCTGGATCTGATCAAAGGGTTACGATCTGACCTGCGAGAGGCCGCGGTGAGTAACATTGGGATAAATTTAACGCAATAAGGCAAGAAAACGTGATTTAACGTCTGATTTGTCGTGCCTTAAGGCTTCACATCCGCACCCTGTCTGGTCTACATTTGGGGGGCGAAAAAAAAGTGGCTATCGGTGCGTGTATGCAGGAGAGTGCTGTCCATCGGCATATCCGTCGCACTCGATGCTTTGCAAACGATAAACACACTGTAAGGATAACTTATGAACAAGACTCAACTGATTGATGTAATCGCAGAGAAGGCTGACCTTTCCAAGGCTCAAGCTAAGCTGGCTCTGGAATCTACCCTGGCTGCCATTACTGAGTCCCTGAAAGAAGGTGATGCAGTACAATTGGTTGGTTTCGGTACTTTCAAGGTAAACCATCGTAGCGAGCGCACTGGCCGCAACCCACAGACTGGTAAAGAAATCAAAATCGCAGCAGCTAACGTGCCTGCGTTCGTTTCTGGTAAAGCACTGAAAGACGCGGTCAAGTCTTAATCGCGTGTTAGTGAAAGGTTTAAACAGGGGGGCGTCGGCGCCCCTTTTGTTTATTCAACGGGCACTCATGGCGGTTACGGTTGTTGCTGCCTTGAGTGCTTGTAGTTTCCATTCTGCCCCGCCAACCTTTACCGCCAGCGGCTTTGTGGCCGACCAGGGGGTAATGCGTGTGTGGCGGATGGATGACGGCCAGCAGCAGCCTGTGGCGCTGTTGAGCGTCTACAGCCCTTATCGCGGGCCGGGTACCGTCACAACGCTGTATGAATATCAACATGGCGTGTTGTACCAAATCAAACGCACCGATGCCGATGGCGATCGCGACTCCATTCAACTGCGTTTTACCGCCAATGGTACTGTCAGCTTTATGCAGCGCCAACTGGCCACTCAGCGCCAGAAACTCTCCAACGATGAAGTCGTGCTCTATCAATATCAGGCACGGCGGATACTGGAATTGAGCGATGCGCTTAATGCAGGTCGAGTTCGACTGTTACAGGGGCACTGGCAGCAAGGCGCGGTGAAGCTGTGTAACGGCGAAGTCGTGAAGCCAGGTTTGGACCAACAGGCTGAAGAGTGGATCATGCGGCGTGCGGCCAACAGCAGTCAGCCAGTGAACGTAGCCTGGTTGGATGGGCCGGAAGGTCGTGAGCTGTTATTGGTGGCAAATAATGATTTCTGCAGTTGGGAACCCACCAAAGATACCCTTTAGCGCATAAAAAAGGCTCTGCGAACAGAGCCTGGCTGTTATCTCAACTAGCTGTTACTGCTCGCGTGCGATAGCACGGTAACCAATATCCTTGCGGCAGAAACTGTCTTGCCACTGAATACCTTCCGCTAGCTGATAGGCTAACTGCTGAGCCTGAGCCACCGTTGCGCCCAAAGCCGTAACGCAAAGCACACGCCCGCCGTTGGTCACAACGTCATTCCCTTGCATACGCGTTCCGGCATGGAACACTTTGCCATTGGCATCTTCTTGCTGAGGCAAGCCGTGGATCACATCCCCTTGGCGATAATCCGCAGGATAGCCGCCGGCCGCCAACACCACGCCGAGAGCAGGGCGTTCATCCCACTCGGAAGTCTTCTCATCCAGCTTGCCTTCAGCCCCTGCCAGGCAGAGTTCAACCAGGTCGGAGCGCAGGCGCAGCATGATCGGCTGAGTTTCCGGGTCGCCAAAGCGGCAGTTGAATTCGATCACCTTGGGTTGACCATCCTCAGCAATCATCAGGCCAGCGTACAGGAAGCCGACATAGGTGTTGCCTTCCGCCGCCATGCCGCGCACGGTTGGCCAGATCACCTGCTCCATTACGCGCTGGTGGATTTCATCCGTCACCACTGGCGCTGGCGAGTAGGCGCCCATGCCGCCGGTATTCGGGCCAGTATCGCCGTCACCGACACGTTTATGATCCTGGCTGGTGGCCATTGGCACCACATTCTCGCCATCGACCATGACGATAAAGCTGGCTTCTTCGCCTGTCAGGAACTCCTCGATCACGATGCGATGCCCAGCGTCGCCAAACGCATTGCCTGCCAGCATATCCTGAATGGCATCTTCGGCTTCCTGCAACGTCATCGCGACGATCACGCCTTTGCCTGCCGCCAGGCCGTCTGCCTTGATAACAATCGGCGCGCCTTGGCGGCGTACGTAGTCCAAGGCGGGCTCCACTTCGGTAAAGTTCTGGTATGCAGCGCTTGGGATCGCGTGGCGAGCCAGGAAATCCTTGGTAAAGGCTTTGGAGCCCTCAAGCTGTGCTGCAGCCTGTGACGGGCCAAAGATTTTCAACCCGGCAGCCTGGAAGGCATCTACCACACCGATCACCAGCGGCGCTTCCGGGCCTACGATGGTCAGACCGATGGCGTTGTCCTTGGCAAAGGCAACCAGCGCCGGGATATCAGTTGGGGCGATATCGACGTTGGTCAGATTGCTTTCCAATGCGGTGCCCGCATTACCCGGTGCAACGTAAACCTTATCTGCCAATGGCGATTGGGCCGCTTTCCAGGCCAGCGCATGTTCACGCCCGCCGTTGCCAATAATTAAAATATTCATCAGGTGCTCCATAAACGGCGTGCGCATTGAGCGCACGCAGCAAAAGGGATTAATGGCGGAAGTGGCGCATGTCGGTGAAAATCATCGCGATGCCGTGTTCGTTGGCCGCCGCAATCACTTCATCATCACGAATCGAACCACCCGGCTGGATCACGCAGGTAATACCAACCGCTGCAGCCGCATCAATGCCGTCACGGAACGGGAAGAAGGCGTCGGATGCCATGGCGGAACCTTTGACTTCCAGCCCTTCGTCAGCGGCTTTGATCCCGGCGATCTTGGCGGAGTAAACGCGGCTCATCTGCCCGGCGCCTATGCCGATGGTCATGTTGTCGCGTGCATAAACGATGGCGTTGGATTTGACGAACTTGGCCACTTTCCAGCAGAACAGCGCATCACGCAGCTCCTGAGCGGTTGGCTGGCGTTCGGATACCACGCGCAAATCGGCTTCGGTCACCATACCCAGATCGCGATCCTGCACTAACAGACCACCGTTGACGCGCTTAAAGTCCAGCCCGGCGACGCGCTGTTGCCATTGGCCACAGGCCAGCACGCGTACGTTCTGTTTCGCTGCCAGCAGAGTACGTGCTTCTTCACTGATGCTTGGCGCGATGATGACTTCAACAAACTGACGGCTGATGATCGCCTGTGCCGTTTTGGCATCCAGTTCACGGTTGAAGGCAATAATGCCGCCAAAGGCTGAGGTTGGGTCGGTTTGGTAGGCGCGCTCATAGGCAGCAAACAGGTTTTCACCGATAGCCACGCCACAAGGGTTGGCATGCTTGACGATCACGCAGGCCGGCTCGGCAAACTCTTTCACACATTCCAGCGCCGCATCGGTATCGGCGATGTTGTTGTAGGAAAGTGCTTTACCCTGTAGCTGGTCGGCGGTGGCCACGGAGGCCTCTTGCACATTCTCTTCTATATAGAAGGCAGCTTGCTGGTGGCTGTTTTCACCGTAACGCATGTCCTGCTTCTTGATGTAGTTCAGGTTCAGCGTACGTGGGAAGCGGCCGGAAGGCTGTTCGGTCTCACCGTGATAGGCTGGCACCAGGGTACCAAAGTAGTTGGCGATCATGCTGTCATAGGCGGCGGTATGCTCAAACGCTTTGATAGCCAGGTCGAAACGGGTTGGGTACAACAGTGAACCGTTGTTGTTATCCATCTCGGTGATCACTGCGGCGTAGTCACTGCTCTTGACCACGATGGCCACGTCTTTATGGTTCTTGGCGGCCGAGCGCACCATGGTTGGGCCACCGATATCGATATTCTCTACGGCATCTTCCAGCGAGCAATCTGGGCGAGCTACGGTTTGCGCGAAGGGATACAGGTTTACCACAACCATATCGATCGGTTGGATCGCATGTTGTTCCATGATGGCATCGTCCTGGCCGCGACGGCCCAGAATGCCACCGTGCACTTTCGGGTGCAGGGTCTTGACTCGTCCGTCCATCATCTCCGGGAAGCCGGTGTAGTCGGAAACTTCGGTAACAGGCAGACCGGCATCGGCCAGCAGGCGGGCAGTGCCACCGGTAGAGAGTAATTCGACGCCTCTCTGGGAGAGGGCTTCGGCGAATTCAACGATTCCGGCTTTGTCGGACACGCTGAGCAGGGCCCGGCGGATTGGACGAGGTTGTTGCATGGTTTTATCCCTTGGCTTTGAGTCGCAATAAAAGAGCGTTACGTGGATCTCCACCTTGTTGCTTCTTATATAGAGGGGATTTCTTCCTATATAGAGAAGGACAGGAACAGATTCAGGTAGCGCCCCGATAAAAACGGGGATTGTTTCGTCGCGGGGAATTGTAGCGAAAACGTTTGCGTGGCGCTCGTAAATTTTCCGACCAAATGCGTTCTGTGGATAAGTTAGTGCATAACCGGGTATAAGGACGGGTTTTGCTGTGGAATGCAGCAAACGGTGATTTTTGTTGAAAATACCTGTTGCGGCCTGCGTGGAAC
>NZ_CAMFLB010000036.1:0-73907 GCF_945957435.1 Serratia sp. PL7 | reverse complement strand
AGGTGAGGGGCGGTTATTACTCCGGCTGCTCTGCCGCTTTCGCTACATGGCGGACATGCACGTCCATCTGTGGGAATGGAATACCGATCTGGTGAGCATCCAACTGACGCTTGAAGTTTTCCATCAGATCAAAGTACACGTTCCAGTACTCGGCATTGGTGGTCCAGGAACGGGTCACAAAGTTCAGTGAAGAAGGGGCCATTTCATTGAGGCGAACCGTCACGCCTTTATCGTGCATGATGCGCTTATCTGCCGCGATCACGTCACCCAACACTTTCTTCACCAAATCGATATCAGCGTCATAAGCTACACCCACCACGATATCCACGCGGCGGTTTGGCTCACGGGAATAGTTGATGATATTGCCCGCGATGATTTTACCGTTCGGCACCACAATGGTTTTGTTATCTGAAGTACGCAGCGTAGTGGAGAAGATCTGCACCTGATCTACCGTGCCGGAAACGCCACCCAGATCGACAAACTCCCCGGCCCGCAGCGGACGGAAGGCCACCAGCAGCACACCGGCTGCAAAGTTGGAAAGTGAACCTTGTAGTGCCAGACCCACAGCCAGGCCAGCGGCACCCAGCACGGCAATCACTGAGGTGGTCTGAACACCAATACGCCCCAGCACCGCAATAAAGGTAAACGCCAGGATGCTGTAACGCGCCATCGCAGCCAGGAAATCCGCCACGGTGGCATCAATGCCACGCAGCTTCATCACGCGGCTGAGTGCATTACTCACTACGCGAGCCACCACTGAACCAATAATGAAAATCACGATCGCGGCAACAATATTCACCGCATACTGGATCAGCATATCCTGATGGTTGACTAGCCAACTGCTGGCATTGTTAATGCCTTCTACTACGTTAAGTTCTTCCATTCTGACGTCCTACTTGACATCCCCATGCGGGGAAAATGAGCAAAATATACTGGCGAAACAGGGCCAATAAACAAACCACAGCTAAGGGTAACCAACATTTTGCCGCAGTGCCAACCGCAACGGGTAAAATTTTCCACCAGCTTTACCAGGTATAACCTGAATAAATCTCGGGTTAACCTGATTTCAGCTATGATAGAAGTGATTTTACGGTACAAGGAGAGCCTATCGTGATCGCTATTTTTCCCTCGCTTAAACACTATTGGCAAGTGCGCCCCAGATTATTGATTTCGGTAGGCGTAGGGCTTCTGTGTATCGGGCTGCTTCCTGCTCATCTCCCATGGTTGCAACGGTTGATCGTTGGTTGGAACGTGATGGCATGGATCTATTTATTATGCCTTTGGCATCTGATGCTGGGCTGTACTCCACAACGTACCCGGCAATTGGCACGCAAGCAGGACGAGAGTGCAAGCCAGGTATTGGCGTTGGTCAGTTTGGGCTGCGTAGTGAGCATTCTGGCCATCCTGTTTGAATTGAGCACTGCCAAACAGGTCAGCGATGCGTTGAAAACGCTGCATCTGGCCCTGACCGGCTCTACACTGGTGGTTTCCTGGCTGCTGTTACCCACGGCATTCACCATGCACTACGCCCACCTGTTTTACCTCCAGCGGGCCAATACGGAGGTGTTACCACTTTTGTTCCCCGGCAAGCTGGCCGAGCCAAACTACTGGGACTTCGCTTATTTCTCCTTCACCATTGCCGTGGCTTCACAAACCGCCGACGTGGCCGTGGGCACCGCAGACGTGCGTAAAATCACCCTGTTGCAATCGGTGATCTCTTTTGTCTTCAATATCCTGATCCTGGGGCTGTCGATTAACGTTGGGGCGGGGTTATTGGGGTAGCTACTTAGGTGACGGATGCCTGGGTAAAAAAAGAAAAGGCTCCCAAGGGAGCCTTTTAGCGTCAATCTGAACGGAGGGACGATATTACAGCACGTCTACCGCGTTCAGTTCTTTGAATGCCAGTTCCAGACGGGTGATCATGGAAGTCTGAGCAGCACGAGTCCATACGCGTGGATCGTAGTATTTCTTGTTCGGCTTGTCGGCACCTTCTGGGTTACCCAGTTGGCCCTGCAGATAGCCTTCGTTCTTTTTGTAGTAGTTCAGGATACCTTCCCAAGTTGCCCACTGGGTGTCGGTATCGATGTTCATTTTCACTACGCCGTAGCTGACCGCTTCTTTGATTTCTGCTGCGGTAGAACCTGAACCACCGTGGAACACGAAGTTCAACGCATTGTGCGGCAGGTTGTGTTTCTTGGAAACATAGTCCTGAGAATCGCGCAGAATGGTTGGAGTCAGTTTCACGTTGCCTGGCTTGTAAACACCGTGTACGTTGCCGAAAGAGGCAGCGATGGTGAAGCGCGGGCTGATAGCGTTCAGTTTTTCGTACGCGTAATCAACGTCTTGTGGCTGAGTGTACAGGGAAGAAGCGTCCATGTGGCTGTTGTCTACGCCATCTTCTTCACCACCGGTGCAACCCAGTTCGATTTCCAGGGTCATACCAATCTTCGCCATGCGAGTCAGGTACTTGCTGCAAATTTCGATGTTTTCTTCCAGTGACTCTTCAGACAGGTCGATCATGTGTGAAGAGAACAGTGGCTTACCGGTCGCTGCGAAGTGCTTCTCACCCGCGTCCAACAGGCCGTCTAACCATGGCAGCAGTTTCTTAGCGCAGTGGTCGGTGTGCAGGATCACTGGCACGCCGTAATGTTCAGCCATCTGGTGCACGTGGTGCGCGCCAGAGATTGCGCCCAGGATCGCAGCACCTTGTGGCACGTCAGTTTTGATACCTTTACCCGCGATAAAGCCAGCACCGCCGTTAGAGAACTGCACGATCACTGGAGCACGTACCTTGGCTGCTGTTTCCAGCACTGCGTTGATGGAGTCGGTACCCACGCAGTTTACCGCTGGCAGTGCAAAGTTGTTCTCTTTGGCAACTGCGAAGACTTTCTGCACGTCATCACCTGTGATGACACCTGGTTTTACGAAATCAAAAATTTTAGACATTAGACGTTGTCCTGTTTCGTTGGCCGTATACCCGTCGTCTTGCAAGCTACAACCTGCAAGCTAGTGGTAGCGATGGATAAATAGCGATTTTTTACCCCCACAGCTCAGCTGGGGAGCATAAACAAACGGGCGGCTTGCGCCCCCCGTTATCTGAATTACTGCTTAGCGCGCTCTTCCAGCATCACTACTGCAGGCAGAGGTTTCCCTTCAACGAATTCCAGGAAGGCGCCGCCGCCGGTAGAGATGTAGGAAATTTTGTCAGCGATACCGAACAGATCGATAGCTGCCAGAGTGTCGCCGCCGCCTGCAATGGAGAAGGCTTCGCTATCTGCGATAGCGCGTGCAACAATTTCGGTGCCCCGACGGAAGTTAGGGAACTCGAAGACGCCAACCGGGCCATTCCACAGAATGGTTTTGGCGTTCTTCAGGATAACGGCCAGACGCTCGGCAGAGACGTCGCCCATATCCAGAATTTGCTCGTTGTCTTGGATCTCGTTGGCCTGCTTCACCGTGGCCACAGCGGTTTCAGAGAACTCGGTCGCAACGCGTACGTCGGTTGGCACCGGAATATCGCAGGTTTCCAACAGTTTTTGCGCGTTCGGGATCAGATCGGGTTCGTACAGGGACTGCCCCACGTTATTCCCTTGTGCCGCCACGAAGGTGTTAGCGATGCCGCCACCAACGATCAGCTGATCGGCGATCTTGGACAGAGAATCCAGCACGGTCAGTTTGGTAGAAACTTTAGAACCACCAACGATAGCCACCATTGGGCGAGCCGGGTTACCCAGCGCTTTGCCCAGGGCTTCCAGTTCCGCAGACAGCAGCGGGCCTGCACAGGCAACCGGAGCAAACTTGCCCACGCCATGTGTAGAAGCCTGCGCACGGTGTGCAGTCCCAAAGGCGTCCATCACATATACGTCGCACAGCGCAGCATATTTCTTGGACAGCACTTCGTCGTCTTTCTTCTCGCCTTTGTTGAAGCGAACGTTTTCCAGAACAACCAGTTCACCTTCTGCAACGTCAACGCCTTCCAGATAATCCTTCGCCAGACGGACTGGGGATTTCAGATGCTCTTTCAGATAGTTGACCACTGGCAGCAGGGAGAATTCTTCGTTGTACTCGCCTTCGGTAGGACGACCCAGGTGGGAAGTTACCATCACGCGGGCGCCTTGTTTCAGCGCAGCTTCGATAGTCGGCAGGGAGGCACGGATACGCGCATCGGAAGTCACTTTACCGTCTTTCACTGGTACGTTCAGATCGGAACGGATCAGAACGCGTTTACCCGCCAGATCCAGATCGGACATCTTAATTACAGACATGGTGAACCCTCTTTGTTGATTCTCTATAAAGTTGCCTGAGCGACGCATCAACACCACGTTGATAGCGCCTTACTAGAAACCGCTTGCGGCCATTGCCCGTGTTGTATCCAACATCCGGTTGGCAAAGCCCCATTCGTTATCACACCAGACCAAGGTCTTGATCAGGTGCTGTCCGCTGACCCGGGTTTGCGTCCCATCAACGATGGCGCTGTGCGGGTCATGGTTAAAATCAATCGAGACTAATGGTAGTTCTGTATAGTCAACTATACCACGAAATGATCCCTGTGCCGCCTTTTGCAACAGCTGGTTTACCTCTGTGACCAACACCTTCGAGCTCACGCTGACGCTAAGATCGATGGCCGTTACGTTGATCGTCGGCACCCGCACGGAAATCGCTTCAAAACGATCGCAAAACTGCGGGAAGATGCGCGTAATGCCCGCTGCCAGCTTGGTGTCGACCGGAATAATCGACTGGCTCGCCGCGCGGGTACGCCGCAAATCCTGATGATAGGCGTCTATCACCGGCTGATCGTTCATCGAGGAGTGGATGGTAGTTACCGTGCCTGACTCAATGCTGTAGGCATCGTCCAGCAGCTTGATAATCGGAATAATGCAGTTGGTGGTACAGGAGGCGTTGGACACGATGCGATGCTCGCCACGCAGCGTTTGGTGGTTAACCCCAAACACGATGGTCGCATCCAGATCGTTACCGCCCGGATGGGCAAACAGCACCTTTTTTGCCCCTGCCGCCAGATGAGCTTCGCCATCTGCCCTGCTGCCGTATACACCGCTGCAATCCAGCACCACATCCACGCCCAGTTCGCCCCAGGGCAACTGGTCCAGCTCGGGTTGATGTAACAGCCGAATGCTGTCATCCCCCACGCTCAACACGTCACATTCCTGGCGCACATCCCAGGCAAAGCGGCCGTGGCTGGAGTCATATTTCAGCAGGTGGGCCATCCCCTCGGCATGTGCCAGTTCGTTGATGGCGACGACGGAAATTTCGGCGCGTCTCCCCGATTCGTACAGTGCGCGTAAAACGCTACGGCCAATACGGCCAAAGCCGTTTATCGCTATGCGGATGGTCATGCTACTCCCTGAAAAAGGGCGATCTCTGGCGGTAATGTTCAACGTCAAGGATCGCGCAGACTGATTATCTCGCCTAGAGTACTTTAGCGCACCGCCTGCTGTGAATCGCTGCTTTGCATTATTCGTCAAACCCCATTGCTCATCGCAACCGCTCACTCTGGCGTTTCCACTGACAACAGTGATAACTGAAACGCTTCAGCCGAGCATAAACCAAAGTTTTGCCAAAAGGAACAGGTGCAACGCACTGCCTGTCATGTCGAAGAGACTTTGCGAAAATAAAATGATCTAGCGCACATTTTTACCCTCAGCCCTCGTTAGCCAAATGAGGTCGAATGCGCAAATGACTTGCCGGTAACGCCAAGTTCTCCATAATGAACCCAGCGTTTGTTGGGTGAAGCAAATGCCGATGGGTACAATTCTCTTTCTTTTGTGGTCGATGTTATTTACAAGGAACCAAAATGAGTGAAATCAAAGTAGTCGCCCTGATTAAAGCCATGCCAGAACACCGTGCTGCGGTAGATAAAGCGGTACGCGCCATGGTCGCCCCGAGCCGTTCCGAGCCGGGTTGCATCCAATATGATTTGCATGAAGAGCAGGGCCATCCGGGCGCGTTCGTCTTTATCGAGCGCTGGACTTCTGAGCAGGCGCTGAAAGAGCATATGGCAATGTCTTACCACGATGCCTTCCTGGCTGAATTGGAAGGGAAGCTGGTCAGCCTGGAAGTGAAAAAACTGACTCAGCTGTAATTGTGCTTCTTAGGGGGCCGATTCGGCGCCCCCTTTCCGCTCACTCAACGGTGAACGTTTCACGGCTCACATTCGCAGCACATTGAGTTAATCCTGTATGGCAATGAGCCAGGCGCTGCCGCTCAATTGCCCACTCTCCGTGATTTTAGAAAGCTCGCTGCTGACCGTAAAGGTTTTCGATGTCCCAATAGCCGCCTCAATGCTTCTACCTGAAGCCCCAGTATCTGGATCGGTAATCGTCAGCTTTGAGACCGCGCCGGTTTTTCCTGCCGTGTTTTTCAACGGCAGGTCACCATTCCCATCAGCCTCATAGCTCAGTGAGAAAGTCGCCTTCACCGGCGAGTCACAGGTATAAGTAACGGGTGCAGAAGTGCGATGCGAGACGCTATCTGCTGGCAGCGTACCGTGGTCCAACGTCAGAGCGGTGGGATTCACCTGGCACGTGTTAGGTAATTGTATAGTTCCCCCTTTCAGATAAAACGGGATAGTATAAATCCTTTCACTTAGCCCCTTTGGACCGCCAAAACTGCGAATATATCCCCCCAATGGCATTGAAGGAAAAGTAATCAGATTATCAATAGGACGCCGTTTTATATAAAATGAAAGTATAATAGGAAAAGCCGCGGTAAACCCCGATGCATCTTCATTTAAAATACCATCTGAAGCACAATACTGCGCACTCTTATTTACCCACTTACCATGGGAATTATTTTCCGCCTTGGCAGAAATAGATAAATTGTCATTAATCCGATGACGTTCAGCATTATCAGGCTCTTTCGGCAAATCAATCAGCGTATAGTGCCATGCTTGTTTTGAAGGCAAATTTGCAACACCACAAGACACCGTGCCAGAGACAGTGCTACTGTCGATAACATACCGGCTTACCAGCCCAGTACTCTCCTCTGCCTTGCTGTTAATCGTCACCCTGGAGCTGGCACTTACGGCGACGACATTGTAGTCAGCAAAAGCGGGAACCATGCCCATCAAGCCGATTAATAGCCCGCCCCCCCACGCCTTGAGGTATTTTATGCAGCCCGTTTCACTCATTTGTATATTCCCCGCACTCTTTATCTCAGGCATATTCATAATCTAGTTATAACTGGCAAACAGTGACGCCGTGGCGCTAAACGCTCCGCCCTCTTCACCCATTCCATCCTGGATAACTACCCGCCCGGTGAGCGTAAACATCCCAGCCTGTATTGGCAGCCATTGACCTATAGTAAACTCCGTGTTGTTGCGGAATAACGCTATCCCGACCCCAGATTGCGAGGTTCCCAGCACGTTGGCTCCCATAGTGTTCATCACCCCGTAGGCGGTAGGCGACAAGTACATTTTCAAACTCTTGCCCACCGGTGCCCCGCCGCTACACGAAACCTTGATGCGGACCGACTTTTCCGCTTTGGCGCTGCCGACATCCTGCAAGTTAACCGCTCCAAACGGTACTTCCAGCCATGACTCATCGCTCTCGTTGGTGACATTGCACGCCGGGATCACTATCGTCGCCTTGACGGTGATAGGGACATCCGCCTGCACCGTTGCCCCCCCCAGCATCAGGCTCAACAGGCCATATCGCCAATATCGTCTGCCACTTTGTCGCATGTTTTCTCCTACTGATAGCTAGCCTCAACCGTCACCGTCGCGCTGTAATCGCCCGCTTTTACCGCCCCCGGAGCCAACGCATAGGCACCAAACTGAAACTGCTTAATGCCCCCGGAGCCGATTTGGCTAATGGTACCGACCTTCACCTCACGCCCCAGGATAATCGCCTGACCGAGACTGTCTTCCAGACCAATCACCAGCCCGGTATCGCCGGTGGTGGCCAGCATGGCGACCCCGTTGACCTGTTGGGTCTGTGTACTGTTAAACGTCAGTTTCACCATCTTCCCCAGCGTGGCAGGCGTACAGTCTTTCAGACCAAGGGTAAATGGCGTGGTTTGAGTCCGTGAGTTGTGTTCGAAAAAGCGTAATCTTTGGCTGGGCAAGGAGACCTTCTGACTGCTTCCCTCCTGATCAAACTGGCAATTTGCCACCAGGATCACCCCATTAAATACCAGTTCCAGATGATCGGCCGCCTGGCTCGCCAGCGATAGCACCAGCAACAGGCAGGCACTTCCCCCCATCAATCGTCTGTTCATAAGTCCCTTTACCCTGTTTAGCGAGCAACGCACTGGCTACCGCTACAGCGAAACGCCAGCGTGGGGCGGCCACCATAATCATTGATATAAGTTAAATAAGGTTTGGCATATATGCCGCTTTTCACGCGGGTACTGCTTTTCGGGGCCAGCATCACGCTGTCAAAATCCCCTACCAGCGACTGCTGCTCACTCCCCCCCAGCCCGATCACCGTGACGTAATACGGCGTGGGATTTTCTATCCGATAACCGCCGGTTTCAGTATGTAAGACCAACTGATCTTGCCATACCGCTCCTGGTTCACGCTTCAATGCCTTCGGCCGGTAAAACAGTTTGATTTTGGTCTGTAGCGCAATCTGCAGCACATTTGGCTTTTCACTTTCCGGTGGGATTTCCCGCAGGTTAAAATAAAACAGCGACTCCCGATCTTGGGGAAGTTGGCTCACCGACCCCGTGGCCTTCACCCGAATGATCCCTTTAGCCCCCGGCTCCAAACGCTGCACCGGCGGCGTAATGATCAAGGGACCCGTTAACATCTTGTTCTGCTGTTCATCTTCCAGCCAGGACTGCGCCAGATAGGGCTGCTGCTGGTTATCGTTGCTGATATTCAGGCTGATGGACTTGCTGGCGCCGTCAAATACCGCCCGGGTTCGGTCTAGCGTGACCGCCGCCTGAACCGTTAAAGGGAATACCAACAACGTCACTACACTCCAAACGGTGCGGGTTGCCATCTTGCGAACTCTCATAAGTATGTACTCTTTATTAATTAATCTGATCCGACGCGGTTGGCCGGCAAGGTAATAGCAGATTAGACTCGCCAATCTGCGCTGGTAACTGCACCTGGCACTGTACTTCCCCTGCCCACGCCACATTCAAGGCACTCTTAGGGGCAATACCACTGAGCCATGCCATCCCCTGTTCCCCCACCAACCCCACCTCTCGTCCTCGCTGGTCTCTCACGCTCGCGCCAAAGGGAGGGAAACTGCTATCCGCCAATCGCAACACCGCAAACGCTGTAGCCCCCTGCAATACGGAAAATCGGCGGTAACCAATCGCGCCTTCAGTCAGCGAGGCCTCTACCACCCCCTGAACCGCCTCAACATCATCCGGCAAGGTGTTAACATCAATACGTGCAGTCGTACGGTAATAACTGTTTACATCGCCCAACACGCCGATCCCCCAGCGGTTGCTCTTGACGCCCGACGTGTTTAGCGGCACCCCGGCAATGCCATCGGTGCTCAACATCAGCCGGGTTCCGCCGTTGTAACCCGCCGGGTGCAGTGCCGCGCCGAGCCCGGTGACCGTCAGACCACCGCTGGCATTAAACCCGAAAGAGGAGGTACCACGGTCTTCAAAAGCCGCATTCGCGCTGACCTTGGCCATATCGCCATTATGGGTGTACATGCCGTTAAACTGACTATGGGCGGATGCCTGAGCGCCACTGATCATCCCGGCATTCACGCTGTAACTATCATTCCCCGCCACGCCGTAATACCCGACCTGCTGGTTATAGCGCCCTCGGCTTTGACTGGCGTTATAGCTCACCGAACCTAGCCCCAGCGGCACAGAAATCATCACGTTAACCAGATTATCCTCACGCCCCTGATACTGGCTGCGGGTGACCGTGCCAGTGACAGACAGGTTTCTCAACCCCAACGACGGCAGGTCAAAATAGGTACCGACAGTTCCGCCAAACTGCTCAGTATCCCCTTGATCCCAATACGTCTGGCTCTCATAGTTCAGCCCCAGAGAAAACCCCTCAAAACGCTTGTTGATGTTTATCTGATAACGTTCTTTCTGACGCCCACGAGCATCGTCCCGGTAACGTACATCCAGATACTCTTGCATACTGAGAAAATCCTTCTCCGAGAAACGGTATCCGGCAAAGGTCACATCGGTATCCATCTCATCAAAGAACTTGGAGTAACTTAGACACCAGGATTTACCCTGCCGATCATCGTGCTGGGGAAATCTCGCCACAGTCTGGGTAACGTCCAGTGCCATGGTTCCCAACACAAACAAATCACGCCCCACCCCCAGTGCCACAGCCTGATAGTCCCCAGATAACGTCCCGCCGCCGTAAACTGACCAAGCGTTACTGATGCCCCAGGTCATTTCACCGGCAACAAACGGCGGGCCTTCCAGATTATGCTGCCATGTGCTGGGCCGCCCGGTGATCAGTTGATAACGCATCTGCCCTGGTCGGGTCAGATAGGGTACCGACGCGGTGGAAACGCTGAACTTGCGCTGTTCACCATTTTGTTCGGTAATGGTCACATCCAACGTGCCGCGAATGGCGCTGTCCAGGCTCTGAATACGGAAAGGGCCCGCTGGTACGGTACTGTCATACACTTTGCGCCCCTGCTGGGTCACAGTGACTCGCGCATTACTATTGGCCACCCCGATGATTTCCGGGGCGTAGTCTCTTAAACGCGGCGGTAACATCCGTTCATCGCTGGCCAGCTTCCCACCGGTATAACGCCAGGAGTCAAACAGGGCAGAGTTAACATAATCCTCCCCCAGGGTCAGCGTTGACTGCAGGCTGGGTAAAGGGCGATAAAGATAGACCCGGGTCAGGTCAAAGTTGCGCCTGGAGGACGGGTTAAGCCCAGAGGTCTGGCTATCACTCCCCTGATAGTCCGCCCGCAAGCGCCAGGCCCCTGCATTCACCCCAGCGGTGCCATTAACGCTGATATTGCGCTGTCGGCCGCCGTTCCCTTGCGGAAGCGTTACCGAGGCATTCAGGTTGTAATCCAGCAGTATCCCGGGAATACCGTGATCCCAACGGGAGGGCGGCAGCCAGTTATCATCGCTGTACTCCAGCCAAGCTTGAGGCACATTGATCTTCAACACGCTGGCCCCGAGGTCAGGAGTCAGCGTGACCCCTGGCAGGCTGCTAAAATCGGCACACTGTCCGTTATGCCAAGCAGTGACCTTGTTACGGGCAGAATCCGTCAACCCTAATGAATCAGCCATTTCCAGTGACAAACAGGCTTGAGGCAAATTAACGGTACCTGGCTCTGCGACCGCCATGCCCTCAGGCAGATAAAATGGAATAACTCGCTCATTGCCCAGTCCCTGGCCATTAACGGTGACCCGCAATTGATACTCATCCGGCATCACATAATCTGACTGAGAAAATTGAGAGAAATCGATATTCGTTTTATCTTGCGCATCAAGCATATCGATATTGAATTTGACAGCCTGTGCATTCCCTGCCGTTAGCATCATTAATATCGACAACGTGATGCGGTTTTTTATAAACCGTGACTGAATCATAGATTATTATCCGGAGTCCTTTTCACAAGCAATCCATCACATCATTTACACCAGACACTGCCGCCCCCTCCACAATAAGGATACCAAGAGGGGTTTGAACATAGCTACAGAGGCATAGGAAAAATCTATCCAGACAATGCATAAAAAGAGTTTTGCGCTAACTCCGCACAGCGAATAGTGTTTGGTGGTGACAAGAGCAATGGCAGAACGGTGACTCTGTTCTGCCATGCATAAGAAACGTTCTGACGCGAGAGCACATCTCCTGCGTCAGAAAAATTCTTTATTTATAGGCAATCACAAAGTTGGTGCTAGAGGTGAAATCACCCCCAGTGACCGCAGTGGCATCATCGGCTTTCTGCACCATCGCCGTATACGTCAGGGTATTATTGTCGTCTCCCAGACCCGTCAGTTCCAACGCCGTACCAAAGGTGATATCGTTGATCTTGATACCCAAACCGGTCGCACTGCCATTGGTTTTCAGCAGGTTTTTACCCGCAATCTGGTTGGTGCTGTTGAAGGTGATTTCCGCCGTTTTCTTATCCATCACACAGTTCTCCAATTTGATTTTGAAGTCCTTGGTGACGCTTCTGCCTGAGTTCAACCCAGACATGGAAAGCTGGCTAAAATCTACCTTAACATCCGCCCCATCCTGACCCGCAGCCAGGTCGCATGGCGAATCCCTGACTTCGCCGGTGAACGTTACGGTACCGCTGTTTCCGACAGCAGCCTGAGCGCCGAATGAGATACCGCTCGCCAGTAAGGTGGCCATAGCAATTTGCGAAAATTTCATCGTTTTTTCCTTTTTTCTAACTAAAAACAGCACAGGTCGAGCCTGCACCTCCATATTATTGGTCGTCACCGTTCTTACCTGTCGTAATACGTTACGCTGAGGACATATACACATAGCTTTCGGCGACCCGACAAATATTATGTACGATCGCAATAAACAGCAAATTAATCTGCACTTATGCAAAATATTAGGTTTTTACTCTAAAAAATTACATTAATTAACATTAAATACCACAAAAGAATGAAAAGCCATCAATACCCAGCATTTCTAACTCATTAGAAACCCACGTAAATGTTGATGAAAAATAAATTCAAAAGTCACACTTGACTATCTATACACACTTAACTTAGATTTCTCCTAAATTTATAAAGAAAGATTAATCTTAGTCAGAAAAATCATCTCATCAACAACACCTAGGAAGTTGATTATAAAATGAAATACACCATAAACTTAATCATTGTGTTTGATCCGGAGCATCGAACACTCGCATTAAACAATAATAATCAGACGGCTCTTGAACTCTCAAAACCCTCTTGCCGAGTACTTAATGAGTTTATCAAAAGCAATGGGGTTAACTTATCCCGTGATTCGTTACTGAAAAATGCGTGGGAGGATTATGGTTTTCCTGCTTCCAACGCAGGCTTGAACAACTGCATCAGTGAGTTGAGAAAATCATTTGTTAGCCTGGGGATAGAAAAACCCATCATTATAACCCTACCTAAGATAGGGTTTAGAATGGAAGCAGATATTTACCCCACACCAAAACAAAAAACCGATGCCAAGATAAAGAAAGTGGAACAAGTGGTGACGAAACCAGAGAAGGAGGGAGCGCCTAAAGAGGAAAAGCCCATCGGTACTCTTCCACTGGCCATGCCAGATAAATTGACCATAAAAACCATGATGATACCTACCCTGGCACTGCTAGCTGTATTGGGTTTCATCGGCCTGGCTTTGCTGCTCAGGGCACCATCAACTCAGCTAAAATTAATTAGTACCTATAAACAATGTGATATTTACTCTATCAGAAAAGATCCCGTCCCTGGCTCAGAGTTCAGGGCAAAAAAGATACTGGAGTCAGAAAAACTGGATTGTGACCTGGTCAGGCAAGACATTTTTTATACCGAAGAGCGCCCCGATAACGAACTATTGAAGATAACTTTTCTGGCCGCCTGTCAAAAAGACCAGACTGAAGGCGATTATCAGCATTGCAAAGTATTTAAAACCATTGAGTAAAATGAAATGAAAAAAATTATTGGCGCAGCGTTACTCCTTACCGTCTTACTGATGTGCCTGTGGTACTTCAACGTTCATCATCAGGATAGAAAACCCTTCCGCTGCGATACTCAGCAAGTGTCGCTGCAGGTGAAAGCAAAAAGTAATATTGTACTTAAGGCAAGTGCTACCATCATATTTTCCTCATCAAAATCCGGCATGCTCTATATCTCCGGCTCGATCAAAGAAAATGACACTCGCTATCTGCTGGATCGCAACACCGCCTTCTCCATTACGCCATCAGAAATAAAAGGGGGTAACAATGTCCAATTCACTCATGAACAAGTCCACCCCGCTGACACCACGCCGGACTACATCTGGCGAAAATATATCATGCCGGAAATTGAACTCGTTGATATTTATACGGAAGTAGTACCTTTATTCCACAATGCAGTATTAATTCGGGGGTTTAGCAATCCGTTCCTGGTCTGCATAAAGCAGGGCTAACAGTGCATATTAACCCCGCCACTAAGCTGCTGCCATGCTTTAGTGGCAAATGGCATAGTATAAAAATTTAATGCTATGCCATGAAAAATCCCCCCCCCCCAACAATCGGCCAGCAAAGATTAAATCCTCGAGATTAAAAGCCAATATAATGAGGTTAAGTGAGTTAATTTGGCATATTAAAAACGTTTGTATACCATGTTATACAGATAAGTTATCCCCCATAGCTAGCGCATTGCATTTATAGAGTCCCAAACGATCTTCGCGGTAGTTGCTGAAATAAACACAACACTAAATGGAACTTAGCCATGAGGAAAAAAATATCCATCTCATTAAACGATCACGACAACTACTTCTTAGCCGGTCTGCAGTACGGACTGACTGAGTATTTTACCGATATGAGCACACAGGTTAATTTTTTTAGCGGTTACTCCGCAGATAAACCTGACATCATTTTTCAGGCGCTGTATCAAGGCGAAAGAACCAACTTATGTCGGCACTTTCCTGCTGACGAGCCTCAACCGCTCTATTTTGTGATACGTGATAAAGCTGAAAGACGCTTTACTCCCCCCACTCGCTGTATCGCCAAGAGTAGTACGCTATACCGTAACCAAAACCTCGGCGACATGCTGGGGATGGTAAAACTGGCCTTGCAGTTCAACTCTCTACCACAAGTAAGAACGCACCTTTGCCCTGCCTGCCATCGCCGGAGCCTGACCGAACGTGAACGCCAGGTTCTGCACTATCTGAGGCAAGGGATCAGCCAGTCGCAGACGGCAAATATTCTGCAACTGAAAGTTAAAACAGTGCACTCGCATAAACGGTCTGCGATGAAGAAACTGAACTTTACTCGCACCAGTGAATTGTTTCACTGGCTGCTGCAGGGGGGATTAACTTTAAATCTGAATCGGTAATTACCACCGGCTCACGCAACTGCGCCACTCAGTACATCTCATTGTCCGCAGGGCGATCTCTGCGCCCTGCGTTATCACCCCCTCGCTATACCTTGGGGAAAATCCACAGATGCTCGGCGGGCAGAGACAGCGTGCACATTTCTTGGCCACGAACTTCACTACCATAGGCACGAACCGCAAAGTCCTCTGCCACCGTGCGGAACAGATACTCCCATCGGTCGCCCAGATACATACTGGTCAGCAGGGGTAGCGAGATCTGATTGCCTTGCGGATCTTCCCCCAAGCGTACTCGCTCAACGCGGATCACCGCAGTTGCTTCCTGCCCAGTGGTTAACCCAGCCCCAGCCTTACCCCACAGCCCCCAGTCTTTACCTTCGATCCGCGCGTTGCCTTCTCGGATCTCCGTCACCTTGCCAAACAGGCGGTTGTTGCTGCCCATAAATTCGGCGGTGAACAGGGTGGCAGGCGAGCCGTACATTTCCTGTGGCGTACCCTGCTGCTCGATCTTGCCGTTATTGAGCAGCAGGATCCGATCGGAAATTGCCATCGCCTCATTCTGATCGTGGGTTACCATCAGCGCAGAAAGGCCCAGTTTGATGATCAGCTCACGCAGGAACACCCGCGCTTCCTCTCGCAACTTGGCGTCCAGGTTAGATAACGGTTCATCCAGCAAGATCACCGGTGGGTTATAGACCAACGCACGGCCAATCGCCACGCGCTGCTGCTGACCACCGGAGAGCTGATGAGGATGGCGCTTACCTAACTGCCCCAGACCGAGCTGTTCGAGTACCGCCTGTACACGCTGGGTAATTTCCGCTGCAGGCGTTTTGCGTAATTTCAGCGGATAGGCCACGTTATCAAACACGGTTTTGTGGGGCCATAACGCATAGGATTGAAACACCAGGCCCAGATTGCGTTCTTCCGCCGGGATCTCGCTGCGCGCCGTGCCGTTATAGACGGTATTGTTGCCAATAACGATTTTCCCCTGGGTGGGTTTTTCCAACCCGGCCACCGCGCGCAGCAAAGTGGTTTTACCACTGCCTGACGGCCCAAGTAGTGAAACTACCTCTCCCCGTTTGAGCTGCATCGAAACACCCTTCAATACCGGGTTATCGCCGTAGGTCAGGTGCAGGTTATCTACCGAAAGCTCAATCATGTATTTTCACTCCAAATCGCAGGGCAATCCCTAGTCCTAACACGACCAGAAGGATGTTAATAAAAGAGAGCGCGGCGACAATATCAATCGCCCCCGCCGCCCACAGGGAAACCAGCATGGAACCTATGGTTTCCGTACCCGGTGACAGCAGATAGACCCCGGTGGAATATTCGCGTTCGAAGATCAGGAACATCAGCAGCCAGGATCCAATCAGGCCATAGCGGGAGAGCGGGATCGTCACATGGCGCGTGATCTGCCCGCGAGAGGCTCCGGTGCTGCGTGCAGCCTCCTCCAACTCGGGAGCAACCTGCAACAGCGTCGATGAGATCAGCCGTAGGCCATAAGCCATCCACACCACGGTATAAGCCAGCCAGACGCTGAAAATGGTGCTGCGCAGAGAGCGTAACCACACCACCAGGTTTTCACGCAGCCATTCGGCGATCGGCAGCGCGGAGAGCCAACCGGCTTTTAGTGATTTATCCAGCCACATCGGCAGGAACAAGAATACCCACAGGAAAGCCAAGCCTGCCAGTAAGCCAGGCACCGCACGCGGCACCAGTACGCTGTAATCCAGAAAGCGGGTCACGCCGTCAGGTTTACGGTGCATCGCAATACCGATAAACAGATAACACACCACCGCCAGCGCACCACCAAACACCCCGATCGCCATCGAGTTGACAATCGCCCGCAGCAGGTTAGGTTGCTGCCATATGGTGCGGAAGGTGTTGAGCGACAGCTCATCCCAAATGGAAACCCCGACGCCCCAGTTGGAAATAAAGGCGCGCAGCACCACACCCACCAGCGGAACACCGATGGTAACGGTAAGCCACAAGACCACCACGCCACCGGCGACCCAGCGCCATTTACCCAACGGCAATGCACGGGCCTGAGAGGCTTTTCCCTTGACCGTGACAAAGCGGTTGGCGGTTCGCATCAGACGCCGTTGCAACATCACCAGTGGAATGGTAATGCAGATCAACACCACCGCCACCGCCGCCATCAGATGGTAAGACGGCGTACCCAGCTTGTTGGTCAGTTGATACAGGTAAGTCGCCAGCACCAGGTTGCCTTCCGGGTCGCCCAGCACCAGCATCAGCCCAAACACTTCCAGCCCCAGGAAGAACAGCAACACGCTGGCATACAGGATCGACGGCCGCACCATGGGCAAGCTGACGGCGGTCATGACCTGCAACGGAGAAGCCCCGGCGGTGCGGGCGGCCTCTTCAACATCTGAACCGACGCTGCGCAGCGCCGATGAAATATAGAGATAAGCGTGGGGAACATGCGTCAGCCCGGCGATCACCACGATGCTACCCATCGCATAGATATTCCAGGGCACAAAACCCAGCAAGGATTCTGCCCACAGCGAGAAGAAACCGACCGGTCCGGCTGCCACTACGTAGCCAAAGCCCAACACCATCGGCGAAACGAAGATCGGCACCAGGATCAGCGGTTCAATAAAGCGGCGGCCCGGCAAATCGGTTCTCACCATTAAAAACGCCAGTACGCCACCTAACGGAATGGAGATGACAACCAGGCCAAATGCCAGAATAAATCCGCTTTTCAGCGCCTTGTAGAAATCGGGGTCGGTAAAGATAAACCGGAAGGCCTCAAGGCTGAACACCTTGGAAGGCGAGAAAAACGGCGCGGAAAGGAAGCTTTGGATCACGATAAACGACAGTGGTACGTAGATAACCAGCGCGGTTATCAGCACCACCAAGCCGCGCGGCAGGCTCTGCCACTTGTTGCGCAATGCTTTCATAGACTGTCCCGATGGTGATATCCCCCTGCATCCTGAGATGCACCGGGGTAGAGTTCCCTGTTTAAGCAATACAGGCTTCATGCTGAAGGAGAACGCAGGAAAGACTCTGTGCAGTTCCCCTCACCCTAACCCTCTCCCACAGGGAGAGGGGACTGAATGTGCCACGACTTAATCACGACACCCGCCCCAAGCATTAATCCTGTTACAGATTAACTTCTGCACCTGCCCCCAACCCCGTACCAGCTCCCTCTCCCTGTGGGAGAGGGTTGGGGTGAGGGGTAACAATGATTGGCGTGCCCTATTCCGTCATCACTTCGCAGCGGCGGTACGCCACTGTTTGATGTACTCCAGGCGCTTGGCAGGTTCCAGATATTCCAGCAGGCTTTCATCCACCGGGATCGGTTTCAACGCCTTACCCAGCATCTGCGTCATGCCATCGATGTCGTTCTTACCTTCGATATCGTTGCGGATGGAGGGGATATCCGCCTTGTTGGCCAGGATATTCTGCCCTTGCTCAGACAGCACGTAGTTCACCCACAGTTTGGCCGCATTGCTGTTGGCCGCTTCCTGGCTGATAAAGGTCACTCGTGACAACACCAGCGTGTAGTCTTTGGGATACGAGATACCGAGTGAAGGGTCCGTTTTGGCTCGCGCCTCGGCATAGGACCCCAGGATATTAAAACCAATCAGGTTTTCGCCTGAGGAAACCCTTTCCATCATGGTGCCAGTGGAAGACTGCACGGCCAACCCGCCCTTGGCGATATAGGCCAAGGTAGCGAAGTAGTTTGGATCGGCCTTGAAGTCTTGCACCGAGAGCATGAAGCCCAGGCCCGACTTCTCGATGTCATAGGTGGTGACTTTCTTTTTGAATTTATCCGGCTGGCTGGCAATCAGCTTAGCCAGCGCGGCATGGGAGTCCGGCACCTCACTCTGCGGGATCAGGCGCTTGTTGTAGATAAACACCACCGGCTCATAAGTCGTGCCATAGGCCTTATCTTTCCACACGGCCCATTTAGGCAGTTGCCCCAGCTCTGGCGAGGCATATTCCAACGCATAGTCGGTGGCCAGCTTCAGCGCGGTATCCATAGAAGAACTCCACACCACGTCACCGCTAGTGCCCCCAGCCGCCTGCTCGCTGATATAGCGGTTATACAGCTCGGTGCTGTTCATATCGTTGTATTCTACTTTGATACCAGGATACAGCGCTTCAAACCCCTGGATCAGTGCCCCTGCGGCTTTGGTATCCGTGGTGGAATACACCACCACCTTGCCTTCTTTTTTCGCCGCATCGACAATCTTTTGATAATCGGCCGGGTAGCCTGCCGGGAACTGGGCAAAGGCCGGAGCAGAGATTAAGACGGCCGCCGCCGCCATAGATACGCCAATCTTAAAAAACATACCATTAACTCCTAGTTACATTTATAAAACCAAAAATTAACATATAGCGAATGGCGGTGGTTAAGCAACGCCGTTAATTCGCTATGTTGCTGTTTTGTGATGGTGGGCGATTTTTGGACAGCAACAGCCATGATTATCCAATCATTAAGGATTTCTTAATGTTGTCTGGGCTGAGGAGAGAGAAAGGTGAGTGGGTGGGGAGTAAAAAATAAGGGGCGAATATTCGCCCCTCGCACAGTTAAAGCTCAGTCGTTATTTCAACAACGCGTTAGCCTTGGCTACCACGTTGTCGACGGTGAAGCCGAACTCTTTGAACAATTGCTCTGCCGGAGCAGATTCACCGAAGGTGGTCATGCCCACGATCGCGCCGTTCAGGCCAACATACTTGTACCAGTAATCCGCGATACCCGCTTCCACCGCTACGCGAGCAGACACTGCCGCTGGCAGCACGGATTCACGGTAGGCCGCGTCCTGCTTGTCGAAGGCGTCGGTAGACGGCATGGATACCACACGCACTTTACGCCCTTCGGCGGTCAGTTTGTCGGCGGCTTCAACGGTGATGCCCACTTCAGAACCGGTGGCAATCAGGATCACATCCGGCGTACCTGCACAGTCTTTCAGCACATAACCACCGCGATAAACGTTCGCCAACTGCTCGGCGGTACGTGGCTGCTGGGTCAGGTTCTGACGGGAGAACACCAGCGTGGTCGGGCCGTCATTGCGCTCGATGCCGTACTGCCAGGCGATAGCCGATTCAACCTGGTCACAAGGACGCCAGGTGCTCATGTTCGGCGTCACGCGCAGGCTGGCCAACTGCTCAACCGGCTGGTGCGTTGGGCCATCTTCGCCCAGACCGATAGAGTCGTGGGTGTAGACGAACACGTTGCGGATTTTCATCAGCGCAGCCATACGCACCGCGTTACGGGCGTATTCCACGAACATCAGGAAGGTCGCAGAGTACGGCAGGAAACCACCGTGCAGCGCGATACCGTTGGTGATGGCGGTCATGCCGAATTCGCGCACGCCGTAATGGATGTAGTTACCCGCCAGATCGTCACCCAGAGACTTGGAGCCGGACCACATGGTCAGGTTGCTTGGTGCCAGGTCCGCAGAACCACCGAGGAATTCAGGCAGCAGTTTACCGAAGGCTTCCAGTGAGTTCTGTGATGCCTTACGGCTGGCGATGTTGGCCGGGTTAGCCTGCAACTGCTCAACGAATTTCTTCGCTTCCGCTTTCCAGTTGGCTGGCAGTTCACCGCTGGTGCGGCGTTTGAACTCTGCGGCCAATTCTGGGAAGGCTTTGGCGTAAGCGGCGAGTTTCTCGTTCCAGGCGGCTTCTTTAGCCTTACCAGCTTCTTTGGCATCCCACTGGGCATAGATATCCTGCGGGATTTCGAAGGCGGCATATTTCCAGCCCAGAGCTTCACGGGTAGCCGCAACTTCAGCTGCGCCCAGTGGAGCACCGTGGGAATCATGGGTGCCCGCTTTGTGTGGTGAACCGAAGCCAATCACGGTTTTGCACATCAGCAGGGAAGGTTTGTCGGTGACCTTACGGGCTTCTTCGATCGCGGCTTTGATAGAGTCGCTGTTGTGGCCGTCAACGCCACGCACCACGTGCCAGCCATAGGCTTCGAAACGCTTGGCGGTATCGTCGGTGAACCAGCCTTCTACGTGGCCGTCGATGGAGATGCCGTTGTCATCATAGAACGCAGTCAGTTTGCCCAGCTTCATGGTACCAGCCAGGGAACAAACTTCGTGAGAGATGCCTTCCATCATGCAACCATCGCCCATAAAGGCATAGGTGTGGTGGTCAACAATCTCGTGGCCTGGGCGGTTGAACTGCGCGGCCAGCGTACGTTCGGCAATGGCGAAACCGATCGCGTTAGCGATCCCCTGGCCCAGCGGACCGGTAGTGGTTTCTACGCCTGGGGTATAACCATATTCTGGGTGACCCGGAGTTTTGGAATGCAGCTGGCGGAAGTTTTCCAGCTCGCTCATCGGCAGATCGTAACCGGTGAGGTGCAGCAGGCTATAGATCAGCATTGAGCCATGGCCGTTAGACAGCACGAAGCGGTCACGGTCAGCCCAGTGCGGGTTGGTAGGGTTGTGGTTCAGGTAGTCACGCCACAGGACTTCGGCGATATCTGCCATGCCCATAGGGGCGCCCGGGTGGCCGGAATTTGCTTTTTGAACGGCGTCCATACTGAGTGCGCGGATGGCGTTGGCAAGCTCTTTACGAGAGGACATGTTTTACTCCAGGTCGGATTAAAAAAGCGATCAAGATTTCTATTTTCTCAGACTCGGCATTGAAACAGCAATCCCTAATACCGAATGAGAGCGAGTTCATCACTAATGCGCACGTTCGGGACACATTTCGGAATATGGCTATTTCAGCCAAGCCTGCCGTACACTAGGCTATGCGCAGAATAATGGCAGCAGAACACAGTACCACCCCCCTTTACTATCACAGGACGATAGAACGATGAAAATCCGTACTTCTTTGATTGCACTGAGCATTACTGCTTTATTGAGCGGCTGTCAAAACCTTAATACCGATACCCTACTACAATCCGGTGCCCAGGCCTACCAGGCGGCGACGCTGAGCGATAGCGACGTCAAGGCACTCAGTGATAAATCCTGCGCAGAGATGGATAGCCAGGAGCAAATCGCGCCAGCAAGCAGCGAATATACCAAGCGCCTGAACAAGATCGCCGCAGCGTTGGGGGATAATATCAACGGTACCCCTGCAAACTACAAGGTTTACGTGACCAAAGACGTCAACGCCTGGGCGATGGCAAACGGCTGCATCCGCGTCTACAGCGGCCTGATGGACATGATGGATGATAACGAAGTCGAAGGCGTACTGGGCCATGAAATGGGCCACGTTGCGCTGGGCCACACTCGTAAAGCCATGCAGGTCGCTTATGGGACAGTTGCATTACGTACCGCAGCATCTTCAGCTGGCGGTGTAGCAGCCTCATTGTCTCAGTCGCAGTTGGCCGATCTGGGCGAAAAACTGGTCAATGCCCAGTTCTCTCAGAAACAGGAAAGCGAAGCGGATGATTACTCGTTCGATCTGCTGAAAAAACGCGGCATCAATCCTGCTGGCCTGGCTACCAGTTTCGATAAACTGGCGAAATTAGACGGTGGTCATGAAAGCAGCATGTTTGACAGCCACCCAACTTCCGAAGCCCGTGCCAAGCACATTCGCGATCGCATCGCTGCCGGTAAGTAACTCTATGTTCCCTCTCTTGGGAGTACGCCTCTGGAGAGAGGGAACTGAGTAAACGGTCAGTACAGCTTCTGCGGTGGGCCAGCGAAGGTCAACGGCCCAACGCTTTTCATATCAACCTCTACCACCGATGGCCCTGGGTAATTAATCGCCTCTGCCAGCACGCCACCAAACTGCGCAGCATCGCTCACTTTCCAGGCTTTCAGCCCCATCGCCTCTGCCACCTGGCAGAACGCCGGAGTATGCAGTTCGTTATAATACTGGCGTCCAGAGAAATACTTGTCCTGAATGCCACGCATCACGCCATAGCCGCCGTCGTTCATGATCAGTAAGGTAATATTGGCCTGTTCCTGCGCCATGGTTGCCAGTTCCCCCAGGCCCAGCGCCAAACCGCCGTCCCCAACCAAGCCAACCACTTTACGCTGCGGGTTGGCAATGGCCGTGCCGATCGCCATCGGTAACCCCATGCCGATCGCTCCTGCCAGCGAGTGAATATTGCATAAAGGCGAAATGGCCCGGAACAGGCGGCTACCCCACACGCTGCCAGAAACGGTGATATCACGTACCAGCAGGCCATCCTGCGGCAGCGCAGCGGCGATAGCATCGTTCAGTTTGGCGTATTCACCAGACTGCTGGCGCAGTGCCGTTTCGGCCAACTCCACCGCACGGCCAATCTCGGCATCCCACTCGGCATTCACTTTCTCGCCGGGTGCCAGGCGTGCTGCCAGCGCACTCAGCAAGGCGGAACAGTCGCCATAAACCTGCTCATCCGCCAGATAATTACGGTTAGCCGCCGCCGGATCGATATCAATCTGTACCAACGGGCGCGGCAGTGGGAGTGACCAGGTACGAGTTTCGTTACTCCGCAGGCGGGAACCGGCCACCAGCGTCAAATCACACTGCGTCAGGATAGACTCAACGCTTGGCGAGTTGTGGAAGGCCCGTAGGCTGCGCGGATGGCTATCCGGTAAAATCCCACGCCCATGGGTGCTGGAGATCACTACCACACCGGCATCCGCCAACTGTTTCACCGCCTCACGACAGGCCAGCGCACCACCACCAACCCACAGTAATGGACGTTTGGCACGCTTCACCTGCTGGTAAAGACGTTCAACCGCAGCTTCATCCGCAGCAGGCAGCGCTGGAGGCTGTACCACCTTCCCTACCAGGCTGGCGGGAACCAGGCTGTTCTGAATATCGATCGGGATCTCTACCGCCACCGGGCCACAAGGCACGGTCTGAGCATCCAGAATGGCGCGCTGGATCACCGCAACCGCCTGCTCTGGCGAGTTCACCCGGTAGGCCTGTTTCGAACAGGCGCGCAGGAAGCCCAGTTGATCCTTGGTTTCGTGGATAAAACCGGCATCGGCGTCCAGATAGGCTTTCTCTACCTGACCGGTGATATGCAACAGCGGCGTATTGGCGTTCAGCGCTTCAATCATCGCACCGACGGCGTTACCGGCTCCGGCACCGGTGCTGGTCAGCGCCACCCCCAAGCCAGAAAAGCGCCCGTGGGCATCAGCCATGGTTACAGCACCTGCCTCACCGCGCGCCGGAACAAAACGGATCGCGCCACGCTGCCCAACGGCATCGGCAATCGGCAGATTGTGGATCGAGATGATGCCGTACATTGCCGCCACCTCGTACTGTTCCAACGTTCGGGCTATCGCCTCACCAACCGTAATTTTTTCGCTCATCATCTGCCTTCTTATTGTCTTTGATCGTAGGGTACGTCAGTCGCTCCAGCGGTTAGGCTGATTGCTGAGGGAGAGATACAAACTCTTTTGCTGCATATAGGCCTGGATGCCATGCAGGCCCTTTTCGCGCCCCAGGCCGCTTTGTTTAAAACCGCCAAACGGTGTGGAAATCGAGAATGTCTTGTAGGTATTGATCCAGACGGTGCCGGTTTCCAGCTGTTCCGCCAGCGCCATCGTGCGGGCAAAATCACGGCTCCAGATCCCGGCCGCCAAGCCATAGATCGAGTCGTTGGCCTGTTCGATCAGTTGCTGTTCATCATCAAACGGCAACACCACCAGCACCGGGCCAAAGATCTCTTCCTGGCAGGTGCGAGCACTGTTGCTCAGCCCTTCAATAATGGTCGGCAGGTAGTAGCAGCCCTGAGCCAACTGCGGATCGGCAGGAGCTTCACCGCCAATGAGCACCCGGCCCCCCTCCTGCTGAGCCAAGGCCACGTAGTCCGCCACGCTCTGGCGATGCTTGTGGCTGATCAGCGGGCCAAGGTGGACACCGGCTTGCAGCGGGTTACCAATACGCAGCCCGGCGGTCAGCTCGCATAAACGGGCCAACAGCGGCTGATACAGCGAACGGTGCACAAACAACCGTGATCCGGCGATACATGCCTGCCCGGCCGAGCTGAAAATGCCGTAGCAGATGCCACGTGCCGCCTGTTCCAGATCCGCATCTTCCAGCACGATAGTGGGCGACTTGCCTCCCAACTCTAGCGATGTAGGGATCAGTTTTTCTGCGGCAATATGTGCCAAATGACGGCCAGTGGAAGTCCCGCCGGTGAAGGAGATCTTTTTCACCAACGGATGGCGAGCCAAGGCTTCACCAATCACCGACCCCTTGCCCGGCAATACGCTGAGTAATCCGGCAGGCAAGCCTGCCTGTTCAAACAGTTCGGCCAGCTTCAGCGCCATTAACGGCGTGGCTTCTGCCGGTTTCAGTACCACCGCATTCCCTGCCGCCAGCGCCGGAGCCACCTTCTGCATTTCACTGGCAATCGGTGAGTTCCACGGCGTGATCGCCGCTATTACGCCCAGCGGCTGATACTGGCTCAGCGTCATCGCATCACGGTTACGCTGGGTAGGAAGTTCACCCTCCAACACCTCGCAGGCCGCAGCAAAATAGCGAGCCGTAGCTGCCGCACTCATGACCAGACCACGGGTTTCCGCCAGTGGTTTGCCATTGTCACGGGTTTGCAACTGCGCCAGAGCTTCCACTTGTTCAGTAATCAAATCGCTAACGCGATGCAGGATCGCCGCACGCTGATGCGGCACCAATCCACGCCAGCTCGGCTCGCGCCAGGCTTTTTCTGCCGCCGCAACCGCCTCATTCACATCCTCGACGTTCGCCGCTCGCAGGCGAGCATTCACGCTGCCATCAGCCGGGAAAACCGAACTCATCTCTTCGCCACGCCCTTCGCACCAGCGGCCGGCAAGAAAAATCTTTAACGTTTCCATGCTTTGCTCCTGCCATTCAGGCAATAAAACCGCCGTCCACCAAACTGCGGCAGGCTTGTACCGCACTCAGCGCCGCCAGCGTTGATGTTTTCGGGTTGCTGGCCAGCGGGTTGCCGCACAGCTCAATCTGGAACTCGCCAAACTGGCCACACACCTGTAGGCGGTGAGTATTACGTTGAGTATGCGGATCTACCTGCAAGCGTACCCGCGTGGCATCCATCCCCAAGCCATGGAGCGCAATGGTGGCCGCTACGTTGGCGTTGGCTGGGAACATGCTTGCGGCTTCCCGCGCCGACCCCTCAAAGAACACCTGGGCTTCGCTGACCGCATCCAGATTAATCATTTTTTCCGCCGGGCTGCCGCGCCAACTGGCCGGGCTTTTGCTGGACTGATAGGTCACGCTGTCCAACCCGCCTTCCCGCGCCGAAGCCAGGCCATCCATACCCGCCACCGCACCAGACAGCACGATCAGCCGCCCGTGGTAACGTGCGCAGGACTGCTGCAAACGCTGCTGCAATGCGGCATCTGCCAGGGCGCCAGTAGAGATCACTGCCAGCCGCCAGCCACGTTTAACGATGGCCTCACCAAACTCGGCGACCGCCTGCTGGCTAGCACACTCCAGCACCAAGTCAGGTTGCCCGGTACACTGGTCAGGATGGGTCAAAGCCTGCACCTGCCCGGCAAATGCGGCGTCGATCTCGGCATGATGCGCTTCCCGTGCCACGATCCAACCGACTGCCACGCCCTCCGGCAGGCGCGCCAGCACCTCTTTTGCCATCGCGCCATAGCCAATCATCATGATCTTCTTCATCTTTTCAGTCCCGTCAGAGATGGCGATTGAAGCCGCCGGAAACGTCCAGCGCCGCGCCGGTGGTAAAGGAGGACATCGGGGAGGCTAAAAACAGCAGCGCCCGTGCCGGTTCCTGCGGTTTACCCAAACGCCCCATCGGGATGCCACGCCGCTCGGCAATCGCCGCCGTCCACTGTTCCCAGCTTTGTTGTTGATCCTGGCGCTCGGCGAAACGCCGCCGCCATTGGCCCGACTCCACCATCCCCAGCAGGATGGAATTGACGCGGACTCCTTTGCTCACCAGCTCTTTGGATAAGGTCAGCGTCATATTGAGCAACGCGGCACGGGCTGCCGAGGTGGCAATCATGTGCTCTTCCGGCTGCAGGGCCAGCAGTGAGTTAACGCAGGTAATGGAGGCGATATCCGAGCGCTCCAGCGCCGGTAAAAAGGCCTGCACCGGGTTGATCACCCCGAACAGCTTCAGCTCAGCCTCATGTAACCAGGCCTCGCGCGGCGTCTGATCGAAATGCGCCACAAACCCCTGCCCGGCGTTGTTGATCAACATATCCACTGCGCCAAAATGCGTGCTGACCTGCTCGGCAAACTTGGCAACCTGCTCGGCGTCGAGCACGTCGCAGCGTAACGCCAGGATCTCCGCCTGCGGGAACTCTTCACGCAGGCTGGCCTCGGCGCTGGCCAGTTTGTCCTGATTGCGGCCACAGAAGGCCACCTTCGCCCCTTCGGCCAGCAGTAAACGCAGCGTCTCAAAACCGATCCCCGAGGATCCTCCGGTGACCACCGCCACTCGCCGCTCAATCTGAAAATTCATGGTTGGATTGCCCCCGTAAAGTCCTGCAAATAGCGGTTAAACAGCGCTGGCGCATCGAGATAGCTGGCATGCCCCGCCGCATCAATCAGACGCATTGTCGCATCCTGCTGTTGTGCCAACGTTGCGGCCCCCTGCGGTGGCGTGATGCGATCGACACTGCCACACCACACCTGTAACGGGCCGCGATAGCGCACCAGGTAGCGGTTGATATCGTCATTGGCCAACATCCAGGCGGCGCTGAGAAAACCGGCCGGATTAAGTTGCTGCATGCCGCTGCGTACCCAGGCAATATCCTGCGGATCCGCATCTTCACGTAACAATGCTGCCGCACGCTGTTCGCCGTAGCCCTGTGGGCCAAGCGTTTCGATCATCTTTTTGCGTTGGCCATATACCTGCTGGCGTTTTTCCAGCGGCGCTGTGGCATAGCCCTGAGCCGGATCGGCCAGTACCAGCCCTCTCAGCCCATCCGGGTTGGCAGCGGCAAAGGCACTGCCGATCAACGCACCGAGCGAATGCCCCACAATCAACGGCTGTTGTAACTGCAACTCGGCGATCAACCCCGCCAGCGCGTTGGCATAAGCAGCAGCATCTGGCTCTGTCTGTGCCAACGCTGCACTACCGCCATAACCTGGAGCATCCCAGGCAATCAGGCGGTGGCCGTCTGTCAGGGCGCGATCGCTGAACTGCTTCACCCACGAAGCAGAACCGGAACTGATGCCATGCAGCAGCACAACTGCCCGGCCATGCCCGGCTTCGCGCCAACTTAGCCGCTGGCCTCCACAATCCGCCTGCTGGCGTTCCGGTAAGCTGTTCATCAGTTACGCTTCACTTTCGACAACGGGTGATCGGCCGGGTAAGTCGGGGTTTCCGGCTTGGCAGTACCGAGCATCACGCACATCAGAGCTTCTTCTTCACCGTGATTGAACAGGCCGCGATAAACCCCCGCCGGAACAGAAATCAGATCGCGCTCTTTCAGGATGGTTTCGTAATACTCTTCACCGTCCTGGATCATCAGTGTGATCTTGCCTTTGAGCATAAAGAACACTTCTTCAACGTCGTCATGCAGGTGTAATGGCCCCTCACATTTTGACGGCAGCACCATGGTGGAGAAGGTAAAGTTCCCCGCCGGAATGGTGTTGGTGTCGCTGACTACGCCAGTGGCACCGGTGCCGATATAGCGCATCTGCGCCCGGCGGTATTTCGGATCGTAATCGGCCTGGAACTTCAGTGCGTTCCAGTCATACTTACGGCCTTCAAAACGGGCGATACGCGATTCCACCCACTTTTCCATTGTCAGATCCTGCGGCTTGATGCCGGCTTTATTCTCAACCTGGGACATGTTGTCTCTCCTTCGTTGCATCAATACTTATTCAGTAACGGCAGCAGAATGGCGCAGCCGACAAAGGCCATCACCACCAGGAACAGCAAACCGTTATCCATATTGCCGGTGGCGGCGATCAGAGCCCCCATCAGCACCGGTGCCAATGCGCCGGCAAAATTACCCAATCCGTTAAATACCCCACCAGCGGTAGCGCTCACCCGGCTGCTGGTGGCCTTGGCCAACAGCGCGAAGATGTTTGGCGCGCCGGCTCCCCACATAAAGGTGCTGAAGGACATGGCGGCGATCACGCTGTAGGTGCCCTGCATATACAGAACGACACCTAAACCGATCCCTGCACCGCACAGCGAGATGAAACAGGCCAACGCTCGGCGATCCATCTTGTCCGACAGCCAGGCCCCTACCACCTCGCCAAGCAACATGGCAATAAACGGCAGTGACGACAGGTATCCGGCGTGCTCCAGATGAATGCCTTTGCCTTCGATCAGATAGCTCGGCAGCCAGCCATTCATACCCCACAGGTAGGTGAGAAATGCGATGTTAAACAGGCAAATCATCCAGAAATGTGGCGTGCTGAACAGTTCGCGGCGCAGTTGCTTGCGTTCGGCAACGGCCGGTTTACTGGTGGTGCTGGCCGCCGGGCGTGCCACGTTCAGGTGACGCATGCCAAACAGCACCAGCAACATCACCGGCACGGTCAGAAACGCCATAAAGAAGAAGGTGGTTTCCCAGTTAAAGCGGCTGAGAATAAACAGCGTGACCGGGAAGCCCAGTGCCGCGCCAATCGGAGTCCCCAGCAGCCACAGCATGGTGGCACGTGCCTGGAGGCGCTGCGGAAAAGCCTGGCGCACGATGGCATAGGCCATTGGCAACAACGGCCCTTCGGCGATGCCCAGCAGGATACGCAGCGTCATCATGGTGTGATAAGAGCGCGTCATCCCCATCAGCACCATCAGTACGCCCCAGGTCACCATCATGCCAATCAGCACTTTGACCGGATTGAGCCGATCGCCAATGCCGCTCAACAACATCGAAGAGAAGCCGTAGGAGAACAAAAAGGCACTCATCAGCAGCCCGAGCCGGGTGGGATCAAAGCCGATGCCCATCGCCTGCTGAAACTCGTGGTCAGAAAACAGCGCGGCAATGCTGATCTTGTCGAAAAACGCCAGTAACACGCAGGCAAACAGGGCTGCCGGCACCGACCAACGCACGCTGGTTGGCGAATTTTCGGCAACAGCATCCCCCACCCGACCGCTGCGGGCGTCGATATCTTGCGTAGTCATAAAACGCTCCCTTTGGGTCGGGCGTTATTTCAACGCCATCAGAGAAAATTCCACATCCGCCAGTTGCTGCGGATCCAGTACCCGGCCGCTGGCCAGCCAGCGTTTACCCAGCTTGATGGTGCGTGCGTCGTTAAACGCGACCAGTTGCACCAGTTGCCGATCGGCATTCAGGGTGAAGAACAGTTGTGACTGCGGCGTGCGGCGCACTATCTGGTGAACGCCGCCGGTAGGAACGCCCAGGATTTGGATATTGGCGTCGTATTGATCCGACCACAGCCAGGCAACATCATCGTAAGGTGCGGCAAACGCATCCAACATGGCGCAAGCGGTGCTAATCGCCTGATTCTGTGCGTAGGCCCAGGATTGCAGACACAGGCCGAGGGTTGGATGGCGCGCAACATCGCCTGCGGCAAAAATGGCCGGATGGCTGGTACGCCCTTGTCCATCTACGACGATCCCGCCTTCAAGCTTCAGCCCTGCGCTGTGGGCCAGTTCCAGATTCAACTCAACACCGATACCGACAACCACCAGGTCGAAGGGCTGCACAGCACTGCTGGCACTGCCAATCCAGGCTTCACCATCGCGATCTTCAAGCGTGATCTCGCCGCAGTCGCAATGCACGGTGACGCCCTGCTGTTGATGCAGTTCCAACAACGCCTGGGAAACGCTGGCCCCTACGCTGCGCATACACAACGCGGGTTGGCGCTCAAACACCGTCACGTCAACGCCCAGCTTGCGGGCCGAGGCGGCAATCTCCAGCCCAATCCAGCCCCCACCCACAATCGCCAGCTTTTGGCATTGTTGCAGGCCCTGGCGCAGGCGTGCCGCATCATCCCAGGAACGTAAGGTCATTACTCGCGGGTGCTTGGCCCAGCTGGCATCCGGCAGGCGTGGTCGGCCACCGGTCGCAATCAGCAGTTGATCGAACTGCAGTTGGCTGCCGTCGCTGAGCGTGACGATTTGCTGCTGTCCGTCGATGGCTTCGGCACGTAGCGGACGATGCCAATCGATATTCATCCCGGCCACCACTTCTTCACTGAACAGGCGGCTGAGTGGCGCACTACCATCCAACAGCGCCGCCTTGGAGAGCGGTGGGCGTTCGTAAAAATCATAAGGCTCGTCACTGATCACTGACAGCCTGCCGTTGTAGCCGCGATCGCGCAGCGTTTTCGCCGCCCAACCACCAGCTTGACCGCCGCCGATAATGACAATGCCTGCACGGGTTGGTTGGCTCATACCGCCCCCGGCTTCTTATGTTGGCGGCGGGTATCGTGATCGATACCGCCTTCGACCGCCCATTCGGTAAACGACACCAGCGAATGCTCCAGCTCACGCGGCTGCCAGTTTTCCGTCAGGTAGTCATCATTGGTGTAATACTCAAAGGCACCGCCGGTCGGGCTGTTGACGTACCAAAAATAGGCCGAGGAGATCGGATGGCGGCCTGGGCCAATAAAGGTGCTCCACTGCTCTTTATTCATCGCGATGCCACCGCCGATCACCTCATGGATATCGCGTACGGTGAAGGCGACGTGGTTCAGGCCCCGTGGGCGGTTAGGCAGTTTCAGCAGGAACAGGTTGTGATGGCCACCGCGTGCCTGGGTGCGCAGGAAGACGGCGCGGTCGATATAGCGGTCGGAAACCTGGAAACCGAGCAGATCGCAGTAGAAGCGCTCGGTAGCAGCCAAATCCTCAACGAAGAACACTACGTGGCCAATATTGACCGGCTCGGCTTTGGCATAAACCGGGCTTGGCTGGTCGATGCGGCGTACATCGCCCCATTGGTTGATGGGCGAAACGGGCAGCTCCACCGGTTGCTGCGCCGTAACGGCAAAACGCAGCGTCATACCGTTGGGATCGCGGCATTCCAGTTCTTCGCCAACGTGGCGGAAACCAGGCATCTGCGCCAACAGGGGCTGCAACGCAGCCAGCGCCGCAGGGCTTTCAACTGCCCAGGTCATGCGGCGCAGGGTTGAACCCGCCTCAAACGCGGCCGGTAAGACCTCGCTGTCTTGCGGATACAGCACCACGCTAGCACCGCTCAGCGTGGTAAATTCACGGCGCGGTTCGCCCCAATGCTGTAGCGTCGGTTGCAGACCGAAGTCTTGCATGAATTTTTCGCACGTTGGCAGATCTTCGACGCCAAATTCCAGCTTTTCGATTCCGGTTATGCTCATTATTGTGCCTCACGTTCTCGCTGAATGCGTTTTTCAGGCATGATCGACCCCGGCCCATGAAGCTCATGAGTCTTATCCCTGCCTGAGTGATTGGTAGTGGGCGAATAGCGTCGCCCAGATAACAAAGCGTTTGGCCGGTTAGCCGACGTTAGCCTGCGGTGGCGCGCCTAACAGGCCCGATATTTTCACTGCGGCATCCCGGACTTCCATACGCAACCGCTCACGATCCGCCTTTGGGATCTCATCGGACGGCACCATAATGCTGACCACCGCTTCCACCCGCTGTTCGCGGTTAAAGATCGGATAGACGATCGAGGAAATGCCGTGGCGGTAGAAGGATTCGCCAATCACATAGCCACGGGCCTTATCCTGCTGCACCATCTGCCACAGCGCTTCGCGATTGGCCGGTGTCCCCGGCGCCGCATCGGGCAAGGCTTCATGCGGGAACAGGCGTTCAAACTCTTCCCGGCTGGTGCTGGTCAGGAGCATCCGGCCAAGCGAGGTGCGGTGAACCGGTAAACGGGTGCCCACGCTGACCTGGTTAATCTGCGAGCCAGCCGCGCTGACGCGGGCGATATAGATCACGTCATGTCCATCGCGGATCGCCAGATGGCTGCTGCATTGGCTACGATCGCGCAGCTGCTCGATCACCGGTTGGCCAGCCTGGGCCACGTCCAGCGAGGCGATATATTCAAAGCCCAGACGCAGTACTTTGATCCCCAACGCAAAGGTGTTGGTGCGTGGATTGCGCTCCAAAAAGCCCAGATGCTCCAGCGTTTGCACCACGCGGTAGGCGGTTGCCTTTGGCATATCGACCAGGCGATGTAATTCTGCAAAGGTCATTTCCTTATGCTGCTCGCCGAAGGCCAGCAACAGTTGTAACCCGCGATCCAGCCCCGGGATCAGATATTTACACGCTTGGTCGTCTGCCATGTGCTGCTCCTAAAATGTTTGCCTGTCCGTCAGGCGGTCAGTTAAACACGAAACCACCGTTGACCGGTATCAGTTGGCCGGTGACAAAATCCGCCAGCGGCGACAGCAGATAGAGCACGCTACCGGTCACATCGTCCGGATGCTGTGCACCTGCCAGTGCCCGGCCTTGCTCATACAGCTGATGCCGTTCGGCAGGGACGTATTCGGTCGCTTCAACGCGCGTCAAGCCCGGTGCAATGGCGTTGACGCAGATGCCCTGCGGCCCCAGCTCACGTGCCATGGAGCGGGTCATCGAGATGATCGCCCCTTTGCTCGCCACATAGGCCATCAGTTTCGGCGCCCCCCACAAGGCGGTATCAGAGGCAACGTTGACGATTTTGGCATGCGGCGTTTGGGCTAATAATGGCACCGCCGCCTGGCTCACCAACCAGGTCCCCCGCACGTTGACCTGCATGACCTTGTCCCACAGTTCAATGTCGTATTCCATCATGGTCTTGCCACCGACACCGGTTGCCATCGCAGCGTTGTTCACCAACCCGTCGATCGCGCCGCCCTTGGCAATCGCACTGAATGCCGCAGTGATGGATTGCGGTGAAGCCAGATCGATAACCTGAGCTTCAACCTGTGCCCCCTGCTCACGCAGGCTGGCGGCGCTGTCCTGCAACTCTTCCGCCAGGATATCGCACATCACCACGCTGGCCCCGGCCTGAGCCACTGCAGCGGCAAAGCTGCGCCCCAGTCCACGCGCCGCTCCGGTGACTACGATACGTTTCCCTGCCAGCAAGCCGTTCACTGTGCCGCCTCCAGCTCGCTAAGCGTTGCCAGTTGCTTTTGTGCCTCTTTCTGCATCATACGGCGCAGGCGGGAGAGGCCCACGTCATGTTGATACAGGTATTCACGACCACGCGCGTTCGGTGCCATGTTCTCCAGCACGATGCGATCCTGCTCCAGTACGTCCCAGTGCAGTTCTTCCAGACGGTTGCGGTACATAAAGCGCCATGCGTCACGCTGCCAGTCTTTCACTTTGCGGATACGCCAGAAGAATACCCGGCAGTGATCCTTATCTTCCGGCACCACCATGCCGATGATCCAGAAGTGGCCGCCTGGCCCAAAACGCTTTTTGTAAGGGATCGACAGGCGCATCCAATAGGCACCGCTGCTACCAAATTCGACCCAGTCGAAGTTCACGCCAATCTGGCCGTTCTTTTTAAAGATGAAACCGCTGTCGGTGGGTTCCAGCGCCATATCGGCCTTGCGATCCCCTTCCGCCATCGAATGCGATGAGGAGTGCAGGTAAGTGCCATGCATCGGATCCATCACGTTTTCCAATGCGTATTGATAGTTGCAGTCCCAGCTGGCGGTACACAGGAAGTTGCTGTAGTTGGCCTCATCCGCCAGCTCTTGCGGGAAGTTCAGTTCGGCAGGCTGTTCATCGGCAGTGACGCCGAAATACAGGAACACCGCGCCATAAGCCTCTTTCGCCGGGTAGGATTTCAGGCATTTCTGCCCTACCAACGGGCAGCGGTCTACCGCTGGCACATCTTTAACCTCGCCATCGCCACCAACTTCAACGCCGTGATACCAGCAGGCAATGCGATCGCCAAGGTTCCAGCCCATCGACAGGCGAGCGCCACGATGCGGGCAACGATCTTCCAGTGCGTGGATCGCCCCTTGTTTATCGCGCCACACCACGATCTGTTGTTCAAGACGGGTGATGCCCACCGGGTTGTTACCCACTTCCCAACTGGCCAATACCGGGTACCACATACCGCGCAGGCCCTGATCCAGATAGTCTTGTACCGTCTGCGCGGAGGATGTTGTGTTTGCTGTCATTGTCCTTCTCCCTGTGCGGCTCAGAAACCGTTGACGTGTAGGAATTCGCGGAACGTGGCTTCATTCCATGGCTGACCACTGCGATCGAACAGACGACGCTGATTGAGCGCACTGACGATCTGCTCCAGCTCCTCCGCCCCTTGCTCGAAGATCTCTTCCAGCGCGGCTACCAGTGAGGTTTCAAACCCGTCTGGCACACGTGCCCGGGTTTGCCAGATCACATTCTGAAACTGGCCGGGTTGGTGGATTTGGCCGTTGCCGCCCTCACGCGCCGGGATCACCTGTTGGGTATCCGGCAGCCAAGGGTTGAAATCGGTAATGTGCTGCATGCTTATTCCTCCGCGATAAAGGTGATTTGGATTTGATTGTCGATCACCCGGGTAGGGTAGGTTTGCAGATCTCGGCCACCGGGTTCGCGCAGGCATTGGCCGCTACGCACATCGAACACCGCTTCGTGCAGTGGACACTCCACTTTTCCGTCATCGACAAACCCTTGGCTGAGCAAGGCATAGGCATGCGGGCAAACGTCTTCCAGCGCGTAATATTGACCGTCGATCAAATAGACGCCGACCTCTTTTCCCTCAATGTTGGCGGAGAAAGGAAAATCTTCTTTAACTTGAGACACTTCGCACACGTTCTTCCAGCTCATTGCTTCTGTCCTCTATCTGATTGTTTCATATATGAAACTCAGTTTCTTATTTAATACAGTCACTATAGATATGGCGAATCTTTCGTCAAGCCGGCAAAGGGAAGAATGTTAATGATTGGTTATTTTAAAGTTACAACTGCGGAGTGGATCACGAAAAAATGCAGCGGGGGTGTAAACAAAGCAAAACGGCCCCAGTCATCAAGACTGAGGCCGTTTAATTAGCAGTGATTGGCAGAAAACGCCGACTTAGCGCCCTTTCTTTTTGCGCCCCGGCTGAGCAAAACGCTTACGCGCCGGTGCTTGACTGCCCGCTTTATCCGCGGTTTTCTGCCCGCCACTCGCCGGTTTTTTCACCGCAGGCTTGGGCTTGGCCGCTTTCTTCGCAGGTTTAGCCTCTGAAGATGAGTCTTCAATCAACTTAAACAGCTCAACCAGTTCGTCATCCGTCAAATCGCGCCATTCCCCTAACGGTAGCCCAGACAGGCCGACGTTCATGATGCGGGTGCGCTCCAGCTTGGTCACTTCATAACCGAAATGCTCACACATACGGCGGATCTGGCGGTTAAGCCCCTGTACCAGCACGATACGGAACACAAAGGGCGCTTCTTTCTTCACCTTGCATTTTTTGGTCACCGTGCCCAGCATCGGCACTCCGGCACCCAAACCACGAATAAAATCGTCGGTTACCGGTTTGTTGACCGTGACCAGATATTCCTTCTCGTGGTCGTTACCGGCACGCAGGATCTTGTTCACCAGATCGCCGTGGTTGGTGAGGAAGATCAGCCCCTGCGAATCTTTATCCAACCGCCCGATCGGGAAGACACGGGTGCTGTGGTTGACGAAATCGACAATATTGTCTTTCTCACCGTCTTCGGTGGTGCTGACGATACCCACCGGCTTGTTCAGCGCAATAAAAATCAGATTGTCTTCGTTACGGGGTTCAATAAGCTGCCCGTTAACCTTGACCACGTCGCCAGCGAATACCCGATCGCCGAGCGCTACGCGCTTACCGTTGATAAAAACATTGCCCTGTTCGATGTAACGATCGGCATCGCGACGCGAGCAGATGCCGCTCTCGCTAATATATTTGTTGAGGCGTATAGATGGTTTAGTCAGCACGGTTCCTCCGTAAACGCGAAATACACTTTATCTTCACGGCAATATTTTCATGATGGGTTGACGGGTAAGGGCCGCTGCCAAGCGGGCGCAGCATACCGCGCCCCTACGGTCGACTATGTGCGACCCCTACCCATTCAGCAAACTGATTTAGCCCTGCTTTTTGGCCGCTTGCAGATACAACATTTCCAGGCCCAGCGTTGCCGCTGCCAGTGCGGTGATCTCAGACTGGTCGTAAGCCGGAGCTACTTCTACCACATCCATACCGACAATGTTCAGCGATTGCATACCACGCACCAGTTTCAAGGCGCGATCGGAGGTCAGGCCGCCGATCACCGGGGTGCCGGTGCCAGGTGCGAAAGCCGGATCCAGGCAGTCGATATCGAAGGTCAGATAAACCGGCATATCGCCAACGATCTGTTTGATCTGCGCCAGCAGATCGTCCACGCCACGATCGTTAACCTGCGCAGCATCCAGTACGGTGAAGCCGTTGTCACGATCGAACTCGGTACGGATACCGATTTGCACGGAGTGATTTGGATCGATCAGGCCTTCGTTCGGCGCATGGAAGAACATGGTGCCGTGGTCAAACTTGCTGCCGTTGGCATAGGTGTCGGTATGGGCATCGAAATGCACCAGCGCCATTTTACCAAAATGCTTGGCATGCGCGCGCAGCAGCGGCAGCGTCACGAAGTGGTCGCCGCCGAAAGAGAGCATGCGTTTGCCAGCTGCCAGCAGTTTTTCTGCGTGCGCCTGCAGCTTGTCGCTCATATCCTGGGCATCACCAAAGTTGAATACTACGTCACCACAGTCGACCACGTTCAGACGATCGCGCAGATCAAAGTTCCACGGCCAGCGCGCCCCTTCCCATGCCAGATTGGTAGAAACCTGGCGGATCGCCGCAGGGCCATGACGCCCACCGGCGCGGCCGGAGGTAGCCATATCAAAAGGAACACCGGTGATCACCCACTCTGCATCGCTATCGTAAGGCATAAAGTTCAGCGGAAAGCGCAGGAAACCAAAGGCGTTGGACACTAAGGAATTATCGGGCTGATGGCCTAAGGTACTCATATTTACCCTCATTTTTCAACGGTTCGCCCGTAGCCGGACGCTTGGGCGGTAGCAAAAAAAAAATCCCTCCCGCGTCGTTAGCCCGACGAGAAAGGGATTTATTCGATGTCTGTTTCAATGGGTAGATTATCGCCGCAATTGGCTCACTCTTCAAGGTGCCCGTTGTCAGCAGATGCACAAGAAGGAACAACCAACCTGCCAGCATCGAGTTCGACTACGCGATCGGCAGAGGCTATCGTCTCGGGCCGGTGAGCAATCAGCAGGATGGTTAAGCCCAGGTTGCGCAAAGTGCTGCCGATCAGGATTTCATTGGTGACATCAAGATGGCTGGTTGCCTCATCCAGGATCAGTAACCGTGGGCGTTTATATAATGCCCGAGCCAACAGCAGGCGCTGCTTTTGGCCCCCCGACAGCGAATTACCCATTTCCCCAATCAACGTCTGGTAGCCCATCGGTAACGCGATGATATCCTCATGCAACTGAGCCAGTTGAGCACAGTGTTGCGCCCAATCCAGATCGCTGTGTTGAGAAAAAAAGGTGATGTTGTCGAGTATTGCCCCACGAAATAGCCGATCCTCTTGCATCACCGCGCCAATCATTTGGCGAACCTGCCCATATCCCGCGCGGTGATGCTCGATGCCAAACACCTGCAACCGCCCTGCCGTTGGCGGGTAAAGCCCCAGGAGGAGCTTGGCCAAGGTGGTTTTCCCGCAGCCAGAACGCCCTACCAGTGCCACCACCTCTCCAGGCATGATTCGCAACGCCGCTCCTGCCAAGATATCGTTACCTCCCTGGCCGTAGCTGAAGGTGATATTTTCCAGTTCCACAACTGGGCGATCCTCTCTCTGCTTGGGGAAAGCTACGGTAAGAGATTCTGCCGTCTGAGCACCGCCCTCCTTCTGGGTCAGCACAATATCTGCCAGCCGTTCGTTATAGACATCCAGCATTCGCCAGGCAAACGCCTTATCGATCAGGCCATTGATGCTGGCGGAAAAACGCCCTTGAAATGACATATACGCCACCAGCATGCCGATCGAGAACGAGCCCGACAGCACCGCATTGGCACCAAACCACAGCACCGCCGCGCCCACCAGGCTACCAATGACCTGGTTAATGATGTCGTAGCCGATGGCCAGCTTATGCTCACGCAGTTGGCTATTGCGCCTGGCGATATTCAGGTTACGCCAAGCTGATTCCCGCTGGGCCAGCGCTCCGTTAACCCGCAGGCTGAGCATGCCATGCAGCGTTTCCAGAAAGTGGCTTGATTCCAGGGTGCCCGCCGTCCAACTGTCCTCTGCTGCCCGGCGCAGGGTGCGAAACCATAGCACGCGTAATAAGCCGTATATCAGCGCTGCGCCTAGCGCCAGCATGGATAACGACACGCTGTAGAGCAACATCATGCCCAAGGTACCGACCACCAGCAATACGTCCAGCATCGCCTCAAGGATGCTGGTGGTGAGCGTATCCTGAATGGTATCGACCGCATCAAACTTGGCGCTGACGTTACCAATGTCACGCTTCTCAAACCAGTCGATCGGCAAACGCAGCAGGTGATGGAACACGTTGGCCGTCCACTGCATATTGAAATTGACCGCCATGGTGATGGTGGCCCATTGCCGGGCCAGGCCAATCAACGTCTGGGTCGCACTCATCAGCAGCATGGCAATGACAATCAGCACCAACAGGCTATCATCCAGCGCCACCAGGACTTCATCGATCACGATCTGATTGATCAACGGGCTAAGCAGGGCCAAGACTTCCAACGCCAGGGCAAAGCAGAAAATGCGCGCCAGCGCAGCCTTCAACCCTACCGTCTTGCCAACCAATTCCGTTAGCCGCACTTTCTTGCGTTCATCACGCTGCTCAAAGTCATGGGTTGGCGTCAGTTCCAACGCGACACCGGTAAAATGACGGTTAGCCTGTACCAACGACATGTTAACCACCCCGCATGCCGGATCGTGCAGTTCGATCTCGTTACCTCGTACCCGTTTAAGCACCACAAAGTGGTTGAGATCCCAGTGCAAAATGCAGGGTACGGTCAGTTGGCTGAGTTCCTCCAGCTCTAAACGTACCGCACGACCTGTTAATTTCAGGATCTGAGCGCATTCCATCAAATGCACGAAAGTCATGCCCTGCGTCGAAACACTGAATTTTGCTCGCAAGCTGGGGAGGTCAATACGGTAACCGTGCCAACCGGCGACCATCGCCAGGCAGGCTACCCCACATTCCGCCGACTCGGTTTGACGGATCAACGGCAAGCGGTGGCGCCAATGCAAATTCAGGTGCAAATGCTCGGTCCATTCCATGGCTATATTTTTCCTTGCAGGCTCCATAACGGTTCCAGCAGCCATTCATATAGCCGCCGCTTGTCCAGCTCGATATCTGCGGCCACCACCATCCCGGTGCGCAATAATTCCTGGCGGCCATACACGGTCACGCTGGGTTTATCTGGCACGACAATCACCCGGTAATGCCCCTCATTTTCTTTCCACACCACCGGGTTATGTGACATGACATCTGTCGGGCTGAGGCTGATGCGGGTCACCTCCCGCGTCGTGCCATACTGCACGCCAAATTTTTCATAGGGATAGGCCGCGAAACGCAAGCCAACCCGCTGATGAGGTTTGATAAACCCAACGGACTTGCTGGGCGCATACAGCTCAATCTGCATTTGGGCCGCCTGTGGCACCAGCGTTAACAGCGGCTCATTTTGGCTGACCGTTTGCCCCGCCTTGACCAGCACCGCGGCAACACGCCCTGCCACCGGGGCAGCCAGCGTGCTCTCCTCCTGCGATTGCAGCTCTATCTGTTGTTGCCGGATCCCTTGTAGTAACCGGTCCAGCTCCACCCGGCGGCTTTGCCCCTGCTGCAACAAACTCCCCTGATCCGTTTCAACCGAGGCCAACTCACGCTTCAGGCGCTGTTGTACCTGCCGCTGGTTTTCGACATAACCTTCCGCGGCCGCCAGTTCGATCTGCTTTTGCTGATACTCAAGCTCGGAGACATACTTCTGCCGCACCAAACGTTGATAACGCTCCATCATCGAGCGGGTTAACTCCGCCTGGCGCAGTGTCTGCTTCAGGGCCTCATCGGCACTGCGCAGTTCATCCTTCAGTTGGCTTGCCCGCTGCCGTAATCCCTGTATCTGCAAGGTATTGGCGGCAACTTCCTGATGCTGTTGCTGCACCAACATCTGATACTGCTGCGCCAGGGAGTTTTTTAGCGTCGCCAAGGTGGCCAAACCCTTGCCGTCATAGCGTTCGCCACTTAGCCGATAGAGTAATTGGCCTGCTGCAACCTCATCGCCTTCGTTAATCAGCAATGCTTCAACCCGTCCTTGCGTACGCGCAACCACTTTGACTACCCCGGTTGAAGGCATCACGACACCTTCCAGACGGGCTTTACGGGTATATTCACCCCCGATTAAAAAAGCGATTAATGCAGCCACCAAGAGCACGCTGGCACAGGCATAAAGCGTCATGTTCGGGCTGGGGGAAATCAGAATCCCTCCTTCGGCTCGCGTGGCCTGGGCAGCTAAATAGGCCTGGCGGTAGAGACGCGTCACGTGATTGAAGCAGCCAATTTGATCGTCTTAACGGCGATATAATGTTGTTCTGGCAATCTATTATTAACCATAAATATTACCGTTCCCTATAACTGAAGTTAATAGCGATTATTACCAATCGACACTTGAGCATTAGTTATTTAATTAAAGGTGACAGACTGTTATTTACTTGATTTTAGAACAGAGATTTTCTTTAACAAAGAAATTACCAAAATAAACAGAACAACTCAACAATATCGTCAACTATTATTAATTGATTGATAACGTAAAATAAATAAGTAAAAGCCATCTCCGAGGAGATGGCTTGAGGCTACTGGGAAAACTCCACTGGCTAATATATTACAGCAAAGACTCTTATTAATTAACCAGCACCGGTTCTGCACGATATTGCGTTGGGAACAGTTGCTGTAGCTGTTTTACCTTTGGCAAATCATTCACCACGATATAGGGTTGATCTGGGTTAAGCGTGAGATAGTTTTGATGATAAGCCTCGGCAGGATAAAAATGACCATTTTCCTCAATGCGGGTCACCAGTGGTTTGGCAAAGCGCTTACTGGCATCCAACTGTGCAATATAAGCCTTGGCAACCTGCTGTTGTGATTCCGTCAGAGGGAAAACGGCTGAGCGGTATTGTGTGCCGCTGTCCGGCCCCTGGCGATCGAGCTCGGTTGGGTTGTGTGCTACCGAAAAATAGATTTGCAGCAGTTGGCCATAGGAAATCTGCTGTGGATCAAAGGTGACCTGCACCGACTCCGCATGGCCGGTATCCCCTCCGCTGACGGCCTCATAATTAGCCGTTTGTGCCGCACCTCCGGTATAACCGGATATGGCATTGGTCACGCCTTTAACGTGCTGGAAAACCCCCTGCACGCCCCAGAAACAACCGCCGGCAAAGATCGCGGTTTCCGTACGCGATGTCGTCGGCGCTTCGTCTTTTACCGGCGAAGGGATCGCTACCGCCGCCTCAGCATCACCCAGTGGCCAGGCAACGCTTTGTAAACAGAACCCGGCGGCAACCAATATCGCGCCCCATATGCCGTATTTACCTAGCGATGGCAGCTTTTTGTCTACGTTTCTCATGTTATTCCTCACTATTCTGGTTAGGCCGAGCTTGGCGTGAACAACATGGCGATGCCATTCATGCAGTAGCGCAAACCGGTGGGTTGTGGGCCATCGTCAAATACGTGCCCCAAATGCCCGCCGCAGCGACTGCAATGCACCTCTTCGCGGACCATGCCCAACGTTCGATCCTTGCGCGTCGCCACCGCCTGTTCGAGGGGTTGCCAGAAACTGGGCCAGCCGGTATGGCTGTCAAACTTGGTGTGGGAAGAAAACAGCGCCTGCTGGCAACCCGCACAGGCAAACTGACCATCGCGGTGCTCATCGTTAAGTGGGCTGCTATAAGGGGGTTCCGTACCTTCCTCGCGCAAAACCGCATATTGGCTGGCTGAAAGCCGTTGCCGCCATTGTTCTGCGGTATAGTTGACGGCAAACGACTCCGCCATCGCCGAACGAGAGAAAAGTGCAGGCAGCAGGCCCACGGCATAGGCCACAGAGAGTGCTCCACCACCCAGAATAAAATACCGTCTGTTGATCATCATCGTTACCTCTGGTGCTATTCACCGACAATGACAAACTACAGAGAAAGTCGTGACCAAATCCTCACGGAGAGTTCACAAATTTGTGATAACTGAGAACACGCCATTAAGACGTTGAAAGTTTAAATGGATTTTCTAATTTGGCGGGGTTCGGGCTAAGAGGGAAAAATGAAGGGGCGCAGCCTCTGCCGCGCCCCTGGATAGAAAGTATGTCAGCTTATCGGGATAGTTTACTCATCTTCGAGATAAGTATAGCCATACAGACCGGCCTCAAACTCTTCGACAAATTGCGCCTGCAACTCCGCGTCAAGATCGGTTTCTTTCACCTGATCGCGGAATTTCGCCAACAGCGCGATCGGATCGAGCTGCACGTATTCCAGCATGTCGGCTACGCTATCGCCTTCATCAGACAGCTCGGTTTCTACGCTGCCATCAGGGAATACAAACACGTCTACCGAAGCCGTATCGCCAAACAGGTTGTGCATATTGCCCAGGATTTCCTGATAGGCACCAACCATGAAGAACCCCAGCAGAGGTGGGTTTTCCGGATCGTACGGAGGCATCGGCATGGTGGTGGCTACGCCGTCACCGTCAATATAGTGATCGATGGTGCCATCGGAGTCACAGGTGATATCCAGCAATACCGCACGACCTTCCGGCGGCTTGTCCAAGCCTTCCAACGGCAAGACCGGGAACAGCTGATCGATACCCCAGGCATCCGGCATCGACTGGAACAGTGAGAAGTTGACGTAGAACTTGTCCGCCATCCGCTCCTGCAATTCGTCAATGATTGGCCGGTGCGCACGATTGCTTGGATCGAGCTGCTGCTGGATCTTGTTGCAGATGTTCAGATACAGCTGCTCGGCATAGGCACGCTTGGTCAGATCCAACATGCCATGAGCATACTGGGTATGTACATCGTGCAGATCCATCTGGCTATCGTGCAGCCATTCACGCAACGAACGACGGTTCTCCGGCTCGTTCATTTCCTGCCAGGTTTCCCACATGCTTTCCAGCGCGCGAGGTGCATCTTCGACCGGAGGAACCGGCTCACAGAATTCGTTGCGCTCCACGCCAATGACGTTGGAAACCAGCACCGTATGGTGGGCGGTTACGGCACGGCCAGACTCGGTGATCACCGTTGGATGCGGCAGGCCATGCTCATTACAGGCATCACCGATCCCCCAAATCACGTTGTTGGCATATTCATTCAGGCCGTAGTTGACCGAACAGTCGGACTGCGAACGGGTGCCTTCATAATCCACACCCAAACCGCCACCCACGTCGAAACATTGAATGTTTACGCCCAGCTTATGCAGCTCTACATAGAAACGCGCAGACTCACGAACGCCAGTGGCGATATCGCGAATGTTGGCCAACTGAGAGCCCAGGTGGAAATGCAGCAGTTGCAGGCTATCCAGGCGGCCCGCTTCGCGCAGGGTTTCCACCAGCTTCAATACCTGAATGGCTGCCAGACCGAACTTGGATTTTTCGCCACCGCTCGACTGCCACTTACCTGCCCCTTGTGAGGCCAGGCGGGCACGCACGCCCAGGCGTGGGATCACATTCAGGCGTTCAGCCTCTTCCAGCACCATCTGGATTTCCGACATCTTCTCGATCACCAGGTACACCTTGTGCCCCAGCTTTTCACCGATCAGCGCCAGACGAACGTATTCACGGTCTTTGTAGCCGTTACAGACGATCACCGAGCGGGTCATACCAGCATGGGCCAGTACCGCCATCAGTTCCGCCTTGGAACCCGCTTCCAGCCCCAGTGGTTCACCGGAGTTGACCAGTGATTCAATCACGCGGCGATGCTGGTTAACCTTGATCGGGTAAACCAGGAAGTAGCCACCTTCATAGCCGAAGGATTCACGTGCACGTTTGAACGCGGCGTTAATGGAACGCAGGCGATGCTGCAAGATCTGCGGGAAGCAGAACAAGGCAGGCAGGCGCTGGCCATCTTTTTGGCGCTCTTTCACCAACTCGGCGAGATCGACGCGCGCATGCGGGACGTCTGGGTCCGGGCACACGCTGATGTGGCCCAGCTCATTGACGTCAAAGTAATTGTTGCCCCAGTAGGCGACGTTATAAGTGCGCAGCATCTTGCTGGCATTACGATCATTCATGGCAACCTCCTGCATGGAGCGTAAAGATAAATTATCACCCGCTACTGACGGGCGTTGGATCGGCATATCTTCAGACATTACTCGCCTCACCTTGCATACTGACGATATAGTCAGCCACTATCGCAGCTACAACCCGCGAGAACAACCCGGAAACACCCCATTTTAGCAGTGAATTCACCTGCCGTTCGTGGTCAGCGATCGGTTTATACCCAATAGATTTATTGTAAGACACCCTGTTCAAACCTCGTGAATCGGGTAAAGAATCATCCCACAGGAGAGCTGCAGGCTACCCTTGTTCAGTGCTTCAGACAGCCGTTAACCGGCCCGAGAATCCTGAGTAGCGCCCAGATGCGTGTAACATCGGGTAGATGGTGTAGAGACAAGACGGGAAATAGCACAAGAATGCGCGCCAGAACGGCACTGCTGTTGAGAACCAACAACCAGTAGACAACGGATCATTAATCCAACCACCTCCACGCATGCCGCTCGCGATGAACGACAAAGCCTCTATATAGTATAAGAACATGAACGTTCAATGAAGCGGCGGCCCCATTAGTGGGTACCTACGGTAGATCATGGCGCGGCGTTGCCGGGGTTTACAGAAAGTTTCAATTTTCTGCAACACGCTGTGCACCAAATGAACCGCGCGCGCAGTTTATACCGGACCCCCGGGCAAAATGCAAAATGAAAATTCGCCAGAAACTGTTTCAAGCGATGAAAATGGCGGCAAGCGGTTTGCCCAAAAGAGCGTTAGGGCAAAAAATTACTGGCAATCCGGCTAAAGGCTGACCTAAAATAGACGTCCAGATGTTAATCCATCTATACCGATTAACTGATAAACTGCTTAACGGCTTTGCCTGAGGGGCGTTGCAGGATGCATCTCGCCATCAGCGGAAGACCCTTCGCTTTGATGCCCGGATCTCCAGCGCTGTGCAGTAATTTCCAACCCGTCTTTTGCAAGGTAAAGAACACCATGGCTAAACACCTCTTCACGTCCGAATCTGTTTCAGAAGGACATCCGGATAAAATTGCCGATCAGATCTCGGATGCCGTTCTTGATGCCATCCTGGAACAGGATCCAAAAGCCCGCGTAGCCTGCGAAACCTACGTGAAAACCGGCATGGTGCTGGTTGGCGGCGAGATCACCACCAGCGCCTGGGTCGATATCGAAGAGATCACCCGCAAAACGGTGCGCGAGATTGGCTATATCCATTCCGATATGGGCTTTGATGCCAACTCCTGTGCCGTACTGAGCGCCATCGGTAAACAATCACCGGATATCAACCAGGGTGTTGACCGCAGCGATCCGCTGGAGCAAGGCGCTGGCGATCAGGGCCTGATGTTCGGTTATGCCTCTAATGAAACCGACGTGTTGATGCCTGCACCAATCACTTATGCCCACCGGCTGGTTCAACGCCAGGCCGAAGTGCGTAAAAATGGCACCCTGCCTTGGCTGCGCCCAGATGCCAAAAGCCAGGTCACGTTCCAGTATGACGATGGCAAAATCGTCGGTATTGATGCCGTGGTGCTGTCCACCCAGCATTCCGATGATATCGCGCTGAAAGATCTGCAAGAAGCGGTGATGGAAGAGATCATCAAGCCGGTACTGCCAGCCGAGTGGCTGACCGCAGGCACCAAATACCACATCAACCCAACCGGCCGTTTTGTTATCGGTGGCCCAATGGGTGACTGTGGTCTGACCGGCCGTAAAATCATCGTTGATACCTACGGCGGCATGGCCCGTCACGGTGGCGGCGCGTTCTCCGGCAAGGATCCTTCCAAGGTTGACCGCTCTGCAGCTTATGCGGCGCGTTACGTGGCAAAAAACATCGTTGCCGCAGGCCTGGCAGATCGTTGTGAGATCCAGGTGTCCTACGCTATCGGCGTAGCGGAACCGACTTCCATCATGGTGGAAACCTTCGGTACCGAGAAGATCTCAACCGAGCAACTGACCCTGCTGGTGCGTGAGTTCTTCGATCTGCGCCCATATGGCCTGATCCAGATGATGGATCTGCTGCAACCGATCTACCGTGAAACCGCAGCTTACGGCCACTTTGGCCGCGAACACTTCCCATGGGAAGCGACCGACAAGGCAGCCCAGTTGCGTGAAGCGGCTGGCTTAAAGTAAGCCTGAGCGTTAGACCTAACAACGGCGAGCCTGAGGCTCGCCGTTTTCGTTTGTAGACTAAACATAGTCAACCGGATCGATAACTCACGGAGTCTTCTGAACTGCACCACTCAAGGTTAACTGTAAATTTACTTTCATGTTATCCGAGGGAGAAAAATGAGCAACGCTGTTTCGAATAACGGCTTTGCGCTACAGTAGCCCTCCAATTTCCAGCCGGATGGATAACATGCCAACCGTGGTTTCTACCGAATCTTTCAGCAGCATCATCCATTTTGTGACGGCTGCAAATTCAAGTAGCTTTACTCAAGCTGCTGAACAGCTAGGTGTGTCCAAATCAGCAATTGGAAAAAGCATTCAGCGTCTGGAAAATAACCTCGGTACGCCTCTATTCCATCGCACCACGCGGAAAATCAGCCTTACGACAGAAGGAGAAGCATACCTGGCAAGCTGCCAGAGTGCGCTAGAGACATTACAGATGGCCGAGATGGCGTTACGTTCGAAACTAACGGAACCCGTAGGCACAGTCAGAATTGATCTTCCTGCTGCCTTTGGCCGTTCGGTCATGATGCCGGTGTTGATGGACATGACGAAACGCTATCCCCACCTGAAACTGACCATTACCTTTAATGACCGGATCATCGACCCTCTGGATATAGGTTTTGATCTCGCCATTCGTTTCGGGGCGGTTAAAGATACCACCGACCTTGTAGCCCGCAAGCTGAATGAGCAGCACCTGATTATCTGTGCATCGCCAGCCTATCTTTCTGCCTATGGCACGCCTGAAACCTTAGCCGAACTGAGTATCCATCGCTGTATTTTAGCCTGGCGCGGCGGAGCACCTTTAAGCTGGTTGATTCGGGATGGTGAAGGGAAAGACGTCAGACTTAAACCCGCACCTTTTCATCAAATCAGTGATGGCGACGCTATGATAGATGCCTGTATCGCCGGAGCCGGTGTGATTCAATTTCCGGAGGCGTTACTAAGACCGCATATACAGAGTGGTAAATTAGTGCCAATACTTGAAGCATACAACCCCTCACCAACCGAATTGAATGTCATATGGCCTCGAGCCCGTCATCTGCTACCAGGAGTACGCTTTATCATTGATGAATTAATCGCGTTAGCCGCACAAAAAACCTTCGGCTAATTGTAGATTTTTATTCTACGCTGTGTGCTCTTTTAGACAGTTTATCCACTTTCTTTACCCTAGTAGGATCCCTCCAACGTCAGATTACCTGACATATCATCCATTCTTGTAGGGGTTCTAAAATGCCAGTAGTCAATATTCAGATGTTCGAGGGCCGTGACGACGCTAAACCTGCAATTGCTAAAGCGGTAACCGACGCTATCGCCACACACGCAAAAGTTGATCCGCAGTATGTGTATGTCATTTTCAATGACGTAACGACAGACAACTGGGCAATTTCCGGTGAACTCTTTTCCGAAACGCTTAAAAAGTTGAGCTGATAGTTACGGTTATAAACGACGGGCCAGAAGCCCGTCGTTTGGGTTTGTAGAGAATGGGTGCTCATAGATCTGCACGCTTACAACCAACGGGCGGGAGCAGGCCCCCGCCGTTGGGTTGCCTTACCGTTCGGATTCGTAGGCCAAAATGGCCGCAACCTCCGTGTTGCCCGATCGAATACGCAGCTCGCAAAGTTTGCTGCGCGTTATCCATACCAACAAGATAACCGTGGTACAGATAATGACCAGTTTTACGATATCTCCTCTGTTTGGCATCATGCCTCCTTATCCTTGCCTCGCGGCGAGTAAGAAGCTAACCTAACGTTGTGGAGCGTTAGAGTTGGCCTCGGGTTGATATTATCGACTCGGGGCTTTTCTCTTTGTACCTTTCGTATTGGCTCCAGATACAAAGATCCAGAGCACCCATCCGCAGTATATTCATCTCACCAGCCCGACCAGCGGCCGTTTCACCCCTAATTTTCAACTTTGCGCAGTGCCACGCAATGCATTGTAACGGCCTGAAAAAACAGCGCTCAATGACCGTGGCAATATTGCTGAATGTGTAGGCCGAACTAACCTGAACGGGCATAGCAGGATGAATGTGTGAGCAGACTCAAACAACGAACCGTCAGCCCGCCGTTTGAATTTGTAAGAGATGGGTGCTCATAGATCTGCACGCTTACAACCAACGGGCGGGAGCAGGCCCCCGCCGTTGGGTTGCCTTACCGTTCGGATTCGTAGGCCAAAATGGCCGCAACCTCCGTGTTGCCCGATCGAATACGCAGCTCGCAAAGTTTGCTGCGCGTTATCCATACCAACAAGATAACCGTGGTACAGATAATGACCAGTTTTACGATATCTCCTCTGTTTGGCATCATGCCTCCTTATCCTTGCCTCTCGGCAGATAAGAAGCTAACCTAACGTTGTTCGGCGTTAGAGTTGGCCTCGGGTTGATATTATCGACTCGGGGCTTTTCTCTTTGTACCTTTCGCTCAGGCTCCAGATACAAAGATCCAGAGCACCCATCCGCAGTATATTCACCTCTCCAGCCCGACCAGCGGCCGTTTTACCCCTAATTTTCAACTTTGCGCAGTGCCACGCAATGCTTTGCAACTGCCTGAAAAACCAAGGGCCCAGCAATGCTGAGCCCTTGGTGGCAATGGTGGTAACCCAAGATAGTCTACGAAGTTTGCTTACGCAGCAGATAGACAAAGTACGGCGCGCCAATAAAGGTCGCCAGCAGCCCTGCGGGGATTTGGTAAGGGAACATCACCATTCGGCCACACCAGTCCGCAAACACCATCAGCAGGCCGCCTAGCAGTGCAGCAATCACCATCTGCGGCAGCGCCCGGCGGAATCCCAACATGCGGGCCATATGCGGTGCCATCAGGCCAATAAAACTCAGCGGCCCGACGGTTAACGTCGCCATCGCCGTCAGCGTTGCCGCCAGCAGCAAAATGCTCAGCCGGGTCGGCGTCAGGGCAATCCCTACGGAACGTGCTGTAGCGCCGCCCAACGGCAGAATTGTCAGCCAACGTCTACACAGCGGGGCCAAGACAATCAACACGCCAGCAATCGCCGCCGTACGTATTGCCTGCGGAGCATCCACCGAGTAGGTAGAGCCGGAGAGCCACACCAACAGCCCTCCCATGCGGGGATCGCCACTGGCCAACAGCAGGAAAATGGTCGTACTAAAGGCGGTGCTGAGGGCGATACCCGCCAACAGCATGCGTTCGGTAGAGAATCCGCCACGTCCAGCCGCAATCATGATGATCAACAGCGTAGCCGCCGCCCCCAGACTCCCGGCGGGTAACAACCACATAAAAGCATCACCAGGGACGATAAACAGCATCATCACCACGCCGAAAGCCGCGCCGGAACTGATCCCCAGCACTTCCGGGCTGGACATCGGGTTACCGGTCAGTTTCTGGATCAGCGTTCCGGCTACCGCCAGCATCATCCCGGCCGCCAGGGCTGAAACCACTCGTGGCCAGCGCCAAGGCATCAGCGCCTGTAATTCACTGCCTACGCTCCAGTGCCAGCCGTGGGGGTTTTGCCCAAACATCAGCGCCACCGCAATCCCGGCCAATAGTAAAACGCTCCCCAGCAGGATCCATATCGGTAAGCGGCCACGTTCGACAGGCACTTTGTCGCCCAAATCCATCGGCGGCGGGGTTGCGCTGCTGCGTAAGCGTGGTAACAACCAAAGCAGCAACGGCGCACCAATCAGCGCCGTCGCCGCGCCGGTCGGGATTTCACGCCACACCAGCGTCAGCCAGATCATCACCTGATCGGTCAACCACAGCAGCAATGCCCCCAATAGCGGAGCCAACATCATGCGGTGGGCCAGACGGCGAGCTCCCAGCATCTTGGCCATCAACGGGGCAAATAGGCCGATAAAACCGATCACGCCGACCGCATTGACCAACATGGCGCTGAACACAATCGCCACCGCCAACGCCGCAAAGCGCGACATTGCCAGGCCCAGGCCCAGATTACGTGCCACGCCGTCATCCAGCCCTAACAGCGTTAATGGGCGGATCAATAACGCAGCCAGCACGGCAACCAGCAGCAAGCGCGGCAGGATAAACTGCACGGTCCCCCAATCCTGCTGATTTAGTGCACCGGTGCTCCACAGGAACAAGCCTTGCAGCTGATCGTAATTGAACAACGCCAGCAGACTATTGACTGCCCCGCAGTACAGCCCAAGTACCAGACCGGCCAGGATTAACGTCACAGGCGACATCCGTTTTCCCCAGGCAACGCCGAACACCAGCCCACCGACCACAATGGCACCGACCATCGCCGCCAGCTGTCGGGTCAATTCGCCCCCAGGCAGCATCCACAACGTGGCAATCGTCAAGCCTAGCTGAGCCCCGGCAGCCACGCCAAGCGTGGCAGGTTCCGCCAAAGGATTACGTAATACCTGCTGGAACAGTACGCCGACCAATCCCAACCCTGCTCCCACCAGTAACGACACCGACAGGCGTGGCAACAGGCTGTAGTGGAACAGCATCTGATCGACATTGTCGATGTCTGGTTGTACCAAAGCCTGCGACCACTGCCCCCACGGCAGTTGATGCAGCAGGTTGAAGAACGTCAGGCCACCCGCCGCTGCCAGCAGTAACAGGATCAGCGCTATCGGCAAGATATGCAGGCGTGCACTCATGAGCGAGCCTCCTGCGCCTGCTCCAGCAAGCGGCAAAAACGCATGGCCGAAAGCGTAGCCCCGTAGAACCACACCGCTGGCACCTGCCGCAGTTGGCCCTGGCGGATAAACGGCAAGGCCTGCCACAGCGGCGTCTTACTGACTTTATCCATCATGGCTTGATTACCGTGATCGAGATAAATCGCGCGCGCATTTTTTATTGTCGCCAGGCGTTCGATCCCCACCACCGAGGTCCCCCAGAAGTTGGTTTCCCCCTGCCAGGCGTTCTCAATGCCTAGCTGATCCATCACTTCCTGAAACAGGCTCTTCTGGCCAATCACCAACACATGCCGAGGATCGAGCAAAGAAAACAGCAGCAGCGGCTGTTGCCGATACCCCGCCAGGCGGTTACGCGCCTCCAGCATGAAAGCATCAAACTGTTGCAGATGCTGGGTAGCCCGCGCCTCCAGACCTATCCGCTGTGCCAATTGCAGCAACGAGTTTTTGCCCACGGTGAGCGGCTTACCGCTGCCGTCGTTAAAGCCAAACTCCATGGTCGGGCCGATAGGCTGCAGTTTTTGTGGCGAAGGGCCATAGCCTTTGGAAAGCAGGATCAGAGAAGGTTTGATCTGTTGCAACAGCTCCAGATTGGGTTCGGTACGTTGACCGACGTCGATCACCGAGTCCGGCAACCGAGGATCTTGTACCCACAGGTTGTAGTTGTGGATATCGGCAACCGCCTGCGGCATCACGCCCAGTGCGATCAGCAGCTCGACCGGTAGCCACTCCAATGCCGCGATCCGGGTGATATCGGGCAAGCCTGTCGCACGCGACGGTAAAGAGAACAACAGAGGCGATAATGCCATCGCCGTTAATAAACGCCGGCGCAGCGGGTCATGATGAAAATCGGCAGAGGTAGGCATTAATACACGAAGCTCACTGGTGCACCGCCACTTGGATGCGGCAATATGCCCATCGGGATGCCGTAGATCTGTTCCAACACCGGCCCTTGCATCAGTTCGAGCGATGACCCCTGGGCAATCATTTCGCCGCCGCGTAACGCCACCAGATGGTCGCAATAACGAGCCGCCATGTTGATGTCATGCAGCACTGCAATCACCGTCAGGCCGCGTTCATGGCTCAGGCGTTGGATCAACGCCAGCACTTCAACCTGATGGGCAATATCCAACGCCGAGGTCGGTTCATCCAGCAACAAACAACGGCTATCCTGCGCGACCATCATCGCCAGCCAGGCCCGTTGGCGTTCGCCACCGGAGAGGCTGTCTACCAGGCGGTTGGCAAAGGGTTTCAGCCCCACCAATCCGATCGCCTCTTCCACCAGCTCGCGATCGCCAGCCTTGAAACGGCCTAACGCACCGTGCCACGGGTAGCGGCCGATGGCGACCAGTTCGCGCACCGTCATCCCTTCCGCTGCGGGCAATTGCTGCGGCAAATAGGCCACTTGGCGAGCAAAGGCTTTGCTATCCCATTGGCCCAGCGGTTGCCCATTAAGCAATGCCTGGCCAGAGGTAGGATTTTGGTGACGACCAAGGATTTTCAGCAGCGTGGATTTGCCGGAGCCATTATGACCAATCAATCCACACACTTTGCCTTGAGGAAAGGCCAATGACAGCGGCTGTAACAGCACCCGCCCTGGCACGGCAAAGCTCACGCGGTCGAGCTGGAAAGTAGCATCGCGATTAAGGTGTTTATCCTGCATAGGCCCTGCTTGGCAGGGAGCGACCAAAGGCCGCCCCCATTAGCCGATTAGAAACTGAAGGTTGCCGTGGCGACCACTTGACGTTCTGCACCCCAGAAACAGCCATAGGTGGCGAAACAGCTAGAGACATACTCTTTATCAAACAGATTGTTAACGTTAAGCGCTACGGAAGAACCTGGCAGGTTGAAGCGCGCCAAATCATACTTGACCACGGTATTCCACACGGTGTAATCCGGCACTTTGAAGGTGTTGGCTTCGTCACCATAGGTCGAGCCGGTATAACGCACACCCGCGCCCAGCGTCAGACCACTCAATGCCGTTTCGTGGAAGGTATAATCTCCCCACAGCGAGGCCATATGCTTAGGAATGATCGCCGGCGTATTGCCTTTGTTGGTGGTGTCTGCAGTGTATTCAGCATCGGTATAGGTATAAGACGCCAGCAGGTTGACGTTAGCCGTCAGTGCCGCTTTGCCTTCCAACTCTACGCCGCGAGAGCGGATCTCCCCGGTTTGCTGCTGGAACCAACCTTTATCGGCATGCTCAACATCCGTGACCAGGTTATTTGACTTGGTCAGTTGATAGAGGGCAATGGTGGCTGAGACAGGGCGATCTTTTGGCATGTACTTCACACCAGCTTCATACTGTTCGCCTTTGGAAGGCACAAAGGCCTTGCCGTCAAAACCTGCGCCCACGTTCGGCTCGAAGGATTGTGCGTAGCTGACATATGGCGAGATGCCGTTGTCGAACAGATAGTTCAGACCGATGCGATTGGTAGACTGGTGGTCTTTCTGCTCACTGTAGGGGATCGTAGCCGCTTCAGTGCGATCCTCAACGGTGCTTTTTGCCCAGTCATAACGCGTACCGGCTGTCAGGATCCACTGGTTCCACTCGGCCTGTTCCTGCAGGTAAATACCCACCTGCCGTTGGCCATTGACCTTACTAGTTGGGTTTAACGCTCCCTTGGTATAATTTCCAAACTGCGGGTTGGCTAGATCCAGTGGACTCGCCACACCCCAGCCGCCCTGAATATCGTTACTCATGCGCATAAAATCTACGCCAGCCAGCAACGTATGATCCACGCGGCCAGTAGCAAACTTGGCCTGGCCCTGGGTATCGACGCTGAAGTTATTCAGACGCTCATCCGAAGCGATATAGTTACGGTTGAGGGTCGTATTGTCTGCATTGACCCCGGTGCCATAGATATTGTTCTGGTTGGTATGCAACTGCATATAACGCAGGTTCTGGCGTACGGTCCAGGTATCATCGAAATCATGGGAGAAGCTGTAACCAAACATGCGCGTCTGGCGCGAATAGAAGTTACTCTTTTCACCTTCGTTGAAGCTGGTTGGCAGCTTGCCATAAGGCGCGTTAACCACCGTTCCCTGCATCGGTAACCAGCCGTAGTAGCCGAGGTTAGGATCGTTTTGCAGGTAAGAATACAGCGTCAGGTTGGTATGCTCATCGGGCTGCCAACTGAATGAAGGCGCAATGGTATAGCGTTTTTCCTTGGCCATCTCCTGCTGAGCGTCAGCGTCTTTGGCCAACCCGGTCAGGCGGAAGGAATACTTGCCGTCATCATCCAATGCATTACTGAAATCAAAGCCAGTCTGGAACAGGTTATCTGTACCCATTTTAAATTGGATTTCTTTCAGCGGTTCCGTGGTTGGGCGCTTGCTGATCAGCGAGATAATTCCACCCGGGCTGCTTTTACCGTAAAGCACGGAAGAAGGCCCGCGCAGCACTTCGGCCCGCTCGAGGAAATAAGGATCGATTACGGCTTCGTTAAAATAGTCGCCTTGCAGCTTCAATCCGTCCAGATAGATATTCTGGTTGACCGAGCCAAAACCACGAATATAAACCGCATCATAGACGTTGGAGCTGCCGCGGCTGCCCACCATCACACCGGGGGTGAAGCCTAACGCTTCTTTCACCGAGGAAGGCTGCATAACGTCCATTTGTTCACGCGTGACCACCGATACCGATTGAGGGGTCTTCACTAGCGGCGTATCCGTTTTGGTGCCGGTCGCGCTGCGTTTCGCCACGATGGTGCCAACTGGGCCCCAGGCGCTTTCCTGTGAAGCACCACCGTTGCCGCCCCCTACCACCGTAATAGTATCGGCATCTGCGGCAGCCGTCGTCTGAGCAGCAACCGCAGGCAAGGTTAGCGTAGCCGCGATCGTGGCAGCCAAAACGCTTACGGGGAACAAGCCAGATCTGGCTGGTGATGAGGGATGACGCTTGGTCGGCATGTCTGGTTTCTCTGATGTAGTTTGATAACGAATGTGAACGATAATAATTATTATAAGCGCGGCATTTTATGCAGAAGGCTAACGGAACTGCAAGCGTATTTCGGCCGTAAAAAGGCTATGGGATTGGCGCGGTAACCGCATTAACAGAGTGGAAATAAAACCGACAACAAAAAAAGGAAAGCCCGTAACAGAACGCTACGGGCTTGATAACGAGGTAAAATCAAATGATAAATATGCTTAACATAACGGCTGTGGTTTATTTGCCAAACATATCTTTTATCCAGCCAGCAACGCCGTCGGCATCTTTCTGTTCGCCAGCTTGCTGCTGCTGAGTTTGTTGCTGCTCGGCCTGGCTTGCCTGGCATAGCCCCTGCGGGTTTTCAGTCCAAACCGGGATGGTGCGCCAACTGCTGCCACTACAGATAAAGTTACCGGCAGAATCAATACCCATCTGGCTAATGCCTTCCGGTTGTTGCAGCTTCAGCACCAGCGGCGTCTGGTTTTCCAGATAGCGTCGATACAGCGTCAAGGCGCCGTTGGCACCGGTCAGCTTGGCCGGGCCGTTATTGTCACGCCCTACCCAGGCAATCGCCACTTCCTTACCGTCGATACCGGCAAACCAGCTGTCACGCAGATCGTTAGTGGTACCGGTTTTAGCGGCCAGGTTGTAATTAGGGAACTTGACCGACAGCGAACGGGACGTCCCGCGTGCCACACCCTGCTGCATAGCGTACAGCGTCAGGTAAGCCGCCTGTGCTGGTACCATACGTTCCGCCTGCGGGAAGCTCTGATACAACACTGTACCGTCTTCCGCAATCACCGAACGCACGGCAGACAGCGGCGCACGGTTACCCCCGCTGGCGATGGTCTGGTATTCCTGTGCCACTTCCATCGGCGTCAGGCCAATGGCCCCCAGCAACATGGAAGGCATTGGAGTAATCGCCGATTTAGGAATACCCAGTTTTTGCAGGGTAGCGCTGATCTGATCCAGCCCCACCGACATCCCCAGGTTGACCGTTGGCACGTTGAGCGAGTTGGCCAACGCATCCACCAGCATCACTCGGCCACGGAACTGACGATCGTAGTTATTCGGCTGCCACGAACTGCCATTAGACAGTTTGATCGACAGCGGCTGATCGGCCAGCCAGGTATTGAGCCGATACTTATCCGGTTCCGACAGCGCGGTCAGATAGGTTGGTGGCTTGGCCAGTGACCCTACCAGACGGCGCGCCTGCAGCGCACGGTTAAAGCCGGCAAACTGAGGATCGGCACCGCCCACCATGGCACGAACCTCTCCGGTAAAGCGATCGACAATCACCATCGCCGCTTCCAGATCGTTCAGGTGACGCGCAGCACGCAGCGCCGGGATACCGTCTTCCACCGCCTTCTCGGCCGCATCCTGTGAAACCGGATCCAGCGTAGTGAAGATCTTCACGCCGGAAAGATCGTTAACCTTGTCACCCAGCTTGGCCTGCAACTCCTGACGCACCAGTTGCATAAACGCAGGCTGCGGTGAAATCACCCCACCTTTCGGTTGTACACCCAGCGGGCGAGCACTCAGCATGTTGTACAGCTCAGCGTCGATCACCCCCTGGTTCTGTAACAGCTTGAGCACCAGGTTACGACGCTCCAGCGCCAGCGTTGGGTTACGCCAAGGGTTATACAGCGAGGCCCCTTTCACCATGCCCACCAGCAGCGCCTGCTGATCCAGACTCAGTTCATCGACTGGGCGACCAAAGTAGTACAGGCTGGCCAACGGGAAGCCACGGATCTGATCGCTACCGCTCTGGCCGAGATACACCTCGTTCAGATAAAGCTCCAGAATACGGTCTTTGCTATAACGGTAATCCACCAGCAAAGCCATGTAGGCTTCGTTGACCTTACGCCACAGCGAACGCTCGTTGGTCAGGAACAGGTTTTTTACCAGTTGCTGAGTCAAGGTACTGCCGCCCTGCACCGCACGCCCGGCTGTCAGGTTGGCCACCACGGCACGGCCAATGGAGTAAAAGCTGATACCATCATGCTCGTAGAAATGGCGGTCTTCGGTAGCGATTAGCGTGTCGACCAGCAGATCAGGGAAACCAGAGCGCGGCACAAACAGGCGTTGCTCGCCATTCGGCGATTGCAGCATGGTGATCAGGCGCGGATCGAGGCGGAAGAAGCCAAAGTTACGCTGATTTTCCATGTTGACGATTTTCGCCAGGCCATTGTTTTGGAAATCGAGGCGAGCGTGGATCTGGCCTTCTTTGCCATCCGGGAAATCAAACGGGCGGCGCAGCATCTCGATGCTGTTGGCCTGCACGGTAAACTCTCCAGGCCGGGTCATGCGGCTGACCTGGCGATATTGCATCCCTTCCAGCAGGGCAACCATTTCTTTCTTGCTGTAAGGCATACCCGGCTCAAGGTTGACCATGCGGCCATACACCGCCGCCGGTAGCTGCCAGACTTTGCCATCGATGCGGCTACGGATCTGGGAATCCAGATAAACTCCGTAGATCGCCAGCAGCACCGCAATCACCAGGAACAGTTTTATCAGCAGGCCGAGCCAACGGCGCTTTTTACGCGGCGACTTCGCTTTTACCTTGGGCGGCATGCGTTGTTCCTCTTCGTCGTCATCGTACTCATCATCGTCATACTCATCCTGATACTCGTCTTCTTCATAATCGTCGTCACGCTGACGACGCGCCGGTTTACGCGGCACATTACGTTTTGGTTGTTTGCCTTTGCGCCCGATGGGCTCGCGGTCATCCCCAGCCATTGCGGTTCTTCTCCACGCTTGCAGCACTCTATACCCTATGGATTTCAAGCTGTAGCCAGGCGACAAGCTATCTCATCCCCAGGAGCTTACTTTTGGGTAAGTGACTGGGCTGTGATAGCGCAGGTAACAACGCTGCAGCTTGAAAGACGACGGGTCCGTTATTTTGTCGCTTAATCTGTCCCTAAGCCATCTGGCTGAACAGAAGAAACATCTGAATTCGTTACTGGTATTTCTTGGTGCGCCGGGTGGGGGCGGTATTGGCCGGGTCGTCTGGCCATACGTGCTTGGGATAGCGCCCCTTCATTTCCTTTTGCACCTCGCGGTACGCCCCTTGCCAGAAAGCGGCCAGATCGCCGGTGATCTGCAATGGCCGGTGCGCCGGAGAGAGTAACTCAAGCACCACCGGGATGCGACCCTCAGCCAACGTTGGGCTATGCTGTTCACCAAACATCTCCTGTAAACGCACCGCCAATACCGGCGGTTTATCGGCATCGTAGCGGATTGGTAAACGACTGCCGGTCGGCACAGCATAATGAGTTGGCAGGGCATTATCCAGCCGTTGCTTTTGCTGCCAGTTCAACCGGCGGGCCAAGGCTTCAGCGATATTGACCTGCTTTAATCCGCGCAGATCGCGTACACCGCTCAATGACGGCAGCAACCAGCTTTCCAGGGAGTCGAGCAACGTCTCGTCATCCACTGGCGGCCACTCGGCCTCTGGCAACCAACGCTGGGCACAGTGTAAACGCAGGCGCAACTGTTCGGCAGCGGTATCCCAATCAAGCACGGCCAATCCCTGGGCGCGGACCCAGTTTATCAGTGCCTGTTGCAGTTCCTCTTCCGCCGGTTTGGCCAGCGGTTGAGCCCGCAGCGTTAAGCGGCCTATCTGTTGGCGCTTCCAGGCCCGCAGGGTGCCCTTTTCTTCATCCCACTCGACGGCGGTCTGGCTGCTGACAATCTCAGGCAACCGAGCCACCAGCGCATCAATTTCGATCGGTAACGCCAGCAGGATACGGGCATCCGGGCTGTTATGGCCTTGCAGCAGGCTGGGAATAATCAACCAGGGAGCCCTGGAGAGCGCTTCGTCCTGATCCATCGCCGCGCCCAGGCCATTGGCCAACAGATAGCGGCCATCCTGTCCACGCCGTTGGGCGATACGATCGGCAAATGCCTGCGCCAGCAAAGGGGCGGCCAGACCAACGTCAATCTGTCCGCTTTTTTGCGGTAAGCGCTTACTTAATTGGTTTGCCCGGCGCTGCCAATGCGGCTGTGGGCGGCTCAGCCAATAGCCGATATCCATCTGCCCGCTGCGTGGCGGTTCCTCCAGCAGGGCAGCCAACATCGCCGCCGTGGCTACTCCATCGGCTCCCATCTTGGCACCGGCACACAGCATGGCCGCCAGTCTGGGTTCGCACCCCAACCCGGCCATTTGGCGACCAATGGCTGTGAGCTTCTCGCCGTCATCGATAGCTGCCAGGGTATGTAATAAACGGCGAGCAGCAGCTAATGCCGCCAACGGTGGCCGATCGATCCAGGTAAGTTGATCCACCTCCACACAGCCCCATTGCAGCAGCTCTAGCCAGAAGCTGGCCAGATCGCTTTGCAGGATCTCCGGTTCCGCATGTTCCGCAGCGCGCTCCGCCTGCTCTTTGGCAAACAGATGCCAGCAAATTCCGGGTTCCAAGCGCCCGGCACGCCCGGCGCGCTGGATCATCGAAGCCTGGCTGATGCGCTGGGTGACCAATCGCGTCAGGCCATTACGGACGTCATAACGCGCTACTCGCTCCAGCCCGCTGTCGACGACCAGGCGGATGCCTTCAATGGTCAAGCTGGTTTCGGCAATATTGGTCGCCAACACCACTTTACGCCGCCCGTGCTGCGCCGGTTGGATCGCCTTTTGCTGCTGTGTCAGCGGCAATGCGCCATACAGCGGACAGAGATCGGTATCCGCTGGCACCTCGCCAATGAGCCGTTCCTGCACGCGGTTAATCTCCGCCACGCCAGGTAGAAATAACAACAGCGAACCTGATTGCTCAGCCAATAGGCGCTTTACCGCCGAGGCAACACCATCCTCCAACCGCTGGTGACTAGGTAATGGCTGGTACTGCCGTTCAACCGGGTAGCTTCGTCCTTCTGACACCACCACCGGCGCTTGCGGCAGCAGTTGTGACAAGCGCGCATTATCCAGCGTCGCCGACATGATCAGCAGTTTCAGATCGTCACGCAGGCCCTGTTGCACATCCAGCAGCAAGGCTAAAGCCAGATCGGCCTGTAAACTGCGCTCGTGGAATTCATCAAGAATAATCAACGAGACGCCCTGCAGTTCAGCGTCCTGCTGCAACATGCGGGTGAGAATGCCTTCGGTCACCACCTCCAGCCGCGTCTGCGGCCCGCTTTTGCTCTCGGCACGCATGCGATAGCCCACGGTCTGGCCCGGTTCTTCACCCAGCTGTTGCGCCAAGCGATACGCGACGTTTTTTGCCGCCAGCCGCCGTGGTTCCAGCATGATGATACGCCCCGGCAGCCCAGCTTTTGCCAGGATCTGCAACGGCAGCCAGGTGGATTTCCCGGCACCGGTGGGGGCATGCAACAACACCTGCGGGGCAGATTGCAGTGCGGCAAGCAGCTCATCAAGAACCGCGCTGATGGGCAATGAGGACACAAAACTCTCCCTGGGGTAGTTAATGGACGGCGCACATTGTAGCATTACGCCCCGTGTTTCATTGATATTCCGGGGTTCCATGTCCAGTTCGCGCCGCCTGTTCTTTGCCTTGTCGCTACCCGATGCCTTGCAGCAGCAGGTGATCCGCTGGCGTGCCGAGGCATTTAAACCCGAAGATGGCCGCCCGGTAGCCGCCGCCAATCTGCATCTGACGCTGGCCTTTCTCGGCGAGGTCAGCGCACAGAAAGAACAGGCACTAAAAACGCAGGCAGGGCGTATCGCACAGACGGGTTTTAGCCTCAATCTGGACGATCTTGGCCACTGGCCGTGCCCCGGAGTGGTGTGGCTGGGCAGCAAACGCCCCCCACGCGCGCTGTTGCAGTTGGCGGAGTTGTTGCGTTCGCAAGCGGCCCGCAGCGGTTGTTATCAAAGCCCGTTGCCGTTTCATCCCCATATCACGTTATTGCGGGCTGCAACCCAACCGGTCGCTATTCCTCCTGGCACGCCGGGTTGGCCGTTCAACGCCAGCCATTTCTCTCTCTACCAATCGTCGTTTGAACAGGGCCGCACCCGCTATCACGAATTAGAGCAGTGGCCACTCGGCCCACAGGATAAATCATGATCTTTGACCCACCGCTAAAACCGGCCACGCTCATCAAGCGCTACAAACGTTTTCTGGCCGATGTGATCACCCCTGAAGGCGAAACCTTTACCCTGCACTGCGCCAACACCGGCGCCATGACCGGCTGTGCTTCGCCAGGGGACACTGTGTGGTACTCCACTTCGGATAACGCCAAACGCAAATATGCCCACAGTTGGGAGCTGACGCATACCCAGGCAGGCGACTGGATCTGCGTCAACACCCTGCGGGCCAACACTCTGGTTCGTGAAGCCATTGAGCAGAATATAATCAGTGAATTATCCGGTTACAGTAAAATCACCGGCGAAGTGAAATATGGCGGCGAAAACAGCCGTATCGATTTGTTATTACAGGCAGAAAACCGGGTTGACTGCTATATTGAAGTTAAGTCAGTCACACTATTGCAACATCAACAGGGCTACTTCCCTGATGCCGTAACGCTGAGAGGGCAGAAGCATCTGCGTGAGTTGCAAAACGTGGTTGAACAAGGGCAGCGGGCGGTGCTGTTCTTTGCCGTGTTACACAGCGGCATCGATCGGGTCACCCCAGCAAATCATATAGATGAGCATTATGCGGTGCTACTAGCGCAGGTTCAGCAGTTGGGAGTAGAAGTTGTTTGTTACGGGGCAAAATTATCACCTGACGGTATCTCGCTAAGCGCTAAGTTACCGTTTTTTATTGGCTAGCGGTGCCGGGCACAAATAAATCGACAACCGGATATTGCGTCGCCAAATACGCCTTCCTTCACACCATTGTCAAGCAGGCGACAGGAATAATTGCCATCCCTCTTCCCTTCTGTTATTTATAGCGGCCTGTTTTTCCCCCGTATTGGGGATTCGACATACCCTACTAGCATTAAAGGGTATAGTGCGTGTGTATGTAGGAGAAGCAATATGCAAGAAGGGCAAACCCGTAAAACCTCGTCCTTGAGCATTCTCGCCATCGCTGGGGTGGAGCCGTATCAAGAGAAACCGGGCGAAGAGTACATGAACGACGCCCAGTTGACGCATTTCAGGCGCATCCTTGAAGCATGGCGCAACCAACTCAGGGACGAAGTCGATCGTACCGTGTCGCATATGCAAGAAGAGGCAGCTAACTTCCCCGATCCGGCAGACCGTGCCACTCAGGAAGAAGAGTTCAGCCTCGAACTGCGTAACCGTGACCGCGAGCGCAAACTGATCAAAAAGATCGAGAAAACGCTGAAGAAAGTTGAAGACGATGATTTCGGCTTCTGCGAGTCTTGCGGCGTGGAGATTGGCATTCGTCGCCTTGAAGCGCGTCCGACTGCCGATTTGTGCATCGACTGCAAGACGTTGGCCGAAATCCGCGAAAAGCAGATGGCCGGCTAAGCAGTTGTTACCTCCTGCGGCGCGTGCCAATAACGCGCGCCGCATAGAGTTAAGGGAAGTAATCCCTTCAGATATGCTAGCAAGTCACTATGTGGGGCGCTTTGCCCCATCGCCTTCCGGGGATCTGCATTTCGGTTCGCTGATTGCCGCTCTGGGAAGCTACCTCCAGGCTCGTGCTCAACGCGGGCAATGGCTGGTACGTATTGAAGATATCGACCCTCCGCGCGAAGTCGCCGGAGCTGCCGGGCGTATCTTATCCGCACTCGAACACTATGGTCTCCACTGGGACGGCCAGGTCATCTATCAATCCCAACGCTCTGAAGCTTACCGTGCGACCCTTGATTGGCTACAACGCCAGGATCTCAGCTATTACTGCACCTGTACCCGCAGCCGCATCCAGCAGATCGGCGGTTTGTATGATGGCCATTGCCGCCAGTTACGGCTTGGCCCGCAGGGTGCCGCGATCCGCTTACGTCAATCAAACCCGGTATATGCCTTCCACGATCGGTTGCAGGGCGAGCTTCGGGCCGATCCAGCGCTGGCACAGGAAGATTTCATCATCCGCCGCCGCGATGGCCTGTTTGCCTACAATCTGGCGGTGGTGATCGACGATCATTTTCAAGGCGTGACCGAAATCGTCCGCGGTGCCGACCTGATCGAACCCACAGTGCGCCAGATTGCGCTGTATCAGCAACTACAGGCACCGGTTCCCGCCTATGTGCATTTGCCACTGGCGCTGGGGAACAACGGCATTAAACTGTCAAAGCAAAATCACGCCCCTGCGCTGCCCACTGGCGATCCACGGCCAGTACTGGTTGCTGCCCTGAAGTTTCTGCACCAACCGCTGCCGGAAAACTGGCAAGATCTTGATCTGCCGTTATTATTGAGCTGGGCGGTTGAGCATTGGCGGTTGGCAAATGTGCCACGTCAGCAAGCGATCCCGCAGTGTGAAAACACAACGGCATTCTCAAAACAGCTGGGGTAAGCTATGATTAGCCGCTATTTTTTTGTTAGCGCCATTTTTATCCGTCACTATCGAGGTGTACCATTTTTACCCGAGTAGCCAATTTCTGCCGTAAGGTACTAATCCGCGATGACAAGTTGACCCGCGAAGATGCGCCGGCCAGCGATAAAAACCAAGTCCGCGAAGAAAGCGCGCCTGCAGAACCGTTAGCAACAACGCCACCGCGCTCAACCGAGAGCGGCAGAGAGACACCTGCCCGCCGTCCAGCGCCGCGTAAACGCCCGCCATTTGTAGCCGCAGAGGGAACGCGCTCAATGACCGTTATCCCCCGCGATCAACATGCGATCTCGCGCAAAGATATCAGCGAAAACGCGCTGAAAGTGCTGTATCGCCTGAATAAATCCGGTTACGAAGCCTATCTGGTCGGCGGCGGTGTACGCGATCTGTTGCTCGGCAGAAAGCCGAAAGATTTCGACATTACTACCAACGCCACCCCAGAGCAGGTGCGTAAACTGTTCCGCAACTGCCGCCTGGTCGGCCGCCGTTTCAGGCTGGCGCACGTGATGTTCGGGCCGGAAATCATCGAAGTCGCCACCTTCCGTGGCCACCACGAACAGAGTCAGGAATCTGACAAGAACTCCTCCCAGCAGGCCCAGAACGGCATGCTGCTGCGCGATAACATCTTCGGTACCATCGAAGACGATGCCCAGCGCCGCGATTTCACCATCAACAGCCTGTATTACGGCGTAGCCGACTTTGCCCTGCGTGATTACGTCGGTGGCATGCGCGATCTGCAACAGGGCGTGATCCGCCTGATCGGCGATCCGGAAACCCGCTACCGTGAAGATCCGGTGCGTATGCTGCGCGCAGTGCGCTTTGCCGCCAAGTTGGACATGACCATCAGCGAAGAAACCGCCGAGCCTATTCCACGCCTGGCCTCGCTGCTGCACGAAATTCCACCTGCACGCCTGTTTGAAGAGGCGCTGAAGCTGCTGCAAACGGGTTACGGTTACCAGACCTACCTGAAGCTGTGTGAATATCAGCTGTTCCAGCCGCTGTTCCCATTGATCGCGCGCAACTTCACGCCGAATCACGACACGCCGATGGAGCGCATTCTGGAGCAGGTATTGAAAAATACCGATCACCGCCTGCAAAACGACAAGCGTGTCAACCCGGCGTTCCTGTTTGCCGCCATGCTGTGGTACCCACTGCTGGAGCACGCACAGAAACTGGCGCAGGAAAGCGGCCTGGCCTATTACGACGCCTTTGCGCTGGCCATGAACGACGTGCTGGACGAAGAGTGCCGTTCACTGGCAATCCCCAAACGAATCACTACACTGGTACGTGACATCTGGCAACTGCAGTTACGCCTGTCCCGTCGTCAGGGCAAGCGTGCGCACAAGCTGATGGAACATCCTAAATTCCGTGCGGCGTATGATTTGCTGGCACTGCGTGCCGAAGTGGAAAACAACCCGGAGATGCTGCGTCTTGCCGAATGGTGGGATGAGTTCCAGGTGGCCACCGCGGCCCGCCAGAAAAACATGTTGAGCACGCTAGGCGAAGATCCAGCACCGCGTCGGGCTCGTCAACGCCGCCCACGCCGCAGGTCTCCAAATAACGAAGGAGCATAATGATCCGCGTTTATATCGCGCTGGGTAGCAATCTGGCGCAACCTTTGCAACAGGTGAATACCGCGTTGGAGGCGTTGGAGCATATTCCACGCACCCGTCTGATCGCTTGTTCGCCGCTGTACCGTACCAAACCGCTGGGGCCACAGAATCAGCCGGATTATCTCAACGCGGTGGTGGCACTGGATACCCAGTTGCCACCGGAACAGCTACTCGATCACACCCAGGCGATAGAACGTAATCAGGGCCGAGTGCGCAAAGATGAACGCTGGGGCCCTCGCACGCTGGATCTGGATATGATGCTGTACGGCGATCTGGTGATCGACACCGATCGTCTCACGGTGCCCCATTATGGCCTGAAACAACGTGAATTTATGCTCTACCCGCTGGCGGATATCGCTCCGGATCTGGTCTTCCCAGATGGTGAAACGCTGGCAGAGTGCCTGCAACGTGTGCCAAAAAACGGCATGACGCTGTGGCATCAGCCCAAGGCTTGAATACCGCTCCCAGACAAGGTTATCGTTGCGATAAACCCACCCTCCTGCCGATTGGCAAAGCTAACACGTAGCCCATGCAGGCTGGCAATCCGCTGCACAATAGACAAGCCCAGCCCGCTTCCCGTCTGTTCTTGCCCCGGTGGGCGATAAAAGCGCTCCCCCAGTCTTTCCAGATGCTCAGCCGTGACGCCAGGACCATCGTCCTCCACCGTCAGTTGCCGCTGGCTAAGCGTGACCGTAACCGTGCCACCGGCCGGAGTGTAACGTACCGCATTGTCCACCAGATTGCGTACCAACAGCGATAACAGCAGCGGCTGGCCCGATAATGCAGGAGGTTCGCCCTGCTGCTGGTAACGCAGTGTGATCCCGGAGGTATGCGCCTGTCGATCCAGCTCCGCCAGGGTCATCGGCACCCATTGGCACCAGTCGACCAAGGCCAGATCCTGCAAATCGGCGAGCGAGTCCAGCCGGGACAAGGTGAGCAGTTGATCCACCAGGCGCGTGGCTCGATCGATACCCACCGTCAGGTTGTTCACCGCATGTTCACGCATGGACACATCGTCTCCCGCCAGTTGCACCACCTCAGTCTGCACCCTCAATGCGGCCAACGGGCTACGCAACTCATGAGCAGCATCCGAAGTAAACCGACGCTCACGCACCAACAGGCTATTAATGCGCGTAAACAACGTATTGAGCGCCTCGACCAGCGGACGTACCTCGCTAGGTACCTGGTGTACATTCAGCGGCGTAGCGTCGTCTGGGGCTCGTTTACGCAGGCTGGCGGCCACCTCACGCAGCGGTCTTAGCTCGCGGCCTACCATCAGGGCAATCAACAACATCAGGATCGGCAACGTCACCAGCCAGGGCAGCAACTGCCCCATCACCAACCCCAACGCCATATCATGTCGATAATCCCATTCCTGGCCGACCACAATACGGTAACGGCCATCCGGGCTGGTGAGCCATAGCAACCGCCAGCTGTCGCTATCTCCTTTGCGGAGACCATCGACAAACCCTTGCCGCTCGCCGTCAAACTGAAAATCCTCACCGTTCTCACCGTCATTGAGCAGCATGCGTCCATCGTGGGAAAAGATGGCGAACGCCAACGCATCATCGTCCTGCTCTCCGCGTTTACCGTGGTTCAGCATTTTCTTGGTTTTTGGCAGACTGCGCACTTGCTGATTAGCCAGTAAATCCCCCAGATCGGCCGTCGCCAGCCGTTTGGCAAACAGCATCTGTTGGGTGTCGAACACTTCGTTGATATTGTGGCGCGTCATCATCCACGCCACCACGCTGGCAGAGCACCAGGTCAGCAATGCCAGCAGGCTGAAGATCAGGATCAGCCGCAACCGCAAACTCAATGACTTCATGGCTCATCCCCCAGCGTGTAGCCCACGCCATGTACGGTGCGGATAAAGCCGTTACCCAGCTTGCGCCGCAGATGATGGATATGGACCTCAACCGCGTTACTGCTCACGTCATCATCCCAGTTATACAGTTTTTCCTGGATCAGCGGCCGTGCCAGCACGCGCCCCTTGTTGTGCAGAAACAATTCCAGCACCGCCAGTTCGCGTGGGGTCAGCGTTACGGGTTCACCGTTGCAGCTCACGCTGCGCGATGCGGCATCAAACACCAGGTTGCCATGGACCAGTTGGGGCGTCAGTTGCCCATGGCGGCGACGGATCAACGCCTGTAAACGCGCGGCAACCTCCGTCAGGGCAAAAGGCTTGCACAGGTAATCGTCGGCTCCGCTTTGCAAGCCGCTGACACGCTGTTCCAGTGCGTCACGCGCTGTCAGGATCAGCACCGGTACATCTTGTCCGGCCTGACGCCACTGGCGCAGCAAATCCAACCCGTCCAACCCCGGCAAGCTGAGATCGAGGATCACCGCATCATAAGGAGCGCTATCCAGAGCGTTCTTTCCGATGATGCCATCGGTGAACCAGTCGAGGTTAAACCCCAGCTTGGTCAAGCCCGCCTTGATGCCATCACCGATCAGTTTGTCGTCTTCAATCAACAGAATTCTCATGGGCTCTCCCTCTAGACAGACCATTACATCATAAGCTTCTTAAGAACATCTTAACCATCAGCATCGGAGCTACCCACCCCTGAAGGGTTACAGTAGAATGACAGCACTTTTTACCACCGTGCTACAAATCCAGGCCGCGCGGTTACTGCAGGAGACGTTGTGATGAAACCTACCACCCTGAGCCATTTACGCCAGTGGAAGCAGGAGCAGCGCAAGTTTGCGACTATTACCGCCTACGATGCCAGCTTTGCCCAGCTGTTTGAAGAACAAGGTATTAAAGTATTGCTGGTCGGCGACTCGCTGGGAATGACGCTGCAAGGGCATGACTCAACGCTGCCGGTAACCGTGGCCGACGTGGCTTACCATACCCGCGCGGTACGCCGTGGGGCACCAGCCAGCCTGCTGTTGGCCGACCTGCCTTTCATGAGTTACGCCACGCCAGAGCAAGCCTGCCAAAGCGCGGCCGAGGTGATGCGCGCTGGGGCCAACATGGTCAAAATAGAAGGCGGCAGTTGGCTCTGCGAAACGGTGAAAATGCTCACGGAGCGCGCCGTCCCCGTCTGTGGCCATCTGGGCCTCACGCCACAATCCGTCAACGTGTTTGGCGGCTACAAGGTGCAGGGGCGCGATGAGTTGGCGGCCAAGCAACTGCTGATCGACGCCCAGAATCTGGAGCTGGCCGGTATGCAGTTGCTGGTGCTGGAGTGCGTACCAACCGAACTGGCCCGCCAGGTTACCGAAGCCTTGTCGATCCCGGTGATCGGTATTGGTGCCGGCAATGCTACCGATGGCCAGATCCTGGTGATGCATGACGCCTTGGGGATCACCGGCGGCCATACCCCTAAATTTGCCAAAAACTTTCTGGCGCAGGGCGGCGATATTCGCGGTGCCGTGCAGCTGTATATTCGGGAAGTCGAGCAAGGTATTTATCCCGACGAAGAGCACTCGTTCAACTGAGTGACCGGCCACGATTGATAGCTAACTAGCTTATCCCTCAACACCGAGGAGTTATGGAATGGTAATTATCGAAACCCTGCCACTGCTGCGCCAACAGATCCGCCGCTGGCGGCAAGAGGGCAAGCGCGTTGCGCTGGTGCCCACCATGGGCAATCTGCATGAAGGCCATATGACGCTGGTGGAAGAAGCCCGCGCCCGTGCCGACGTGGTGGTAGTGAGCATTTTCGTTAACCCGCTGCAGTTCGAACGTGCAGACGATCTGGAGCGCTATCCGCGCACCTTGCAGGAAGACTGTGAAAAGCTCAATCGCCGTAATGTCGAGTTGATCTTCGCCCCTGCCCCGGCCGAAATTTACCCCAAAGGGCTGGAAGAACACACCAGCGTTGATGTACCGGTGATCTCCACCATGTTGGAAGGCGCCAGCCGCCCGGGCCACTTCCGTGGAGTCTCCACCATCGTCAGCAAACTGTTCAATCTGATCCAGCCGGACCTGGCCTGCTTTGGCGAGAAGGATTATCAGCAGTTGGCGTTGATCCGCAAGATGGTGACGGATATGGGCTATGACATTGATATCGTTGGCGTGCCGACGGTGCGGGCCAAAGACGGGCTGGCGCTAAGCTCTCGCAACGGTTATCTCACCGCAGAAGAACGCAAGGTCGCACCGCAGTTGAGCAAAATCATGAACGCCCTGGCGGAGCAGCTAGGCAACGGTGAACGCCACGTGGAAGAGCTGCTGGCACAGACAGCCGAGAAGTTGCGCGAGGCAGGTTTCACCCCAGACGAGCTGTTTATTCGCGATGCCGACACGCTGCAACCGCTGGGCGTAGAAAGCCGCCGGGCCGTGGTGCTGATGGCCGCCTGGTTGGGTAAAGCCCGCCTGATCGATAATCAGCAAGTCGATCTGACGCAGTAAGCCATTTGTTGTACAGTCGTTGCCGTTTTTACCCGGTTGGCGGTAGACTGATCGGGTTTTCGGTGACGATAAATATTGCAAGGAAGCAGCTCTTCTTCAGCCGCCTGAAAAGGCCGATATTCAGTTAGGTAACGCTATGATACGTACTATGTTGCAAGGCAAGCTGCATCGGGTGAAAGTGACTCAGGCTGACCTGCACTACGAAGGCTCCTGCGCCATTGACCAGGATTTTCTGGAAGCCGCCGGGATCCTGGAATATGAAGCGATCGATATTTACAACGTGGATAACGGCCAACGTTTCTCCACCTATGCCATCGCCGCCGAACGCGGTTCGCGCATTATCTCGGTCAACGGTGCGGCCGCCCGCTGTGCCTGCGTAGGTGACAAACTGATCATCTGTTCTTACGTGCAGATGAGCGATGCCGATGCCCGCCAGCACCACCCCAAAGTCGCCTACTTTGAAGGTGACAACCACCTGCAACGCAAGGCGAAAGCCGTCCCCGTTCAGGTTGCCTAAAAAAATCGGGCGCTTTCAGCGCCCGTCTTCTCTCTATTCCGTTACCGTCACACCCGGCAATGCACCAGACTTGTTGGCTATCCGCTCCGCCATGGTGGGGATGGAGTCGGTGCGCAGGATATACAGCCGTTTCAAGGTATAGGGGTTATCGCCCGGCTTAACTTTGCCCTGCACCGTGGTCACCGCCATATGAAGCCCGGCATCTTTTGCCGCCTGGATCGCCTTTTGGTTATAACCACCAAACGGATAGGAAAGGTACAGCACATGCGGATTAAACTGCTCCAACGCCCGTCTTGAGTGCTCAAAATCGAATTCGATGTTATGCAGCGAACGGCTGAGCAGGATCGGCTGGCGGTTGCCATCGGTGCGATGCAGGAAATGGGTATGCGACTGAATATCAAACACATCCTGGATCGTTTTCAGCTCCGAAATGCTCATAAACTGCAACGAATCCGGGTTCCATTTTTGCGGATGACGTTTGATGCGTGAAGAGATGATAAACGCCGTCGCGCGGAAACCGTAATCCTTCAGTACCGGATACGCGTAGCGATATACCGATTTCAACCCGTCATCAAAGGTCAGCACCACTACTTTGCCCGGCAGGTTGATTTGATTATTCAGGTAGGCTTCCAGCTGGTACATCGAGATGGTGTCATAACCCGTCTGCTTCAAATAGGTCATCTGGTTGCTGAAGGCCACGTCCGAGGTGGTCGTCGACGTATTACGGAAACGTTTGTTCTCTTCGTTTTTCAGCAGATGGTGATAAGTCAGCACCGGAATGCCGTTGTCGACCTCACAGTCCAATTCGCTGATAAATCCCAGACGATCGCCGATATTGACTTCGTACCAGGTGTTATTGAGCCGATCTTTCAGCTTGCCGATAATCGGATAGCGCAGGTTCTCTTCCAGTACGCCAAAGATTTCACTTTTGTTATCCGCCGCCGTGTAGACGTTAATTGCGCGCTGGGTGATCAGGTTCTGATTGGTCAACGGCTTGTTCAACTCCCCCAGATCGTCCTTCACCTTACGGGTCTTGCTGATGGCGCGAACGTCGTCTTTATCGATAAAGCCGGTGCCGTAGCCGAACTTAAGCTCGTAATATTCCGCGTCCGCCGGGAACATCTGGATCAGTTGTCCTTTTTTCACTTCACCGACCGGGATCACATGCTCACCGATCAACGAATAAACCTCGCTGTTACGCTGCACTTCCATGTATTGGGCTTGAACAGCGCTGTCTTCTGACAGCAAATCCGCCAACGCTACAGGTGCCAACAACGACATAACAATGCCGAGTAGTCCTGCTGTTATCTTATGTTGAGGCTGCATGATTTGTTCTGCTTACGAGTGCGTCATGAAAAAATGAAGAAAATGTGGATTTCCAGCATAGCACGATTTAAATCGCCGGGAGAAAGGGCTTATTGCCTTAAATTTATAGATTTAGCTGATGTGTGTGCCAAATCAATAAACTCCCTCCCCCGACAACAGGGGAGGGAAATCACATCAGGAACGCAAACCGCGGCCACGCTCAATGAGATACCAGGCCAACCCGTAGAACACCGCAATGAATGCCACCAGCACCAGCATGGTCAGCGCTAACGGCACGTCGGAAATGCCCAGGAAACCGAAGCGGAAACCGCTGATCATATAGACGATCGGGTTCAGTTTGGAGACCGCCTGCCAGAACGGAGGTAACAGCGTCAGCGAGTAAAATACCCCGCCCAGATAGGTCAGCGGCGTCAGCACAAAGGTCGGGATCAGGCTGATATCGTCGAACGTGTTGGCAAAGACCGCATTAAGTAAACCGCCTAGCGAGAACAGGATCGCTGTCAGCAGCAGCGTTACCGCGATCACCCACCAGGAATGGACCACCAGGGGAACGAAGAACAGCGAGATCACCGTCACCAGGATCCCCACACAGATACCCCGCGCCACGCCACCGCCAACATAACCGGCAATGACAACATGCGTTGGCACCGGTGCCACCAGCAACTCTTCAATATTACGCTGGAACTTGGCGCTGAAAAACGACGCTGCCACGTTGGCGTAGGAGTTGGTAATCACCGCCATCATGATCAGGCCCGGTACGATAAACTGCATATAATCAAAACCGTGCATCTCACCAATACGCGACCCAATCAGGTTGCCAAAGATGATGAAATACAGGGTCATGGTGATCACTGGCGGTACCAGCGTCTGGATCCAGATGCGGGCAAAGCGGTTGATCTCTTTAGCCCATATGCTTTTCAAGGCCACCCAATACAAATGCATCATGCTTGCTCTCCACTGCCGTTCACCAGGTTGACGAACAGCTCTTCCAGCCGGTTGGCCTTGTTACGCATACTCAGGACCTGGATCCCCTGCGCGCTCAGTTGGGTGAACAGACCGTTCAGACCTTGCTCACGCATCACTTCTACTTCCAGCGTGGAGGTGTCCGTCAGACGGCTGTGGTAACCCTCAAGATGGGGCAATGGGCTTTTCGCCGCCAGATCCAGGATGAAGGTTTCGGACTTCAGTTTGGCCAACAGCCCCTTCATTGAGGTGTTTTCTACCAGCTCACCGTTCTGGATGATGCCGATATTGCGGCACAGCATTTCGGCTTCCTCCAGATAGTGCGTGGTCAGGATAATGGTAGTGCCCTGGGCGTTCAGCTCTTTGAGGAAGCCCCACATCGAACGACGCAGCTCGATATCTACCCCGGCAGTCGGTTCGTCGAGGATCAACAGTTTGGGCTGATGCATCAGCGCACGGGCAATCATCAGGCGACGTTTCATCCCGCCAGACAGCATACGCGCCCGCTCGTTACGTTTCCCCCAGAGATCGAGCTGATTGAGATACTTCTCTGCCCGTGCCATCGCCTCGCGGCGTTCTACGCCATAGTAACCCGCCTGGTTGACCACAATCTGCAGCACGGTTTCAAACGGGTTAAAGTTGAACTCTTGCGGCACCAGCCCGAGCTGGCGCTTGGCGTTAACGATATCCTTATCGATATCGTAACCAAACACCCGCACCGTGCCCGCCGTCTTGTTGACCAGCGAACTGATAATGCCGATGGTGGTGGATTTCCCGGCGCCGTTTGGCCCCAGCAGGGCATAAAAGTCCCCCGCCTCCACGTTCAGATCGATGCCGCGCAATGCCTTGACCCCACCGGCGTAGGTTTTGGTCAGCTGCGCTATTTCCAGTGCATAATTCATAAGTTATGAGAGTACCTTGTGATGGAGTTGGCTGCCGAACTTGTCTAAGAGGGAGTTTATCATCAGCGGCCCGATTACCGAGTTGAATCCGTGCGCATATCTATT
>NZ_CAMFLB010000035.1:0-79089 GCF_945957435.1 Serratia sp. PL7 | reverse complement strand
AAGAAGTTTATATGCAACTCTTGAATAAACAGCAGGAGTTGAGCATTAATAAAGCCAGTACGGTAGGTAATGTTAGGATTATCGATCCAGCAGTAACTCAGCTAAAACCTGTAAAACCTAACAAATCTATGATTGTGCTACTCACAATGATTGTTGGCGGAGTTCTATCAACGGCGTTTGTTTTAATAAAGACAATGTTGCATAAAGGCATACAGAGTCCAGAACAATTGGAAGAGATCGGTATCAACGTTTATGCAAGCGTTCCTTTATCTGAATGGCAACAAAAGAGAGATCGTGAGTTACTAAGCCGCAATAAAAAGAATAACACTAGATCTACAGATTTATTAGCAGTAGGAAATCCAGCCGATTTAGCTATCGAAGCGATTAGAAGCTTACGGACAAGTTTGCATTTTGCAATGATGGAAGCAAAAAATAATGTGATAGCGATATCTGGAGCTAGCCCAGCGATAGGTAAAACCTTTATAAGTGCAAACTTGGGAGCCGTCATTGCACAGTCAGGCCAAAAGGTGCTCATTATTGATTGTGACATGCGTAAAGGTTATGCACATGAGTTGATGGGAACTCAGGCCGACAATGGATTATCAGATATTTTATCAGGACAGATTTCGGTTGAAAAAGCTATTCGGCCAACTAAAGTAGAAAATATGGATTTTATTTCGAGAGGGCAAATACCTCCAAATCCATCTGAATTACTAATGCATAGTAATTTTGAGACATTTATAGACTTCGCTTCTAAAAAATATGATCTAATCTTGCTCGATACTCCACCAATCCTAGCTGTAACTGATGCAGCCATTCTCAGTTGCCATGCAGGTACATCTTTATTAGTAGCTCGTTTCGAAGTAAATACACTTAAAGAAATTGAGGTAAGTATACGAAGATTTGAGCAGAACGGTACTGAAATTAAAGGCGTCATATTGAATGCGATCATAAAGCGAGCTGCAAGTTACTATGGTTATGGCAATTACAATTATTATGCATACGAATATAAATCGGATAAGTAAACATACCGAATAAAAGTTTAATAAAGCAAGGCTGTTATAATAAAAACCTTGCTTTATTATTAAAAGCATTGCTCTATTCTGGTCTTAAATTAAAAAGTTTATCGTGGATATAATAATGAAGGTGATTTTAATCGTTCCAACTTATAATGGTGGAGATTTATGGCGTCAGGTTAGTTCAGCCATATCGGAACAAAAAAATGACTGTGAGTGCATACTTACTGTTGATTCCTCAAGCGATGATGATACTAGAGAGACGAGTAGGGCCAACGGGTTTAAGATTGTAAAAATTGATAAAAGTGAATTTAATCATGGAGGAACAAGAAATCTTGCTATCAATACTACATGTGATATAGATATTGCAATATTTCTTACTCAAGACGCGATACCAGAAATTAATAGTTTGTCAAATATAATATCTGTATTTCAGAACTCTGATATTGCAGTAGCATATGGGCGACAATTACCACATGACGATGCTAATCCTATAGCTGCGCATGCCCGTTTGTTTAATTATGGATGTGAAAGTAATATTTTAGGATTAGAGGATAAACAAAAATATGGTATTAAGACTGTATTTTCATCAAATTCCTTTTCAGCATACCGTATCAGTGTTTTTAAAGAATTAGCTGGTTTTCCTTCAAATACGATCCTCAGTGAGGATATGTACTTTGCAGCAAAAGCTGTACTCGCCGGATATAAAATTGCTTATGTTGCTGAGTCGGCAGTTAAACACTCTCATAATTATACTCCTCTTGAAGAGTTTAAACGTTACTTCGATATAGGAGTGTTTCATCACGATGAAAAGTGGATTAGAGATACTTTTGGTGGGGCTGGAGGGGAGGGGAAGCGTTTCATAATCTCTGAGTTTACTACCCTTTTGAAGGAAAAGCCGAGTTGGATTCCTCGTGCATTTTTACATAATTCACTAAAAATTCTTGGTTACAAGCTTGGGCAAAATTATAAAATAATACCTAAAAAATTTATAAAAAAATTAAGTATGCACAAAAGGTATTGGGACAACCAAATATAACAGATTGATTATAATTCAGCTTGAAACACAGAATGTGTTAAAAAATAAAGAATAATTAGAGAGAGAAGCATGAATAGTTTACGTAGAAGTATGCTACAAACTAATGCCTCAATGATTTCTATCGCCCAACGAATTTCTGATACGTTAATTATGTTTGCAAGTATGATATTTGCAGGCCTTATGATGAAAGAGGGGATTACTGAGGCTCATAGCATTATGGCTTTAACTGCGCTAGTGGTTTTTCAGATGATTGGAGGTATTACAGACTTCTATCGTTCATGGCGTGGAATGAGTATCTATTTGGAAATACAGATTTTAATTAGAAATTGGACACTGAGTATTATTTTCTCAACAGGAATTCTTTCAGTCCTTACATCGATTTCAACTGGAGTGTATTTTTATTTTTTATGGTATGCAGTGTCAACAATTTTATTTATTTTTAGTAGAGTATTGATTCGTTCAATAATAAGACACTTGAGGAAGTTAGGTTACAATACACGTAATATAGTTATTGTTGGGGGGTGTCAATCAGGCGGACATCTAGCGGAGAGTATTAATAAAGCACCATGGTTAGGATTTAACATATTAGGTTACTATCTATCTAAGGATGAAAACCCTCCTGGTTATTATTCAAACATGCTGTATAGAGGAGACATCGATAACCTTATCAGCGACGCTAAGAAGGGACTTTTCGATAGGGTCTATATAGCTTTAAAAATGCAAGAAAGTAATTGTATTGAGTATATATTATCAGAGTTATCAGATGCGACTTGTACCGTTATGCTGGTACCCGATGTATTTACATATAATCTTCTGCAGTCGCATAGTGAAATAGTAAATGGAATTCCTGTTATTTCACTATTTGATTCACCAATGAGTGGAATCAATATGCTGATGAAGCGTGCTGAAGATATTATAGTATCACTTGCCATTTTAGCATTTATTTCCCCTGTGCTTTTTTTAATAGCTATACTTGTGAAATTAACTTCACCTGGACCAGTGATCTTTAAGCAAACAAGATACGGTATTGATGGTAAAGCCATTAAGGTTTGGAAGTTTAGAAGTATGACAGTCATGGAGAATGGTGACGAGGTTAAGCAGGCCAGGAAAGGTGATGCTCGACTTACACCCATTGGAGGTTTGTTGCGTCGTACATCGCTAGATGAGTTACCACAGTTTATTAATGTAATTTTAGGTGATATGTCGATTGTAGGACCAAGACCACATGCGGTAGCGCATAATGAGCAGTATAGGAAAATAATAAAAGGATATATGCTACGCCATAAAATGAAACCTGGAATTACTGGGTGGGCACAAATTAGTGGATGGCGTGGTGAGACTGACACATTAGAAAAAATGGAAAAAAGAGTTGAGTATGATCTGTTTTACATAAGAAATTGGAGCATATGGCTAGATTTTAAGATTATTATCTTGACTGTTTTTAAAGGGTTTGTAAATAAATCAGCGTATTAAATTTAGCTGTACAATGTTACCCGATAAAACTCAAGATGCAGTTTTTCAGCACCTAAAAGTTATCGTTAATTCGGGAGGTTAGCGAAAAAAATTTCTGTTGTAGTTATCCTGAAAAATAAAATTTGCATTTCGTAAATCGTTTTTTGCTGAAGAATTAACAGTTGTTCCGAGCATGTTCATTCATCATTTTCCCTGGTGCTTCAATCGCATTCTGATTCGACTGTACGGCGGCAGGGAATGCAACTCAATATTACTTGCATCTGCCCAGACCTTCGCAAAATCGGTTTTGTCATAACCCTCCCCATCTACAATTAGGCGGGTTCTTTGGCGATAGTTTGGGTATTTCGCTCTGATTTCAATGGGAAATAGGGAATACTTAACTCGTCGAATAGTCCTGAAAGACTGCACCACCATTATTTATTGACGCAGTCGCTGATCTATCAACGATCGTCTCATTAAGATGCCTTGCCAGAGCGATAATGACAGGGCTCCAGCCTTCGGAAGCAGAAGAACAGCATTAATAAGTTCACATACATGCTTGTCTCTACTAAAATCATGTAGACTTTTGAGTTCGATTTTTAAACTGCTGTGATAAAGATCTTTATGATAAAAATATGATCCTCAATGTGGACAAAATCATGCTTTTTAATGTTCATAGATATATATTATTACTATATATATTAAAAGAGTTCATACTTTGTTCCGTGAATGGATTCAAAAACTTGCTGATTACTTATAAGTTAATTTTAATTATATAGACTAAGGTTTTCACTCTTAACATCTTAAAAATTAAGCTAATAACCTACGGAGAAGTATAGAGTTATGAAAAAAGTAATATTCCTAACCTTTTATAGCAAAGATCAAACGGAAGGTATATGGAAAAAGATAGAAGCTCAAGTCAAGGCTATGAGGAATGTTGGCTGTAAAGTGGACTTTTTTTATATGGGGAATAGTTCTATCATTCATGATAATGGTACTGTCGAACAAAAAATATATTTTAATGGGAAGAGTAAGTATTTTTTTTACTACTTAATAGGACGGTATATTAAAAAAAATAATTTAAAATTTGACTTTGCTTATATAAGAAAGCCTCAGGGGGGATTATTTGTTATGATGTTGCCTTTTTTAATTAATAGAATTAATAAAGAAGCAAGGATTATTATGGAGGTTCCTACCTATCCGTATGAGAATGAAATAAAGGGTTTTCGATTGAAATTCTTGGAGCGTGTTTTCTCTTTAATGCTACCGTTTTTCAAACGTAGAATTGACACTGTAACTTATTTCGGTCAACCAACTGAAAAAATATGGGGAATTGAAGCTGTTCGGTTATCTAATGGAGTTGATGTTTCATCAATTAAATTGGCCGAAGAGAAAGTATCATCTGGCGATAATGAGTTATTTACAGTTGTCGGTGTCGCAAATCTTTCATTTTGGCATGGATATGACCGCTTAATTTTGGGGGTTAAAAACTATTGTGGGAAACGAACTGTAATATTTAAAATTGTCGGTGATCTTGAGCCAGAATTAACCAGGCTTACTAGCATAGTCAAAAAAGAGAATCTTTCAGATAAAATTTTTTTTCTTGGCCGTTTATCTGGGGATGAGCTAGATAATGTCTTTGCTAGTGCCGATGTTTGCGTCGATGCTTTAGGACGGCATCGTAGCGGTAATGACTATAATAGTTCTATTAAATCTAAAGAGTACTGTGCAAGAGGACTCCCATTTATTAAGAGTCATATCGATAGTGCTTTTGATGATAATGCTTTTATCTATCAAGTTCCATCTGATGATACTCCAGTAAATATCGAAGATATAATTAATTGGAGAAAATCACTCAATCCCGGATTCTCAATAGAAGAACGAAGATATGCAGAACTTGAACTAACATGGGAGAAACAGTTTCAGATTCTATTCAGTTCATTTGAGTGATTCAATATTCGAAAACATAGAGAGATATTAATTCAAATGTAGTGATTTTCTATTATCAAAATAGTATTTTATTAATCGTGATTGAGGTAAAGCACAAGTGGTTTATATAATAATATTAAATTGGAATGGGGCGACTGATACTATAAATTGTTTGAAAAGCTTGTTTGAAACCGAGCAGGTAAATCATAAAATAGTTATTTGCGATAATTACTCATCTGACTCATCTTATAACGAAATTAAAGAGTTTCTCATTCTATCATTACCAAGTAAATATAGATCTTTCGTAGAAATGAGCAGAGAGGATGCAGCGGTTTTAAGGAGTGATAATGATACAGGTGTTTATTTAATTAAAAATAATGCTAATTTAGGTTTCGCAGGAGGAAATAATGTTGGTGTGAAATTTGCTTTTAACCAAAAAGATATGGATTTTGTCTGGCTTTTAAATAATGATACAGAGGTATTGCCAAGTACATTATTTGAGTTACTGAAAAAATTTGGAGATAATAAGAGATTTGGAATCTGTGGTTCTAGGCTTGTTTATTTTTATGAGCGAGATAAAATCCAAGGGTTAGGAGGTACACTTAACCCCTGGCTATGTACAAGTAAACACTATGCGTGGCTTGAGCCTAGCAATACTATTTACAATGAATTAAATGTTGAGTCTGAGATAGACTATGTGCTAGGGGCTTCGATGATGCTGTCTCGTGATTTAATTGAGAAGGTTGGATATTTATGCGAAGATTATTTTCTTTATTTTGAGGAATTTGATCTTTGCAAAAGGGCGAGGAGCGAAGGATTTGATATTGGAGTTGCGTCAAAAAGTATCGTTTATCATAAAGAGGGAGCATCAACAAAAAGTGGGAAAAGTGATGTTGCGGATTATTTTTCTGTAAGAAATAGAATATTAATAACTAAAAAATTCTTCCCTCGATACATAATTACGGTAAAAATATCCATTTTGGGCGTAATTATAAATAGATTGATCCGCAAAGAATTTAAACGTGCCTTCAGGTATATGAAATTTATCTTCATGTAAACCATTGTAAATATATAGGTGCAAGCTATTTAAGTGAACATTATTATGAAAAAAAAGAAAATCGTAATATCTGGTGTGAATATGGTGGATAGCGGCATATTAACCATATTTAGAGAGGTTGTAACTACATTCTCTAAGAAAAGTAATGTCGATATAATTTGCTTGGTTAATAATAAAGAGTTGTTTGTTGATATTTATAATAATAATGTATCATTTGTTGAGTATAAAGGAATAAAATCAAGTTGGATTAAAAGACTATACTTTGAATTCGTTTATTCTTTTTTCTTAAGTATGAAATTAAAGCCTGATGCATGGGTTTGTCTCCACGATATATCTGCTAATATATACAATACGCATCAGTTTGTTTACTGTCATAATCCCTCACCGTTTTATAGTTCAAACTGGAAAGACTGGAGGATGGATAAGAAGTTCTTCTTGTTTACAATGTTTTATAAATATTTATATAGGATAAATATAAGAAAAAATAAAGCTATTATTGTTCAGCAAACGTGGATGGCAAATAGGTTCTCAGAATGGTTTGACGTTAATAATATTATCGTATCCAAACCGGAAGTGAAATTTAACTTGATATGCGGCAAGAAAAAAAACACTGGCGATGGTAGAGTCAGGCTTATATATCCAGCCGTACCTAGAGTTTTTAAAAATATGGAAGCATTAATTGATGCTTTTATATATATAAAAAATAACGCTAAAGACGTTTATAAAAAAACAGAAATACTTTTAACCTTTGATAGAGGTATGACACAATACGGTGATGAGATTATCAAATGTTGTGAAGAAAATGGTCTTGATAATATAAAGTTCATTGGGTATCAAAGTAAGGCAGATCTTAATGATAAATATTCAAGTGTGGTTGATGCCTTAATTTTCCCCTCAAAACTTGAGACATGGGGACTCCCAATTTCTGAAGCGAAGATGTATGGTTTACCTATAATTGCAATTAATATGGATTATGCAAAAGAGACCGTTGGAGATTATAGCGCGGTAACATTTTTTGATAGTAATTGTGAAAACTCGCTTGCAAACGTAATTATTAAATATGTAAGAAAAGATATTGTTTTTGAGGGGAATGCATCAGTTAAATCAAGTTGGCATGAGCTTTACAACTTTGATGAATTAGCTGAGTATATTATTAATAATGCGAAGTGAATACGTTAATCACAAGGAATTATTACTTTATTTCGATGTGGAATTTTTAAAGTTAATGGAGATGGAATTGGCTAGAAATATAAGTGCATTACCGCTGTCTTTCATTTTTGTTATTATATTTTCACTGCCATCAGTTTTTTTTGTTTGTTTAAATCAGGCATCTCTTGCTGGCGGACTGTTTGCAGTGAGTATTGTGGTTTTTATATATTCATTTCGGACCTTTATTATATTTCCTCATAGTGAGAAAAAAATTGCTCTATTTCTTATTTTATGCATTTTTATCTTGGTGCAGTCATCTTATTTTTTGATCGAAAAAAATTACAGTAAGCCACTTTATTCATTCCCGATTTTGTTATTTATTTTTGTAAGCGCAAGTTCTTTTTCAACAAAACTTGCAACTATAGATGATGAGGTAATTATTAAGGCTCTGGTTCAAAGTGCTTATCTTTTTATTTTTTGCGGCTGGGTAGCAATATTTTTTAAACTAAATATAGGCCCATACTCAGGCTTTAATAAACCTGTAATACCTTTTTCAGAAGAAAGTCATTATGCATTATGCGTAGGGTTTCTTGTTTGCATGGCGGGCTTTTTTGCTAATAATAAGCAAAAAGTCAATCTTTTTGCGAATATATTAGCCCAATCGGTTCTGTTTCCTAGTCTTACACTTGTTATATTTGCCTTCTTTGCTTTTTTCATTTTTTGGATGTCTAAAAATATTTTTCGGCTCTTGATTTTAGGAGCAATATTTGCATTGATAGTTATTTTGCTATCAAGTTATTACTCTGATTCAGTTGCAATGCAATATTTTTTATCTAGAGTTCAGTTAAATTCAGATAGTGATAACCTTACCACTTTGGTCTTTCTGCAAGGTGTAGATGATGCAGTAAGATCGTTCGTTAATACTAACGGGCTTGGGCTTGGTTTTCAAATGGCTGGAACTGATAAAGTAGGTCAATATGGATTGACGATAACTAAACTTACGGGCTCAGAATTAAATAGAACTGATGGCGGGTTTATTGCCTCAAAGTTAGTATCGGAGTTTGGTTTCTTAGGTGTGCTTTTGTTGCTTTTCTATGTAAAAATGATATTGACTTCAGTTCATAAGATAAAGAAACTGCCTAAAAATTATGGGGTTCAAGATGCTTTTACAGCACTAGGTGCTGTATGCATTGTTACCTTTAGTGTGGAGTTCTTTCTTCGTGGATATGGCTATTTTTCACCAGGAATTTTCATGTTGCTATCACTTTATGGCTGTTCTATAAAGAGAAAGAATATAGTATCTCATTGAATAAATAATAATTATCTTAGGCATGTTGCACTTTTTTCTATCCGGATATTTCCCTTATTGTGAATATCAATCAATTTGAAAGGTATGTTATGTTAGTTGTAAATTTAACAACAACCTCTACAAGGCTTGAACTATGTGGAGTTACGCTCTGGTCGCTGATTCATCAAAGTTGCTTACCAGATCGGATCGACCTTTGGATTTCAAAAGAGCCATTTATGTCAGACCAAGGGATTCACGAGTTACCTGAATGGCTAGATGAACTCAATGGAATAAATAGAATTATCAATGTTAGGTACGTAGAGAATACGGGCCCCTATAGAAAAATTTTCCCTGCACTTCAGTCTACGAATGATAGTGATATACATGTATATGCTGATGATGATGTTGTATATGGTCATAGTTGGTTAAAAAGCTTAACTGATTGTTTTCTACTAAATGAAGGGAAGTTTGTTGTTGCATCAAGAGTAAGAATTATGAGGAAGAATTTGTTTGGACATTATCAGAGCTATGACCGCTTTAACATATGTTTAAAACCTACGGTAGTAAAAAAAGATTTTGTTATAACAGGCGTTGGCGGTTGTATTTTGAAAAAAAGTCATATTGATCCTGCACTGCTGACTAATTCTGATTATCTTCAAATCGCTCCAAGAACTGATGATTTTTGGATAAGCAAATTATTAGAACTTTCTGGAACGTCAGTGATGATTTGTCCCGATGCCTTTGGGAGCGTTCAGGAAATTGTTCATACTAATTTCTCATTAAACCAGACTAATACACTAATGATCAAAGGTCGTGGTTTTTCCCGTTTATTAATGAAGATTAGAGTTAAAGTCCTAGGGTATTTTGGACTTTCATTGTCAAATAATGATTTTGCTAGGAAAAGGATAAGTAATTATTTTAGTAATAAAAAATGAGAAGGTACATCCCATGGGGTATAATAAAAGTTATATATTCATGGCGCTATTTAATGATGATTGTTTTTATTTTGGTGATTATCGCTGTTAAGTAAATTTTATCATGTACATATTTTTTGTGAGTGATTTATAATATTAAAAATCTGTTTAAGGGTGTAAAATGGGGTTGTTGCACAATGTTAAATGGGTTTCATTGTCACAAATAATCAAAATTATTTCTCAACTGTTGGGCTTAGTTGTTTTTTCTAGATATTTGAGTCCCAGTGAGTTCGGAATAATGTCAATGACACTCATCGTAGTGAATTTTATTAATATACTTAGAGATATGGGGTCTTCAGCCGCCATCATTCAAAAGGAATTACTTAGTGATAGTCTTAAGTGTAGTGTATTCTACTTAAATTTGAGCTTAGGGCTCTTTCTGTTTGTTATAAGCTATTTTTCATCTACAGCTGTTTCCGTGTTTTTTAATGAACCAGCTGTATCTAACACAATAAAAATGATATCCATTGCTATTCCTATTAACAGTATGACTGCGATACATTTAGCTCTCCTTGAACGAGAGTCTAAGTTTAATAAAACGGCGATCATAGAAATATCCGCTTCAATAATATCTCTTGCTATCGGGATCATATGTGCGATTAAGGGAGCCGGAGTTTATAGTTTAGTTGTACAGACGTTATTATATTCTTTTATTAGCTCCTGTGGTTTTTGGATGGTGTCGGGATGGGTTCCTAGAGCCAAATTCAGTCTGTCAGATATAAAATCTATATTTAAGTTTAGTTCTAGCTTGGTCGGTTTTAATTTTATCAACTATTTCTCTAGAAATTCAGATCAAATAATTATAGGGCGATCATTCAGCGCATCTATCTTGGGACAATATTCTCTAGCATATAGAGTTATGTTATTTCCAATTCAAAACATTACCTTTGTCTTAACTAGATCTTTGTATCCGATATTAAGTAGAATTCAGAAAAATTATATCGAATCAGTTTCGATATATTTAAAAACACTAAAAACAATTGCAATCATAATCCCGCCGCTGATGTTAGGTATTGCAGTTGTAAGCCGTGAATTAGTAGTTGTTGTTTTTGGTCCTCAATGGGTACATATATCAAGTATTCTTATTTGGTTAGCGCCAATAGCAATAATGCAGTCAATGGTAAGTACTACTGGTTCTGTTTTTATGGCTCAAGGTAAAACGGGTATTTTACTAAAAATCTCGATATATAATGCAATATTACAAATTAGTTCGTTTATCATCGGTGGGTTTTACAGCATAGATATTTTAATCAAGTTGTATCTTGTAGCCAATGTGCTTATGTTTTTCCCAAATATGATGCTTGCGATGAAAGTATTAAACGGAAGTGTATTCGCTCTTGTAGCCACAATAATAAAACCAATAATTGCAGCATTGCTAATGTCACTTGTTGTTATTTACTTCAGATCTTCAGTTGCTTACTTAGAGTTAAAACCAATAGCTCTACTAACTTTTAGTGTGCTTGTTGGTGTCGTGACTTACAGTTTCATGATGCTAGTCATTGAGCGTAAGTATATTGCAGGTTTTTTCAAAAATAGATAACATATCTTTAATGTAAATAAAGAAATATAAATCATAAATATAGTATATATAAAAAATCTTTTTTAATGCTTGTTATTTTTGTTGATGATGGTTTTATTAATCAGTTATGTACTTTTCATGTTTTTATATTAAAATTTAGTCATGGTTCATTCGTAGGATAGGTATATGGATAGAAGAACATTCATTTCTGCAGCAGTGTTTTCAAGTTGCTCAGTAAAAGCAGCCTCAAAAAATGTGTCAGATATGTGTGATATCCCTTGTGAAAGTAATGGTATAGATTTTTCTGGTGTTAAAGATAGTACTATTGCTCTACAAAATTTACTAGATAGTTCTGCATTAAGTGCTATTTCTGTTCCTAATGGGATTCAGAAAAAAAACATAAATTTGCATGGTGTAATACGGGTTTCTAGCCAGTTAGTTATAGATGCATCAAAAGTTAATATAACAGGCCCTGTAACTATTATATTCTCAAAACAAGGTAATTATAAAGGCTACGGAATATTTTTAAACCCTCAGGGTGAAAGAAACGCAGCATACACTAATTGTGTAGGCTCTTTATTTGACTCGGTAAATTTTTTCTCAGAAGAAAAAATAGATTTGATTTATGCATCTAATTCGGCAACGTCAGATAGTAATCCGTCGTGCCTTATAAATATTTCACAATGCAGATTTACGGGTTTTTCACGAGTTTTTTCCAATGGGCCTGGTGGTTGGGGGTGGTGCTGGGATAGGTGTGGCTTTGATCAGTGTGAGTTTCTTTTATTTATAACGAAACAGCAGGATACTTATGAGAGATTTTCATTCTCTTCCTGCACTTGGCAGAATGGAGGGATTGCATTTTATATAGATAATCCAGATGGAAAAGTATATTGGGAAAATGGTAGTTTTGACTACTGTGAGGCCATTGCCCATATTGTTAATGGGCATGTCAGTGTGAGTGGACATTTAGAGTTCCAAGGGAGAACTATCCCGGCTGTTACTTTATTAGGCAGAGGCTCTTCATTCGTATTTAATGGCGGTTCTATTTTTATAAGGAAAAACAAATTGAAATATACCATTTTTGAGCAATCTTTCGATAATCAAGTCGTGCTCAGAGATGTTAATTTTGTTTCAGATGGAATAAATCTTTCTGAAACGGTGATCTCTAATCGTGCTTATTTATCCAGTGGGATTAACTTCGGTAGTTCAGGGACTGAGACGATTCTTTCTAATGAAGTATAATTCGAAAATAATACCATATTAAGTACTTGCAACGGCTTTTAACTCAATGCTAAATTAAGATTGGATTGACTATTACGGCGTCAAAGCTTCAAAAAAATTAGATTTGTTAATTTTTATGTGGTCTTTAATTGGTATTTTAAATTAATTCTTAAGTGGGTTATAAAATATCATTTTCAACACAGGATGGAATAAATGCTTGCATATACTATTTAATTATCATCATTTTTATCTAGAATGACATTTATTTGGTTATTTAGGGTTTTTAATTTAATACCTAAGTTTTTTACATCGGGACTTATTTGTTTTCAGAGTAACTTTTAGTTTAGTAATTTAAATAACGGTTTTTTGGTTCGATTTTACCTCATGGCAATTAATTGATAAGTTATCGGTTTGTATATGTGCACAGCATTATTTGTATGCTAATAGATACCGAGACGATTGTCTGAAGATATATTCACTAACAGTATAGTTAAAAATACAATAAGACAGTCAATCTGCTATCCTATTGTGCTACCTATAGAGGGTTATATGAAAATTATAGTTACTGGTGGTGCTGGCTTTATTGGCTCAGCCGTTGCTCGCCATATTATTAGCCATACTCAGGACAACATATTGGTTTTAGATAGCCTGACATATGCCGGAAATCTAGAATCTCTAGGCATAATCGCTACCAGTGAGCGCTACAAATTTGAACATGTAGATATCTGCAATCGTCAGGAATTGGACCGTGTATTTGCCGAGTTCCAGCCTGATGCGGTTATGCACCTGGCCGCCGAAAGCCATGTTGATCGTTCAATTGATGGACCTGCTACATTTATCGAAACCAATATCGTGGGCACCTATATTCTTCTAGAAGCTGCGCGTCAGTACTGGCTAGCTTTGGATGACTCGGCTAAAAAAGCTTTCCGTTTCCATCATATCTCAACCGATGAGGTTTATGGCGATTTGCACGGGATGGAAGATCTGTTTACGGAAACCACGCCTTATGCGCCAAGTAGTCCTTACTCAGCCTCGAAAGCCTCAAGCGATCATCTTGTCAGAGCTTGGCTGCGTACCTATGGCTTACCGACTATTGTGACCAACTGTTCAAACAATTATGGTCCTTATCACTTCCCCGAAAAGTTGATACCGCTGACGATCCTTAATGCGCTGGAGGGTAAAGCTTTACCTGTATACGGTGATGGTGCTCAAGTTCGGGATTGGCTGTATGTGGAAGATCATGCACGGGCTTTGTACAAGGTTGTTTGTGAAGGTGCAATTGGGGAAACCTATAACATTGGTGGTCATAACGAACGTAAGAATATAGACGTGGTGCAGACCATCTGCCGGTTGCTGGACGAATTGGTCCCTAATAAGCCTGGCAATCTGCTCAAGTATGAAGATTTGATCACCTTTGTGACTGACCGCCCTGGCCACGACATGCGCTATGCGATTGATGCCTCGAAAATTGACCGTGAACTGGGTTGGAAACCGCAAGAAACCTTCGAAAGCGGCATTAGAAAAACGGTTGAGTGGTATTTGGCTAACCAAGCCTGGTGGAGTCGTGTTAAAGATGGTTCATATGCTGGTGAGCGTCTGGGTTTAAACCGTAAATCTAATTTAGGAATTTGAAATGAAAGGAATTGTACTGGCGGGTGGTTCAGGTACTCGTTTGTATCCGATTACGCGTGGTGTTTCTAAACAACTGTTGCCAATTTATGATAAACCGATGGTTTACTACCCGATCTCGGTACTCATGTTGGCCGGAATTCGTGACATTCTGATTATATCCACACCCGACGATATGCCCTCATTCCAGCGCTTGCTGGGTGACGGAAGTCGTTTTGGTATCAACCTGAGTTATGCTATCCAGCCAAGCCCAGATGGTTTGGCTCAAGCCTTCTTGATTGGTGAAGAATTCATCAATGGTGATCGTTGTGCATTGGTTCTGGGGGATAATATTTATTTCGGCCAAAGTTTTGGTAAAAAACTTGAAAATGTAGTTGAAAAAGAATCCGGAGCCACGGTATTTGGCTATCAGGTAATGGACCCTGAACGTTTTGGCGTGGTCGAATTTGATGACAATTTCCGCGCATTATCTCTTGAAGAAAAGCCTGCCTTACCTAGGTCTAATTGGGCTGTTACCGGCTTGTATTTCTACGATAATGAAGTTGTTGAAATGGCCAAGCAGGTAAAACCATCCCACCGCGGTGAGTTAGAGATCACTACGCTTAATCAAATGTACTTGGACGCTGGTAAGCTGAATGTTGAGTTGCTAGGACGAGGTTTTGCTTGGTTGGATACTGGCACTCACGACAGCCTGATTGAAGCATCTCAATTTATTCATACCATTGAAAAACGTCAGGGTTTTAAAGTTGCTTGTCTGGAAGAGATCGCTTTCCGCAAGGGCTGGCTCTCTCGTGAACAAGTTGCTGAAGAAGCCAGATTACTTGGCAAAACACTTTATGGCCAGTATTTGTCGCATTTGATCGGGGAGTAACAAAAATGCAGGTAATAGACACTAAAATCGATGGTGTGAAAATTATTCAGCCGAAAGTTTTCGGTGATGCGCGTGGGTTTTTTCTCGAAACGTTTGAAAAAAAACGTTATCAAGAAATGTTAGATATCGATCTCGACTTTGTTCAGGACAACCATTCCCGTTCTGCACGCGGTGTATTGCGTGGCCTTCATTTCCAAAAGATTAATCCTCAGGGGAAGCTGGTACGGGTTGTACGTGGTGAGGTTTTCGATGTCACGGTGGATATTCGTCCTGACTCTCCAACTTATGGTGTTTGGGAAGGCGTTATTCTCTCAGAAGAAAACAAAGCACAGTTCTGGATCCCGCCGGGATTGGCTCATGGTTTCGTTGTGCTCTCTGATGTTGCCGATTTCGAATATAAATGCACCGATTATTACAATCCAGCACAAGAATGTTGTCTACTATGGAATGATCCGCAGGTTGGTATTGAATGGCCTATCGATAATCCATTGTTGTCAGAAAAAGATAAAGTCGGCAAGTTATTCAAGGATCTGGGACTATGAGAATCTTACTAACTGGTGCGAAAGGACAACTGGGTGGTTGTTTCCAGGATCGCTTACCCGCCGGGTGGGATGTGTGGGCAACTGATGCAGATGTGCTTGATATCACTGATCTTAACAAGGTAAAGAGTGCTGTCGCTGATTATCGACCTGATGTTGTTGTGAATGCTGCCGCATTCACTGCAGTTGATAAAGCAGAAACTGACCACGAAATCGCTGCATTAATTAATGAAGTGGGCCCGAAGAATTTGGCTTTGGCGGCCAACGAAGTGGGGGCTCGACTAGTGCATGTTTCTACGGATTACGTTTTTGATGGTGAGGCGACTACCCCCTATATTGAAACCGCATCAACTAACCCGCTAGGGGTGTATGGCAAAACTAAACTGGACGGCGAGATTGCGGTTAGCCACCATCAACCTGATGCGTTGATTATTCGTACGGCCTGGGTTTTTAGTGAGTATGGAAATAATTTCGTTAAAACCATGCTAAGGCTTGCGCAGGATCGTGACACTTTAGGCGTGGTATCTGACCAGTTTGGTTGCCCTACCTATGCGGGTGATATTGCTCAGGCAATTATCGTGCTCCTGCAGAAGAAATCAGCAGGTGGGGTCTATCATTTCTGTGGCGATCAGACGGTAGCTTGGAATGAGTTTGCTGAAGCTATTTTTTCCTCCGCAATCAAGCACGGCGTTTTAGCCAAGGCACCGGTAGTTAATGGGATTACAACGTCACAGTATCCTACGCCAGCAAGAAGGCCAAAGTACTCTGTGCTTAACTGCGAAAAAATACAAAGCCAAGGAGTCATCTTGTCCCCTTGGAAGGGTCGCATTGACGAGATTATTACCATTCAACCTAAGTAACTGTTAAATTCATCTAAGGGTTTCCACGCAACCATGATGGGCGCAGTGGGCATGGTGAATGACTTTGAAACGGAAGACTTCGAGAAGGCTGCAGAGATGTGGCCTTTTTTTTGAACAAAATATTTATCATGACTCAATACTCTTCGAGACCGGAAGGTTAGAATAGAAGCTCAAAATATTCATTTTCAGCGCATCAGGCGCTTGCAAGGAGTTCAGATGGCAATTCTAGTCACCGGCGGAGCCGGCTACATCGGTTCTCACACCGTTCTGGCTCTGTTGGAACGTGGAGAGGAGGTTGTCGTCCTAGACAACCTATCGAACTCATCCGAAGAGTCACTGCACCGTGTGGAGCAGTTAACAGGTAAAGCAGCCATCTTCTATCAAGGCGACATTCAAGATCCGGAGTGTCTGAACCGCATCTTCGATGGTCACCGTATCTCTGCGGTGATCCACTTTGCTGGTCTCAAGGCGGTAGGGGAGTCAACCCGCAAACCGTTAGAGTATTATCAGAACAACGTCTCTGGCACCCTGGTGCTCTTGGATGAGATGCGTCGTGCCGGAGTTCATCAGTTTATCTTCAGTTCCTCAGCCACTGTTTATGGCGCTAACTCTCCAGTACCTTATGTTGAAACCACACCTATTGGTGGTACGACTAGCCCGTATGGCACATCAAAACTGATGGTTGAGCAGATCCTGCAGGACTTTGCTAAGGCAGAGCCACAGTTCTCGATTATCGCTTTACGTTACTTCAACCCAGTTGGTGCTCATGAGTCTGGCTTGATCGGCGAAGATCCCAATGGCATCCCTAACAACCTGTTGCCTTACATCTCGCAGGTTGCTATCGGCAAGCTGGAGAAGCTGGGTGTTTTCGGTAGCGATTATCCAACGGAAGACGGTACAGGCGTGCGTGACTACATTCATGTCATGGATCTGGCTGAAGGCCACCTGATGGCCATGGATCACCTGAAGAAGGTCGAAGGATTCAAAGCTTATAACCTGGGAGCTGGTGTTGGGTTCTCCGTGCTGGAAATGGTGCATGCTTTCGAGAAAGCTTCAGGCGTCGCTATTCCTTATCAGATCTTGCCGCGCCGCGATGGTGATTTACCAGCATTCTGGGCCGACGCCAACCTGGCGCGCCAAGAGTTGGGCTGGGAAGTTAGCCGTGGTATCGACGAGATGATGCGTGATACCTGGAACTGGCAGAAGAACAATCCGCAGGGTTATGCTAGTAAAAACTAAGAAAATTCTTTAACATAGCGCATTCTTAAAAGCCCATTTATGGGCTTTTTTTTCGCCCTTGCAATGATAAGGTGACTATCTATTTGCAGGCTTTGTTACAGAATTTAGGGATTTCTTCGATCTTAATTAATTGATATAAAAAAATTTGCTAATAGAGCAGGCGGGTAGCTCAATAAACCAACAACCGTCTTCAGATTAAACTGAAAGAGCGGACAATGTACAGGTGTTTTGTCCGCTTAGGTGGTAGCATACGCAACAAAAATCTCGTCCAATGGGCATAAGTACGCGTTTAAGTAATGATCGTGTGCCTTGTTGTATGCTTAACTTAGCGTAAGGATTGGACAAAACGTAAAATTTATACTTTATTTTCAGTCTATTGGTAGCTGTTGAGCCAAGGGCGGTAGCGTGTTTTTTTGATTTGGCAGTGAGTAAAATGGCTTTTTGGTTGTTTTTTGACCTCACCTCTACGGTCAACCATTATACTTCATGATGTAACAAAGTATGAGGGTTTGGGTGAAAATCGGAATAATGGCATACTGATTGCCAAGAGGATTAAGACTGAGTGATGACCTAAGAAAGCGAGTTAAAGACTGCGATTGGCGTATTTTTGTTAAGTGATTGTATTACTTGAAGCTTTTCAGCTTAACGTAATAAAGGATAAATAATGTTACTACCCGTAATTATGGCAGGCGGCACAGGCAGTCGTTTATGGCCAATGTCCCGTGAACTCCATCCCAAGCAATTTCTGCGTTTGCATAGCATCCATTCAATGCTGCAAGAGACGTTAAAGCGGCTTGATGGTGTCGGCGTCAGTGAGCCTGTTGTAATCTGTAACGAAGATCACCGCTTTATGGTTGCTGAACAACTTCGGCAGATCGACATGTTATCCCACAACATCATTCTGGAACCGGTAGGGCGTAACACGGCTCCGGCGATAGCCTTAGCCGCATTGAATGCCATTGCCCAGGGCAACGACCCTATCATGCTGGTGTTGGCGGCCGACCACATTATCAACGATGTGGAAGCATTCCATCGTGCCATTGACCTGGCACTGCCACATGCGGCTGCAAAGAGTCTGGTCACTTTTGGTATCGTCCCCACCGGGCCGGAAACGGGTTACGGGTATATTCAACGTGGGGAATGTAAGAATGGTTCGGTGGCTGCGCCAGTTCAACGGTTTGTAGAGAAGCCTGACAGCGAGACGGCACAAAGCTATATCGAAACCGGTGAATACTACTGGAATAGCGGCATGTTCATGTTTCGTGCCAAGCGCTATCTGGAAGAGCTGGAAAAATTCCGCCCAGATATCCTTGCGGCTTGCCGTGATGCGCTTGATAACACCGAATGCGATAAAAACTTTATCAATGTTGATCGCGATGCGTTTTCTGCCTGCCCGGATGACTCGGTTGACTATGCGGTAATGGAGAAGACTCACGATGCGGTGGTCATTCCTCTAGATGCTGGTTGGAGTGACGTCGGATCTTGGTCGGCGTTGTGGGAAGTAAGCAAGAAAGACTCGGCGGGTAATGCGCTAACCGGGGATACTTTCCTCTATGACTCCCGTGACTGCTACATCAACACTGACGAGAAGCTGGTCGCTGCTATCGGTGTAGAAAACCTGGTGATTGTTAACACCAAAGATGCCGTGTTGGTAGTAGATAGATCCAAGGTTCAAGATGTTAAAAAGATTGTTGAACATCTGAAGAAGAACAAGCGTAGTGAATATCGCCGGCATCGTGAAGTGTATCGTCCATGGGGGCGTTGTGACATCCTGGTTGCCGAGAAACGCTTTAACGTTAATCGTATTACCGTGAATCCAGGTGAAGCATTCTCTTTGCAAATGCATCACCATCGCGCTGAGCATTGGGTCGTGCTTTCCGGCACCGCGAGAGTGACTACTGGCGACAAGACGTTCTTGATTACCGAGAACCAGTCAACATTCATCCCAGTTGCGGTTATCCATCGTTTAGAAAACCCAGGAAACATTCCGCTAGAATTGATTGAGATTCAGTCTGGCTCTTATCTTGGGGACGACGACGTTATCCGCATAAAAGATCACTACGGGCGTTGCTAATTTTTGAGGTTTTAATGAACAGTTTAACATGCTTTAAGGCTTATGATATTCGCGGTCAACTTGGTGAAGAGTTAAACGAAGATATTGCTTACCGCATCGGGCGAGCCTATGGCGAATATTTAAAGCCAAAGCGCATTATCGTGGGTGGCGATGTGCGTTTGACTAGTGAAGCATTAAAATTGGCTTTGGCTAATGGCCTGCGTGATGCCGGAGCTGATGTTTTTGACATTGGGCTAAGTGGGACAGAGGAAGTTTACTTTGCCACATTCCATCTCAATATGGATGGTGGAATCGAGGTTACAGCAAGCCACAATCCTATGAACTATAACGGTATGAAGCTGGTGCGTGAGAATGCACAGCCTATCAGTGGCGACACAGGCCTGTTTGCGATTAAGGAATTGGCCGAAGTGAATAACTTCGCTCCGGTTGATGAAAGCAAACGTGGTAGCTATCAGCAGATCTCCATTCTGAATGATTATGTAGATCATCTGTTAGGGTACATTGATACCAAGACGCTAAGCCCAATGAAGTTGGTGATCAACTCAGGGAATGGTGCTGCCGGCCATGTGATCGATGAGATTGAACGGCGTTTCAAGCAAGATAATGTGCCCGTTTCCTTTGTTAAGGTCCATAACCAGCCGGACGGCCAATTCCCAAATGGTATTCCCAACCCCTTGTTGCCAGAGTGTCGTGCTGATACCGCAAAAGCGGTATTGGAGCACCAGGCTGATATGGGGATCGCGTTTGATGGCGACTTTGACCGCTGTTTCCTTTTCGACAATAAAGCCAACTTTATCGAAGGTTATTATATAGTTGGCCTACTGGCAGAAGCCTTTCTGCAAAAAGAAAAAGGGGCAAAAATCATACATGACCCCCGTCTTTCCTGGAACACCATTGATATCGTAAAAAATGCCGGTGGTGTAGCGGTGATGTCGAAAACTGGACATGCATTTATTAAAGAGCGGATGCGCAAAGAAGATGCGGTTTATGGTGGCGAAATGAGTGCGCACCATTATTTCCGTAGTTTTGCCTATTGCGACAGTGGCATGATCCCATGGTTACTGGTTGTCGAGTTGATTGCCAAAAGTGGCTTGTCACTTGAACAACTGGTGAGTGAGCGTATGAATGCCTATCCTTGTAGCGGAGAAATTAACTATAAGGTTAATGACGCCAGTGAGATTATCAAGTCAATAGAGCAAAAGTACACACCGATGGCGGAGCAAATCGACAGAACTGACGGGCTAAGCATGGAATTTGCTGATTGGCGGTTTAATATTCGCACATCAAATACCGAACCTTTACTGCGATTGAATGTTGAAACAAAAGGTTACGCTGAAAAGGTCCAGATCAAAGTCTCTGACTTGGAAACCTTCATCAAGTAAAGGTGAGATAGTGAAATTTCTAAAATTAATATGGGAATATCGTGGTTTCATCCTTGGTAATGTGAAAAGGGAATTTCAATCCAAGTATAGGAACTCTTTACTTGGGGTGACTTGGAGCGTGTTAAATCCACTATCTATGATAGTGGTTTACACTGTGATTTTTTCTCAGGTTATGAGAGCGAAGCTACCTGGCGTAGATTCCCAATATGCTTATAGTATCTATATTTGTGCAGGGATCCTGACTTGGGGATTATTTGCAGATATCATTGTAAGATCGCAAAACGTATTTTTAGATAATGCTAATCTGATTAAAAAATTGAATTTCCCCAAAATATGCCTGCCGATTACTGTGATAGGCAGTGCACTAGTCAATTTTTCAATTATTTTCTCATTGTTTACGGTTTTTTTGATTATCAGTAATGATTTTCCTGGATTACCTTATTTTGCGCTTATTCCTGTCTTGACCATCATGATGATCCTGGCTGTAGGGCTTGGGATCATTGTTGGTGTCTTGAATGTATTTTTCCGTGATGTTGGTCAATTCTTTGGCATCGTTCTACAGTTTTGGTTCTGGCTGACCCCTATTATTTATCCAGCCACAATTCTTCCTGAGCGTCTCCACCCATTGATGAAATACAATCCTATGGCTAGCGTTGTTGAGGCATGCCAGAAGATCCTGGTTAATGGCATTTTTCCAAATTGGACAGGGTTACTCTACCCTCTTATTTTGGGCGTTATACTCTGTATCATTGGCTTGAGCTTGTTCAGGAAACATATTGGCGAAATGGTGGATGAATTATAATGGGAAGCATTATTGTCAATCAGCTATGCAAAGTATATAAAAGTTATCCTAATAAATGGAGCCGCCTGATTGAATGGTGGGGGCTTAGTAATAAAAAAAGGCATAATGTCAAGTCTGTACTTAACGATATCAATTTTACTATTGAAGCGGGTGAGTCTGTTGGCATCATTGGTGTTAACGGCGCGGGCAAGAGTACATTATTAAAATTAATTACAGGTACCACGCAACCGACAACCGGTGAAATCAAAGTAAATGGTCGCATTGCAGCATTGCTCGAGTTAGGTATTGGTTTTCATCCTGACTTTACCGGACGTCAGAATGTGCATATGGCAGGCCAGTTGTTAGGGTATTCCACAGAAGAAATCGAAACGTTGTTCCCTGAAATTGAGGCTTTTGCTGAGATTGGTGAATACATTGAGCAACCCTTGAGAATGTATTCTTCCGGTATGCAAGCTCGCCTTGCGTTCGCAGTAGCAACAGCAACAAAACCTGATATTCTAATTGTCGATGAGGCTTTGTCAGTTGGTGATGTTTACTTTCAAGCCAAGTGTTATTCAAGGATTGCTGAGTATAAGAAACAGGGGATGACACTACTGTTAGTATCCCATGCGGTAATGGATATATCCAAGCAGTGCGATCGAGCTATATTTTTAAAGTCTGGAAAAATATATGCCGATGGACCTTCTAGAGAAGTTGTCAATATGTATATGGATGACTTGTTTGGTAAGAAGAAAGTTGAGACTGAAAAAAACAAAGCTATAACGCTCAACCAGAATTCGGAAGATCTCTACCATACTCGGCCAGGGTATCTTAAAGAGGAACACCGCTGGGGGCAGGGTGGCGCTAAAATTATCGATTATATGACGGTTTGCGGTGGTGTTGAGTATCCGTCTGTCATCAATACCAACGATAAGTTGGATGTCTATGTTAAAGTATTTTTTGAGCATGATTTTGAACATATCACTCCAGGTATCTTAATCAAGAGTCTTGAAGGGGTGTTTATCTATGGAAGTAATTCATACCTTTCAAGTAAAGGTAAAATATTACCTGATGGAAAGTCTGGGCATGTTGTAATCTATAAGTTTAGCCTGAATCTTTGCCTAAATGAGGGGGCTTATTTGCTTTCTCTTGGGCTTTCTGCTGGAGATCCCACACAGACGACAGATCCGGTGGACAGAAGATATGATTCTGTCCTGTTGAAAGTTACCAATAACGTCCATATGTGGGGCTTAGTCGATATGCAGGCTGATTTTGTACAGGTTGAGGAGTTTTTCTAATGACACATCAAGAACAATCAATTGCAGCGTTGGTAAAACAATTACCTGAAGTTTATCAACCGATTTTTAAGCATCCGGAATTTACAGCGCAGGCATCACGTAGTTGCCTTGATCGATTAGAAACCATCGCCTCTGCATACGACTACATTTCTAGAGAGAAAGGGCGCCCTCTAAAAGTTCTGGATTTAGGTTGTGCACAAGGTTTCTTTAGCCTCAGCTTGGCTGAGCGTGGTGCGATTGTCACTGCTGTGGACTACAGTCAGCCAAATGTCGATGTATGCAAAAAATTGGCAGCAGAAAATAGCAGTTTTAACGTAGAGTTTTTGTTGGGCAGCATAGAAACTATTATTCAAGAAAGAGTGAAAGAGCAGGAGTACGATTTAGTTCTCGGGTTAAGCGTGTTCCATCATCTGGTCTATGAACATGGTGCAGAGTATGTTTTTGATTTATTCAAAATGCTCTCCAAGAAAGTCGAAACCGGCATCTTTGAATTTGCATTAAATACAGAACCCTTGTATTGGGCCGCATCTCAACCAGAAGACCCGCGTCAACTGATTGAGTCTTATGCATTCAGCCATCATCTTTCGATGTATGGCACTCATTTATCCGCGGTCGAACGGCCATTGTTCTTTGCCAGCAATAAATATTGGAACATTGATGAGCATTACGGCGTTATTGACCATTTCACACGCCGTTCTCATCAACTCGATAATTTCTATCATGGTAACAACAGACGTTATTATTTTTCAGATGATAAAATCATTAAGATCTTTTTGAAAAATAGCACGAACTCTAATTACTCAGAGTTAATGAATGAATCTGTCTTTTTGAAAAAGGAGATCCCTGGATTCCGTTCTTCTGAGTTGTTTTGCTATGGCAGCAATGATAGCGAGTCATGGCTTGTAAGAACTGTGGTTCCAGGGCGTCTATTGCTTGATATTGTCTTGGCTGGCGATGAGTACGATGATGAAAAAATTATCGAAGGCATCCTTGGCCAAATAACTATTCTTGAGGCTCAGGGCTTATACCATAACGATCTTAGACCTTGGAATATTTTGATCGGTGATGACTCGCAGGTCTATATTATTGATTATGGTTCGATCACTAGTTCCGTCAGCGATGGTGACGATCTTTATGGCCAGATGCTGTCATTCTTTATTCTTATAAAAGAGATTGCGCAGCATACGATTAGGGAACAAGGAAGTCAGCGGCCACGTTTTATCTCGCCTCATGATTTTCCCGAGAAATATCAGAAATGGATGACAAAGGTATGGATGATGCCAAGCCAGCAATGGAGCTTTAAGAGTATTTATGCTACTTATCTTGATCAAGATGATATTATCGGAGATATTCCGGTTTCCGCCATTCTTGAGAGCCATCTGTCGACCGCAACAAACCACATGGACTGGCAGGTTAAGCAGTTACAGAACGTTATGGTCAGTAGAATAGATACGTTAGCCAGTGATGTGCGTGCAGAAAACCAGACTCTGGTTGCAGAATTTAAAAAGAAAGAAGATGAGCATCTTAACTTAATCAAGCAACTTTCAGCGAAAGTTGATGCCGCTATCGAGAAAATTGCGGGCGAGCAGCATGCTCGGAGTTTGTCTGACAGTGATACAAACAGCAAAATTCATGCGGAAACTTGTGCGAACTTGACTGTAGAGATAGACGCACAGAAGAGAGTTGCAGACGGCTTACGTAATGAACTTGATTTGGTTTATGCTTGTAACTCTTGGAAGTTAACTTATCCTTTGCGTCTGGCGTCAAAGTCTATCAAATTGGTCTTCCAACCTCGGAGATTGCTTTCAGGCATCAAATCGGTAGCTAAAAAAAAAAGTAAAGGTTTAGTCTCTGCGGCTAGTACCTTTGTGTCAAGCCGCCCGCAGTTGAGGCAGCGGGTGGTGCGCTTGTTGAATCGTTATCCTGGGCTAAAATATAAATTAAAAAGAAATTTGCCACGAGATTATGATGATGCACCTTCTGTATCGGTTTTTACTAACGTAACTTTATCTGAAAACCATTATGGGAAAACAGAGCAAGAATCGGTTTGCGCTGTTAAAAAAACCGGCATGCATGAGAAGCAAAAATCAGTGCTTGAGTCATGGTTCTATTAATGGATGGTATGTGTAGATAATGAAAAGAATACTAGCTCTTAATTTCTTTCCGGCCTTTGTTCCGGTATCCAATGGTGGTGAGTCTAAACTTTATAATTTCTATAAGATTTTGAGTAAATATCATCATATAACATTGCTTACCTCTACTCATCCTGATGTTAATGAGGAAACGATATATCACACAGCAACATTTGTGGAGCGTCGGATCCCGAAAGATAACCACTTTAACCGATGCTGGGGGGCGTTGTCGGGCCATCTTGCCGATGGACATGGAGATCTCTCTGCTCCCACCATAGCGGCTAGTGCGCTATACCCAACCGCCATGTTAGCGGCATACCTAAGTGAGTATGATTCCGCAGATATTATTATTCATGACTTCCCATTTACTGTTGATTACGATATTTTCATGGGTACGGACAGTAAACCAAGAATCTACAACTCACACAACTGTGAAACAGAACTGTATCAAACCCTTCATCCAGCAGAAAAATCACGACCTATCGTTGAGTTGGTGGCGAAAGCTGAAGAAAAACTGTTGAATAATTCAGATTTGATTCTGTACTGTGGCGAAAGTGATTATGAATCATTTAAAAAAATCGCGCCGCATAAAGAGTCTGTGATGTTCTACTCGCCTAATGGCATGATTGAACAACACCGTGTTGTCCCTTTGCGTAGCAAAAAGAGTAACCACTCGGTTGTTTTTGTCGGCAGTGCTCATTTACCCAATGTGAAAGCGGCATCCTACATTGCCAAAGAAATCGCCCCGAAATGCCCTAATATTCTGTTTGATATTATAGGGGGGTGCTTGCCTGAAGGAAAATATGCCAAGAATGTTATTAGGCATGGGCGAGTTTCAGATGCGGAGAAAATTCGGCTATTTGAAAATGCAAGTATAGCCCTTAATCCGATGGAGTCTGGCAGCGGTTCTAACATCAAAGCTTTGGATTATTTCTCTTATGCTTTACCTATTCTGTCTACTTCGTTCGGTATGCGAGGGTTTAATATTGAACCAGGTACACATTTTATTGAAGGTGCGCTTGCTGATTTTCCTGCGCTGTTAAACCATCATCTTGCTGATGAAAACTTTGAAAATACCGTCGAGATAGGTTTTGCTGGTAAGCATCTGGCCAGTAAAAACTATACTTGGGATGCCATAGTTGCGAATCTTCTCCCTGAATTGGAGCGTTTAGTCAAAGAGCCTAATACTTATACCTTAGTTCTCAATGATTACAATTCTTTCTCCGGTGTGGGGGGCGGCGCTACGCGAACTAGAGGACTGTATCAGGCAGTTAATGATATTTCTTCTGTCGTTTTCGTTTGTTTTTCAGATGATGAAAAATTATCTTCAAGAAAATATAATGATAAAACACATGTAATCAGTATTCCTAAATCAATAGATCACCGCAAAGAAGTTGATGAGTTAAATTCACAGTTCCATATTTCTTGTGATGATATCATCGCAAGCAACCATTGCGCAAAAAACAATCTATTGGTTGCTGTCTATAATATCCTTAAAAAATCCGCACGTTTCATCGTGGTAGAGCACCCTTATATGACACCATTGCCGATTGCTTATCACGATCGGTTTATATACTCATCGCAAAATGATGAAACAAAGCTAAAATCTTCATTATTAGAATGGCACCCTAAAAAAGACTATCTGATTGATATGGCTACTGCGGTTGAAAAGAATGCGGTCGAAAAATCTGCAGCTACGATCGCGGTCTCCGATGATGATGCCTATAGTCTGTTAGTAGGTAAAAAAACCGCCGGGCCTATGGTCGTTGTTCGTAACGGCTCACAGTTGCCTGTTGCTATTAGTGAAAGCTTAAACCAGCAAGTAGCGAAAAAGGTACAAAAAAAATCAGCGGTATTCCTTGGTTCGGCACATATGCCAAACGTAGATGCTATTAACTATCTATTAAAGGAAGTTGTGCCTAAATGCCCCGACGTTCAATTTAATATTGTTGGTTCTGTTTGTGACTCGATCGGTGTTAAACCTGCGAAAAACGTCATTTTGTGGGGCATGGTCGATGAGGAAACTAAATGTGCCATTCTTCAGAATAGTTTGTTTGCAGTAAATCCGGTGATTTCAGGTAGCGGCTCTAACATCAAGTTGGCGGATTTTTTTGCGAATGGTTTGTTTGTTGTCAGCACTAAGTTTGGTTTGCGTGGTTACCCTGAGAATATCCAAAAGCATATCGCTTTGGCCGAGCCTGAGGCGTTCTCAAGTGTGATAAATGCCTTGTCAACGTCTGATAATATTTTCTCCGACGAAATGAGACAAGAGCGAAAAAATATCTTCCTTGCCAACCTTTCTATGGTGGGTATTGCCAAAAAATTTGTCGATTTATTAGTAAACCTGGAAAAGCCGAAACGCAAGGTACTCTTTGTTACCTACCGTTATACTTACCCAGAGCTTGGGGGCGCAGAGTCGAATTTAAAACGCTTCTTGAAAGCCCTTGGAGATACCCAAGACTTTGAGATCGATGTCGTGACGACAGAAGTTAGCAGAATAAACAATCATGCTCGCTTTATGGAACGCTATGATTTTGATGCTGAAATGGGGGCGCCAATCGAAATGTCCAACCTGCGCTTTGCCCGCTTCCCGGTAGATCATGTGCCTACACCTGCCCAGCACGAGGCAATGAATTTAGCGTGGCGAGTCCAGCCGGCATTTGAAAAGGCCATTGTTCAGCAAGCTGGAAAGTCTCTTCAGGATGGGCTTGCGTGGGGATGGGCAGATTTAGAGGGAGAGGCTCCGAACTATTCTCGGTGGAGTTATTCATCCTGTGCGGTAAATGTCGCAAAAGCCAGCAAGCTAAAGTTAACGGGATACTCTCCAGAAAAATCACTGGTCACCCTGCAGTCTTCAAGTGGAGCCGTATACCTCAGTCAAGAAATTGAAAATAATTTTGCCATTGAACTGACTGTTGAAGGTGGATTGCTTGAAATTTTCACGTCAAACAAGTTCATCGGGCGACAGGATCCTCGGCCATTAGGTTTTATTCTTAACGAGTTGCACATTGATGATGTTCCACTGGATCTTGCTCAAACACCGTTGGCGGATGCCAAACGTATTCCGGCAGAGAACGTGTTTAATGTCCTATCTAGTGCAGCCGAGCAGACTCGCTTCCCGCTAAATGTGGCTCTGACGGATATAAGAGGACCACACTCTTCTTCAATGGAGAGCTACATTGCCTCAAATATCGATAAATATGACCTATTAGTCACACATAACATTGTGTTCAAACCGGCCACTTTTGCCCTTGAAGTAGCAAAACAAAACAATGTGCCTTCTCTGTTGATACCACATGCTCATCTGGATGATGATTACTATCATTTCCCAGACCTACTTAATGCTGCTCGTAATGCGACAAAAGTGCTTACGGTACCTAAAGCAGCCAGTGCTTTCTATGCCGAGAAGGGCTGTCGTTCTGAGTATCTGCCTGGTGGTGCGGATACTGAAGAAGAGTTTCTGGAAAGCGATCGTGCCGAGTTTAACCGGGTTTACGCTAGTGATGAGGATTTTGTTCTTGTCTTGGGGCGCAAGTCTGGTGCCAAAGGGTATCGAGCGGTGATCCAGGCAGTTGAGTCTATTAATCAGTCTGGCAAGAAACTCCGTTTGGTGATGATTGGGCCGGATGATGATGGTGTCGCCATCAACTCACCTTATGTTTCTTACTTAGAGAGACAGCCTCGTTCCGTAGTACGAGGAGCTCTGATGTCATGTCTTGCTCTGGTAAATATGAGTTCTAGTGAAAGCTTTGGTATAGTGTTGCTCGAAGCGTGGCTGGCAAAAAAACCAGTTATTGCCAATAAATCCTGTGTGGCTTTTCATGATATGGCTGTCGATCAGGAAAACGCTCTGATGGTTGGGGCTGAGGAATTGCCAGTGGCTTTGACACAGCTTCTGAATGAACCTGTTTTGCGTGAACGACTGGGCCTCAATGGCTTTGAAACAGCACAGAAATTTAGCTGGAAAATGGTCGAAGACGAATTTGTTAGTGTTTGTCGTAATGTGGTCCAATGAGACTTTACTTAGCATTGTCATTAATTATTGATTAGAGTTGACGAATTATTATGAATATAGCGATTGTTACTGGTATTACGGGTCAAGATGGCGCTTATCTGGCAGAGTTGCTGCTGGATAAAGGGTATAAAGTATATGGAACATACCGCCGTACCAGCTCTGTCAATTTCTGGCGTATTGAGGAATTGGGCATTGCGCAACACTCCAATCTGCATTTGGTTGAATATGATCTGACCGATCTGTCTGCCAGTATTCGTCTGTTGCAACAAACAGGTGCAACAGAAGTTTATAACTTGGCAGCGCAAAGTTTTGTTGGTGTTTCATTTGAACAACCTATTACCACAGCGGAAATCACTGGCATTGGCCCGGTTAATCTGTTGGAAGCGATCCGCATCGTTAATCCTAAAATCCGTTTCTATCAGGCATCAACCTCTGAAATGTTCGGTTTAGTACAAGCTGTTCCTCAGAAAGAAGATACGCCATTCTACCCGCGTAGCCCGTATGGCGTTGCTAAACTGTATGCCCACTGGATGACTATCAACTATCGTGAAAGCTACGGTATCTTCGCTTCCAGCGGTATTCTGTTTAACCATGAGTCGCCGCTGCGTGGTCGCGAGTTTGTTACCCGTAAAATTACTGACTCCGTTGCCAAAATCAAACTGGGCAAACTGGACGTGTTGGAACTGGGTAACATGGATGCCAAACGCGACTGGGGTTTTGCCAAAGAATATGTCGAAGGCATGTGGCGTATGTTGCAGGCTGAGCAGCCGGATACCTTCGTGCTGGCAACCAACCGCACAGAAACCGTTCGTGACTTCGTTGCCATGGCATTCAAAGCCGCCGGTTATACTCTGCGCTTTGAAGGTAAAGATGAGCAAGAGGTAGGGATTGACGTTGCTAGCGGCAAAACGCTGGTTCGCGTTAACCCGAAATTCTTCCGTCCGGCAGAAGTGGAACTGTTGATCGGTAATCCAGCTCGCGCCAAGGAAATTTTGGGTTGGGAGCCTAAGACCACTCTGGAGCAGCTGTGCCAGATGATGGTGGAGCAGGATCTTGTACGTAATCAGAAAGGGTCCTCCTTCTGATGTTCGGCGCCGGCAAACGTGCCTTGGTTACGGGCATCAATGGATTTACCGGCCGTTATGTGGCAGCGGAATTATCCGCTGCCGGATATCGGGTTTATGGGCTGGGTTCATTACCTTCGGCTCAGGCGGACTATTTTCAGGTAGACTTGCAAGACGAAGCGGCATTAGCGGAAGCTATCGGCCAGGTTAAGCCAGATGTCGTTGTTCATCTTGCGGCCATTGCGTTTGTGGGCCATGGTGACGCGAATGCTTTCTATAGCGTAAACCTGCAGGGCACCCGGAACTTACTCCAGGCACTCTCCGACAGTGGGCATCCATTGGATGCCGTGTTAATTGCCAGCAGTGCCAATGTTTATGGTAACAGCACTGAGGGTAAACTCGGTGAAGAGACCCCTGCCAACCCAGCGAATGATTATGCGGTGAGTAAGCTGGCCATGGAGTTTATGGCCAGATTGTGGGTGGATAAACTGCCGATATTCATTACGCGGCCCTTTAATTATACCGGTGTTGGCCAGGCAGATAATTTCTTGTTGCCGAAAATCGTCAAGCACTACAAGAGTAAGGCTGCCGTTATCGAGCTCGGTAATATCGACGTTTGGCGTGACTTTACCGATGTTCGCGCCTTGAGCAAGGCCTATGTGGCACTGTTACGGGTCAAGCCTATCGGCGAAACGATCAATGTCTGCTCTGGGCGAACTTATTCTTTACGTGATGCGGTTGATTTGTGTGAGAAAATCACATCGCACCACTTGGATATCCGCGTAAATCCGGCTTTCGTCCGTCCTAACGAAGTCAAGATACTGTGTGGCGATGCGACAAGACTGCGCAGTCTTGTCGGTGATTGGGATACTCCTCCGTTGGAGGAAACGTTGCGCTGGATGCTGGAAAACTGACGATGAAAGTCATATTTGGTACTGACCCGATTAAATATCCGTTAACTGGGATTGGCCGATATGCTTATGAGTTAGCTAACTGTTTAACTAAAAGCTCGGAGATATCCGAGCTTCTATTTCTTCAGGGGCGTAGGCTAAGTAAGCAAATACCGCAAGCCAGGGAAAGTAGTTCTTCAAGCCAGGGTTTGCGTCATATGGTGCAAAAAAGCAGAGTTGCCTCTGAGCTATACCGTTTGACGGCTCCCTGGTTAAAAACGTTAGCGTTAAAGAAACACCCAGATGCCATCTACCACGGCCCAAATTTCTATTTACCTCCCAAAGTTGGGCCTAGCGTAGCCACCTTTCACGATCTCTCTGTTTTTACATGGCCACAATGTCATCCTCAAGAGCGCGTCCGTTTTATGCAGAAAGAACTACTGCTGACGATGAAACGTGCCGATATCTTGATCACTGACTCAGATTTTACACGGCAAGAGGTGATGGATTATTTTAACTTGCCTGCTAATAAAGTATATGCGGCAAGGCTGGCTAGCAGTGGGGAATTTTACCCGCGCGATCCCGAGTCTATTACTGCCGTAGTATCCCAGTATGGGCTGCAGGCAGGGCGATATTGTTTATTTACCGGGTCGATTGAGCCGCGCAAGAATATTGAAACCTTGCTGTCCGCCTACGAACGGTTGCCACTTAGCTTAAGAAAGGCTTATCCATTAGCTATCAGCGGCTTTAAAGGCTGGCGTAGTGAGGCTTTGCACGTGCGTTTTGAACAGGCTGAACGCGAAGGGTGGTTGTGTTATCTGGGCTACACCAAGTCATCAGATTTACCTTACCTATTCGCTGGCGCCAGGAGCTTCCTATTCCCATCGTTATATGAAGGGTTTGGGTTGCCGGTGCTGGAGGCCATGGCATCGGGCGTGCCGGTGGTGTGTTCAAACAGTTCTTCGTTACCCGAAGTGGTTGGAGAGTGCGCGTTGACCTGCGCCGCTTTGGATGTCGAAACCTTGACGCAGTTAATTCATCAGAGCATTGAAGATGAGACTTGGCGTGAATCTGCCATCACTGGTGGTTTAAGTCGGGCAAAAACCTTCTCTTGGCAGCGTTGTGCCGCAGAGACTATTCACGCATATCAGCAGGTTTAATAGCTTTCATGTTAAAAGTTCTGCATTTTTATAAAACATATTATCCTGATTCTTTTGGCGGCATTGAACAGGTTATCTACCAGTTAAGCGAAGCTGGCATATGTCATGATATCGAATCGACAACGCTGTCGCTAAGCACGCGTGGTGATATTGATAATGAACGCGTCGGCTCGCACTCAGCCTATTACTCAGCAACAAATTTTGAAGTAGCGTCAACGCCATTTTCTATCAGTGCAGTAAAAAAGTTTAAACAGTTGGCTGCACAGGCGGATATTATTCATTATCATTTTCCATACCCATTTATGGATATGGTGCATTTTATCGCGGGTGTCAAAAAACCGACGATTGTGAGCTATCACTCGGACATAGTGAAGCAAAAGTTGGCGTTAAAATTTTATACGCCGTTGATGAACAAATTTTTAGATTCGGTTGATTGTATTGTTGCGGCCTCGCCAAACTATGTGGAAACGAGCGTGACCTTGCAGAAATACCTGCCAAAAGTCAAAGTGATCCCTTATGGTTTGGATAAGAACTCTTATCCTATGGCGGATGAACAGCACCTCGACCATTGGCGACAAAAGGTGGGCGATCGCTTCTTCCTGTTTGTTGGCGCTTTTCGCTACTACAAGGGTCTCCATATTCTGCTTGAAGCGGTAAAAGGCACCGACTTCCCGTTGGTGATCGTTGGAGCTGGTCCGATCGAGCAAGAGTTGAAACAGCAGGCCGCAGATTTAGGTTTAAACAATATTCACTTCCTTGGCGCGTTGCCGGATGAAGATAAAGCTGCCTTATTACAACTGTGCTACAGCGTGGTTTTCCCGTCCCATTTGCGCTCAGAGGCGTTTGGTATCACTTTGCTCGAAGGGGCGATGTTTGGTAAGCCGCTCATTTCCAGTGAGATCGGCACAGGTACAACCTACATCAATCTGGATAAGGAAACCGGCATCGTCGTACCTCCGTCAGATGCTGATGTATTACGCCAAGCGATGGTGCAACTGTGGAACGATCCGCAGTTGGCAGCCCGTTACGGAGAGAATGCTGCAAAGCGTTTCCAGGACCTGTTCACTTCTGCACGTATGGCGGAAAGCTACATTGAGCTATACCAGCAGCTGATCGAGAAGCGCTTGTAAAAACCGCATTGTCTATCCGTGATATGCAATTATGTGACCTATCGCACCAATCACTACCCAGCGAACACAATCCTGAGTTAACATGTTGGCCACATCAAAAACCTGTTGGCCAAGAGCCGTGATACAGGTGTCATCCTCAGACAGGAGTTCCTAATGTCCAAACAGCAAATCGGCGTTGTCGGCATGGCGGTGATGGGCCGCAATCTGGCTTTGAACATCGAAAGCCGTGGCTATACCGTTTCTATCTTTAACCGTTCAGGCGACAAGACTGACGAAGTTATTGCAGAGAACCCAGGCAAAAACCTGGTGCCGCACTACACCGTCGAAGAGTTTGTTGCATCGCTGGAAACACCGCGCCGCATTTTGCTGATGGTAAAAGCGGGCGAAGCTACGGACAAGACCATTGCCTCGCTGACTCCGCACCTGGATAAAGGCGATATCCTGATCGACGGTGGTAACACCTACTATCAGGACACTATCCGTCGTAACCGCGAGCTGTCTGCTCAGGGCTTCAACTTTATTGGCACCGGCGTTTCCGGTGGCGAAGAAGGAGCGCTGAAAGGGCCTTCAATCATGCCTGGTGGCCAGAAAGAAGCTTACGAGCTGGTGGCACCCATCCTGAAGAAAATCGCCGCTGTGGCTGAAGGTGAGCCATGCGTGGCCTATATCGGTGCCGACGGTGCTGGCCACTACGTGAAGATGGTGCACAACGGTATCGAATATGGCGACATGCAGCTGATCGCAGAAGCCTACTCCTTAATGAAGCAGGCGCTGAATCTGAACAACGAGCAGTTGGCTGAAACCTTCGCCGAGTGGAACAAGGGCGAGCTGAACAGCTACCTGATCGACATCACCAAAGACATCTTCACCAAGAAAGACGAAGAGGGTAAATACCTGGTTGATGTGATCCTCGATGAAGCGGCCAACAAAGGCACCGGCAAATGGACCAGCCAGAGCTCTCTGGATCTGGGTGAGCCACTGTCATTGATCACCGAGTCTGTGTTCGCACGTTACCTGTCTTCTCTGAAAGACCAGCGTGTAGCGGCTTCTAAAGTCCTGACCGGCCCGAAAGTTGCAGCCTTCAGCGGCGAGAAAGCCGAGTTTGTCGAGAAAGTTCGTCGCGCTCTGTACCTGGGTAAAATCGTTTCCTATGCACAGGGCTTCTCTCAGTTGAAAGCGGCTTCCAAGGAAAATAACTGGGATCTGAACTACGGCGAAATTGCCAAGATCTTCCGTGCCGGTTGCATCATCCGCGCTCAGTTCCTGCAGAAGATCACCGATGCCTACGCTGAGAATGCCGACATCGCCAACCTGCTGCTGGCACCTTACTTCAAGCAAATCGCCGATGAGTATCAGCAGGCGCTGCGTGACGTGGTTTCCTATGCGGTGCAGAACGGTATCCCAACGCCAACCTTCTCTGCGGCGATCGCATACTACGACAGCTACCGCTCTGCGGTGCTGCCTGCCAACCTGATCCAGGCGCAGCGTGACTACTTCGGTGCTCATACTTATAAGCGTACCGATAAAGAAGGCGTATTCCATACCGAATGGATGGAATAATCCCGCTCGTTGAACGATAAAAAAAGCCGCCGAGGTTAACGCCCGGCGGCTTTTTTATTGCCTGCAAAACAGGATTATTTCTTCTCGTGCCGTTCGCGCAGGCGGCCAATCACCTTGCTTAAATCCAGCTCCTGATCCTGCAACAGCACCAGCAGGTGGTAAATCAGGTCGGAAGCTTCGTTGGTCAGTTCTTCGCGATCGTTCACCGTGGCGGCCAGGGCAGTTTCTACGCCTTCCTCACCAACTTTCTGTGCAATGCGCTTGGTACCGCTGGCATACAGCTTGGCAGTGTACGAGCTATCCGGGCTGGCGGTTTTACGCGAAGCCAGCAATTGCTCAAGCTGGTACAGGAAGCCCCAGTCGCTGCTTGCCGGATGGAAGCAACTGTCGTTACCCAAATGGCAGGTTGGGCCAATCGGGTTGGCCAGGATCAGCAGGGTATCGTTATCGCAGTCTGGCGTAATGCTGACCACGTTAAGGAAGTTGCCTGAGCTTTCGCCTTTGGTCCACAGGCGTTGCTTGGTCCGTGAGAAGAACGTCACCTTGCCGGTTTGCTCGGTCACGTCCAGGGCGGCCTGATCCATATAGCCCAGCATTAATACTTCGCCGGAAACGGCATGTTGTACGATTGCCGGCATCAGGTTGTCGGTTTTTGCCCAATCCAGCTTAGCTTTCTGTTGTTCTGTTAACACACGCGTATCTCCACGCCTTTCTCCGCCAGGAACCGTTTCAGTTCGCCGATATTGATGATTTGCTTATGGAATACCGAAGCCGCCAGCGCGCCGTCAACATCGGCATCGCGGAAGGCTTCCAGGAAGTGTTCCATGGTACCGGCACCGCCGGAGGCGATCAGCGGCACCTTGCACACCTCACGTACCCGCTTCAACTGTTCCAGATCGTAACCGTTGCGTACGCCGTCCTGGTTCATCATGTTGAGCACAATCTCCCCAGCGCCACGCTTTTGCACTTCCTGTACCCAATCGAGGGTTTGCCACTCGGTGACTCGGGTGCGGCTTTCATCCCCGGTATATTGGTTGACATGGTATTTGCCGGTTGCGGCTTCATACCAGGTGTCGATCCCGACCACGATGCACTGTACGCCAAAGCGATCGGCCAGGCGGCTGATCAGCGTTGGGTCGGCCAGCGCAGGGGAGTTGATGGAGATCTTGTCCGCCCCAAAGGAGAGGATCTGGCTGGCGTCTTCGGCACTCTTGATGCCCCCGGCCACGCAGAACGGAATATCGATCACTTCCGCAACCCGTGAAACCCAGCTTTTGTCTACCACCCGTCCATCGCTGGAGGCGGTGATATCGTAAAAGACCAGTTCGTCGGCACCTTCCTGCGCGTAGCGCTGGGCCAGTGGCACGATGTCGCCAATGATTTCGTGGTTGCGGAACTGCACGCCCTTGACCACTTGCCCGTCCTTGACGTCCAGACAAGGGATTATCCGTTTTGCCAGCATGCGATAGCCTCCTCAACGCTGAATTTACCATCCAACAGGGCGCGTCCGACGATCACCCCTTCCACACCACTGCCACGCAGCTGGGCGATATCGTCCAGATTGCCGATGCCGCCAGAAGCCTGGAAGGCGATCTGCGGATAACGTTGGCACACTTCCTGATACAGCCCCACGTTGGAGCCTTTTAGTGTACCGTCGCGTGAGATATCGGTGCACAGCACATGTTTCAGGCCAAACGGCAGATATTGCTCAACCACCTGTTCCAGCGTGGCTTCCGAGTCTTCTTGCCAGCCGCTGATAGCCACGTTCTTACGGCCTGCGGCGTCGATGCGGACGTCCAGCGCCAGCACCATGGCATCGGCACCGTAGCGTTCAAACCAACCCTGTACCATTTCTGGCTGCTTGACTGCGGTGGAGCCGATGACCACGCGCGTGGCTCCGGCTTCCAGCAGTGCCGCAACGTCTTGTTCGTTACGGATACCGCCGCCAACCTGTACCGGCACGCTTACCCCGGCCAGCAGTTTACGCAACAGTGGGATCTGGCGAGCCGCCGGATCTTTGGCCCCGGTCAAATCAACCAGGTGTAAAACTTGCGCCCCTTGCTGCTGATAGTCTTGCAGACGCAGCAGCGGATCGTTGCCGTAGTCGCGCTGTTGGCCGTAATCGCCCTGATGAAGGCGCACTACGTTACCGTCGATCAAATCCAAAGCGGGAATAATCATGCTGCCTACATCTCCAGAAAGTTCTTCAACAGTTGCGCCCCGGCGTTGCCAGATCGCTCTGGATGAAACTGCACGCCAAAGAAGTTGTCTTTTTGTACGGCGGCGGTGAAGGGCTCGCCGTAGTTCGCCTGAGCGATGGTGCTTGAGCATATCGGCATCGCATAACTGTGAACGAAGTAAAAGTAAGCACCATCCTCGATGCCGCGGAACAGATGATCGCCGGCCTGCGCCGTAACCTGGTTCCAGCCCATATGGGGCAAAGGCAGGCCAAAATCGGTCATCTGTGTTACCGGAGTATCGATAATCCCTAGCGTCTTGATACCCCCATTTTCTTCACTGCTGGCTGCCAGCAACTGCATGCCCAGGCAGATCCCCAGCACCGGCTGGGTACAGGCTTTGATCAGATCGATCAGGTCGCGCTGTTCCAACTGGTCCATTGCTGCCTGTGCAGTACCCACACCAGGCAGGAACAGTTTGTCGGCGCGCAGCACGATCTCCGGATCGCGGCTCACCTGTGGCTGATAGCCCAGGCGCTGCACCGCATAGTTGACCGAGGCGAGGTTGGCGCAGCCGGTATCCAGGATCACCACGTTCATCACAGCACTCCTTTCGAGCTGGGCAGCGTATTGCCCTCAACGCGGATCGCCTGGCGCAGCGTGCGGCCAAACACCTTGAACAGGCTTTCGACACGGTGATGGTCGTTTTTGCCTTTGGTGCGCAGGTGCAGGGTGCAGCCCATGGTGTAAGACAGCGAGCGGAAGAAGTGCTCGATCATCTCGGTGCTGAGATCGCCTACGCGCTGATAGTTGAACTCGGCTTTATATTCCAGGTGTGGGCGGCCAGAGATATCCAGTGCGCAACGGGCCAGGCATTCATCCATCGGCAACACGAAGCCGAAACGTGCGATGCCGCGTTTGTCGCCCAAGGCTTTACTCAGTGCTTCACCCAGCGCTAATCCGGTGTCTTCTACCGTGTGGTGATCGTCGATGTACAGATCGCCGTTCACCTGAATATCCATCCGGAAGCCGCCGTGGGTGGCAATCTGATCCAGCATGTGGTCGAAGAAGCCGACGCCGGTCTTGATCTTGCTGCCGCCTTCGCGATCCAGCCAGACCTTGACGTCAATCTGCGTCTCTTTGGTCACGCGGTTGACGTGCGCATAGCGATCGCGTTTGGTCAGCTGTTGGGTGATGGCCTGCCAGCCCAGCGCCTGACGCTGGTACAGCAGCCCTTGAATACCCATATTGGCCGCCAGTTGGATATCGGTTTGGCGATCGCCAATCACATAGCTGTTGGCCACGTCGATCACGCCCGGCTCCAGATAGCCTTTGACCATGGCAACCTTCGGTTTACGGCATTCGCAATGGTCTTCCGGCTTGTGCGGGCAGATCAGGATATCGTCGAATTTGACGCCCTGGGAGCTGAGGATCTGCATCATCAAGTTGTGCGGTGGATCGAAGGTTTCCTGCGGGAAGCTGGCGGTGCCGAGGCCGTCCTGATTGGTGATCATCACCAGGGTGAAACCGGCTTGCTGCAAGGCCAGCAGGGCAGGGATCACCTCTGGCTCCAGCGCCAGCTTATCCAGGCGGTCGACCTGGAAATCTTCCGGGGGTTCAGCAATCAGCGTGCCGTCACGGTCAATAAAGAGATATTTTTGGCTCACGTTGGCTCCTATGCGCCGGGCAGAGTATTGAGTGCGTCAACGACGCGCTGGCATTCGTTACGGGTGCCGATGGTGATCCGTAGGCAACCGGACAGGCCAGGCTGTTTATTTTGGTCTCGCAAGATAATGCCCTGATCCCATAAGGTTTTAAAGACATGACTTGAGGCGGTAAAGCGAACCAGCAGATAATTGCTGTCACTGGTGAAGACCTGCTCCACGCAGGCGCAGTCTTGTAACGCCTGCTGAAGCCAACTGCGGTTGGCGGCAATCTCGGTGACGCGCTGGCGCATAACACGGATCCCCTCGGTGCTCAGCGCCTGGGCGGCGATGTCGGCCACCGGGGTCGAGAGCGGATACGGGGCAATCACTTTCAGCAGCAGGGCTATCACTTCCTCATTGGCCAGGGTGAAGCCGCAGCGCAGGCCAGCCAGGGCGAAGGCTTTGGACAGCGTGCGCAATACTACCAGGTGCGGGTAATCATTCAGCCAGCTAGCAACCGAGGCCTGCGGGCAGAACTCGATATAAGCTTCATCGATGGCGACGATCGCTTTGCCTTTGGCCAGTTCCAGCAGGTTACGCAGATCGTTGGGATCGAGCAGGTTGCCAGTCGGGTTATTCGGGCTGCAGGCGTAGATCAGTTTGACGTTATCCAGGCTGGCAGCAATTGCAGGTAGATCGAGCTGCCAATCTGCTTTGGCGGCGACCGTGCGGCGCTCTACGTTAAAAGTCTCGGCGCTGACGGCGTACATGCCGTAAGTCGGTGGGCAAAACAGGATGGCGTCTTTACCTGGCTCGCAAAAAGCACGGATCAGCAGTTCGATACCTTCATCTGCGCCACGGCTGACCAACACCTGGTCTTTATTCACCCCGGCGTAGGCGGCGTAGCGCTCAATCACCAGCGCAGGTTGGCATTCTGGGTAGCGGTTAAAGGTCTGGGCGGTCAGTTGAAACTCTGGCGCAACCGGGTATTCGTTGGCGTTCAACCAGACGTCACCCTTGCCACCAAGGCGGCGTGCCGACTGATACGGGGTCAGCTCGCGCACGTTTTTGCGTGCTAATTCTTCGATGCTCATGCTTGCTCCTTCAGTGCGGCGACGCGTAGGGTCACGGCGTTTTTGTGGGCGACCAACTGTTCGGCGGCTGCCAGGATCTCAATGGTTGGGGCCAGGGTCATAAAGCCTTGCGGCGTCAGTTCCTGTACCGTCATGCGCTTTTGGAAATCCGCCAGCCCCAGGCTAGAGCAGGTGGCGGTATAACCATAGGTTGGCAGCACGTGGTTGGTGCCGGAAGCATAATCACCGGCAGATTCCGGCGACCAGTCCCCAAGGAATACCGAACCAGCGCTGGTAATGCTGTCTACCAGATCGCGCGCGCTGCGGGTCTGAATAATCAGGTGCTCTGGGCCGTACTGGTTGCTGATGGCGACACACTCGGCCAAATCCTTCGCCACAATCAGGCGGCTGCTGGCTAACGCTTGGCGAGCGGTTTCTGCCCGTGGCAGCTGTGCCAGCTGTTGCTCAACCGCTACGGCGACCGCTTCGGCCATCGCGGCGTCTGGGGTTAACAGAATGACCTGTGAATCCGGGCCATGTTCGGCCTGAGATAGCAGATCGGAAGCGACAAACGGCGGGGTTGCGCCGCTGTCTGCAATCACCAGCACCTCGGAAGGGCCTGCGGGCATATCGATGGCCGCACCGTCCAGCCGTTGGCTGATCTGACGTTTGGCTTCGGTGACAAAGGCGTTGCCCGGCCCGAAGATTTTCGCTACCCGTGGCACTGAATCCGTGCCAAACGCCATGGCGGCAATCGCCTGCGCGCCACCGACCTGGAATACTTCCTGCACGCCACAGAGTTTGGCGGCATACAGGATCTCATCGGCGATCGGCGGTGGGGAACACAGCACCACGCGGCGGCAACCGGCAATGCGTGCCGGGGTAGCCAACATCAATACCGTGGAGAACAGCGGTGCGGAACCGCCAGGGACATAGAGACCCACCGAATCGATTGGGCGGGTCACCTGCTGGCAACGCACGCCGGGCAGGGTTTCAACGTCTACCGCTGGCAGCTGTTGTGCATTGTGGAAGGTTTCCACGTTGGCGACGGCTACGGCCATCGCCTGTTTGATCTCGTCACCCAGCCGGGCGCAGGCTTGATCAATCTGCTCTGCCGTTACGCGTAATGCCGCGACTTCGGTTTTATCAAACTTGGCGCTGTACTCACGTAGCGCGCTGTCCCCGTTGGCCTTCACGTTATCGAGGATCTCGCGCACCGTGCGGGTGATGCTGTCCGAAGCCGAAATGGCCGGGCGCATCAGCAACTCCGCGCGCTGTTCCGCGCTGCAACTGCCCCAATTGACGACGGTATTGAAGTTTGGCATGGCGTTACTCCATCATCTTCTCAATTGGCAGCACCAGAATGGAGCTGGCACCCAGGGCTTTGAGCTTTTCCATGGTTTCCCAGAACAGAGTCTCACTGCTGACCATGTGCATCGCTACGCGGTTCTGAGAGCCTGCCAGCGGCAGAATGGTCGGGCGTTCTGCTCCCGGCAGCAGCGCGACGATTTCGTCCAGGCGTTCGCTTGGCGCGTGCAGCATGATGTATTTGGATTCGCGCGCCTGGATCACGCCTTGGATGCGGGTCATCAGGCGGTCAATCAACTGTTGTTTGGCTTCCGGCATTTCGCCGTCACGCTGGATCAGGCAGGCTTTCGAGCGGTAAATCACTTCCACTTCACGCAGGCCATTGGCTTCCAGGGTGGCACCGGTAGACACTAGGTCACAGATAGCGTCTGCCAAGCCTGCGCGCGGAGCCACTTCCACCGAGCCGTTCAGCAGGCAGGATTTAAAACGAACGCCTTGTTTATCGAGGTATTGCTTGAGCAGGTGCGGGTAAGAGGTTGCGATGCGGGAGTCTTGCAGGCTTTGCGGGCCAGAGTATTCGCTATCCAGCGAGGTGGCCAGCGACAGGCGGCAACCCCCAAAATCCAGGCGGCGCAGCGTGAAGTAACGCGGGTCTTCGCCCTGAGCACGGCGGTTGAGCAGTTCCTCTTCCAGCACGTTCTCACCGATGATACCCAGATCCACCACGCCATCCATCACCAGGCCAGGGATATCGTCATCACGTACGCGCAGGATATCGATCGGCATATTCTCGGCGAAGGCAATCAGGCGTTGTTGCTGCAGGTTGATCTTGATGCCGCAGCGGGCCAGCAATTCCTGAGACTCTTCGCTCAGGCGGCCTGATTTCTGCATGGCGATACGTAAACGTGTTTTGTCCAACATGGTAACCTCTGTTTAATCTGTAATTTTATGAATTTGTTATTAAAATTATTTTTCTGTCTGTCCGGAGCCAAAAAAAAACCCTCGGAAGATATCTTCCGAGGGCTCTTTCTTGCGTTTAGTTCGTTCTACGCGCCACTGGAAGATTCGAGAATCGTCTTCCAGCACACATCGCCTGAAAGACTAGTCAGGATGATGGTGATGATGGTGGTTGAACTGAACGCGAGTCATGTCATTTCTCTTTAAAATTGGGTCAGCCAGTGCTGAGGTGCTAATTAAGCTAAACTATCCGTTGTATAACTTGCAACCCTTTTTTGTGGTTATGAATTTAATTTATTGAAAGCGGCTGAGTTATTAGCCGTACGCGGCTTTACCCAACCTTAAGGTTAACCGATTGTAACCACCAGCGCGGTGGCGTAGCCTAGAGGAGTATCTCACTATCGCCTGCGGTGTGGCCGGTGGCCTTCCGCAACGGTGAAGTTGGGCTTGTTAGTCGATTCTTAGGGGCATACTGATGAAAAAAGTCGCCATTGTGGGTCTGGGTTGGTTAGGGATGCCGCTGGCTTTATCGTTAATGGGCCACGGGTATGAAGTGGTTGGCAGTAAAACTACGCCGGATGGGGTAGAAGCCGCGCGGATGAGTGGTATCGAATGTTATCGCCTGGAACTGACGCCGGAGCTGATTTGCGAAGCTCACGATCTGGAACAGCTGTTGTACACGGATGCATTGGTGATCACTCTGCCAGCCAGCCGTACCGTCGAAGGGAGTGCAAGCTACTTTGATGCCGTACGGATGCTGGTAGACAGTGCGATAGCGTTTGGCGTGCCGCATATTATCTTTACCAGCTCCACATCGGTTTACGGTGAAACCACCGGTACCGTTCGGGAAGATTCGCCGCTCAAGCCGGTGACATCGGCTGGCCGAGTGCTGGAGGAGTTGGAGCTTTGGCTGCATCAATTGCCCAACACGTTGGTGGACGTTTTGCGCTTGGCAGGGCTGGTGGGTGGAGATCGTCATCCAGGCCGTTTCCTGGCGGGTAAGGTTGACGTCAAGGGCGGTTCGCACGGGGTCAATCTGGTGCATCAGGATGACGTGATTGCGGCCATTCAACTGCTGCTGAAGCTGCCGAAGGGCGGGCACACCTATAATCTTTGTGCGCCAGGCCATCCGCTCAAACGTGATTTCTACCCGGCGCTGGCCGAGCAACTGCATCTGCAACCTCCGCAGTTTGCGCAAGAAGATGAACAAGAAGGGCGGCTGGTGGACGGTAGCCGTATCTGTAACGAGCTGGGGTTTGAATATCAATACCCAGACCCGAATCGCATGCCGATCGGTTAACCAAATCAAACTGTCCCGCAGCTTGCGGGGCAGTACTCCCCAAAAAATCTTGCTTATTTTTTTACCCTCTCAGTTTGATTATTAAACATGACTAAATTATAAGGAAATTAATTTTACGCATTGATATTGATAGCAATAATCTAAATCCTTCACATTCCCCCACTTAAGACTCATCATTTATATTTATCATTTGTGTAAAATTCGAGTTAACGGAAGTCTGAGTTTCTCTCCGCTATTTTCAAACTGTTGCGATAAGTATTAACATACGCTCGGTTTTTTCTAAAAGGTACCTATCCTCTCAAGCGTCTAATGGCAGTTTTTACATGAATTTTCTTAATAAAAAAAATACAGCGATCTCACCTATCGCCATTTCTGCGCTGTTACCTTGCGCTCTGTGTATGGCGGTAAACGTACAAGCCAGCGATCGGGCAGTGGACCAATCTTCCATGGTGGTCACGGCCAAGCGCAGCGGTCTTTCAGAATTGAGTACTCCGGCAGCGGTTAGCGTGCTTAATGGCGATGAACTTCGTCAGGCCAGGCCGCAGATTAATATCTCTGAAGGGCTGGGCAGCGTGCCGGGGCTGCAAATACAAAATCGCCAGAATTATGCGCAAGATTTGCAACTGTCAATCCGTGGGTTTGGCTCGCGCTCAATGTACGGCGTACGCGGCGTACGCATTTATGTGGATGGTATTCCTGCCACCATGCCGGATGGCCAAGGGCAAACGTCGAATATCGATCTCAATTCAGTGGATAAGGTGGAGGTTTTGCGCGGGCCGTTTTCTGCGCTGTATGGCAACGCTTCCGGCGGCGTCATCAATGTAGAGACCGAAACCGGCCAACAGCCAGACAAGATTGAAGCGGGTATGTATAGCGGCAGTGACGGCACCTGGCGCTACGGCATGAAAGCCAGCGGTGCAACCGGCGATGGTACGCACGCCGGTGACGTGAACTACGCCGTCTCCGCGACCCGTTTTACCACCGAAGGGTTCCGCGACCACAGTGGGGCACGCAAGAACCTGGGTAACGCGCGTTTGGGTGTGCGCATTGATGATGTCAGCACGCTGACGCTGTTATTTAACTCGGTGGATATTAATGCCGACGATCCCGGTGGTTTAACCGAAGCCGAATGGCACGACAATCCGCGCCAGGCCCCAAGAGCAGATCAATACAACACGCGTAAAACCATCTCACAAACCCAGGCCGGGTTGCGCTATGAACGCCAGATGAGCGCCAATGACGATCTGAGCATCATGACTTACGCCGGTGAGCGGGAAACTACGCAGTATCAGTCAATTCCAGTAGCCGTACAGCAGCGTAGTGAACAACATCCCGGCGGAGTGATCTCTCTGGCTCGTCATTACCAGGGCATCGATACTCGCTGGACTCATCGTGGCGAAATGGCCACTTTACCCTTCAGCGTGACGGGTGGGCTCGACTACGAAACCATGACCGAGCAGCGCAAAGGCTATGAGAATTTCACGGTAGTTAACGGCGTTAACGAATTGGGGACCAAGGGTAATCTTCGGCGGGATGAACGCAACCTGATGTGGAATGTGGATCCCTATCTGCAAACTTCCTGGAACCTGACCCAACGTTTGACGCTGGATGCCGGCGTGCGCTTCAGCACCGTCAATTTCGACTCCAACGATCGCTATATTACCGGCAGTAATGGCGATGACAGTGGCGATGCCCGCTATCACCAGTGGCTGCCAGTAGGCTCGCTCAACTATGCGTTGACCAAGGCCTGGAATATCTACGCTTCCGCCGGGCGTGGCTTTGAAACCCCGACCATCAATGAACTCTCTTATCGCCCCGGTGGCGTGGCGGGGCTCAATCTAGATTTAAAACCTGCTACCAGCGATACCGTTGAACTGGGAAGCAAGACCCGTATCGGCAACGGCCTGTTCAGCGCGGCGCTGTTCCAGACCGATACCAAAAACGAAATTGTCGTCGATGAGAGCAGCAATGGCCGCACCAGCTACAAGAACGCGGGGCAAACCCGTCGCCGTGGGGTGGAGTTAGCGCTGGATCAACAGTTCAACTACGACTGGCGTCTGCAAATGGCCTGGACGCTGCTGGATGCCACTTACCGCGATGATGTCTGCGGCGACAGCATCTGTTCTGCCGCAAAACAGGTGCCGAAGGGCAACCGCCTGCCGGGGATTGCCCGCAATATGGGATACGCCTCGCTGGCCTGGTCGCCGCCGCAAGGTTGGTTCGCCGGTGCTGAACTGCGCTATATGAGCGATATCCAGACCAACGATCAGAATTCACAGCAGGCACCGTCCTACACTGTGGCGGCGCTGAATACCGGATATCGCTACCCGGTAGGTAACTGGCAATTTACCGTTTTTGGCCGGGTAGACAATCTGTTTGATCGCCAGTACGTCGGCTCGGTGATTGTCAACGAAGGCAATGGCCGCTATTTCGAACCCGCTCCAGGCAGAAACTGGGGTGGGGGCATGAGTGTTGCTTATTCATTTGAGTAGTAAGCAGGAGTACAGCGGGGAACCTAACCCCCGTTGAGTTGTTATCTTGGGATGGTTATTTATGACACCAGTGAGTGCGCCAAAATTTGCGCGTTGCTAGCGGTGGGAGAAAGTGAATATGGCAAAGACAGGCAATAAACGAAGTATAGGGAATTACTTGATGTGGCTGCTGGGGGGGCTGATGGGCGTCATCGGCCTCGCGCTGGCAATCGGCGGCGTTTACCTGGCTTCATTGGGAGGGAGCCTCTATTTTGGGTTGATGGGCGTGGTGATGCTGATCGCTGCGGTACTGGTGATCAAGCTCAAACCTGCAGGCATATGGGTGTATGCGCTGGCCTTTGTGTTCACCCTGATTTGGGCGTTGTGGGACGTTGGCCTGGATTTCTGGCCGTTGTTCTCACGCTTGTTTATGTTCGGCGTGCTGGCCTTCCTGGCCGCGTTGGCCTATCCATGGTTGAAGAAACGTGCCGGTCATCCGGTTCGCGGCTCTGTCAGCTATTCTTTGGCTGGGTTGCTGGCGGTTGCGCTGGTGGCCGGATTTGGTTACACCTTTGTGCCTACGCCACTGGTGGCGGCTAAGGAAGATATTCCGGTTAAACCTGTGGCTGCCGGTAGTGAGCAGAAAAACTGGGAACATTGGGGGAATACCACCCACGGTGACCGTTTTGCCGCGCTGGATCAGATCAACAAGTCTAACGTCAGCAAGCTGAAGGTGGCGTGGATTGCCCATACCGGCGATATTCCACAAAGCAACGGCTCTGGCGCTGAAGACCAGAATACCCCGCTGCAGATCGGCAACACCCTGTATGTCTGTACCGCTTACGGCAAAGTGCTGTCGTTGGAAGCCGATACCGGCAAAGAGTTGTGGTCCTACGATCCTAAAGCCTCTGCACCTAACTGGCAGCGTTGCCGTGGCCTGGGTTATTACGACAATGCGGCTCAGCCAGCCTCATCGCCAGTGGTTGCCGCTAACGCTACGGCACCGGCCATGTGCGAACGCCGTCTGTTCCTGCCAACCATCGATGCGCGTTTGATTGCCATTGATGCCGATACCGGCAAACCTTGCGCCGACTTTGGTGATAAAGGTACTGTCGATCTGAAAGCGGGCATGGGCGAAGTTAAACCGGGTTATTACCAGCAAACCTCGACCCCATTGGTGGCGGGTAACCTGGTGGTGGTCGGTGGCCGCGTGGCGGATAACTTCTCTACCGGCGAACCTCCTGGTGTGGTACGTGCTTATGATGTGCATACTGGTGAACTTGCCTGGGCATGGGATCCGGGTAACCCGGCCATTACCAAGCTGCCGCCAACGGGTGAAACCTATACGCGCGGTACGCCGAACGTGTGGTCCGCAATGTCCTACGACGCCAAATTGAATCTGATCTATCTGCCGACCGGTAACGCCACGCCTGACTTCTTTGGCGGCGAGCGTACCGAGCTGGATGATAAATACAGCTCTTCCATTGTGGCTGTTGATGCCACCAGTGGCAAAGTGCGTTGGCATTTCCAAACCACGCATCATGACCTGTGGGATTTTGACCTGCCTTCCCAACCGTTACTGTACGATCTGCCAGACGGCAAGGGTGGCACGACACCCGTGCTGGTGCAAACCAGTAAGCAGGGCATGATCTTTATGCTCAACCGTGAGAACGGTCAGCCAGTGGCGAAAGTGGAAGAACGTGAAGTCCCGCAGGGCAATGTGCCTGGCGAACGTTACTCCAAAACCCAGCCGTTCTCGGTGGGAATGCCGAATATTGGCAACGAGACGCTGACCGAGTCCGACATGTGGGGCGCAACGCCGCTAGATCAACTGCTGTGCCGTATCGAGTTCAAAGGGATGCGTCACCAGGGCGTCTATACACCGCCGGGTATCGACCGTGCTTTACAATATCCTGGCTCGTTGGGCGGGATGAACTGGGGCAGCGTCTCGGTGGATCCGAATAATGCCATCATGTTTGTTAACGATATGCGTTTGGGGCTGGCCAACTCGATGGTGCCACGCAGCAAGGTGCCGACTGGCGCCAGTGGAATCGAAATGGGTCTGGTTCCGATGGACGGTACGCCGTTCGGTGCGATCCGTGAACGCTTCCTCTCCCCACTGGGCATTCCATGCCAGAAGCCACCGTTTGGCACCATGTCAGCGGTAGACCTGAAGTCGGGCAAACTGGTGTGGCAGGTTCCAGTAGGTACGGTGCAGGATACGGGGCCGCTGGGCATTAAAATGCGTATGCCGATGGAAGTGGGCATGCCAACGCTGGGTGCTAGCTTGTCTACTCAATCCGGTCTGCTGTTCTTTGCTGGTACTCAGGATTTCTACCTGCGTGCCTTCGATACGGCAACCGGGAAAGAGATCTGGAAAGAGCGTCTGCCAGTGGGCAGCCAGTCCGGCCCAATGACCTTTGTATCGCCGAAGAACGGCAAGCAATACATTATCATCAGCGCTGGTGGTGCTCGTCAGGCCGCTGAGCGGGGTGACTATGTCATTGCCTATGCTCTGCCAGACGAAAAGTAACTAGCTGGTAGTTCACCAATAAATAAAGGGGTTAGCACTGCTGCTAACCCCTTTATTGTTTTTCGCGGTGGTCGAAGTCAGACCTTGGAACCCCAGAGATCGTACTCGTCGGCGTTCTCAATCTTCACTTTGACGATGTCGCCGACTTTGACATTGGCTTCACCGTTGAGGTAAACCGCGCCGTCGATTTCCGGTGCGTCCGCCATGCTGCGGCCAATGGCACCTTCCTCATCCACTTCGTCGATCAGCACCAGCACTTCGCGGCCAATCTTGTCTTGCAAGCGTTGGGCGGAGATTTGCTGCTGCAACTGCATAAAGCGATGGAAGCGTTCTTCCTTCACTTCTTCTGGTACCGGGTCGGCCAGTTCATTAGCGGCAGCACCCTCTACCGGGCTGAACTTGAAGCAGCCAACGCGATCCAGCTTGGCTTCGGCCAGGAAGTCGAGCAGCATCTGGAAGTCTTCTTCGGTTTCCCCAGGGAAGCCAACGATAAAGGTGGAGCGCAGCGTCAGCTCCGGGCAGATTTCGCGCCAGCGCTTGATGCGCTCCAGCGTGCGTTCAACCGCGCCAGGGCGTTTCATCAGCTTGAGGATTTTCGGGCTGGCGTGCTGCAGTGGAATATCCAGATAAGGCAGGATCTTGCCTGCTGCCATCAGCGGGATCACGTCATCCACGTGCGGGTAAGGGTAAACGTAGTGCAGGCGCACCCAGGCACCCAGGCTGGAAAGCTGTTCACACAGGCTGACCATGCTGGTTTTTACCGGCTGGCCGTTCCAGAAACCGGTGCGGTGTTTGACATCAACGCCGTAGGCCGAGGTGTCTTGTGAGATCACCAGCAGCTCTTTCACCCCAGATTCCACCAGGCGTTTGGCTTCATCCAGCACGGAGCCGATCGGGCGGCTGTCCAGATCGCCACGCATCGATGGGATGATGCAGAAGGTGCAGCGATGGTTGCAGCCTTCGGAAATCTTCAGGTAGGCGTAGTGCTTTGGCGTCAGCTTCACGCCCTGCGCCGGGGTCAGGCTGGTAAAGGGGTTATGTTCCGGTTTCGGCACATATTGGTGAACGTGGGACAAAACCTGTTCGTAGCTGTGCGGCCCGGTAATTTCCAGGACCTTCGGATGCACCTCACGGATTTGGTTTTCCTTGGCACCGAGGCAGCCGGTCACAATCACCTTGCCATTCTCGTTCAAGGCTTCACCGATTGCTTCCAGCGACTCTTGAACGGCGCTGTCGATAAAGCCGCAGGTGTTCACGATCACCAGCTCGGCATCATCATAGCGGGGCACTACCTGGTAACCTTCGTTACGCAGTTCAGTCAGGATCCGTTCAGAATCAACCAGGTTTTTCGGGCAACCTAGTGAGACAAAGCCGACACGGGGGGCTTTTGGGGTCATAGTTTGTGACATAGCTCAATCCAAAATAGAAACGGGCGGATTTTACACTTGGGCAACGGGAAATTACACCGTTATATGTTGGCGGCGTAAACAAAAATGGCCCAGATTGATGACAAAGCCAGACGGGCGCATGCAGCGCCCTACGTAACATAGCCAGCAGCAGTCTCGGCCCTGGCAGTATAGGCCGTTTTGCTGGCGATCTATAACCAGCCGGAACGCTTGAGTTTTTGGTACAGGAAGAAGCAACCGGCGACGGTGACGCCCAGAGTGGTGTGGTAAGCCCAGGGGAACTTCAATTCGGGCATATCGGCGAAGTTCATGCCGTACAGGCTGAAGATCACCGTTGGAATGGCCAGGATCGCCCCCCAGCCAGCCAATCGCTTAACCACTTCGTTTTGTTTGACGGTCACCAATGCCAGATTGACGTGCATGGCGTTGGTCAGCATTTCACGCATATCGTCTAGCGTGCTGGCGACCTGCCGAGTATGGTCCTGTACGTCGCGAACGTAGGCCCGCAGCTCTTTGGGGATCACATCCTCGTGCAGATGAATAAGTTGGTTGCAGATCTCATCCATCGGCAGGGCAGCATTACGCAGGCCGAGCAGGTGTCGGCGCAGGCTGTAGACGTTTTCGATGGCGGTTTCGTCAAACTCCGATCTGAACATGTTGGACTCGATGTCTTCGATCATCGTTTCAAACTTGCCGACGATATGGCGATAGTTGTCGACGATAAAATCCAATACCGAATACAGCGCGAAACCAGGCCCGTAGCACAGCTGCTTGGGGTTTTCCTCTGCCTTGGCGCGGATAGGGGCATAGCTGGAAGAGGCACCGTGGCGCACGCTGATCAGGAAGTTTTTACCAACGAAAAAGTGGGTCTCACCGTATTCGACTTCTTCTTTCATCCACTGTGCGGTTTTCACCACGATGAAAAGCGAGTCACCGTAGGTTTCTATTTTTGGCCGCTGGTGGGCGCAAAGGGCGTCTTCGATCGCCAGATCGTGCAGACCGAACTCCTCCTGGATCTTGCGCATGAACGCATCTTCCGGTTGCCACAAGCCCAGCCAGATAAAGGTATCCGGCTCCTTGACCACTTCGCTGATATCCTCAATCGTCACGTCGGTCAGCCGTTTACCGGCCTTGTACGCCACGCAGTTGATGACCATTGCCTGGGTATCCATCGCGTTACCTGTCAGTCTGTGAGGGTTTTGGTGAAGAAATAGCGTTCATGCTCTACCGGATAATCGTGTAGTGTCATCTGAAGCTGATAGCCCTGTTTTTCGTAGAATGGCCGAGCCTGGAAACTGAAAGTATCCACCCGAGCATAGCGGCACCCTGCGGCAATCGCCTGCTGTTCGGCCGTCTGGATTATCTTCCTGCCGACCCCTTCGCCCCGCAATGTATCGGAAACCCATAGCAGCTCAATGCTCAGCCAGCGGCCTACGGTGCTGCCGGTTAACCCGGCGAGTTTATTACCCTGATCATCCAGGACAAAAACCCCGATGTTTTTGTTCAGGATATCGCCGACAAATTGGTAGTTAAAAGTCTTCAAATGATTGCGAATCTCTTCGGTATCTTCTGGCTGTAGAGCATCTGTTACGGTGATTTTCATGGTGCCTCCTGGATGGTTCAACTAACTTAAGCACAGCGCAGGGAAAATGCAACATATTGAAATTTAGGTGAGTTTGAGATCGGCGGCGGTAAGCACCTGGTCAGAATTCATTAAGAAAATGCGTTTTACCGTATCATCACTCAGGGGATGCGGGTCTGCATAAACTGAGTGATATCCTTTGGGGAAGCTTGCAACGGTAATTTCCTGCAGGATCCGCTGCTCTACCTGGCTAACGCCGCCTTCCAACATTTCCATTGCATGGATCACGATGTCATGACGAAAATGGCGGCGTTTAAGCTGGTTGATAAACCCAGGAAAGAACTGCGGTACCAGATTGTGCAGGCAGTATTCGGCAATAAAAAACTGGCCGATCAGCAGCCGTTGAGTGCTGAAAGGCCCGACTCTAGCGGCGCTCTTCTGGGTATCAAGGCTTTTCAATGTCAGATGGTTACGGCGTACCTGTAAATAAAACAATGACATACTGCTTCGTACCTCCGTTGTACGAAGTGCCCCGTTAGGGGCACTATGGCAATCAAGTGAGTGGGATCATTACTGAGTGTTGGTAAGCAGGGCGTGCGCACAACCGTTGATACCAGCGCTCCATATGCGGGCTGGGCTGGCGTTCGATCGGTATGGAAAACCAGGCGTAAACAAAGCTGCCGAGCGGAATATCGCCGATGCCGAACTCTTGGCCTGAGAGATAGGGCTGCTCAGCCAATGTGCGTTCGATGATAGTAAAGTGTTGCTCCAGTTCAGCAATGGCGGCCTGAATCAGGGCCATATCGCGCTTTTCGGGCGGAGTGCGAACCATACCCCAGAACACGGTGCGGAAGGGGACGGCAATGGTTGAGGTATTCCAGTCCATCCATTTTTCTGCCGCAGCGCGAGCCTGGAGATCCTGCGGGTAAAATGGCGTCTGGCCGAACTTGGCCGCCAGATAACGCACGATGGTATTGGATTCCCACAGCACGAAATCCCCATCCTGCAACAGCGGCACAAGGCCGTTGGGGTTAAGCGATCGGTAAGGTTCTTCGTTAACCTTGCCGAAGGCACCACCGGCGTTGATATGGGTGTAATTCAGCCCTAACTCTGCGGCACACCAGCGCACTTTTTTGACGTTGTTGGAATTTTCACGGCCCCAAATGGTCAGCACAAAGCACCTCTTCATCGACAGATAAAAGTAACCCTCATACCTACGCTACAAAGCCGTTTTTGTCACCTTGAAATCAGCGTTCCCAGTGGCAGACTTCCCAACCGTGCAGCTCTGCCAACGCGCCAAGATCGCTATTCGGGTTAATGACGGTGGCGCTGTCGACGTATTCCAGCATGGCTTTATCGTTAATGGAGTCGCTGTAGCCGTGGCTATGGGCAAATTGCAGTTCAGGGTGTTGCTGCAACCACTGTTGCAGGCGGATGACCTTACCCTGCTGGTAGGTCATGGTGCCGTAGGTATTGCCGGTAAAACGGCCCTCTGCTACCTCGACACCGATAGCTAGCGCTCCATCAGCGCCCAGTTGCTCGGCGATGGGGGCAACCAGGTGTTCGCCGGTTGCTGAAATCACCAGAATGCAGTCGCCCCGTTCACGATGCCATTGCATGCGTTCGCGTGCCGCGGGGTAGACACGGGGCAGAATATCCCGGCGAATATAGCGCTGCACCCAACCAGCAACGGTCTGGGTACTCAGGCCCGCCAGCGGAACCAGCGTTGCCTGCATATAATCTTCCATCGACAGCTGGCCCTGATAGTAGGATTGCATCAACAGTTGCTCTTGGCGTTCCAACTCTGCCGGGGCGAACCCTTCGGCCACCAGCCAGCGAACCCACAGGCTGGCGCTGTCATCATCAATCAGGGTTTCATCCAGATCGAACAGGGCTAAATCCATCAATATTTCTCCGGCAAGGAATGCTGCGGGCTACAGGATAACGGATACGCGCGGCTGCGAGCCAGTTGCCGCGGTGAAATGCGCAGAGCATAAGTAACTTTGATGACAGTGCGGCGACGGTTTGTTGAAAGTTTGCATAACCTGGCACATAGCCTGATTTCCAACCAATTTCTCTGCGGTAACGTACAGTTATGTAAAAATGCAGAAAAATCAGCCTAAACCCTGCAAAAATAAGAGCAATCTAATAAACTCACAGCGAGGGCACTTTTGGTGCCGCGTTGGCCCAAATGGGAGCCGCTGGGTATTTCGCGGTTGGCAGCGCGGCCTCGTGCCACTCTCGCTGGTTGGCTGAAAACGTGAACATGTTTGAAAGTTAACGCTATTTCAATGGTTTGAATGGACACTCTGGCGACGTCATGATGAAAAATAACCGTTCCACTCCTCTTGGTAAATTGGCCCTCAGCGTAGGTGTCATGTTGTTGGTTGTGCCTACCGTACAGGCAGCAGAGGCTCCGGCCGCACCACAGGTCGATGCGAAAGCCTATGTCTTGATGGATTACAACAGCGGCAAGATCCTGGCAGAAGGTAATGCGGATACCCGCCTGGATCCCGCGAGCCTGACTAAAATCATGTCCAGCTACGTGATTGGTCAGGCGATGAAAGCCGGTAAAATCAAACCGGACGATCTGGTCACCGTGGGCAAAGATGCCTGGGCAACCGGCAACCCGGTGCTTCGTGGTTCTTCTTTGATGTTTATCAAACCTGGCGACCAGGTACCGGTATCGGAACTCAATAAAGGCATCGTCATCCAGTCAGGTAACGACGCCAGCATCGCCTTGGCGGACTTCGTGGCGGGTAGCCAGGATTCGTTCGTTGGCTTGATGAACAATTATGGCAAGTCCCTCGGCCTGCAAAATACCCACTTCCTGACCGTGCATGGTCTGGATGCCGAAGGGCAGTACAGCACCGCACGCGATATGGCGTTGCTGAGCCAGGCGCTGATCCGCGACGTGCCGGATGAGTACGCGTTGCATAAAGAAAAAGAGTTCACCTTCAACAAGATCCGCCAGATAAACCGTAACCGCCTGCTGTGGAGCACCAACCTGAATGTGGATGGTATCAAAACCGGTTACACCGGCGGGGCCGGGCATAACCTGGTCGCCTCGGCCACCGATGGCCCAATGCGCCTGATTTCTGTGGTGCTAGGGGCTCCGAGTGACCGTGTGCGCTTTAGCGAAAGCGAGAAGTTGCTGACCTGGGGCTTCCGTTTCTATGAAACCGCAACGCCAATCAAGGCCGATAAAGCCTTTGTGACGCAGAAAGTGTGGTTTGGTGACGTGGGCGAGGTGCCGCTGGGCGTGGCGAAGGATGCCGCCGTCACTATTCCCAAGGGGCAGATGAAAAACCTGAAGGCCAGCTACAAGCTTAATCAACCGACGCTGGAAGCGCCGCTGGCGAAAAATCAGGTGGTAGGTACCATCGATTTCCAACTGGATGGCAAAACTATCGAACAGCACCCGCTGGTGGTGATGCAGGAAGTGAAAGAAGGGAACTTCTTTAGCCGCATGTGGGACTTTGTGATGATGAAGTTGACCCAGTGGTTCGGCGGTATTTTCGGCTAATCTTTGTTTGATAAGGGGCCAACAGTGGCCCCTTCTGCCAGATCAATTACATGCCACTACCTTGATGGCTAATCCGCCCTGAGAGGTCTCGCGGTATTTGGAATTCATGTCCTTGCCGGTTTCGTACATGGTTTCGATCACCTTATCCAGGCAAACGCGCGGCTCGCTGGTGCGACGCAGTGCCATACGTGCGGCGTTGACCGCCTTCACGGCAGAAATCGCGTTACGTTCGATACAAGGCACCTGAACCTGTCCGGCCAGTGGATCGCAGGTCAGCCCAAGATGGTGCTCCATGGCAATCTCTGCGGCGATACAAACCTGTGCCGGGCTGCCGCCCATCAGCTCCGCCAGACCAGCTGCCGCCATTGAGCAGGCAACGCCGACTTCCCCTTGGCAGCCCACTTCAGCGCCGGAGATTGAAGCATTCATCTTGTACAGCGTGCCGATCACACCGGCAGTCAGGAAGTAACGGCTGTAGGAGTTGGTGTTCACTGGGCGGATAAACTGGTCGTAATACGCCAGCACCGCTGGAATGATACCGCAGGCACCGTTGGTGGGGGCCGTGACCACTCGGCCACCCGCTGCGTTCTCTTCGTTGACCGCGAACGCGAACATATTGATCCAATCAACTACGTTCATCGGGTCGATATTGTTCTTGTCACCGGTTACCAGAATGCGGCGTAGGGCGGCGGCACGGCGCTGTACCTTCATCGGGCCGGGGAGCAACCCTTCGGTATTCATACCGCGTTCGATACCGGCACGCATCACCTGCCAGACGTCGGCAAAGTGCGCTTCGATCTCTGCTTTGCTGCGCAATGCCAGCTCGTTCTGCATCACCAAACCGGAAAGTGAAAGCCCGGTATCTTTGCAGTGCTGCTGCAAATCCAGCGCGGAACGATAAGGGTAGGGGACCGCAACGCTATTGTTGGCCGATTGGCCGAAGTTTTCTTCATCAACGATAAATCCGCCGCCGATGGAGTAATAGGTTTTGCTGTGAAGTAACCGATCGCCAGCATAGGCGCTGATCGACATGCCGTTTTCGTGCAGCGGCAGGTTAGTGCTGTGGAAGTTCATGCCACCAAGCTGTGGAAAATCGACCTCGTGCACCCCCTTTGCCAACAACAGGCGGCCACGCTGCTCTACATCACGAATAAAGCCGGCGATGCTGTCGATGTCCACGTCATGGGGCAGATTGCCCGCCAGGCCCATAATAATCGCGATGTCGGTATGGTGCCCTTTACCCGTCAGTGACAGTGAACCGTAGACGTCAACCGCCACCCGCGTTGTATCGTGGAGTTGCCCGGCGGCCTGCAAATCATCAATAAACTGTTTACCGGCTTTCATCGGGCCGACGGTGTGGGAACTGGAAGGGCCGATGCCAATTTTGAAAATATCGAAAACGCTGACCATAGTCTCGCTTCCTTCTTGAAGTTAATTCCCTCAGCCTGCCGTTTAGGGGGCATAGGGGTCATGCTTGAGTTCGCGGCGGGGCAGGAGGGGGAGATTCGAGATAACCGGTGCCATAAGGCACCGGCTGAGCGCTATTAACCGAACAGGGTGTACAGGATGGCAGAGATGGCAATCAGGCCCATCACGACCACAAATACGTTGCTGATGTGGCCGCTGTACTTGCGCATGGCAGGCACTTTACGGATCGCATACATCGGCATCAGGAACAGCAGCATCGCGATGATTGGGCCGCCCAGGTTCTCGATCATACCCAGAATGCTTGGGTTCAGTGTGGCAACGATCCAGGTGGTCACCAGCATGAAGATGGCAGTGATGCGGTTAAGCTTGTGGGTGGTGATGGTTTTGCCACGGCTTCTCATCGATTTGGCAATCATGCCGTTAAAGCCTTCACGAGCACCGAGGTAGTGGCCCAGGAAGGATTTGGTGATGGCGATAAAGGCGATGACTGGTGCGATGTACTCGATCACCGGGTTGTTAAAGTGGTTAGCCAGGTAAGACAGGATGGAGATGTTTTGCGCTTTGGCTTCGGCCAGATCCGCCGGGGACAGGCTCAGCACGCAGCTGAAAACAAAGAACATCACGGTCAGCACCATCATGATGTGTGCGTAGCCCAGGATGCGGGAACATTTCTTCTCAGCGTCCACGCCGTACTCTTCGCGTTTTGCGACTGCAAAGGCGGAGATGATCGGTGAGTGGTTGAACGAGAACACCATAACCGGGATTGCCAGCCACAGGGTGATCACCAGGCCGTGGCCCAGGCTGCCGCCAGAACCGGCCAGTGAGACGTTTTCGAAGATGGCACTGCTCCAGTTAGGGATCAGGTATAGCGCCAGCAGCATCAGCACCGCAACAAACGGGAATACCAGGATACTCATGGTCTTCACGATCGCCTGCTCACCGAAACGCACGATGCCCATCAGGCCAACGATCAGGATCAGCGACAGGATGGCACGCGGTGGCGAAGCCATACCCAATTGGTGGGTAATGAAGCTGTCCACGGTGTTGGTGATCGCGACGCTATAAACCAGCAGGATTGGGTAAATAGCGAAGAAGTAGAGCAGGGTAATGAGTTTACCCGCGCTGATGCCAAAGTGTTCTTCTACCACTTCGGTGATGTCTTCACCTGGGTTTTTGCCGGACAAAACGAAACGGCACAGGCCACGGTGGGCAAAGAAAGTCATCGGGAAGGCGATGATGGCCATGATGATCAGCGGGATTAAACCGCCGATACCGGCGTTGATTGGCAAGAACAAGACGCCAGCGCCGATGGCGGTGCCGTAGAGGCCCAACATCCACATGGTATCTGATTTACGCCAGGCCGTGCTGGAACCTGAGGCTGCAGAGGCGATAGTGCCAGTCTGTGTAGTGTCCATAAATATCTCCGAGGTGAACACGATAATTTAAAATAAAAAGAAAAACTTAAGTTTAAAATCCGCTGGTGAAATAAGTGGCTGTCTCACCAGTGGTAAAATCAGTTGTTACAACTAGAGGATGAATTGCGCCTCTGAATTGTTTATCAGGCTAATGATGTTGCTAACCTGTCCAAATGGTTTCTGCTGTTAACGGTGTCAACGCCGATGTTTCTGTCGGAGGAGCAACTGCCCACCGATTTTGTTGGCGGCAAGATAACGATTTACAGCAGAAACAACCGTGATCTCGCTCCAAAATGCGTGATGTGTGCGGTTAAAGGCTTTTATTGTAAATTTTCATGCAAATGTTGCGCGTTTGTGCGAAACATCATGCTGCAACCGCTCTCACTAATCCCACAACCTTTATCCGGTTTGTGTAATGTTTAACCGGATAAAAACCTGTCTTGTGTGGCAGGGCGAGCAATATATTTTATGTGCTGGTTTGGATCTAGCTAAAAAGCCGGATTTAGCCGTTTTAGTGATGTAGATCACGTTTGGTTATTAAGGAAGAAAATCTTATCTTATTGTTTTTAAGATTATTTACTGATTTTCACCATCAATGTGGCTGGAAGATGATGGCCGTAATAAGACGTTTTTAATCATCATATAAATAAGGCTAAATACTGATAATTTGATTAAAAGTAGCCGATAATTTTTTGCCAAAAGGCGGCTTAACGGGGCTGGTGGAAGAAAGGAGACATGTTATCTGGGGGAGATTTGATGCAAATTACTGCAATAATGTTCTGCGCGGAATAATAACGCTGGCAAGTTGTTGCAATCCATTAACCTGTAATTATCGGCCATTAGGAATATTTTAAGTTTAATTGCTTAAAAAAAAGCCTGAGTTTAACGAAAAATTCGCAACCGTGTCCCTGAAGTCGCTCCGGGGACACGGCATAAAATCGGCCGTGAGGCCAAGATCAGAAACGCAAAGTAACCGCGTGTTGGTTGAAAAAGTCGATGAACTCGGGGTCAGGTTGGCGATCGGTGATGACTTTATCGAACAAGGCCAGTGGCCCTATGCAGGCTGGCTTGGTTTGGGCAAATTTGCTGTGGTCGGCGACCAGGATTTTTTGCTGCGCCTTGTCCAACGCTTTGTGTTTCATCGCCAGCTCGTCAAGGTTGAAGCAGGTTGCGCCGTGCTGCAAAGTGATGCCTGCTGCGGAGATAAAGGCCACGTTAGGGCAGATGTGGTCCAACTCGTTATGTTGGCCAATAGCGGTGAAAATGTAGTTGCTCGGTTTGAATTCGCCGCCGCACAGGATCACCTTGCAATTGGGTTTGTCCTGCAGCGCCAGGAAGGTGTTGAGTGAGTGGCAGATGGCGGTAAAGGGGAGTTCATCGGCAATGGCGTCGATAATGGCCGGGGTGGTGGTGCCACAGTCAAAGAACACCGTGTCATTTTCGTTGACCAACGGAGCTGCCAGCATGCCAATACGGCGCTTTTCCGCCACCTGTTTGGCTTTCTGATCGGAGACAAAGTAATTGGTCACCCCGTTGATTCGCGGATCGGCTACGACATAACCCCCAAGCAAGACCACCGCAGCAGGCTCGGCACTGAGATCGCGCCGGATGGTCATTTCCGAGACGCCGAGCAGTGCGGCTGCTTCTTTTAAGTGGATCTTGTCAGAACGCTTTAGAGCCTGAACTAGCCGGTTGATACGTTCGTCGCGCCGGGTTTCCATCAGTTATTCCTACAGGTTTATACCCCAGGTTTCTCAAGTGTGGCCGAAAGGGATAAAGGAGCCAAAAGTCTTTTTCGTTCGCTCCAACACAATAATGCGGAGTAGTGCAGACCCAGTTCGCACTGAGGGCACAACCCCGCATTATACCCGTCGTCTTTCAAGCTACAACGTTGTTACCTGCGCTTACTCACCTCAGTCACTTACCCAAAAGTAAGCGCCTGGAGATGAGTAAGCTTGTCGCCTGGCTGCAGCTCGAAATCCATAGGGTATTTTTGTTGTTATAACTAGATAGAGCTAGCGAAAATCAGTAGCTACCTGCGTCAGCCGCATCGCCAGAAACGATCGCAACGCCCGAGCTGGTGCCGATACGTGTTGCTCCGGCGGCAATCATTTTCCCTGCGGTAACGCGATCGCGCACTGCGCCAGAGGCTTTGACGCCCATCTCGCTGCCCACGGTAGCACGCATCAGTTTGACGTGGTCTTCACGAGCGCCGCCAGTGCTGAAACCGGTAGAGGTTTTAACGAAAGCGACATCCAGTTCACGACACATTTCACAAACCACAACGATTTGTTCATCGCTGAGCAGACAGGTTTCCAATATTACCTTCAACGGAATAGCCGCGCAAACTTCACGCACCGCGGCGATATCGGCCTTCACTTCGTCATTCAGGCCGCTTTTCAGCCAACCGACGTTGATCACCATGTCGATTTCCTGGGCACCGGCGGCAATGGCAGCTTTGGCTTCGAAAGCTTTGGAGACGGTCAAACCCGCCCCCAGAGGGAAGCCGATAACCGAGCATACTTTAACGTTGCTTTCCTGCAGCAGGTGAGCGGCCAACGGGACATAACCCGAGTTAACGCAAACGGCATAGAAATTATGCTGACGCGCTTCTTCGCACAGTTGGTTGATCTGGCTTTCCGTGGTGTCCATAGCCAGCAGGGTATGGTCGATATAGCGAGCGTAATCAATCTGTTCAGTAGTCATGGTCATTCCTCAGTGGGTGTAATAACGCTTTGGATGTTAGTAATGTTATAATCCTAACATTGTCACATCGCAATTGGTAGCTGTATTAACACTAATTTTTGAGTCATTAGCGGAATTGATGAGCATCATCTGCCACAGAATGGGCTGGTAAATGTTATTTAAATAACATAGATTACACCTTGACCAATCCGTTCACGGTGCAACGGCTGCCCCTGAGGAAAGAAGATGAAGACGATCATTAATCTGAGCCCTGGATTGTTCGGCACACAGCCGAATGAAGTGTATCGCGGCGCTGGTTTTACGGTGACCGCGTTTATGTTTCCTGGTGATATCGCCGCGTTGGCGCTGCAAAACCAGCGGGGTACCTTAACGTTGTTGCCCTACCAGGATTTGATGATTTGGGATGCGGTGTTTGACGGCCAGTCTCTCAAAGCAAAAGCCAGCCGATCGCAGCCTCGACGTAATGATGCCCGTGGCTGTTTTGCCTCTCACCAAGGCTTGCCAGCTAATTATGGTGCGGTGATTGATGTCTGGCTGGAGGTAGAGGAGAAAGCGATCACTGTACGAGTCAGCACGGCCGACGGCCCTTGCCGCATCCAACCGGCCGTTCAGCTAGCCGCCAGCAGCACACAGTTCAGTATTGAAATGGTGATCAACAACCTGGCCGAGCAGGCCCAGCCATTGAGTTATATGTGCCATATGAACTATGCCTGCGAAGAGGGGGCCGTTTTCCGCCAAAATCTGCCGGGTTGTGCGCTCAATATCCGTGATAATCCACAGCGGGTCATTTGCTCTGACGACCTCTCGCTGTATGTCGATCAGGCCGAGTTCTTTATGCTGGCACCGTGCGGCAGAAGGTTTGTAACCCGTTTTGCCACCGGCCAATTCAGCTATGCCGTCTTACAGCGGCCACGAGCCAACTCGCGGGCGACGGCTTTTGTCCAGCCAGCCAGTTGCAGCCCAGAGGTTGCAGCGATAACAATGGCAGTGATGTTAAAAGCGGGGGAGATGCGGGAGTTCCGCGTGACGACCGGTATGCTATAGCTGGCGGGGGGTAAGCCCCCCGCGGGCAGGTATTACTCCTTCACCCATCCTTTACGGATCGGGAAGGCGAACAGAAAATGATACAGGCGGGTCAGACGCTGGGCGATGGCATCACCAAACAGGTTCCACACCAATTGGGCAAACAGACAGCCTACGCAACCCACCAGGAAACCGCCCACCATATCCAGTGGCCAGTGCACGCCGAGGAATACCCGGGACCAGGCAATGGCGATTGCCACGACCATCAGCAAAAGTCCGGACCAGGCGCGATGCCAGCACAGGAAGGCCAGGGCGAAGGTGAAGATGGCGGTGCCATGATCGCTGGGGAAGGAACTATCTGGTGCATGTGCCAGAAAGGTATAGCCAATACCGGTGACAAACGGGCGTTCATGGGGCAACAGCGCACCGATGGTGGCTGCCGCGCTCATGGCAAATAACAGGGCAATGGTCGTTTTAGCTACCACTTCTCGCTGTGTTGCCAGTTGGCCATGTGCCCCCCAGAACCACAGGCCAACAATCAGCAGAGGGATAATGGCGATCAGATCCCGGGCGATGAAAGTGGCAAGATCGATTAACCATTCCGGGCTGGCCGGAGTGGCATTGATCCAGGCGAAAAGAAGATAGTTCAACTGCTCCATTAAGTATTACCTCGTTTTACGGCGGAAATAGCCGCTAATACACCAATAAACAGCCACCTGGCTGAACCAAACCCACCACCCGGCCCACAGGTTATGGGAAAGAAAATGTGCGCCCCGCATGATCTGGCCAAAACCCATAAGCATGCCAAGCGTGATGCCGCCCAGCCAGCACCAGTAAGCCAGGCGCGGGCGTTGCGGATAAAACAGAAAGAACAGTGCCATCAAGGCGAAGCCGCTGGAGGCGTGCCCTCCGGGGAAGCAACGGCCAGGCCCCGGAAAGGCTGGCGTGCTGCCAAACAGGGGAAACGACATCGCTTTGCCACCGTACTCCAGCAGATCCCAAGGGCATGAGTGTGCGCTGGTGGCTTTTAGGATCCCCACCACCAACGGCCCAATGCCGATCAACAGCATGGTGACGATCAGCCGCGCGTTACGGCGATAAATTCCCCAAAACAGCGCCAGCACCGCTCCGGCGATCACCGATATCTTTAACAACCGATGGTTGATCAGATCCAGCCAGTAGTTGTTCTGCCAAGGAAAACGCTGGCTGGCGGCGTCATACCAATAATTACTGACCACCCAATCCAGTTGTTCATTGCGTGACAGCCAGATAAACAACAGCGCAGCCACCATCAGCCCAAAGGCTTGCCAACGGTAAAAGGATGTGGGCAAGGAGTAAAGGGCGTCAGTCTGAATTTGGCTAGCCGTTGAGGATTGATTTAATGACGATTGTTTGGCGTTTGATGGGTTCACACGGTGGCTCATAGGCGGTAATGGATCAGGCTACTGTAATCATCCCGTCTTAAGAAAACCTTAATGAATGGCAAGAGGCTTGGGGACGATATCCAGATTTGGCCTATAATTTAACGGCGTAAAGTATGCTAGCGTAGTTGGGTATTAGGTTATGAATTGTAAGGATAAAAAATGAACAAGCTTTCTATGGTAGTGACCAGCCTGCTGATGGCTGCGTCTGTCAGCGCCGTTGCTGCAACCACCGCAAGTACTGACGATCTCAATATGCAGCCGTTGGAAAAAGTAGCACCGTTCCCGAAAGCAGAGCCGGGCATGAGCCGGCAGGTCATTTATTTACCCAAGCAGGAGAATGAAGAAAACTTTAAGGTTGAACTGCTGATTGGCCAAACGCTGGAAGTGGATTGCAATCGCCACATGATGGGCGGCAATCTGGAGAGTAAAACGCTGGCCGGTTGGGGTTACAACTATTTTGTACTGCCGAAGCTCTCGGCTCCGGCCTCTACCATGATGGCTTGCCCGGATAATACCAAGCGTAAGGAGTTCGTTGCCGCTCATCTGGGGGATGCCGCAATGCAACGTTATAACAGCCGCTTGCCGATCGTGGTTTACGTGCCGAAGGACGTTGAGGTGCGCTATCGTATCTGGTCAGCCAGCGAAAATACTGGCCGTGCGGTAACTAAATAAACTACTGCATGTAGGGGCGCCGCATGCGGCGCCCATCTGAATATTCAATGGCAAAGACTAGCGGATAATGCCGCGCGCCGAGCGTGAGAAGAAAGAAGTAAACCATTGCAATAGCGGATAGGTTTCGCTCAAAAGCTGCACCTCCTGTTTCACCTTATCGATCGCCAACGCATGATGATATAGCCTGTTGTACAGGGCTTGGATCATTTGCTGTTGCTGAGCGTCCAGTGATTGAAAGGCTGCCGCTGATTCGTTAACACCGATGGGGGCCGCGTGATTGCCACTGGCGCTGACAAAAGGTGGAACATCCTGCACTACGCCGGACTGATGGGCGATATGCGCATGAGCACCCAACAGACAAAACTGATGTATCGCGCACATATTGCCGATCTGCACAAAATCATCCAGTTCAACATGCCCGGCCAGCCCCGAGTTATCACCAATAACCGTGGTATTGCCGACAATGCAATCATGGCCAATGTGGACATTGTTCAAGAACAGGTTGTCATTGCCGATAGTCGTTCGCCGATAGCCTTGAGCAGTACCGCGATGAATGGTCGCATTTTTGCCGATCCTGTTTCTGTCGCCGATCAACACGTCCGTAGCTTCACCAGCATATTTCAAATCCTGATTCACTTCGCCGATAGTGGAAAACTGCCCGATAACGTTATTGCAGCCAATACGGGTGAGGCCGTTAATACTGACATGAGAGGCTATCACCGTGTCATCACCAACCTCGACGCCAGCTGCGATGATGCAGAAGGGGCCAATGCTGACGCGCGCACCGATAATCGCCCCCGGTTCAATCAAGCTGTTGCTTGCGACCCGGGCAGAGGGAGAAATTGACATTGCGTTATCCTGATGATGGCGCGTGGCGTTTCCGGCACTCAGGGCCAATCATGGGTAAATGATTAAGCCGAAGTCTGGATTAATCTGGGAGTAAGCGTCGAATGGGAGGGGGAAAGGGTTGGGTGATGGAGGCCTGGTGATTTTTCTTATCGACGGGGCCGAGTATAAGGAGTTCATGGGCATATCACACCATCATATATTTTCTTTATTTTTTGAACCTTTCTGTAATGGAAGATGGGGCCGGAGGGCTTGAATGCGGATCGGCACCGAGGCTGCAGACATTCCCTCTCCAAGGTGACAACATAGGGGGCTGTATCATGCTGCGCCCGTTTGAGTAAACAATGGGTTAGCTCACGCTTGCTATGGCGCTTAAGACACTTGGGAATCCAGTTTTACCTGGTTTTGCACCACTTCCTGCGCCTTGGTATAGCGTTAAATCAACATATGAAAGAGTTTATCTGCCTGCAGATTTTGCAGTAGTGCCTGATGCCGAGATGGGTTATTTCAGCAGTAGAATGATAAGAGGATAAGCAGCTACTCTCAGGCTAGACTAGAATTAATAGGTAGGTTATCAGGCTGGGTATTAGGTAATACGGAGGGCCGACAATATGACTTATCAACATATCGTTATTGCAACCGATCTGAGCGATGATGCCGAACTACTGGTGCGTAAAGGTTCTGAATTGGCTGGCGCACTGCAGGCCAAGCTGTCGTTGATTTATATCGATGAGCAAGCTAACCACTACAGCGAGTTTGGTAGTGGCGAATTCAACTATGCCGATAAGACCTTCTCTGAACGAGTGAAAAATATGCTTAACGCTATCCAGCAGCAAGCGGAGTATCCCATCAGTGAAGTGATCATTGGCCGTGGTGATCTAAGCGAAGCACTGAACAATGCCATTCGTGAAAAAGGCATTGATTTGGTGATTTTTGGTCACCACCACGATATGTGGAGTCGTTTGGTATCCAGTACGCACCGTACGATCAACCATATTGCGGTTGATATGCTGGTGGTGCCGATAGAAAAACATTGATAGGATGCTGGTTTTTACTCCGCCCGCTATTATGTTATTCTGCATAATAGCAGGAGGCATGGATCGGATTACTCTATTGAAGGGAAACTCCTTTCCACGAGGTAATTCAGTACGTTAATATCATCATTGAGCATCTCCGAGGGGAGGTTTTTTAGAATTTTATCTCTAATATCGGTCTTTATAAAGAAGAGTGACGTATTTGAATAGAAAAAAGGATCCATCAAGTAAATAGAAACACCGTCATTGTATAGCTCCATATAGTCACTGCCGATAAGTGGGGTTTTCTTTACGACGGTGGCGTACTTACTGGCTAGAATTGCACTGATAAGACTAAACTGATCGTTTTTAAATTGTAACTGCAGTGCGGATAAATTTTTATTCTGATCAAACAAGACAAAGACATCTTTGATACTTTCAAAAATAATATTGCTTCGCTTGTCCTTGTTGTTATCGGGTGTTTCTTTATAAATGTTCCCTCTGAGTTCGTTATTATAACCTACATTTACCGCTTCCGGATGAGTCGCCTTAAAAGTATCCTCCGTTGTCTGACCAAACTTCACCGTAAGCGTACCTGTGCTGACTGCGCTTAAGTTCCCACAAAAAAAGGAACTGGTTAAAACCAGAAAAAGGTAACCTAAAAAACTCACTTTCATAATGCAATCCTATAAATCCTTTCTGGATTGTGAAATGACACATAAAAAATCATTAAACTGCCAAAAATCGGTGTTTTATTTCTGGTGCTGTTATTGTGTTGGTTTTACATGCTTACCTCCCTGGTATAAATGATATTTGGAATCAATGTCAGACTTCCTTCGTTGAGCGGCAATACCTCGGCGTTTCACTACGTTGTCATTAAAAGAATAGTGTTGTCAATAACCTCGATAGGTTAAATTCTGTCAGTTTAAAATATGATATTGCGGTTGGCGTTATTTGTGATAGATGTCTCCTCCAGCTTTTATACACTGCTGCATTCGGCATTTATGTGTCGTATCGACGGCCATCGTCGACATGACCTGTACTGGGGGAAGACTGATATCGTGCCGTTACTTTGTCACCCGCGGGTTGAGTTGTAGCACGTGGTTATAAAGAAAACTTTTCTATCTATCAATGAAGTATGAGCAAACTATGGATTGGGTAGGCTTCAGATGATCAGTTGCGCGATGAGAATTAATAGTTGCATACTGTGTATGCATACAGATTGTCGTAAGCGTCAGAGGAAGGTAGATGGCATTTATGAGGACTAACATGAAATTTATCGCAATAGGGCAACATCGAAGTGAATATCCAGATCCTATAACGTTCAAAAGTGGAACTCAGCTTATTATAGGGGATAGGTATGAGGGCGATGAAGGTTGGGATAATTGGTATTTCTGTACAATACCTAATCATGCCGGTGGATGGGTTCCAGAACAACTCATAGAACGAAGCAACAAACCCGGTCTTGGTATAGCTAAAGATGACTATACGGCCAAAGAACTTGATGTTAATGAGGGCGATGAATTGCTGGCGATAAAATTCTTGAATGGCTGGGTATGGTGCCAGCGACTCTCAGATCAAGATATTGGTTGGGTACCGAAAAGCATTCTTCAGGACATCAAATCAGGCCGCTAGCTTGCATAAGAGTTTGAGTGGCGCCGTCGCAGTCCTCAAAGCCGTAATCAATACGGATGAGTCTACGCTCAAGCCCGGCAACACCGAGTAGGGCTTTGGCGCGCGCCTCCTTCGGCCTGAGCCTTTTGACGTTGTGGCCCCAGCTAGCGTCCAAATGGCCTCCAGCGGCTCCCAGGTTGATAATGAAGGCATTACTAACATCACGGTGTGTTAATCAATGGGGTGTAAGTCAAACTGACAAGAAGCAGGTTTTTTTATGGCAGTAAAACGTGAGCCGCCACTTTGTCGCCACCCAGTAAAATGACGTTCCCTAAGTGACGGTTTTTAAGGGGCGTAAATTTCAGGCAACAAAAAACCCGTTAATCTTGAACCTAAAAAGGCGGGACTAACGGGCTCCACAAAATGGGGACATCAAAGAAAAGCAGTGGCACTAATTCAGACTATGTCCCGATCGAAAAGTTCTACCGGTTGCTAGAAAAAGCAAAAAATATTTCGCCATGGCACGACTTCTCAGACCGCCTTGCTACCCCATTAAACCTGGCCAGATCACCACGATGAGTGAACCTGCCAAGGTTAACAACACGTTAGCGATGGCGTAGGTGCCCGCATATCCCAACGCAGGAATATTACTACGTGCAGTGTCACTAATGATTTCCATCGCCGGGGCGCAGGTACGTGCTCCCATAATGGCACCAAACAGCAGGGCACGGTTCATGCGCAGAATGTAGGCACCGAACAGGAAGCAGATCACTACCGGTACCAGGCTGACGATCAAGCCTGCGATCAGCATCTGACCACCTACTGCGCCAAGGGTATTGCCGATACCGGCCCCTGCGCTCAGACCCACACCGGCCATAAATACCATCAGGCCGAACTCTTTCACCATGTTCAACGCGCCCTGAGGGATATAACCAAAGGTCGGGTGGTTGGCTCGCAGGAAGCCCAGCATGATGCCGGACATCAATAGCCCTGCGGCGTTACCGATACCAAAGGAGAAGCTGCTGGTGAACTGAATGGTGATCTGGCCAATCAGCAGGCCGATGATAAAGAAGGCGCAGAATGCCAGCAGATCGGTGACCTGGCTATGAATGGAGATAAAGCCGATCTTCTCTGCCACGCTTTTTACCCGGCGGGCATCGCCGCTGACCTGCAGTACATCGCCTTTGTTCAACACGATGCTGTCATCGATCGGCATTTCAATCTGGCTGCGGATCACGCGGTTGAGGAAGCAGCCATGATCGGTCAGCTTTAACTGACTCAGGCGCTTGCCTACCGCATTGCTGTTTTTGACCACGATCTCTTCGGTCACGATGCGCATATCCAAGAGATCCCGGTCGAATACTTCCTTACCGTTACGGAAGCTTGGGTCCAAGCGTGCGTGAGCATCAGGGTAGCCGACCAGTGAGATTTCATCGCCGACCTGTAACACCGCATCTCCGTCTGGGTTGGCCAGAATGCCGTTGCGGCGAATTCGTTCGATGTAACAACCGGTTTGGCGGTAAATGCCGAGCTCGCGCAGGTTCTTGCCGTCTGCCCAGGCAACCAGTTCCTGGCCGACGCGATAGGCGCGGATCACCGGCAAATAAACCTTGCGCTGGCTATCGGTATCCAGGCCGCGCTCACGGGCGATTTGTTGGGCAGAGGTTGAGAGATCCTGATGCTGCAGTTTCGGTAGATAACGAGCACCGAAAATCAGGCTGACCAGGCCAATCAGGTAGGTCAGGGCGTAGCCCAGGCTCAGATGGTCTTGGGCTGCAAGCAGTGCCGGGCCGCTGGTGATGGTATTACGCAGCGTGTCGCCTGCACCCACCAACACCGGTGTGGAGGTCATCGAACCGGCGAGCATGCCGGCGGTAAGGCCGATATCCCAGTGGAACAGCTTACCCAGACCGATGGCGATCACCATGGCTGAACCGACCATCACCAGCGCCAGCATGAAGTAGTTTTTGCCGTCGCGGAAAAAAATCGAGAAGAAATTGGGGCCAGCTTCAACGCCGACGCAAAAAATAAACAGCATGAAGCCGAGGCTTAACGCTTCGGTGTTAATGGCAAAGTGTTGCTGGCCAAGCAACAGCGAGACCACTAAAACGCCAATGGAATTACCGAGTTGAACGGAGCCAAGACGAACCTTTCCGAGGCAGAGCCCCAGGGCGAGTACCACAAACAGTAACAGGATGTAGTTACCGTTTAACAAACTTGCGACGTTTATGTTCACGGGGGATAACTTATTGTTTACCAGTAAGTTCTTGATAAAGAACACTATAAGAGTTAGATTCAGCCATAGAGTATATGGATAAAGCTTAGATAACAACCAACCATCGGAAGGCGATCCGAACCATCGAATGGCGGCGCTTATTCTAGTCGCTATCACGTATGACAGCCAGCATAAAGCTGTGTCGGTATACGTATTTAACCCTTTTGACCAAGGAAAAAGTTCAGCCAGCGCTGTCGATTTCGGCTGTGTGTCGCAAGGTCTGTGCGATAGGCTGTTTTTTACGATGTAGTGAGCGGTCACATCGCGATATCCGTCGTTTTTCGGGTATGAGGGGAGAGGTGGATGGTGAGTTATCGATACTGGGTGGGCATTTTCAGCTGCTTTCTGCTCTTTAGCCTGGTTTTTCTTGGCCAGAAGAGCGGTGCCGTCGGCGTGACAGAATCCGAGCATCATGGTGAAACCGGCCTGCTGTTGTTTATTATTCCCGGTTTTATCGCCAGCTATTTGTCGAGCAAGCAGCGTATCCTGTGTCCCTTGCTTGGCGCACTGTGTGCGGTACCGCTGTGTTTGCTCATTCGCCACTTTTGGTTAACGCCCGGCCATTCGTTTTGGCAGGAGTTGGCTTACGCGGTCAGCGCCGTATTCTGGTGTGTGTTGGGTGGGATGCTGTATTTATTAATGCGCATGGTGTTGCATGCGTTGCAACAGTTCTATCGGCGGCAAAAACACTAATCGTAAAAAAGGCCACCTGCGTTCGGTGGCCTTTTTTTGTTCGAGCCTGAAGCTTATTGGAACAGGTTCAGGTTTTCTTTGGCGTAGGCTTCAAAATCGGTGCAGCCGCCAATGTGGGTCTGATCGATAAAGATCTGCGGCACGGTTTCTACCGGTTTGCCCACGGTTTTTTCCAAATCGGCCTTGGTGATACCTTCGGCGTGGATATCAACATAACGGAAGTTGAAATCGTCACGCTCTTCAGTCAATTTCTCTGCCAGCTCTTTAGCACGGACACAGTAAGGACAGCCCGGACGCCCGAAGATTACAGCAAACATGTAACACTCCTAGTCTGTTATTAATAATTAACCGTTATTGTAACGACATTCCTTCCGTCATAAAAAGACTTCAGTTGCGCAATCACTCACGTCATGGCGCTTACTATGCCCGTTGGCTGGGCTAAAAAAAAGCAGGATCTGCCTCTTGGTCTGATTTATAGAACCGATTAATCAACTAGGGCTGTTGCTGTGATGGCGAATTTACTACACTGGACACAGTGAGTCTGGAGAAAAAAATATGCGTTCATTCGGTGACTTACCGCGTTCTGTGCTGGTGCTTGAAGGATTGGGCATGGTGCTGTTGATACTCTCTTATCTGAGTATTCATGACTACGTCCGTTTGCCGGGTATGCTGGCTTCGCAACAGGCGGCGGTTGGCATGATCTTTCTAGGCGTGTTCATGATGGTTCCTGCAGCCGCGTTTTTGGTCTGGCGCGTAGTTCAAGGGTTCGGCCCGCTACTGCGTGGTGGCCAGCCGCCGCAGAACGATCGGCGTACTCCGCCGAAAGATAAACAAGACCAGGGACCGCAAGACTAAACGCGGCTATGGGGAATGCCTGCCAATGCAGGTGATCAACGCCTTTAGGGGTGACGAGTGAAAATTGCCATTCTTTCACGCGATGGTTCGCTGTACTCATGTAAAAGATTGCGTGAAGCCGCAGAGCAGCGTGGGCACCGTATTGATGTTATCGATCCGCAGTCTTGCTATATGAATATCAACCCGGCGGCACCGAGCATTCATTATCGTGGCCGCCAGTTGGAACATTACGATGCGGTGATCCCGCGTATTGGTTCCGCTATTACGTTTTATGGCACCGCCGTGCTGCGCCAGTTTGAACTGCTCGGCAGCTATCCGCTCAATGAGTCCGTGGCCATTACCCGGGCGCGTGACAAGTTGCGTTCGCTGCAACTGCTGGCGCGTCAGGGGATTGATCTGCCCATTACCGGCTTTGCGCATTCGCCGGATGATACCGGTGATTTGATCGAACTGGTGGGCGGTGCACCGCTGGTGGTGAAGCTGGTTGAAGGGACACAGGGGATCGGCGTGGTATTGGCCGAAACTCGCCAGGCGGCGGAGAGTGTGATCGACGCCTTTCGTGGCCTGAACGCCCATATTCTGGTGCAGGAGTATATCCGTGAAGCTAACGGCTGTGACATTCGCTGCCTGGTCGTTGGCGGTAGGGTAGTTGCCGCGATTGAACGGCAGGCAAAGCCTGGGGAGTTTCGTTCGAACCTGCACCGGGGTGGCACGGCCCGTAAAGTGCATATCACCGGCAAGGAGCGCGCTACGGCGATCAAGGCCGTGGAGACGCTGGGGCTGGATGTTGCCGGGGTTGATATCCTACGTGCCGATCGTGGCCCACTGGTGATGGAGGTGAATGCATCGCCGGGGTTGGAAGGCGTTGAAACCACCACCGGGTTGGATATTGCAGGCATGATGATTGAGTACATTGAGCAACGAGCCCGGCCTGGCTTTCGTCTGAAATCTGGCGGGTGATAAATGGCGCTTTCCACTGTCGCGCCAAGCGTATACGGGGGATCGCAGGTTCGGATATGCCGTGCGATGTTGTTGCATTAGTGAATTAAGCGGCTTTGATCGTGGCATCTCGATTGAATATTCCGTAAGCTATGCGCCTTTTCATGTCATTGAACCCTGTGAGGCTGGTAATTTATGGATTCACTCATCGTCCCCGATTTGGCGTTATTACGACGTTGGTTGGATCAGTTGGGGATCTCGTTTTTTGAATGTGACTCTTGCCAGGCGTTACACCTGCCGCACATGCAAAACTTTGACGGCGTATTCGATGCCAAGCTCGATCTGGTGGATAACGTGATCCTGTTTTCCGCGTTGGCCGAAGTCAAGCCAACCGCACTGATCCCGCTGGTGGCCGATCTCAGTCAAATCAATGCCAGCTCGCTGACCATCAAGGCCTTTGTGGATATTCAAGACGATAACTTGCCAAAGCTGATCGTTTGCCAGTCTTTGAGCATCGCTGTTGGCGTGGCCTATGAGCAGTTTGCCCACTTTATGCAACAGGGCGAAGAACAGATCTCAATGGTGATCCTGGAAGCCAGGGCGAACGATCTGCTGTTTATGGGTGATGAAGAAGAGAACCCGGCTACCGTAGCCAGCCAACCGATGCTGCATTAATCTTCGCTGTACATTATGTGTGCCGCAGATCTGGCGGCACGCAGCCCGAACTTTTCCCCACAAACAGATATCCTGCGTTTCTCCCCTGATTGCCAGATATTTATCGTCTTTTAGGGCGTTATTACCGCATCACATACAGCACCCGTGCATAATTAATCGATAAACGGCGTTTTTTACCCTGGAGGCTGGCACCGTCTGGCAACTCCGGTTATGCTGCTGATCTTGCTAAAGGCTCACGCTCCTGTTTGTGACCTCGTGGGCTGGCAGGTGAGAAAATCGCATGCAATCAACTGCATAGCTATTCACTCGCGTTCGCAACGATTGCGCTCGGCTAATCAAAGGCGTTGTATCCTTTCAGGATACAAATTTACCCCTGGTTTTGGAGGAAGTTACGGATGGTCACCCAACGTAAAAAGTGGTTATCGGGTGTGGTTGGCGGCTTGCTGATGACGGCTTGCCTCACCGCGTCGGCCGCAGACAATACGCTGCACATCTACAATTGGTCCGACTATATTGCGCCGGATACCCTGGCCAAATTCCAGAAAGAAACCGGGATCAAAGTGGTTTATGACGTCTTTGATTCCAACGAGGTTCTGGAAGGCAAACTGATGGCGGGCAGCACCGGTTATGATTTGGTGGTTCCTTCCTCCAACTTCCTTGAGCGCCAGTCCAAAGCCGGTATTTTTGAAGCGCTGGACAAGAGCAAGATACCTAATTACAAAAACCTTGATCCCGAAATGTTGCAACTGGTCGCGCATAACGACAAGGATAATAAGTACGGTATCCCTTACATGATGGTGACCACCGGCATCGGTTATAACGTTGATAAGGTCAAAGCGGTGCTGGGCAAAGATGCTCCGGTCAATAGCTGGGACCTGATCCTCAAGCCAGAAAACCTGGAGAAACTGAAAAGTTGTGGTGTCGCCTTCCTGGATGCGCCAAGTGAAGTCTATGCCACTATCCTGCACTATCTCGGCAAAGATCCTAACAGCACCAATGCGGAAGATTACACCGGTGCGGCCAACGATCTGCTGATGAAGCTGCGCCCGAATATCCGCTACTTCCACTCTTCCCAGTACATTAACGATCTGGCTAATGGGGATATTTGCGTGGCTATCGGCTGGTCTGGCGATGTGATGCAGGCCGCCAACCGTGCCAAGGAAGCCAAAAACGGCGTGAATGTGGCCTACTCCATTCCAAAAGAAGGGGCGCTGACCTACTTTGACATGTTTGCGATGCCAGCCGATGCCAAAAACAAAGATGCGGCCTACCAGTTCCTGAACTTCCTGCTCAAGCCAGAAGTGATCGCGGATATCAGCAACCACGTGTTTTATGCCAACGCGGTAAAAGACGCCACGCCGCTGGTGAATGCCGAGGTGCGTGATAACCCGAACGTTTACCCACCGGCAGATATTCGCGCCAAACTGTACACGCTGAACGTACAGTCGCCGAAACTTGACCGTGTCATTACCCGGGCATGGACTAAAGTTAAAAGCGGGAAGTAAAGACCCGTCGTCTTTCAAGCTTGTCGCCTAGCTACAGCTCGAAATTCATAGGGTTTTGATAAGTATAGGGGCTCAGCATGCTGAGCCCGGTATTGATAAGCATGTGGGTTTAACCCGCCTGCATTGCCATTTTGGGCCATGGCAATTGCTGTGGTTGGTCGTACTGCTTTAGCCGGAGAGCACCCCGATTGAACGATGTTATCCCTCGTCCGCTAGCCAAATCGCAGAAGGTTTTCACCCCTCTGCTGGAAATCCGTAACCTCACCAAAACCTTTGACGGCCAGAACGCGGTAGAAGACGTTAGCCTGACGATCTACAAGGGCGAAATCTTTGCGTTGTTGGGGCCTTCTGGCTGCGGAAAATCGACGTTGCTGCGCATGTTGGCCGGTTTTGAACAGCCGACGGAAGGGCAAATTGTCCTCGACGGTCAGGACATGTCCCAGGTGCCGCCATACCAGCGCCCGGTCAATATGATGTTCCAGTCCTATGCGCTTTTCCCCCATATGACGGTGGAGCAGAACATCGCGTTTGGCCTCAAGCAGGACAAAATGCCGCGCGCGGAAATTAACGAGCGCGTCACCGAAATGCTTACGTTGGTGCATATGCAGGAATACGCCAAGCGTAAGCCGCACCAGCTTTCCGGCGGGCAACGCCAGCGTGTGGCACTGGCGCGTAGCTTGGCCAAACGGCCGAAGCTGTTACTGCTGGATGAACCGATGGGCGCGTTGGATAAAAAACTGCGCGATCGCATGCAGCTGGAAGTGGTCGATATCCTGGAGCGCGTGGGCGCGACCTGCGTCATGGTCACCCACGATCAGGAAGAAGCGATGACCATGGCTGGCCGTATCGCCATCATGAACCGCGGCAAGTTTGTGCAAATCGGTGAGCCGGAAGAGATCTACGAGCACCCGAACAGCCGTTTCAGCGCCGAGTTTATCGGTTCGGTCAACGTGTTCGATTGCGTGTTGCAGGAGCGGCGGGACGATGCATTGATCTTGCAAAGCCCGGGTTTACGCCATGCGCTTAAGGTCGATCCTGATTCATCGGTGGTGGACGGTGTGCCTATTCAGGTCGCGCTCCGCCCGGAAAAGATCATGCTGTGTGAGGAAGTGCCGGAAGACGGCTGCAACTTTGCGGTGGGTGAGGTGGTGAACATCGCCTATCTTGGCGATCTGTCTATCTACCACGTGAAGTTGCTCAGCGGGCAGATGATCAGTGCGCAGTTGCAAAACGGCCATCGCTTCCGCAAAGGGATGCCGACTTGGGGTGATGAAGTGCGCCTGTGTTGGGAAACCGACAGCTGTGTGGTTCTGACGGTGTAGTTGAGAAAGTGAGGAGTAACCACCATGACATTGCTTTCTGAACGTTCGCCGGAGCCTCCGGCAAGAGTACCCGGCCCGATTAAGGCGTTTATCCAACGTTTGCAGATGGCCCATGGCCGCAAGCTGGTGATCGCGCTGCCGCTGCTGTGGCTGCTGCTACTGTTTATGCTGCCGTTCCTGATCGTGTTCAAGATCAGTCTGTCTGAACTGGCCTTGGCGGTACCGCCTTATACCGATCTGATGAGTTGGGCAGATGGCAAACTCGACATTGCGTTGAACTTTGCCAACTACCTGCAACTGACCGATGACCCGCTATACATCGATGCCTATCTGCAATCCTTGCAGATCGCGGCGGTTTCAACGCTGTGCTGCCTGGTGATCGGCTATCCGCTGGCATGGGCGGTGGCGCACAGTAAACCGTCGACCCGCAACATACTGCTGCTGTTGGTGATCCTGCCTTCCTGGACGTCATTCCTGATCCGTGTGTATGCCTGGATGGGGATACTGAAGAACAACGGGGTGTTGAACAACTTCCTGATGTGGTTGGGGGTAATCGATCAGCCGCTGGTGATCCTGCATACCAATCTGGCGGTATATATCGGCATCGTTTATTCCTATCTGCCGTTTATGGTGTTGCCAATTTATACCGCGCTGACGCGCCTTGATTACTCGCTGGTTGAAGCCTCGCTGGATTTGGGGGCCAAGCCGTTGAAAACCTTCTTCAGCGTGATCATGCCGTTAACCCGTGGCGGCATTATTGCCGGATCTATGCTGGTGTTTATCCCGGCGGTGGGGGAGTTTGTGATCCCGGAACTGCTCGGCGGGCCAGACAGCATCATGATTGGCCGTGTGCTTTGGCAGGAGTTCTTCAATAACCGTGACTGGCCGGTCGCCTCGGCGGTTGCTACCGTGATGCTGCTGCTGTTGATTGTACCTATTCTCTGGTTCCACAAGCACCAGAACAAGGAAATGGGAGGACAGGGATGAATAACTTGCCGGTAGTGCGTTCACCGTGGCGCATAGCGATTCTGGTGGTTGGTTTCACCTTCCTGTACGCACCGATGCTGATGCTGGTGATCTATTCGTTCAACAGCTCCAAGCTGGTTACCGTCTGGGCGGGATGGTCATTGCGCTGGTATGTAGAACTGTTCCACGATTCGGCGATGATCAGTGCGGTTGGCTTGAGTTTGACCATTGCGGCGGCTTCCGCCACGGCGGCGGTGATCCTCGGCACCATTGCCGCGATGGTGATGGTGCGCTTTGGGCGTTTCCGGGGTTCGACCGGGTTTGCCTTTATGCTCACCGCACCGCTGGTTATGCCAGACGTGATCACCGGTTTGTCGCTGCTGCTGCTGTTTGTGGCTATGGGGCACACCTTTGGGTGGCCTTCTGAGCGCGGGATGTTCACCATCTGGTTGGCGCACGTCACCTTCTGTACCGCTTATGTGTCGGTCGTTATCAGTTCGCGTCTGCGAGAGTTGGATCGTTCGATCGAAGAGGCCGCGATGGATCTGGGCGCGACGCCGCTGAAAGTGTTTTCTGTGATCACCTTACCGATGATTGCCCCAGCGCTGATCTCGGGCTGGATGCTGGCGTTTACTCTCTCGTTGGACGATCTGGTGATTGCCAGCTTCGTGGCCGGGCCAGGGGCCACCACTTTGCCAATGCTGGTATTCTCCAGCGTGCGTATGGGGGTTAACCCGGAGATCAACGCCTTGGCGACGCTGATCTTGCTGGTGGTGGGGATCATCGGGTTTATTGCCTGGTGGTTTATGGCGCGGGCGGAAAAACAGCGTGCGCGCGAGCTGCAAAGGGCCGCTCGTGGCTGATGCACTTGGCGATTAATTGAGCTTCAAGCGCCGCCTGACCGGGCGGCGTTTTATCTTCTCCTGTTTTGGTAAATAAGTTTTTGTCTGCGTTGGGTGGTACAATCTGCGCCCTCATTGGTCATCCTGATTTAACGGTTACTATTCATGTATTGCGCTTTGTACTCGGCGGGCACCTGCCGTTCCTGTCAGTGGCTGGAAAAGCCTTATCCTCAGCAACTGGAAGAAAAACAACATCATCTGCAATCCTTATTGGCGGATCGCGATGTCGCGCAGTGGTTGGAGCCGGTGACGGGTGAACAGAGTGCATTTCGCAACAAGGCGAAAATGGTGGTCAGCGGTAGCGTTGAGCGCCCGTTGCTTGGCATGTTGCACCGTGATGGCACACCGGTAGACCTGTGTGATTGTCCGTTGTATCCGGCCAGCTTTGCTCCGATTTTCGCGGTCTTGAAAGACTTTATCCCCCGCGCCGGATTAACGCCTTATAACGTGGCGCGCAAACGTGGCGAACTGAAATATTTACTCCTGACGGAAAGCACCTTCAGCGGCGGCCTGATGCTGCGCTTTGTGCTGCGTTCTGACAGCAAGCTGGCGCAACTGCGTGCGGCCTTGCCTTGGTTACAAGAACAGTTGCCGCAGTTGAAGGTGATCTCCGCCAATATTCAGCCAGTACACATGGCGATCATGGAAGGCGAGCATGAAATCCCGCTGACCGAACAGCAGGCGCTGGAAGAGCGGTTCAACCAGGTGCCGTTATACATTCGCCCACAGAGCTTTTTTCAAACCAATCCACAGGTGGCTAGCCAGCTGTATGCCACCGCACGGGATTGGGTTCGGGCGCTGGGTATCGCCAGCATGTGGGATCTGTTCTGTGGCGTAGGCGGTTTCGGGTTGCATTGTGCACAGCCGCAAACCAGGCTGACTGGCATTGAAATCAGCGCAGAGGCGATTGCCTGTGCCAAACAGTCGGCACAAACTCTCGGCTTACAGCAGGTGGATTTTCAGGCGCTGGATTCGACCCGATTTGCCACCGCCGAGGGAGAGGTTCCTGAATTGGTCTTGGTGAACCCGCCGCGCCGGGGGATTGGCAATGAGCTGTGTGATTATCTCAACCGCATGGCGCCGAGATATATTCTTTATTCCAGCTGTAATGCGTTAAGTATGGCGAAGGATTTGGCGATGCTGCCGGATTACCGCGTTGAACGCGTGCAGCTATTTGATATGTTCCCGCACACAGCCCATTACGAAGTGTTGACGCTGCTGGTCCGGAAATAACGGCCCCTCACCCTAACCCTCTCCCGCAGGGAGAGGGAATCGATCGAGTGTGTTTCAATAGTAGTGACTTGCCTTGAATGAGGGGCGATCGAGTTTGCTGAGATGAGCTCTTTACTTGCAAAAGAGCAGGGCTATCAGCTCCCTCTCCCCCCCATAAAGAGGGGACCGATCGAGTTTGCTGAGATGAGCTCTTTACTTGCAAAAGAGCAAGGGCTATAAGCTCCCTCTCCCCCCCATGAAGAGGGGACCGATTGAGTTTGCTGAGATGAGCTCTTTACTTGCAAAAGAGCAAGGGCTATAAGCTCCCTCTCCCTGTGGGAGAGATACCGTCTTGTT
>NZ_CAMFLB010000034.1:0-80735 GCF_945957435.1 Serratia sp. PL7 | reverse complement strand
TGAGGCGACCCCCATTTGTATTACCGACTGAATATTACTGATCTGGTCAACGTCATTGATGAGGGTTCGTAAATAGTCCTCATCCAAATGATTCCTGATAATTTCCCCCGTCACATAATAGCTACTTGGGGTAGAAGCATTCATTAATGCATTCATCACCGCCCGGTTAATTCGAGATGTCCCAATCTCTGCATTCCCTTTGACCTCGGTAATACTTTCGAAAGCCCCCTGTATAATGCCACAATCCAGCGTGGTTCCCCCTAGATCGACAATCAAACTACGCTCCAGTGGATTAACCTCATCAGCAATGATTGAAGCCAATGCCGCTGGCAAGGACTCAGGCATGACCTTCACATCGATAATTTTAAAGGTTTCTCCTTTATTCAACGAAATATCGCGCAAAACATTATTTTTCTTCGCCTCTATATTCGCCTCATTCGGCTGGTTATCCGCATCGAAAAATTCCGTCACCGGCAGGGTGACCGTCAGTGCAATCTCCTGTGGTGGTAAACCCGATGTCAGCAGGGCATGATGAATGGCAAGTAGGTTTGTGGTGCTGTATTGGTAACTGACATGCGTGGTGCCGATTGCTGCAGTGCTTCCCAAATCATGCGAATACTTTTTCCCGTCAACGGTATAGTTGAACACTTTTCGCGTTCCCAGGATGGCAGGGCTCCAGCCATCTTTGAAACTGTTACCCGACAGATGTGTCTTGATCTCACCCTGTTCCAGCCAGGCCAGTTTTACGTAGGTCGATCCATCATCACAAGATACGTTGAGCATAGCTTTGTCTCTAATTGCGTATTGATATGACTCATATTGGGAAAAATGAGCGTGTGAAAACACGCCCACCTTCTGATAAACCCCAAAGTGAGTCTATTTTTAACTCAAATTGAGAAAATTATAATTTCCCGGCCTCGTGATCCCCAGCGCTGACTCAAAATGCGTCATGATTTGTCTCAGATTACGTCACCCTTCATGCAGTAAACAGGTTGTTTTTGCATCACCGCTGCCGTAAGGTGACCATGTTATGATAAGCAGATAAAACGAGGGAGAAAGCATGGCTAACAAAACGCAGGATGATATCTGGAGCGTTATCGCCAAGGGATTAGTTGAAGCCGTGAAGATGGTGTTTTCAGTTATAGTGGCAATCGTTGTTGCTGGGATCGAAACAACTCCCCCGACTAACACATCAACAGAAGATGAAACATTACATGCTGGTTATCGTCATAATGACGACAAAACTGTACATTTCGACAACGATGCATAAAAACAGGCAGTGAAACGACCATTCACTGCCTGCACTGCTCAGCCTTTCCCTTTCGATGCCCCTTTTGTTGCAACTGTCTTGGCTACTTTCATTGCGGCAGCGCCCCCTTCAGCACCCGCTTGCTGTGACCCTCGACTAGCTTTATCAACTGCTGAAGATAATGCCCCACCGATCTGAACACCACTCCAACTCACCGCCCCGAACCAAAATGCAGGCAGCACCACAAACATCGACCCCAGTACCAGATTCATAATCCAGCCTTCAGCCCCAACACTGCTGAACCAGTTGTAATACCCGCGAGCGCCAGTGTAGACAATCTCGATGAGCCGATCATCAAGCCAACTGCCCAGTTCCCACCAGAATGTCACGAAAGTCATCGCAAACATGACAAACGTCAGCGTGACCACCACCTTGGGGTCATAGGCACCGAACAGCATCACCAGGGGGATACAAATGACCAGCGCCATCATCAGAATGCCATGCACCATCGGCAACGCCTGACGCAGCGCATCAAACGCCGGTAACTGGGTCGCTTGTGCTGAGAATGCGCCCAGGCCACTGACCATCTGCTTGAAACTAGTATCAAGGTCTATCCCGGTCCCCCGTTGGCTTCCCGCCATATAGGTTTCATGCCCCCCGGACATCAGGGTATTTTGCGGGCTGACCAGCCAGCGCAACAGATTTTCCTCCCAATTTTCGCTATCAACGAACTTCATCCTGTTGGCAACTTTGGTGTTATAGCTCCCTGACAATCGGCTTTTCAGCCCGGTACCGGAGGCACTCCACCACTCCTTGCACGTGGGGTACCCACCCCGCCCCACGTTGGGATAACCGCTGTCCCGACTCTCGCTGTACGGCCACTGCGAACGGGGTGAGGTAGACGTGTAATAGTCATAGTAGCCCCCCGTATTCAGGAAGTAGCTCGAGCCTATCCAGCCCACCGAATTGATGGTGGCATCAGTAAGCTGGCTATTGGTGGATTTCAACTTGTAGTAGGCTTTGGAATAGCACTGATTGGCGAATTCCTGCACCTCCTGACGGATCACCGGATCAATAAGTTGGGTATGCTGTACCTCAAAGCGCAACTGGCGCAGTTCCATACCGCAGGGGATGGACGCAATGGCTGCATGCGTTACCCCTTTTGACAGGTTGTGAACCAGGTACCACCACATCGGCACCTTGGCAACCTGGCCGTTGAAGTCGGTCAACAACCCGCCATAGCCTGATTCATCCGGCTTGGGCACGTTAGTGCCGCATTGTCTGGAGCGGGTCTGGTCAAACTTCATCACCGTCAGATCCACTTCTTGAAAAGGCATCGCGCAGAACATAATAACGATGAACGCCACGTACAATACCTGCTCGATGCGAGGGAGCGCCAGCGCCCCCTTGTTTCCCTCGTCATCCCCTTCGGTACGCACCTTCAACCAGACTCCGGCCACCTTCAGTACCAACGGCAACGCGAACAACCCCGTGGCGGTAATAATGGTCCACAGGGCGTTGTTAATCAGCCAGCCCAGGAACACCAGGAAAAACTCAAGATAACTGTCCGTCGTCATCACATCCCCCAACGGTAACTGGTGAATTCAATCAGCAAGGCCAGGCACACCATCATCACTTCGAGCCGGTAAACCGCCCACGGTGACGAGGCCTGACGTAACAACGTCGCCCGGACACGGTGAAACCACATGGCGGCCACAATGCCGTACAGTGTTAACCGCCAGATAAACAGCGGAACTCGCGCCTGCTGCAGCCAGTCTGTCAGTGCGGTTTCATGTCCGGCAAGATACAGCCCCAATGCCGTCGCACATCCCCCCAGTAACAAAATCCCTGCCATGCCGAAAATAAAACCGGTAGCTTTACGCCACCGGCGCTGCGCCATTGTCTTTGGTCGGTTTTGGGTTTCGTCCTTCGATACTCTTGTGGTCGTCATGATTGATTATTCCTCCGTGGACTTGCTGAGCCCTTGGACAGCACTGTCATTTTGTTGACGGTCCTGACGCAGGCTGTTGTCCACTTCACGCGCTTCCTGACGGGTGATCGCCACCAGAATGGAGTTGTTGCTGATGGCCTTGCGTATATCCATCTCATTTTTCAGCGCCTGGATCTCCCGATCCAGAAACTCCAGGCGGCGATCAGATTCCGCCACGATGGGCTCTTGGGCTGCTACGCTAGGCTCTGATTGCCCCACCATCAACATACGACGCATCGCCAATGCCGTCGTAATGGTGTCTGCCATCGCCAGTTCCCCGGCCAGACGCTGTACCAACGCCCCATTGTCTGGGTCATCTTTCAGCGCCTGGATAACCCCGCGCGTTACGGCCAAATCACCGGTTTTCAACGTTGCCAGATTAGTTGTATTGGGAGCCAGGTTACCGTTCACCAGTTTGATCAGGATCTCCTGATTCTCTTTGGTGGTCTTTTCCAGCGTGGGAGAAAAACCTTCGCCTGGTGTAGAGGTGCCCGGCTCATTTTCCAACCCACCGCTATTACATTCGCTGCCACTCACACAAGTGCGTAGCGCTCGATCCCCCAGAACTTTCGATACCGCATCTGCTGCTTCAGCACTGGTTTTATACTTTTGACACAACGAGCCATTACACGCTGAAGTGCTCACCGCAGCATCACTGGTTGCAGACTGTTTATTCAGGATGTTGTAACCCGCTTTGGCAATGTCATACGTGGGTTTGATAGCCTTCTGACCCGTCCCCCCGCGCTGTTGCCCCCCCACCCATTTCACCCCTTCTTTGCCCGTCGATTTCTTCAAGCTATTATCTGCACGGATCGCATCAGACGTACTGGAAATGACGTTTTGAAACTCTTCCCCGATAGCGGTTTGCGTCAACTTGCCTGACAAAGAGTAATCAGCCAGTTTCTTCGACATCGTCTGGCAGTTGAGCTGAGCCTTATCAAACGCCACATTGGCCTGCAGAACACCGTTGGTCAGCAGTTCGTACAGTCCAGGATTCGCCCGCTGGATTATCATCGCCGGAAGGCTGGCAACCGCGCCGGTAGCCCCATTAATCACATCCCCCATCATGTTTTTAAAGCCATCCGTCGCCCCGTTGAGCTGGTTCTTGACCGTGGTACTCAAATCGAAATTGCCGCACATCAGGTCATTGTTCCAACTGATACCGAGTCCCATTTTCTCCATATTGTTGCTACTGGGGGGCTGGGATATCACGGTTCCCCCACCGATGGAGTAAAACAGGTTGTCGTTTACCGCCCCTTTCATTCCTTTGCCATAACCGACGTTGGCTTCTTCGCCCGTGATACCGAACGCCGCCAATGCCGGTTGATTCAGAACCAGCAGGACAGCACCTGCCAGCGCCCCTGCCTTTAAAAATGCGTTGAATGTCATGGTGTACACTCCCTTGAGTTAAAAATCAGTGCTGTAGAGGAACGTTTGCCCGCGCCGTTGGCAGCAGGAATAGGGTTGCCAGAGCGCCCAGGCATACGCGCCATCTGTCGCGATGGGGTTGCTGTTGTCTGGGAATACGGCACAGGAAGAGGAAACCGAGGGAACCAATTGCTGCCATTTGTGGTTTTTGGTGCCGGTATTCTCCGTCACCGGGTCGGGCGGCCAGTACCCGTCACTGCGGCTGGCGGTCATCGGGTTATAGACATGCACCTGACCGGTACGCGTGATAATGTCTGCAGTACGTTGTGCGACAACAGCCGCCGCCTTGTAGTCATCCACCTGGGTGACAAACCCGCCACGGGGGTACACATTGCCCCACATATTCCCGGTTGACCCCACTTCACGCATTCCCGGTGTCAGGGCTTCCGGGTAGAGGGTTTCCGGGAGACCGGTACGCCACATCAGGGCATCCAGGGTACTGAGGAAATACGGCACAAACGCCGTGGCCGAACCGGCGCAGGTGTAGCCCATCGACCCCATGAAGTTGTTAAACAACGGGGCGGCTAATGCAGGGTGACCAATCGCATCGGCGTTCTTGAAACGCAGGTTGTCTTTGCGCAGCCCACGCTTCTGCTCATTATTGCTACCGCCTTCAGCCACACCCTGAATACCGGTCCCCAGTATCGCCACTTCCGACCAGGGGTTATCCCCGGTCTGGGCATAGCTGGACACCACGGCATTGGGAATGTAGTGCTTCACCTTGACGGAGGTCCGAACCGTACATCCCCACGCGGTACAGAACAGCCAGTAACACACCCCGACAACCCGGTATTCCAGGCAGGACGGAGAAAGGGCACTGGTGACTATCGCTACCGAGTTGATGGCACTGGCCGTGAACGGCTGTACCGCGCTGCACAGCAATAACGCCGTCGCCAACTTATGACGACGCAAGGAGAGTCGTTTCATTGAGCCCCCTTGTGCTCAGCCAGCTTCGATTCGGCCAGGGCAACGTCAGCCGTGCCGTACACAACATAATGGTCGTCAAATACCACGGCAGGATATTTCTTCAGTTCGAGACCGTAGGCCTGGAGAACGCCCTGGTAGGCCTGCACTATCTTTTGTTCTTTCTGCTGCCAGTCAGGGGACTGCAGCACCGCGTTGGCCTGCTGCTCTGCCTGGCGAGGGTCAGCCGACAGCGCACCAAATACCTCGTGCTGAACCGTCTCCGGCGCATCCAGGTAAACCACCTGATGACCGGTACCTAATCCAGTCGGGGGATGCTGACTGTCGGTATATACCACGGTGGCCGCCTGTGCCGATACGGCAGCGCACCCGATAGCCAGCAGGAACACAGCGTTACGTTTCTTCATCACATTTCACTCCTGTGGGACAAAACCGCAGGGTGACGCGCATTGCTGACAAAAACAGCAAACAACTCGAAATGCGCGGGGAAAAATTAGGGGAACCAGGGGGTGTTCTGATGAAAAAAACGGCAGACTACCGAAACCGGTAACCTGCCGCCAAAATAAAGGGGCCAGACGCGTATAACTGCTACTCGGGAACGCCCAATCGCTCAGCCAACTGCGTCACCAGGTACACTGTATCGACCGCATCCGGCAGGTTGATATACCAGCGCGGAGCCAGGACATAATCCTGCGAGGTCGGCCAGCGTAACGTGCCGGTGATCGTCAACAACAGATTGACACAGGCGCTGGCCCCAGCGAACTTCACCGCGACACAACTGTGATGCCCCACCCGGTGCGGTGAACAGGTAATCGAGACCACCGGCTGGGCACGCATCTGGATCTGCTCACACAGCTCAGCCAACTGCACGGCATGTGCCTCACTGATACGCGGGTTACCCTGTGGCGGGGCCTCAAACAGCACCCCACCTTCACCACCGTCACCGGCCACAATCTCCAACATAGCCTTTTTCAACTGCATCATGCCGCCGCCTTAGCGATACCGCGAGCGACATCCAGTTGATGTGCAATCTGTTTTGCTGCCGCCAACTCTGACACCCCCTGTGCCTGCATAATCGCCCGTCGCGCCGCCTTCTCTTCTTTCTCGGTCATACCCAAGGCTAAATATAAGCTTGGCGGTACTGCCCGGAACAGCGCCTCAATGCGGCTCGCCAGCACCACACCTTCGGTATAACAACGGGGGGTTTTGGTCGCCGACAGCAACATGGCTTTCTGCTCCACCGTCAATTTCTTGAAGCGGGCGATCTCCTCCACCTCTTCCGGTGGCATCACCAGGCACAGCCACCATTCAATCATGTTGAGCATCTTCTTCGACGTATTCGGGAAATCCTCCAGGTTCTGCGTCGCCAGCCACAGCCAGGCCCCCAGTTTACGCCACATCTTCACAATTTTGACCACGAACGGGGCCAACAATGGGTTGGTCGTTATCATGTGCGCTTCATCGGTCGCAAACACGATTTCCCGGTCCAGGAACTGATCGCGCTCAGCAATGTTGTTGATGGTGTTCACCAGCGAGGTGTACGCCACCGCCAGTGCCGCTTCATACCCTTCCCGCGCCAGCGTCCCGAGGTCAATCAACGTCACGTCGGCTTCCGGCCAGTTATCTCCGGGGCGGTCAAACAGTTCGCCCAGGAACCCCTGCATAAACACGCCCAGCGATTCCCCCATGTTCTGCGCTCGGGTTCGGCGAACTTCTGGCCGTGCAGAATCAGCGGCAAACTGGTACAACGCGGCCTGCAAGTCGCCGGTGACCATCTGCCGCCCTGCGTTATAGGCCGCTCGCGCGGCCACCAGGATGGCCTCACGCATCATGCCCCGGTCAGCCCGTTCCAACTTGGCCTCTTCCTTGGCCTCGCCACCGGTGATCATCAGTCGCGCCACAATCTCCAGTTCACCCAGAATGTCACGCTCCTCCTCGTCATCCTCCTCGTCACTGTCCTCGGTCTCGATACGTTCACTCAGTTCCTCCTCACTCACCAGAACGGCTGGCGTCTCGATCAGACGGTGGGCATCGGCAAAGGGAGCCAGAGAAATACCGCAACCGGGCTTGATGCTGACCTTGTTCACCGTCAACGCCAGCTCTTCACAGTAATCCGCAAACAAGCCAAAGGAGTTACCGGCTTCGGCAATAAACAGCCGGGGGCGGTGAATGGCCATCAACTGCGCAAACAGGCTGTTCAAGGTGGCCGATTTGCCCGAACCAGTGGGTCCAAACAACACCAGGTGAGCATTCTTGGCGCGGTCCTGACTGTTGAGAGGATCAAAGGTCAGCGGTGCACCACCGCGATTAAAGAAGGTAAAGCCGGGATGCCCGGTGCCGGTATCACGGCCAAACACCGGCAGCAAGTTGGCCATGTGCTGCACAAAGGTCAGCCGGGTATACCAGTGTTTTTTGTCGTGCATCGGGTTAAAGCACATCGGCAAGGCGCGAAGGTAGCCGTTGAGCGGGGCAACATCAAACTCCGGCTTCACTGGCTGCAACCCGGCGTTCAACAAGACCGCCGTCAGGTCACGCTGGCGGGCATTCAGCACCTTGACTGTCGGGGCCTTCAGATAGAAGGTCATGCTGCCCCGGTACAGCTTGTGTTTTTCCCCCAGATAACGCTTGGCGGTCTCCGAGTCTTCACGCACCCGCTCCGACTCGGTATTCTCGCCGATGGCATTCTTTGCCAGGTGATTAAAGCGCTCTTCCAGCACGTCCTGGGGCTGCACCACCAGGGTCAGTGAGACCACTGTCCCTTCTGGCAGCAAATCCATCAGCGCATTGATATTTTCTCCTTTGCGCGTCTCCCCCGTCAGGTGCCCCACGGTGGGCGCCCGGCGCAGCCGGTCAACAGTGACCGCCTTGTGCGGCAGTCCGTCAAACCACCACACCCCGCGCTCCACGTCAGAACGCGGCGGTGAAAACAGCACCGTCTCACTGAAATCATTTTCCACCGGTAACACACCCGACTCATCATCCTGGTGCGCTGCCGTGCGATACAAGGTCTCTTTATCGACCCAGTCAGGCTCGGGGTTAAACCAGCGCAGCAACCAGGCGTGGATCTGCTCCCCGTTCTGACGGGCCGCCACGACACCGGCACCGGCCAGCGCTGACGAGAGTCGTTCACAGACCTGGTTCAGCGCTTCTTCCGGGGGATGCGGCTCGCGCAGTGCCGGATTGACATAGCGGTAGACCACCATCCGAGTCCGGCGTTGCTGGCCGCGCCAGGGTGCGCCGGTGATCGCCTTGTCGATAAACAGCCCTTTGGGTACCGCGATACCGCGCATATGCCGCTCCATCTCGGTGAGATAGGCCTCGGTAAACGCTGACCCCTGCGCCCAGGGCTTGACGTAACCGCGCAGTTTATCCAGGTATTCGGTAACGTCGGTCTCATCCTGACAGAAGAACTGCACCACCCACGGGTGCGAATCCCGCTCTTCAAAACTGTCCTGCAGGGCATCTTCCACCACATCGCGGATCTCCTCCAGTCGCTCCGGCGTCCGCCCTTCGGTACCCACCGGTACAATCTCGAACACCGCCCCGACCGATACCCCGTCATCGAGCAACAGGCACTGGCTGCGCGGCAGGTACTCGGCCCACGGCAGGTAATCCACAAACGTCGGGTTATTCGGGTAAAGCGCCTTTTCCTCAGCCACCGTCAGCTTGCCGGTTTTCACCTGCGGCTCACGCGTCAAGACCGCCGTATCCAGGCCATCGTCTTCTGCTGCTGCAGGAGCCTGTTGGCCGATTTTCTTCTTGCTAAACAATGAGAACATTACAGCGCCTCCGTACGTTCACCCGGCAGCGCATACTGCACCCGGCTGTAAAACGAGAATACCGAGCTATAACCCGGCACCGGCGCGGGCGCATTTCCCGCCATGTGCGGGTAGATATAAATCACCATATCGGGGTTCGGCAGGCGCGGAAAAATTTGCTGGATCTCGTTTTCCGCCGTCCGGGTATAGCTCTCCTCAATCGCCTGACGCACAGCGCTGTCGTCATCGGTCAATCCCCGGCGTAATGTGCTGCGGGCCTCGGTGGACGTCCGTGCCGATGAGCCTTTATTTTGCCACAACTCCAGCATGGTAGAATCCCCCGGTGGCAGCATTTCATCTTTGGTGGTACTGCAGCCGGTCAACAAGATAGCCAGACACAGTAACGGTAAAACGTGCTGTTTCATCAAAACCTCCTCAATCCAGCGCATGCTGCTGGCTGATATCAAAATCGTACCGGACCTTGCGGCCTTGCTCTTCATAGTCAATCGGGATCTGACGGGTAATATGGACGGCCACCTGGGCACCCGGTGGGACATACACGGCGTCAAACATCTGGCCGTAACGTGCCTTGACCCAGTCGGCCAGTTCATTGGTGCCCCCTGACAAGGCCTTGCCCAGCGCCGCCTGTCCTGCACTGCCGGTCAGCGTACTGGTCACCGTGGTGCCGTCCACCGAGGTGGTGTTCTGGCCGTTCGCCATCGCATCCGCCGCCGCACCGGCACCGGACAACGCGAACAGGGTCGGCAAGTAGGTGGAGGCGTTGGATTTGCGCTCCCCGGACAGGCACGGCACGCCGTTTTCATCGGACAACCAGCCAATGCTGCCGCCGTTCGATTTGCCGTTGCTGCCATCACTGGATTTGGCCGGGGACGGCACAGTACGCACCGTGCCATCGGTAAAGACAAAGGTGATCGATTGAACTTCGCCCCGGACACAGGACAACACCCAATCGCCGGTGGCGGTACCGGAGACAATCGCCCCTTCCACGTCCGGCAGCTCGATGCCGTTGGCCGTCAGGTTCTCCTTGCCGATAAGCACCTTGAACGGGTACGGATCGGTGACTTTGCCATCAATCGGTACCCGGCCCAGCAACGCCGTCATACCTCGGCTACCGATCAGGGTCGAGTTTTCCGGCAATGTATACACCGGGGTCGCCTCCTCAATGGCCTGCTGATTTTTCGCCACGCGATCCAGTTCGGCTTTCTGACGATTGATTTCATTATCATCAAGGCTGGCAAAAGAACTCGGGAACTGGAAACTGCCGGTGCCCGCTGCAGTGCCGGTAGCTACCGCCCCAATAATGGGTTTACCATTACGGTCGAGTTGTACAGCGTCCTGCGGCTCAATCCACATCACACCGCCGCTCACGGTGCCCGTTGCCCCGTCACTGCCCTCCAGGCCCAGCCCAATCGGCAAATCACCCTGCTGTCCCTGCCCTGATGCGGATGAACCGGCAGACGGCGTCTGAACTGGCTGACCGCCCATGCCCTTCAGATTTTCAATCAGCGTTGCCAGGCGCTGCTGCTCCGCCTGAAGTTTCTGCCGGGCCTGCACCTCTTCCTGCTTCGCCACATTGACCGCATCACGAATGCGGTTATCGACATTCACCCCGCCTTCTTTGAGGGTGGCGTTCTCTTCCGACAGCGTGACATTCTGCCGCTCCAGACTGGCCTGCTTGTCCTGGATAACCTTCAGACGTGCCACCAGGGTTCGCAGGGTATCTTCCGGGGTATCCCCCTCGATACCGAGGATCTGTAACTCCTCATCGGTCAGGTCAGCCACCGTATTCGTTTTGACGGTCGATGAGGCCGGTGGGGTGCCTGAACCACAGGATTTCACCCCAATGGCGATGGCAATAAACAACACCACCGGCACCAGGACTTTCAGCAGGGTATTGGATTTAATTTGCATGTGTCTGTCCTCCTGACGAGGTTCGCGCCTTGCCTTTGGCTTTCACCACGGGTATCACCGGCTCAGGCAAAAACGCCGCGTCCGGGCGTCCCTGCATCACCAGGTACAGCAGGGTGGTGTCTTCCGGTGTACCGGCTGCACCCAGCCAGCGATGCTGGAAGGTCGCCGAATGGAAGGTGCCCTGCAGACGACGCGGGTCGAGTACCACTTTCCCCGACCGCTGATTGGTCAGCTTCAGCGCGACCACGTTGTATCCCTGTACCCCCCATGCGGCCAGCGGGCGCACCGTGACCGGCTCGGAGGGCAACAGAGAAGTAATGTTCGATGACAGGCCATGCGAAATGGCATGCACGCCCGGCAAGGCTTCAATCGTACGCAGAGGGGCATATAGGTTTTGTGCCGCGTAACGGGTCAGGGCAATCGGCAAGGGCGTTGTGATACGTGGGGCTGTGTCTTTGGCGGAGGCCGAACCCTTGCCCTTGGTGGTGGCCGTCTCCGCTGCACTGACCGAGGTGTTGTCGCTGCCGGTCGCACTGGAGACCTCGCCCTGATAGACCAGGCTCACCGGCTCACGCACCTGCTTGCCCTCCAGACCGGTGATATCCAGCAGGATAAGCTCACCGTTCTCCACGTCCTGCAGTTGCAACCGCGTGGAGGCAAAGACACTGCTCGCCTGCAGGTAGACCGCGCCGCCGGTGCTCTGCACCCGCAATTTACCGTTCAGCTCCGGGGGAAAACCGACCCGGACGTTCTTGTTCACAAACACAATACGCTCTTGTCCGACTGTCAGCGGCACTTGTAGCGGGATACGCTCCCACTTCATCAGTTCCACCGCCTCAACCGGCAGGCTCACGGCGCACACGGGGCCCAACAGGGCCAGATATAAAGGAAGATAACGGGTAGACATCATCAGAACAGTCCTTTCTTCTCGACCGGTGCGACCGGGGCCGCTTCCAGGCGTTGGGGAATATCGGCGTAGCAATCGAGTGCCAGACCGAAGGGATTGGCTTCCGGGTTCTGATCCCAGCGCACAATCTTCAGCGGGTAACGCACCAGGGCGCGTTTCACCGGTTCGGTGTGGTAATACTCATCGGCCACCAGATCCAGGCGCACGATCCAGCTATCGCGGCTCACCACCGTGACACTGTCGTCCTTGTAACCGCGCCCAGGGACTTCAGAGATCCCCCTGACGCGTTCACGCAATTCCCCGGCAGATTTACGCTGTTTCGCATCCTTGTTGAGCCACTCTTCACAGGTCGGCGTCAGGTAAGCAGACAGCGTGCCGATACGGTACTCATAGTCGGTGTTGCCGTCTTTCGGCCAGGAATTCAGTTGCTGGAAGATGTAAAACGCAAAGCTGTACACCGTGGGAGGCGGGATTTCCCACCAGGCACGGGTCGAGCCCGAGCGCAGATCGGGCGGGTTATGAACGGTCAGGTTGCGCGGTGACAACATCCAGCCAGCAAGGGCTATCATCAGCAGAACCATCAACACCCCGCAGGCTCCACGCAGGGTTGAAATATGGCGGTCACGCGCATTGACCGCACTTCTGTACTTACTCATCAAACTCCTCCTGGAACTGGCGAATGACCGGCGTTGAACGGCGCAATGCCCAGGTCTGGCTACGGTGTATCAAGTGGGGATTGCCCATCCGCTGACGGCTCAGCCACAGCTCAACACGCCGGTACAGGTAGTTCTCCGGTTTGCCGCGCTTGAAACGCGCCATCAGCTTGCCGCCGAAAAACACGACGACAATCGGCATCAATAAACTGACGGTAGGGAACGCCAGCCAGCCAATAAACAGGGTAAAAGGTATGGCGACCACCAGGCCGCCCAATACGCTTAATCCCGCAGTCATAAACAGCTCTGGCGTCGTAAAGCCCTTGAATACAATAGGCTCTGCATTCAGCCGGTCGGGTAGAAACGAGATAGTCGCCATACCGTACCTGCCTTAGCCCACGATAACCGTGGCCGCTTTGGTTGCCAGCCAGATGACCGCGACGACCAGCACGATACCGACCACGACCAGCATGCCGAACTTGGCCCAGGTGGATTTGCCCTGCTGGACTTCGGAGAAGGTCGCAATGATGGCGTTGGCAACAACCAGCAGCGCTGCAGCGGCGAGGATCAAGCCCCCCAGGACAATCCCGTCATTGAGGTAGCCGGAAATCTGGCCGTAGAACGAACTGTCGGTGCTGGATTTGGGGCCTTCAACGGTCGGTAAAGCCGCGTGGGCTGACGTGACAGCCGTTAACGCCAGCAGCAAGGTGGACTGACTGATACGCTGTGCGACACGGCGGGCGGAAGAGAAAAGAGACGGCAAATTCATGGTGGTTTCCTTACAAATGAAGAAGAGATAAATGATTAACTGGCGAACAAATACAGACTGACCAACAGCAAGATGACGACACGGACCACGAAGCGTTGAACGGCAGCCCCTTTGATGTTGCCTGCCGCATAGCCCCGATAGACGTGAACAAATCCCCACCCTGCCCACAGCGTCAATACCGCAATCAATGAACCGATAAACAGCAGGTTCAGGACGGCAGGTTCGACGTTGCCAGCAGCGGCTTTAAACGCGGCGGTCTGTGCTTCATTCATTACCGACGCTCCTGGCGGTATTGCCCGGAGACTGACGATGTGGTGGGTTGAGCACGGGAAGGTTCGAGGTAAAACTCAACCCCCCGACGCATCGTGTTGACGTCCTGCGTAGCCCGCAGATAGTCAAAATGAAAACGCCCGGACTGGCCGTCCTGAACCGCCACCACACGGGCGCGCTCCAGGCTGGCCTGCACCTGATCCAATTGCTTCATGACCAGGGCCAACTCGTCTTTCTCACCGGCCTGGACGGACAGCGCGGTGAACAGACTGCCAGCGAGACACAACGCCCGCAGCGGTGTTATGTGCATGGGAACCTCCTTTTACAGGTAATAGATGCAGGAGAGAGCTTGGCGAAAAGGCGGGAGTGGGTCAGCAAACAACTAGAAGGGAGATTTTGAAAATTTATCCGGGGTTCAACGCGTGGCGCGAACCGCGCCATCGAGGGGCTTGACCTAAAATCTACAAAATAGACATCAAAGTAGAAAAGGGGCTACTGTGTTGTTCTTCATGCCGTTTTGTACTGGTAATATGCTCGTACAGTTACCTATGAGGATCACTTAGTGCCACCGAACAATTACGGCATAGTTGGTTACCCTAACGAGGAGATAGCTCACCCTGGTGGTCTTGTGTGTTATGGAAGGGTTCCAGAGATGAATTCAAAAAGCGACAGTATTCCTGCCGGAGACATTTTCCTACGTGCCGGTAAGCATAGTGGCCCAAACAGAGGTTTTGGTGTTCGCCATATCTGGGCTGAACACGAAAGTGAGCTAGCAAAATTAGGGTATGGAACTGTAGACGATGTGGCGCGGTTCGTGAGTGATATTATTCGCCCAGGAGTACCGATCTATTGTGAATTCAATCACCCTGGCGGGAAGCATAGAACAACGGTTTTAAAGTCATCGTTAGGTGTTGTGATTTTGGAGCCAAAAGAAGCCCCTGAGACGGATTCAGGCTGGATATATGTCGTTGTTACTGCGTATACGCGAAGAAAAGCTCATGGTGTATTGATTGGTAAAATTCAATAAAAAAAACGGGGCGCAATCAGCACCCCGTATAATTTTGTTGGTAGTCGCAGCATTTCTTTAGCACATAGGGTTCAGAAACCGACTGTTGTCGTAACTACCCGGCAGATGATCAGCCATCTGACTGCCCGGCACAGAAGGCCTGTATCTGATTTGCGCCCCCTGCGAATGCTCTTGCAGTAAAATAATTCTATACGCATTACCGTAAGTATTCAACTAAAGGTTGAGCACTTGTTATCCGCCCCACAGGGATGAACACACCTATAAGTATTTTTTGAACGATCCCATTGTTACCGATATCGCCAATCCCATCAGCAGCGCAGCAGGCAGCAACAAGACGTTCGGATACACCGAGAACGGCACCGACAAATACACGATACAAGGGATAAACAGCGCCGGTTTCACGAACCGCTTGGCATGGTGATACAGAAAACTCGACTCATACCCCGCGCCGTAACGCCGCAGGTCACGCCTTACCATCCCGTCCACGATCCCCACCAGAGCCACCAGAACAAACAGCGGCACCGACAACACCAGGATGGTGACCCGCATCAGGAAAACCAACGTGACATACATCGAGGCCATCAGGTATTCACGCGCCACCTGTATCAACCAGGCTCCACTGACATTCAGGCCATCCGTCAGGGCATTGCCGCTGTTACTTGACTGCGCTGACTGGAGCCACCCCAGAAAACCGCTGTTCACAAACAGCAACTGGTAGCCGACCGTTATCCAGGTACTCACCGTGGTCACCGGCGCTGACAGCAACAAACTACGGGTAAACCCTTCAGAGAAATAACCGCTTTCCGTCACCATCACCGCACGGCTGTGCTCGGCTCCCTGTTCCGGCCAGAAGAAGGCGATCCCGATGTACTCCACTATCAAGCTAAACAACAGAGAAACCAGTAACATGCCAACTATCCGCCAGGGCATGTCCCACAATACCGTCATCAGCAAACCATGCGGTTTAGGTGGCTGGGTCTGCTGAACCGGTTGCGGGGAAGAAGATGCTTGTGCCATATACCCCTCTCCTTAATGCAACGCCAGGACTTCCAGCTCACATTGCAGCAGCATGGGCTGGGCATTGATTGTCACCCAGATCCCCACCTGGTTAACCGGGCAAGGCTCCTGCTCTCGTCGGGCGTCATACCCTAATTCACTCAACGCCGTCACGATCTCCGGGGCAAACGGTGTTGAACAGTGCCGGGCCTTCAGCACCGTCATGATATCGCGGGGCACCTCGGCAGACTGCCCCAGACTGGATGCCAGTACAGCACTGACACGATATTGTTGTTTCAGATTCATTGAACTTCCCTCATCAGACCACGTTATTGTCAATCTCGGGTGCCCGGTCTCCCGGCAAGGCCGCTCCCGACCACCAGGTATCGCCCGTGCGATAATTTTTTTTCATATACTCGGCAATCTTCCCCAGACTGTCCGGCATCAAGGCATCATTCCCCGCCGCTGGCAACGGCATACGGATCTTCCACAGTTTACCCCCTTCCAGCAAGGCAAACGCCTGGCCTTTCGGCAGGTTGATCACATTGGCCGGAGTGATCAGCGGCGTACGTACCGAACTCACCCTGTCCTGGGTATTGGAGGTAAAATCACTGCCCATCTCCGGGTTGGAAATATCGGTGACGCCAGACACCAGGGTTTTGGTATACACTTCTACTTCAGGTAATTGTTTTGTCATCAGTTCTGCCGTTTCGGTGTGCCGGACGCGCAGCATCACCAGGCTGTTGAAGTTACCGACCACCTGTGCAGCCTTGGCCGCACTGCCCAACCGCGCCTCGATGTCCGGCAGGGTCTGTGTATACGCCGTCACCTCGATACCCGCACCGCCGCCCTTGTTGATAAGCGGGATAAACTCATCGCCCATCAGTTCGTTAAACTCGTCACAGTGCAGGCTAATGGGGGTTTTCTTCTCATCCTCCACAGGCAAACCATCATTGATACCAAACTTGTAAATATGACCGGCTACGCTCACCAGGTCGGCAAACATGCTGTTGCCCACCGCCGCCGCCACCTCCGGGTCTGACAACGCATCCAGACCGATATAGACAATGCCCTTCTTGCGGATCACTTGCTGCCAGTCAAAAATGGGGCGGGGGTCGGTCAGGTCGGTATAGTCCGGGGAGATCAACGGTGCCGTCTTGCCGGAGGTCAGTTTCTCCAGCAACGGCAGCAGGCTGGCAACAATTTTGTCGTAGTATTTCTGGTCATAGCGAACAGACGAGCGCAGGCCATCCAGGACAGGGTCATACACTCGTTTTCCCTCATCACTTCCCAAAACATGCTCAATCGCCACGATACGCATCGAGCGCCCCTCCATATGCCGGGGAACATCACGCTCATCAAGAACGGGCACCAGACTCTCAATCTGCTGCCACAACGCCGGGGCATGTTGCGATAGGTAAAACTCGGCGTAGTTTTCATAGAGGTCACTGATGTTATTGACGTAACGCATGATCAGGCCAAAGTCAGGCCGTTGTCCCAGGGCAACCAGGCCACGGGCGATGATGTTGACAAACCGCCAGGCAAACTCCCGGAACACCGCATTGTTACCGCCGCCTTCCAATTGTCCCGCCACACGGGTGGCCACCTCAGAAATACGGCTGAAACGGCCCACGGCGTTATAGCGGGCACTGATGTCGGGCCAACCCAGATGAAACACCTGCAGTTCGCTGGCGCGACCGGCGCGGTGGGCTTCGGCGTAAATGCGTTTGAGCAGATCTGCATCCCCCTTGGGGTCAAAGACAATGGTGACGTTGCCACGCCGAATATCCTGGGTGATCAGCAGTTCCGCCAGGCGGGTTTTACCGACGCGGGTCGTCCCCAGAACCAGCATATGCCCAACTCGCTCTCCCAGATTCATCGAGACATTGACTTCATCGGGTTCAATACCATGCAATGCGGGCTTGCCGCCGACGTCCGGCAGTGGGCGCACAGGATTAAGCGCTGACTGGCTGGAAAGCCATTTGCACAAGGTGGGGTAACGGTATTCATGGTGCTGTTCAAAACGACGCGCCGCCTGGTACAGCGTCGGGGGATTCACATAGCGCTCCACTTCGGGGCGCAATGTCGCCAGCAGGCGCTGTGTGTGTTTTTGCTCCCACAGGAACCCCCGCCCCAGGAACAGACGCTGATGGCTTACCGGTACCTGGGCGCTGGTCATGACATAGCGCGGCAAACGGCGGATATTGCGCCGGTAGCGCAGCACCCTGACCCCCTCACGGGTCCGTTTCAGGGCAAACACGGCAAACCCACCGGCAGTGACATAGCTGACAGCAGGAGCCAATGCCACTGCCCACGGCGCGGTCACACAGATATAGCTGGCACAGGCGGCAACGACCGCTGTATTCAGCTCAACAGCAGGTCGCAACATCGCCTCAATCACATAACGATCACTCATTGTTCACTCCTCATTCAGTAGCCAGGGACGCTGCTGGTCGATCAGGTCAAGCAGCCGCTGACCACTGATAAATTCAATGCAGGGAGAGGCGCTCTGCGCCTCGCGGGACTTCAGGCCGGTACGCCCGGTGTGAATAAACAGCCCCCGGCAACGTTCGCGGCGGACCAGCGCCCCAAATGCCACCACATGGGCCGGTGTGATGGTGCGGGCATAGCGTTTGGCCTGGATGAGATAACGCTGGCTACCCATCCACACCTGCCCATCAAGCCCACCGTCACCGCTATAACGCCGGTTGCGTTTGATGCGATACCCCCGACGTTCGAATGCAGTCAGTAGCAATTCTTCAAACACATAGGGGTTCACTTTACGCAGATAATTCAGGCGTTGGCCGTCACCGGCCAACTGGGGAAGACGCGCCAGAATACGTTGCGCCTGGCGCTGATAACGTCGATGGCGACTGACTTTCGCGCCAATCAGTAACGCTATCCAGCTAAGCACGCTAAGTAAAAGCAGCCACCAGACCAACGGTCCCAGACTCCCCAGCATCAGGCCCGATCTCATTGTTCCAATCCCTTTTCCGTCAACAGCACCGGGTAATGGGTCAGCCCCAGCCGCTTCGCCAGATCACTGCCCGAGACCGGCAACAACTCCAGCCCATCCGCGTGTTTCTTCAGGTCGTTGAGCGCCCCTTCACTGGCAACATTCACCACCAGTCCCACCGCGTTTAACTGCACCAGGGCATCTCGACGCAGTGACAGCCAACGGCGAGACAGGTCATCATCACCAATCAAAAACATCGGGCGCATCCCCGGCAGAGCCAGTGCCTTGGCCTCCACTTTGCCGGGTGTCAGCTCAGGGGTGCTGATGGGCAAAACGGTAAGTGGAATAACAGACAACGGCGCTGCCTGGGATACCGTGGCTTTGCCCTGATTATTGATGCCCTCGAAATACGTTGCTGTAGACTGGCCGCCCACATCGGCGACGACGGTAAGGTCAGCCTGGACGGTGAAACTGGCGACACCCAATACCAGCACACAGCTCAGGCGGGTCAGTAAACGTGGATTCAGATTCATGGCGTCGCTCCTGCTGCAGGTTCAATGACAACATTCGATGCCAGTACGCCAGTTGTCGGCTGCAGGCGATTCAAATGCCGTTTCACGATGGCTTGATAGGTCCGTGCAGGCTGGCCGCCTGCCGGATGGTGATAGCACCCGGCAGCGGTTATCCAACTCCCCGGCTTGTTGTCGTAGCAGGCCCGCAGAATACGGGCCGCCACATGCAGATTGATGTACGGATCAAAGGCCTCCCAGGTGGAACGGAAGTGATGCCCGTTCCAGCCCAGATTCACCTGCGCAATCCCGACGTCGATACGTTTCAGTGAGTTATGGCGCATAAACCCCAATAGCGCCTGATAAGCCTCTTGGCGGGTTGCATAGCGATACCCTTTCCCGGCAACGTTAATGGTCCACGGCCAGGGGCGAACGCCGTGGGGAAGTTTCTTTGACGATTCCGTCAGCGCCAGGCTGTACAAGGCTTCGGCGGGCACCCGCTCCTGCACCGCCACCTGGTAGTAGCCTGACGGGATCTGCTGAGAGGACACGGTCGCCAGGCTGTTCGAACTGCAGAGCAGGAGCGCCAGCGCACTCAATACGCGGTAACTTGCCATCCGTTTTCTCCCTGTTGCAGCACCACTGGCATACGTCCCTGACCGAACTTGATCCACTGCCCCCGGTCGTGATTGAGCGTCAGCGTTTTCGCTTTCACCCGCTCAACGGGGATAGCCAGCTTTTTCGCCCAGGCCCGAACGGCCTCATCTTTCCCTTCGCTGCCGACCAGGTAGATATCCAGCAAACGTTGGCTTGTCAGCAGGGACGCCACTTTGCTCTCACACGGAGCCCCACAGTCCGCCCGGACAAACAGCGCCAACCGCCCATTACCCTGCCCGGCATCCCCGGCAGAACGCACCGGCAGGATACCGGGGTAGACACGAACCCAGGCGGCATTCACTTCACGCTGGAATGCCAACTCAGCCTCAACCCGCTGAAAGTCCTGTTTGACGGACAGGTCGGCGTAGTGACGCCGCTCCTCCTCGCTCCGCGCTTCGATACCCAGCGTGGTGATCGGATCTAACCCCGGCGATAAAATCCCCCGACGCCCTTTGCTCAACTGCTGATAACGCTGCCATTCCTCGGTGGTCAGCCCCCATTCCTGCGCATTTTTTTTCGACTGCGCTTCTTCCAGCGCCTGCAGGGTGGTACTGACACTGGCGGTGTTTCCCTGTTGGGATTGCTCTGTTTGCAGTGCGGCTGTTACCGAGAAAAACGGGGCCATACCCAGGCCCAATACCAGCGCGATTGATGTCAATTTCATCCTGACCCTCCTTTATTGAACGCTCAGCGTCTGCGTCCGGCCTGCAACGCTGAACTGGGCCTGATTGCCCCCGGCAGACAACAGTGTCCAGCCCTGAAAGGTCTCGCCGGTTTCGACAAGCCGTATATCCGCCAGGTTGAACGCCTGCAGGGGAGCCACAGCGACAAACACCGCGCCCCCCCGCCGCTCAATGCTGGTCAGACGGAAAGGGGCAGCAACAGACCGGGCGCTCCGGGTGGGGGATTTCTTGACGGTGGTCGGGGTCGCCCCAGGAGTGACGGCAGAGGTTGCTGGTTTGATTGCCGATGTTTGTGCTGCACCGGCACGTTGTTCCAGGGTGTCAACACGGGCCTGCAGAAGTGCCATCGTGGCATGAACGTCCTGCAGTGACTGTACATCTGATGACACCGGCTGGCTGACTTTTGTCTCGAGCGTACGCACCTGCTGTGCCAGGTGCTCAAACGCGGTTTTATCCACGACGGGCGCAACCAGAGCTTCCTCCAGGGAGGCTGACAACGTTTTCAACGTCTCGCTATTGCTGGTCACCTGCTCGTTCAGCTTGTCCAGCTCTTGCTGGACCGCATCCCTACCGGGGACTTGCCCCAGGGCCGTTTGCAACGAGGCAATCTGGGCAGACTGGCTCATCACCTTAACTCCAACACCGGCGACAGACAGCACCAGAAGCGTAAAGACGCTATAGCGCAACAACTGCATCACCTTGCTTGGACGCACCGGCTCGCTCTCCCAGTTCTCTCCTTTCAACTCAATCATTTCAGCATCCTTTGCTGGGCAGGGGCCGGAGTAGGCTGAGGTTGCACTACCGGGGTAACAGTCTGCAATACAGGCGGTTGCAGAAAGGTACTGCTGACGATCGGCGCAGGTGTCGGCTCTGGCGGCAGGCGGAATCCTTCACGCAGCGAATGGCAAACTACACGCTGCACCGAATCCACATCCAACTGCCAGGCCGGTCCGGCCAGGATTTGCAGGGCTTCAGCCAGGCGAATGGGTCCCAACTGGTACTGCACACCCGGTAAGGCCTGGGTGTAGAGCACGCGATTGGCAGAGGTAATACTGCACAGACTGAAGCCTGACTGGCGCAGGGCGTAACGCATCGCATCCGCCACCGTTGGCGTCACAGACGCCGGGATACGGATATCAATCACCTGCTCCAGCGGAGCCCGTTGCGCCAGGGAAGGCGAGGTACTGACCAGCAGATAGCGGTCATAGCGAACCACTTCAATCGGCGTGGCAAACACATCGGGCTGTGCCGATTGTACGTTGCTGGACAAGGTGACACCGGCTATCGGTGAAATGAGATCGCGTTGCAGGTTTTTTTGCGGTTGGACACACCCGGTCAGCACCGCAGCGGCCAGTAAACACGCAGGGAAAACGTAATATGATTTCATGAATATCCTCAGTAAGCAGTCAAAAAGACGTGCTCACTGTGCGAATCTTCACGGTCGCCCTCAACGAACAACTCATTTCCCGAAAATAAAAAAAACGCCAGAGAAAAACTCTGGCGTAAAGGATGGTACTACATCGACAACCTAGAACGCATTGTCCGGGTATTGTTGTTGTGCGGTACAGGTCGAAGCCCCTGGTGTTGGCGTTGACTTTTCCGCTTTGTAAACCATTTCTTGCCCTACCTTGATCCAACTGATTTTTATCAGTCTTGCTTTCAGCGTAGGCCGGGATTCACCTGCGTGCTCTCCCTTGGTTAAGGTAAACACATCAGCCGTCAGATTGCTGAGTTTAAAGCCCAACAGGACTTTTTTTTCTTCATCAACAGACTTCTGGCAGCGCCGGATGAGGCTACTGGCTTCTTTGCCAGATATGGTCACATCGAAACGCGTGTAATCGGGTTTCTCGGTCGATCCGTGCAAGGCATTAATCACGCCGGTCAGGAATGAACCGTTGGCCGTCGTGATCTCACGGATATTACTCAGATACCCCAGACCATCCACATGCAGATTAAAATAGCCGGTCTGATTTTGGGTAGCAGTAGATTGAGATGCTTGAGACATGGTGTTTCTCCTTGGGAATAAACCGGTATGCGGAGAAACGTCCCCAACGGGAAGTTTCCCGCAGGGTATCAACGTGAAGACGCTGACTGTCTGTTAAGTTGGATAAGTGCACCTTCATCGCAGTGAACTGCGATCCCCGCTTTCAAAGGTTCAGGGGGGTTACCGCTCTAAAGCGCGTCCTTTCAGGTTAGGGTCGCATTGGCTTGTGATTGCCCGAAGGCGTCCTTCTCAAATCACCAGGACATTGGCTGTTGTCAGGGACAACGAGTAAGCTGGATCATTATTAAAACGGGCTAAAAAGAAGTCAACACGAAACTCTCAGCCGAAATATCCTTAGGAATAGTGTGATAAAAAAAACGGGAACCGTATCTTCCCGATACGTTCCCGCCATGCCCGCACCACAGGCTGTTGTATGACTGCATTCCATCAACTCAGAGGCCGAGCCTTCGAACCCGACGCGGTTTTCACTGAGACTTTGCGTCTTATACATCTATTCTCCGGGTAAAAGAATGATGCATATTACTGGTGACCGCAGTAATCACGGGGTGCTTCAGAAGCCACGGCAAAATAGCAAACTCCCCGCACCGAGTGCAATGGATAATTAGTTTTACCTCAACGCGCTTTCTTTTTGGGGAAACCTCGCCGTTTGTTCCGCTGAGGGGGATTCACTATCCCGATACAGTCAGGATAACGCAGACAGCCCCAGAAATTCCCTGATTTCCCCGTCCGCTGCAAGGTCACGCCACCACACACCGGACACGGCGGCGAGGGAGGAACGGTGATGTTTATCGCCTGTTGACGCCCTTTCTCGACCAACTGCGTTGTCCAGGCTGACTGTTTTGCCATAAAGTCATCTAGCGACATCTTGCCTTCGGCGATATCATCCAGCGCCTGCTCCCACAGGGCGGTCATGCCGGGATCTTTCAACGGCATCGGCAACACATCCATCAATTCACCGGCCACCACGGCAGCACGCAGAGATTTCCCCTTTTTTACGATAAAACCGCGAGCCAGCAGGGTTTCAATAACCCCGGCCCGCGTCGCTTCTGTCCCCAGCCCCGCATTCTCTTTCAGGATTTTTTTCAGGCGGGGATCGGTCACAAACTGCGCGGCGTTTTTCATCGCCGCAATCAGGGTGCCTTCCGTATAATGCTCGGGCGGTTTGGTCTGCTGGGGCTTCATGGCTGCACCGGTCACCTGACACGACGTTCCCTGCTGCAGGGCCGGAAGTTGCGCGTTGTCGGTATCATCTTGCGCCTCATCGCCCTCCTGCTCTTTCTCAAACAGGGCTTTCCAGCCCGACACCACCACCACATTGCCACGGGTTTTAAACAGTTGGCCGCCACAAAGCAGTGACACTCGGGTTGCATCCTGTTCATAAACAGGCAGAAACTGTGCCAGATAGTGCTGCCGGATCAGTTGGTAGACCTGACGCTCTACCTCACTCATTTTACCAAGATCGCACGGTTGTTTTGTGGGGATAATACCGTGGTGGGCGGTGATCTTCTTATCGTTCCAGACGCGGGAAACAAAACCTGGCTGCAACCGTTCCAGCACGGTCGAGAGTGCTGGGTCACTTTTTACCAGGGCGGAAAGAACGGTGGGGACTTCCGACAACATCGAGGTCGGCAGAAACCCGCAGTCTGTACGCGGATAAGTTGTCGCTTTATGGGTTTCATACAGCTTCTGGGCAATATCCAGTACCTGCTGCGCACCCAATCCCCAACGCTTTGAACACTGCTGCTGTAGCGTACCCAGATCAAACGGTAATGGGGCTGAGACGGTTTCACGTTTGGTCTCTATCTCTGTGACCGAGGCAACTCCCGCTTGCTGGCAGAGCTGGACAACCTGCTGCGCTACCCCTTGCTGGATACAGCGTTTTTCTTCATCACAGTAGGTCGCCGCTGGCACCCATTGCGCCTGAAAAGACTGACCGTTGGACGCCAGTGCCAGCGTGACCACAAAAAAGGGAGTTGGCACAAAACCCGCGATATGCCGGTCGCGCTCAACAATCAGATTGAGCGTCGGCGTCTGTACCCGCCCGACGGAAAGCACATTGCCGTAGCCGCTGTCACGGGCTTTGACCGTGTACAGGCGGGTCAAATTCATGCCGATCTGCCAATCTGCCCGAGAACGGCCAAGACCCGCAAGGTAATGTGGATAGGTCTCATGTCCTGGTTTTATCGCCCCCAGTGCAGCCCGGACGCTGGCTTCATCGAGCGCCGAGAGCCACAACCGTTCGACGTTGCCCTGATAGTCACAATAATCAAGGATTTCACGGGCAATCACTTCACCTTCACGGTCGGCATCTGTCGCAATCACCACACAATCTGCCTTGAGTAACAACTTTCGGATCACTTCAAACTGCGCTTTGGATTCGGGTTTGACCTGCATTTTCCATTGCGTGGGCAATACCGGCAACACCTCTGCACGCCACGGTTTGCCAAACTGTTCGCCGTACACATCCGGGCTGGCCTGCTCCAGCAGATGCCCAAACCCCCAGGTAACCGTTACCCCTGCACCTGACAGATAGCCGCCCTTCTTCTCCGTTGCGCCCAGCACGGCGGCAATATCCCGTCCCTGGCTGGGTTTTTCACACAAAAAGAGTTTCATTCCATTCTCCATGAAAGTGAACCCGCCAGATTCAGCATGCACGACACCCTACCCAAAAGGGCATGGCAATAAAAATGACAGGTGAAAAAAGAAAACTCGGTGATGGCCCAGCCGGACCATCACAGGATGCAGACACTGTTAGCGGATTTTACCTTCCGCGACCTGTTTGACTTCGGCAAACAGTTTGCCGGTATAAGCCTCAGTGACATGTGAGGCTTCACTGGAGCGGAACGTGATATACATACGACTCCCCGCACCATTTTTCTCCAGTTCAATCAGGATATTGTCCTCGATCCCCTCATCTGCGCCCCAATCCCTGCCCATCTTGTAGTAGGCACCCGGTTGCGCGTCCCAGGCATATCCCCCTTGGGTAATCGCTGCCACTTTCACTTTACCTTCTAACCCTTGGCTATTTAGGGTGTTAATAACATCACTGGAGGTGAAATTGTAATACCGTTTTACTCGTGCAGCAGCGGTATCCACATCAACCGGAACCTCAAGTTCTCGGGCAGTTTTCTTATCAATTACCGGTGAATTCTTTGACATCGCAGGCAAACCACCACTCTCATGGCTGTCCGCTTTTTTACCCAGTGAAAGCAAGCCGTAGCTCATGTCGCTGACTTTCTTATTCAACTCGGCCACATCGCTACTCGCACACCCCCCTAACAGAACCGCAGATAACACCACGCCTGCAGCATGACAAAAATTACTCTTTCCCATGACTATCATCCTTATCTCCTTGTTTATCAATGCTTACTACTACCTTATTCTCCCTGGATTTATGCCGCAATCGATTATTTAACAAACGAAGGCTTTCAGCATTGACCGGCGGCGAGAAACGAGAGCGTTTTTTTCCAAACAACACCATTTCATCTAACGCGCCAAAATACTGCTGCGCCGGGGGTATCGTTTCAGTCTCCATCACAATGTCTCTGCGGTTGACGGGGAATGAACGATAACCCATTGCCACAGTGAATATTCTACGAATTTGGTATCCCCCCTGATGCAATCGATCGTCACGATGTTGCCGGGAGATAAACCCGTAATGATGAGCCTGAAATAATTTCAGCGCCAGTTGGTCAAAGCCGACAAGCAAGTAAACGCAGCGATACCCTAAAGGTGTATGACTATGCACACCAATATTAAGAGGGGAGCTGGAAACAACACTGGACAACGAGATACCGCCAGGGAGATCGTCTATCAGACTATTTGCCTCCTCTAATAGACGCTGAATGTTCTTATGCGCTTCATCTATCAGCGTTTCAAGCTGATACATCACGGCATCCGCATAAGGATTATCAGCAAGAGAATCCCGGTTGATGCTGGACACTAACCGGAAAAATCGCGGCATTCCTATGATTGTATCTTTTCTCGCACCTCTTTCTCTTCCTTCCCAGGTACTGATCGCATAGTAGGTATGCAAATCAATCCGCAGTTCTGAATGTAGTGCACCGACTTTTTTCCCGTCCTTTTTCTCTGCATTGTCAGTCATAACAGCCTCTATTCGATAGTTGACGCAGAGTGAGATAGTCAGAGATCAGCAGCCCCTCGAACAACGGGAAAGTATTTCTTCGGCTTTCACAATTTTCATCATAGCCTGTACCTATCAATCCCATTTTATTAATCGTTTAAAACTGATGACACTGTCATCAGTCTGTACCTATTAATTACAGATTATTAATCGTTTAAAACTAACAACGCTGTCATTAGTTGTACATTTCAATTTAATACATTGATTTTAATAATAATTATTGCCTGTAAGCAGCTCGTATTCCCGCCACTACCCGAGCAATATTTTCCGCCGATGCTCTCTGGTTTTTCCCTTGCGTTTGGGCGGGAACAGGCTCTGTAGCCCCAACGGGTTGGGGTTTTGGCTGCTGCATGCGTTTGGTCGCGCCAGCTTTTGAATTGAATTGCCCATTCCTGGCCCGCTTCAGCGTGGCGAGCAGGTAGGCAATCACATTTTTTATCTCACCCGTGCCGATACGCTCCGCCACTTCATCCAGAACCTGCTGCCCCAATGGCGCTGGCAGTGCCTGCAGTTGCGGCTCCACGTTATCCCGGTCAACCGTGGTCAGATTTTCAATCAGCACTGACGGCCAGTGAAGCCGATTGGCGTTTTTCCCTGATGCCCCTACGTACGTATCTTTTACACCCTGTGTATAACTACGTACGTAACAGTTCGGATTCCGAACTCTGTCATAACCCCTTGTTTCCAGAATGAGTTCGGATTCCGAACTCGGTAAAACAGTCCCCTCATTTATACTGAGTTCGGTTTCCGAACTCGGTGATCTTTGGGTGACAGAAGGCATTTTTTGACTGAGTTCGGAATCCGAACCCGGTAAAGACACCTGCGGCCGTAATGCCAAATCCTGGGGAGATTGTGGCGAAGACAAGCGAGCCTCGATCAATGCAATACGCGAATGACGGTGACGCATGGACGTATCCTGTTTGATTTCACCCAGTACAGACAGTGCAGTTAACCGGATAGTCTTGTTGCCGTGCTGACACGCTTGTGCCAACGCATCAAGCCAGCCAGGGTCAAAATGCTCGGCATCACGTAACCCCAACGGCTCATCATGCTGGGCATAGATGTTGCCACGCACCCGGCCACCGTCGTCCCTGACCCGCTTGCATAAGCTCAGCCAGCCTGTCAGCCGTAACATCAGCAAGGTACGGCTGACCGTTTCTCGGGAGGCTTTACCTGAATGGGGGGAGGCAAGCTGAAGCTGCAGCTCTTCATAGGTCGGGAACACCGCCCCGTCGTTCTGCTGGGCATAGAGACGGATCATGACCCATGCCATTTTGTCCAAAGGGGATAACCGAGCATCGAGAAACAACTGCCGGGGAATGGCATCATGCACATTCCCCAGATAGAGCAGACCGCTCTGCTCATTTGTCACAGCGCCGGATTGTGCCTTTTGCACAATCCGGGCTGTCATCCTGCTTAACGTATGTTGTATGACGTTGTCTACCGCCAGGGTCATCAACCCACTCTCCGCTGCTGTTGCTGCTGTTGCTCGACCCAGCCTTTTACCAGCGTCCACACCGACGTTAAGGCAATATCCTGTTGTTCAGCAATCAGCATCATGACCTCCAGCGCTTCCAGCGAGTCCAGATTGTCTATTTTGGCGGCACGCCACTGCTCCCAAATCGAGATTTCCTCTGCTTCACCGGGCGTTTGATTACGCCCTTGCCGGGTCGGTATTCCTGCCAGGCGACGACGGGTACTGACTTCTGCTGCCGTCAGCCCAAAATAGCACTGCATCATTTCTATCGAACCGCCCAACGCCAATGCACGATCGATACGCTGTATGCGAACCTGCTCTTGTCGGGCCTGCGCCAACATCATATTGAGATTGGTGTGATTGATATGGAACGTCAGTATCGAGACCGAGGAGTTCACCAGATAGTGCAAATCCTCAACTGTAAGCTGATTCAGATCCTGGATCTCTTCCAGCGTCAGCCCCATTGCCTCACAGCGCCGAATATTGCCGGATTTCAGCTCCATCAGGACCTGCGTCAACAAGGCATTTGTCGTCATACCGATTTGCGGATTCATATGTAGTTCCCTCCTAAAAGTATCCCTAAATCAATCGCCCACGCCACCACACAAAGCACTACCAGCGTGATCCCTGACCAGTCCTTACGGATTTTATTCATTGGACGCCCCCCGGTTACTGGTCAGCTTGCCTTGCTCTGCACCATCGACACCGTGATACAATCGGGCATTCTTCCCGGCGACGAAACCGGTTCCACGGGCAATATCGGCCCCGCGACACTCCCTCGCTTCCCGAAGTTTGGTCTGGGATAACGCCAAGGCCTCAAGGTAATGCGCCATACTCTGGCTCTCCCGCTGGGAGGGGCCAAAATCAACGACGACACGGCGAACACCCTCAACCCAACCTTCTCGAAACTGGTCGGCACGGGCACGGCGAGTTGCCAGTTTAAGACGCTTGTTTTGCGTCTTGAGGTAGGCGGTTGTTGCCTCTTTCAGTTGGCGGGATAGAACATCAAAGGAATAGGCAGCCACGGCAGGCCGTTCGCCAAAACCGCAGAACATCACGACGCGGTGACTGTTGCCAGCACTTCCCTGCTGCCAGCTATAGTAAGCCCGACAACCAAATGCACGGTTAACAACCCAGACCAGTCTGTCCATCCACTGAGGGATTTTCACGGCATCTGACGGGGCTTTCTGTGTCGGTTCTTCTCGTACAGAAGAAGACTCGGCATCCAGTTCGCTGATACCGTATTTTTGCATCAATGTCTGAGCGCGGGACAAGGCCAGTCCGGCCTCATGGGCATTGCTGTTATTTTTAGCCAATTCCAGCAGTTTACGAATGAACTTCACCAGGCGAACCTGACGCTGTGAATGTGAACGACGCATCCTTATTCCTCCCCATCCTGGTGCGGCTGTAACTGGCGTTGGATCTCACGCAGACGCCGTATCACACGTATTAACCGTAAAAACTTCACCATCTGCACATCATCGAGTAACGGCCAGTCTGCCGGTTGTTCAGCACCGATGACGATAGTGGTCAGTTCAAGCGCAGACAGTGAAACCGCAGCATCACCAGACAATCCTGCCAGCAACCGTGTTATCGGGGAGGCCTGGTGCGCACTTACCTGCAGGCGATATCCCGCCGACCCCATCGCGTTGTCTTCACAGAGTTCCTGCTCGGCCTCAAGCACTTCTGCCAGCTCAAATGCCAGACGAAAAGCGGCATCCTGCAAATGCTCAATATCGTCCTGCAGGGCGGAGATGTGCCAGATATCCGTCACCGGCTCTAACCCGGTATTGGCGAATGAAACCGAAGAGTCCAAGGTGGCGCTTTCCAGCACATGAGAAAGGTCATCCTTTTGCTGATCTTGCCGTACAGCATCGGCTGAGGTTGAAAGTGGGAAAGTCACTGGTAACGTTGACTCCCGAGACGCATTTGGCAAGCCATACAAATCAGGCTGTTCCTCTTCCTTGCGCTGCTTGCCGGGATCGGCATCAACCGGTACTGACGGCTTCACATCCTGCAGAGAAATAACAGCATCGGGCTCGCGACGTACAGCCGGGAATTCTTCTTTAATATGACTATCATCATTGGGAGGAACATCAGGCGAAGACACCGGCGTACCAACAGGGATTGTTCCCTCACCTTTTGTCTCGGTGCCTCTATCTGCATTGATGATATGTTGTGGTAGAGGGGCGGGTTCACCGAAGAGTTTCCGGCGATTCTGCTCTTTCGGGTCGAGTTCGATTAACCAGCGGTCATACGTGATCTCCGGACTGGGCATCGCCAGGAGTAAAGCGGCGATCAATTCGTCTTTGAACGTTTCCAGAGTGTAATGGTCGGGATCATCCAGGGTGTGGCAAACCCCACCGAATACTTCATTAAACGGTTTAACTACATCAATATTTACACTGAATTCGCTCCAGGCCTTTTGTGCTGCCGTACGTAAAGATATAAGCTGAATAACTTGGATTCTACCCATTCCCGAATTGAGCAGAGTGGGCATATACGGGTATAAATTTTCAAGGGTGTATTCCATCCTGCTGATATTTGACTGGGTAATAGGGTAGCCTTCAGTACGCAAAAATAACTCCAGCTCTCGCTGAGAGATTTTCTTTCCAATTTGCTCTTCGTAAATACACTTCGCCTTGGCGATACCCAACGCTTTTTCTATAAACAGCAAATCACCCCGAACATCATTTTCAGCCAAATGCCCGATAACACACTTCAACCGCCCCGGCCACGGCTTGAAAATGCACTGAATACGACGGAAACGCTCATCTAGGGTCTCTTCCCATAGCTCCACCAGGATCGTATAGCGTGTATTCCCTCCATCACTGAAGATATACACATCGTCGGCGCTGTCGGGGTCCTTTGTGACTTTTGGCACCGAATCCAGCCCACGCGCCAGGATAGACGCCTTGATATCGTCATACTTGGGATTGCGGGTGGTGCGTGGGTTATCCGGGTTAGGCCGCAATTGATCCAACGTTAAGACCATTGCCATCTCACTGACCGGCAAGATGGCCACTGTGCCGGACGCGGGTGAACGTCCCCGCTGCAACAACTGTTCACCCAACGTCTGCTCTTTTTTAGAAGTCATAGCGGCCTCCCGTAAAATCTTCAAATCGGGTGATTTCAGGCTGGAACTTCACTTTTACCGTGCCAATGGGACCATTGCGCTGCTTGCCGATAATCAGCTCGGCAATGCCTTTATCTGGGCTGTGTTCGTCGTAAACTTCATCACGGTAGATAAACATGATCACATCGGCATCCTGCTCTAAAGCCCCAGAATCCCGCAAGTCACCGTTGTTGGGACGTTTATCTGGCCGGTTTTCAAGAGCCCGGTTAAGCTGTGAAAGAGCAACAACAGGGCAACCGATCTCTTTCGCCAGTGCCTTCAGAGAACGCGAAATCTCGGCAATTTCCTGTGTCCGGTTTTCCTGACCAGGGCAACGCATCAACTGCAGATAGTCCAACAGGATCAGCGACGGATGCCCGTATTTCCGTACGTTTTTACGTACCCGAGAACGCAGCATTGACGGTGTCATAAAGCTGTCGTCATCAATGAACAGACGACCTTTCCACTCCATGAGAATTGCGTTTGCCTCCGCTATTCTGGCCCACTCCTCATCGCCCAGATTACCGTTGCGCAGACACTGCAAAGGGACACGTCCCAGCATGGCAATAAATCGTGATAACAACTGATCGATGGGCATCTCCAGGCTGTAAATCTGCACCGGCTTGTCTTTCCGGGTCTCAAGAGCACCTTCACATAAACCCAGAGCCAGCGCGGTTTTTCCCATAGAGGGACGTGCTGCTAGCAGGATCAGATCACTGTCTTGAAATCCACTGGTCATCCCGTTGAGTTGCTCAAAAGGCGTCGGGGTACCGGTGATCAGGTCTTCGCTGCTGCAACGCAGTTCAAGACGGCCAAGATAGGTCTCCAGCGAGGAAATGAGATCAAACGGCTTACCGGACGCCTGTAGACCCGCGATATTGAAAAGACGTTGCTCTGCCTCTTCCAGCAGTTCCGCCACATCAGTACGGGCATCCTCGGCCTGTCCGGCCAGATCATGCCCCAACGCCAGTAACTGGCGTTTTTGCTTACCGGTCGAGACATAGTGTGCATAGGCCACAATATTGGCGGCGCTTGGCGTGTTCTTGGACAGTTCGGCCAGATAGGCAAAACCCCCGACAGTATCAAGCTGCCCAACACGCTCAAGCTCTTCTGATAATGTGATGAGATCAATGGGCATATTGCGGCCAAGCAACGCCTGCATGGCTGAAAATATCGTCTGATGAGGCCGTGAGTAAAAGCTGTCTGCCATCAGGATCGGTGCAATCTCGTCCCAACGGTCATTCTCCAGCATCAAGCCACCCAGGACAGACTGCTCGGCTTCCAATGAATGCGGCAGAACCCGTTGTTGTTCAGTATTACGCATGGCGTACCTCCCGCAACGCGCATTCCAGAACATCACGGAGCCGGGAAGAAGCGACCAGGATCAAGGGCTCCCGATCATAACTCGCACCAGACTCCAACAACGGAAGTCCAATCGGTGTTTGCGGGCCTACGGCCATATCACGAAGCTCCGACTCACTCCACACGTTGTAAAAATCGATGAAACCCCGCGCCAGATCCCATTCATCAACCAGGCGCTCATAAATCCGACTTTTGGCTGTTTCGTAATCAGGCGCATCGACGAACACATGAAGCTCATCGTGTCCCTTATAGGTATCAGTGGAATAAGCGACCGCACGCCAAATTTGAATACGATTCATACGCGGATCTCCCGAGCAAGCACATCATCAAACTTTGGTTTCCACTCAGGGAAAAGCTCACAAGCCAGATCACATATAGATTGTGCTGCAGGCGGGGTTTTACGATCAGTTTCATACTCCAGTCTGTGTGCTGGCTGAGACAAACTGTGTCCCAGTTTATAAACGTCCAAGTCATAGATCTGCGTTGCCAGCATACTGACCGGGATACCCGTGGAACTGTATGTCCCTTCGTCAATAATCTGCGTTATCGCTGTCAGCGCTTTCTTTGCCAGAATGGTGTAATCCATGCAATTCACCAGGATCTTCACCGGGGGCAATGCGATACCAAAGTCTTTATAAGGCAATAGCCCTTCCATCAGTGGGATAGTGCCGCGTAAGAACTCGCGCACATCAGGTACCACCGGTTTTATCATGGCGAGCGCCGTATGGTTCGTTGCCAGCATGACCAGCTCAAGCATGATGGATCGGGCACCCTGTGAATCAATAATAATCACGTCATAGTCGGTAAACAGAGCGTGCTGCAGTAGATTGCGCAGCCGAAAACGACCATCGGGCGCGTGCATCATGGCCGTTTTGAGTTGCTCATGGGGATCGTTAGAAACAATCAGGTCAAGGTTAGTGATACTGGTGCGAGAAATAAGCTGTTGGGGTTGATTAAGATCAGCCGTCTGCATTAACAATTCATACAGACCGTAGGGGGCTTCATACTGCAGGTGATAATAACTGGAGGCGGTCGGTTGAGCGTAGTCACCGTCGATCAGCAGAGTCTTGAGACCAGCATCTGCACAGAAGCCGCTGAGATTGGCTGCGTGGGTCGATTTACCTTCGCCGCCTTTGGTGGAAATGATTGAAATTACATGCATATTGATTACCCGAATTTGTCATTCGAGTAATGGCAAAAAACGGTGAAACTTTACCCGTTTTCAACACGGGGATTGAAAATCCCCGTGTCCTTGGTTCGATTCCGAGTCCGGGCACCATCATTTAGAAGAACCCGCCTATGGCGGGTTTTTTGCTTTCTGACAGCGATCAAAGCGTTTCTATCACCCGGCGTAAAAGACGCACCCGGGGTTCGATGCTGGACAACTCCAGATATTCTGCCGTGCTATGGAAGCCAGCCCCAATTGGGCCAAAACCATCCAGTGAGGGAATATCAAGCGCGGCGGTATGGTTGGCATCAGAACCGCCACCGACGGCCTGCCAGCGAACGTCAATATTCTCCAACCTACCCGCAGACTCCACCTTCGCCATCAGCTGTTCGGTTTTTGCTGAGGGTGACATGGCGGGCACATGAGCCTGTAATGTCACATTGAGGCGAACATCGGCAGTAAAGCAGTGAGGCGTAGGGGTTCGCATTAGCCGATCGACACGCTCAAATTCGTCGTTCTGCCAGAAGCGGACATCCACTATCGCTTGCGCGTGGTCCGCAACTACATTGGCTGCAGAACCTCCACTCACCACTCCAACATTCAGGGTCGTCCCCAGTTGCGCATTGGCAAACTGATTAAGATGAAGTATCCAGTGAGCCATTTCATTGATTGCGGAACGCCCATTATCAGGATCGTTACCGGCGTGGGCGGCGACGCCGTGAAATTCCAGCTCGTAGCGGGCCATTCCCTTGCGAGCTTTGACCAGTGAGCCATCCGCACGGGCGGCCTCGCACACCAACACGCAGCGGCTGCGTTTCGCCAGTGCGCCAATCCATTCATGTGAGTAAACCGACCCCGTCTCCTCATCAGGATTCATGGCAATCGCGATAGAGAGACGCTCTTTCGCCTCTGCAGACAGTTCCCGCATTGCCCAAAGAATATTAAGGAGTCCGCTCTTCATATCCGCCACGCCGGGGCCATAGGCGCGATCCTCCTTGATGCTCATGGGGCGCGTCGCTACGGTACCTACCGGGAAAACCGTATCCAGGTGACCTACCAGTAGCACATCAAAGTGTGGACTATTGGGTTTGTTGGCAGCAAAAACGCCGGGCCCCACTTTATCGCCAAGATCGACAATTTCGCTGTGCCAGCCGAGCTGCTGATATTTCTCATGCATATTGCCAGCAACGGTGGCAACTCCGTCCAGCGTATTGGTACCACAGTCCACATTAACCAAGGAGGCCAACTCTGCCAGATAGTCGTCTAATTGCATGGTGTTTCCCCTGTTCTTTTGCGCAGGCTGCGCGTGCACTGAAATTAAATCGAGGGAGAGTACGATCTCGCACTCGCCCCGCAGGTCGCCGTGCCTCTAGATAAAAATGTGCATCAGCAACATGGCACCGAAGGCATTCAGTACCGAGATGGCTATCATCAACGGGATCAGTTTGGCGTTGGTGCCAATGACCCCAAGGATGCGTCCGGCATACTGGATCTGGGACCCCATCAGATAGATGGCCGGTGCCAGAATAGCCAGATGTTCTCCAGTCAGGATCCCGCTATCGAACAGGCTGACGGCTACGCCAATCCCACCGCCCATTGACATCCAGCCTCCGATCAGGACCGCTGCCGCCTCGCCCGGCAAGCCGAACAGCTGCATCAGGGGAGCAAAAATGAAAGCCAGCCCGTCCAGTGCGCCAGTGATGGTCAGCGCCTTGATCACCACAAAGGCCATCAGAACATTGGGCAAGGTACTGGTTGTAGCAATGGTCCAGCCTTTGCGCGCGCCAGCAACAAAAACATCGGTGATCATGGGTTTGGATTCAGTCGTCATGCTCATGGTGCTCTCCCTATGCCTTATGGATTTCAGAAGATGCGTTATCTTGACGACGCATTTTCAGCAACAAACGAAAAATATTCGCGCCAACGATTTTCATAAAAAACATGACGAGGATGCACAGGCCGATCGAGGCGGGAACAGCCAGGGTGCCGTCAGCGGCGACCAAAGTGAACAAAATGGCGCCGGAGGAGAAAAAGTTGGTGATCATTGCGCCTGCAGAAAACTGAAACATGGTGAAAACGTCTTTTTCATTCTCAGTAATCTGCGCCTCATCAGCCAGCTTGCGTGTCAGTGAGGCACCAACATCCGTGCTCTGCAAGCTGCCGATCAGTGCCAAACCGGTATTACCGCGCAGTCCCAGCAACGGGCGCAACAGTGGAGTTAACAGTTTACGTGCCGCATTCAGAGCACCGTAGTGCTCCAGTACATTGATCATGCCAAGGGCAAACATGACAGCAGGTATCAGGCCGAAGGCGAAGAGAAAACCATCCATGGCACCATTACCGCCGGTACCACGAAAGGTACTGTTGGAAACGTTTAATGCCTCGTTGCTTTGAGTCACACCACTGACGACTCGTCCGAAAGACCCGTTCAATGTCGTGAAATCAAACACGCCATACCATTCTTTACCGCCGAGAAGCCCGGAAAAGAATACCATGGCAAAAAGTAGCGCCACGTAGGCTCCCCAGCGAACGGGAGCCATTTCTGTAGCAGAGGAGGTAATATTTTGTTGCTGTCCGCTCATGTTATTTCCTTATCAGAGTGTCACAAAATAACCCAGTGCCAGTCATAACAGCATCGGCTTATGAATAGTCTACTGTGTGTATTTTTTGTTCATGCGCATCCTGATGGCGATCAATAAATCCTGCACAAAGGAAAATTTAACTTATAAAACATGACGTTGTTGGCATTTTATTCTGTCCAAAATAACGATTTATTAATGAAATCATGACAAATTATGTGTAGTTATTACCGAATATGTTCACAACATGGTCTGATTCAGTCTGCTCATAGCATTGCCAACGGGTGCATTACTTGACCAACAGTGTTGTGATTTTTTTATTAATTTTTAATGTTTAATTAAATTAGCAGACTCATAATTAGAGTTTGCATTTTCGCCTTGGCTTATGCATTGATGTGCGTCGGGTTAAGTTCCTGCGCAGAAAAAAAGCCGAAAACCAGCATCAGGGACTAAATGATCTTATCTATATGATGATGTGACAAGATTGCCGCTGATGCTGGTTAGATATTGAGGGTTATGGATACATAGTATTCTATTTAATTACCTTTAGCTCACCGCCCAATCAGAGCTTTGCACCTTTTTCTACATAGCTCATATCGCCCAGTTTACCTACGGTAAATTCACGGTTTTTATAAGTAATCTGCGTAACGCTAGCATTAGACAGTGGCCCAACAATGGGTGTAGAGCTCATATCCGCTACCATGGCCAGAATGGCTGCGCCATGTGAAACCAGGAGTACGTTACCGCCCCCTTGAGCTGCCGTTTCCTCAGCAATAGTTTTTAGCTCTGATTGCATACGTGCTTTGACGGTGGCAAACGTTTCGGCTTCACCGCTGGTATCGACCAGAGCAACACCGCCGAACATCTTGGCAAATGGCAATTTCCCTTTGGCAAAATCACCGAATAGCGCTTTTTCCGACTCATAGCCAAGCTTGGTGGCGATTGCTCCCCACATATTGGCATCGAGATCGCCTTCGTAAATACCGAAGCAGAACTCACGCAATTTCTCGCTTTCAACGATGTCCAACTGCTGCCCTTTTGCGGCTAATATAATACGTGCAGTTTGACGCGCCCGCCCCAGATCGCTGGCATACACCTTTTTGAATTCAACATCCTTCAGCCCCTTGCCAAGTTGTTCAGCAACCGTAACGCCTGCGGCAGTCAACGGGGTATCTGCCCAACCCTGAACCCGATGTACGGTATTAAACATGGTTTTCCCATGGCGGGTAACATAAATGGTGACTGTATTATCACCGACTGTTTCAGCGTAAGCCAAGAGCGGGCTAAAAATAAGCGAAGACAATAGAGCAAGTAATAGTGAAAACCGTTTCATGGTTATTTCCTCAATGGTTTTAGTTTGTATTATTGTTGGTCTTCCGTAGATGGATCATATATCCCCCTACATCAGACGAATAGTTTTAAACGCAAGCGGGTTATACCGTACATCAGGCTAGCCACGTTTTATTGGTCACTCACTCCATCAATAATTTCTTTTGCTGGTCGTTCATACCTCATCACTCTCTGTCGTGTTGCCGGGGTGCCAGCCTGTTGTATAAGCCGATCTTGAGGCAAAAAAAAACCTAAACCTCGGGTGGCGTGCTAACTAATAGCCAACACCACCCGAGGTTTAGGTTTTGCCTGTTAAACAGTAACAATCCTGATTTACAGTCCAATACGCTAACAGTTTGATAAATGAATGCAAGAACTCAAACCTATAAAAGTAGAAACTGTGATCAAATTAACGCTAAGCTGTTTTACACTGGCCAATAAGTCTTAACCAAAAGCTCCCACCAGGCAGAGAGGATCACATGAAAAAACAGCAAGTAAGCCTAAAAACAATCCCAGAGCCACAAAAGGACTGTTCTGGCGTGCCCGTTGCGCTAACGGATGAAACCATCCAACAAAGAAAAACCCACATCCTCAACAGGATGAAGCAGCGTGGGCTTGATCAACTGGTGATTTACTGTGATGTGGAGCACGGTGGTAATTTTGAATATCTGGTTGGCTTTTTCACCCGCTTTGAAGAAGCCTTATTGATTATCAACGCCGATGGCGAAATGACGCTAGTGCTAGGGAACGAGAATCTCAATAAGGTCAGCAAAGCGCGGATCCAAGCCAAGGCGGTACATCTATCTCAATTCTCACTGCCAAATCAACCCGGCAGAAGCGATAAGTCGATTAAAGAGCTGCTGGTTGAAGCTGGTATTCGGGAAAATGCCCGCACCGGCCTGGTTGGCTGGAAAATGTTTACCAACGGGCCTGAAATCGACAAGAAAATCTACGACCTCCCGTCATTTATTGTCGATACCCTCCGTAACATTGTCGGTGATGAGGCCTGTTTATCCAATGAGACCGACTTGTTTATCGGCGAGCACGGGGTAAGAACGGTCAATAATGCCAACGAGGTGGCTCACTACGAATATGGGGCCGCATTAGCCTCCGATTGCATTCTGGATGCCATGAATAAGCTGGCCCCGGGCGTCACAGAGCAAGCGTTAGGGGATTGCCTGGTGCGCTTTGGCCAGCACCCGAGTATCGTCACCATTGCTTCCAGCGGCCCACGCTTTATTAAAGGCAACCTGTTCCCAACCGACAACACCGTGAAGTACGGTGATACGATCTCTTTAACCGTAGGCTATCGCGGCGGGGCCTCCAGCCGGGCAGGCTATGCGGTCAATGCTAATGGTGAGTTATCAACAGAGGCGAAAAACTATCTGGATGCGGTCGCCAAGCCCTACTTCTCGGCCTATGCCCATTGGCTTGAAGTGATAAGCGTTGGCATGCGTGGCGGGGAGCTGTTTGATCACGTGGAAGCGGTCTTACCGCGCTCAAAGTATGGTTGGTCGCTTTGCCCAGGGCACTTGACCGCTGAAGAAGAGTGGATGTCTTCGCCTGTTTATCAAGGCTCCCAGCAACCCCTACTGAGCGGTATGATCCTGCAGATTGATATCATTCCTTCAGTGCCCAACTTTGGTGGCGTTTCTGCCGAAAGCACCGTGCTACTGGCGGATGAACAGCTGAAGTTGGAGATCCAACAACAGTATCCACAGCTGTGGCAGCGGATGCAGCAGCGTAGAAAATACCTGATCGAAACATTGGGGATAACGCTGTCAGCAGATATCTTGCCGATGTGCAGCACCGTTGCCTATTTGCGCCCTTATTTGCTGGACAAGGACAGTGCTTTTGTCTGCCAGAGCTGAGCGCGCCGCCATATCGCATACGGCTTTGGCAGAAAACGGCGACGATTAAGTCAGGCCAACAAAGCGTCAAAGGCTAACGAAAACAGTGCGGTTTCATAGGATGTTGAGGCGCAGGATAATACATATTCCCCCCCGATGTCCTGTGAGGACAAATACCACCGTTTTTCAGCAACATCGACGGTTAAGCCATTGGCAAAAGGGTGAGGTAAGGTAAACGTGGTCGGAGATAAAGCAAAACCCCGACCATCCGCTTTTATGATGGCTTCTTTCAACGACCACAGACGAAAGAAATCAACGTTTTCCCCCTGAACGAGTTGTGTAAACTCCTCAGGGGTAAGCACATCCTGGTAGTCACGTATGTCAATGGGGACTCTTTTTTCCACATCAACGCCGATATCCCCCTGCGTAGTATAGGCACATACGGCCCAGTCCCCCGCATGGGAAAGATTAAACCCCCCTTTCATTCCCATCACAGCAGGCTTGCCATAGCGGTTATAGTGCAGCCTGGGAAAATGACTTCCCTGATAACCAACATGTTTTTTTAATGCATAACGTAGCAACATTCTCCCCAATAATGACCGGCGTTTATCGTCATCAAATCTAAACCGATCGAATAAGATCCGTTGGTCTCTATCAAGATAATCCCGCTGCGAATAAAGCAGTTCGCTGCTTAGCTCGTCAATACGAGAGCAGTAGATATAATTGGTCATGTTCTTTACCCCTTCACCGACAGCATGCTGGGCAGGTAATAGACCCCCTGCCCAGCGCCAAGAAAGAATTAGCGGATATGGCTAATCAACTCATCCTCCCTTTCTAGCAAGGTAAAGTGACTGGCTGCTATTTCAAACAGCTGTAGTTGGGCGATATTTTCAACACCAGTATCAATGTTGTTAAACCGATATTGCTGGTATTCCTCATTATCTATCTCCTCTGTCGCCTTAAACAGCACGATCTGCGTATGTTTTAACACGGCAGAAAGTGGCTGTGCATTCAACACCTTATCGCTTATGGCAACCGATTCGACATTATGTCTTAAATAATGTGGGATTTGTAACCGCTCCATCATAGAGTCCAGGTTAAAGGATGAATCATTACGCAGATAATGATCTTCGCTTAACAACCAGGTATCCAGCAGATAGACAGTGATCGCCTTAACCCCACGCGCTTCTAAATTGGCCGCGATCTCCAGTGCAATCTTCCCGCCCAACGACCAGCCTAATAAAGTGACCGGTTGGGTGATATCAAGCACGCGATCGATATGCTCCAGATAGAAACGTGCCAATTCATCAAGCCGCTCGACCTTCTGCTCGTGATAGAAGTTATATGAGTCAACCCCATAACAGCAGTAACGCTCACTCAACCTATTGGCCAAGGATTGGTAGACCGAACAGTTCCCCATCCCAGGGTGAACCATAAACATCTGTGGTTTTTGCGTTACCGTACTAAATGGCACTATCACCTCAAAGGACTTCCCCTGAGCCTGTGCAATGGCTTGCGATAACTCGCTTAGGGTGCGCGCATTGATAATATCAAGCAGACGTATTTTAACCCTCAGCACCTGGTTAATCCGGTTGTTCAACCTCATCGCCAGGATGCTGTTGCCGCCCAACGCAAAGAAGTTATCCTCCATGCTGATTGCCTCAAAGGAAACTTGCAGCGTATCGGCGAGTAACTCACACAGCGTTTTTTCAACCTTGTTATCCGGCGCCACGTAGGTCACGGAATGGGTTATTTGCGGCTCAGGTAACAACCTTCTGTTCAGCTTACCGTTGGAGGTCACCGGCAGCGCCGTCAAATGAACGAATACGCCAGGTACCATATAATCTGGCAGGGTTTCCCGCAGATGAGCGCATAGCTTTTCGGTGGAAATTTCCTGCGCGGCAACATAATAAGCCACCAGATATTTATCGTTGCTGCCACGCTCACTGGCGATCACCACCGCATGATTCACGTCCGGATAGCTGGCCAGGCGCGTCTCGATCTCGCCCAGTTCAATACGGTAACCGCGCACTTTAACCTGGAAATCATTACGGCCCAGATATTGGATATTGCCATCGGCTAAATAGCGTACCACGTCGCCGGTTTTATACATCCTGCCATTGTAACCCCGTCGCTTTTCCTCACTGTTCTGGAATGGGTTACTCAGGAAAACCTTATCCGTCAATGGCTTATTATTCACGTAACCTCTAGCAACACCGACGCCACCAATGAATAACTCGCCAATAGCCCCCGGTGGAATGGGTTGCATTTGTGCATTCAGCACGTAGGCGGAAGTATTGTCGATCGGCTTACCGATTAACACATCCTTGATGGAGCGTGCGTTACAGTCGTAGAACAGCACATCCACCGTCGCTTCCGTTGGGCCATAGAGATTGTGGATCTGGCAATGCGGCAGTAAGCGCTGGCATTTTCTGACTTCCCCCACGTTTAACGCCTCTCCGCTGCAAAACAGGTAGTTAAGGCTGCCCAGTTTTGCCTGCAACGCACTCTGCCCTTCCAGGGTTTCAAGGAATGCCGACAGCATTGAAGGAACGAAATGGAGCGTCGTGACCTGTTGCTGTTCAATCAGTTCTGCCAGATAGACATTATCTTTATAGGCCTCCTGCGAGGCAAAAACGGTACAGGCCCCGAACCAGTTAGCCCAGAAAAGCTCCCACACTGAAACATCGAAGGTGTAGTTGGTCTTTTGCAAGATACGATCCTGCGCAGTGATCGGATATTGCTTGTGCATCCAGACAATACGGTTGATCACACTGTGATGCTCTAGCATGACGCCTTTAGGATTGCCCGTGGTCCCGCTGGTATAGATGATGTAAGCCAAATCGGTAGACCGCACCGATGAAGGCTGGTTTTCGCCTGGGTAGCGGGCAATATCAGCTGACGTTTCCCGATCGGCGACATCAATAACGGTTCGGCCGGTTGCCGCTAGGGCAGCGGCTTTCTCATCGCCGGGGTGTGCCGTCAAGATGATATCAATACCGGCGTTGTCCAGCATGTAGCTCACCCGGTCATCCGGTGCCAGCGGATCCAGTGGTACGTAAGCGCCCCCCGCCTTGAGAATGGCCAGTATCGCGACCTGCATATACTCAGAGCGGTTTAAACACAACGCCACCAGATCGCCAGTGCGGACAGCAAAGCGTTCTCTCAAGTAAACCGACAAGCGGTTAGCCCGTTCATTCAACTGCCGATAGGTCAGGCTCACGCCCTCAAACACCAGTGCGATATTCTCTGGGGTTCTTGCGACCTGTGCCTCGAACATTTCGTGGATCGTCATATCCCGTGGGTAATCGCATTCGGTGCGGTTCCCCTGGCAGATGATTTGCTCGTATTGCGTCGTATCCAGGTACTGGAGCTCCGCAAGGGAACGCCCCTGCCTGCACAGCGTACCCAGTTGGCGCAGGATATGCTGATAGGTCGCAATGTAGTTCCGCATCGTTTGCCCGTTGAACAGGGCCGTCGCATAGTTGAAGACGCCACCGATCGCCTCTTCACTGTCGTCCATCATCACGGTCAAATCGAACTTCGCCGCCCGATACGCCCCTTCTTGCGCATCATACTGCTCGAACAGGCTTTCTCCTTCGGTACGTCCTGCTGCGCCAAACGATTGGAGACTGAACATCACCTGGAATATCGGGTGCCTTGAACTGTCCTTTTCCGTTTTCAGCACTTCCACCAGCTTTTCAAAAGGCAGATCCTGATGGGTATGCGCTTCACTGACCTGCTGCCCCGTTTCGCCAATAAATTCTCTGACCGTTTGGCTGACGTCTATCTGCCTTCTCAGGACCAGCGTATTGACGAACAGGCCCAGGGTGTCTTCCACCCCCGGGTAATGCCTGCCCGCTATCGGTGTCCCCAACACGATATCCTGCTGGTTACTGTAAACCCCCAGCAGCAGGTAATAGCCGCTCAGCAGTACCGTGTACAGGCTGACGTTCAACGAGGCAGCCAACGCCCGCAGCTCGGCACTGGTCGCCGCATCCAGCTGGAAGGTGATATCGTCGCCACGGTAATCCAATTGCAGTGGGCGCACATGGTCCGTCGGCAGGTTGAGCGGCTCATGGTCCGCCAGTTGCCCATGCCAGTAGGCCAGTTGCTTGTCCAGCGTGGCACCTTGCAGGTGTTGGCGCTGCCACAGTGCAAATTCCCGGTACTGCACTGGCGGGGCCGGGAGTTCATGGCTGGCCTCTCCGGTGAACACGCGGTAATAGTGCAGCAACTCTTTTAACAGCAGATCTACCGACCAGCCGTCAAACGCGATGTGGTGAATGACGATGCTGAAGTAGTGGCTCCCCGCCAGCGTATAACTGCTGGCTGCAATTGGGCACTCCTGCGCCAGATCAAACACCCGGTGCTGATGCTCATGCAGCCGCGCATGCAGCGCTTGCACGCTGTCGCATGTTTCGTGCGATATGCTCAGTGAGAATGTCTCAGCTGGCAGGATCCGTTGATACCCTTGCCCGTCGTCGTCACACAGGATCAGGGTGCGCAGCACTTCATGCCGGTCAACCACCTTCATCAGGGCCTGTGCCACTTTCTGCGGATCGGTACCGGCCTGCAGCTTGAGCGTCAGCGGGATGTTGTAGGCGTTGCTGCCTTCTTCATAACGGTCGATAAACCACAGGCGCTCCTGGGCAAACGACAGCCGCTGTTCCTCAGGCCTGGCGATCGACGGTGCCTGGATGATCTGGCTACCCTGCGCGGTATTATCAATAAATGCCGCCAGCGCACGGATGGATCTCAGGCGGAACAGGTCAGAGACATGCACACTTTTTTCTAACGCGCGGGTCAAACGGCCCACCAGCTTGATCGCCAGAATGCTGTTGCCCCCCAGGCGATAGAAGTCGTCCAGCACGCTGAGGCTGTCCTGCGGGAGGGCGAGCAGCTCGGCGAAGACCTCGGCCAGTTGCTGCTCGGTCGCCGTCGCTGGTGCTACCCGATCTGCCTGCGCCTCAAACGTCGGGACCGGCAAGGCGGCACGATCAACCTTGCCGTTGACGGTCATCGGTAGCGACAGCAGGTGAATCAGGGCCGACGGCACCATATAGTCCGGCAGAACCTGTTGCAGATGGGCGCGCAACGTCTCCTGTTCCAAGGGGGCCTGCGCGACGTAGTACGCCGTCAGATAGGTATGCCCCGCCGGATTCTCGCTCGCCAGGACCAGTGCCTGCTGGATGGCAGGATGCTCGATCAGCCGGGCTTCGATCTCCCCCGGCTCAATACGGAAGCCACGGATCTTGACCTGGAAGTCATTGCGGCCCAGGTATTCGATATTACCGTCCGGCAGGTAACGGCCCCGGTCCCCGGTTTTGTAAAGGCGGGCGTTTTCACCACGGCTGCGTTCGGCATCGCTGCGGAACGGATTGGCAATAAACGCGTCCGCTGTCGCCTGCGGGTTATTCAGATAGCCGCGTCCAACGCCAGCACCGCCGATATACAACTCACCAATCGCACCTTGTGGGACGGGGCGTAGGTGACGATCCAGCAGATAGACGCAAACGTTGTTGATCGCCTTGCCGATATTGGTATTGGCATCACCAGGTTGATAGATCCGCGCCGTCGCCCAAACGGTGGTTTCGCTAGGCCCGTAACCGTTGATCAAACGGACTCCGGCCTCACAGTAGCGGTCAATCATCGCCGCATCGATACACTCCCCACCAACGACCAGCGTGGACAGTTCCAGAAGTTCATTTTGTGCCAGTAACGCCGGAGGAATAAAGGCGAAATCGATAGCGTGATCCCTGATATAGGCAGAGAGCGCGATAAAGTCGAGACGTTGGTGTTCTGCCAGAATATGTAGGCAATGGCCATTCAACAAGGCACAGAAAACATCCAGCGCATGGGCATCGAAAACATATTCCGAGTACCACAACGTGTTTAGCCTGGCAGCCTGCTCATAGCCCGTAGGCATACCTAGCAGGTCTGACTGCCCTTGCGCCAGGTTGATTAACGAGTGATGTTCAATCATCACCCCTTTTGGCCGGCCAGTGGTTCCGCTGGTAAAGATGATATAAGCCAAATCGTCTGGCTGCGTGCGTGACGGTACATTGCTGTCGTCGAGCTGCGCCAGCCTGTTGGCCAATTGCGGGTTATCAATATCCAGCAGAGGGAAACCACAGCCAGCGATGCGTGCATCATAATGCTGCTGCGTCAGGATCAACACCGGTTTAACGTCGTCAACCAGCAGACTCAAGCGCTCCAACGGTGCCTGAGGGCTAATCGGGACATAGGCCGCCCCGGCCTTGAGCACGGCCAGCATGGCAATGACCATATGGGTCGACTTATCAAAATAGAGGGCAATCGCGCTGTCAGGCTGTATCGCAAAGTTCGCCTGCAGGTAAGCCGCCAACTGGTTCACCCGCTGATTTAACTCGCGATACGTCAACCGAGTATCCTGATATACCAACGCCAAAGCATCCGGCGTTCTGGCAGCCTGCTCTTCAAACATCTGACCGACCAGTTTATTCCGCTCCACGGCAACCTGAACCCGCGGCTGGTTTGCTACCAGCTGCGTATAGTCCTCCTTCGTCAGCAGCGATAACGCCTGGGGAGCCATGGCCGGGTCCGCGATCAACTGCTGTACGGTGAGCCGAATTCCCTGCAGCACGCCTTCAATGGCCGAACGGCTGAACAGCTCGCCCGCATAGTTGATCTTGAACTCAATCCGTCCATCCTGTTCGTACACCATGATGCCCAGCGGGTAATCCAGTTTTTCATCACTGTCCTCAAACTCGAGTTTGAACAGGCTCTCGCCGTTATCGGCAGGCACCGGATAGTTTTCAAACACGAATAGCGAGTTGAACAGACGTACCCCCGCCTTTTGCAGTGTGATCAGGCTGATATTGCTGTAGCTATTGATGTCATTAATATGGGCCTGCAGGCGTTTGACATTGTCGATGATCGCCTCATCGGTATGTGCCAGAACGACAGGCAACGTATTGATATATAACCCAACAGAGCGCTCTATCTCCTCCACCGGCAGATTACGGCCAGACACCGTCATGCCCACAATCGTCACGTCCGCGTGGCTATAAAGGCTGAGCTGTTGGTGCCAGCAATACTGCATCAGCGCATTCAACGTCACGCCATGCTGCCGCGAGAGCGCCTTCAGCCCGTGATAAAGCTCACCGGCCAATGCGGTCGACACGCTCTGAGGGTCTTGTAAGTGTTTATATTCACTTAAATTGACGTGCTTCATCTCAGGCTTTAGCAGGCCGGTGAGATTCTCTTGCACTTCCAAGCCACCCAGATAGTTTTGCCAGAACTGCTCGGTTTCCTGGCTAACCGTCTGTAGCAATGCCTGCGCCTCCAGATAACTTTGATCTGCGGCTTGCTCCGGCGCGCTTCCCTGTTGCAGGGCCAGATAATTTTGGTGCACGTCGTTAAGCAAGATCGGCAGGCTCCAGCCGTCCAGAATCGCGTGATGGTTATTAAACAGACAAATGTAGTGTTCGGCCGCGCACTTAACGATATACAGCCGGAATAACCCGCTAGCAGACAAATCGAAATGGGTCTGCTGATCCTGCTTGATGAGTTCAGCCACGGTGCTTGCTCGTGCACGTTCGTCCTGCTCACTGATATCGATAAACTGCCAACCAAAGGTGCCTTGCTTATCGACAATCTGCACAAACTCTTCCTGCCAGGAGAATCTTAGCCGCAGCGCCGGATATTTCGCCTGGCTGCATTGCCACGCCCGTTTTAACAGCTCGACATCCAACGCATTGCGATAGTGCCAGACCATTTGCGTACGATAGGCGTTGTCGATGTCGCCTTGCAGTACGTAATGATAAATAAATCCTTGCTGCAGGCTGTTAGCCGGATAAATCGCCGCCACCTCTTCATCCTGCTGGAGGTGCGCTAACAATTCACCGGAGACCACGCCATTAACATCAGACTCGGTGAGATAAGAGCGAGATGACCGTTTAAGCTCATCGATCAACTGGATTAACCGCTGGCGATAAGTCGTGGCGAACAGTTCGAGCTGTTCCGGGCTGAGATCACCCTCGACCAGGAACTGTAATTGACCATTGAGCACACCGCCATTCAGCGCTAAAAAGTCCGTTGTGCGGTTATTCGCTGATAATGCCGACCCCGTAGATTCCTGAACAAACGCCCACTCGCCATCCCGTTCATCACCATCAAACTGGCCAAGGTAGTTGAAGCTCACTGCCGGCAATGCCTGCGCATCATAGCCAACCAACACGCCATAGCCTAAGCCATGGTGAGGAGGGGTTCGCAGCCTGTCTTTAATCAACGGTAAATTGCGTACAAGGTCACGATGCTCAATACGCAGATTGACCGGATACATGCAGGTAAACCAACCGACGGTATTATTGATATCCACATCGTCAAACATCGCCTCTCTGCCATGCCCTTCCAGCAGGACATACTGGCTGTCACCGCCAACCACCTGCGACAACGCATCCGCCAGTACGGTCAGCAGAATGTCGTTCACCTCTGTGTGATAAACATGATGAAGGTCTCGCAACAGACAACCGGTTTGCTGTTGCGACAGGCTTATCATCGTACGATTGAGCGTCCCCACGCGATGGGCGTCCAAACGCTGGTGCCAGGCGTCCACATCCGTGGTCAGGTTCTCCCAGTAGTGCCTCTCATCCCTATGGTTGTTCACGGCAACGGCTGGGTAGTTTTGCAGTGAGTTGACCCATTGGCGGTAACTCGTGCCTTTCGGGCCCAGGATAGTTTGCGCATCAGCCGTCGCATCAAGGTTATCGCTTTGTGCTGCAAAGAACAGGTAAAGCGTGCGTAAGTCATGGTTAATAATCCGCCAGCTGACCGCATCAATATTGAGATGGTGTACCGCTACATGGATACGCGCAGTCTCGTCAGCGTAGCCTGTAATATAACCGATATGGAACAGTGGCCCTTCTGCCAGGCAAAAACGGTTCTGCCAGGCCGTCAACTGCGCATCGAGCTGAACGGCTGTGAAATCCTGTTGATTGATCGCATCAAATGGTAACGTTGCTATCGTTTGACGGTAGTGGCCGACAGCGGCATCTTTCGGGTAAACGGCACGCAAAATGTCATGGTATTCAACCAGTTTAGCCACGCTCAAACGCAGTAACTCAACGTTTAACGTTGGCACTTTAACCATAAATGCCTGGTTCCAATGCCCAGCATCAGGCAATTTCCCCGACTCAACGGCCTGGAAGAACCAGCGCTGGATCGGCGCCAAGGGTAGCTCATCCGCCAGCATGCCCGCCTCTGACTGGATAACCGGCAAATTGTCCCCCTGACGTTGCAGCAGATAAGTGCTCAATGCTTTGGCCGTTCTGTGGGCAAAGATGTCTTTCACCGTGAGATGGTGGCCAGATAACTTTTTGAGTTTATTCGCCAGTTGGATACTGCTGATACTGTCCCCGCCCAAGCGGAAGAAATCATCGGTGATCCCTACCGCATAATCCTTAAGCTGTAATACCTCCGCAAATACGCGGCAGATCAGCATTTCACTCTCGTTGGCTGGGGCCACGTAGTTCGCCTCATCCGTTAATATCGGCAGAGGTAAGGCTTTGCGATCCAACTTATTGTTCATGTTCATCGGCAATGCCGTTAAATGAACAAACGCCGTAGGGATCATATAGGCGGGTAAACGCTGTTGCAGATGCTCAGATAGCACATCTGCTGGCAATGCGTCTGGCGCAACATAATAGGCCACCAGGTACTTTTGCCCCGAGTCATGCTCCAGCGCCAGGACCACTACCTGTTCAATCTGTGGATATTGGGTCAGACAACTTTCGATTTCGGCCAATTCGATCCTGAAGCCACGGATCTTCACCTGGGCATCATTACGCCCAATATAGTCAATCTTGCCGTCGTTCAGGTAACGGACTAAATCGCCCGTTTTATACAGCCGATCGTGACGTCCTCGAGCTTTATCTTCATCACTTTGCAATGGATTGACGATAAACGCCTGATGAGTCGCCTCAGGGTTATTTAAATAACCACGGCCTACACAGTCCCCACTGATATAGAGCTCACCCACGGCACCCGCAGGGAGCGGCCGTAGACAACCGTCCAGAATATAAGCGTCAGCATTGCCTATTGGCCGGCCAATGATGGTATTGCTATCGCCCGTTTGGTAAACGTTCCTGGTGACAAAGACCGTGGTTTCCGTTGGGCCATAGCAGTTAACTACTTTTACCCCCTGAGCGCTATAGCGCTCCATCACGCTGCTACTGGCCACCTCCCCTCCCAGGATTAGCGTGGAAAGCCCCAGTGTTTCATTGTTATTTAGCAGCGCAGGGGGCACAAAGCCGATATCAATGGCATGTTGTTTAATGTAGGCAGCAAGCGCACCGAAATTCAAACGTATCTCTTTAGACAAGACATGTAAGCAATGGCCGGTCAGCAACGGGCTGAACACATCCAGAACATGCGCGTCAAAGGTATAGTTTGAATAGAAAAGGTAACTTTTTGTCGGCTCTCCAACCTGGCAGATCTCAGTGCCAAAGATACTCCGTTGCGCCTCCACAAGATTGGCGACAGAATGATGCTCAATCATCACCCCTTTAGGGGTTCCCGTCGTCCCGCTGGTATAGATGACATAAATCAGATTGTCAGGTTTGGTTTGGGTTGCCACATTAACCACCTGGTGGCTCGCAGCCCGCGTTATCAACTCAGGATCGTCCACGCACAGCAGCGCCGTCTTCTGTGGATCAATCAGCTTGGCCAGCGCCTCTTGCGTGCCCAACTCCGTCAGAATAACGCGGGAATGAATATTTTCTATCGTCCAGAGCATTCTCTCCGCGGGCATATCGGGGCTAAGCGGTACATAGGCGGCACCGGCCTTCAACACCGCCAGGATACTCACGATCATGCGCTCCGATCTTTCCAGGCAAAGCCCGATCAGATCGTCCGGTTGTAAAACAAACTGCGCTCTCAAGTAAGCCGCCAACCGGTTGGCGCGTTCATTCAACTGCCGATAGGTCAGGCTCCCCCCCTCAAACACCAGTGCGATATTCTCTGGGGTTCTTGCTACCTGCGCCTCGAACATTTCGTGGATCGTCATATCCCGTGGGTAGTCGCATTCGGTGCGGTTCCCCTGGCAGATGATTTGCTCGTATTGCGCCGTATCCAGATACTGGAGCTCCGCAAGGGAACGCCCCTGCCTGCACAGCGTACCCAGTTGGCGCAGGATATGCTGATAGGTCGCAATGTAGTTCCGCATCGTTTGCCCGTTGAACAGGGCCGTCGCATAGTTGAAGACGCCACCGATCGTCTCTTCACTGTCGTCCAGCATCACGGTCAAATCGAACTTCGCTGCCCGATACGCCCCTTCTTGCGCGTCATACTGCTCGAACAGGCTTTCTCCTTCGGTACGTCCTGCTGCGCCAAACGATTGGAGACTGAACATCACCTGGAAGATCGGGTGCCTTGAACTGTCTTTTTCCGTTTTCAGCACTTCAACCAGCTTTTCGAAAGGCAGATCCTGATGGGTATGCGCTTCACTGACCTGTTGGCCTGTTTCGCCAATAAATTCTCTGACCGTTTGGCTGACGTCTATCTGCCGTCTGAGGACCAGCGTATTGACGAACAGGCCCAGGGTGTCTTCCACCCCCGGGTAATGCCTGCCCGCTATCGGTGTCCCCAATACGATATCCTGCTGATTACTGTAAACCCCCAGCAGCAGGTAATAGCCGCTCAGCAGTACCGTATACAGGCTGACGTTCAACGAGGCAGCCAACGCCCGCAGCTCGGCACTGGTCGCCGCATCCAGCTGGAAGGTGATATCGTCGCCACGGTAATCCAATTGCAGTGGGCGCACATGGTCCGTCGGCAGGTTGAGTGGTTCATGGTCCGCCAGTTGCCCATGCCAGTAGGCCAGTTGCTTGTCCAGTGTGGCACCTTGCAGGTGTTGGCGCTGCCACAGCGCAAATTCCCGGTACTGCACCGGCGGGGCCGGGAGTTCATTGCTGGCCTCTCCGGTGAACACGCGGTAATAGTGCAGCAACTCTTTTAACAGCAGATCCACCGACCAGCCGTCAAACGCGATATGGTGAATGACGATGCTGAAGTAGTGGCTCCCCGCCAGCGTATAACTGCTGGCTGCAATTGGGCACTCCTGCGCCAGATCAAATACCCGGTGCTGATGCTCATGCAGCCGCGCATGCAACGCCTGCACGCTGTCGCATGTTTCGTGCGGTAGGGTCAGTGAGAATGTCTCTGCTGGCAGAATATGTTGATACCCCTGCCCGTCGTCGTCACACAGGATCAGGGTGCGCAGCACTTCGTGCCGGTCAACCACCTTCATCAGGGCCTGTGCCACTTTCTGCGGATCGGTACCGGCCTGCAGCTTGAGCGTAAGCGGGACGTTGTAGGCGTTGCTGCCTTCTTCATAACGGTCGATAAACCACAGGCGCTCCTGGGCAAACGACAGCCGCTGTTCCTCAGGCCGGGCGATCGACGGTGCCTGGATGATCTGACTACCCTGCGCGGTATTATCAATAAATGCCGCCAGTGCACGGATGGATCTCAGGCGGAACAGGTCAGAGACATGCACACTTTTTTCTAACGCGCGGGTCAAACGGCCCACCAGTTTGATCGCCAGGATACTGTTGCCCCCCAGGCGATAGAAGTCGTCCAGCACGCTGAGGCTGTCCTGCGGGAGGGCGAGCAGCTCGGCGAAGACCTCGGCCAGTTGCTGCTCGGTCGCCGTCTCTGGTGCTACCCGATCTGCCTGCGCCTCAAACGTCGGGACCGGCAAGGCGGCACGATCAACCTTGCCGTTGACGGTCATCGGTAGCGACAGCAGGTGAACCAGGGCAGACGGCACCATGTAGTCCGGCAGAACCTGTTGCAGATGGGCGTGCAACTCATCTTGCTCCAAGGGATCCTGTGCAACGTAGTATGCCGTCAGATGGGTATGCCCCGCCGGATTCTCGCTCGCCAGGACCAGTGCCTGCTGGATGGCAGGATGGTCGATCAGCCGGGCTTCGATCTCCCCCAGCTCAATACGGAAGCCACGGATCTTGACCTGGAAGTCATTGCGGCCCAGATATTCGATGTTACCGTCCGGCAGGTAACGGCCTTGATCCCCGGTTTTATAAAGGCGGGCATTTTCACCACGGCTGCGTTCGGCATCGCTGCGGAACGGATTGGCAATAAACGCATCCGCTGTCGCCTGCGGATTGTTCAGATAGCCGCGCCCAACGCCAGCGCCACCGATATACAGCTCACCAATCGCGCCCTGTGGGACGGGGCGCAACTGTTCATCGAGTATATACAGCTGGGTATTACTGATTGGCTGACCGATGGGAACGGTGTAATCAAACGCCTGCGACGCCGTATTGGTCAAATAGGCCGTGGCGTAGGTTGTCGTTTCCGTCGGCCCGTAAACATGCACCAACTTGACCTGCGGATAAAGCGCTCTAAAACGATTAACATGGTTAACGGACACCTGCTCACCACCGAACAGCAGGTAGTTCAACTGCTGCAAACCAGGCAGTTCAGCATCCACCAGCGTATTAAAGAAGGCGGTCGTGGCAAAGAAATTGCTGATCTGACGATCGACAATAAGCTGAGAGAGACGGTCTAAGTCCAGGATATTTGGCTTATCGGCAATCACCAACGCGGCGCCATTTAACAACGCCCCAAAGATGTCATAAATGGAGGCATCAAACTGATAGCCTGAAATGCCAAGAATGCGATCCTGTTCACCGATCTCAACATAATTGGGATTAATCACCAGCCGGTTCACACAGCGTTGCTCTATCAACGTCCCTTTAGGATATCCCGTCGTGCCACTGGTATAAATGACATACGCCAGATCGTGGGGGCCGGTATTGCTGCATGGGTTATCTGTTGCACAGCGCGCCAAACGCGCGGTGGTTTCCGGTGCATCAAGAGGGATAAGCATGGTGCCGGGTGCCATCTGGTCTAGCCTTTGCAAAGCCTGTCGTTGGCAAAGCACCGCTTTTACCTTGGCATCCGCAATAATATAGCCATTGCGCTCATCGGGGGAATCTGGATCCATCGGCACATAGGCCGCGCCCGCTTTCAGTATGGCCAGAATGCCAATGACCAACTGCTCACTGCGCTCAAGATAGAGACCCACGAGATCGTTGGCGCGTAGCTGGCAACATTGCTGCAAATAATGCGCTAGCCGGTTCGCCTGTTGATTTAACTGTGCGTACGTTAACACCACGTCGTTAAATTCTACGGCGATGTTGTCTGGTGAGGCGGCCACGCGAGCTTCAAACAGTGCGGCGAGGGTTTTATCATGCTCGTAGGGCCTGCGGGTATCATTCCACTGGTGGATCATCGTTTGATACTGCGCCGCCTGCAGATAAGGCAACTCGGTTTGAGACTGAGAGGCACCCTGAACAATATTTTCTACCAGCGTCCTCATCGTGTTCAGCAGTTGTTCGATCAGCACGTCATCAAACAGTTCACCGGCATAATGCAGGCTCAACGCCAGATGTTGCTGTTCCAACACGGTCACCACCAACGGATAATCTTGCTTCTCGTTAGCACTGCCGAAACGTAGCCGTAAATCGCTATCGATGTCCCCACTGGGCATCGGATAGTTTTCAAAGACGAACAAAGAGTTAAACAGGCGTTTACCTGCCGGTTGTAGCTCAGCCAGATTGACATGGCTGCGGGTGTTCGCCTCGTTAATCGCGTCCTGCAGGTTTTGAATAGCCGTGCGGATCGACACAGAAGCCTGATGATCGACGATCAGCGGCAGTGTGTTGATCAATAATCCTACCGTTTGATCCACGCCATCCACGGGCAGGTTACGGCCTGAAACCACCGTGCCAACGATGCTGGCCGCATTGCCAGAATAAATACTGAGCACTTTGTGCCAGCAATATTGCAATAGCGCATTCAGGGTTATCGCGTTCTCGGCGGTGAACGATTTCAGCTGTTGGTAACAAGGTTCATCAAACATCAACTGCTGTGTTTTCGGCGTTTTAATGTGCTTATATTCATTTAACTGAACGTGCTTCGCCTGCCCGCACAGCAAGATATTTAAATCTTCGGGTTCATCCTGTGGTGCCAGATAGTCCCGCCAATACGGTAAATGCTCGCTTTTGTTCGACTGTATATAGCGCTGAACCTGGTGGAAACCGTGGTCACCTTCCTGCTTCAACGTTTCACCACGCAACAATGCCAGATAGAATTTATGCACCGCTTCAATCAGTAGCGGGTTACTCCAGCCATCCATGATGGCGTGGTGGCAGCTGAAAATGCAGCGGTAACGTTCATCCGCATTTTTGACCACATAGACACGGAAGATCCCGCTGATCGACAAATCGTAAGGCCGTGCTCGATCCTGGGCAGATAAATCAGAGAAGAAAGCTTGCTGTTGGTGCTCGCTTTTTCCACTGAGATCAAAGAAATGCCAGTTCAGTGCAGCATGGGCATCAACAATCTGCACCAACTCTTCATCCCAATTAAACCGCAGGCGGAGCGTTGGATAATGCTGCTGAGCATGTAACCATGCCTGCTTCAGACAGGCGATATCGAGCGCATTGTCATAGTCCCAGAACATCTGGGTATGGTAGGCATCGTCGACTTCACCCTGCGATAGCGCGTGGTAAATAAAGCCTTCCTGCAAACTATTGGCCAGATACACCGACTCCAGCTCGGTATCACGCTGCAGAGCGTCAAGTGTTGCTTGAGGTATTACCCCGTCAATATCTCGCGCGGTCAGATAAGTGCGGCTTTCCGCCATCAGGCGCTCAATAACGCCTGCAATCGCCCCCTGGTAACGGCTCGCCAGGTGTTGCAATACTTCGTCTGCCAGGTAACCGGAGAGGCGTATTCTCAGTTCCCCCCCAACTACACCACAGTTGACGCTGAGCAGATGCGCTTCACCATTCTCATGCGCAACGGTTTGTCCGCTGTTTGTAGGGCTGAAGCACCATCCCTCCTGCTGCACCTCATCAAAGCGCCCTAAATAGTTAAAGCTAACCGGTGGCAGCTGGTCGGCGTCATACCCCATCAACGGCGCAAATCCAACGCCCCGGCGCGGGATCCCGCCAACGGTCTCTTTGACGGTCACGATCCGTTGACGCCAGTCCCCCTCGCTACTCAAGCGGACCGGGTACATTGTTGTCAGCCAGCCTACCGTACGGTTGATATCAACGCTGGTATCGAGCGCTTCCCGGCCATGGCCTTCCAACGTCAGATACTGGGTATGCAGCCCGGTAAACTCTTTGAGGATCTCAACAAAGCTCGCTAACAGAAGATCGTTGACCTGGGTATTGAACACATGATGCACCCCGCCCAACAGATGCTGCGTTAAGGTTTTGTTTAACGATAGCTCGCGTTGGCTCAAGGATGGCGAGGTGAAAAGCGGCGCTATCCGTTGGCGATAGTCACCAAGACCGCCAATCACAGTACGCCAATAAAGCGTTTCCTCATTGGCTCCCTGATGGTTGGCATAATCCTGTATCTGGGCAGCCCACTGACGATAACTGGTGGGTTTATCACCTAAAATCTCAACGGGATCGCTAATACCCGCCGCGTTTCCTGCCAGCGCGCGATAAATCCTCTCCAGATCCTGTTTGATGATATGCCAACTTACCGCATCCATAATCAGGTGATGGAAAGCAAAATGTAGCTTCGCCCGCGGCGCATTTTCACTGTTTATATAGCCAATATGGCACAGCTTACCGCCGAAGATATCAAACTCACTTTGCCACCGATCAAAGAGCGCGATTTGTTGCTCGGCACCCACGGGTTCATCAATAACCGACAGCGGTATTTCGCCGACGTCTGATTGGTAGTGCTGGCTGTAACCACCATCACTGTCATGCGCAAAGACCAGTCTCAGGGCATCATGATAGGCAAATAACAACGCCAGGCTCTTGTTGAGTATGCCAATATCCAACGGGGGAACATCCAGCACAAAGGATTGGTTCCAGTGCTGGTAAGCGGCAAAAGTCCCCTGATCGATACGATCGAAGAACCACTGCTGGATCGGCAGCAACTGCGCAGGGCCGCTCAACATCCCCGACTCGGAGAGATGTTTGATGTGATGTTCATCGGCATCCAGCACGATATTCCGGGCAAGTAAACGCACGGTTTTACAGTCAAAAATATCTTTGACGCTGGCCGCCCCTTTTAGCCTTTGACGGATCATTCTCACCATCTGAATAGCGCTGATACTGTCGCCGCCCAGCTTAAAGAAATCGTCATTAACGCCGACATGACCCGGCGCCTGGCCTAATATCTCACCATAGATCTGGCATAGCGCCATTTCCATCTCATCGGCAGGAGCGACATAGTCATCCTGCCCGCTCAGATCTGGCAGCGGTAACGCCTTACGGTTTAATTTACCGTTAACCGTCATCGGGAACGCCGTTAAATGAACATAGGCCATCGGGATCATATAGTCAGGCAAAGCATCCGCCAGGTGCCCAATGATCTGCTCTTTGCCCAAGGCAACATCCGCAACATAGTAGGCAACTAACGACAGCGCTCCCGTCGGGAGCCTATGTGCAATAACCGCCGATTGGATAATCTGCGGAATTTGCACCAGTTGCATTTCAATTTCGCTTAATTCAATTCTGAAACCGCGGATCTTCAGCTGAGAGTCTCGCCTGCCGACATACTCAATGTGACCGTCGGCCAAGCGGCGGACAAGATCGCCGGTTTTATACAGCCGTGTCGCTTCATTACGCTGCTTTTGCTCGTCGCTCTGGAAAGGATTGGCGATAAAGGCACGCTCGGTCTGCTGCGTATCATTCAGATAACCCCGGGCCAGGCCAACGCCACTGATATAAAGCTCACCGATCACACCGACGGGGACAGGTGCCAGGTGTTCATCTAAAACATGCACATCAAGATTCAGTAGCGGCAGGCCGATATTGAGGTTGCCATCGCCATTTTCGTAATAGTGCAACGTCGCACAGACACTGCTTTCCGTCGGGCCATAGGCGTTGATAACCGTTGTTCCCTGCGCACGATAACGTTGCATAATCTCACGATTACAAGGTTCACCAGCAACAACCAGAGTAGAGAGCGCTAAAAGGGAGTTTTTATCCAATAATGCCGGGGGAATAGTGGCAATATCAATGCGAGCATCGGCAATATATTCCGCTAACGCGTCAAAATCCTTGCGCTTATTTTCCGGCAAAATATGTATCACATGGCCATTGGCAATCGCCGTAAAGAGCTCAGAGACATGGGCATCAAAAACATAGGCGGCATACCAAAGACATTGCTTTATCGACTCCTCGTCAGGTGCCAAGCCAAACGCTTCGCCCTGAACCAGCGCCAGATTGATTAATCCCGCGTGTTCAATCATCACGCCTTTTGGCTTACCTGTCGTGCCGCTGGTATAAATAATATAGGCTAACTGGTGCAAATTTATGGCGATATCAAGGTTCTCTGACTGCTGCTGAGCAACCAGGTCGCGCTGAAACTGCGGGTTATCAACGGCAATAATCGGCACCTGTGGCAACTCTGCAATCTGATTCAAATAGCTCACGCTGGCGCTATCGCCCAAGATGGCTTTAGCTTGTGTGTCCTGCAGAATAAAACTTAACCTGTTCCCGGCCTCGCCAGGGTTAAGCGGAACATACGCTGCCCCCGTTTTGAGTATGGCAAGAATACATACGGGCATTGCTGCCGACTTTTCAAGGCACAGGGCGACGAAATCGCCGCTCTTGATCCGCAGTTCACATCTTAGGTAATCAGCCAGACGGTTGGCCTGTTGATTAAGCTGTTGATAGGACAGTGTTTGATTGTCATAGACAACGGCGTTGCGGGCTGGGTAAGTCGCGGCTATACGCTCAAATTGTTCGACAATCGAATGTTGAGGGACTTTAGCCCCGGCGCATACATGCTGGGTGTGGCGTGGCGGCTGCGCAATCAGCGTGATGGTCTTTATTGGCGTGTCTACTTCACCTGCAAGCAGCTTATCAAGCGTATTAATAAACAGATCTTTATACAGATCGATAAAATTCTCAACCAAAGAGGCATCAAGGACGTTGCGATCAAACCTGACGCGATAGTTGATACCACTCGCTAACACCTCCTGTTCAAATAACAGTTCATTCACCAGGTCAATATGGAAGTCGTGATTGGCCGACTCATCCACGATGCCACTAAAATGGGTATGATGATCACGCAGGAAAGTTTGGGCAAAAGCGACATCCAGTACACCGGTGGCCTCACCACAAGCCAGGATCTCATGGACAGGTAAATATTTGGCTTTTGTCTGCTTTAATGCTTTGTAATAACGATGAACACTGGCAATAACGCTACGGATAGTCGCATCATCCGCAAAGCGATAATCGATAGCCAAGGTATTGATATGCGCGCCATACAACAGCTCCTTACCTTCAGAGATCGCCACCGGGTAAGCGAGCGCAACGGCTTTTTGCCCTGACATTTTGTGTAACAGCAGTGCCATGACCATTTGCCCAAACAGGTAAGTGGTCAACTTATACTTGCGCAGTAACAGCTTTACGCGTCGGCTGATATCTTCATCAAAACCAAACAGTAACTCGCTGATCTGACGCCGGGTTGCAACGGTTGTAAGCTGGCGGCCTGTTTGTAAAAAGCGTAAATCAACGCCTTCAAGATCGCCCAGACGCTCGCGCCAGAACTCACGCATTTGCTCGCCTTTTTCTTGCAGAAGCGTGGCGAAATTATGGCAAAGCTGTTGGTGCATAGCCCCTTGATCTTGCAGCGATGGCACCTGATAGTCGATGCCATTATAGCGTTTACGCCATTTGTCCCAGATCTCTTCGGTACTGATGCCATCGACAACAATATGATGAAAAATAAACAATGTACGGTATCGTTCTTCCCCAAGAGAAATCAAATGTATCCGTACCAGCGGACCATTTCTTAAGTCAAAGGGGGCAGAGACTAACGCATAAATTTCTTCATCGGTTAACGGGGTGTCGTGATAGGTGACTAAATTGAAAAAGGGCTCTCTCGGTATCCAAAAGGCTCCATCAGGCCCGTCATCAATGTTATGACGGGTAATAAAATGCTCGTTAAGCAGCTGTTCAAAACTATCGTTATACTTTTTTTTGTCTATTTCGCCGACAATAGTATTGTCGATCACCATATTGTAATCGCTGCGATCGGGATCTTGTAGCCACTCATAATAAAAAATTGTCTGATAGGGGGTGAGCGTTATTTTTCTCATGTAACTCTCCATAATTATTTTACTCCTTGAGATTTTTTATTTATAAATATTTTGGCTGATTTGAGTCATAGCACGGCCAACACCGTGAGCAGCGACTCACAGCAATAGGTATCACCTGAACGTTATTGTGCCGAAGGTTCAGCAGTGCTCGCGGATCAGGGTGAAATTATGGTTTTTCTGATTATTCCCGTGCCAATGCGTCAATGGGATCCAGCCGCGCAGCGCTGCGCGCAGGGAGATAACCGAACACGACGCCAATACCGGTGGAACACAGGAACGCACTCAGCAGAGCCACCGGCGGGAAGTTGATCTGCCAGCCCGGCATCGCCAGCTGCACCAGCAAGCCGATGGTGAACGACAGCGCGATCCCTAAAATCCCCCCTACCAGGCAGACCAGCACCGCCTCAATCAGGAACTGTTGCAGAACGTCGCCGGAACGAGCGCCTACGGCCATGCGGATGCCGATTTCTCGCGTTCTTTCTGTTACCGAGACCAGCATGATATTCATCACGCCAATCCCACCCACCACCAACGAAATCACCGCCACCAGGATCAGGAACAGTTGCAGCGTACGGGTGGTTTTTTCCGCCGTTTGCACCAGGCTATCCATGTTGTAGGTAAAGAAGTCTTTCTTGCCGTGGCGCAGCGTCAATAGCCGCGTCAGTTGCTGTTCCGCCTCCTGGCTGTTATAGCCATCGCGGATACGCACGGTGATCGAATCGAAGTAGTCGTTGCCCATCAGGCGATTGGCCATCGTGGTATAAGGCACCCAGACGCTGAGCATCTTGCTGCTGCCAAACATGGTTTGCTTTTCCTTCGCCACCCCCACCACGGTCGCAGGCATATTGCCAATCAGGATCACCTCACCCAGCACGTTTTTTTGTTGCGGGAACAGACGGCGCTGGGTGTTGGTATCGATCACCACCGTCTGCGTCTGGGACTCCACCTGCCTGACATCAATAGCCGTTCCCTGAGAAAACTCCATGCCGTACACCCGGAAAAACTGCTCGCTGACGCCTGCCACATTAGCCGCCACATCAATATTGCCAAAGCGCAGACGCATGCTGCTGCGAGTCATGGGAGAAAGCGCGCTGATATAAGGTTGTGCACTCAATGCACTCAGATCGTCATATTTCAACGCCTGGCGGAGGGTTGGGTCATCGTCACCAAAATCCTTACCAGGATAGACGTCCACGGTGTTGGTACCGATGGATTTGATCTCGGCCAATACCTGCTGTTGGACGGCATCGCCTATCACCAGGATCGAGATCACCGAGGCAATGCCGATAACGATCCCCAGCATGGTCAATAGGGTGCGCATCTTGTTGGCCGCCATCGCCCACCAGGCCATCGACAACGCCTCCCGGAAACGGTCGGCCATCTGCTGCCAGGAAGGGGCTGGCGTGGCCAGTTCCAACGACTTGGCCTGTGGCTTGCTCTGTGCCTGTGGCCGAGAATCGCCAATGATTTCGCCATCGTGGATTTCGATAATCCGCTCGGCTTGCTGCGCTACCGCCGGATCGTGGGTAACGATGATCACGGTGTGTCCCTGCTCGCACAGCTGCTTGAGGATCGCCATTACCTCTTTACCTGAGTGGCTATCGAGCGCACCGGTTGGCTCATCCGCCAGGATCACCTGGCCACCGTTCATCAATGCCCGCGCAATGCTGACACGCTGCTGCTGCCCACCGGACAGCTGGCTTGGCCGATAGGCGATACGTTCTCCCAATCCCAGGCGTTGCAGCAAGGCCGCCGCCCTGGCATGCCGTGCCGAGTGACTCATCCCAGCGTAAACGGCAGGCACCTCCACGTTATGCGCCGCACTCAGATGTGGCAGCAAATGATAACGCTGGAAGATAAAGCCAAAATGCTCGCGCCGCAGCTGGGCTAATGCATCGCTATTTAGCGTGGCCACGTCCTGCCCGGCCACGCGGTAAATGCCGCTGTTGGGTTTGTCCAGACAGCCGAGAATGTTCATTAGCGTCGATTTACCGGAGCCGGAAGCCCCGATGATCGCCACCATCTCACCAGCATCTATCCGCAGGCTGATGCTTTTCAATACCTCCAGGGTTTGCTCACCGGATTGATAACTACGCCGGATATCACTCAGTTCCAACAGTGCGGCCATCAGCTGCCCTCCACGCCGCCGCGGCTGACAATCACCTCTTCACCGGCTGTCAATCCACTGACAATCTGCACATCCAGGTTGTTACGCATGCCGATCGTCACCTCCCGCAGCTGTTTCTGGCCCTGTTGCAGCACCGCAACGTGGTAACGGTTATCGGCGATTTGTTCCCCTAACGCTACCAGCGGAATAACCAGCGCATCGCTGGCGCCAGCCAACTGAATATGCACCTGCGCGGTCATTTGCAGGCGCAGCAACCCCTGCGGATTTGGCACTTCGAAACGCGCGTAATAAAAGATGGCGTTATTGACCTTCTCTGGGGTGGGTTGGATGTCTTTCAGCACGCCCTCAAAGCGTTTGCTCGGATCGCCCAGCACGGTAAACCAGGCTTTCAGCCCCGGCTTGAGGTGGATCACGTCCGCCTCGGAAACTTGTGCCTTCACCAGCATGGTACTCATGTCTGCCAACGTCAGAATGTTGGGTGCCTGCTGTGCGGCGATCACCGTTTGGCCCTGAAAGGTGGTGATCTGCACCACATCACCGTCCATCGGCGCTTCAATGCGGGTATAGGCCAGATTGATCTTGGCGGTATCCAGGCTGGCTTGATTTTTGGCGATCTGCGCCCGGGTGTTTGCCACCTGCGCCTTTTTCACCGCCAGATCGGTGGTCAATTTATCCAGATCCTGGTGCGAAACCGCCTGCACCTTGGCCAATTCGCGGTTACGCTGCAAAGTGACCTCTGCCAGTTGCTGCTCCGCCTGCGCCTGTTGCAGCTGGGCTTGCAGTTGCCGTAGCGTGGCCTCGCCTTCGCGAATGCTGTTTTGTGCCTGTTGGGGATCGATAATGCCGAGCAGTTGCCCTTTTTGCACCTTATCGCCAATCTCGACCTTCAGGCTCTCCAACTGTCCGCTGACCTGAGCCCCCACATCAACCTTACGTACCGCATCCAGTTGGCCGGTCGCCAAAACGTTCTGTTGAAAATCACGCTGGGTAACCTTAACCGTTTTAAACTCCGCAGGTAACGGTTGGCTGAAATGCCAATAGACCAGCATAGCAATCGCCGCTAAAGCGCCTCCCCCTAGCAGCCTACGTTTTGTTCGTCCTTTTAACATATGGATATTTTTCCCTAGCTATTTCGTCTATTCCTGCCAATTTCTAGCCACAAAGCCGCCATCGAATTAAACCATCACGTGAACCCATAATATTCCCCACCAAGGCCAATATGTGCAGCGAGACTATTATTGATATTCCTTATAACTTCCATCTATTTCATAATGCTCAAGCTATAAATAAAACCATTTACCCATCCTTCGAGAATGGCTTTTATCACGGCACACTGGCGCAAGCCGGATAGCAAAGCCGCTGATCCCCCCCATCGTGTGCCGGACCTGTAATGGGCCAATACGTTTAAATTGACATGAGTGATAATAGAACTGATTGGAATTTTGAATAACAACCATTATTGATTAATTTCTCTGATAGTTCAAATAGAATTTTCTCGTTAACAGCTAAGAATCCCTGCATTTATTGGTGCTAATTCCGAACAACCAAGTTATTACTTAACAAAAAACAAGAAGTGTCTTAGCTATATTTAAGAGAGTATGACTCTCTGTCGTGCAGCTGGAAAACCGAGTTATTCATACAGATTATTTATTGGTGTACATCCTGAGCAATTAAGTTATTACCCAACAAGACAAGAAATATCTTATCTACATTTAAGACAATATGAGCAATTGTCACGTAGCTGGAAAATTGAGTTATTCAGACAGATTATTAATAGCGCCAGCTATTGGCACCGTTGACGCCAACATGATGCGGACCCCAACCAAGCACTTGAGGTTAGGAGAAACCCCCTTTAGTGGGTGAATAAGAGTGAGCTAAATCCCGTTTTTCAAATTATCTGGCACCCGCTCTTGCTTGAGAGACGAAAAAGGAGGTTTTGTAGAGAGGATGTTCAGTGGGAGCAAACTAACACACCTGCGGCAACTCCAGACAAAGGCTGACCCAATGACAGACTTATCCTCTTCGCCTAAGACTCTCGCAATGCCAGAAATCACTGGCGTCACCGTAGCTCATGATGGTCTGCATTATCTTAAGCCAGAGTTATTGCTGGATTTTATTAGTGTGACGCCGCTGCAACTAGTCTCCATAACGCCGCTTGCGGTGCTGTATGCCTCGATCGGCGTTTTGCAACGCATTGACCTGAGGAAGATCCCAGTCGCCATCAAGGGGCGAGTTATTTACCCTATTTGCCCCCAGTCCCTCCCCAACCTGCGGGCCAAACTGGTGATCAACGGACCGCTGAAGAAGGTTAAGTTTCAGGGAAGCCTCATCCCGGTAACAGAATCTCAGTCGGTAAAAAACATGACGCTCATTGGTGTGGCACTGGAGTTTACGGTGCGAAAAACCTGACGAATAGATCAAACGTGCGCAGCATACGGTTTGAACAACCTCAACCGTATGCTGCGCACGTTATCAACAACTAAGGCATAGTCAGTATAGCGGTGGCTGAACCGAAGAAATCACCTGCCTCCACGGTCCCTACTTTAGTCAGCGTGGAAACAAACTCTACCGGCATCTTGGTTGCCGCCAAAGCACGTATCCTGAGCCCGGTAGAGCCGCTCACCCCGCCAATGGTCAAGCGGCTTTTCAGGCTACCGTCGCTTCTGAGATTAACCATACCATTTCCGCCCGCACCCGCAGCGTAGACCATAACGTCCATTGTTTGTGTGCAGCGGATATAACCCGTCTGCCGCGCCTGATTCCCCTCGATATCTTTCAGCTGGACTTGGCCATGGGTCAGTTCAATGCTGGTTTCAGTAAATTCACATTTACCTACCGGCGGCGGTACGATCCCGCATAGGCTGCTGGGCATCATGGCACTACCACCGGAACCTGCGGTCCCCGTTGTCGCTTTATAATACATCCCTACACATTCCTGCGTCACTGCCGGGCCAACGTGGGTTTGAGTTCCGCTGCGCGGTAGCGAATACTTTTGCTGAAATGCCCTACCTATGTCGCCGACCGTCGGCAAATTCTGGATGCCATCAAGGTATTCGTTACCATCTGAAACACCAGGGCCCGCCTCTCCAGCATCACTGTGCCGGTGGCCAATAAATACCGTACATTGCCCCCACCTGTAACACGGATTTGGAGTAGCATCTACGGTGTCCCAGTACTCAATAGTCCACCAATATCTGGCGTTCTCGGGCGTGCCCTCACTGCGGGTAATATAAGAATAAATCGCGCTATTGGCGCTATAGGCCGTCAGCAACATGACGGCTAAAAGCATCACTCTAATGGCTTGCATAAATACCCCTGTGATCATCCCTTATCTACCGCGGACTCATTAGTCACACCGTCGATTTCAGGGTAAGCCGTATTACGGGCTACTCGTATTCCAATAAAAACGTCGCGCTGGCGGTAAAGTCGCCAGGGTTAATGGTTTTTTGGCTAATCGCATCGGGCTCACCCTGCACATAGGTTCGCAGGCTGATGGTATTGTTGCCCGAGATCAGCCCTTGGTTATAGCTACCGGTATTGATCGCGACCTTATTTCCCTGTTGCGTTTCAATACCGATGCCAATACCGCTGGTCTGGCTCGCCCCGGATATCGCCAGCAGACCGTTCAGCCTGCTATTTTCCGTGCCGGAAAAGGTCAGCTTGACCATATTCCCCAGGCTAAGATCGCAATCATCAAGATGTAATACCAATGGCACCCCTAGCGTACGGGTGTTGATATAAAGATATTTCTCAACGATCGAGCCAAAATCGATATTGATATTTTCATCCGTGACTCGCAATGTGCAAGGGTCAGCCACCAGAGCGCCTCTAAAGCGCACATTATCAACCGCCTGGGATACGCTGGATAAACCGCCAAGCCCTACAGCCAGGGATATTAACAGTGCCGAAAATCGCATGATAGTTCCTCCCTGTTATTGATAATCAGCCTGCAGCGTTGCCGTTGCTTCAAACGCGCCTTCCGTTAGAACTATGCCGACCTGCTGTACCGGCACGGCTTTAAGCTGGGGTCTACTGGACGGCGTAATGGTTATTTCACTGCCAAGAACAAAGGGTTGACCGTCACGCAGGATTTTAATCCCCAGCCCATTAATATTGGTTTGCACCGCGGCGTTATCAAAAGAAATGGGGTTCCCCGTAAGCTTCAATTTCAACGCCCAACCATGGGTATTTGGCTCACAAACCAGATCATAATTAATGTTCTGCATATAGTTAACGCCATCCACTTTTTTGACACCCACCTTAAGGCCAAAATCAACGATGATATTATTGCCGCTGTTAATGCTACAAGGAGGTGGCTCGAGCAGCGTTCCTCGAAATTTCATATCGCCCCCTGCGGCAAATGCCGTAGATACAAGGCCACTTAAACCCGCAGCCAGTAGGGATAACAGTAGAATTCGCATGTCTTATGCTCCCTTACTGGTAATCAATTAATAACGTGGCGGAGGCGGTAAACTCGCCCCCCGTCAAGGTGGCCCCGCTACGCTTGACCGGCACCGCATACAGTACCGGCTGATTGGGATAGGTGTAGTTAAACCAGGTATTGATATTTAACCGTTGCGTCCCATAGTACAAAGCGATACCCAAATCGTTTTTATTGGTGCTCAAAAATCCGGTCCCAAAGCCCGCAGTGCCGCCCTGAATGCTCATTTTCAGATCGTTGGATTTCTGGATGTCACAATTCAGGCTATAGACAATGGTCTGCTTATAGTTGACGCCATCAATCCGGGTCGTCATCACCTCATCGCCAAAGTCCACCCGAATGGTTTGATTATTATTAATCGTACAGGGCGGTGGCAGTATAACGGTTCCCCTGATATTCACCGGCATCGCGCTGACCGGAACGCTGGTCAGCACGACACTGAATAGCGCCCCGGCAAGGCAATAGCCTGAGACCCTCGATCTCATGCTCCCCCGGCGATGCTTACCAGGAACAGGATAATATTGTTGCATACGTTCTCTCCTTGCAGACCTGACCCCGCGCCCTCTCCCTGTAACCTGGCACGACCGGTTTCAATTAACTCTTCTTCGCCGGTTCCACCTGGCAGTCCGATGCGCCGCAACGGAACGTCAGCACTGGGCGGCCGCCATAATCGTTGACGTAGGTCAGTACTGGCGATCCTCCTAATACCGACGCGCTGATACCTAAAGGAGCACTGCTTTTCGGCTCCAGCATCAGCGGCTCAAAACCCGTTGCGCTGACACCCTTTCTGCTGCCCGCATCCACCAGTGTCACGTAGTACGGCGTCGGGTTGTTCACCACATACTTGTCGCCCTGCTTGGTCAACGTCAGCTGGTCCTGCCACGGCGTCGCCATCTCGGTGGTCGTTTTCACCAGCGCTTTTGGCCGATAGAACAGTTTGATGCGCGTCTGCAACGCCAGTTGCAAGGTGTTAGCCTTGTCACTCTTCGGCGGGATTTCACGTAGGTTGAAGTAGAACAACGTTTCCCGATCCTGTGGCAGTTGGCTCAACACCGGTAACGCCTGTACCTTTACCTGGCTCTTGGCACCTGGTTCGATGCGCTGTACCGGCGGCAGTACCGTTAACGGACTGGTTACCTTGTTGCCCTTGGTATCCTCTATCCAGCCCTGCGCCAGATAGGGCAATTGCGGGTTGTCATTGTTGACGCTCAGGCTGACCGACTTATCACCGCCAGGAAAGATGATCCGGGTACGATCTAGCGCGATCGCCGCCTGGGCCTGCGTGGTCAACGCGCACAGTAAGGTTACGGCGACCAGCGCCATTCCCGTATTGGTTTTCGTCATTTCGTATCTCATTGTATTGTCTCAGCCTTTTTCTGTATTGCCGCCAGGTCTGTGGTGTCTTTTTTCGCGGTTATCGCCCGGCAAGGCAGCAAGAGTTCAGCCATGCCGTTCGCTGGTAATACCGCTGGTAATGTCAGTTCACACTGCGCCTGCTCGTCCCAGTGAACCGTCATCGTTTCACCGCGTTCAATACCGCTCAGGTACACGCTGCCGGCGTCGCTGACGATCCCCACATCGCGTTTTTTCAGGTTCTGCACCGTCGCCCCGAACGGCGGCATAGTGCCGTCTGCCAGACGGATCACCGCCATGGCCTTCTCACCCGCTATCACGTCAAACCGGCGGTAGCCTATCGCTCCTTCCGTCAGCGTGGCCTGCACCACCGATTTCATCGCTTCGGCGTTATCCGGCAGCTTGTCCAGATCGATATTCACCCGGTTGCGGTAATAGCTGTTCATGTCGGCCACCACGGCTTTGCCGAAGCGGTTGGTGCGCACTGGGGCACCGTAGTTGCGAATAGGGATATCGGCTACGCCATCGGTGTCGACCAGCAAACGGGTACCGCCCGGAATAGCGACCCGGTGCATCGCAGCACCTTCCGCAGTCGCCGTTACCCCACCCTGCAATGCCAGCCCTACCGTGCTGTAGCTCCCTGATTGAGCACTGGCGGTAGCGTTAATCTGCGCCCAATCCGCCTCATGGCTATAGAAACCACTGGCCAATGCCCCTTTGCGAGTAAAGCCAGTGCTCACCTGATAGCTGCCACGATCCCCGACCCGATCGGAGTAGCTGACCCGGTGGGTGTTGTCATTGCGATCCAGTGTGCCGCTGTAGCTCATCGAACCGCTGTTACCCCACGGCAGCGACAGTGACAGGAACACCCCATCGTCATTCTGCCCGTTGTACTGATTGCGGTAGCCGGTCATCGACAGGCTAAGGTTCTTGAAGCGGCCAATATCCATGTAGCGCATGAGCGACAGGCTGTAGCGATCGTTGGCGTCCCGATCCCAGTAGGTCTGGTGGTCATAGTTCAGGTTGGCCGTTAGCCCTATATCGCGGAACTGCTGGCTGTAGGACACCGTGTACATCTCTTTGCTGCTCTGGCTACGGGTACCAAGGTTACGTACCTCCAGGAATTCCCCCATGGTCATAAAGCTGCGTTCCGAGAAGCGATAGCCGGCAAAGGTCACCTGGCCACCAATCTGGTCAAAGTTCTTCGAATAACGCAGGCGATAGGACCCCCCGCTCAGGGTATCCCCTTGAGGCAAATTGGCCCGCGATTGGGTCACGTCAAACGACAGTGCGCCAAACGCCATCAGGTCGCGGCCAATCCCCACCGCCAACGCGTTGTACTCGTCACCGGCCACCACGCCACCGCCAAACAGCGACCAGCCGTTGCTGACCCCCCACGAGAATTCACCGCTACCAAATAGCGGGCCTTGAGTACGGTGCCGCCAGTCTGTTGGCCGCCCGCTTGCCAGCTTGTAGCGCACCATTCCTGGTCTGGTCAGATAAGGAATGCTCGCCGTGCTGATAGTGAACGTCTGCACGCTGCCGTCCTGCTCTTCGATCCGCACGTCCATCAGCCCCGAAACCGCATTGCTCAAATCCTGAATACGGAACGGGCCGGCTGGCACCAGGGATTCATACAACACCCGCCCCTGCTGGCTGACCACCACACGGGCGTTAGTACGTGCCACGCCACTCACCTCTGGCGCATAGCCGCGCAGGTTCGGCGGCAGCATCGCGTCGTCGCTCACCAGGCTTAGCCCGGTGTAACGGAAGCTGTCGAAAATGTCGGAGTTGAGGAAGTCTTCACCCACCGTCAATTTGGCCCGCAGCCGCGCGATCGCCCGGTAAGCGGTATACTGTGTCCACTCAAAGTTGCGCTGGGTGGACTGCCCTGAGCCGGTTTGATGGTCAATCTGTGTCTGCCAACTGGCACGCAGCCGCCAGCTCCCTGCATTAGCGCCCACCACTCCGTTGCCGCTCAGGTTATAGCCTTTCTCGACACCATCGTTTTGATCCTGACGTTGGCTCTGAGCGTTGAGGTTGTAATCCAGCAGCAACCCAGGAATACCGTTATCCCAGCGTGCAGGTGGATCCCAATCGGGAGAACTGTATTCCAGGTAAGCCTGTGGAATGCTGAGATAGAGCGTGTTGCTGCCCAACTCGGGGCGCGCCGTCATTCCCTTGAGGCTACCGATCACCAGGCATTGCCCGTTGTGCCACCAGGCCAGATCGCGGGTAAATTCCTCTTTCAGCCCCATTTGTTCCACTAAGGTGGGGGACAAACAGGCTTCAGTAACGCTCGGATCTTTGTCTGTGGGATAAAATGGGATCGTCTGTTCCGGCAGTTCCTGCTGGTTGACGTTGATCAGCAAGCTGTATTCACCCGGCATCACGTAACCACTGCGGGAAAAACGCCCCAAATCGATATTGCCGCGCTCCTGAACATCGAGCACGTCGGTATTGAATTCGATGGGTTTAGCGGCAGAAACCTGGCCATTCACCAGTGCCAGCGCAATCAACAGCGGCAACAAGCGGGTGCGCGGAACCTGTACTCCTACAAGTGGGGTGCTCATCATCCATTGACCTTTATGCGTTAAAACTTTCCCGGGCGTTATGGTTGTTATTAAAGGAAATATCCTGCCGGGGAAGTCAATCTGTCTTGGCGTGCTGACCGTCCATTATCATGTCAGCCTGCTGTTCAGTGATAATCCAACTGGTATCGCACTTGTGCACTATAGGTGCCGGTATGTAACGGCTGATTGTTGGCTACCATGCGTGCGGTGTAGTGCAGCAATATATCTTTACCCTGTAATACCGGCGTCTGTGCCGGCATTTCCTTACCTGGAACCGCCTGATTCCCCAGCGCATCGTTCAGCACCAGTGCTACGCCGCGCGCCTCACCCTCAACACCGAAGTACCCATCTTCATTGCGGCCATCAAACGTGACGCGAAAGTGCTGCTTGCCCAAAATGTTATCGTTGCTATGCTTAAGCGTGCAGTTCACCAGCCTGATACTGAATGGCCGTGACAATGCCTGACTGTCATTAACAATCCTATCGAAGGGCAGCGTACCCATATCAACGGTCTGATCTCGGCTGGTGGTGTCAATATCGCAGGCGGAAGCCACTATCGCCCCGTTCATGCTGAGTTGGCTTCCCTCCCCCCAAACCGGCAGCGCCGTGACAGCTCCCACCAGTAAAAACAACGAGGTAGCCGTAAAACTATTCACCGACATCCCTGGCTCCCTTAATGAACAAGGACAGCAAAAACTGCATGCGGAAACCGCATGCAGTAACATCCACTATTAGTTGTATGCCATGGTAAAGTTGGTGGTAGAGGTGAAGTCACCTTCTACGATATCGGTCAACGTAGTACCGGCATGCCCCTGTAGGAAGGCGGTGAAGCTCAGAGTGTTGTTACCCGCAATCAGGTTCTGCACGGTAGTCGCAGTACCCAGGGTGATCGGTTGGTTAGAACCATCAAACATCGCGATGCTTGCACCTTTTGCCGCGCCAGTGATGGCCAGCAGGGTGTTGGTGGTGCCAGTTGCGCCGCCATATGGACCAGCGAAGGTGACCTGCACTTTGTTCTTGCTAGAGATATCGCAACCTTGCAGTTTGATATCAAAGTTCACCACGTTAGTAGATTTACCACCATTCACCAGCTCCACATTAGCCACTTGGCCAAAGCTCTTGGTCTGGTCAATACTTTCTGGAGCGATAGAGCAAGGTGCATCAATGATTTTACCTTCGAATTTTACCTTGCCCGAACCCGCATCAGCATTTGCCAGAGAGACCATACCCAGAGACAGAACCGTAGCCAGCGCAATGTTAGTCAGTTTCATGTTTTCTTTATCCTTAAAACGTTAATTTAACGAGAAATCCAGACATACCTAACCCGACACAATTAAAACGGTGCCTATCAGAACAACGCTGTTTTATTTGGCGGTAATTGATATACCCGGCAGCATCCTTTCATTTGGTATAAAAGAAGGCATCCCTTTCCTTCCCCTTTATTTGCGAAGGGGGCAGTTCACCAGAAAAGACAAGCCTCTTCCGGTGCTTCATCCGATGAATAAAGCGAATTATTAAAATACAACTTTATGCGACACCCTTGAATAGATAGAATTCCGACCATAAAACAGCCACACATCAATTTAATCATTGATCAGGGTATTTATGATAGGAAAATTCTCACACCACTCCATCGGACAACCTCATCTCCTGTCGCCAAAAAATTATTGCAAATACCTATAAATTTTGAAAGTGTTGTTTTCCAAACAGAGCAATTTCGCCATAAAAACCTTATTTATATGCAAGAATATTCTTATTGCGACGACTACGGTCGCAAAAACGAATTACTTAGTATTTTATGCTGCAAAACGCGGTATTTGCGAACTCATTGATCGTAAATTTGGTTTTCACGAAACAATAGTCCATGATAGCTTAGAATGGTAAACTGACGCCTCATAAGGAAGAAATGGGGGTTATGATTCTGACAGTATTCCCCTGTGATCACCTAGAAAAGTTAGCAACAAAAGCAAGCAGCATAGGATTATTCCATTTCGAATAGCACCCATCAAGACGCATTAAAAGGAGGTAGTGACATGTCTTATCGCACCAATAAAGAAAGGGAAAAGCAGTTAAATAATGTTTTTATTGCCCTACAAACCCTTTGCAAGCGCGACATTCATCACACAGGCGTTCCCCCGCAGGTTCAATGGCCCAAAACACGGGAAATCGCAGAATACTCCGAGACGACAATATACCTTGCTCGTTACTATCTGCTGCGATTAGTTGAAAACAAAAAAGCTTATGTTACCTCCGGCGCTGTCAATAACAGTTTACGCTGGTATATTGCTGAACCCTCGCCATCACCTAAACATCATGAAAAAAGGGAAGCGCAGCCCGTTGCGGCGGAAGGCTAAATACGCCTCCCCCTTCTGACTTGTGTTTGATTTTTTTCTACTGACATTTATCTATCCCGTGTCTGCCACGGTGTTTCACGCAAGGCAGACACGCCGGTTGAAAGGAACTCATGCCATGAAACAACCTCTGTCCATCATGATAATCGATGCTGACCGTTATTTTACCCATGGTCTGGGCTTGGGGCTGCAAACCTATTTTCAGGCCCGTCGGCTGGACATCCGTCTACTTGAGGAAACACAGGTTGGCAGCGATATCGACATCATTTTCCTGGGCGATCTGGTCACTAGCTACCCATGGCATTACCGCTTACATCAGCGGAAAAATCATCCGATGGTATTCTTTATCACCGAGCAGGGGCGCAACAAAAACCAGCTCAAGCCAAGGGTGCATTGCGAACAATGCCATACCAGGGCGCTGTACCGGCACCAGACAATATCCTCATTATATGAGCGGTTGGATAGCGTGCTGTTTCCGCCTTTTGGGTCACCAGCAGCGTCCAGCTACGATTGCACATGTATGTCTCCGTTGACGTCGCGGGAAGAGGAGGTTTTGCGGTGCATACACATGGGAATGAATGGGCAGGATACCGGCAACTATTTGCAAATCAGCAATAAAACTGCCAATGCCCATAAGCAGAACGCCATGCGCAAGCTCAATTTCAGATGCAATCAGGAACTGTATCAGTGGCTACTGCAGGGGGGAGGACGCTATCTGAACGAACGGTCGTCAATCACTCTACCGCGCTTGCCGCTGCCATCAACGTTGCCGGCAGAAACCAACCTCATCTCTTCGGCACAACTAGTGGGACGGCAGAGAAAAGACCGCCCTTATGCTGCCTTATCTGCGCACAAACAGCCAGACACCCTCGGCCAGAGAGAGCCTGTCTCCACGTGAAGTGGCTCTCGGCGGCTATTTATAACAGTGGACTAGCCTGGCTTGCGGTGCTCAGCAGCATGCATCGCAAGGTAGGCATTGAGGTTTTCATCCCCCAGACCCAGAGTACGCAAGATTGCGGCCATAAAGCTGACCGGTGCGGTACCCGGTGCCGTGATAACGCACCGATCGGCGATGGCATAAGGCACATCCTGATAGTATTGCGCACCGCCATAGTTCAGGCTCAACAGGTTTTCTGCCGAATTGGAAGTATGGCGGACCGCATCAAGCACACCCGCCTGCGCTAAAACGCGAGTACCATCGCAAATCCCCGCGACGATGGCGTTACTTTGATAAGCCGCAGCAACCAAGGTGGTGATATCCGGCGCCTGTGCGGTTTGCCAGATAGTGCCCCCGCAGACAATCAGCAGATCGACTTCATCAGGCTGAATGGCTTCTATTGCCAGATGGGGGGAAACCAGCATGCCACTTGAAGAGGTGACCTGGGCTGCGCCAGGGGTGGCAAAACGGCAGTCAAAACCGTAGTACCCACGCCCCGTCGAGTTGATCAAAGCGGTTTCCCAATCGGAAAAGTTTTCAGTCAGGAGGGTAATAGCACGTATCATCGGAGTGTCCTTGTCAGAAATAGGGGCAATTTTCAGGATTTTCCTACCCGCAAAAACCAAGTGTAGCCTGCACTGTTGACAGTTTCTGTCAGTAGCCAACAGAGGCCCCTCCCACAAAGATAACCCGCATTCAATCAGCCAACGACACCGGCGCCACGGTCAGCAGCAGGTTGGCAAAGCGCCGCATCTCACCGCTGGCGATAACCAATAATGTCTCCGGTGATTTTGCCGCATGATAGAAGGCCTCGCGGTTGAGATAATCGATGGGGCAACCGTCAGGCAGCAGTTGCTGATATTCGGCAGCGATGGTGTTGGTGAAACCTTGCGGCCAAGCCATCATCGAGGCATGTTCCACATTAATATGCTTGAGCACCTTTGCTAATATCACGCTGCTGGCGATCATTCCGGGGGCAAGATTCAGATAGACAATGGTGGCCTCTTTCGACGAGTTGGTGACGAACGAATAGTTACCATCGGCGATGAGGATCTGGGTCTTATGCCCGCACAGCGCCAGTGCACCCAACAGTTGCGGATGAATAATGTCGGCTTTGATCATAGTGTTTTCCAGTAGGGAAGACAGGTGGGCGCAGCATGCAGCGCCCCTACGTAGTGAATCGGTTGCGGTTTATCAGCGGCTGGGTTGACTCACATACGGTAAATACCGCCGTTAATATCGATGGTGGCGCCAGAGACGAAGCCGTCATATTCCGAGGCGAGGAATTTAATCACCCGAGCGACGTCCTCCGGGCTCCCCGCGCGGCCAAGGGGAATACCGTGGATGGTTTCATCGGCAGATTCCTTGCTGGTATGCAGGTTATGGAAGCGAGTGCCAAGAATAAGCCCCGGCGCTACGGCGTTGACCCTGATGCCATGTTCACCCAGTTCCGCCGCCAGGGAGCGGGTCCAGGTTAATACCGCCCCTTTGGCAGTGGAGTACACCAGTGAACCAGAATGCCCGCCGGAACGGCCAGCCAGTGAGGCCAAATTGACGATGCTGGCTCCGTCCTTGGCGCTTTTTAAGTAAGGTAGCGCGCTTTGCGTGACGTTCAACATGGTCGTCATATTGACATCTATCACCGTCTGCCAGAATTGACGGTCGATCTCACCGAGCCATTTACGGGCGATAATGCCACCCACGTTATTGATCAGTATGTCTATCCCCCCCAGAAACTCGGCGGCGGCAGCGACGCATCGCTGCGTATCTTCGGTATCGGTTAAATTTGCATAACCATAGGCGGCGCGTTGACCGCGTGAATGGGCTAATTCAGCCAGTTCCTTTGGCCCCTCTTCGCCGCTGAAGTAGTGGATGTAGATGTCACACCCGGCGTTAATCAACTGCTCTGCGGTAGCTTTGCCAATCCCCTGCTCGGCCCCGGTAATAAACACTTTCTTACCCGTTAGATTTCCCATTTTATTGCCTCTTGATTATTTGTAGATAAAACCAGTTATGAGCGAATAACGCCTTCACGCTGTTTGGCGCAGTAAAAAATGCAGATCAATCCGGTAACCAATAAACACAGCGACAGGAAAACCAGCCCCGGAGTATTGCTGTTACTGACATCCTTTAATAACCCGACCACATAAGGGGCGACAAAACCCCCGATATTGCCGATACAGCTCACCACTGCCAGTCCGGCCGCTGCCGCCGCCCCGGTAGAAATATTGGCTGGCATGGAAAGGAATGAAGGAACCGAGGTATAGATACCTATGGCAGCAACGCTCAGGAACATCAGCGCGACAAACACGTTATAGTTAAAGAACACCACGGCACCTATCAGGCCAAAGGCAGCAACAATCATGCTGATGCCGGCAAACACACCAATTTTTTTGCTTTTACTGGCCCATAGGCTCCACGGATAAACCAGCAAGGCGGCCAACCCGTAGGGAATAAAGGCAATCAGGCTTACGCGGAAAATGTCATCGCCAGAGATAGCCGTAATGATGGAGGGCAGCCACATCCCAAAACCGTAGATCCCGCACACCATGCCAAAATTCAACATGGCGTATAACAGATACTTTTTATTTTTTATGCCCTGCACAAAATCAGACAGCTTGACCTTGGAACCCGATTTACTGCGGGTGGTGTTGTCCATTAGCCAGGCTTTCTCTTCCACATCGAGATAGCCCACATCCTTCGGTGAGTTCTTGATAAGAAAAGGGATAAACAGGCCAATAATCACCGGTGGAATACCTTCAAGGATAAACAGCCACTGCCAGGGTTCCAGGCCAAACCAGCCATGCTCAACATTAAGGATCAACCCGGAAATCGGTGAGCCGATAGCGTTCGACAACGGCTGTACGATGATAAACATGCCAAGGATTTTGGTGCGGTACTTCTCCGGGAAAAATACCGTGAAGTAATAGACGACCGAGGGGAAAAACCCCGCCTCACAGACACCCAGCATAAACCGACAGATATACAACTCCATCGGCGTGCGGACAAAACCCATCAATACGGCAAATATCCCCCAGGTGATGAGGATCCTGGCAAACCAGATACGTGGGCCAAACTTGATGGTTCCCGCATTACTGGGAATTTCAAACATAAAATAGCCGATAAAGAATATCCCAGAGGCAAAGCCAAAAGCCGTGGCGGTTAACCCCAGGCTATCTTCCAATGCCATTGCCGCATAGGCCATATTATTACGATCTAAAAAAGCCAGAAAGTATAATAAGATCATTAACGGGACAATATTCAGCGTCATTTTTCTAATGGCACTGCGTTCAATTTCCTGAGGCGTTCTTTTTTGCATAATAGAATACTTCCAATGTTGTTAATCGGAATAATAATCTGCTACAGGCATGCCTGATGGATACAGGTATATTCACCTGATAATAAATAATGCTATTTAATCGTTCTCGTTACGCTATTCGCGTTATGGCGTAATGGTTATTACCGACTGGCGGCTGACTAACGTCGGCGGGAATATAAACTCTTCAGGGGCTAATGTAGGATCCCCTACGCGTTGCAATAGGCGCCCCACCATCACCTGGGCCATCTCGGCAAGCGGTGGCATGATGGAGGTCAGCGCGGGCCACACCAACCCCGAGAGCGGAATATTGTCGATACCCACCACCGATATCTCACCAGGCACCGCCACTCCCGCTTCCCGCAGCCCCGCCAACAGGCCGATACCCAGAGCATCGTTGATAGCCACCACGCCATCTGGGCGCGGAGAAAGAGCAAGTACCTGAGCGGCCAGGGTAAAGCCCAGTTCGGCCATCTCGGTATCGCCATACTCTCCGCTGGCTTTGCCTTCTATCACCCGCTGCTGAGCGGGCAGGCGATGATTACGCACCACGGTGAGAAACCCTTCAATCTTATGGCTGCGGCTCATGGTCAGACTGGCCTCGGTGGCAAAGACGATATTGCGACAACCGCGTTCGATCAGATGTTGAGCCGCCAACCGCCCGGCCTCTACGTTGTCCATTGAGACGCTGTCGAATAACCGGGCATCAGCGGTGAAGCTCCCCGCCATCCGGTTATCGTAGTTGACGATCATCATTCCCATTTCGGCAGCCTGTGCAAAATGGGTCTTACGGATATCACTCGCCGCAACGATAATGCCGCGCACCCCATGGGCGAACATATCTTCGATAAAGGTGCGCTCTTCATCTTCTTGCCGATAGGTGTTGCCCAACAACACCCGATAGCGGTGTTCTTTAGCCGCCAGGTCAACCTCGCGAGCCAGGGCAGAAAAGCTGGGGTTGACGATCGAGGGGACCAGCAGACCGATCATCCGGGCATGCCCAGTTTTCAACTGCTGCGCCACTCTGTTGGGCTGATAGTTCAATTCGCGCATCACCTGTTCGATACGCAGCCGGGTTTCCGGGCGCATTTGATTACTACGCCCATTTAACACGTTGGAAACGCTGCTCACGGAAACACCGGCGAGATGTGCGACATCACGAATATTGGCCATGTTTTCGCTCCCCCTCCGGTGCTGACGTCAATCGGTTAACTTATGCACGACACGCCATTAATTAACATAATAATCAATATATTAAATATACGGCCTGGCATTATCTGTATCGTTTTAGTGAAACGATGCAGATCAATTTATAGCGGAGATATGACTCAATCAAGCGACTTTACCAGCCGCGCCGCGGTTGCGTGATGCTTTTGTGAAAGCTATCAAGCCCAGCGTTCTGGGATTACTAAACACGGGCAAAAATCCCCGGCTGTTTAGTGAGTGTTTAGTGGTGGGGGTTAAAGGCTGGAACGGGATTTGGATGAGTACTGCATGCTACGCCCCTACATACATAGTCTGCAAAACGGGGGCGCAAAAAAACAGCCAAAGAGAGCACCTTCATCCTATGTTCATATGCGACGATTTAATAACAACGTTGGTAGGCGACTCTGGTGAACAACGCCGATGATAGAAATTCCATCAGCGGCACGTTGATAATAGATCGTATGGCTCATATACGGAAAACTCCATATATCCAATCCTAAACTCTCAACTTCATTAGTGCCCATCCCCGGCATATTAGCCAAATGCTGCATAGTGGCACGCATATCAGCCAAGTATTCCCTTGTTATTAACGTTCCAAACTGCCTCAGAGAAAATGCCTTTAATTCGCGCAAATCCTCTCGCGCATCGTCAGTCAGTTTGTAGTTAACCATTAAAGATCCTTCATCAACTCGTCAAATACCTGTTCACCCTCATGCAACTGGCCAGCCTCTGCCTGAGCAATGGACTGCGCAAGCTTGGCGCGCAAGCTTTGCAGTTTCAACGCCTCAAACTCGTTGTAATCCTCAACAGACATAACCACTACGGAAGGTTTACCGTTTTTGGTGATGCTGATCGGCTCACGCTGAGCTTTAGTTATCATCTCGCCAAACTGGGTTTTGGCCTGGTTGGCCGTAAAGCTAATCATGGCAATTTCCTCAGTCGTTCAAGTAGGTATAAATCGTTCGATTCATACCTATTTTAGACCAGTTAAGTTCTGCCTACTAGCATAAGCAAATAATATGATTATCCAATTGATATACTTATATAAAATCAACAACTACAGGCTCGTATTCAACAAAAAAACCACCTCGCCGCGATAATAAGGCGATGTGGTCAGCCGCCGTTGCCACTCGGCGTTCCAGTCGCCCTGCTGCACCAGACCGATTTTGAAGGGGATTTGTAGCTTAAGTAGCGCGGGGAGATAGCGTTCATACTCCGTGACCGTGCGCCGCCCCTGATAGGTTTGGATCACCAACTCATCGATCGGTAATGCATTCAACTGGCTGACGTTACCGGTCTTTGCCCAATCGAGCAGGCCAGTCACCCCCAAAGCATATTCTTTGGGTAAACGACCGCGCAGTTTGTCGAGAAATTCCGCGTACTTATCCAGTTGATAGGTTGCCGCGTCAAAGTCGATCTGTAGCCCTACCACCCGATTGCCTGCCGCAGCCCAACGAGCAGGCAGACGCACCGCCGAGGCCAATACCTCGTCGGATATGTCCAGGGTTGCGACACGTACGGTGATCCAGACGGCAGGCGCCTGGAGCTTGCTCAACGGCAATCCCAGCTTCAGAAAACGAGCGCCCTGGCGGCCGTTCACGATTTCACCCTGATGGAGATAGAGCAAATCGGCCTGCTGCAACGCAGGCTGCGGCCAAACGCCGGACCAAAGCCAGAATGCGCGGTAATCATGCGCATTTACATACCGGCCAGCTGCGTTATCCGCCGCTGCGGCGGTTGCAGAGATTGGCAACCACAGCAGCAGTAATACGCGCATCACCAATAGTATTTGAGCTTTTGTTCCCACTGGTTACCTTTATACTGGCTCTTCAACAGGTTAAACCAACGTTGGCGAGTTTTTTGTGAGATCTCCTGCCGATCGCAGCTGTTGTAGCCGGAAGGTGAGAAACACATCACTGCCCGGTACAACGCATAGGTTTTATCTTCCGGTTCGGCCTTGGGATCGGCGATCACTTGCTGATAATATTTTAATCTGCCGTGCGCTTTATCTTTACTCAGTTCGACCCCAGCCAGATCATCCAACTGTTCATTGCCCCCCATTTCCGCTTCCGTGCTGATATCGGCAAAGGTGGTACGCAAGAACTCTGCCACGCAGTTCATGGCGTGTGCATCAGTCTTGTTCTTTGCCAATACGGCAACGTTAGCGTCTAAAGAAGCACAGAAATAACCAGGCTCCGTCCGGCTGCCATCCCAATCGAAAACGCTGAGTGCAACATCGCCAAACACCTGCGGGTCAGGCGTCTGTTTGATATTTTTTTTCAGTTGGCTGTCGTCAATAAACCCCTGATAGTCACCCACCATCAAATCCTTAAACAGCAGCGTATGCAGAGCGATGGTCTTTTCTTCGTCATTGGGTGCGCCTACGGCCTGCTGTTGCAGCAACGCTTTATTGGCCAGGCTTTTGAGCACCACGGAGCGATAACGCAGGTTATTGATTGGGCTGTCTGGGGCAAAAATAGCCGCCGTTTTATTTTCCTGCACCAAGGCGGTGGCCAACATCAGCTGCAGATACTGTTGCTG
>NZ_CAMFLB010000033.1:0-98170 GCF_945957435.1 Serratia sp. PL7 | reverse complement strand
TTGCAGGAACAGTTGGCTGCCCAGACCAAAGAGCGTGAGCAAAAGGCCCTGCAGGTTACACAGTTGCAAGATCAGTTAGCGGCGCGCAGCAAAGAGAACGAGCAGAAGACCCAACAGGCGATGGCGAAGTTGCAAGAACAGCTGGCTGCCCAGACCAAAGACAGCGAGCAGAAAGCCGAACAGGTGAAGCAACTGCAACAGGCGAGCGCCAAGTTGCAGGAGCAACTGACCGCGCAAACCCAGAACCTTGACGAAAAAGTCCAGCAGTTGAAACAGCTGCAGCAAAACCAACAGTCGTTGGCAAAACTGCAAGAACAGCTTGCCGCTCAGACCAAAGACAGTGAGTTGAAAGCCGAACAGGTGAAGCAACTGCAGCAGACCAGCGCCAGGCTGCAGGAGCAGTTGACCGCGCAAACCAAAGATAATGAGCAGAAAGCGCAGCAAGTGATGCAGCTGCAACAAAATAAGCAAACCGTCGCAGAGTTGCAGGCACAGCTAGTTATCCAGACCAAAGACAGCGAGCAAAAAGCCGAGCAGGTGAAACAGTTGCAACAGGCCAGTAGCAAGCTGCAAGAGCAACTAGCCGCACAAACCAAAGCCAATGATGAGAAAGCGCAACAGCTGAAACAGCTGCAACAAAACCAGCAAGAGCTGGTCAAGCTGCAGGCTCAGTTAGCTACTCAGGCCAAGGACAGCGAGCAGAAAGTGCAGCAGGTCAAACAACTGCAGGAACAGTTAGCCGCTTCCAGTAAGGATAATGAGCAGAAAGCCCTGCAGGTGAAGCAACTCCAGCAAGGCCAGCAAGAGTTGGCCAAGTTGCAGGCTCAACTGGCTGCACAGGCCAAAGATAGCGAACAAAAAGCGCTACAGGCCAAGCAGTTGCAGGAGCAATTGGCGCTGAATAACAAAGATTTCGTGCAACAAGCTCAGCAAATGAAGAAATTGCAGCAAGAGCTGCTAACGTTGGCGAAACTGCAAGACCAACTGACCGTGCAGACCAAAGACAGTGAACAGAAAGCGCAGCAGATAAAGCAGCTGCAAGAACAGTTGACGGTTTATGGCAAAGATAACGATCAGAAGGCTCAGCAGGTTAAACAACTCCAGCAAAGCCAGCAGGAATTGGTGAAGTTGCAGGAGCAGTTAGCCGCTCAAACCAAAGACAGTGAGCAGAAAGCGCAGCAGATTGCCCAGTTGCAGCAGGCTAGTCAGCAGGAGAGTACCAAGCTGCAGGAGCAGTTGGCCGCTCAGACTAAAGACAGCGAGCAGAAAGCCCAGCAGATCGTTCAGTTGCAGAAGACGGGTCAGCAGGAGAGTGCCAAGCTGCAAGAACAGTTGGCCGCTCAGACCAAAGACAGCGAGCAGAAAGCCCAGCAGATTGCTCAGTTGCAGCAGGCGAGTCAGCAGGAGAGAGCCAAGCTGCAGGAGCAGTTGGCCGCTCAGACTAAAGACAGCGAGCAGAAAGCCCAGCAGATAGCCCAGTTGCAACAGGCGAGTCAGCAGGAGAGCGCCAAGCTGCAGGAGCAGTTAGCTGCTCAGACCAAAGATAGCGAGCAGAAAGCCCAGCAGATAGCCCAGTTGCAACAGGCGAGTCAGCAGGAGAGTGCCAAGCTGCAAGAGCAGTTGGCGGCACAAACCAAAGATAATGAGCAGAAGGCGCAGGATCTCGCCCAACTGCAGCAAAAGCTGACTGCAGCCGAGAAAAAGCAAACGGCTGGCACGTCCGTGGTCACGGAGCCTAAAACGCAGGTGGAAAAACGCGATTATGCGATCGGTACCGCGTTGGGTAATGACATCCTGGATTTGCTCAACAGCAAAAAGACGCAGGGTGTAGACGTGAACCGCCAACTGGCACTGGCAGGGGTAACCGATGTGATCAATGGCCAGACCAAACTGGCCAAAGAACAGATTGCCAAAGCCTTGTATGAAAGTGAGTTGGAGCTGAACGATCAGCATAAAAAGATCAAACAGCAGAACGAAAAGCAAGGCAGCAGCTATATCGATAAGTTCAAGAAGCAGCCACGCGTTGTTCAGTCTAAGCAAGGCTTCTATTACCGCATCGACTATGTTGGCGATAGCGTGATTGGTGAGGGGGATACCGTCGCCGTGGTGGTTAAAGAGAGCTTGACCGACGGTAAAGTGATCAAGGACATGGATCTGGCCGGGACGTCAATTTCGCAGCCGCTGAGCGCCTATCCACCGCTGTTCCGTGAAGCGCTAGGCAAGTTGAAGAACCACGGTAACATGACGCTGGTGGTGCCACCTGAACTGGCCTATGGCGAGAAAGGCATGGCACCGGATATTCCACCGGGCGCGACCATGGTCTATAACGTACGCATCCTGGATGTAATACCGGCCTCCGAGCAAAAAGCTCCATAACCCTATAACAAACCCGCCAGATGATTGGCGGGTTTTTTTCTATCTGAACCATGCTGGGGACTGGCAATGCCCCAGTGTGGTGCAGAACCCGGTTTTACCTCTTCATCCATTCCCATCTTATCGTTAACTTTCATTATTTTTTAATCAATTAGACTGATAACACACCGCTTGTTCTGCCTGGCCCGTTTTTTGCTGTAGTTGCAGTAGTTGATATTGAACGCAGTTAACCGCAGGTAGGAGCCACGATGAATTTCAGACGCTTGAAGTATTTCGTAAAGATCGTCGATATCGGCAGCCTGACTCAGGCGGCGGAGGTGTTACATATTGCGCAGCCTGCGCTGAGCCAGCAAGTTGCCACTCTGGAAGGGGAACTGAAACAACAATTGCTGATCCGTACCAAACGTGGAGTGATGCCCACGGAGGCCGGCAATATTCTTTATGCGCATGCGCAAACCATTCTTCAGCAGTGCGAGCAGGCCCAGCAAGCGGTGATCAGCAGTGGGGAAACGCTGGTTGGTCAGGTGGCGGTCGGCCTGGTACAAGGCAGTGCGGCCCCGCAGTTGGCGCTGCCGCTGTTGCAAGCGGTACGCGATCGACACCCTGGGATTTTGCTGAGCCTGCATGAAAATATCGGCAATACGTTGAGCCAACAGGTGGTGACGCAGGCTCTAGATATGGCGGTGATGTACGGGCAGAACATGCCACCGAACCTGAGCGTCACGGCGTTGGCGAAAGAAGATTTGTATCTGGTCGCAGCGAGAAGCATCCCTCATCCGGGCAACAGCATCGATTTATCGGCGGTGAGCCGGTTTAATCTGTTCTTGCCGCGGGAGGGGGACGTGGTGCGCGACCTGGTTGATGAGGCTCTGGCGCTGCGCCAACTCACGGCGAATGTCATTGGTGAGATCGAATCCCACAGTATGCTTTGCGCCGCTATCGCTAGTGGAATGGGGGCGACGATCCTGCCAGAGTCGCTTGCCAGGGCGACGATCGGCCCAGCCAAGGCCTGGATGATCCGTCTCAATGCGCCAGCGCTTTCGGTACCGCTGGCGTTGGTGGTTTGCGGCCAAAAGCCGCTCACTGCGGCGGCGGGAGCGGTGAGGGAAATCCTGCTGGAAATTACCGCCAGCCATCATCAGCCGACGCGAGTGCTGGCTTTGGCGCTGTAGGGGCGCCAAAGCCAGTCCTTTGTATCAGCGGAACGGAGGCTCGTTGAAGGTGCGCAGTTTGCGTGAGTGCAGATGTTCACCTTCAGCCCGCAGCAGGTCGATGGCACAAATCCCGATCTGCAAGTGTTCAGAAATCGCACCTTCGTAAAAACGGTTGGCCTGGCCTGGCAGTTTGATCTCTCCGTGTAGCGGTTTATCAGATACGCACAGCAACGTGCCATAAGGCACCCGGAAGCGATAACCCTGTGCCGCGATGGTGGCGCTTTCCATATCGACGGCGACGGCGCGGCTGAGGTTAAAGCGCAGCGCGGAAGCCGAATAGCGCAGCTCCCAGTTGCGATCGTCGGTGGTGACCACCGTACCGGTGCGTAACCGCTGTTTTACCGCTTCTCCCGGCATACCGCTTACCGTTTTGGTGGCGTCATACAGCGCGCGCTGAACTTCCGCGATGCTTGGGATTGGGATATCCGGTGGCAGCACTGAATCTAAGACATGATCGTCACGCAGGTAGGCGTGGGCCAACACGTAATCGCCAATCGACTGGCTTTCCCGCAGGCCGCCGCAGTGGCCAATCATCAGCCAGGCATGGGGCCGCAGCACTGCCAGGTGATCGCAGATGGTTTTAGCATTGGAAGGGCCAACACCGATATTGACCAGCGTGATCCCCTGGCCATCGTTGGCGATCAGGTGATAGGCGGGCATCTGGTGGTTCTTCCAGGCCAGATCGGACACCGTCTGCTCTGGATTTGGCGTTTCTGCCGTCACAAAGTTCCCGCCGGCGCAAGACAGTGCGATATAGGGGCTGGCCGGATCGGCGATCTGGCTACACGCCCAGCGGACAAACTCATCAACATAGCGTGTGTAGTTGGTAAACAACACAAAGTGCTGAAAATGTTCCACTGGCGTGCCGGTGTAATGCCGCAGGCGGGCCAGTGAGAAATCGGTCCGCAGTGCGTCGAAATGGGAGAGTGGAAAATGGTTGGCAAAAGGAGACAGGCCGTCTGCATTTTCATCGCCAATCTGCGCCAGTTCGGTGGTGGGGAAATGCTTGGTAAGCCCGGCACTCATGGTTCTGTCCAAGGCCAGATCGGAGCCGTCAATCACATAAGGGAAGGGGATCTCTTGTTGAGAGGGAACGACTTCGATCACGGCGGCATATTCACTGGTCAGCATTGCTAGCTGTTCGGCAAGATAAGGGCGGAACAGCTGCGGCCGGGTGATGGTGGTGGTGTAGCTGCCAGGCCGGGTAAAACGGCCATAGGCGCGAGTTCTTGGATGATCGGGATGTTCACCATCCCAGCGTACACGTAGTTCCGGGTAGGAAAACAGCCCCGAGGCACGGGCCTGCGCCTCTGGTAGGGTACCATCCGCGATAAATTGTTTGATGGCAGCGCGCAAGGCGTTGACCGATGCGTCATACAGAACTTCGAGTTGGTCGAGGGCTTGCAGGGCAGTCAGCGACGTATTGTTAGGGGTATTCATTGTTTTTCCTCGGTTCTTGCGATACCCCAGCATAGCGTAAAGCGTTGGCCGAATGAATCTATCTGCAACTGCACTTGTGTGAAGTCGCTATAAGGCTCAGGGACCTTTATTGCTGACAAAACCGTAATCGGCTCGTGGCGTTGGGGCGTTGCATACTGCGCCTGCTTGGATAATAAATGGAGCAGATTGGGTGCCAGGATAGCGTTTATTTCCATGAGGTTTCTGTTGTTAAAGCTGATTGTGTCCAGCTATGATGGAGCGCTGAGTCTGCAAAGGGCGGGCTCAGAAGTAGGCATGGCGTCTGGTTGATGGGCGCGGTGCGTTTGACCTCGGGAGACATAGGGATATGGAGCAGGGAGCTTCCAGCCAGACACCTGGCTATTTACGTTTTACGCCAGGGCAGCCACTCTCGCTTTGGCACCGCTGTGTTGCCCGCTTGCTAGTGCACTTCTACTATTCTTCCCTGAAATTCATGACGCCGAACGGGCAACGTATCGATCCGTTGGACGGCAAGATACCAACGCTGCTGCTAGCCAGCCATCGCAACGGAGCGACGGACGGTTGGGTATTCAACCAACTTTTGCCCGTCGCGCAGTTTCTCACCTCGGTTCAACTGCTGCGCTCGCGCTTTCTGCGGTTAATGTTCGCAGGGATCCCAGTCGTTCGTGATAAGGATCGCCAGCGTTATGGTTATAGCCGCGCTCAGGCGGGGAACCCTATTGTGCATGCTATCGCTCATCTTAAGCAGGGCGGCAGTGTGATCGTCTTCCCCGAAGGTACCAGCGAATGGGGGCCAGGGCCGCAACCCTATTATCCTGGAGCGGCGAAAATTATCCGGCGGCTGATGCAGGATAAATGTCGTTTTCAGGTGGTGGTTGCCGGTTGCTTCTATCGGGCTCCGGATCGCGTTGGCTCTGGCGTCGAACTGATGGTGGGTGAACCTCTGGTTCTGCCTGAGCAGGGCGATGTCAGCGCAGTAGAGTGGGAGCAGAGTATTCAACAGTGCCTGAGCCAGGCGTTGGACAGCGTCTCTGTTAACTGCCGTGATGAACATATGCTGGCTCAGGTGGAAGCGCAGGCCTGGAATTCTCTCCGTGATGGGGATTCTTTCGCACGGGCGTTTAAGCAGGCAGAGCAGCAGACGTTAAGTGAGCCTGTTGTCGCGGCCCCGCAGGTAACTCATTCTTTATGGGATCAGCTGTTATGGCGGCTGTTCATCCTTACTCTGTTACCGGTGTGGCTTGCTGGCTGGTGGACAGGGCGCCGCGCCGATGGCCGCAATACCACCACCTTTTTCCGCCTTGCTGGTGGTTTCGCCATGGCGCTGGTTTGGCTCCCCTGTTTGTTGATAGCCGTGATGTTTTATCCTTGGTTGTTGCTGCTTTATGGTGCGGCCGCGTTAGGATGGCTGCGGCGGGGTAAATTTGCAGGAGGCAAAGCTTGAATAGTCGTATCGAACCTCATCCAGGGGTAGCCAAGTATGGCGTGAGGTTCAGCTATCGCTGCTACCTTGGGGTGATTGCTCTGATCTTGATGGCCGGGATAGTTAGTGCCATCCGCCTGGGGGACCGCCAGTTTATTATCCCCGGTGCGTTTGGCCTGTTTGCCCTGTGTTTGCTGTTCAAAGCCACCTATGCCCGTTCGGAACGTTGGAAAAGTTGGCTTGGGGTGATCCAGTTTGCCTGCAGTTGGCTGGTTTTTCCGCTATTCAAGGCGATCCACCTGGTGACACAGAGATCCTTTGATACCGAGTTACTGGTGTTAGACCGCGCACTGTTTGCAGGCGTTGGCGCGACTGAGCGAGTCCGCGTGCTCGAAAATTACTGGCTTTCGGAAATCCTGAGCCTGTGTTATCTCGCCTTTTACCTGCTGATACTGGTGCCAGTGATCGTTTATGCCGTTAAGCGTAAAACGCAGGCCAGCCGTGGCTTCTTCTATGGTTTGATGCTGATGTATCTGTTTGGTTTTATCGGCTATGGCCTGATCCCTGCCGCTGGCCCTTACCTGCAATTCCCCGAACTCTTTACCTATCCGCCGCTTGGGGGCGCGATCACTGGTTTTCTGGTGGGCCTGGTTGCACAGGGAGGGACCGGGATGGATGTGTTCCCCAGCCTGCACTGCGGTATCAGCCTGTATATTCTCGGCTATCTGCTATTGCAGCGGCACTGCTGGATAGCCTTGCTGATCTTCCCCGTTGTTGCCGGACTGGTCTTGGCAACGCTCTATCTGCGCTACCACTATGGCATCGATCTGATGGCGGGGACATTACTCGCCAGCTCGGTGCTGGCGTGGTTGCGCAACTGCGGTTATTTTCGTCACGATGCCACGCTAAGGATATAGCACATGCACGTAGCAACAGATTTTACGTTGGTCTTTTCCGATGTCCGTGCCACCGAGCTGCAACTGAGCGGGGGGAAAGGTGCCAGTCTGGCACGCCTTACCGCTGGTGGTTTACCGGTCCCCCCAGGGTTTATCGTTACCAGCGGGGCATACCGCCAGTTTCTCGCCCCTCTAAAATCACAGATCGCCGCTATTTTGCAGCAGAGTGACAATGTCGCCGCGCAGAGTCAGAGTATTCAGCAACTGATTCGCGCACAACCTATTGATGAGGCGCTGTCGCAGCCGATTGTCGAACGGTTGCAGGCAATGGGGGAGGAGCACTGGGCAGTTGCCGTACGCTCGTCTTCCACCTTTGAGGATTTGCCAGGCGCCGCCTTTGCCGGGCAGCACGATACTTTCCTCAATATACATGGAATGGCAGAAACCCTCACAGCGCTACGGGATTGTTACGCCTCCTTGTGGCATGAGCATGCGATGCTTTATCGCTCTCGCCTGGGTCTTGCCCACCTGGATGCCTCAATGGCGGTGGTGGTACAGAAGATGGTGGAGATGACGGCAGCAGACAGTGCGGGGGTCGCTTTCTCGATCGATCCTGTGCAGGGCGATCTGAACCAGGTGCTGATTAATGCCTGCTTTGGGCTGGGCGAATCGGTGGTCGGGGGAGAGCAGGAAATCGATGAGTTCCGCGTAGCGCTACCAGACTTTACTGTGGTGGAGCGCAATATCGGGCACAAACGCGAGATTATCCTCAAGGATACTCAAGGGGTTAAGCATCTGGCACTCTCTGCCGAGCAGATGGGGCAACCCTCGCTGACCGATGCCCAGTGCCAGATGGTGGCAAAAATGGCCCGGCAGGCGCAGACATTCTTTGGTTTTCCGCAGGACATCGAGTGGGCGTTTTCTGCCGGAGACTGCTATCTGCTGCAATCACGGCCAGTGACCTATGTACCTGAACGCTGGACGCGTGATGAGTCCGCAGAGCGCTTCCCCAATGCGGTGACCCCGCTGACCTGGGATCTGGCCGAAGAGGGTTTCCATGAATCGCTGAACTTTTCCTTTGAGTTGATGGGCCTGCCGCACTTTGGTGGTAAGTGGTTTGCTATCAAGAATTTCTATATTTATGGCAATCAAAATGCGGTAGAGCTCTATGCGGGCGGCATGCCGGGGGGCATCAGCTCTATCGAACAACTGCAGGTGGCACTCCCTGAGCTGGCCAGGCGCTACTCTTGGGTTCAGGAGTTACCTGTTTTCTGGATGCGCGATCTGGATACCTACCTGTTAGAGATCGGTGCACTGCTACGTGAAGACCTTTCTGCCCGCAAACTGGATGAGTGTTGGCAATACGTACTGAACGTGCGCGATGCTGGTAAACGCTACTTCCTGCCTAATATTGCCATTTCACTAACTCAGCGCACATTGTATGCCGTGCTCTACCAGATCCTGAACATGTCGCTGGCGCCAACGGAGGCCAAAGCGATGTTTGACCTGCTGCTGTCGGTTTCCGATACCAAAACCGGGCAGGTGAATGCGGAGCTTTGGGAGCTTTCCCGGCAGATACGCAATGACGTGGCCTTGCAGCAGGCGTTTGAACAGTTGCCTTCAAGAGAGTTGGTCAATCAACTGCACGCCTACCCGGTATTTGAGGCACAGCTGACGCAGTTCCTGCAGCGCCATGGTCACCGTGAGCTGGACTTTGATGCCTACTATCCAACCTGGCTGGAGGCACCGCATATCGTGCTCGATCAGTTGAATATGCTGGTGGAGCTGGCCGATGAAGATTTGGCTGGACAGGCGTTGAATGCCAAGTTGGCGGCCTCGGCGGCACAGCACCAGTTTTTGAGCCAGGCCCCGGAAGGGATGCGTTATTTTATTGAAGAAGTGATCCGTCTGGCCCGAGTTTATACCTACCTGGACGATCTGGAGCATTACCAGACCACGCGCCTGACGTTGCCGTTCCGCAAAGGGATCAAAGAGGTGGGGGAAAGACTGGTGGCGCGTGGGGTATTGAGCGAGGCCAGCGACATCTACTTCGCACCGTTCAACGTGATTGATGAAGCGGTGAGGCAGGATCGGTTTGAACCACTGGCACAGGCGGTGCGAGATAACAAGGTGGGCTGGCAACAGGCTAAGCAGCAAAGCCCAGCGTGGAATTTCGGCGAGCAGGCCAATCCGGAAGACATCCCGACCGGCAACGAGTTGAAAGGCTTGGCGGGTAGCCCCGGCACCATTGAGGGCGACGTGTTCCTGATCCACAGCCCGGAAGATTTTGCCCTATTCCCCAAAGGAGCGATCCTGGTGGCGCGCACCACCAACCCGGCCTGGACGACGCTGTTTTATCGTGCCAGTGGCGTCATTACCGAAAGCGGCGGGCCGCTATCTCACGGAGCAGTAACGGCACGTGAGCTGCAATTGCCCGCCGTAATGAGCGTCAAGGGCGTGATGACCCGTTTGGAAAACGGCATGCGTGTTCGGCTGGATGGTAAGACCGGAACGGTCAGTGTGTTGTAAGTTGCTCGAAAGAAAGCCCATTTAAATGAGTAAATGGGCCTTTTTCTACCCGCCATAAATCCCCGGTTATTAAAAACTAAAGCGTAACCAGGCAAACAGCACGTTGCCGTTGTTGTAGGTTCCGGGGATATAGGTGAACTGAACGGTTGCCTGCTTATAGCCAGCGGAGAACAGTGGCAGCACGATAGGCAATGGAATGTAGTTACCGAAATCCCGGCGTGCGGTGATCCCCGCCGTCACTCCAAGCCCAAGGCGGAAATCTTGATTCTGATCCAGATACCAGCCCTTTTCCCAGCCATAGCCGGCAATCGGCTGCCATTCATTATGGGAGTCTTTAAACATCATGGCATACAGGGCGCTCCAGTCTCCCTCTTCGTTATAGCGGGAGATCCCAAAGCCACCGCCCCACGGCATCTCATTGTAGTTATCCGTTTTTTCCTTGTCGTACATAAAGCGGGCGTGCCAACTGATAAAGGGGAGATACAAATCGTGGTATTGCGGATCCTCCCAGGTTTGTGCGACTCCGCTGGTTAAAGAATTCCACCAACCCGAGACCCTCCCGGTACTGGGTTCCGGTTCTGCTGCATGAGTTGGCATGGTTAGCAATAACAGCCCTGTCCAGACCACTGCAAGAAACATCCGCATAGCGTGCTCCTTTGATGAGTAATGACCCATAGTATTCTGTTTATGAAGTAATTTTTCTCTTTATAGGTATCGTACCAGCAGTATTACACTGACAAGTTAAAGTCTAGCCGATGGCTGGCGCTTTTCTGTCTGGTCCTCGCTAAAATTCATTGGCTGGTTTGTGGAGCGGATGGAGAGGAGGGGGGGGCGAGAAGGGGCGCTGCATAGAGCGCCCGCTTAGAGAAATTACAAACCGCGTTGATCCATCAAAACAGCCAGGTCAACCAGACGGTTAGAGAAAGCCCATTCGTTGTCATACCAGGCGAGGATCTTCACCAGATTGCCGCCAATGACCAACGTAGACAGCCCGTCGATAATTGATGACCGTGGGTCACCCTGATAGTCGCTCGATACCAAAGGCTCATCGCTGTAGCCCAAGATATCTTGCAAGGGTCCTGAGGTTGCCGCTTTGCGAAATGCCGCGTTCACTTCTTCTACCGTCACATCACGTTTGAGCGTGACGGTCAGATCAACAATCGACACCACGGGCACTGGCACGCGCAGTGAATAGCCGGTCAGGCGTCCGTCCAATTCCGGGATCACTTTACCGAGCGCTTTCGCCGCGCCACTAGAATAAGGCACGATAGACAGTGCGGCGGCACGGGCTCCGCGCAGATCTTTTTCAGGTTGATCGTGCAAGGCCTGGCTGTTGGTATAGGCATGGGTGGTGTTCATCAAACCATGTTCAATACCGAAGCTTTGGTGCAGGACCTGTGCTGCCGGTGCCAAACCGTTAGTTGTACAGCTGCCGTTGCTAACCACTTTATGCAAGGCGGGATCGTATTTCTCATGGTTGACACCCATCACGACCGTGATGTCATCGTCTTTACCGGGCGCAGATAAAATCACCCGTTTTGCGCCACCCTTGGTGATGTGTACTTCAGCTTTGGCTTTGTCGGTGAAGAATCCGGTGGCTTCGATGACTACATCAACTCCCACGCTGCTCCACGCAATAGCGCCTGGATCGCGCTCGGAGAAGACGTGGATGGTTTGGCCATCCACCAGTAACTGCCCTTCAGAGGCTTCTACACTGGCGGCCAATGTACCTTGCAGCGAATCGTATTTCAGAAGATGAGCCAGGGTTTTGCTGTCGGTCAGGTCATTGATTGCCACCACCTGAAAGTCATTGCGACCCAGCGCGGCGCGCAGTACGTTTCTGCCAATTCGACCAAATCCATTAATGCCTACTTTGACCATGATGTGCTCCTAGGTGAGTTATCTGGTTCCAAAATAGTGCGTGGGTGATTTGGCGTAAATGACAAATAACAATCAATTTAGGACATGTTGCGAGCGTGAAAACGCTCTCGATAATCTGACGGCGTGAGTTGTAGATTTCTTTCAAACACGCGACGCAGGTTGAGGCTGTTGCCAAAACCCGTGGCGGTGGCGATTTGTTCGAGCTTATCCGAGCTTTGTTCCAGGTGTTGCCGTGCTACGTCGAGGCGGACTTCTTCCACATACTTGGCGGGGCTGATCCCGGTTTCACGGGTGAAAACGCGGGTAAAATTCCTTGGGCTCATGGCAACGTGTTCCGCCAGCCTTTCAACGGATAAATCGTCGGACAGATTTTGCAGTATCCACGTTTGCAGGTCCCGGATTGGACCAGGCGAGCTGGCTTGGCTGAGCAGAAAACGGCTGAACTGAGATTGTCCTCCGGGGCGGCGCAGGAACATCACCAAGTCTTGGGCGACATCGCGCGCTAACGTGAAGCTGTGATCGTCTTCCACTAAAGCCAGGGTGAGGTCGAAGCCTGAACTGACGCCAGCGGAGGTCCAGATATTGCCGTCCTGAAGATAAATCGGGCCTTTCTCAACGTGGACATTGGGGAATTGAGCTTGCATCGCTTCAAGTAGCCGCCAGTGTGTGGTGGCTCGGCGGCCATCAAGCAAACCGGCCTGAGCCAATAGCCACGCACCGCCGCAAATCGATACGATCCGCCGTGCATACGGCGCAGCCTGACGCAGCCAATTGACGACGATATCGCTTTCCTCAACGCTCATACCTCTGCCGGTGATCATAATGGTGTCATGTGGCAGCGTAGGGTCAAGATCAGTGAGACGGTGATCGGCCAGTAGATTCAGCCCTGAGCCCCCATGGATCACGCGGTGCGCCTGGGTCGTGGCAATCGACACCCGATACGGTGGATGCGCGGTATCCGTCGGCCTCAAGCGGTTGGCTTGCATCAGGATATCGGCAATGCCCGTAGGCTCGAATAGCATGCCCCCTTCGGGGACGATAATCAAAAAAGTGTGCATGTCCTTAAAATACAAATTAGACAAAATAAGTCAAGTGTGGGCTGTGTAGGGGGAGGGGGACGGACAAAGTGGCAATGTTGACTTTTAGGGGACGAACATGTTCCAGCGTAGTGGGCGCCGCATGCAGCGCCCACTTGGCTTAGTATGAGATCCCGGGTGGATTTACTTCGGATACTGCAACGTCTTCCCCTTGCTCACCCCAGCGCGCCAGCACCTGTTGATACTCACCTTGCGCTATCGTACCGTCTAGCGCAGCCTGTAGGGCATGAACCAGCCCGTTGCCCTTTTTGGTGGTGGTGGCCACATAGGCTTTCTTTGGCCCCAGCCCGACTACGCGGGTTTGGCCCGTCAGCGCGGCTTTGTAGGCGGCTACCGACTGCGGGCCGAACATGACATCTGCCCGTCCAGACTGAATATAAAGATTGCCGGAGGCGTCATCGGTCAGATAAATCGGCTGTGCGGGTTTCAGGCCCTCACGTTGATTCTGCTCATTCCAACCCAGCAGAATTCTCTCCTGGTTGGTACCTGAGCCGACAATTACCCGCAGCCCCGCCACATCCTCGGGCTTACTGATAGATTGAATATCGCTGGTCGATTTGACCGAGAACGCCAATGAGTCAGCGCGATAAGTGGCAAAATCAAATTTGGTCTTGCGCTGTTCCGTGACGGCAATGTTGACTAGCGCAACGTCATAGCGGCCAGAAGTGATCCCTAGTGGCCAGTCTTCCCAGGCGGTTGGCACCAGCTTCAGCTTTAGCCCCAGGCTGTCGGCGAGCAGCCGCGCGATGTCCGGATCGCTACCCATGCGCGTTTTATTGTCGCTGGCCAACAGCGCTAGCGGTGGTGAATTGAGCGCGGAGATGGCTACCGTCAGCGTCCCTGGCTCTACGAAGCGGTAATCTGCTGGGATCTTACTGATGGCCTGCGGATTTTTAGTTGTGCGGAGCGGTTGTTCATTGGCAGCCAGATCGATATTCCCTTGTGCCAAGGCGACGGAACTGAACCAGAGCAGCGCCAGAAGTGTATATTTCATTTTTTCCCTTAAAGGACTTTAGATAAGAATTGACGGGTGCGAGGGTGCTGCGGGCGTTTGAGCACCGCCTCGCTGTGGCCTTGTTCAACGATCTTGCCATCAACCATAAACACCACCTGATCGGCTACCTCCCGGGCAAAACCAATCTCGTGCGTTACCACCACCAGCGTGGCACCGGAGCGGGCAAGCTTCTTGATAACGTCAAGCACTTCCCCCACCAGTTCCGGGTCCAGTGCAGAGGTGGGTTCGTCAAACAGCATGACGCGCGGGCGCAGTGCCAGTGCACGTGCAATCGCAATGCGTTGCTGCTGGCCGCCAGACAGATGACGCGGCCAGGAATCGGCTTTATCGCGCAGGCCCACCACATCCAGCAGTTCAAGCGCTTGCTTAATGGCGTCCTGGCGGTTCAGATGACCATGGGCGATTGGGGCTTCAATCAGGTTTTCCAACACGGTGAGGTGCGGGAACAGATTGAAGTTCTGAAACACATACCCTACGTTGATGCGCTGACGCAGGATCTCTTTCTCCTTCAGTTCGTAAAGCTTATCGCCCGACAGACGGTAGCCGATGTAGTCGCCATCAATCTGAATAAAGCCTTCATCAACGCGCTCCAGATGGTTAATGGTGCGTAACAGCGTCGACTTTCCTGAGCCGGACGGCCCGAGGATCACCGTTACCGACCCGGGTGGAATTTCCAGAGAAACGTTATCCAGCGCCTTATGACGGCCAAAAACCTTGCTGACGCCGGTAATGGAGATGTGGCCTTGGGTGTTATGCGATGGGGACATGGATCACCTCCGGTGCAGCTGGGGCAGTCTGATGCGATGGGTTCTGTTTGCCCGCTTCCTGATTAACGGCGGAGCGGCGTTCGCTGCGTGCCAACCAGCGCTCGACGACGTGTTGCAACAGCGATAACACGCTGGTGATCGCCAGATACCAGACGGCACCCACCATCAATAGGGGGATCACTTCCTGAGTGCGGTTGTAAATCATCTGGATGGTATAAAACAGCTCAGGCATGGCTAAGACGTAAACCATCGCGGTCCCTTTGGCGAGGCTGATAATTTCGTTGAAACCGGCAGGCAGAATGGTACGCAGCGCCTGAGGTAGAATAATACGCAGGGTACGCCGCCAGGCGGGTAAGCCTAGCGCAGCTGCGGCCTCATATTGACCGTGATCGACACCCAGAAAACCACCGCGAATGATCTCTGCCGTATAGGCACTTTGTACCAGCGTTAACCCCACCACTGCGGTGGAAAACTGGCCGAGCACGTTGATGGTGGCAAAGCTGCCGAAAGCAATATCGGTAAAGGGAATGCCGATGGAAAGCCGCTCGTACAGGTAGGAAAAGTTGTACAGAATAATCAGCACCACGATCAGCGGTAGCGAACGGAACAGCCAGATATAGGCCCATGCCAGGCTGTTTAACAGCCATGAAGACGATAGCCTCGACAGCGCGAGCGCACCACCGATGATCAGGCTGAGTACGGTGCCTAGCAGCGTCAGCAGCAAGGTCTGCGCTACCCCCGAGAGGATCACCGGATCAAAGAACCAGCGGGCAAAAACCGCCCATTCCCAGCGAGGATTAAAGGCGATCGACTGGACGACGATCGCCAATACAAACAGCGCCACGACGGCCCCAGCGGTGCGTAGCGGATAACGCGCCGGAACCACTTTAATGCTGGAAGATGAATTCATCGGTGGGCTCCTCAGGCGATATTGCTTTGACTGGCGAAGGTCAGCGTTTTGATAAAACGCAGGCGGCCGTCATAGGGCGGTACGCTGTACTCTTCATGGTCGCGGTGAACGTCGAACTGCGGTTCGTATCCTTGCCCCAGATAAAGCTGCACGGCTTCCGGCTGGCGAAATCCGGTGGTGAGATAGACGCGGCTATAACCCGCCAGCAAGGCACGACGTTCCAGTTCCCGTACCACACGGCCCGCCAGGCCCTGTTGGCGCAGTGACGGATGTGTCCAGATACGTTTCAGCTCTGCGGTATGCGGGTCAAAAGGTTTGTAAGCACCGGTCGCAATGATTTCGCCATCACGCTCCAGCACCAGAAACAACCCCTGCGGCGGCAGATACCATTGCACCAGTTCCACTTCGGCATCGCGGGAGAAATAGTCGCCATAGCGGGCGGCATATTCGCCGAATAACCCGTTGATAATCGGTTGCAACTCTTTGGCTTCAGGCGAAACATCACGAAATATGTCACTCATGTGGCCTCCTTAATCGCCTAATCCTGCCGGGTTGATCTCGGAGGCCGAAAGGCGCTCAATGCCTTCTCCCCAGCGGTTAAGCACTTTTTCATAATCCCCATTGTTGATAACGCCATTCAGCGCGGTTTGTACGGGTGCTACCAGGCCGCTGCCTTTTTTCAGCGTTACTGCGATATGTGCCGCTTTTGGCCAGCCACCGTCCACGCTCCCGGCCAGACGGGTTTTGCCAGTGAGTGCCGCCTTCCAGGCTCCAGTCACGTTCGGGCCAAAGAAGGCGTCGGCGCGCCCAGACTGCAGTGCCAGCGTTTGGGCTGCGTCGTCTTTGGTATAAATCGGGGTAAAAGGCTTCAACCCTTTCTGCTGATTTGCCTGATCCCAGGCCAGAAGAATGGCTTCCTGGTTGGTGCCAGAACCGACGATAATGCGCAGCCCGGGAATGTCTTCTGCCTTCTCAATGGACTTGATCGGGCTATCGGACTTAACGTAGAACCCGAGGGAGTCTTTACGGTAAGTGGCGAAGTCGAACCTCTCTTTGCGCTCCCTGGTAACGGTAATATTGCTGGTAGCGGCATCATATTTGCCGGAATAAACGCCAAGTGGCCAATCCTCCCAGGAAGTCGGAACGACGTTAAGTTCCAGCCCCAGGCTATCCGCTACCAGGCGGGCGATATCGACCTCGCTGCCCAATAGCGTTTTGTTATCTTCGGCAAACACGGTCAGCGGCGGTGAATTGAGCGCTGACACCGCGACGGTGAATTTACCAGGGACGGCAAAGTGATAACCCTGCGGCAATTGGGCCACCGCCTGCGGATTGATCTTGGTATTGATCGGCGCCTTGTTCGCCTCCAGGCTGACGCCCGCGCCGTTAATCGTCACACTCTGTGCCCAGGCGGCAGGGCTAAGCGCCAGCGCCAGGAGTAATAGGGTTTTCTGCATAGCGTTGTCTCTTTTATCGTTATTGGTTTATTGCGGTGCGAACTGGTTGGCCGGCGAACTCAGACCCAGACTTTCACGCAACGTCGTGCCCGGGTATTCCGTACGGAAAAGGCCGCGTGCTTGCAGTACGGGCACCACTTCATCGACAAAACGCGGGAAGGTATCTGGCGTACCGCCCTGGATAATAAAACCGTCTGCTGCAAAGGTTTCGAACCAGTGCTGCAGGCCATCGGCAACCTGCTGTGCCGTACCGTGAAAGCGTGGGCGGGGAGTTGCGGCTTCCAGCGCTACCTGGCGCAACGTCAGGCCACGTTCGCGGGCATTACGCTTGATTTCATCGGTGGTGCTGCGAAAGCTGTTTTGCCCGAGCTCACCCACATCGGGGAAGGGCGCATCCAGAGGGTATTGGCTGAAATCGTGGTGCTCAAAATAACGGCCAAGGTAGTTGAGCGCGTCTTTGATGGAAACCAGGGCTGCGGTCACCTGATACTGGCGTTCAACATCCTCGGCATTTTTTCCGACAATCAGGCTGACACCCTGGAAAATATGCAGTTCCTCCGGGCTGCGGCCAAAGCGTTCAAGCTGGCTTTTTACGTCACGATAAAACTCCTGTGCCGCTTCCAGAGTTTCATGGTGGGTGAAAATAGCATCTGCATGGCGCGCCGCTAATTTCTTTCCATCATCCGAAGCGCCAGCCTGAAATATAATGGGGCGACCTTGTGGCGTGCGGCCAATATTCAGTGGGCCAGCCACCTGGAAAAAATCACCGTGGTGATCCAGCGTGTGTAATTTAGCAGGATCAAAATATTGGCCTGTGGCTTTATCGCGAGTAAATGCATCTTCTTCCCAAGAATCCCAAAGTCCTTTCACCACATCCAGGTATTCATCGGCAATGCGGTAACGCAATGCATGCTCAGGATGCTTTTCGCGGGAAAAGTTTTTTGCCGAGCCTTCCAGCGGTGAGGTCACTACGTTCCAGCCAGCTCTGCCGTTGCTCAGATGGTCCAGGCTGGCAAATTGACGAGCCACGGTGAAGGGTTCACTGTAGGACGTCGATACGGTGCCCACCAATCCCAAACGGCTGGTAATGGCGGCGAGTGCAGATAATACCGTCAGTGGCTCAAAGCGATTTAAAAAATGCGGTATGGATTTCTCATTAATGTATAGGCCGTCAGCCACAAACAGGAAATCAAGCTTTCCCTCTTCGGCCTTGATGGCCGTGTTTTTCACAAAGTCAAAATTAATGCTGGCATCTGCCTGTGCTGCCGGGTGTCGCCATGCGGACATATTGCCAGACGCGCCGTGTAATATTGAACCCAGGCGCAGTTGTCGTTTTAATGACATGTTTACCCCTCATTTTCAGACAATAGATTTTCCAAGGGATATAGATCCCCTTGATATTGATTTACTCTGTCAGATAGCTTGCAGTGCTCTTTCGGCCAACGCCGAAAAATAGCGCGCGGCGTCTTCAATCAAGGCTTCATCAGGGCTAAATGCCGGGTGATGCAGGCCGTATTCACTGGCGCTACCGATGCTGACAAACGCCCCGGGGATTTGGTGCAGATAGGCGGCAAAATCCTCGCCCCCCATATGCAAGGCGGCGGTCTGGGTTTTATACCCTTCAGCCTGAGCGACTTCGGTTGCAAAGGCTGCCCATTTGTCGTCGTTGATCAGCATGGTCGGACCGGCAAACCACGCCACCTCAATCTCTGCACCGAAAGCGGCAGCCAACCCGGCTGCGATCTGCCGGATATGTCCTTCAACCTGGCGTTGTACATCGGCAGAGTGCGTGCGTATCGTGCCCTCTAGCTCAACCTTTTCGGGTAACACGTTCCAGGTATTGCCGCCTTGAATGCGGGTAACGCTGACAATAGCGGACTCAAGCGTATTAATGTTGCGGCTGGTGATACTCTGGAACGCCGTCACTAGTTGGCTGGCCAGCACGATTGCATCCACGCCTTCATGCGGGCGCGCCGCATGGGCTCCCTTGCCCTTTACGCCAATCACAAAGCGATCGACGTTGGCATAAAAGGCACCTCCTCTGGTGGCGAAGGTCCCTACCGGCAGGCCGGGTTCATTGTGCATGCCAAAAATAGCGCTCACGTCATGCAGAACGCCAGCTTGTATCAACATTCTGGCCCCGGTGAAGTTTTCTTCCGCAGGTTGAAACAGCAACCGTACCCGGCCAGCAAGCTGCGCTTCACGCTTTTTAAGCAGCAATGCCGCTCCTAGGATCACGCTGCTGTGAACATCGTGCCCACAGGCATGCATGACTCCTTTATGGCGTGAACTAAAGGAGGCTCCTGTTGCTTCCTCAATCGGTAAGGCGTCAATATCCGCACGCAAGGCGATGACTTTCTCGCCCTTGCCAACCTCGGCCACGACACCCGTAGCGAGATCATACGGTAGTAGACGCAGCCCGGCGGATTCTAGCCAGTGGCGCAGCCGCGCGGTGGTGGCGATTTCCTGTCCGGAAAGTTCCGGGTTGCGATGCAGCTCGCGTCGCCAGTCAATGAGTTGCTGTGCAAATGTCATCTTTTACCCTTTAGGCGGATTCATTTTCGGTGGCATAGCTCGCAATACCTTCTGCGAGCAGGCGTAATGAAGCGATCCGCGCCGATCCCTCGGCGATCGGGGTGTCGATGATGAATTCGTCAATCCCAAACGCCTGTTGCAAGGTAGAAAGCTCCGCATGGACGGTTGCGGCGGTTCCTGTAATCAGCGAACGGGTACGTTGTTCAATCAGACGGGCAGGGCTGCCCGCCTGGCGGGCAAAGGCCTGGGCCTGAGCCTCACTTGCCACGGTTACACGCTGACCATTCTCCAGCTCAACCCCCCATATCTCCACCTGAGCCGCCAGCGCGGTTGCCTCAGCTTCGCTCGCGGCCACAATCACCTGCACGGCCACCAGCGTGTCGCGTTGGCTGTGGTTTCGCCAGGTAGTAAGGACTTCCCTCATCAGGGACTTATCGCCATTAAGATGAGCCGCGAAAACGAAATTCCAGCCCAGCTGTGCCGCCAGCAAAGCGCTCTCGTTGCTGGCTCCTAGCAGGAAACGGTCTGCAATATGCGACGGGGTGGGGGTGGCTCGCACGGCTTCATCTCCTTCGTCTGTGGCGGGCAAAGAGAGCCAGTTATCAAGCTGCGCAAGCTGGTCGGCAAACGAGCCTTTCTCTTGCTGATGAAGACCTTGTTGCAGCGCCCTAGTTGCCAATGGCAATCCGCCCGGGGCCTTACCCACGCCAAGATCGATACGGCCAGGTGCCAACGAGGCCAGCAGGTTGAAGTTTTCAGCCACCTTATACGGGCTGTAGTGCTGTAGCATTACGCCGCCGGAACCCACGCGGATATGGTGAGTCTGGCCAAGGATCCAGGCAATCACCAGTTCCGGTGAAGGGCTGGCGAGGTGAGGGCTATTGTGGTGTTCAGCAATCCAGAAGCGATGATAACCCCAGGTTTCGGCCTGTTTTGCCAGGTACAGCGTGCGCTGCAAGGCATCAGACGCGGTTTCCGTTGCTGCAACCGGGCTTTTATCCAGCAGGCTGATTCGATAAGACATGTCATACACTCGTTCCAATTAACATGGTTTTATTATTGGAACGCCGGGCAGGCTGGGGGAAACAATTTATTTACATTTAGTTAGCTAAATAGTGGGAAAGCATCAACAATAAAACCCATCATCAGGTGACGCAGTAGTCAACTTTTAACGCCGATTTATTCAACAAAGTCACACGTATCTTGAAAATTATCGGGTATATTATAAATTTGACAATACAACGGAGTTAACAATGAGCAATCCATACAGAGAAAGAAAATGTATGAAACATCTGATTTTATTACACGCCTTATTTCAATGGATGATGCGGAAAGTTTGTTAAATTGCTATTCGGATGTGAACTTTATACCTCATTTCAATTCGGATATGTGTACTGGCAACTTCAATTTTAATACGATAGAAGAAATGAAAAACTCAATAATAGGTTGGCTTGGTTACGTTAAAAAATTTATTTGATACTATGATGAATTATTACGGCTAAAGTGTAACGGCTATAAAAATGATATATGATAAAGGTCATTGAGTTATGCACATATCCATGGTCAGTAAAGCCAGTGAATCTGGGGCCCACAGCATCCGTCGCAGAGGGGAAAATCTGGCCCAGGAGCAAGACTGACTGCTTCTGGGCCATTCGTTATATCCAGCCCTTGGAACGGAAGTCGAGCATGGTTTTTGCAACAAACGCCATTTCCTGAGGTGTCCCTAACGAAATTCGGCACCAGCTTTGCGCAGGTGGAAATGCCCGACCAATTAAAATCCCCGCATCTTTCATATGCTGCTGATAGTCTTTCAACGGCACATCCAGCTTATGAAAAACAAAATTTCCCTCGGAAGGCAGGTAAGGGATTTTCAGCGTATCCAGAGCCTGTAGTAAAATTTGTCGCGAGGTATCATTGCTTTTTTTGCTGTAACGAATGAAAGATTGATCATCCATTGAAGCCAAAGCGGCATCTACCCCGCAGAAGTTGATTTTTTCTCCTGCAACATAATTTTCAAGACGGGCAATCACTGTCGGGTGTGCCACCACATAACCGACACGCATCCCGGCCATGGCAAAAATCTTCGAAAAGGTTTTCAACAGAATCACATTATCGGCACCTTGTCTTACCAATGGTGAAACTGAACGAAAACGGGGATCGTTAACAAATTCTGCATAGGCTTCATCAACAATAAATATTGTGTTAGCCGGTTTGCTATTAATCCAGGGTTCGATCAGATCGGCCGGAGTAATCGTTGCAGTCGGGTTGTTGGGATTGACCAAATAGACTAGCGACGGGCCTTTATGCTTTTCTACGGCTTGTTTTAATCCGTTGATATCAAATTGCCAACCATCAAGCATCGCTACTTTTGTGATTTTCATACCCGCAATGGCGGCGAAATGTTCACCGTCGCCGTAAGTCAGTTCCGGGATCACCAACTGTGAGTCCGGTGTGGCATACGCTTCTATCGACGCACGTATACCTTCTGAAGAACCCGCTGTCAGTAAAATACCAGTTTCTGGTATCTGATACTGACTGGCTAGCTTGTGTCTTAGGGTGATTATTTCTTCTTTGGCATAACGATTGGCTTTGGTGACGGCATCACGTGCGGCAACCTGTGCTTTGGGTGACATGCCGAGCGCATTTTCATTAAAGTTAATACGAATGGGTTTATCGGCAGTAGGAACCGCGAAGGTATCACTTGCGGGGAGTGTTTCTGACAATGCAGGGTGGCTGAGACCAGCCAATGTGACAGTGCCAGCTAGAGCTCCAGAGAGTTTTAATAATTGGCGACGCTGTGTATTTACCACAGTATGTGCTGACATAACGTTTTCTCCTTGTCGTAAAATAACTGCAAGGCGATCACGCAGGAATCATGCCAGTTTTCAACTTGTTGATTTATTGATATTTATAATATTAGTCACCCTATAATGCACCACGATGAGCGCAAGATTGCACCATGATGCATGTATTCAGACTTCCCGGCGGTGCCAGCTTGCCCGCGTCATCGGCGATTCGATTTGGGGGGCATGGCTTCACAGACAGCAAAAAGCCCGCTTAGTTACCTAAGCGGGCTTTTCTAAATATGGCTCCTCTGACTGGACTCGAACCAGTGACATACGGATTAACAGTCCGCCGTTCTACCGACTGAACTACAGAGGAATTGTGTGAACGGGGCGCATCATATCCAGCCGTTCAGATCGTGTCAACGCAAAATTGATTCTGGGGGTGCGACAGCTCATCATCTGAGCAAACTCAGCCCCGTTGTGGCTCGCTGTCTGCATACCAACGCTGCAAACGGGCCAGCGGGTTTTGTTTGTAGAAGCGGCAGAAGTGCTCGTACAACGCGGGGAAGCGGTTGGCCAGCAGCTCTGGGGCGCTAAAGAAATACTCGGAAAGCACGGCGAAGCACTCAGCCGGATCGCTGGCGGCGTAGGCATCCATGCTGGCGGCCTCTTCACCCACCATATCGATTTCGTCTTGTAGATTTTCCATCGCGGCGTGCAAGTCGTATTCCCAGGCGGCAATATCGCGCAGCGGGATGGGGGGGACGCCGGTGGCGGTACCGCCATTACGCATATCCAGCTTGTGCACCGCTTCATGGATCACCAGGTTGAAACCGGAAAGGTCGAAGGAGTCTTGCACGTCTAGCCAGTTGAGCACGATAGGTCCCTGTTCCCAGCTTTGGCCCGCTTGTACCACCGGCCCGGAATGCACCAGACCAATATCATCCTGCCATTCATCTTCCACCACGAAGGGGGTTGGGTAGAGCAGGACTTCGTTAAAACCGTCCAGGCATTCTGCCCCCAGTTCCATCACCGGCAACGCAAACAGCAGGGCAATACGCGCCTGCATCAGGGATGTCAGTTCCAACCCTTGTAAAGGCACGATACGTTTATTTTGCAAAATCTGGCTGGCAACCGCTGCCAAACGCCGCTGCTCTTGCTCATCCAACGGTGAGAGCAGGGGGATGGACAGGGCTTCCTGCCAGTCGGCAAACGTTTCCGCCTGCGCTTGATTTGCTTTCCACGGCCATTTAATCATTGCGTTGCTCTAAGGGTCACTGGAACATTCGGCTGGGGCTGATAGCGTCAACATGCCGCAAAAGGGGGCTCTATAGCAAGCGTTTCACGCAGAGATAACGGGGTGGCGAACGGGATGACCTTGCACACTGTCAGGGCTTTGCCCACTGCGAGGATTTAAAACCCTCTCTGCGCTACTATTCAATCACTTACGCTTAAGTTTGTCTGTGACCAAAGTCCCGAAGAATAGAATCCGAAGCGTTAAATAAGCAATTTTATTCAAATGGGCTTAATGGAGCTCAAGCGGTGATCCCCGCAGTAGCGCGGGGATCGACGTGCGCTACTTGGCTGCGGCTTCCTCTGCCTTTAGTATTTTGTGTAACTCATCCTTAATATGTAGCTTCTCTTTTTTCAAGCGAACCACCTCGTCAGAGTAGCCGTTGCCTGCTGGCCCTTCTAACCTGGAGATTTGGTGGTCGAGTTGGTTGTGCTTATCAAACAATGACTGGAAGCGGGGGTGGCTTGATTTCAGGTGCGATATTAACTCACGGTATTCTGGAAACATACTCAAGCTCCTTTGAGTCAAACTGTACACTGGAGGGCTTCTCCACTTTCACTGTAACCCAGCGTGGATTTATTTAAAATGGCGCTAGCTAGCAAAAATAGATCCTGCTGTGCAGATTGATGACAGCGTGGCAATGTGGCTGAATGAGTAGGGGCGCCGCATGTTAAACCCGCTTAGCTTTCTACGTGATTTTGCCAAATACCCGTGCGTAACGTTGCTGGAGAGAACTCAACGTTTCTGCCGCGCCAGCCCAGAGCTTGGCGAAAGCGCCACGCACTGATGATATCAAACCGCCAGTAGCGCTCGGCACCTTCGACGGCTGCATTTTCTGCCTGCCATAAAATCTGGGTTTTCCCCTGTAAATGAAGAATGTCCCCGTGTGTAAAATCGATAAACAGTAGTGCAGCCCGTGGCTGAGCCAACAGATTACCCAGCGTGTTCATATAGCGGTTACCACGAAAATCCGGGATCCACAGGGTTTCGCCAGTCAGATGGATGAAGCCCGGTTTACCACCGCGATGCGAGATATCCATACCGCCTTGCGCTAAATCACCGTGAGCATAGCTGGCCACAAAGCAGGTATCCGCCTGCACGATCAGTTGTCGGGCCTGATCATCTAACGAACTCAACGGCTCAATGGGTGCGGCGACGCTCGGCTCGGCGAACAGCTCCCGCCGTTGTATATACTGTGGGCAGTTACCAAAGCTTTGTTGCACCGCAATCTCCACGCGGTTTTTATCCGTGCGGCTAATGACGCCGTTAACCCGGTTGCGCCTGCGGTTACTGAAATCTAATCCTAATGCGCCGATGGGCTGGCCGGGATAGAGTGCCACTTGAGCAGGATCGTCCGCCCGGCGTGGCGAAACGATCCGCAAATGTGTTTCATCCGGCGAGCGCAAAAAACCGGCGGGGCCACTGAACAACGTAGCAACCGGCCACTGCCGCTCATCCAGAGTGGCAACAAACAGGTAGGGCAGATGAGCGAAGAACTCGCGATGTTGATCAGGTATGGCAGTGTAGATATTCCCGCTCACCGCATCAAAACCGGCCAGAACCTGAGCCAACTGCTCATCGGGATGAAACATGGAGGGAGACATGTTATTGGCCTACAGCCTGGTCAGGCAGGGGTAACGCAGGCATACGGAAGAACCTGGGCAGAGCGGCAATACGATCTAACCAGCGCTGGATTGCCGGGAAGGTCTTGAGGGAAAGCCCACCTTCCGGGGCGACCGCCACGTAGCTGTAACAGGCCAGATCGGCAATTGTCGGCAAAGACGTTGCCAAAAACTCGCGTTCTGCCAAGTGTTGCTCTAACTGGGGTAAAAAACGAGCGCTTATGGTTTGTGCAGACTGGTAGTTCTCTGGCGCAGAAAATTGCACCACCATCCGACAGGATGCGGGGCCATAGCGCACCTCTCCGGCCGCTTTGGAAAGCCAGGCCTGCACCTGGGCGGCCGCCAACGGATCTTCTGGCAACCAGTGGCTATCAGGCGCATAGCGTTTCACCAGGTACACCATGATGGCGTTGCTGTCGGTCAATACCTGCCCATCGGCCAGTAATACCGGGATCTGCCCAATGGGATTAAGCCGCAGGAACGCCTCGCTTTGGCGCACCATCGCTGGGGCTTCGCAATACTCATAAGGCAGCTCGAGCATCCGCAGCAGCAGCTCGACGCGGTGGCAATGGCCAGAGGCCGGGGTGCCGTACAGTTTCAACGTTTGCATAGTGAGTCTCCTTATATAGTCTTCCTGACCAGAATACTCTTGCGCCAGATGATGGGTATCCGGGAAGATGGCAATTGATAATTTCACTTGGCGGAATAGTCTATGGATCGTTTGGATGAGTTGGCGATTTTTGTGGCGGTGATCCAGCAAGGGAGTTTGGCCGGTGCGGCCCGCAAGCTGCGCCGTTCCGCTCCGGCGGTAACCCGAGCTATCGCTTCTTTGGAGCAGCGGTTTGGTGCGCGGTTGGTGGAGCGCACGACCCGGCGTCTGGCCCCCACGGAGGCCGGGTTGCGCTTAGCCGAACGCGCGCGTGCTCTGTTGCATGACTATCAAGACGCGGTAATGGATACCGCAGAGGCTCAACTGAGCGGGCTGCTGCGTATGACTTCGCCGGTGCAGTTCGGGCGCAAGCACGTGGCACCGATGGTGATGGCTTTTCTCGAACGTTACCCGCAAATCCAGATCGATATGCAGTTAAATGACCGCAATCTGGAGCTGATCGATGAAGGGCTGGACGTGGCGGTGCGCATCGGGCATTTACAAGATTCCTCCAAGGTGGCGCGTAAGCTCGGAGAGGTGACACGCGTCACCGTGGCTAGCCCAGCCTATCTGGCGCAACGCGGGGAGCCGCTGGAACCGGCGCAGTTGAGCGATCATGACACTATTGTCGGTACTCTTCGTCCGACGTCAGGTGAATGGCGCTTTGGGCCTAATGAAAGCGGTGAGCGAGTACGTTTGACACCGCGCTTGTTGTTGAACGAGGTGGAAACTCAACTGTTGGCAGTGCGAGCAGGCAAGGGGATTGCTCGGCTACTGTCTTATCAGGTGGCGGACGATCTGGCCAATGGCACGCTGGTGCGGTTGTTGGCCGCCTACGAACCCCAGCCAGTACCGGTGCAACTGGTGGCAAATAACGTGCAATACATGCCGCTGAAGGTGCGTACCTTTTGGGATTATGCCTATCAGCACCTCAGCCAAATTGCGCAAATACAACCGGCTCGCCCGTAGGGGCGACGTATGCTGTGCCCACTCATTCTTTATCATCAATTTATTTTCGAGTTTCATGGATGAAACTTTAAAATAAGCTCGAAATGTTTAACCAGTGAAACTTTTTGCCCGAAAAATTAAATTTATATCGCCGATCACGCATTGCCGCATCAGCCGTCTTGACAATATTTTAACATGTTGCTAATAGTTAACTCACATCTTAAATAATAAACAAAGTTTAATATATGAAACTTCTAGCGGGCAGTTACGATAACGCTACGACGGTGGCTGATGAAAACGAGATCCTGCTCTCATTTCAATCCCGCAGTCAGCGAGTTTACCAACAGCAACGCCATGAGTTGAATATTGCTTATGGAAATTCGCCGCGTGAAGTTTTTGACTGGTTTTATTCAACTGAAGAATATAAAGGCACGATAATATTTATTCACGGCGGCTATTGGCAATTTTGTAATAAACAGGATTTTGCTTTTATTGCCAGCACGCCATTGTCATTAGGTTTTGATGTGGTGCTGGTGGAATATACTTTGGCACCGGCGGTTAACCTGGACGATATTTGCCAGCAAATAGGGGCGGCGCTGGATGCCATCGAGCGTCGGCTGAAGCCGCGTGGTGATAAGCCGGTTTATCTCACCGGTCATTCTGCTGGTGGACATCTGGCGGCGTATTGGCAACACCATCCGCTGGTGCAGGCGGTGTTTCCCATCAGCGGTATTTTTGAGTTGCAGCCGCTGCTGGCGAGCTACGTAAACCAGCAGCTAAAGCTGACCACTCAGCAGATAGAGGCCTTAAGCCCGGCGCGTAATATGCCGCCATCTTTGAAGCCCATGGTGCTATTTTACGGCGCGGCAGAGCTGCCTGAGCTGATTGGACAATCGCTTTATTATTATTCCGCATTGCGGGCGCAGGGGCTGCCGGTTAGCCGCTATGCGCTCCCCGGTGCTAATCATTACAGTGTGCTGGACGCGGTATTTGCTGCCGATGGCGCTCTGCACCGTTTCCTGCTTACCGATGGAGAGTACCTTGATGCGCACAGTCATTGAAACCGGCCTGCCAGAGATCGGGCAACCTTTTTCCTGGGCAACCAAAGGTGGCGGGATGTTATTCACCGCCCATGGCCCGGTCCGCCAGGATGGCACTATTGAAACTGGCGACCCGGAAAAACAGATTACGCTGACGTTTGATAATTTAGCTACCACGCTGAAAGCTGCCAATAGCCATAGTGATAATGTATTACAGGTTATTGTTTATCTTACCGATGTTAATGACGTTAAGCTGCTCGATAAAATCTACCAACAGTATTTTAATTATCCGTATCCCAACCGCTCCACGGTGATAGTTGATAAGTTGGTGGTGCCGGGGATGAAAATAGAAATCACCGTTAGCGCTACAGCGTAATTAATTCTCATAAAATAATATTCACCTGCTGATTCATTACATAATGAGTTAAGGATAATCTATGTTCGATCATATTACCCCGTCAACGCCCGATCCAATTATGTCACTGATGGAAGCCTATATGCAGGATGCTAATCCGCAAAAGGTTAACTTGGGTATTGGTCTGTATTACGATCATCAGGGTAATATTCCCCTGATGCAGGCCGTCCATATTGCCGAACAGCGTTTACTGGAACAACAGCGGCCACATACTTACCCGCCAATCGAAGGTTCTGCACTGTTTGCCCGCCAGATCCAGACGTTGCTGTTTGGTGAACCAGCGGACCGTATTGCCACGGTGCAAAGCGTAGGTGGCTCTGGCGCGCTGAAGCTGGGTGCCGATTTTATTTATCACTATCTGGCGCGCCGCGAAATCTGGGTCTCCGATCCGACCTGGGCCAACCACTGGGCGATCTTCGAAGGGGCTGGCTTGAAGGTGAATACCTACCCGTATTTTGATGATGCGTCTGGTGAACTGCGTTTTGCAGCCATGCTCGACACGCTCTCTGCCTTGCCGGAAGGGGCTGTGGTGCTACTGCATCCTTGCTGCCATAACCCCACCGGTACCGATCTCAGCCCAGCACAATGGCAAGCGGTGATCGAGGTGGTGCAACGGCGTCGGCTGTTGCCTTTCTTTGACATCGCTTATCAAGGCTTTGGCGACGGGCTTGAAGAAGACTGCTTCGCGCTGCTGGCGATGTTGAAAACCGACGTGGATTTTCTGGTCAGCAACTCATTTTCCAAGAATGTGGCGCTGTATGGCCAGCGTTTAGGGGGGCTGTCGGTGCGCTGTGCTACTGCAGAGGCTGCGGTGAACGTGAAGGGCGCATTGAAAACGCTGATCCGTCGCAGTTATTCCTGCCCGCCGACACACGGTAGCCAAATTGTGGAAACCCTGCTGGCAGACCCGCAGCTATACCAACTGTGGGCCAGTGAGTTGACCACCATGCGTCAACGCATCAAACAGATGCGCGTTGGCCTGGCGGCTGGCCTGGAGCAGGGCGGTACCACGCTGGACTATACCCGCATCCGCGATCAAAAGGGCATGTTCAGCTACACCGGGTTGAATGAACGCCAGCTCGGCCAACTGCGGCAGCAATATTCCATTTATCTGGTGGCGCCCGGCAGGATGTGTCTGCCTGGCCTGAACCAGCAAAACCTGGACTATGTGACCGCCGCCATCCTTGACGTTACCCGTACCGCATAAAAAGGTGAGCAACCATGAAAGATGCGAAACGTTTTGACGCTATCGCCCAGCGGCAGGATGGGCTGAAAAAACACCTGACCGCCGGACAGATGTCGATGCTGGCGATCGGTGGGGCCATCGGTACCGGCCTGTTTCTGGGGAGTGCTTACGCGATCCAGATGGCTGGGCCAAGCGTACTGCTGAGCTATTTTATCGGCGGGGTGATTGCGCTACTGCTGATGGGATGCCTGGCGGAAATGACCTCTGAGCACCCAACCCCAGGATCGTTCGGCGACTATGCCGAGTTCTACCTCAGCCCGCTGTTTGGCTTTCTGGTGCGCTATTCCTATTGGTCTTGCGTGGTGTTGGCGGTGGGCACTGAGGTGACCGCCATCGGCATGTATATGCAGTTCTGGTTCCCAGGCACGCCGATCTGGCCGTGGGTACTGTTGTTCTCGGCGGCGGTGATCGTCGTCAACGTGGTTGGGGTCAAGTCTTTTGGCCAGGTGGAGTATGCACTCTCTACCGTCAAGGTGGTGGCCATTTCAGCGTTTATCATGATTGGCATCGGTATCCTGGCGTTTTCCGCTAACCCGACTTTCGGCATCCGTAACTTCACTGACAACGGCGGCTTTTTCCCGTTTGGGGTGAAAGGCATGTGGTTTGCGGTGATCGTATCGATATTCAGCTATCTGAGTATTGAGATGATCGCGGTTGCCGCAGGGGAAGCGAAAAACCCGGTGGTTGCCGTGAAAAGCGCGTTTAAAGGCACCATTCTGCGGCTGTTTATCTTCTATATGATGTCGATATCGCTGATGCTGGCCATCGTGCCGTGGCGGCAGTCTGGCACCGGTGAAAGCCCGTTCCTGGTGGCGATGAACGTGATCCATCTGCCAGCCGCCGCCGGGATCTTTAACTTTGTGGTACTGATTGCGGCACTGTCTGCCATGAACAGCCAGTTGTATATCACCACCCGGATGATGTTTTCACTGTCCCGTGCCGGGCAGGCTCCGGCGGCGCTGGGGCGGCTTAGCAAACGGGGTATTCCGGTCAACGCGCTGGCGCTCTCCTGCGTGGGGATTATTGTCTCTATCGTGCTGAGTATTGCCGCTCCAGAGAAATCCTTTGCGGTGATGATGTCGATTTCGGTATACGGTGCCTGTTTCACCTGGTTGATGATCTTTGTTACCCACCTGTTCTTCCGCCGCCAGCATACGCAGACGCATCTCAAGTTCCGCATGTGGGGTTATCCTTACTTTACCTTGGCGGGGGCGCTGCTGATGGCCGGCTTGATGATAACCACGTTGTTCACGGACTTCTTTAGAATGACGCTGTGGTTTGGCATTCCCTTCACCGCGTTGTTGGTAGCTATCTATTTCTACAGTCGACGAGGGCAGGCATCGGTTGCAACTGAAGCACCGGTGCAGGGTATGGAGTAATGTTGACCGGGCTGCGGCCCGGCCAACAACTAAAGCTGGCTTTTGGGGATGATGTGGTCGCCGAAGTTTAGGCGTTGGCGCCCTGGCTCTGGTTCAGTGAGAGGGGCCACTTCTTTCAGGCTGTTTTTGCAGCGTAAGACCAACTCCTGATACTGGAGCGTACCCGTGCGTTTCCAGGCTAATTCCTGTTCGGTCAGCTCGCGGATCACCCTTGCCGGACTGCCGATCACCAGTTGGTTGGCGGCAATCTCTGCGGCGGCCTTGACGAAGGAACCCGCGCCGACGATGGAGTTCTCACCAATGACCGCACCGTCCATGATGACGGCATTCATGCCGATCATCGCGTTACGGCGCACACGGCAGCCGTGCAGTATGGCGCTGTGGCCGATATGCCCATCTTGTTCCACCACCGTGTCTTGCAGCGGGAAGCCGTGCATTACGCAGTTATCCTGCACGTTGGCACCGTCTTCGACCACAATGCGTCCAAAGTCGCCGCGCAGGCTGGCATTGGGGCCGATGTAGACGCCTTTGCCGATAATCACGTCGCCAATCAGTACCGCGGTGGGGTGAACATAGCTGCTGGGATCGACCACCGGCGTCAAACCGTCAATCTGATACACAGGCATAGCACAAACTCCTTAAAATGTAGTGGGATCGCGCGGCAGTCCGCCAAAGCGGCGATAGTAACCGGCACTGGGTGCAGGTAAGGTGCCGATGGAGGTTTCTGCCAAGGCGCTGACATATTCCGTCGCGGCGCGATCCACTCGCTGATAGATATTGATGCACAGGTTGCGGGCTATTTGGCCTTCCCATTGAGCGGGTAACAGGGCATCAGGCAGCAGGGGATCTTTCAACACCACGCGGCGGAAAAAGTGGATTAACAATAGCTTAATCTGAAAGCATCGCAGGGGCGTCAGTTCCTGCTCGTCGGCTTCGCGCAGTAAGGCCATCAACGGGCGGAAGGAGACGATAAACTCATGGTAGTAACCGGCCACCTCACTCAACGACCAGCAGTTGGCGACCATTTGCCGCAGCGTCTGTTCGGAACGGTTATAGGGATAGTCGGCACGGAAGTAGATCACCTGTTCACTGGCGTTGAGCTCGCCAAGCAGGGCGGTGACGTCGGTTTGCGCATGGGTAGGGGCGGCCATCAGGTTGTTGGCGATCTGGCCAAAGCCCAGCCAGCCCAGCTCTTTTTTCAGCCGTGCGCGCTCGGTTTTTTCCGCACTTTCCAACAGCAGTAGCTCCCACTTGCCATCCCATTGCGGTTGTTCGCTAAGGTAGATTTTGGATTCGGCATGGCGAAACTGGCGCATCCCCTGTTCGGTAACGCGGTAATAGCTGCGCCGCCCAATCTTTTCTACGTCCAGCCAACCCTCTTTTTGCAAACGAAACACTGAGGTACGGACAAAACGATCGCCGAAGCCCAGGGCTTCCATCAGTGCGCTTAAGCTGCCCAGCCAAACTTCACCACCGCGATGGCTCAGCGCATCGCCGTAGAGTGAGATGATCAGCGAGGTGCCGCTGATCGGTTGGGCGCTTAACGCATGGCGGATAAAGTCGTCCAGTTTATGTTCCATATTTTTCCCTGGGTAAGCTTTTGCTGAGACACGACATTAGCATAAATGACAAAGGCTTGCCCCTCACCCCAACCCTCTCCCACAGGGAGAGGGAGCTGATAGCCCCTACTCGTTTGGAGGTAAAGAGGTAGCCTCCACAAACGTGATCGCCTCCCCATCCAAGGTGAGTCACACTAATTTCAAGCACACTCGATCGGTTCCCTCTCCCTGTGGGAGAGGGTTAGGGTGAGGGGGCAAAACTTAACGTGGTCGCAGATCGATCACGCGCTGGGCCTTGCCTTCCGAGCGAGGAATATCGCCACAGTTGGCAATGCTGACGTCGGTGCTGACCCCAACGATCGATTTGATATGGTGACGCAACTGGTGGCAGATATCGCAACGCTGCTGGTGGTTGAGCGTCAGAGCCGACTCTTTCAGCTCCACCCGCACGGCCAACGTATCCAGATGCCCGGCACGGCTCACCTGCAACTGATAATGCGGCGACAGATGCTCGAACTGCATAATCTGTTCTTCAACCTGTGACGGGAATACGTTCACGCCGCGAATGATCAGCATATCGTCGGAACGGCCAGTGATTTTGCCCATCCGGCGCATGTTGCGGGCATCCCCTGGCATTAGGTGGGTGAGGTCGCGCGTGCGATAGCGGATCACCGGCAGTGCCTCTTTGGTCAGCGTGGTGAAAACCAGTTCGCCATGCTCGCCGTCAGTCTGTATCGCGCCCGTTTCAGGATTGATGATCTCCGGCAGGAAGTGGTCTTCCCAGATGGTCGGACCGCCGCCGCTTTCGGCACACTCCATCGCTACCCCCGGCCCCATCACTTCGGAAAGGCCGTAGATATCCAGCGCTTTGATCCCCATGCGTGACTCGATCTCATGGCGCAGGGATTCTGACCAGGGCTCTGCACCGAACACGCCCAAACGCAGGGAGCAGTTGCGCGCATCGCCCCCCATTTTGCGTTCCAGCTCGTCGATCAGTGTCAGGCAGTAGGAAGGGGTCACCATGATCACGTCGGGTTTGAAATCCAGGATCAGCTGCACCTGCTTCTCCGTCTGGCCGCCGGACATCGGGATCACCGTCGCACCCAGACGTTCTGCGCCATAGTGCGCGCCCAACCCGCCGGTAAACAGGCCATAACCGTAGGCAACGTGGATTTTGTCTTTGGCTGTGGCCCCGGCAGAGCGTAGGCAGCGGGCGACAATATCGGCCCAGTTATCGATATCCCGCTGGGTATAACCTACGACCGTTGGGCGGCCTGTGGTGCCAGATGAAGCATGAATGCGCACCACCTGTTCCATCGGCACGGCAAAGGTGTCGAACGGGTAGTTGTCACGCAGATCCTGCTTGGTGGTGTAGGGGAATAGCGCCAGATCGCTCAGTTGTTTCAGATCGCTCGGGTGAACGCCGGCCTGATCGAACTTGCGTTGATACATCGGTACGTTGTTGTAGGCATGGTGCAGGGTCCATTGCAGGCGCTCCAGCTGTAATGCTTCGATTTCGTCGCGTGAAGCAAATTCAATCGCGTCGATGGGCCGTGGATTTGTAGTCATCTTTTTAGCCTCGCAGGTGTTAGACACGCTCTATAATCATGGCAATGCCCTGACCGACGCCAATGCACATGGTGCACAGTGCGTAACGGCCAGCGCGACGTTCCAGCTCAAACAGGGCGGCCAGCGCCAGGCGCGCACCGCTCATGCCCAATGGATGGCCAAGAGCGATGGCACCTCCGTTGGGATTGACCTGTTCGGCATCATCCGGCAGACCAAGCTGGCGCAACACCGCCAACGCCTGTGCGGCGAATGCTTCGTTAAGTTCAATGACGTCCATCTGCGCCAGGCTTAACCCGGCGATTTCCAGAACTTTGCGGGTAGCGGGCAGCGGGCCGATCCCCATCAATCTCGGTTCTACGCCGCAGGTGGCGGTAGCGACAATGCGTGCCCGTGGCGTCAAACCTTGCTGCAAGGCCATGGCTTCGGAAGCGACAATCAGCGCCGCCGCACCGTCGTTGACGCCAGAGGCATTCCCGGCGGTGATACAACCCGGCTGACGGAACGGTGTTTTCAGTTTTTGCAGTTGCTCCAGCGTGGTTTCTGCGCGTGGGTGTTCGTCTTCGCTGAACTGAGTAATGACTCCTTTCTTGCCGCTGAGGCTCACCGGAATAATTTCCTGTGCCAGGATCCCCCGCTGCTGTGCCAGGGCGGTGCGCTGCTGGCTGCGTAGAGCAAAGGCATCCTGATCGGCACGGCTGATGCCAAACTGCGCCGCGACGTTTTCGGCGGTTTCCGGCATCGAGTCGGTACCGAAAGCCGCATGCATCAGTGGGTTAACAAACCGCCAGCCGATGGTGGTATCAAACATCTGTGCCTGACGGCTGAAGGCGCTGTCCGCCTTGCCCATGACCAGCGGGGCACGGGTCATGGATTCGGCTCCTCCGGCCAGGAGCAGGCTGGCTTCTCCGGCCTTGATGCTGCGGGCCGCCATCGCCAACGCATCCAACCCCGAACCGCATAGCCGGTTGATGGTGGTGCCGGAAACGTTTTGTGGCAGTCCGGCCAGCAGCGCCGCCATACGGGCCAGATTGCGGTTGTCTTCTCCGGCCTGATTAGCGCAGCCGAGGATGACATCATCCACCCGTGACCAGTCCACGTTGGGGTGGCGCTCCAACAGAGCACGCAGCGGCAGGGCGGCTAAATCGTCGGTCCGCACGTTTGCCAGCGCGCCGCCGTAACGGCCAATCGGCGTGCGGACGCCATCGCAAATAAAAGCCTGATTCATGGCTGCTCTCCTAAAATGCTGTGGCCCAACCGATGGGCGCGGCCACGGAACCAGGCGACGGTTTTCCCTAATTGATTAACGATCTCAACGTCGTACAATCCGGTGGTTTTACCCTGATGGCGCACTTCAGCGCAGGCGGTGAGGCGGTCGCCTGCCAGCGCGGGACGGATAAAATCGATGGTGCAGCCAGAAGCGACTGCTGCCAGCCCCTGACTGTTGCAGGCATAAGCAAAGGCGGTATCTGCGAGGCTGAACAGTTGGCCACCGTGGCAGGTCTGGTGGCCATTGAGCATCTGCGGGCCGACGGTCATGCTGACTTTGGCCATGCCAGCATCCACGGCATCAATGCGCATATCCATTGCCTGTGCACAAGTATCTTGGCTAAACATCTGTTCGGCGCAGCGCTGGGCCAGCGCGCGGGGAGTGTTGGCATTCATCAGCATTGGGCTCCTGAATAATTGGCGGCATAACGGCGCAGCAGCGGAATTGGGCGATAGCGGGGTTCTGCGTAATAACGTTGCAGGTTTTCCAGCGTGGTGAGGATCTGTTGCCAGCCGAGCTTGCTGCCCCAGGCCAGCGGACCTTGCGGGTAGTTGACGCCAAACCGCATGGCATCGTCGGTATCGGCGGCGTTGGCCACGCCTTTGTTCACCACGTCCAGGGCTTCATTAGCCAGCATGGCGACGGTGCGCATCACCAGCAGGCCCGGGTAGTCCGGCAGGTGGATCACCTGTTTACCCAGCGATTGCAGCAGGCGGATGACCTTGGCCGTGTGCGGCACCGTGTTCTGTTCGGCGCTGCTGATGGCGATAACGGGGGCGTGCTGATAGTTGACGGACAGGTCGAACAGAACCACGGGCGATCCGATTTCTTCGGCGACTTGGCTTGCCGTTTTACCATTTGTTAACATAAATGTAACTTCATCGATCCGAGCAAACGGACTGGTCTGGCCAGGATATTTGATCGCCGCCGCATTTCCCGTCAGCAACTGTGCAAACTCGCCCATGGCCGACCAGTCGCCGTGCAACGTGACGGACTGAGGCAAGTCAGCCGTTACCGCCGAAGCAAAAGTTGCTGACGGTAGGGCCTGCTCACTGTCATAACGGTAGAAACCCCGGCCACTCTTGCGGCCCAAATGCCCGGCAGCAACGAGTTCCTGCTGCACCAGTGAAGGAGTAAAGCGGCTGTCCTGATAAAAGGCGTGATAGACCGATTCGGTGACGGCATAGTTGACGTCTTGACCGATCAGATCCGTCAGTTGCAGTGGCCCCATGGCGAAGCCACCAGCATCACGCAGTACGGCGTCCAGGGTGGCCGGATCGGCAATCTGTTCTTCCAGAGCGCGCAGGGTTTCACCGTAGAAAGGCCGGGCGACGCGGTTGACGATAAAGCCTGGCGTAGAACGGCACACGACACTGTGTTTACCCCACTGTTGAGCCAAGGTTTGCAGGCTGCTCAGCGTTTCCGGGCTGGTTTCCAGCCCACCGACGATCTCCACCAGTTTCATTAACGGAGCCGGGTTGAAGAAGTGCAGGCCCGCCATGCGCTGCGGATGCTGCAGCGCGCTGGCGATGGCGGTAATAGAGAGTGACGAGGTATTGCTGGCAAACAGCGTATCGGTAGAGCATATCGCCTCCAGATCGCGAAACAGGCTCTGTTTGATCGGCAACTTTTCTGCCACCGCTTCGATCACCAGGCTGCAGTCAGCCAGATCGCTTAACGAGCCGGTCAACTGAATATGACCCAGCAGGGTTTCGGTGCTGTGGGCATCGGCTTTACCTGCCTCGACCCGCTTGCGCAGGCGTTGCTCGAGCTGCTCAAGTGCGCGGGAGGCGGCGGGCAGGGCGATATCGAACAGCTTGACCTGATGCCCTGCTGCGGCGGCCACCTGAGCAATGCCGATCCCCATGGTTCCGGCACCAATCACGGCCACCGTAGCGGAGGTGGCTATGGCATTCACCGCCATTTTCTCTCTCATGCTATTTCCCGCTGAAGTTCGGTTGGCGTTTGGCAAAGAAGGCGCTGACGCCCTCGCGATAGTCGTCACTACGGCCACCCAAGCGTTGCAAATCGCGCTCTAAATCGAGCTGCTGGTCAAGCGTATTGCTGGCCGAGCGGTACATGGCCTTTTTAATCAGCCCCAGGCCGTAGGTAGGTTGGGTGGCAAGCTGTTTGGCCATGCTTTGGGTGTGATCGGCCAGTTCTGCGGCAGCCACGACCTGCCAGATCATTCCCCACTCCAGCGCCTGCTGAGCACTGATTTTGTCCCCCAGCAGCGCCATACCCATGGCTCGCGCATGCCCGGCAAGGCGTGGCAGATACCAACTGCCGCCGGAGTCTGGCACCAGGCCCAGTTTGCAGAAGGATTGGATAAAGCTGGCGTTGTCGGCGGCCACCACGATATCGCAGGCCATTGCCAGCGCGGCACCTGCTCCGGCAGCAACGCCATTGACCGCGCAGACAATCGGCTTGGGTAGGGCGCTCAGGCGTCGGATCAGCGGGTTGTAAAAACGTTCTACGGACAGCCCAAGATCCGGGGGGGCCTGATCCACACTGACGTTACGATCGTTCAGATCCTGCCCGGCGCAGAAGCCGCGCCCGGCACCGGTGATCAGCACACAACGCACGCTGTCATCTCGCTCCGCTACGGTTAGCGCCTCGCTGAGCTGGTGGTGCATTTCATCGTTAAAGCTGTTGAGCCGATCGGGGCGGTTCAGGGTAATGGTCAACACCCCGGCTTCGATGTGGCTAAGAATTAATGCGTTTTCCATAAATCAGCGCCCTTGATAGTTCGGTGTACGTTTTTCGAAGAAGGCGGCAATGCCTTCCCGGCGATCTTCGGTGGCGGCCAGGGTGATAAACTGCTGGCGTTCCATCTGCAAGCCTTGGCTTAGGCTGGTTTCCTGTGCCTGTTTTAGTGCCTGTTTGGCCGCGCGCAGCGCCAGCGGTGCCTGTTGGCTGATGCGTTGGGCCAGTTGTTGAGTACGCTCCAGCGTTAATGCGTCGACACAAACCTCGCTTACCAGCCCGGTTTGCAGTGCGCAGCGGGCGTCGATGGCTTCGCCGGTCAGCACCATTTGATAGGCGCGGGACTTGCCCACGCTGCGGATCAGGCGTTGAGTACCACCGGCACCGGGCATCAGGCCTAAAGTGATTTCCGGCAGGCCGAAGCGGGCGCTTTCGCCGCAGAGGGTAATGTCGCAGGCCAGAGCTAGTTCACAGCCTGCACCGAGCGCGTAACCGTTCACTGCCGCCAGCAAGGGTTTGCTGAACTGGGCCAATCGCTGCCATAGCAAAGGGCGGTGATCGAGCTGGGTGGCGGCGACATCCTGCTGCTGTAATTCGCGCAGATCGGCACCGGCAGCGAAGAACCGGGCGGCACCGGCGATCACCACGGCACCGACGTCGGCGTCACTATCGGCTTGTTCCAGTTGATAAACCAACTGCTCCAGGCAGGCTGTGCTCAACGCATTGCGGGCATCGGGGCGGTGCAGCGTCAGTGTGACCACGCGTTGCTGCTGTTCGCGCAGGATCCAAGGGGTTTCCATCGTCGGCTCCTAAACGTCAAAGTCCAGCACCACGCCTTCTCCGCGTGGCCAAGACTGGCAGCTCAAGACATAGCCTGCCGCCAGTTGATCCGGCTCCAGGCTGTAGTTGATCGCCATATCCACTTCACCGGCCTTCAGCTTGCATTTGCAGGTGGCGCAGACGCCGCCTTTGCAGGCGTAGGGCAAATCGGCCCCCTGACGTAATGCGGCATCCAGAATGCTGTCATCCTCGCTGCCGACGTCGATTTTGAGGCTGCGGCCGTCGAGCCGGATCTCTACCTGAGTCGCGTTGCGGCTGCCTGCGTTGGCCGGCCGGGCGACGATGCCGCTGGTGTTGAAACGCTCGCTGTGAATATGTTCGGCAGGCATACCGGCCAGCTCCAGCACGGTGTGCGCGTCGTCCATCATCGTTTCCGGGCCGCAGATAAAGGCGTGGTCGAACTCGTTGAAGTTCACTAACGTGTTACCCAGCGCGGTCAGGTGGTCACGATCGATGCGGCCACTGAGCAGCGGGCTGTCGAGATTTTCCTGGCTAAAGAGATACAGCGGTTGGAAGCGCTGTGGATAACGGTTTTTCAGATCCGAGAGGGCTTCCTTAAACATCACCGAGCGGCTGGTGCGGTTGCCGTAGATCAGCGTGAACTGGCTGTTGGGTTCCAATTGCAACGTCGCCTTGATGATCGATAGCATCGGCGTGATACCGGAGCCAGCGGCGATCGCCAGATAGTTGCCCTGGGTTTGTGCCTGCGGCTGGTAGCCAAAGCGGCCCTGCGGCAGCATCACTTCCAACTCGTCGCCCACCTGCAGGCTTTGGTTGATAAACGAAGAGAAACGCCCCTGATGGATCGCCTTGATGCCGATTTGTAATACGCCGTCCTGCGGTGCGCTACAGATGGAATAGCAGCGGCGCAGCTCTTCACCGTTGACCCGCGCCTTGAGCGTCAGGTGTTGACCAGGGGTATAGCCGTAATGGGATTTCAGTTCGTCCGGGACGCGCAGCGTGATGGCTACGGCGTCCGGCGTTTCGCGCTCGATGGCTGCGACATTCAGGCGATGAAAGACCGTCATGGTTTTCAGTGCTCCTAAATACATTTGAAATAGTCGAACGGTTCCCGACATTCGCAGCAGCGGTAAAGCGCTTTGCAGGCGGTGGAACCGAACTCGCTGATCTTTTCCGTGTGCTCACTGCCGCAACGGGGGCACTGCACCGGGCCGTGAGCCAAAGGCTTTTCACAGGTTTTCCCCTGCGGTGGCGCCACGCCGTATTCACGCAGACGCTGGCGAGCATCCGCATTCATCCAGTCGGTGGTCCAGGCCGGGCTGAGGCAGATGGTGATCTTTACCGGGCTGAAACCTGCCTCGTTCAGCGTCTGTTCAATGGCGTTGAGCAGGTATTCGGTCGCCGGGCAGCCGGAATAGGTGGGGGTAAAGGTGATGTGCCAGCCTGCACCGTCACGCTCCACGTCACGTACCATGCCCAGATCGGTAATGGACAGTACCGGCAGTTCGGGATCGTTGATCTGCTGTAAGCAGTGCCAGATCTGCGGGATCTCGGCCGGTTGCAGTCGGGTGATATTCATCTTTGCCTCTACCAGCTACAGTTCGGGTAAGCGCGTGGCAGAAACTGCATTTCTGCCAGCATCGGGCCGAGGTGTTCAGTGTGCCGCCCTTGCTTACCGCCGTGGCGAAATGCCTGCTCGGTGGGCAGCGCGAGCGTGGCCTGTTGCAGCGTGTCGTTCACCATGGCCTGCCACGGTGCCTGCAACTGGCGTGGATCGACGGCAATGCCCAGCTCGGCCAGTTGCAGTTCAATCTCATCGGCGTGGAACAGCTCGGCGGTGAAGCGCCACAGGTCGTTTAATGACTGTTGGATCTTCTGGTGGCTGATTTCACTGCCGTCACCCAGGCGGATCATCCAGTCGTGGCTGAAGCGCAGGTGATAATCCGCTTCCTTCAGCGATTTGGCGGCAATGGCGGCCAGTTGGCTGTCTTTGCTGCGGCTCAATTCCCGGTGCAGCAGTACGTGGTAGGTATCGAGCAGGAACTGGCGTACCAGCGTGTCGTTAAAGCCGCCGTTGGGCTGTTCTGCCAACAGCAGGTTGTGAAATTCACGTTCGTCGCGGCCAAAGGCCAGACTGTCTTCGCTGTGTTGCGGGCCGGAAAGCTCGGCGGCATAGGCCAGGAAATTGCGTGCCTGACCCAGCAGATCGAGGCCAATATTGGCCAGTGCCAGGTCGATCTCCAGCTCAGGAGCATGGCCACACCAAGCGCACAGGCGCTGTGCCAGAATGAGCGGTGTATCGCCCAAGCGCAGGGCATAGCTGATTGTTGCTGCGTTACTCATCGTCATGGCCTGCCTCTACATGTTCTTGATGCCGTCGGGGATGGTGTAGAACGTGGGATGACGGTAGATTTTATCGTCGGAAGGATCGAAGAATGCCGCCCGATCCTCTGCTTGAGAGGCGATCAGGTGGCAGGATTGCACCACCCAGATCGAACAGCCCTCACTGCGGCGGGTGTAGGCATCGCGGGCGTTTTCCAGCGCCATCTGATCGTCTGCTGCATGCAGGCTGCCCACGTGACGATGGGCCAAACCCTGCTTGCTGCGGATAAACACTTCATACAACGGCCATTCGGCGTGAGTCATTTTTCTCTCCTCGATTAAGCTGCATTTGCCGCGCGTTTGCTGGCATGTGCCATGGCACCATCCCGTACCCAACTGCCGTCGTCCCAGGCTTTACGCTTGGCTTGCAGACGTTCGTGGTTGCACTGCCCACGCCCCTGGATCACTTCGTGCAGCTCTGCCCAGTCGATCTCGCCAAAGCGGTAATGTCCGCTGGCCTCATCCCATGCCAAATCGGCATCGGGGGCGGTCATGCCCAAGGCTTCCAACTGCGGTACGGTGTTGTCGATAAACTTCTGCCGCAGCTCGTCATTGCTGTGGCGTTTGATCTTCCAGGCCATGCTCTGCGCGCTGTGGGGTGAATCGCTATCGTTGGGGCCAAACATCATCAGCGCTGGCCACCAGAAGCGGTTGATGGCGTCCTGTAGCATGGCCTTTTGCGCTTCGCTGCCCTGGGCCATCACCATCACGGCTTCATAGCCCTGACGCTGGTGGAAGCTCTCTTCTTTACAGATTTTCACCATCGCTCTGGCATAGGGGCCGTAAGAGGCACGGCATAGGGCTACCTGATTGACGATGGCTGCACCGTCTACCAGCCAGCCGATCACGCCAATGTCAGCCCAGTTCAGCGTTGGGTAGTTGAAGATGGAGGAGTATTTCATCTGACCGGCGAGCATCTTTTGGTAGATATCCTGGCGGGTGCAGCCGAGGGTTTCCGCCGCGCTGTACAGATAAAGGCCATGCCCGGCCTCATCCTGGACTTTCGCCAGTAACACCGCTTTACGCCGCAGGGAAGGGGCACGGGTCAGCCAATTGGCTTCTGGCAACATGCCGACCACCTCGGAATGCGCATGCTGGCCGATTTGCCGGATCAGATTGCGGCGATAGGCATCCGGCATCCAGTCTTTGGCTTCGATGGAGATATCGGCGGCGATCTTGTCGTCAAAGTGCTGCTGAAATTGTGTGTCAGTTGTCATGCTTGCCTCTTGGTGATTCATGTTTTTCACATTAAAACCAAAAATGTGAATCACTTTAACTAACCTTAAAGCTACAAGTTGATAACAACAAGATCAAATGCAAATGCTGTGGTTTTGCGATGAGCATCACAATGCGTTTTATTATTTTGTTGATTTAAATGACTATTTATTTTTGGTATCTATCGATAACGGTGGTGTTAACTTTGCGATTTAATGATTTTGTTTTGCTTTTGTTAAATTTTAACCTGGCGTAAAGTGGAAATTATGTGATACATCATTAATCTTGATAGTGTCTATTTATGAATTCCGGAGGAGCAAATGCAGCAGTTAACCAGTTACCTTTCTGGCGCCTGGGTGTACGGACAGGGTCAATCCCGCGAGATCCAGCATGCCGTTACCGGCGAGCCTTTGTATCAGGTCTGCTCCGACGGGCTGCCGTTGGCTGCCAGCCTGAGCTATGCCCGCAAGCTGGGTGGCACGGCGCTGGCAAATATGACGTTTCAACAGCGCGCTCAGATGATGAAAGCGGTGGCTAAACACCTGCTGGCTAATAAAGAAGCGCTATATCAGATCTCCTATCAAACCGGTGCTACGCGTAATGACAGCTGGGTTGATATCGAAGGTGGTATTGCCACGCTGTTCTCCTATGCGGGATTGGCAGGGCGCGAACTGCCGGACGATACGCTGTGGCCGGAAGATGAGCTGATCCCACTCTCCAAGCAGTCACAGTTTGCCGCACGCCATGTGCTGACTTCTCGCCCCGGTGTCGCACTGCATATCAATGCCTTTAACTTCCCTTGCTGGGGAATGTTGGAGAAACTGGCACCCACTTGGTTGGCGGGGATGCCTGCCATCATCAAACCCGCCACCGCTTCGGCACAGCTAACCCAGGCGATGGTGAAGCTGATTATCGACAGCGGGTTGGTGCCTGAAGGGGCGTTACAGCTAATCTGCGGCGGCGTGGGTGATATGTTCGATCACCTCGATTATCAGGATGCGGTCACCTTTACCGGCTCGGCGCAAACCGGGCAGAAGCTGCGTTCTCATCCGCGCCTGCTGGAGAAATCGATCGCCTTTACCATGGAAGCGGACTCGTTAAACTGTTGCGTGCTAGGGGAGGGCGTGACGCCAGAAATGCCGGAGTTTGCGCTGTTTATCAAAGAGGTCAGCCGCGAAATGATCAGCAAGGCGGGGCAAAAATGTACCGCTATCCGGCGCATTATCGTTCCGGTGGCCCGCATTGCCGAGGTACAGCAAGCGCTGTTGCAGCGCCTGGCTGGCGTAAAGATTGGTGACCCACAGCTGGAGCAGGTGCGGATGGGAGCGTTGGTCAATCAGGAACAGCGTGACGACGTGCAGAAAAAGGTGGAATTCCTGCTGCGCAATGGCTGTGAGCCACTCTGTGGTGCAACGCTGGATAAGTTGAAGGTGGTGGGCGATGGCGCTCAATCAGGTGCTTTTTATCCGATCACCCTGCTGTACTGCGCCGATCCGTTCCGCCATCAGGCCGTACATGGCACCGAGGCGTTTGGCCCGGTGGCGACGCTGATGCCTTATCAAACTACCGCACAGGCCATTGAGTTGGCGTTGCTGGGGCAAGGTAGTCTGGCCGGATCGTTGGTGACGGCTGATGCGGAGTTGGCTTCACAGTTTATTCGAGCAACCGCCTGCGCCCATGGCCGCATGTTGGTGCTGGATCGCCATGCGGCTACGGAATCGACCGGCCACGGTTCACCATTGCCTTTGCTGGTACATGGTGGGCCAGGGCGAGCTGGCGGCGGGGAAGAGCTTGGTGGGTTACGGGCGGTAAAACACTATATGCAGCGCACGGCGATCCAGGGCAGCCCGTCGATGCTGGCGGCCATCAGCCGTGAATGGGTACGAGGTGCCGACGTGGTGGAGGAACAGGTACACCCGTTCCGCAAATACTTTGAGCAGTTGCAGATTGGCGAAAGCTTGCTGACCGCCCGCCGTACCATTACCGAAGCCGACCTCGTCAACTTTGCCTGCCTGAGCGGCGACCATTTCTACGCGCATATGGACAAGATCGGCGCGGCAGAATCACTGTTTGGTGAGCGAGTGGCCCACGGTTACTTTGTGGTTTCTGCCGCCGCCGGGCTGTTCGTCGATCCGGGCGTCGGGCCGGTGATTGCCAACTACGGCATGGAAAACCTGCGTTTTATCGAGCCGGTGAAAATTGGCGATACCATTCAGGTGCGGTTGACCTGTAAAAAGAAAATCCGCAAGCCGCAAAAAACCGCTGAGGATCGTCCGCATGGCGTGGTGGTCTGGGATGTGCAGGTGCTCAATCAGCATCAGCAGGCCGTGGCGCTGTATAGCATTCTGACGCTGGTGGCGCGCCAGGAAGGGGACTTCAACACGGTGCACTAAGGCTGGATCGTCAGGGGCATCATGTTAAGATGCCCATTATTTGCTGAAATGATCTACCCTAACTATTCTGAGCCTAGAGGCTGCAAACCCGGTTCTTGCCGCTTTTTTTCGCCGTATACAGGGCGTTATCCGCCAGGCTGACCAGGCTCAGCGGCGTATCGTTATACGGATGCGGGATTTTAGCACTGGCACCGATGCTGGCGGTGATAATCCCCAGCGGGCTGCCTGTGTGGGCGATCTTCAACTGCCGGATGCCCTCCAGAACCCGTTCGGCAAAGGCGATTGCGCCCTGAAGATCGGTATCCGGCAGAATAATTGCCAGCTCCTCACCGCCGTAACGCGCCATCAGATCGCCAGGACGGTTGACCATGCCTTGCAACATGCGGCCCAACTGCTGCAAACACTGATCCCCAGCCACATGGCCGTAGATATCGTTAAACTGTTTAAAATAATCAATATCCAGCATCAACAGGGCAACGCTGCGATCGTTGCGCGCCGCTCGCGTCATTTCGTTTTTTAGCGCGATATCAAACTGACGGCGATTGGCCAGGCCGGTCAAGCCATCTAGCAAAGCCAGTTCTTCCAGCGTGTGGTTCATCAGCGTCAGTTGATCACGGGTGCGCACCAGCTCGACTTCGGTCTGTACGCTTTGGTTAATCTGACGTATCAGCACCAACCCCAGGGCCAACAGTATGGACAGCAGGACTCCTCCACCGAGTGCAAAAAGTGACGCATCGTTGCGCCAGTCGGCCAGAACGTCTTTTTTCGACAGCCCGGCGGTGATCACCAGCGGATAACGCTCCACCTGCGAATAACCATAAACCCTTTCTACATTGTCAAACTGCGAGACCATGGTGACGTTGCCAAAGGACGAGTGCGGCAGAACTTCACGGAAAAAAATGCTGTGGGAGATGTTTTTCCCGATGGCATCCTCATTGTAAGGGCGGCGGTACAAAATGGAGCCGTCGGCCAGTATCAGGCTGAGTGAGGCGTCGTTGTTAAGGGCAAAGGTGTTGTAAAACTGGCGGAAATAATCGACATACAGCGTCGAAATGACCACGCCGGCAAAGCTGCCGTCCGCATGGTTCAGGCGGCGCGACACCGGGATAACCAAATCGCCGGTCGAGCGGCTGCGGATCACCTCGCCGATATAAATCATATTATTGTTATGAGTGACGTGGTATTTAAAATACGCCCGGTCGGCATTATTGGCATGGCTGAGGGGTTTACCGTTGGACGTCAGGATCCAGTTGCCCTGGGCATCATAGATAAAACTGCCATGCAGTTGCGGAAAGTTACTGGCCTGAGTCTGCATGATTTTTTGCAGGCGTAAACGCTGGGATTGGCCCAAGCCATCGGTTTCAATCCGTTCGCTAAGATCGGCCAGGTTACTGTCTACCTGCGCAAAGGTATCTTCGGCGTGCTGTGCCAGCGATCGGGCCAGATTCTGCGAGTCATTTTCGGCAATTTGCAGGTTGCGTTGATGAGCGTTCCAGATTTGCCAGGCGTTGAACATGATCAGGGTAAGCACGACGATAATAACGAACACGCCAGCCTGATAGAGTAACGGCGAGTTTTTGTTTTTCCCGGATAATGGCTGTTTTTGGGGCGGGAGCTGGGGTGCTGGCATAGCATTCCTGTCATGGAATCAGTTGGGGACGGGTATTGCGAACAATCTTAACCCTTCTATTTCCATCTTGCATGTCCCGTTATATTTCCAGGATATGTTCAGCATAAATTGGTGCCGGGGAGGCGCATGGCAGCACTATCTGACGCTATGATGCAGGTTTTACTGATGCTGGCGGTATATTACCCGTTAACGCTCCTGGCGTTGGCCGGGTTGATGATTATCGCCTATCAGCGGCGTAAAACACCGTTCTGGCGGTTGGCTCTGGTTTTGTTGCTGGTGTTGTTTGTCTTGTTCTCTCTGGTGGCTTCAAGCTGGCATCGTTAGCACTGGGCAGTGCCTACCCTCACAGCAAGGCACTGCATCATGTGGCTACTCGACGTTGACCATCCAGTTGACACCGAACTTATCGGTCAGCATGCCAAAGCCCTTGGCCCAGAAGGTCGGTTGGAAAGGCATGGTGATGCTGCCACCTTGGGCTAGCCGGTTAAATACCTCGCGGCCTTGCTCGACGTTCTCACTGCGGATCGACAGTGAATAACCGCTATGTGCCGGGCCAGTAGGGTCGGCCGGACACCCATCCGATGCCATAATCACGTTATCCCCGATCACCAGCCTGGCATGCATAATCGAGTCAGGATCGGCATTGGGCGGCCCATTTTGCTGCTCCTCTGCCGGGATATCTTTGTAACGCATCATGATTTCTATATTGCCGTTTAGCTGCTGGGCATAAAAATTCACCGCTTGCTCACAGTTACCGGTAAAAAACAGATAGGGTTGAATCAACATAGTTCCTCCTCTTCAATCCCATGCCCGACAAGGTTGCTGAATTTGTAGGGGGTGAGCATGTCCGAACTTAGGGGAGTCGCATGCTGCGCCCGCTTAACTGCTGGGCCGAGGAGCGCCAAAATAGAAAAACAGCGCCTTGGTCAGGAATGGCTAGCCTGGTCGGACACGTTCACATAAACAACAACGCGGCGGAACCATCCCACACGGCGGCCAAGGAATAGACCAAAACCAAAAACAGCATGAAAGGAGGGTTGCTCATGACGCTATCCTCGGTCGAAGTTCAGTTGAGCATTATTCAGTATAGCTGATTATCGCCACGCAACATGACAGTTGGATGAAAATCGCACAATTTTTATGCGCAGTTTTTCAGACTACAAGATGTAGGTAACCCGCTGATTTTTGACTATAGTAATAAGGTACAGAGGCGTTAATTCTGTCAGTGGGTGGTCGCTGACGGAGAACGTTTTGATAACGGTATTGCCAGCAATTTCGGGCAACGGGTCAATGAGGGAGAGTAAAAATGGGTATTATTTCCTGGATCGTTTTTGGGTTAATCGCCGGTATTCTGGCCAAGTGGATCATGCCGGGTAAAGACGGCGGCGGTTTTATCATGACCGTGATCCTGGGTGTGGTGGGTGCGGTTGTCGGCGGCTATATCAGTACCTTCTTCGGTATGGGCCGGGTTGATGGCTTTAACCTGGGCAGCTTTGTAGTTGCCGTTGTCGGTGCTCTGGTGGTGCTTTTTGTCTACAGAAAGATCAGAAGCTAAGCCGGGTTCGATCAACAGGGGTCGCTAAGGCGGCCCTTTTCTTTTAAATACGACAAACGTACAGCGTTTGAGAAGGGGGATAGCGATGGGATTATTGGATGGGTTAGTTGGGGCATTGAGCGGAGGTAAAGGTATGGATTACAGCGCCATCTTGCAGTGGGTTGAGCAGCAGGGGGGCTTGCCGGCCATTCTGGATAAATTCCGTCAGGGAAATTTGGCGGACGTGGTCGCCTCCTGGATCGGCACGGGTGAAAATCAGACAATCAGCGGCGAACACGTTGAGCAGGCGTTGAGCACCGATGCCATTGCACAGTTGGCCGGTAAGTTGGGGATCGATCCGGCGCAGGCTTCTGCCCTGATTGCCCAGTATTTGCCGATGATCACCGACAAACTGTCACCTAATGGTCAGGAGCCACAGGGCGGCGATTTGATGAGCGCCGGCATGGATTTGCTGAAAGGCAAACTGTTCGGCTGATATGAGGCTGTGTCCCTTAATTGCACGTGAGTGCCGCTAGAGGTCATTTGGACGCGTTGCAAGGCACCAGGGTCAATTGAGGGACACAGCCTAGCCCTCCGGTTTCTGGCCGGAGGGTTTCCATTACAGCGTCAGCATAATTTTACCGATATGCGCACTGGACTCCATCAAGGCATGGGCCTGCGCGGCTTGTTCCAATGGGAACGTCTGGAAAATCTGTGGCTTTAACTCCCCGCGTTCCAGCAACGGCCACACTTTCAGCTCCAGTTCGGCAGCGATCTGGGCTTTATCTTCCACACTGCGCGCCCGCAGCGTTGAGCCGGTATGGGTCAGGCGTTTAAGCAGCAATGGCATCAGGTTCAATTCTTTCACTACGCCGTTTTGCGTGCCGATCTGAACGATACGCCCATCCATTGCGGCGGCGCGGTAGTTCTTCTCCACGTAATCCCCCGCGATCAGATCGACGATGACATCGGCCCCTTTCCCATTGGTGGCGGTTTTTGTCAGTTCGACAAAATCTTCGGTGCGGTAGTTGATGGCGACGTCAGCCCCCAACGCCAGGCTGGCCTCACGCTTATCTTCAGAGCCAACGGTAGTAATGACATAGGCGCAGAAGGCTTTGGCCAACAGGGTGGCAACCGTGCCAATGCCAGATGTGCCTCCGTGGATCAGCACGGTTTCCCCGGCCCGAAGATGGCCCCGTTGAAATACGTTGACCCAAACGGTGAAGAAGGTTTCTGGCATGGCGGCGGCTTCTATCATGCTGAAGCCTTGAGGGACCGGCAGCGCATTGCTTTCATGCACCTTGCAATATTCGGCATAGCCCCCACCGGCGATCAGCGCACATACGTCGTCACCGGGGGCATAGCGTTGTACACCAACGCCAACGGCCACCACCGTGCCAGCAATTTCCAACCCTGGAATGTCCGAGGCGCCCGGCGGTGGGGCATATTGCCCACGGCGTTGCATAACATCTGGGCGGTTGACGCCGGCGGCAGCGACTTTCACCAGTATTTCACCCTGGGCTAATACCGGTAACGGGCGCTCCGCACTCACCAGAACCTCTGGCTCGCCCGGCTGGCTAATTTCGATGACCTTCATGTTTTCAGGTAGTTGTGCGTTGGCTGACATGCCGTTCTCCTTGATCAATCTGCGTATTCGGGATATTCCCGGCTGGATTATCTTATAGGGATAACAGAGTTGGCATGTGTGCGAAAGGGCGGTTTTATCTAGACAAGCAGAGATACCGCCGCAGAGGGGGCAGAGGATCAGTCGTTTGGCGGAATACGAAAACCTTTCAGCGAGACGATAAAGTGTTTTTTACCTTTGGAAATCTTGGCACCCTGATCGCACCACAGGCTGGCGAGCTGGAAAAAATCGTCGCTGTCAATGTCATAGGCCAGCTCAATCTTTTTCGCCGATCCTGAGCGGATCAGCGTTTCTGCCTGCTGGTGATTAATGGCTTTTACGGTGTTCATAGGCGAAATCCTTGGTGTTAACCCGGAGCGGATAATCGCTAGCCATCATATGGCTGGATTGTGACATTTTTGTGATGGAAATATGACGCTGGACCATTTTGCGGCTTGGCGCTCATTTTCTCCTGATCCTGTCATGGGGTAAATTTGGTGGTGTGCAGGTTCGGATTTAGTATGCGTGTAAACCTTTTGACCAGACATCGGATTATGATCAACAAAGTACGAAAACAACCCCTGCGCCAGCGTAGCTATCAGCTGTTGTTCAGCAATCAAACCCGAACGGGGCGCAGGATGCAGCTATTCTGGGTGAGTACGGCGCTGCTCAGTGTGCTGTTGCTGTTTATCGAACCCGGCGGCAGCTCGCTGTATACCCCCAATGCTCAAGTGCTTTATCAGCTGTTTTTGGCGGAGGTCTTTTTCACCACCCTTTTTACTGTGGAATATCTGTTGCGGCTGTGGTGCACGCCGAGTAAAGAGCGCTATGCCATCAGCTTTTTTGGCATTGTCGATCTGCTGACGATGTTGCCGATGTATATCATCTGGATATTCCCGCATATGGCGGTGGAATATATCGCTCTGCTGCGTGTACTGCGGATCCTGCGCGTATTGCGGGTGTTGAAACTGTTGCGCTACATGAGTGAGATGAGCATTGTCTGGCGCAGCATCAAGCTGGCGCGCCATAAGCTGACCCTGTTCTTTGGCTTTGTCGGCGTGATGCTGTGCGTATTTGGTGGCCTGATGTACGCGGTGGAGGGAGGCAGTGGTGGATTTACCAGCCTTGGCGCATCAATGTACTGGGCGGTAGTTACGTTAACCACCGTGGGCTACGGCGATATTGTGCCCCACACGCCATTAGGGCGGATGCTGGCTTCGGTGCTGATCCTGGTAGGGTATTCGATTATTGCGGTGCCTACGGGGATCCTGACCGCCTACATGTCGCAGGAGATGCAGCGCTATCGGGAACAGCGCCATTGCGCACAATGCGACCGTGGCGGGCATGAAGCCGAGGCGAAGTTTTGTAAATATTGTGGCGCTACGTTACCACCATTGTCAGTGAAATCCGCAAGATAACGCCGATAATTTCGCCAGCGGGGAGCAAATTCTGTGCGTTCGATCTCCCTTTCCAGCCTCACGAGATAAAAAGAGTTGCTATTATACGCCCGACATGAGTTAATGATTCTCGGCCTGTGGTACAGACCTATTTATGCACGACATTTTGAGTAAAGTAGTTCAAATTTAAAGCGTTATCCTTGATAGCTCTTCACTGACGAATTTCCTTTCTAGTGCCTCCATAAGTAACTGATGACCGGCTATTTCATGCCCATGGTGGCTTAAATTTTTTATTGAAGGAATTCAACATGTCTAACATGATCAAAGGTCAAGTGAAGTGGTTCAACGAGTCTAAAGGTTTTGGTTTCATCACTCCTGCAGACGGCAGCAAAGACGTGTTCGTACACTTCTCTGCAATTCAGGATCAAGGCTTCAAGACCCTGGCTGAAGGCCAGAACGTACAGTTCTCTATCGAGAACGGTGCTAAAGGTCCGTCAGCGGCTAACGTTACCGCTATCTAATCGGCCTCTCGCTGATTAACAAAAACCCGCCAAGGCGGGTTTTTTTGTGTCTGTGATTTGAGCCAGTGGGCGGAAAAACCGTTCACGGTGGTGTGCCAGGCGCTCTGAAAGGTCAGCCTGACATTCTGCTAAGCTTTACTAGCCATCGTCGTAAGATGGCTCAGAGGGGCAACGGATTACGCCATGGTGGGTTCTTTTCGTCAACTGTAATAGACTGATATCCGGGATAAATAACGAGGTAGAGCATGAAAGTTAACGATCTGGTGACGGTAAAGACCGACGGCGGCCCTCGTCGGGAAGGGGTCGTGCTGGAAGTTGAAGTGTTTAATGAAGGCACCATGTATCTGGTGTCACTGGAAGATTACCCGGCGGGCGTGTGGTTCTTCAATGAGATCGATAGCCGCGATGGTACCTTTGTAGAGCTGCGTAGTGCTGAACAGGATTAAATCTTTTCCTGCAATTAACAGCTTGCCGCCGGTCTGGCTGGTGGGCTGAAACCTGGCCGCACAGTTACGCGGTGTTGAAAACTTGCCAAAATACCCGTAGCGGCATCATTGCCGCTGAAAACGGGCGTTTTTCTGTCGTACTCTAAACCAACGTGTTCTGCTGTCGCTTTAATCAACGGCTGTTGACGAAAATGCCGCTGGTAAGCGTGTCGGTCAGGCGGACAACATGGTAGATGATCTGCTTATTGTGGGTTTTGATCTTTCTTTTGATGTTTCCCTTGTGGGAAGAGACGGTTTTCACCTTGATCTGCATTTGATCGGAGATCTGGATGGTGCCTTGGCCGGACATCCACATGCGCAGCATGTTTGACTCGGTTTGGCTTAGTGTGACAGGTGTCTGATCCAGCGAGCTTTTTTCCGGGCGAACCAGCTTTCTTTCGAGGTAGTGGTTGAGCAACTGACTCATGGTTTGCGGTTTAATCGATTTTGACGAGATGATCACGTTCTTGCGGACGTATAAATAATCGTCGAAATGTACGTTGGTGATGGCCATGAAAATAAAGAATAAAGTATCGGGATTAAGAGAGATCACGCGTTTTATTCTTTCTGTCGCATCCGCTTCATGAATGAAGCAGTCTTCATTCAGGAATACCATATTAGGCTTAAGTTTTGCGCACTTCTCATGCAGGCCGTCGATATGATGGACAGCGCTAATCTGACGCTTTTTCACCCCGTGCGACGTCAGGTAATCGGTTAATCCTAATCTAGTGTAACTGCATGAATCCATAATGATTATTGGCATAGAGCCTCCCACTTAAGTCCGTTTCCACGCGGTTATAAAAACAAAAGCCCGAAGATAAAAGGCTAAAAGTTATAAAAAAATCACATCTTATGAATGCAACTTTCTATCAATAAAACCGGCATGACTCAACGTCTTTTCGAATTATATTTTTTAATCTACCAAAAGCATCAGTTTAGCTTAAGTCGACTTATTATGCTGTGGCGATTTTGCGGCTGGAAATTATCAGTGGACGCCGGGTAATCAGCCTTAAATTTGCTGCTATGGTTAGCTATTTTCATCGTGGTACTATTTCCCGCTAATCAGATGATTCTTAAGAGCCTCTTATAGCTCGTAATGACGCCAGAGTTGGCGGTTTTGTGACTGATAGTGTAGTTGCTGATTCATCACTAAACGCCATTAAGTATGCTTATTCAATTGATTGTATCAATGTATTGGCTCAAATGGTAACGATTCTTAGTTACTTTCATGCGCTTGAGGAAGGAGCTTATGATCGGAATCAAGTCAAAATAAGTAGTTCTGCTAACCATGTGGTCGTTAATTCAATAACAATGTTAAATTATTTCATTTGTTAATTATTCGTCAGTGAATAACTTATCCGCGACATATCGATTTTCCTGACGTATCTTACTGCGCAGAGACAACGAAATGCTGCTAGATGCGATTTCAACTCACAATCAGGAGGACGGGTGGATCACAATCAGTTTGGGCAACCCATTGGTACAGCGCTTGAGGGCTGGCAACCTGCGGGTGAACCGGGAAAACAGAGTCTCCAAGGGCGTTTCTGCTGCTTGCAGCCGATGGATATCGCGCGCCGTGCTGATGAGTTATTTCATGCCTATCAACTGGCGGAAGACGGACGCGACTGGACCTATCTGTCTAGTGAACGCCCCACGGAGTTGCCTGTTTTCCAGCAGTATTTGCAGCGACAGCTGGCAACCCAGGGGAGAAACACCCTGACGGTGATCGATGCTACTAGCGGTAAAGCGGTCGGCACCTGCGCTTTCTTGAACATCGACCAACCCAACGGGGTGGTTGAGTTGGGGATGATCAACTGGTCACCCTTGATGAAGCGGCGAGCGATGGGGAGTGAAGCCATCTTTCTGATGCTCAAGCACGCTTTTGACGATTTGGGATTCCGCCGTTGCGAGTGGAAATGCGACCGTCTGAATGCCCCCTCTCGCGAGGCTGCACTGCGTCTGGGCTTCACCTTTGAGGGGACTTTTCGTCAGGCGATGACCAGAAAGGGACGCAACCGCGACACGGACTGGTTATCCATCATCGATGGTGAATGGCCAGTATTGCGCGAGGCGTTTGCTGCCTGGCTATCGCCTCAGAATATCTCAGCCGACGGCCAACAGAAGCAGCGCCTCGCGACTTTCAGGCTTCGACCCGACAAGCCTGCATCGATGCCAGCGCCAAAGTAATATCCTGCTCTTCGGTCATCCAATTCACCAGGGCAGCCCGGATACCCGGTTGGCCCGCATAGCTGGTGGGCGTGCAGCGCACCACGCCATGCCGATCCAAGCGATCGATGAAGCGGTTGCGTGCGGCGGTGGCATCGCCTGTAACGCCCTTCAGCGCAAAGCATACGATGTTCAGATTCACCGGGGCCAGCAGGCGGAAGCCTTCACTGGCCGCCAATCCGTCACCTAAACGTCGCGCCAACGTTACGTTACGCTCGACGATCTCCCGCGTACCACTGCTGCCGTAGGCTTTCAATGCCATCCATAAGGGCAGGGCGCGAAAACGCCGTGAATTCTCGGGCGTCAGGTGCAAATAGTTATCTGGGCGCAACGTGGGGGCCTCCAGATAGGTCGAGTGATTCTGGAACACCTGCATCTGCAATGCCAGATGACGGGTAAATTGAATGGCGCTGTCATAAGGGACATTCAGCCATTTATGGGCATCTACGGTGATTGAGTCCGCCTGATGCCAACCGTCCAGCAGATGAGCCAAGCGGGGAGAACAGGCCGCAATCCCCCCAAAGGCGGCATCAACATGTAGCCAGAAGGGATAGCGTGCACGCAGTGCCAGCAGGCGGGGCAGATCGTCGAAAACGCCGGTGTTTACCGTACCTGCGCTGGCGAGCACTATCGTCGGGATATCTGGCGTGGCGGCAAGGTGACGCTCCAGTGCCTCGATATCAATGGCTTCGCAATCAGCCTGGCTGGCGATAGACCTTAACGCTTCACGCCCAATACCGAGCATGCTGAGCGCTTTCACGCTGCTGGCATGGGCATTGGCGGAAAGGACCTGAATCGGCCCCAAGGCGGCCAAGCCAAACTGTGCCACATCGATCCCGCGCTGTTGCCCTAACCACTGGCGGCCGATGGCGATCCCGGTGAAGTTGGCCATGGTGGCACCGCTGACAAAGCTACCGCTGAAGTCGGCGGGCAGTTGCAGCAGGGTTTTCAGTTGCTCAATTGTCGCCAGCTCGATCGCAGCCGCCACGGTATCATTGCTCAGTTGGCTATTCTGGTCGGCAGTGCTAACCAACCAGTCGGCAGCCAGCGCCGCAGGAGTGCTACCGCCGGTGACAAAACCAAAGTAACGCGGCCCGGCACTGCCGGAAAGGCCAGCCTCATAGCGTTGCCAAAAATCGTCTAACGCCGCTAACGCACCGCAACCCTCTTCGGTTAGCCGATCGTCACCGGTTTGCAACTGTTGTTCGGCCAGGGGCGGGCATACCGGCCGCTGGCTCAAGCTGGCAAGGAAGCCCTGCGCCAATTGGTTGGTATGGTCAAGTATGCGGGGTAAATCGTCGAGATCCTGCTGCAAACGTGGATGCATGGTCATGCCTTGAGTTAGGGGTCAGTATGTTTGCACTATAGGCGAACCTGATTAGTGCTAATATCGATAAAAAATGACCCTTTTGGATAGCAAGGCTAACCAGCAATGAATGAGCGTCTTCCCCTGCATATTTTGCCAACCTTTGTGATTGCTGCCCGGCTGGAGAATTTGCGTGCCACGGCACAACGCGTCAGCCTGACTCATGGTGCCGTTAGCCAACAAATCCAACTGCTCGAACAGGCTATTGGCTATCCACTCTTTGAACGCTCCGGGCGTGGGGTTCGGCTAAATGCTGCGGGGCGCGAACTGCTGGCGGCAACTGAACCTGCCTTGCTCGCTTTGCAACAGGGCGTTGACCGAGCCAGACGGGTAGCGGTAAGCCAGATGTTGCGCATCAGCGTGCTGCCTTCCTTTGCGCATTACTGGTTGTTGCCCAGATTGGCGGAGTTTCATCGTGCTTGCCCTGGGATCCGGTTGGATATTGACGCCTCGCTGGCGATACAGGATCTAGACCGTAAAGGATTTGATGCCGCGATCCGTATTGGTGATGGTCAATGGCCAGGCGTTCAGGCTCAGCGTATCGCCTCAGGAGTAGTGCTGCCGGTAGCGACTCCCGCACTGGCCAGGCAATGGCAGGAGGCATTTGATGCTGGAGATCCACAGGTCCCGCTGCTTGAGCATGACGCCACTCCCTGGCATAGCTGGTTTAGCGCCGTAGGGAGAATTGGCGGTGGGCAGCAGTTGGCGCTGTTCAACGACGCGGGTTTACTGTTGCGTGCAGCCGAGCAGGGGTTTGGTATTGCGCTGGTGAAGGCCGTGCTGGCGAAGGATGCGATTGCAGCAGGGCGCTTGGTGCCGCTGGCGGCCGCGCTGCATTTGAATGATAGCGATGTCTATCTGGTGTGGCCACAAGCCGCCGGTTTAACGCCTGAGGTGGTAGCGTTACTGAACTGGTTACAGCAACAGCTAAACTAAATCGCTCAACCGGATCCCTTGTGCTGCGTCTTGGGGCACCCTACAAATTAAACAACGTTGCTCACTACGTAGAGGCTGCTGCGCCCGATTATTATTGTACCTATAACAATATCTCTATAAGGGGAATATTCTGTTTAGCTTTCGTTTACTAATATAACCTTTACTTCACAACCTCATGTCACTATACTCCAGCCAAAATTACCGAGGAGATAACCAATTGGACAGTTGCAGTAGTAGCGAAATAATAAAGGCAAGTTGACCAATCTCCTGTGATTTGTTGCTTGCCGAACACGGCGGGCAGCACCCCTCTCTCGTTATTCCGAGCTGTGCAAACCCGAACATGAAAGTTTTCCCGAGGCGCTTGCGCATTGGGCGTATTGATTCGGATATGATTATGGTATTTAACCATCACCACGGCCTTTTCCCTCCGGGCACCCAAACGCAGACCCGCTGATTAATTATCGGCGCGATTTCGCGTGTGCTTAACGGCACATGATTCAACCTCAATGATTAATTAAGGGGAAGATCATGGCTATGACTCCTTTTATTCTGAATTTATTCCTGGCAATGGGCCTGGGTGCCGTTATTGGTGCCGAGCGTCAATGGCGTCAGCGTATGGCGGGCTTGCGTACCAATTCTTTGGTCGCGACCGGCGCCGCCGTTTTTATCCTGAGCTCTTTTGACACCGAGCCTTCCAGCGCGGGGCGTATTGCGGCGCAGATCGTTTCTGGTATCGGTTTTCTCGGTGCCGGTGTGATTATGCGAGAAGGGCTGAATATCCGCGGCCTGAATACGGCGGCCACCTTGTGGTGCTCTGCGGCCATCGGTGTGCTATGTGGCCTGGGGCAGCATTGGGAGGCCGTCTGCGCCACCCTGGTGATCCTGTGTGCCAATATCCTGCTGCGTGAAGCGGCGCAGCGCATTAACCTGCAACCCCAGCAGCAGGCGGTGGATCTGGAGCTGCGTTATCGTGTCCAGGTGACCTGCGGTGAGCAGGATGAAATCCTGGTTCGTACCCTGATCCTACAGGCGTTGAACGGCGTGGCATTACGCCTGCAATCGCTGCGTAGCGCCGATATTGCCATTCCTGGCCAGTTGGAAGTCTGTGCGGAAATTGTGGCTAACCCGGCCGCGCAAAAAGAGATTGAGGGCATTGTCTGCCGTATTAGTTTAGAACGCAGCGTGAGTGCCGTGCATTGGCGTGTTGCGTCAGAATTACCCGTTTAACCATAAATAACCTTCACCGATAAGGTGATAAGGATGTGTTATGCAAGCACCCCCCAGAGATTTTATTATTCTGCGTATACCCGTCGTCTTTCAAGCTGTAGTGTTGTTTCCTGCAGTTACTCACCCCAGTCACTTACCCAAAAGTAAGCTCCTGGGGATGAGTAAGCTTGTCGCCTAGCTACAACTTGAAATTCAAAGGTATATTAATGGAATAAGCATTACGTTAATGAAGTAAACCAAATAAATTCCACTTTGTGCATGTTCACCCGTTATTACGGGCGGGGTAACCCTGTGTGCAAAGTAAAAAAAGAGAATAGCGTCATGACCCATATTAAAGAAAATAGCCGTCGCCGTGATAAACAGCGCGAGCCGTATGCCATTGCTCTCGAGGCAAAGAACAGCCTCGATCAAACGTTGGCTAATTTAAACTGTAACCGCATCGGATTAACTCAGGAAGATGCCCAGGAGCGTTTGCAGTATTTCGGTAGTAATCAGGTTGCCCATGAGAAGGCACCGCATGCGCTGGTACAGTTAGTCAGCGCGTTTAACAACCCGTTTATCTTTGTGTTGATGGTGCTGGCAGGGATCAGTTTCTTTACCGATTACTGGTTGCCCATGCAAAACGGTGAGGAAACCGATCTTACCGGCGTCATCATTATCCTGATTATGGTTACGTTGAGCGGGTTGCTGCGCTTCTGGCAGGAATACCGCACCAATAAAGCGGCCGAATCACTCAAATCGATGGTGCGTACCACGGCAACGGTGTTGCGCCGCAGTAATTTCAGCACCCAGGCGTTAGCGGTGGAAATTCCCATTCGTGAGTTGGTTCCGGGCGATATTATTCAGCTCTCCGCCGGGGACATGATACCCGCAGACCTCCGCTTGCTTAGCTCACGCGACCTGTTTATCAGCCAGGCCATCTTGACCGGCGAAGCTATTCCGATCGAAAAATACGATGCTTTGGCCGGCGTGAGCCAAAAGTCCAGCGAGATTGATGCCTCCAGCGAAAGCGAACTGCTGGAGTTAGCCAATATCTGCCTGATGGGCACCAACGTGGCCAGCGGAACGGCGACGGCGGTGGTAGTCGCGACCGGTGGCCGCACCTACTTTGGCTCTTTGGCGAAGTCGATCGTTGGTACCCGTTCGCAAACTGCCTTTGACCGTGGGGTAAACAGCGTTAGCTGGCTGCTGATCCGCTTTATGTTGGTGATGGTGCCGATCGTCTTGCTGATTAACGGTTTTACCAAGGGAGACTGGACGGAGGCGGCACTGTTTGCCTTGGCGGTCGCCGTGGGGCTGACGCCGGAAATGCTACCGATGATCGTCAGCTCGAACCTGGCGAAAGGCGCAATTGCCATGGCGCGCCGCAAGGTGGTGGTCAAACGGTTGAATGCGATCCAGAACTTTGGCGCGATGGACGTGCTCTGTACCGATAAAACCGGCACTCTGACGCAGGATCGCATCATTCTGGAACACCATCTGGACGTGAATGGCAGCAAAGATAACCACGTGCTGCATTTAGCCTGGTTGAACAGCTTCCATCAGAGTGGCATGAAGAACCTGATGGATCAGGCGGTGATCCGTTTTGGCCAGGGCCAGCCAGGCGTTGAGGCATTGGGGCGCTACAGCAAGGTTGATGAACTGCCGTTTGATTTTATACGTCGTCGCTTGTCGATCGTGGTACAGGATGAACAACAGCGCCAACTGCTGATTTGCAAAGGTGCAGTTGAAGAGATGTTGGAGATCGCCACCCACGTCCGCGTTGGGCAGCAGGTGTTGGCGCTTGACGAGGCTCGCCGTGCCGATTTGCAGGCGTTGGCCTGCCAGTACAATGAAGATGGTTTCCGCGTGCTGGTGCTGGCAACGCGAGATCTGGGTCTGGAAGGTTGTACTTTGCCACTGAGCATTGTGGATGAACGCGATCTGGTGATCGAAGGCCTGCTGACCTTCCTCGATCCGCCAAAAGAGAGCGCTCGTGAAGCGATTGCTGCCCTACAGGAAAATGGCGTGGCGGTGAAAGTGTTGACCGGCGACAACCCGGTGATCACCTGTAAAATCTGCCGCGATGTCGGCCTGGAGCCAGGAGAGCCGCTCTCCGGCCTGGAGATTGAACAGATGGACGATGCCCATCTGATGCGTGAAGTTGAGCAACGTACGGTATTTACCAAGCTGACGCCGTTGCAAAAATCACGCGTGCTGAAAATGTTGCAGGCTAATGGCCACACCGTGGGCTTCCTGGGGGATGGCATTAACGACGCCCCGGCGTTACGTGATGCCGACGTGGGCATTTCAGTCGATACCGGTACCGATATTGCCAAGGAGTCCGCAGATATCATCCTGTTGGAAAAGAACCTGATGGTGCTGGAAGAAGGGGTGATCAAAGGGCGTGAAACCTTCGGCAATATCATCAAGTATCTGAACATGACCGCCAGCTCCAACTTCGGCAACGTGTTCTCGGTGCTGGTGGCCAGTGCGTTTATTCCGTTCCTGCCGATGCTGGCGATCCACCTGCTGTTACAGAACCTGATGTACGATATCTCCCAGCTTTCCCTGCCGTGGGACAAGATGGACAAAGAATTCCTGCGTAAACCGCGCAAGTGGGATGCCAAGAATATTGGTCGCTTTATGCTGTGGATTGGGCCGACGTCTTCGATTTTCGACATCACGACCTATGCGTTGATGTGGTTCGTGTTTGCCGCCAATAGCGTAGAGCATCAGGCGCTGTTCCAGTCCGGCTGGTTTATCGAAGGCTTGCTGTCTCAGACGCTGGTAGTGCATATGCTACGTACCCAGAAAATCCCGTTCATTCAGAGCACGGCGGCGCTGCCAGTGTTGTTGACCACCGGGATTATTATGGCACTCGGTATCTATATTCCGTTCTCGCCGCTCGGGGCATGGGTCGGGTTGCAACCGCTGCCGTGGGAGTATTTCCCTTGGCTGGTGGCCACTCTGGTCAGCTACTGTGTGGTGGCGCAATTGATGAAGCGTTTCTACATCCGCCGCTTTGGCAAGTGGTTCTAATCTACTTTTGCACCGGGCGTTATGCCCGGTGATAAACCTCAATCGGCCCGTTTCGAGGGTGCGCAGCATCTTGCAGCGCACCCTCGACCGAACATGTGCGGCCACCTTACAAATTCGGCAAGATTGCTACTTTGTCATCAAGCTGAGGCGCACACGTGTGTGCGACTACAGGCTGCGGCAATGCCTGCGATATTCAGAGGGGGAACGATCGGTATGCTTTTTGAATATCCGGCAAAAATAGTTACTGTCGTCGAACCCACAGTTATGAGCGATCTCTTTGATCTTCAGATCATAGCCACGCAATAGATTTTTCGCCCGCTCGAGGCGCACCCCGGTGATGTACTCATTGAAACCGACTGGGCCTGACTTTTGAAACAGGTGGGACAGATAGTTAGGGGTAATATGAAATCGTTTGGCAACGCCTTCCCGCGTTAACGGCAACCCGGCGTGGTCATCAAGGTAATCCTGTATGGCCAGCAGCAGTTCCTGGCTTTTACTGACGGTTTGCCCCTGGCCTGCGAGCTGTTCCAGGCAGTGGCTGACCAACCCGGTAAAGATCAGCTGCGAGGTCAATGCATCCGGTTGCAGCAAAACCTCATTCATCGCCAGCAGCAGGTATGAGCCGACTCTGGGCCCACGCCGCGCCACGTGCTGTTTTTGCGTTTCACACAGCGTTTTCCCGTCCCATCTTTGCAGGCTGAAACCCAGCTTTTGCTTACTGAACAAGATGCTCAGCGTGGTGGCTGGCTGGGTCCATTGCGGAAAACTCCATTTGCCCGCAGGGACATAAAGCACCTGATAGCTGGAGAGCGTGTTATTTGCCAAAGGCAGGCACTGATCTTCAACTTCCCCTTCGAGCACTATCTCAAGCCGTGGAAAAGGCACGCAGAAGGCCAGTGGCGGGGCGGGAAACGTGGGTTCAGGGAACCTTACCTGGATCGCATCCTGGTGGGCAATCAGCTGTTTAAGCAGGGTAACAAGCGTTTCAGACATCGCGATCTCCAGTGCGCTTCGGCGGTTAACGATGCATTTGAGAATGATGGTAAACCCAAGCGGGCAGCGCAATTAAAGTGATATCTCCCTGCATTCATGGGTCTTTTACGCATTTATGACCCTGGTCACATTTTTGGCTGGCGTACATCTGTGTCCAGTATTTCGTAGTAAAAGCCCCCTGTTTTTGGCCCAGGCTTCCAGTAAATTTGCCGTTATGTTATCAAAAAGTAAATGGAGAAATCATGATGCAACGTCAATCTGAGATATACCTGGAGGCTTTAGGAGCCAGCATCGAGTTAACGGCACAGATGAAGCAGGAGCTTGATACGTTGGGATATACCGTGGTGCACAACGTGGCCGATCCTGACTGGCTGGTGGCAATGCGCAATCTTATTGACGAGCTGGTGGAGAAAGAAGGGGATAACCTGGCCATTGAGCACCATCAGGAAGCGACAGCAACTCGCATAGCCAACATGGTGAATAAAGGTGTGGTATGGGAAAAGGTGTGGTCGCACCCGCTGATCCTGTCTGCCTGCCGCTATATTTTCAACGGTGAGTTCAAAGTCTCTAGCCTCAATGCCCGCGAAGCCTTGCACGGTGGCGGCCATCAGCCTCTGCATGCCGACTGGAAAAAGCCGCGTCCCGACTTTCCAACAGTCCATTTGGTCAATGCGATATGGGCGATTGACGACCTAAGTGCGGAAAATGGCGCGCCGCGGATTATCGCCGGAACGCACCTGCGGCCGGAACTGCCGGAAGATGTGTTGGCCGATCCCGACTTGGCACATCCTGATGAAATTGTTTTTGCCGCCCCTGCCGGTAGCGTGATGATCTACAACGCGCACACCTGGCATGGAGGTACTCAGAACAGGATCGGTACTCGGCGGCGGGTGTTGCACGCACTCTATATTGACCGTGCAGATACCGCCCAGCAGGATCAGCGCCGCTGGCTGAAGGAAGAAACGGCCAGACGGTTGACTCCGGCACAAAAATGGCTGCTTGATGTGCTTTAAGTGTCCGGTGTAGGGGCGCTGCTGCGCCCGTTAAATCCGATGTCAGCACCGGATCTGCGAGGCAGCTCTCGTTAATTGTTACGTTAATGTTGCTGGGATAGACTATTGTTTTCTCTTCACTTGCGAACCAGCAACGCGCGTCACGTTTGCCAAAGGCGTGAGCGACACGGAGAGAGAACATGAATCAGCGGGAACTAGAAAGCGCCATTGTCACCGATTTTTCCAAGCGCATGAGCTATGGTGATTACCTGTGCCTGGATCGACTGCTGGATTGTCAGCAGCCACTTTCCAGCCCGCAGCATCATGATGAGATGCTGTTTGTGGTGCAACATCAGACCTCGGAACTGTGGATGAAACTGATGCTGCATGAGCTGCAGGCGGCCAGGACTCTGGTGCAGCAGGATAAGCTCAGCCACTGTTTCAAGATCCTGGCCAGGGTAAAGCAGATCCAGCGTCTGCTGTTTGAGCAATGGGCGGTGCTGGAAACGCTGACTCCGTCGGAATATGTGGAGTTCCGTGGCGTGCTGGGTAACTCTTCGGGTTTCCAATCTCATCAATATCGTTCGATCGAGTTTTTGTTGGGTAACAAAAATGCCGCCATGCTGGCCGTCTTCAGCGACGATGCGCCAAAACATGCCGCGCTGAAAGCGATCCTCGAAGCCCCGAGCCTGTATGACGAATTCCTCCGCTATCTTTCCCGCCATGGTCTTGCGGTGCCTCAGGCATGTATCGAACGAGACTGGACCCAGCCTTACCAGCGTAATCCAGAGCTGTTACCGGTGTTCAAACTGATTTACGATAATCCGCAAACCTACTGGGCGGCCTACGAAATGGCCGAGAAGCTGGTGGATATCGAGGAAAGCTTCCATCTATGGCGTTTTCGCCATATGAAAACGGTCGAGCGGATCATTGGTTTTAAATCGGGTACCGGCGGCTCCAGCGGCGTCAGCTTCTTGAAGAAGGCGTTAGAACTGACATTTTTCCCTGAATTGCTGGATGTACGAACCGAAATTGGCGCTTGACTCTACCGTTCCGGACATAAGCGAGAGGAGTGATGACAATGGCGGTAAGCATTGAGCAAAAACCGGCAGAAAAGGCCGTTGGCGTGCGGGTTGTAGGGCCTTATGCGCAATCAGTCCCACTGGGTTTTCAGCAACTGATGGCCTGGCAACAACGGCAAGGCATTCCCGTGGGGAAATGGCTGGTACTCTATTGGGACGATCCGAACCAGGTCGCAGCGGAAAACCTGCGTGCCGACGTGGTGTTTACCGTTGCCGATGATTTTGTGCTACCTGCCGGCAGTGAAAAAATGGTGATACAAACCCTGCCGGCAGGGGAGTACGCCGTTTACCGGGTGCGGATCACCGATGGGGATTTCGCTACCCCCTGGCGTAATTTTTACCAGCAGCTATTACCCGCCAGTGGCTATCGGCCGTCTGAGGGTGTTTGCTATGAACATTATCTCAATGATTGTGTGGCTGATGGCTACTTTGATCTGGAGATTTGCCAGTCGGTAACCAAGTTCTGAAGGCTGCGTAAAGGGTTCAGGGCGCACAGCGCCCTGATTAGAGGATCACTCCTCGGCGACGCGGATAATCAGCTTGCCGAAGTTTTTCCCTTTCAGCAGCCCGAAAAAGGCCTGAGGGGCATTTTCTAACCCGTCGACAACGTCCTCGCGGAATTTGATCTTGCCCTGGCTGACCCATTCCCCCATCTGTTGTAGAAACTCGCCGAAGTTTTCTGCGTAATCATCGAAGATGATAAAACCCTGCATCTTGATGCGTTTGCGCAGGATCAGGCTTTGTAACAACGGCAAGCGATCTGGGCCTGGCGGTAACTCGGTCGCGCTGTAGTGGGCGATCATGCCACAGACGGGGATACGTGCCTTGGTATTGAGTAAAGGAATAACCGCATCGAATACCGCGCCGCCGACGTTTTCATAGTAAATATCAATGCCCTGGGGGCAGGCTGCCGCCAACTGAGCTGCAAAGTCGGCCGAGTGGTGATCGATACAGGCATCAAATCCCAGTTCTTCCACCACATAGCGGCATTTCTCTGCGCCGCCTGCCACGCCCACTACGCGGCATCCTTTCAACTTGGCAATTTGACCTACCACGGAACCTACGGCTCCGCTGGCTGCCGCGACCACCAAGGTTTCGCCTGCCTGTGGCTGACCGATATCCAGCAACCCCATATAGGCGGTAAAACCTGGCATACCTAACACGCCAAGGAGCCTGGAAGGGTGATCCAGCTTGGTGCCCAGATTGCGCAGGCCGCTGCCGTCTGACAACGCATGGCTTTGCCACCCGTCGTAGCCTAGCACCCAATCTCCAACGTTAAAGTCTGGATGTTGTGAAGCCTGCACGCGGGATACGGTGCCGCCGACCATCACTTCACCTATCTGTACCGGGGGAGCATAAGAGGGTGCATCGCTCATACGGCCACGCATATAGGGGTCTAATGAAAGGTAAACCGTGCGCAGCAACAGTTGCCCGGCAGCGGGCTGTGGGATGGGGCTGGTTTCCAGACGGAAATTGTCTGCCTGCGGTTCCCCGTGCGGGCGTGAAGCTAAAACAAAACGACGATGATGCGTTTGCTGAGACATCGATGACTCCTTGGCGACGGTGTTGAACTAATGGGGTTCAGGTACAGGTTAGTCTAGTTAATCTGCCGTAGTGGAAAATAGCGTTGTGTGCGCATGTACGCGAAAACGTAATAAGTATGGTGGGAGCCCTTGTTGAAAAATATTGCGTAATATTTGCGGTGACTGAGTGTTCGTTGAGCTTTCTTATATCGTGAAGAAAAATAACGCCAAAAATATAATGATAAACCATAACTGGCAGTGATATTTAATGTTGGGTATATTGATGGTCTTGCGAAAATTCCGATGTCATATAGGGGCGTTGGCGATAGTATTCAGGCTAGGCTGTAGCATAAGCGATACTTCGTTGGCGATCAGGTATTTCTAACAAGCTTCTTAATTTGCATCAAGAAAAAAGAGTTACGCCTTGAATAGGAAACTGGAAGTCATGAGTGTGTGTTATAGCGGAACGATCAGCACGTCAATGCTGCTGCTATTGATAAAGCGTGCGGCAGAGCAGGCTACCTTATTCATCATGCTATCGCTATGGTTGCCGCAGATGACCAGATCAAAGGGTTGCTTCTGGTTGGCGTAGGTCAGGCAGTCACCCAACTCGCCGTGAATGATCCGCGTTGCGATATTGGGATAGTTTGCCCGTAGGCACAGCTCTTCCATAAACAGCAGCGTCTCTTCCTCCATCAACGCACGCAGGTCGCCCAGCATGGGGGCGGGGAAAATCTCTGTATTGGCAATGATACTGACTAGCGTGATTTTTCCATCACAGGGGCGCACGATGGAGACGGCTTTCTCTACCAGCCTCTGGCTGTCCGCTGCGACCGCCACCGTAACCAGCACGTTGCGATATCCCATGTTCTACTCCCGTTGCCTGAGCGTGTGTGCTAAAAGGGTAGATCAATGCCTGCGCAATAAATGTGGTTTGTATCACGCGCAACGCTAAATCTCAGGGCAAGGAAGAGATTCCGCCATAAAAGATAAAAAGATGCGCGCATAACGATCTGGGGGATTAAAGCACCTGCGCCCAGAGTGACTTTGGCACTTTACCCAAGTCGAACAGTTTGCCAGAGACCAGTTCCGCACGGCGATGATCCGCAGCACGGTACATGTTGCTCATTTCATTGTCATCCGTCAGTGAGTAATTCAGCTTGTCGTAGACTTTTTCCAGGCTGTCCAGGCTGGAACATTTGCGAAACGTCATCAGGTAATCGATGGTACTTGTCATAGTTGAAGCATAGCCTATTAATAGTATTAAAGCGGAAAGAGAATCTCACATGTTCGCAGAAATCGCGATAAGATGAAGAGATGTCGCCAGGCAAAATAAAAGAAAAGTGAGTAAATGGAACTCGCGTAGCCAAAATACCCTTGCCAGGGGGGAGGCACTACCGAATGATAATATGTGCCGAGCGTCTGGGCAATATATCTCGACAGATAAACTATCAATTAGGGGGAATCTTACCTTATTGGCTCTGGGGGAAAGTTTGCCAGCATAGCTCTGCGCTTCTTTGGCTATGGCAAAGCAAATGATAACGGGAGTGGTTTTGGCGGCAACGCCGTAAAGTGGATACTCGATGTATTTGCATGGTAAACATTCAAAAATTTTGCTGAAGAGATGTCCGGCTCAAGCATAATCTCTCCAACGCTGAAAAAATAGCCAAAAAATAAAGCATGGATGACCTAATGCACTTTTTGAACGACGTCACTGGGATTAGGAATTTTCCATATAATAGTTCGGATGCCCTAAATAATAATTAAAGTGCTAAGTAAAAATTAATTTGCTGCTTTCCTTACTGACCAAGGCGAGTTGACATTAATTTTTTGACTCGCCCCTAACGACGTTCTTCCCGCCCCCCTCACTACGAAACACATTGTTACTTCTATTAACTTGTTAAGCCCATAATACTGCGCCTTTTAACCACAGGATCTGCTCTGTCGAAAATTGAAACAGCCACCCAAGTTAAATCTGACTTTTCAGTCGAGGGGAGGATAGTGGGTAATTTTATTCATAAGGAACTGGTTTTAAATGATAAACAGAATTTTAATCTGCCATGGTGGCGGGGTGGCAGATTTTTTCTCTGCGATTTGGCTTTAGTTAAGCTTTTGTTCGAATTGATCTAAAAATGGGTGTTTTTAGGCTATAAAAGCTGGTTTTTAAGACCTTTTCTTACTTTAGTGTGTTTATTGCACAGCTCAGAGGTTAATAAATGGTCACATTTTGGCCTTTTTAAGCTGGATATTTTTTATTTTTGTGATGTGTGTCACATTGTTTTTAAAATTGCGTGTCACTTACGTTGTGTGGGCTAAGTGATCAGGGGTAGAGTTGCGCTGTTATTAAGATTAATCTTATTATTTTTGTAAAAATAGTCTTACGAAAAACACACTTTTGAAGCAGGATGCTGTATATCCATACATGTAATTACATGTATATCAAATACTGAGTAACAACCCGAAATGTGTATAGTCGCGCAGTTATCGCGGCTGGCGTACAGGGATTTGTTTGCCAACTTTGGGAATGAACCCAAGTCATGGGCGATAATTTATCACCCAGCGTATGTTTTTAAACATAGTCTGTCGGGATGGGAATATGGGTACGTCTGAACTACTTAAACATATTTATGACATTAACTTGTCATATTTGCTTCTGGCACAGCGTCTGATTAACGATGAAAAAGCGTCGGCAATGTTTCGTCTGGGTATTGATAACTCGATGGCGGATGCGCTGTCGCAGCTCACGTTGCCACAAATGGTAAAACTGGCAGAAACTAATCAACTGGTTTGCCACTTCCGTTTCGACGACCACAATACTATCGAGCGTCTGACGAAAGAATCCCGCGTGGACGATCTGCAACAGATCCACACCGGCATTTTGCTATCGAGCCATTTACTCAAAGAACTATCGGGTAAAGGCGGTAGTGTGACGAAGAAAAGAGCCTGATGATGAGTGAGAAAAGTATTGTTCAGGAAGCCAAGGACATTCAACTCGCCATGGAACTGATCACGCTGGGCGCGCGCTTGCAGATGTTGGAGAGCGAAACGCAGCTTAGCCGTGGGCGATTGATCAAACTGTACAAAGAATTACGCGGCAGTCCGCCGCCCAAAGGCATGCTGCCATTCTCGACCGACTGGTTCATGACCTGGGAGCAAAACATCCACTCGTCGATGTTTTTCAATGCTTATCAGTTCCTGCTCAAATGCGGTCAGTGCCACGGGGTTGAAGCCGTGGTCAAAGCCTATCGACTGTATTTGGAACAGTGTCCGCAGCAGCCAGGCGAACCCCCGTTGCTGGCGCTGACTCGGGCCTGGACGCTGGTGCGTTTTGTCGACAGCGGTATGTTACAGCTTTCCGCTTGCAGTTGCTGTGGTGGGACGTTTATCACCCACGCGCACCAGCCGCTTAACAGTTTTGTCTGCAGTTTATGCCAACCCCCATCCCGCGCAGTAAAAAGACGTAAACTTTCTCCGCAACTGGCCGATATTATTCCACAACTGCTGGACGAGCAGGTTAAACGCGTGGTCTGAGCCTGTTTGCAGGCTAAGCAACAACACAGACTGGTGAAACTCAAGGGCTCGGTACTCCGAGCCCTTTGGTGCGGCCCGTGCTGTAGCCGAATTTCATCCGCGTTGACTCACCTTCCATCCACATTGTGAATTTAAGGAATACGTGTGCTAGTTATTTTGGGTTATCTCGTGGTTCTGGGAACCGTGTTTGGCGGCTATATGATTGTCGGGGGGCACCTCGGTGCGCTCTATCAGCCTGCCGAATTTTTGATCATCGGGGGGGCCGGTGTGGGGGCCTTTATCGTCGGCAACAACGGTAAAGCGATCAAATCCACGCTGCGCGCTCTTCCCAAGCTGATGCGCCGCTCAAAATACAACAAAGAACTGTATATGGATCTGATGGCGCTGCTGTATCGGCTAATGGCCAAATCCCGCCAGCAGGGCATGTTGTCGCTTGAGTTTGATATCGATAATCCGCAGGAAAGCGAAATTTTCTCTAATTATCCGCGCATTCTTGCCGATAACCATTTGGTGGAATTTATTACCGACTACTTGCGGCTCATGGTGAGCGGCAATATGAACGCCTTTGAGATCGAAGCGTTGATGGATGAAGAGATCGAAACCTTCGAACAGGAGAGCGAGGTACCCGCTGGGAGCCTGGCGATGGTCGGCGATTCGTTGCCGGCTTTCGGCATCGTGGCCGCCGTGATGGGGGTAGTGCACGCGCTTGCTTCGGCTGACCGGCCTGCGGCGGAATTGGGGGCACTGATCGCTAATGCGATGGTGGGCACCTTCCTCGGCATTCTGTTGGCCTATGGGTTCATCTCGCCGCTGGCCACGTTGCTGCGCCAGAAGAGTGCCGAAACCACCAAGATGATGCAGTGCATCAAGGTCACCTTACTGTCGAGTTTGAATGGTTATGCTCCACAGATCGCGGTCGAGTTTGGCCGTAAAACGTTGTACACCACGGAGCGCCCTTCCTTCGTTGAGTTGGAAGAGCATGTGCGTAAGGTGAAAGCTCCGGCACAGCAGGCGACGGAAGAGCAGGACGCATGAAACAGAATCACCCGGTTATTCTGGTCAGAAAACGCAAAGCCCATCATGCCGGTCATCACGGCGGCTCCTGGAAGATTGCCTATGCCGATTTTATGACGGCGATGATGGCATTTTTTCTGGTGATGTGGTTGCTGGCGATTGCCAGCCCGCAGGAGTTGACGCAGATAGCCGAATATTTCCGTACCCCATTGAAGGTGGCGCTGACCAGCGGCGACAAGAGCAGCTCGGAAAGCAGCCCAATCCCAGGCGGTGGGGACGACCCAACCCAGCAGCAAGGGTTGGTCAAAAAGCAGATGGATTCACCGGAAAAGCGTGCGGAAGAGCTGCGCCTGAACAAGCTGCGCGAGAAACTCGATGAGCTGATTGAGTCGGACCCGCGCCTGAAAGCGCTGCGGCCACATTTGCTGATCAACATGATGGACGAAGGATTACGCATTCAAATTATCGATAGCCAGAACCGGCCTATGTTCAAGACCGGTAGCGCACAGGTGGAAAGCTATATGCGCGATATCCTGCGCGGGATAGCGCCGATCCTCAATGGATTGTCTAACAAAATCAGCCTGTCGGGCCATACCGACGATCTGCCTTATGCTACCGGTGAGCGTTATTACAGCAACTGGGAACTGTCCGCCGATCGTGCCAATGCCTCGCGGCGTGAACTGATCGCCGGTGGTTTGGCCGAAGGCAAAGTATTGCGGGTGGTTGGGATGGCCTCGACCATGAACCTGAAACAGCACGGCGGTGATGATGCCGTTAACCGGCGGATCACCATTCTGGTGCTGAACAAAGCAACCCAGCAGGGGATAGAACACGAGAATGCGGAGAGCAGCGCCACGGAAATCGACCAGCCGGAAGGCCTGAAGCAGCTGGCTCCGCAGGCGACGGCACCGGCTATAGCGACACCAGAGTTACCGCCGTCGTCACCTGCTCCAACCGCCGAACTGCCGGCAACGCAGGGGACGTCAGAGCAACCTCCGGCAGCGGTGAAAGCCGCAGACACCGGGCCGACAGCGGCTATTCCGGCGGCACCTTCCGCCACTTCACCGACTAACAGCGACTCACAGCAGAGGTGACCCCGTGAGCATGGATATTAGCGCTTTTTATCAGACCTTTTTTGATGAGGCAGACGAGCTGCTGGCCGATATGGAGCAACATCTGTTGGAGCTGGACCCGCTGGCCCCGGATATTGAAACACTGAACGCGATTTTCCGCGCTGCCCACTCGATCAAGGGGGGAGCGGCCACCTTCGGCTTTAGCGTACTGCAGGAAACTACCCACCTGCTGGAGAATTTGCTGGACGGTGCCCGGCGTCAGGAAATGAGCCTGAGCACTGAAATTATCAACCTGTTTCTGGAAACCAAAGACATTATGCAGGAGCAACTGGACGCCTATAAAACGTCGCAACAGCCTGATAGCGAGAGCTTTGAGTATATTTGTCAGGCATTGCGGCAGTTGGCTTTGGAAGCGCAACAGCAGGATGCTCCTGCGGCGGCGGTAACGGTAACCTCACCGGTGGTTCATGCCGCTGCTCCGGCCGCGATCGAAGGCGGGATGCGGATCAGCCTGAGCGGCCTGAAGCCAAATGAAATTCCTCTGATGCTGGAAGAGTTGGGCAATTTGGGCGAGGTGGAAAACCCGCAGCAGACCGAGAGCAGCCTGGAGGTGACTTTACTGACTTCTGCCAGTGAGGAGGATATCAGCGCGGTGCTGTGCTTTGTGTTGGAACCGGAGCAGATTGCCTTTTCCACACCGCCGAAGGCCGTGGCGAAAGTTAGCACGCCGGAACCCGTGGCCGTTGCTACACCCACCGCGCCTGCTCCGGCGGCAGAAGCGCCGAAGCCCAAAGCCAAGGCTAGCGAGTCCACTAGCATCCGCGTGGCGGTAGAAAAGGTCGATCAACTGATCAACCTGGTGGGTGAGTTGGTGATCACTCAGTCGATGTTGGCCCAGCGTTCAGGCTCCCTGGATCCGGTCAACCACGGCGATCTGCTTAACAGCATGAGCCAGTTGGAGCGTAACGCTCGCGACCTGCAAGAGTCGGTGATGTCGATCCGCATGATGCCGATGGAGTACGTTTTCAGCCGTTTCCCACGTCTGGTGCGCGATCTGGCCAGTAAGCTGGACAAGCAGGTGGAGTTGACGCTACGGGGCAGCTCTACCGAACTGGACAAGAGCCTGATTGAACGCATTATCGATCCGTTGACACACCTGGTGCGCAACAGCCTGGATCACGGTATTGAAGAACCTGCTGCGCGCCTGGCCGCCGGTAAGGCCGAAGTCGGTAATCTGATCCTGTCCGCCGAACATCAGGGCGGCAATATCTGCATTGAAGTCACCGATGACGGTGCTGGTCTCAACCGCCAGAAAATTCTCGCCAAGGCTGCCTCACAGGGGCTGGCGGTGAGTGACAACATGAGCGATGAAGAGGTCGGCATGTTGATCTTTGCCCCGGGTTTCTCCACCGCTGAGCAGGTGACCGACGTCTCCGGGCGCGGAGTGGGCATGGACGTGGTGAAGCGAAATATTCAGGAGATGGGGGGCCATGTCGAAATCCATTTCCAGGCCGGGAAAGGCACCTCAATCCGCATTTTACTGCCGCTGACGCTGGCCATTCTTGACGGCATGTCGGTCAAGGTGAATGAGGAAGTGTTCATTCTGCCATTGAATGCCGTGATGGAGTCATTGCAACCGCAGGCCGAGGATTTGCATCCGCTGGCCGGTGGGGAGCGTGTGCTTCAGGTTCGCGGCGAATATCTACCGTTGGTTGAGCTGTATAGGGTGTTTGAGGTTGACGGAGCCAAAACCGAAGCCACCCAGGGTATCGTGGTGATTTTGCAAAGTGCAGGCCGTCGCTATGCGCTGCTGGTCGATCAGTTGATCGGTCAGCACCAGGTGGTGGTGAAAAATCTGGAAAGCAATTATCGCAAGGTGCCGGGGATTTCCGCCGCAACCATTCTGGGGGATGGCAGCGTGGCGCTGATTGTAGATGTATCGGCGCTGCAAACGCTGAACCGGGAAAAGCGTCTGACGGACGCTGCCGCATAATTATTAACCGACTGATTTAAAGGTGATCGAAATGGCAGGACTGGCAGCCGTCAGCAAACTGGCGGGCGAAACGGTAGGTCAGGAGTTCCTGATTTTTACCTTGGGTAACGAAGAGTATGGCATTGATATCCTCAAGGTTCAGGAGATCCGCGGTTACGATCAGGTAACGCGTATCGCCAATACCCCGGCGTTTATCAAGGGCGTGACCAATCTGCGTGGGGTGATCGTGCCGATTATCGATCTGCGCGTGAAGTTTGCCCAGCAGGACGTCTCTTATGATGAAAACACCGTGGTGATCGTGCTGAACTTTGGCCAGCGGGTGGTGGGGATCGTGGTGGATGGCGTGTCTGATGTGCTGTCGTTAACGGCGGATCAGATCCGCCCGGCCCCCGAGTTTGCGGTCACGCTGGCAACGGAATATCTCACCGGTCTGGGATCGCTCGGTGAACGTATGCTGATCCTGGTGGATATCGAAAAGCTGCTGAGCAGCGAAGAGATGTCGCTGGTAGACAACGTAGCAAAAAGCGCCTGATTGCCTTAAATGCACCGCTGATTGACTAAGTTGCTGTGTGTGATGGTGTAACTGGTGAGGCGTATTGGCGTCAGTTCCCCTCACCCCAACCCTCTCCCACAGGGAGAGGGAGCTGGTACGGCGCTGTGTTCAGGTGCAGAAGCTAATCTGTAAAACGTGCGATATTGGCTGTAGTTAATCAGTCGCACGTTCTGTTCCTTCTTCCACAGGGAGAGGGAGCTGGTACGGCGCTGTGTTCAGGTGCAGAAGCTAATCTGTAAAACGTGCGATATTGGCTGTAGTTAATCAGTGGTACTTTCGTTTCCTTTGCCCTTTGGGAAAGCTGTGATCGGGATGACGTGAAGGACGCATACGGTACTAATCAGTCGCACGTTCTGTTCCCTCTCCCTGTGGGAGAGGGTTAGGGTGAGGGGGCCATCCCTTCGCCGAGCTAAAATCTTACCCCCCGCACAATACAAAAAAATAGTTACAGATTTTTCTTAAAGTTCTCTTCTGCCACGCCGATAACCCAGACAGTTAACGTACACAGCGCTTGTCTGTGCGGGCTTCCAAGAAGGGTAAAAATGTTTAATCGTATGAAGGTGGTCACCAGCTTATTGCTGGTGCTAGTGTTATTCGGTGCCTTGCAGCTGGTTTCCGGTGGGCTGTTTTTCACTTCGCTGAAAGATAACAAAGAAAATTTTACCGTACTGCAAACTATCCGACAGCAGCAGTCAGAGCTGAATGAAAGCTGGGTAAACCTGCTGCAAACCCGCAATACCCTCAATCGTGCCGGTATCCGCTACATGATGGACCTCAATAAAGCGGGCACCGGTGCCACCGTTGATGAACTGCTGGTCTCGGCGAAAAACACCTTGAGCATGGCGGAACAGCACTACGCTGCCTATGAGAAAATCCCTCTGGATGCTCGCCAGGATGCCGCAGCGGCAGACGAACTCAAGCAGCGTTATACCACTTTGCACACTGCACTGTCGGAACTGATCCCGCTGTTGGGTGACGGCAAGCTGGATGCCTTCTTTGAACAGCCCACTCAGCGTTATCAGACTGAATTTGAACAGCTCTATAACCGCTACCTGACTCAGAACGACAAGCTATACCAGATCGCGGTCGAAGATGGCGACAGCTCTTTCGAATTCGCCGTTTGGACTCTGGGCGTGGTGCTGGTACTGGTGGTTGCGGTGATCGCTATGGTCTGGTTCGGCATCCACCATATTCTGGTGCGCCCACTCAACCGTATGATTGAGCACATCAAACTGATCGCCGCAGGCGATCTGACTCACCAGATCGACGTCAATAGCCGCAACGAAATGGGCGTGTTGGCAGCCAGCCTCCGGCATATGCAAGGCGAACTGATCGACACCGTCAGCGGCGTGCGTCAGGGGGCCGATGCCATCTACAGCGGTGCTTCCGAGATTGCCGCAGGTAACAACGATCTCTCTTCCCGTACCGAACAGCAGGCCGCCTCGTTGGAAGAAACCGCCGCCAGCATGGAGCAGTTGACCGCGACGGTGAAACAGAACGCCGAAAATGCCCGTCAGGCCAGCCAACTGGCGTTGAGCGCCTCAGAAACCGCGCAGAAAGGCGGCAAAGTGGTCGCCAACGTAGTGCAAACCATGCACGACATCGCTGGCAGCTCGCAGAAAATTGCCGATATCACCAGCGTGATCGATGGCATCGCCTTCCAGACCAATATCCTGGCGCTGAATGCGGCAGTAGAAGCTGCCCGTGCCGGTGAACAGGGCCGTGGCTTTGCCGTGGTTGCCGGTGAGGTACGTAACCTGGCAAGCCGCAGCGCGCAGGCAGCCAAAGAGATCAAAGGCCTGATTGAAGACTCGGTTAGCCGTGTTGATATGGGCTCGGTGCTGGTGGAAAGCGCCGGTGAAACCATGGGCGATATCGTCAATGCCGTCACCCGCGTTACCGACATCATGGGTGAAATCGCTTCGGCCTCCGACGAACAAAGCCGTGGTATCGATCAGGTTGGCCAGGCGGTAGCAGAAATGGATCGTGTCACCCAACAAAACGCCTCTTTGGTTGAAGAATCGGCTTCTGCGGCGGCAGCTCTGGAAGAGCAGGCCAGCCGCCTGACCCAGTCCGTTGCGGTATTCCGACTGAAAGCGGAAGGCCAAAACGAGTTCAAGTCATCCGCCAACAGTAAAGTCGTTACCCCGGTAATCAATCATAAAAAAATGAGCGCCAGCGATCCGCAGGAGAACTGGGAAACGTTCTAACCGGCATTGGGCTGCGTTCTTCCGTGAAGGCGTGGCCCTTTTTTCCGTCCTAAGCCGTGTTAACCCGCGGCTACCTGGAGGTTTATCGTGTTTAACCGAGTCCGTATCTCTACCAGTCTGTTTTTATTACTGCTGACCTTTTGCCTGATGCAACTGGTTAGCACCGGCTTGTCGTATACCGCTTCCCGCTCCGATAACCAAAATCTTAATCTGATTAGTCTGGGTAGCCAGCAGCGTGATGCTCTCAGCCTGAGCTGGGTTTCCCTGCTACAGGCGCGCAACACCTTGAACCGGGCCGGCACCCGTGCAGCGTTGAAATTGCCGCAAGAGCAGGTCGATGCTCTGATGGGCAACGCCCGCAGTTCGTTGCAGAAAGCCGATCTCTATTTTAATCAGTTCCTGGCCGTTTCGCGTAACAGCGACCAGGAGCAGCAACTGACAGAAACCACCCAAGCCAGCTATGAGCGGCTACGCGGTGCGTTGCGTGAGTTAGTCGTCTTCCTGGAAGGTGGCAACCTGCAGGGCTTTATGGATCAACCCACGCAGAAAATGCAGGACCTGTTCGAAGCCGACTTCGTCCAGTACCTGCAACTGGTCAACGAAAATATCGCCCAGGCCAATGCGGCCAACCAGCGCTCCTTCACGCTGGCCGGTTGGCTGGTGTGCGGCGCAGTGCTGATGCTGATCCTGGTGACCGCCAGCGCCATGTGGTGGTTGCGCAATATGCTGGTTCAGCCGCTGAATATTATGCGCAGCCACTTTGACCGTATCGCCGACGGCGACCTGGCCGCGCCGATCCAGGTGTATGGCCGCAACGAGATCAGCCAGCTGTTTGCCAGCCTGCACCGCATGCAGAACTCGTTGATTGGCACAGTGGGTGCGGTGCGCGAAGGTGCCGAGTCGATCCTGATCGGGCTACAGGAGATTTCGGAAGGTAATAACGATCTCTCTTCCCGCACCGAACAGCAGGCCGCGTCGCTGGAAGAATCTGCCGCCAGTATGGAGCAGTTAACCGCCACGGTGAAACAGAATGCCGACAACGCCCGCCAGGCCTCAAAGCTGGCGCGCGATGCCTCAGCCACCGCGGCCAAAGGCGGGGAAATGGCCGACGATGTGGTAACCACCATGCACGATATTGCCAGCAGCTCGCAGAAAATTGGCGCCATTACCAGCGTGATCGACGGTATTGCCTTCCAGACCAATATCCTGGCATTGAACGCGGCGGTTGAAGCGGCGCGGGCGGGTGAACAAGGGCGGGGCTTTGCCGTGGTGGCGGCAGAGGTACGCAATCTGGCACAGCGTAGCGCCCAGGCAGCCAAAGAAATCAAAGTGCTGATCGATGAGTCGGTCGGCCGTGTTAAGCAAGGGTCGGTGTTGGTCGAAAACTCCGGTGCCACGATGAAGGATATCGTGCGTTCGGTGACCCGCGTTACCGACATCATGGGCGAGATCTCCTCGGCTTCCGATGAGCAAAGCCGCGGTATCGAGCAGGTCACTCAGGCCGTGACCCAGATGGATCAGGTGACGCAACAGAACGCCGCGCTGGTGGAACAAGCGGCCTCTGCGGCGGCGGCATTGGAAGAGCAGGCTATTACGCTGGCCGATGCGGTAGCGGTATTCCGCCTGGCGGACGACAACATCACCTTATCAGAAAGTCTTAACAACGGAGTTTTATCAGTGGCAAAGGAAGCAACTAGTGTCGAATTGTATGGCAAGTAACAACCCATTGGGTGAAGGGCTATGAGTAGTTCCTCTTCACCCACCAATAAAGAGCCTGCGTCTTTACTGACTCAGATGGTGCAACGGCTGCCCCTGTCGGATGTGCATTTCCGACGGATCAGCCAGTTGATCTATCAGCGTGCCGGTATTGTGTTGGCCGAGCACAAACGCGAGATGGTTTACAACCGTCTGGTTCGCCGTCTGCGGCTGCTGGGAATACCCGATTTTGGTAGTTATCTGGTGCTGCTGGAAAGTGACACCAACAGCGCCGAGTGGCAGGCATTCGTCAACGCCCTGACCACCAACCTGACGGCGTTCTTCCGTGAGGCGCACCATTTCCCGATCCTGGCGGAACATGCGCGTTCGCGACCCAACGGTTACTCCGTGTGGAGTACCGCCGCCTCGACCGGTGAAGAGCCTTACTCGATCGCCATTACCTTGAATGAGGCGCTGGGGCAGCGGGCGACGGGGACGCAGGTGTGGGCCAGCGATATTGATACTCAGGTATTGGAAAAGGCCGAAGCGGGGGTGTATCGCCAGGAAGATCTGCGCACCCTGACACCGGCGCAGATGCAGCGTTATTTCCTGCGAGGGACCGGGCCTCACCATGGTCTGGTACGGGTTCGGCCAGAACTGGCGGCACAGGTGCATTTCCAGCCGCTCAATCTGCTGGCCCCTGAATGGGCGTTGCCGGGGCAATTTGATGCGATATTTTGCCGTAACGTCATGATCTATTTTGACAAGGAAACACAAGAGCGCATTTTGCGGCGCTTTGTGCCGCTGCTTAAACCGGGGGGCCTGATGTTTGCTGGCCATTCCGAAAACTTTAGCCAGCTCAGCCGGGATTTCTACTTGCGTGGGCAGACCGTGTATGGCCTGACCAAGGAGAGGTAATGAATAAAATCAGCGTATTAAGCGTAGACGACTCTGCCCTGATGCGGCAGCTGATGACCGAGATTGTCAATAGCCATCCCGATATGGAGATGGTGGCGACCGCCCCCGATCCGCTGGTGGCGCGTGATTTGATCAAAAAATTCAACCCGCAGGTGCTGACGCTGGACGTCGAAATGCCGCGTATGGACGGGCTGGATTTTCTGGAAAAACTGATGCGCCTGCGGCCGATGCCGGTGGTGATGGTGTCGTCGCTGACCGGAAAGGGATCGGAGATCACCCTGCGGGCGTTGGAATTGGGCGCAGTGGATTTTGTCACCAAGCCGCAGTTGGGGATCCGCGAAGGCATGCTGGCCTATAGCGAGCTGATTGCCGAAAAGATCCGCACGGCAGCCAAGGCGCGCCTGCCGCAGCGTTCAACGGCACCGGCTCCGGAGATCCTCAGCCATACGCCGTTGTTGAGCAGTGAGAAGCTGATCGCTATCGGGGCGTCTACCGGCGGTACCGAGGCAATCCGCCACGTCTTGCAGCCGTTACCGGCTACCAGCCCGGCGTTATTGATCACCCAGCATATGCCGCCAGGGTTTACCCGTTCGTTTGCCGAGCGGCTCAACAAGCTATGCCAGATCACGGTAAAAGAAGCCGAAGACGGCGAGCGCGTGTTGCCTGGTCATGCCTATATTGCGCCGGGAGATCGTCATCTGGAGCTGACGCGCAGCGGTGCCAACTATCAGGTTCGGCTGCATGATGGCCCGCCGGTGAACCGGCATCGTCCTTCGGTTGATGTGCTGTTCCGTTCGGTGGCCCAGTTTGCGGGGCGCAATGCGGTGGGGGTGATCCTCACCGGCATGGGGAATGACGGTGCGGCAGGCATGTTGGAAATGCACCGTGCCGGGGCGTACACCCTGGCGCAGAACGAAGCCAGCTGTGTGGTGTTTGGCATGCCGCGTGAGGCCATTGCCACCGGCGGAGTCAATGAAGTGGTGGAATTGGAGCGCATGAGCCAACGCATGTTGGCGCAGATCGCGGGTGGTCAGGCGCTGCGTATTTGATGTTATGCCCCTAACCACGGGGCAAGAATGATTAACCTTAGGAGCAATAATGGCAGACAAAAACCTTAAATTTCTGGTGGTGGATGATTTTTCTACCATGCGCCGCATCGTCAGAAATTTGCTGAAAGAACTGGGTTTTAACAACGTCGAAGAGGCGGAAGACGGGGCGGATGCGTTGAACAAACTGCGCGCCGGCAGCTTCGATTTCGTGGTATCGGACTGGAATATGCCGAACATGGATGGCCTCGAGCTGTTGCAAACCATCCGCGCCGACGGTGCGCTGGCATCTATGCCGGTGCTGATGGTGACGGCAGAGGCCAAGAAAGAGAACATCATTGCTGCCGCTCAGGCGGGTGCCAGTGGTTACGTGGTGAAACCCTTCACGGCGGCGACGCTGGAAGAGAAGCTCAACAAGATCTTTGAAAAACTGGGCATGTAAAAAAGGAGAGGGCGATGAGAGATATTCCAATGCCTGCCAGCGATGCAGCGACAGCGGGTGAGATCATCTCCCGCATCGGTCAACTGACCCGCATGCTGCGTGACAGCATGCGTGAGCTGGGGCTAGATCAGGCTATCGCTCAGGCTGCCGAAGCGATCCCGGACGCGCGCGACCGTCTTGATTATGTTGTCACCATGACGGCGCAGGCGGCGGAGCGGGCGCTCAACTGCGTGGAGGCGGCACAACCCCGTCAGGCGGAGTTGGAGTCGCAGGCCAATACGCTAAAAGGGCGCTGGGACGAGTGGTTTGCCAACCCTATCGAGCTGGCAGATGCCCGTTCACTGGTGACGGATACCCGTCAGTATCTGGATCGGGTGCCGGAGCACACCGCATTCACCAACGCCCAGTTGCTGGAGATCATGATGGCGCAGGATTTCCAGGATCTCACCGGCCAGGTGATCAAGCGCATGATGGACGTGGTGCAGGAGATTGAAAAGCAGCTGCTGATGGTACTGATGGAAAACATCCCGGATCAGCCTGCCAAAGAGAAAAGGCCGAACGACAGTCTGCTCAATGGCCCGCAGCTGGATCAGAACGGGGCTGGCGTAATTGCCAATCAGGCCCAGGTGGACGATCTGCTCGACAGCCTGGGTTTTTGATCATTTATTAGGGCGCACCCTGCGCCCTAAATCTTTTCGCTAGCCCATCCCCGAAATAACCGGCCTTTTGCGCCGTTGTTCCCGCAATGAAATCTGCATTTTTTTGGCATGCTGGCGGCAATTCTATTCTTCGCACGCATGGGAACCCTCGCCTTGGCCGAAGACAGTGATATGGAAAAAACTGAGGCCCCCACACCCCACCGGCTGGAAAAGGCGCGTGAAGAGGGCCAGATTGCGCGTTCGCGTGAACTGACTTCGATCCTGATGCTGATCGCGGGGTTGTCGATCTTGTGGGTAGCGGGCGGCCATATCGCGCAACAGTTGGCGAGGATGTTATCGGAAGGGCTGCATTTTGATCACAACATGGTCAGCAACGATAAGCAGATGCTGCGCCAGTTTGCCATGCTGCTGCGTCAGGCGGTGTGGGCGCTGATGCCGATCCTCGCTGGATTGGTGCTGGTGGCGCTGTCGGCCCCGATGCTGCTGGGTGGCGTGGGCTTCAGCCTTAAGTTTGATGCCAAGCGCATGAACCCGATCTCCGGATTAAAACGGATGTTCTCCACCCAGGTGTTGGCAGAGTTGTTGAAGGCCATTCTCAAAGCGACGCTGGTGGGTTGGGTAGCCGGGCTTTACCTGTGGCACAACTGGGCGGCGATGCTGCATCTGGTCACTCAGCAACCGCAGGACGCACTGCGCAATGCGCTACAGATTGTGATCTTCTGCGGCATGCTGATCGTCCTTGGGCTGGTGCCGATGGTGGCCTTCGACGTGTTTTATCAGCTATGGAGCCACTTCAAGAAATTGAAGATGACCAAGCAGGAAATCCGCGACGAACATAAGCAGCAGGAGGGCGATCCTCATGTCAAAGGGCGTATTCGCCAGCAACAGCGGGCCATCTCTCGCCGCCGCATGATGTCCGACGTGCCGAAGGCCGACGTGATTGTCACCAACCCGACACATTACGCCGTGGCATTGCAATACAACGACAAGAACATGAGCGCGCCAAAAGTCCTTGCCAAAGGGGCTGGGGAGATCGCCTTGCGTATCCGCGAATTGGCGAATGAACACCGTATCCCGACTCTGGAAGCTCCGCCGCTGGCGCGGGCGCTATACCGTCACAGTGAGATTGGGCAACACATTCCCACGACCTTGTATGCCGCCGTGGCCGAGGTCCTGGCCTGGGTCTACCAGCTGCGCCGTTGGCAGCGTGAAGGTGGCCTGATCCCGAAAAAACCTCAACGTTTACCGGTGCCTGAAGCACTGGATTTTGCTGGAGAGAATAACTCAGATGGCTAATTTGGCCTCCCTGCTTCGTTTGCCGGGTAATTTTAAAGATACGCAGTGGCAGGTGCTGGCTGGCCCGATACTGATCCTGATGATCCTGTCGATGATGGTGCTGCCGTTACCGGCATTTATCCTCGATTTGCTGTTTACCTTCAATATTGCCTTGTCGATTATGGTGCTGTTGGTGGCGATGTTTACCCAGCGGACGCTGGAGTTCGCCGCCTTCCCGACCATTCTGCTGTTCTCAACTCTGTTACGCCTATCGCTGAACGTCGCTTCCACGAGGATCATCCTGATGGAAGGGCATACCGGCGCGGCGGCCGCGGGGCGGGTGGTTGAAGCGTTCGGTCACTTCCTGGTGGGCGGCAACTTTGCCATTGGTATCGTGGTGTTCATCATTCTGGTGCTGATCAACTTTATGGTGATCACCAAAGGGGCCGGGCGTATTGCCGAAGTGGGCGCTCGTTTTGTCCTTGACGGGATGCCGGGCAAACAGATGGCGATCGATGCCGATCTGAACGCCGGGTTGATCGGCGAAGACGAGGCTAAAAAGCGCCGCTCCGAAGTGACGCAGGAAGCGGATTTCTACGGTTCGATGGACGGTGCCAGCAAGTTTGTGCGCGGTGACGCGGTAGCAGGCTTGATGATCATGGTGATTAACGTGGTGGGTGGCCTGTTGGTCGGCGTGATCCAGCACGGTATGGAGTTGGGTACCGCGGCTGAAACCTATACCTTACTGACCATCGGTGATGGCCTGGTCGCCCAGATCCCTGCGTTGGTGATTTCGACGGCGGCCGGTGTGATCGTCACCCGCGTAGCGACCGATGAAGACGTTGGCGAGCAGATGGTCAACCAGCTGTTCAACAATCCGCGTGTGATGGTGTTGAGTGCTGGGGTATTGGGGCTGTTGGGGATGGTTCCTGGTATGCCAAACCTGGTGTTCCTGCTGTTCACGGCGGCACTGCTGGCGCTGGCCTGGCGGTTACGCGGGCGTGAACAGCAGGCGCCGAAAGTCAAAGAGCCGCCGCTGCCGCAGGAAAATCCGCAGGCGGTGGAGGCCAGTTGGTCAGATGTACAGCTGGAGGATCCGTTGGGCATGGAAGTCGGTTACCGCCTGATCCCCATGGTGGACTTTCAGCAAAACGGCGAGCTGCTGGGGCGTATTCGTGGCATCCGTAAAAAATTTGCTCAGGATACCGGCTATCTGCCGCCGGTGGTGCATATTCGCGACAACCTCGAACTGTCGGCGGCCAGTTACCGCATTCTGATGAAAGGGGTGGAGATCGGCAGCGGTGAAGCACATCCGGGGCGCTGGCTGGCGATAAATCCGGGCAATGCGGTGGGTGAGCTGGCCGGTGACCAAACCGTCGATCCGGCCTTCGGGCTGGAGGCGGTGTGGATCGATAGCGCACTGCGTGAACAGGCGCAGATCCAGGGGTTCACGGTGGTGGAAGCCAGCACCGTAGTCGCCACTCACCTTAACCATTTGCTTGGTCAGTTTGCCAGCGAGCTGTTTGGCCGCCAGGAAACCCAGCAGTTGTTGGATCGTGTCTCGCAGGAGATGCCGAAGCTGACGGAGGATTTTGTACCAGGAGTCGTTTCGCTGACCACGTTGCACAAGGTGCTACAGAATCTGCTGGCCGAAAGAGTGTCGATTCGCGATATGCGTACCATTATAGAAACGCTGGCGGAACATGCGCCAACGCAAAGCGATCCTTTCGAACTGACCTCCGTGGTGCGCGTGGCTCTTGGGCGGGCCATCACCCAGCAGTGGTTCCCTGGTAACGGTGAGATCCAGGTCATTGGTCTGGATACGCCGCTTGAGCGCCTGCTGTTGCAGGCTCTGCAGGGGGGCGGAGGTCTTGAACCGGGTCTGGCGGACCGCTTGTTGGATCAGGCCAAACAGGCGCTGCAGCGTCAGGAAATGCTCAGTGCACCGCCGGTGCTGCTGGTAAACCATGCGTTACGTGCCCTGCTGGCCCGCTTCCTGCGCCGCACCTTGCCGCAGTTGGTGGTGCTGTCGAACCTGGAAATCAACGACGAACGTCAGATCCGCATGACCTCAACCATAGGAGCCGCCTGATGAAAACTTTCCTTCCTTTGTTAGTGTTGTTCGCTCCATTGGCTGCGCAGGCGGTGTCGGGCTCTTGGGCCGCCGATGCCAGCGGCGTCACGCTGGAAACGGGGAGCGTGCGTGATGTTTCCCCCAGCCTGCGGCCAGCTAATCCACCGGCGGCGGATGCTCGGGTGACCAGCGTAAGCTGGCGTTATCAGTTGCTGGCAGGTGCGCCAGCCGGATTACAGGTACAGCTTTGTACCTCGTCACGTTGCTTGCCTCTAGGTGCGGGCAGCGGCCGTAGTGAGGCCTTCAACGGTCTTCCCGCAGACAGCGAGTTCCGCTTCATTTATTACGTGCAGTCTCGCGGCGCGTTAAATCCTCCGCTGCGGGCGATCTCTAATCAGGTGATTGTGAATTATGAGTGAGGACGAGCGGTCACCCTGGTGCGATTTGCCTTAACAGCCAGTCACGCAACTTCATGATATCGGCGCGCTGCGCGTTTTCTTCCGTGGTGACCAGGTAATCGCGGGCACCGGGTAATGACATCTCGAACGGCGCGGTTAATACGCCGCGTTGTAACAAATCTCGCGCCAGCAACTGGCTGGCAACCACGATAAAGCGATCCTCGTACAGTTAGGTACAGGAGCCAATTCCAGCTGGCGCTAGTTCAGGTGCAAATGAAATTGTGGGAAAATGGTATGAGATGCAGACTCAGTAGCAGAGTTGTGGCACGTTCTGTCCCCTCTCCTTTTAGGAGAGGGCTAGGGTGAGGGGCCGTGCTTAAACCCCAATCTTACGGCCCAGCAGGCTCCCCGCGCGGGACTGGCCATCGGGGCCGTACAGCGATTTATTTTGCTTGTTTAAAATCGCCAGTGCCTGCGTATTGTGCTCAATATGATGATTGAGCAGCATGCCGTTATGGTGATTCTGTTCGCGCAGTTGCAGGCTTTGCTGTTGCACTTGCTGCCAGCGGGTCGCCAACTGCGGTTGGCCATCATAAGGTGCCTGGCAGTATTGCAGCCGCTCCATCTCCAGCCGCTGTTGGTCCAGATAATTGACCGTCGCCAGCAGTTGGCTTTTAGCATCGGTCACGCGTTGCAGAGCCACGCCAGCCAAGGTTTTCGAGCACAGTAAAGTGTGCTCCTCCGTCTGCACCGTGCCTAATGCCTGCAAGGTGTCCAGCAGCTTATCCAGCAGTTGTGCCAGGTTTTCCATATCAATGACTCACCCTTGGTGTTAACCCCGATCGGCGCCGGACTGCCATTCGCTTTGCACGTCTTGTAACAAGGCGTCGGCAATCTTGCCGGTATCCATCTTCAATTCGCCGTTGCGGATCGCTTGCTTGATGCTTTCCACTCGCTCCATATTGATATCTTGGCTACCCGGCTGCATCAGGCGAGCCTGTGCATCACTCAGCTTAACCTGGGTGCCGCTGACCGCAGTTTCCGTCGATACCTTTTTACGTGCTTGCAACGTGCTGTCTGTCTGTGTTTCTCGCGGATGCACCGTGGGTACGGGTTGCAACCGTTGGGTACGATCGATACTCATGTTCAATCTCCATCTGTACCACCGTCGCCGAGGCAACGGGGAATTCAAATCTGTGGCCCTGGTGGCCGGATAAATGCTGCTATGACTTGGTTATCGACAAGTATTGGCAAAGCTTTATTTTTTTATAGAGTAATACGAATTGTGCCATCGTCATTGGCGGTGCCGCTGACAATCTGCCCGGAGGCCATGCGCACGCGCACGCTGTCTTCGGCGGCGGCGTTATTCATCGCTTTCCCTGCGCCGCTGATATTAAATCCATCGCCCTGCGCCATCACCTGTACCGTTTGCCCGGCCTTGATCGCCCAGGCCCGTCTCAGCATGACCATGTTCAAGGGTTGCCCTGGGCTGATATTGCGCAGGCTGACGGCTCCGATCGCCTTGGCGTTATCGGTCAGGGTACGCGCCGGCAGGGTGTCTAATCGGCCGGTTTTCAGCTTGATATCATTGGCCGTGATTTTGCTGCCAGCACTGATCCCCCGTGCTGCCACCAGATAATGTCCCGCTACCTGCACCTGCGCCTGAATAAAGCGTCGCTCCTGGCCACAACGGGCCGAGATGCTGATGTTACCCCAGCGGCGAGCATTCTGAGGCATCGAAAGCTGCGGCAATTCGCACTGCGGCCAACGGCTTGCTGGCGTGCGCACCAGCACCTTGACGTCGGTCACGTTGGTACTGGTGGCAAATTGAGACTTGATAAAGCTCTCCACCTGTCCGTCCAGGCCCTCGGCGTGCGCGTTCAGGCCGATCAGCAAGCCGACCCACAGCAGGATCCTTTTCATATTTTGCCTCACAGACGCAGCGACCACAGGGGGACAAGTGTAACCGTTACGCGCGCAGGCTAAGCAGACAAATAGCGACGCATTTTGCCCTTATTCCCACGATAGGCTGACAGGTAGGGCGTTTATGCTGTCGGCTCCAAATTCTAACCTCGCGGAGGGAGCATGCTCGACAAATTGGACGCTGCTCTGCGTTTTGGCCAGGAGGCGCTGAACCTGCGCGCCCAGCGGCAGGAAATCCTGGCGGCCAACATCGCCAACGCAGATACGCCGGGCTATCAGGCTCGTGATATCGATTTCGCCAGCCAACTGAACAAGGTCATGGAACAGGGGCGCGTCAACGGCAGCGGCGTTGCGCTGAGCCTGACCTCGGCTCGCCATATCCCGGCGCAGAATATGCAGCCACCGTCGCTGGATCTTCTGTTCCGCGTACCGGATCAGCCTTCCCTGGATGGCAACACGGTGGATATGGACCGTGAGCGCACCAACTTTGCTGATAACAGCCTGAAATATCAAACCGACCTGACGCTGTTGAACGGCCAGATCAAAGGCATGATGTCCGTGCTGCAAGGAGGATAATTTCCATGTCGTTATTGAATATTTTTGATATTTCCGGTTCGGCCCTGTCCGCACAATCCCAACGTCTGAACGTCAGCGCCAGCAATATGGCCAACGCCGACAGCGCCACCGGCCCGGATGGCCAGCCTTATCGGGCCAAACAGGTGGTGTTTGAGGTCGCGGCGGCACCAGGCCAGTCGACCGGTGGCGTGCGCGTTGCGCAGGTAGTAGACGATCCCTCGCCGGAGCGCTTGGTGTTTCAGCCGGGCAACCCGCTGGCGGATGCCAAAGGCTACGTGCGGATGCCCAACGTCGATGTTGTAGGGGAAATGGTCAACACCATCTCGGCCTCGCGCAGCTATCAGGCCAACGTCGAAGTGTTGAATACCACCAAATCCATGTTGATGAAAACCCTGACGCTGGGTCAGTAACCGGAGCTTTTATTTATGGCCATTGCCGCCACCACCAATGAATCACTCGACAACAGCATTGCCGGTACCGGCGCCAAAAGCGGTGCGAATGGCAATACCAGCCAGGATCTGAGCAACAATTTCCTGACGCTGTTGGTGGCCCAGTTGAAAAACCAGGACCCCACCAACCCGATGCAAAACAACGAACTGACGACCCAACTGGCCCAGATCAATACGGTCAGCGGGATCGAGAAGCTCAACACCACGCTGGGGTCGATCTCCGGCCAGATCAGCGGCAACCAGTCAATCCAGGCCAGTTCGCTGATTGGCCACGGCGTGATGGTGCCGGGCAAGGAGATCCTGGTGGGAAATGACGCTGGCAAGGTCAGCACCACGCCGTTTGGCATCGAGCTGGAACGCACCGCCGATGCGGTCACGGCGACCATCAGCGATGCCACCGGCAAAGTGGTACGCACCATCGATCTGGGCGGGCTGACCGCCGGTGTGCACTCCTTCTCCTGGGACGGTTCGCTGGAGGATGGCACCAATGCGCCCGATGGCTCTTACACCGTGGCGATCAACGCCAAAAACGGTGGTGAGCAGTTGGTGGCGCAGCCACTGCGTTTCGCCATGGTTAACGGCGTCACGCGCGGTACGGATGGAGCAAAACTGGATCTGGGCGTGGCGGGGACCTCAACGCTGGATGACGTGCGCCTGATCCTGTCCAAACTGGGTTCGTCAAACTAAGCGCAGTGATTTTCCACGTTGGCAATGGATCGCTCGATCCTGAAGACACCTTTTTAAATGACCTATTTCGGAGAACGACATGGCTTTTTCTCAAGCGGTCAGCGGTTTAAACGCGGCTGCAACCAACCTGGATGTGATTGGTAACAACATCGCCAACTCCGCCACCTATGGCTTTAAATCCGGCAGCGTATCCTTTGCCGATATGTTTGCTGGCTCGCAGGTCGGGCTGGGGGTGAAAGTGGCGGGGATCACCCAGAACTTCAACGGCGGTACTACCACCAACACCAACCGGGCAATGGATATCGCCATCAGCCAGAACGGCTTCTTCCGTATGCAAGACGCCGATGGCGGCATCTTCTATACGCGCAATGGGCAGTTCATCATGGATGCCAACCGCAACATCACCAACATGCAAGGGTTGAGCCTGACCGGCTACCCGGCGGCGGGTTCGCCGCCAACCATCCAGCAGGGGGCCGATCCGGTACCGCTGAGCATCCCTGAAGGCATGATGAACGCCAAAGCCAGCACCAGCGGCAATATGGTGGCCAACCTGAAATCGACCCATAAGCCACCGGCGGTGACGCCTTTCGATCCCAACAAGACCGACTCGTTTAACTACGTCAACACCATTACCACCTACGACACCCTGGGCAATGCACACAACATCAACGCCTACTTTGTTAAAACGGCTGATAACAAGTGGGACGTTTACACCCAGGACGGCAGCGTGACAGGTGCTCCGTCTGCCAAAGCGGGCAGCCTGAACTTTGACAACAGCGGTACGCTGACCGGGACGCTGAATGCGCAGGGCCAACCAAGCGCCACGCCATTCAACCTGGTCGTGCCAATGTCGGCTAAAGACGGCGCGCTGGCGCAAAACTTTAACCTGAGCTTTGCCGGTAGCCTGCAACAGAACGTTGGTAGTGACTCTGTCAGCAAGATTTCCCAGGACGGCTATGCCACCGGGGAATACCAGGGCTTCCAGATCAACAAAGACGGCACCGTGGTCGGGGTATACAACAACCAGCAGACCCAATTGTTGGGGCAGATCGTGTTGACCAACTTCTCCAACCCGGAAGGGCTGGCCTCACAGGGTGATAACGTCTGGAAGGAGACCGGTGCTTCAGGTCAGCCACGTGTAGGCCTGGCGGGCGGTGGCGGTTTCGGTTCACTGACCAGCGGAGCGCTGGAGTCTTCCAACGTCGATCTGAGTCAGGAACTGGTAAACATGATCGTCGCACAGCGTAACTACCAGTCAAACGCGCAAACCATCAAAACCCAGGATTCGATCCTGCAAACGCTGGTCAGCCTGCGCTAATAGGATTGATTTATGGATCACGCGATTTATACCGCGATGGGTGGAGCCCGGCAGACGCTGGAGCAGCAGTCGGTCACGGCCAACAACCTGGCCAATGCCTCCACGCCGGGGTTCCGCGCACAGCTTTCGGCACTGCGTGCAGTGCCGGTTGATGGGCCAAGCATGCAGACCCGTACGCTGGTGGCAGCTTCGACGCCTGGGGCAGACATGAGCCAAGGGCCGCTGAACTACACCGGGCGGCCACTGGATGTGGCATTGCAGCAGGACGGGTTTCTGGCGCTAAGGCTGCCGGACGGCACTGAAGCTTACAGCCGTAACGGCAGCATCCAGATCTCCTCCACCGGGCAGTTGATGGTGCAGGGCGTGCCGCTGATGGGGGATGGCGGGCCGATCGAAGCCCCGCCGCAGGCAGAACTGACGCTGGCGGCGGACGGTACCATCTCGGCGTTAAATCCGGGCGATCCGCCAAACACCATTTCCCAGATTGGCCGCTTGAAGCTGGTGAAGGCCGATGCGCGGGAAGTGGTGCGCGGGGACGACGGCCTGTTCCATCTGACTGCCGAGGCTCAGCAGCAGCGTGGCAACCAACTACCGAACGATCCCGAAGTGCGGATCATGCCGGGAGTGTTGGAGGGCAGCAACGTCAAACCGCTGGAGACGATGGTGGATATGATCGCCAACGCTCGCCGGTTCGAAATGCAAATGAAGGTCATCCACAGCGTGGATGAAAACGCACAGCGCGCCAACTCATTGCTGTCAATGAGCTGAGTGCAGAGGAATAAATCATGATCCCATCCTTATGGATTGCCAAAACCGGTCTGGATGCGCAGCAGACCAATATGGACGTGATCGCCAACAACCTGGCGAACGTCAGTACCAACGGGTTTAAACGCCAGCGTGCGGTGTTTGAAGATCTGCTGTACCAGACCATGCGTCAGCCCGGAGCTCAGTCTTCCGAGCAGACCACGCTGCCTTCCGGTTTGCAGATTGGTACCGGCGTACGCCCGGTGGCGACCGAGCGCATCCACAGCCAGGGCAATCTGTCGCAGACCAACAACAGCAAAGACGTGGCGATCAAGGGGCAGGGCTTCTTCCAGGTGGTGTTACCGGATGGCACTCAGGCCTATACCCGCGATGGTTCATTCCAGATCGATCAGAATGGCCAGTTGGTGACCGCCAGTGGTTTTCAGGTGCAACCGGCGATCACCATTCCGGCCAACGCCCTGAGCATTACCGTGGGCCGTGATGGCATCGTCAGCGTGACCCAGCAGGGCCAGACGGCGGCGCAGCAGGTCGGGCAACTGACGTTGACCACCTTTATCAACGATAGCGGACTGGAAAGCATGGGTGAAAACCTGTACCAGGAAACCGAAAGCTCCGGCGCACCTAACGAAAGTACCCCTGGCCTCAACGGGGCAGGCCTGTTGTATCAGGGTTATGTTGAAACCTCTAACGTCAACGTGGCGGAAGAGTTGGTCAACATGATCCAGACCCAGCGTGCCTATGAGATCAACAGCAAAGCGGTATCAACGTCTGACCAGATGCTGCAAAAGCTGACGCAACTGTAATCGACGGGCGCAGCAGGCTGCGCCCGTAATCCTTATCCTGAGCAACAAAGGCGATACCCGTGGTAACCACCTTTTTAGCGGCCAGCGTGCCGCAGCAAGGCAAACGCGTCCTGGCCGGGCTGCTGATGCTGACAGTCGGCGGCTGTGCCTATATTCCGCATACCCCCCTGGTTGACGGAGCTACCACGGCTCAGCCCGCTCCGGCAGGCGCTCCGGTGCCGAACGGTTCGATTTTCCAGACGGTACAGCCGATGAACTACGGCTATCAGCCGCTGTTTGAAGATCGTCGCCCGCGTAATATCGGCGACACCCTGACCATCGTGCTGCAAGAAAACGTCAGTGCCAGCAAGAGTTCATCCGCCAACGCCAGCCGCAATGGGGCCAGCAAATTTGGCGTAGCCACTTCACCGCGATACCTCGAAGGGCTGCTTGGTAACGCGCGAGCCGACATGGATATCTCCGGCGACAGCACCTTCGGCGGCAAGGGGGGGGCGAACGCCAACAACACCTTTAACGGCACCATTACCGTCACGGTCAATCAGGTCTTGGCCAACGGCAACCTGCACGTGGTGGGCGAAAAGCAAATTGCCATCAATCAGGGCACCGAATTCATCCGTTTCTCCGGTGTGGTTAACCCCCGCACCATCAGTGGCAATAACTCGGTCACGTCCACCCAGGTGGCGGATGCACGCATTGAATACGTCGGCAACGGCTATATCAATGAAGCGCAGACCATGGGGTGGCTACAGCGCTTCTTCTTAAATGTTTCACCGTTCTAAGGATTGACCGATGCTGAAAAAGTTACTTCTCACACTGTCCATGATGCTGGTTTGCCTGCCCGCGACGGCGGAACGCATCCGCGATCTGGTGACGGTACAAGGCGTACGTGACAATGCGTTGATTGGTTACGGCCTCGTCGTGGGATTGGACGGCTCTGGCGACCAGACCATGCAAACCCCGTTTACCACCCAGAGCCTGAGCAACATGCTGTCGCAGTTGGGGATCACCGTTCCGCCAGGCACCAACATGCAGTTAAAAAACGTGGCGGCGGTGATGGTAACTGCCAAGCTGCCGCCGTTCTCCCGTGCGGGGCAGAATATCGACGTGGTGGTGTCCTCAATGGGTAACGCCAAAAGCCTGCGTGGCGGGACACTGCTGATGACACCGCTGAAAGGTGTTGATAATCAGGTCTATGCGTTGGCACAGGGTAACGTGCTGGTCGGCGGGGCCGGTGCGTCCTCCGGGGGCAGCAGCGTGCAGGTCAATCAGTTGGCCGGTGGCCGTATCAGCAACGGCGCTTCCATCGAACGCGAATTGCCGACCACCTTCGGCCAGGATGGCGTGATCAACCTGCAACTGAACGACGATGATTTCACCCTGGCACAACAGATCAGCGACGCCATCAACCGCCAGCGCGGCGGCGGCACCGCCTCTCCGCTCGATTCCCGTACCGTGCAGGTATTGGTGCCGCGCGGCAATAGTTCGCAAGTGCGCTTCCTGGCGGATATTCAGAATATCAGCATTAACGTTGGGGCGATGGATGCCAAAGTGATCATCAACTCCCGGACCGGTTCGGTGGTAATGAACCGCGATGTGGTACTGGACTCCTGCGCGGTGGCACAAGGGAACCTGTCGGTGGTGGTCGATCGGCAAAACACCGTCAGCCAGCCGGATACGCCATTCGGCGGTGGCCAGACCGTGGTGACGCCGAATACCCAGATTTCCGTGCAGCAGCAGGGAGGGTCGCTGCAAAAAGTGAACGCCAGTGCCAACCTCAATAACGTGGTTCGCGCGTTGAATGCGCTGGGGGCGACGCCGATCGACCTGATGTCTATCTTGCAGGCAATGCAGAGCGCTGGTTGCCTGCGTGCCAAACTGGAAATTATCTGATGAGCAGCGATCTGATGGCCATGTCGGGTGCTGCCTATGACACCCAGTCGCTAAACGGCTTGAAGCGCGATGTTGCCGCCGATCCGCAGGGCAATATCAAGCAGGTGGCCCAGCAGGTGGAAGGTATGTTCGTGCAGATGATGCTGAAAAGCATGCGTGCGGCATTGCCGCAGGATGGCGTGTTGAGCAGCGACCAGACGCGGCTGTATACCTCGATGTACGATCAGCAGATCGCCCAACAGATGTCGCAGAAAGGCCTGGGGCTGGCGGACATGATGGTCAAGCAGCTCTCCGCCGGAAACAGCCGCCCAAGCGAAACCGCAGGGACGGTGCCGATGGCGCTGGACAACGAAGTGTTGCAGACCTTGCCGCGTCAGGCATTGGAGCAGATGGTCCGCCGGGCAGTGCCCAAAATACCTTCGGCGCCTCCCTTGCCATTGAGCAACGGCAACTTTGTGGCGCAGTTGTCCATTCCGGCACGGGTTGCCAGCCAGCAAAGCGGTATTCCGCACCAGTTGATTGTGGCGCAGGCCGCGCTGGAGTCTGGCTGGGGGCAACGCGAGATCCCGGCGGCGGATGGCTCACGCAGTTATAACCTGTTTGGTATCAAGGCCGGTAGCAGTTGGGACGGCCCGGTGACGGAGATCACCACTACCGAGTTCGAGGAAGGGGTGGCGAAGAAGGTCAAGGCACGCTTCCGCGTGTATGGCTCTTATATGGAAGCGATTGGGGATTACGTCAAATTGCTGACCAACAACCCGCGTTACGCCAACGTTGCCAGTGCCAGCAGCCCCGAGCAGGCGGCACATGCGCTGCAAAAGGCCGGTTATGCGACCGATCCGCTGTATGCCAAAAAGCTGGTCAGCATGATCCAGCAGATGAAAAACGCCGGGGAGCAGGTAACCAAAGCCTATACCCACGATTTGCAGGATCTGTTTTAGCTGTCGGGCGTTGCATGCAGCGCCCATTTTTTTACTCAAGTTTGCCGTCAGATGGCCGATAACCCAAACAGGCTGGATGGCAACGCCCGGCACAATTTTTGACCTCTGTGGGCCGCTGGCACCGCAGCATAAGGAACCTCTATGTCCAACAGCTTAATCAATACCGCGATGAGTGGCCTGAATGCGGCGCAGGTTGCGCTCAGCACCGTCAGTAATAACATTTCCAACTACAACGTGGCGGGCTATAACCGCCAGACCGCGATCCTGGCGCAAAACGGCGGCCTGGGTACCATGAACGGATTTATCGGCAACGGAGCCACCGTGACTACGGTCAATCGCGAGTATAACCAGTTCATCATGACCCAGCTGCGCGGAGCGCAAAGCGAAGCTTCGGCCCAGAGCAGCTACTTCGAAAAAGTCTCCCAGATTGACAACCTGCTGGCGTCCAAAACCAACACCCTGGCATCGGGGATGGAAGACTTCTTTAAAAACCTGCAAAACGTTGTCAGCAATGCCGGGGATGACGCAGCCCGTCAGACCGTGTTAGGCAAGGCCAACGGCCTGGTGAATCAGTTCAACAATGCGGATAAATATCTGCGCGATATGGATGCGGGCGTCAATCAGCAACTGAGCGACAGCGCCAACCAGATCAATACTTACAGCCAGCAGATCGCCCGTTTGAATAACGAAATCACCCAGGTGCGGGCCAGCAGCGGCGGCAGCGAGCCGAACGCCTTGCTGGATCAGCGCGATCAGTTGGTGACAGAGCTTAACAAAGTGGTCGGCGTTCAGGTCACTCAGCAGGACGGTGATGCCTATACCGTGACCTTCGCCAACGGCTTGACGCTGGTGCAAGGCAACTCCTCCTATCAGGTGACGGCGATGCCTTCCAGCAAAGACCCGTCCCGCCTGACGCTGGGTTACGATCGCGGCAATGGCGCTAGCGAAATTCCGGAAAGTCAGATTGGTAGCGGCAGCGTCAGCGGCGTGCTGAAGTTCCGCAGTGAATCACTGGACGGCGCACGTAACCAGTTGGGGCAATTGGCCCTGGCGCTGGCCGATAGCTTTAACCAGCAGCATCGCGAAGGCTTTGATATCAACGGCGATCCGGGGGAAGATTTCTTCAGCTTCTCGGGTGGGCGTACGGTCAACAATACCAATAACACCGGCAATGCCTCGCTGTCGGTCTCCTTTACCGATACCAGCAAGGTCAAGGCCAGCGACTACCGCATGGAGTTTGACGGTGCCAACTGGCAGGTTACGCGCCTGTCCGACAACGTCAAAGTGCCTGCCACCGCAGGCACTGATGCGGATGGCAAACCGACGCTGAGCTTTGATGGCCTGCAGGTCGGCGTGACGGGCAACGCGCAAAAGAATGACAGCTTTACCGTGAAGCCGGTTAGCGATGTGGCCGGAACCCTGAAGGTCGCGATCAGCGACTCGGCCAAGTTTGCAGCCGCAGGAACGGAAGATGGCGGTAAGGGTGATAACGACAACGTCAAGAAACTGCTCGATCTGCAAACCGCCAAAGTGGTGGAGGGTAAAGCAACCTTGAGCGGGGCCTATGCCGGATTGGTCAGCAGCGTGGGTAACCAGACCGCTACCGCCAAGGTCAACGCCACCGCACAAACCAATATTGTGACCCAATTGCAAACCCAACAGCAGTCCATCTCCGGGGTTAACCTGGACGAAGAGTACGGCGAATTGCTGCGTTTCCAACAGTATTACATGGCCAATGCGCAGGTGATCCAGACCGCCAGCTCGTTGTTTGACGCCATACTGAATATTCGTTGATTTTACCGTTAACTGCAGCCGGTATACCGGCTGCGGATGCCCTTAGTGAGGAATCCAACCCATGCGCATGAGCACCAGCATGATCTACCAGCAGAATCTGTCGGGGGTCACCAATAATCAGTCTCTGTGGATGCAGTCCGGGCAGCAGCTTTCCAGCGGCAAGCGCGTGCTTTACCCTTCGGACGATCCGTTAGCGGCGTCACAGGCGGTGATGATCTCGCAGTCGATGTCAGAAAACAGCCAGTACGCGCTGGCGCGCACCTTTGCCCGTCAGAATATCTCGATGGAAGAAACCGTGCTGCGTAGCGCTGCCGACGGCATCAAGGACATGAAAACGCTGATCGTCAACGCCGGTGACGGCACGCTCAGCGATAATGACCGTGACTCTTTGGCCACCCAGTTGCAGGGGCTGAAAGATCAGCTACTCAGCCAGGCCAACAGTACCGACGGTAACGGCCGTTTCATTTTTGCTGGTTTTGCCAATGACAAAGCCCCGTTTGTCGAGCAGGGCGGCAAGGTGGTTTATCAGGGCAGCAACTCGGCCATTGAGCAGAAAGTGGATGCCAACCGCACCATGACAGTGGGACACACCGGCAGCTCGATATTTATGTCGCTGACCAGCAATATCAAACCGGAGCCGGACGGCAGCGTTTCCGAAACAAACGTGTTCGAGAGTATCGACACGGCGCTGAAAGCGTTGAAAACCCCGCTGCAAGGGGCCGATGAGGCTACTCGCGCACAGGTGACGGCGGCGCTCGATAAGGCAACCCGTGGTCTGGATAACAGCTATAACAACGTGCTGAGCACCAACGCGGTGCTGGGGACTCAACTGCAAGAGTTGGACGTGCTGGACAGCATCGGTATCGAAAACAATACGGCTAACAAAAATCAGCTGACCGCGCTGGTTGAGGCGGATGTGGTGGAGGCGATCTCGTCTTACTACATGCAACAGGCGGCCTTGCAGGCATCGTATAAGACCTTCAGCGATATGCAAGGGATGTCGCTATTTCAAATGAATCGATAATACCCGTCGTCTTTCAAGCTGCAGGTAACAACGCTGCAGCTTGAAATCCATAGGGTATTAATTCTAGATAATGTCTATATTCAGGGTATAGGGCACTGCGCCCTATAACGTGGATATAGAGCGCAGTGCCGTTTTTGCACAGCCTGATTTAACGGCGGGAAACGTCAGGATATTCAGGCTGGATAAGCGATCATGCTATTTTTAACGTCACGCATTAAAAACAGATTATTTTTTCTTTTTGGCTACGGTCCAGATTTTTCCGCAGGCGGACGCCGTGATCTGAATGCGATTAGTGGTCCAATGCGCCATGCCCAAGGCTCTGCGTGCTTTCCTGTTAGTTTTCGCTTTCATTTGATGCTCCTGGCTATATTGAGATAAATAAAATTCCGCCGCCCTAAAGTGCGGTTATTTTATTTTCTTGGTGTTCCGTTAGTGTTAATAAATCACGTGACCCATTTAATGGTCTTTTACCGCTTTTTTATACGGCATGGGATTTATTTAATGAGGCCATTCTAAGGGGGGTATTTTATTATTCAAGCCCGGCAGAATAATCGCCGCTAAATCTGGTTAATTTCGCTTTTTCAACTTTTTATCTCGGAAAATATCTTTCCCTGCTAGTTTGTCTCGCGGGTAACCTCAGCGTTAAGGGGTCATGCCGCCGATCACCGCCGCCAGTCGATCGAAAAACTCACCGAACAGGTGCTCGCAGAAGGGGGCCAGCATCGGCATCATCATGCCAAGGGTCAACATGCCGATGGTTAATGTGACCGGGAAACCGATCACAAACACTGAAAGCTGTGGGGTAACGCGGTTGAGCAGGCCAAGCGCCAGGTTCAGCGTCAGCAGCAGGCAGATCAGCGGCAGCGCCAGCATCATACCGTTAATGAAGATCAGCGTTCCCGCTTGGGTCAGCGCCAGGAAACCGTTGCCGTTCAGCGGCCGCGCCTGGATCGGCAGGGTATGGAAACTGTCTGCCAGCAGCGAGATCAGCCACAGGTGACCATCGAAGGTTAGGAACAATAGCATCGCCAGCAGGTTCAGCAGGCGCGCCAACAGCGGCGTATTGGGGCCGCCGGAGGGATCGAAGAAGGTGGCAAAGGACAACCCCATCTGCATGCCGATCACCTCACCCGCCAGGCGCACCGCCGCAAAGGCGAACTGCATCGTCAAACCGATCGCCACACCTATCAGGATCTGCTGCACGGCCAGCCACAGGCCGGTGACGGAAAACAGGGGGATATTGCTGGTGGGCAGAGTGGGAGCGATCAGCAAAACGATCAGACCGCCCAGGCCGATTTTCACCCGCTTGGAGATCTGCTTTTCACTGAACAGCGGGGCGGTGCTAAGCAGCGCCAGGACGCGTAGCAGAGGCCAGAAGAACTGGCTGAGCCAGACGCTGAGTTGGGCGCTGTCAAAGGTCAGCATGGTTAGCCGATCAGGTTTGGCAGGTTGCTGAACAGCATGCGCATGTAGTCCAGCAGCAGGTTGAGCATCCACGGCCCGGCAACGATCAGGGTAGCGACCACGGAGAGAATTTTGGGAATGAACGACAGCGTCATTTCGTTAATTTGCGTGGCGGCCTGCAACAGGCTGACGATCAGCCCGCTGAACAGCGCGGCCAACAGCAGCGGGGCGGCCAGCGCCAGCGCCACTTTCATCGCTTCCGTACCCAGCGCCATTACCGATTCAGGTGTCATCTCTTTTCTCCAATATGGGAGGTTGCGTTCTGCCCCTCACCCCAACCCTCTCCCAAA